>NZ_JBSRRK010000001.1:0-1354883 GCF_053890955.1 Vibrio sp. JZG120
TGGTTGAAAGCACCGGTCTTGAAAACCGGCATACGTTAATAGCGTATCTAGGGTTCAAATCCCTATCTCTCCGCCACCTTTAAAAAACCGCTGTTCTTACAGCGGTTTTTTTGTATCTGCTGTTTTTTAACAGCTGTTATCGAAAACTTCTAATTGGCTTTTCTCCGGCCCTTTCTCTAAGTTCTTTAGCGTACTCACTTTGGGTTTAGTTTACGCAGTAATATCTGCAATCGAAGACATTTTCATAGGTCATTTAGGCTTTAAGTAGAGCTTTGTTAAGTCTCAACGTGGGATGCTTAAAAGCATTTTGATAGAGTTTCAGTCTAAATACTGCTGATGTACTAGGAGAAAAAATGAAGCTACTTTACTGGTTAGATGAATGGCAAGTGCTTACTCAAAAAGAGCAAAATGCTGCTTTACCAATTTCTGGCTACGATTTACTTGATGATGTATTTGTGAAGTATGAACTCGTCGATCTTAACAAGCCATTGTTGTTCACATTTTCTCCTTCCGGCACTGATGTGCAGGTACAAGATTTAACTCCGAATTTTTCTCCTTGGGGCTACGAGCTCGGAATACAACAAAAAGTAAACATTATTGCCTTTCAACATTTAGGACAAAGTAATTGGTTCCGTAGTCGGAATTTGATTTTCTTTCTGGAGCAGCTGTCTGAGTTGCTTCATCCCTTCCAATGTCGTTTGGGTTATGGGCAAAGTCGAGGTGGCTTTGCAATTGGCGCGTTCGCTAACTTGCTGAAATTAGAACATCTTTTGTTGTTTTATCCTGTGAGCACAAAAAATAAAGCTTTAGTGCCTTGGGATGATCGGCCCAGCACTGAGCTTGCTCAACAGTTCGATTGGGAAGGCGGCTACCATGATCGAGATTTGGGCAATGCCAAAGGTTACATTATTTATGACCCCACCAATCGTATTGATCGTCTTCATGCTGAACGTTACCCAGAGCTAACTCATTTAAAAGTCGTCGGTATGGGGCACGGCACTCAATCCACACAATTAGATAAATTAGAATTTTTTAATCTGGTGGCGAAGGAGTTTGTTCGTCATCAAACCATAGATATTGACCAATTTAATAAGCAAATTCACGCTTTGTTTTAAAAGAGGACTGATATCAGAGTCCCCTGTAACCAGGGGGAGATGATCACACACTAAAAACTAGATTTTTAACACAATTGCTAGGCGCAATTTAGATGGAGGATTAATGAAGTTACTGTACTGGTTGGATGAATGGCTGGCTCTTTCTCGTGAAGACCAGCAAACCAGGCTACCGATGTCCGGGGAGGACTTACTTGATGATGTGTTTGTTAAGTATGAGTTTGTCGACCGCAATAAACCGCTGTTGTTCACCTTTTCCCCTGCTGGTACGAATCTACAAGTACAGGACTTACACTCAGACTTTGCGCCTTGGGGCTATCGCTTAGCCCAGAAACAAAAAGTAAATATTATTTCTTTTCAGCACCTTGGGAAAAGTAACTGGTTTCGCAGCCGTAATTTGATTTTCTTTCTAGAGCAGTTATCGACATTACTTGAGCCTTTTGAATGCCGTTTAGGTTATGGCCTTAGCCGCGGTGGTTTTGCTATTGGCGCTTTTTCCAATCTATTAAAGTTGGATCAAGTATTGATGTTTCACCCGGTCAGTACAAAAAACAAAGTGCTAGTGCCATGGGATGACAGGCCAAGTACTGAACTTGCCCAACAATTTGATTGGGAAGGAAAGTACCACGACCTCGACCTTGGAGATGCAAAAGGTTACATCATTTATGATCCAACCAATGAAATCGACCGCCTTCACGCCAAACGCTACCCAGAGCTCACTCACTTGAGAGTCTTCGGTATGGGACATGGTACCCACGCGACGTATTTGAATAAATTCGGTTTTTATAAGCAAGTGGCTGTAGACTTTATACGTTATCAGAAGATAGATATAGCGCAGTTTCGTCATCAGACTAAAACGCTGCGATTAAAAGAAGATTACTATCAGTGCCTTAACAAGGCGAATGCGAGTTCACAGCATCGTTTGAACTTACTGAGTACCGCTCATAATGTGTTAATTGAAGAAAAGAAAGAACATGTGAAGGAGCATCAAGCGCAAATCGATATTCAGCCACTTGTTGATATTGCGATGAAGCATGAGCATGACAATCCGCAAGATGCAGTACAACTTTTGGAAGTGGCTCAGCAGTTAGTTCCGAATGACCCCGTTGTGGAGCACAAGTTGCAGCAACTGTCGTAGGCGAGTAATGCAGACTGGCATTTTGAATTTGGTCAGTGGCTTTTGTCGCTGGCCTTTTTAAGAGCTTATGGGTTGATATTTCGATGAAATTTAATGAAGCAGTACAAAATAAAAAGCCCAAGCAAATGCTTAGGCTCAACGAGTATTAATATGAGTTTAAAACTCTTTTGGCGCAAAGCCTGTCATGACATCGAGGCGAAGCTCTTTACCAACTTTTGTTAGTGGGTGAACGATTACTAAGCCGCGTACGCGTTTTTTCAGTTTGCCGATGTCCGCTTGTTCTGCTTTGGTGATTTCACGAGAGAATGGCATATCAAGTAAGCTTTTACGTTCTTTGTTCAGCTCATAGTTTTGCTTATGCTTTAACTGGTTAAGCTTTTTGGTTAGCTGTTCTACTTCATCCGTGAACTTTGTAATCATTTCGTGATCACCACGAGAACGTGCCGCATCAAGTTTACGTTGGCATGTATCTAAACGGTTGTGCAGCTTTTGAATATCAGTTTTTATGCTCATGGTAATTTGGCTCAAATTTTAAATAGTCGAGAAGTATAGCATAGCTGAGATCACACGCTCTACTATACTTCTCGATTGTCTGGCTTTAGTTAATCAGTTCATTGCCCGATACGTTACCAGAGAAGAAGGCTTCGACGTTATCGAGCGTAACTGAGGCAATATTATTAAGTGCTTCGTGAGTCAAGAATGCTTGGTGGCCAGTAAAGAGCACGTTATGACAAGCCGATAAGCGACGGAAAACATCGTCTACAATGACATCGTTAGATTTATCTTGGAAGAACAAGTCTTTTTCATTGTCATACACGTCTAGACCAAGCGCGCCAATCTTACCTTGTTTCAATGCCTCTATCGCTGCTAGTGAATCCAGCAACTCGCCTCGACTGGTGTTAATGATCATCACACCATCTTTCATTTGCGCGAAGGCTTTTTCGTTCAATAGGTGATAGTTTTCTTCACTCATTGGACAATGGAGAGAGATAATATCCGCATTAGCGTAGATTTCTTCAAGCGAACAGTAACGCGCTCCCATTTTTAGTGCTAATGGATTTTCGTAAGGGTCATAGCAAAGCAGCTCCATGCCAAGCCCTTTGAAGATACGCATCGTCGCGATACCAATCTTACCTGTACCAATGACACCAACGGTTTTCCCGTAAAAGTTAAAGCCAACTAGGCCCTCTAGCGAGAAGTTGGCGTCACGTGTACGTTGGTAGGCTTTGTGAAGGCGACGATTTAGGCACATCATCAAACCGACTGTGTGTTCAGCCACCGCTTCTGGTGAGTAAGCAGGAACTCGAACCACTTGTAAGCCAAGTTCTTTAGCGGCTTGTAGATCAACTTTATCAAAACCCGCGCAGCGCATGGCAATAAGCTTAGTTCCGCCTAGAGAAAGCTGTTTAAGAACGGGAGCTGAAAGGTCATCATTGACGAAAGCACACACGACATCGCAACCATGTGCCATTTTGGCGGTTTTTTCGGTTAGCCGGAAGTCGTGATAGTGGAATTCAAAATCTCGGTTATTTTTAATTTTATTAAAAGAGGCCTCGTCGTAGGATTTTGCACTAAAAAAAGCAATATTAATCATGGTTCCCTCTCAAAAAGTGCGGACTTTATAAATAAATATACTTATAAAGTAATGCAACTTAGGCGGAATGAATAGAGAAATCTTCTCTTTAACTTTTGCCATATCAAACAACGATAACGATCACGCCTTTCAATGAGTATTATCTTACGATTCTGCACTTGTGCGTTCATCCATTAGCTCCTGGGGTAATACAGGGTCTACCCTAGATACTGTTTGCTTTACGGGCGCTAACTGACTAGCATAATCGCTCTTTTCTTGTTCACTTTAGTTAGGTTAGGCGTTCCGGCAATGTCAGTGAAATGGTTCTCTATGTTCTTGTGTTGTGTGTTGGCTTCTGGCGTCCATGCAGCTGTAGATCTTGTTAAAGTCGACAAGTCAAAGCGTCGAATGTATTTAATGGAACAAGGCACAATACTAAAAGAATACCGCATTGCTTTAGGGGCAAGCCCTCAAGGGCATAAACAAGAAGAGGGAGACAATCGTACACCTGAGGGCGAATACACCTTAGATTACGTTATAGAAGACTCTGCTTTTTATCGTTCTGTGCATATTAGCTACCCTGATGCGATTGATACGTTGGAAGCGAAGCGCCGAGGTGTGTCCCCAGGAGGAAACATCAAAATTCATGGTTTAAAAAACGGTGAGAGTCAGTTGCCGATTTATATCCAAAGCTTTGATTGGACCAATGGGTGTATTGCGATTACCAATGAAGAGATGGATGAATTTATCCAGCTTGTCGAGATGGGGACACCAATTCAGATTGAGTGGTAACGAAATGGTGCCTCTGAAGCTCAAGGTGGTATGTGCTATGGCATAAAGCGTTGTGGATGATCACTGAATATACCGTCTAACTGAGGTAGGTACTTCAGTTTGTTTGGATTGTTCACTGTATAACACATCACTTTGTAACCCGCCTGCTGGAGTTTGTTTATTTGGCGCGAGCGAACCCAGTTAATGTTTAGGTTGCAGCTATAGGCGTTAACTTCTTCCAAAAGGCGTTTATCTTTTCTCGTTAAGAATTCACTCAATACACCTAATCGATACTCACTGCAGTATTTATGCAGCGCTCTAATGACATCATGACTAAAACTGGAGAGTAGTACCTTCTCTTGCGGCATGGGACTTTTTGCCAGTACGTTTGCGAGAGCTTGTGCCACTTCTTCTGCTGGGTGGCGATCTACCTTAACTTCAATATTCAAGTTAAGCTTATGCTCAGTAGCTAAAGTGAGCAGCTCATCTAATGTCATGATTTTCTCACCTGAAAAATCTGCGCTGAACCAGCTACCAAAATCCAACGCCTTTAACTCTTCCAGAGTCAGTTCATCGACACGCCCTTGTCCATTACTGCATCGATTTATGGTGTGATCATGGCAAACCACTAAAACATTATCTTTGGTCGGTTGTACATCAACTTCAACCCAATTTAATCCGAGGTCAATGGCGGCCTGAACGCTCACTTTTGTATTTTCTGGGTATGAGCCAGCAACACCACGATGACCAATTACTAATGTTTCCATGTTCTTCATCTTCTGCTTTGTGATGAGCAGATTGTACTCGTTTTTTGCTTTGAAGATATACCTCAAGGTGCATGTTGTAAGATCGTCTTAATAAAAGCTACATCGCCCATTCGTCAAGGTAGGTCGTTGGAAGCACTCCTGTCGAATCATGAACCAAAGTTGGACTTTTATTCTCCTGCCGCTCATTTTTAAAGAGCAAGGTAGTTGCGAGTGCATCATGGTTATCGGGAGAGAGAAATATGAAGATCGGTGTTATTGGTGCAGGAGCTGTTGGTGTGGGAGTATGTAATTACTTACTCACTCTGGGTGGTATTAGTGAGCTTGTTCTACTTGATAAAAATTTAGAACGTGCCGAGGGTGAAGTGTTTGATTTTCGTCACACGATGGCACTGACTTTTTCAAAAAACACACGCATTATGCCGTCGGATGATTACTTAGATTTACTCGAAGCCTCTCTTGTTGTTATCACCGCTGGTACGCAGATTAAACAAGGACAAACTCGTTTAGATATTGCTGAGGTTAATGCTCAAATTGGAGTTGATATTGCGCGTCAAATAGAACGCGTAGCGCCAAATGCGGTGTTGATTGTTGTGTCAAACCCATGTGATATCGTGGCGCACTTTATTGTCACCAACACCGGTTTTGAGCCTAGTAAAGTTATTAGCAGTGGCTGTGTAGTTGATACCGCTCGTTTAATGAGTATTGTTGCTGGCCGTGTAGACCTAGACCCGAAGAACGTGTTTGGTTATGTATTAGGAGAGCATGGTAGCCATTGCTTTACTCCTAAGAGCTTAATTTCTATCGCTGGGCAACCGGCCGACTATTACTGCGATACCCATAACATTGAGAGAATTGATCCGCACGCACTTCTTGAGGCGGTGAAACAGGCGGGATACGAAATCTTTCGGCGTAAGCAGAACACCGTTCATGGCATTGCCGCCAGTGTCTTTCGAATCATTCAAGCTGTGACGATTAACGAACGATCGGTGTTGCCCGTCGGTACGATGATGTCGGGGCAATATGGTTTGCATGATGTTGTTCTCAGCCTACCTACGGTTATTGGAAAAAGCGGAGCAAATTCAGTTCTGATGCATCCCTTCACTGAAGAGGAGCTTGTCACATTAAAAACGATCAGCACCCATTTAAAACACATCGTGGAAAATGTCGCTAAGCAGACGAATCTAATGCCCTGATCTACCCTCATTATCAGGTGCTAGTTAACTTAGCACTCCGGTCTACTGCTATAGAGCTATTTGTACTAAAGCCCTAGGATGTGTAGTTGTTTAATTTGTAAATGAGTAATAGAATGCGAACCATTTTTATTTGAATGGTGAGTGGTAATGTCTCGAGTTTTGATAGTGGATGATGACGTTCCTTTGTGTGAGCTATTAGAAGCAGTTTTGCAAGAGGAGGGCTATATTGTCTCTTCTGTACATTGCGGTGAAAGTGCTTTGCAATATATGGAAAAAACGCCGGTAGATCTTGTACTGCTTGATGTCATGTTACCAAACCTTAACGGCATGCAAGTTGCCCGTAGAATCTGTCAACGCTTCGCGACACCTATTCTAATGCTTACTGCTCTTAATGATGAAAACTCGATGCTTGATGGCTACCAAGCGGGAGCCGATCAGTACATAGGAAAGCCTTTTAATGTTGCTGAGCTTCTGATGCGCATCAAAGCGATTCTTCGTCGTGTTGGTTTAGAGCGCCAACGTCAGGCGATGTGCAGTACCGTTCAAACGATCAGTGATCAGCTCAATAGCTTACCACTCACAAGCACGGAAGCCGAGTTACTGAGCTATCTAGTCAAAAACCAAGGTGTGGTGATTTCAAAAGCGGAACTCCAAACCGAAGTATTAAAGAAAGAGCTAAGCCCTTTTGACCGCAACCTTGATATGCACATCAGTAATATACGTCGCAAGCTAGTAGAAGCAGGGCTCTCTAAGCAACATATCAAAACCTTCCGTGGCAAAGGTTACAGCTACCTAGAGGCTGTAAACAATTAATGAAGCTCACGTGCCCACCTTTTATCGCGAAACGTAAAGACAGCTTAGCGTTTAAGTTGTTTAGTTATATGACTGCAATTGTGATAAGTATTTTGGTCGTACAAGCAATGGCGGAGCAAGCTCTCGTGAAAGCCATGCTAAAAGTGCCGGACAGTGTGCGAGAAGAAATGCTCGATCTTGCACATCAAGCCAATGTGCTGATTGAGCACGGAGACATGGATGAACTTGCGGATTGGGCGAACGCGCAAAACTTTTATCTGTTTGTGCTGAATGAGCACCAGCAACCCGTCACTCACCGTTTAATGCATCCACACTTCGAGTTCAAACTTCAATTTAAAAGAAGTATTGATGATCAACTTGAGGGAAAGGTAAATCGCCCGATTATCAATATCCCTTTGGTTAAAGATAATAGCTTGGTGATTCAACTGCCACATCGACTGCATCCCGCACATGACTTCATTTTATATTTCTCTATTCTCAAAGTGGTGATTGCGGTAGTTATTTTGGCGTTGTTCTCATTGCTAATGGCACGCAACTTACAACAGCCGCTTGATCGCTTAAGAGAAGCAAGCAAAAAGCTATCTAACGGCGACTTTAATGTCAGTGTGGTGAAAGAGTTAAAATCGAATACGCGCGAGTTTAACGAGCTGGCGCAAGACTTCGACCACATGACACAGCAAATTCATTCTCTTGCCGAAAAGCAGCGATTGCTTATAAGAGATGTCTCCCACGAGCTCCGAACGCCGTTAGCAAGACAGAATTTAGTTCTACACCTTTTGCGGAAGCGAGTTGGGGAGAACGAGCAAAGCTTGGTGACCAGGCTAGAAGACGAAGCTAAAGAGCTAAACCATTTGATAAGCGATATCTTGGAGTTCAGTCGCTTGGAAAATGCGCGTTTCGACAAAGGTGCGAAACGCCGTGATTTAGAGGTGTTGCTCGCACCGCAAGTAGAGCGGTGCAAAATCGATTTAAAACCAGAACAAACATTGTCATTCCGTTCAGAAGCAACATGCGCCAAAGCTTTTTGCGAAGAAACGCTCATCATTCGTTGTTTGAATAATCTTGTTGGAAATGCCATCAAATATTCAGGGCAAGCATCTCAGATAGAAGTTTCTCTGGCTAATCATGTCAAAGATGGGCAGCAATTGATTTCCATGTCTGTATCCGACAATGGGCCTGGTATTCCAGAGAACAAGTTGGTCGATATTTTTGACCCGTTTACTCGCTTAGATGCATCAAGAGATAAGAAGCTTGGCGGCTACGGCTTAGGTCTCGCGATTGTCAAAGAATCCATGCGCATTATGGGTGGATCCGTTACGGCGAAAAATCGTGAACAAGGAGGTCTGAGTGTTACTTTGGTGTTCAAGCAGTAAGTATGGTTAAGTCTTATTAACTGTGATTTTGATCACGTTATTGTAGCTCATCATCAGAGAGTACTTTACAAAAGTTTGCAAATGCAAAGAATGTAAATTTAATGCAAATGGTAATACTTATCACTTATATTCACCCGCGAAATAATTAAGAGGGAATCGCATTCAACAAGCATGTGACCCGAAAAATAATAATCGGAGTGAAAGGATATGTTTACTAAGAGCCATTTGGCGCTAGTGATCGGTGCGGTGTTAGCAACACCTGCAGTGGCGGACGTTCAAACAGACGAACATGTAGTTGTAGAAGGTCGAGAGTTCGGCTACAAGGCGGATACAAACAGTACAGCAATGCGCATGGAAATGACGCAGCTGGAAACGCCAGGACAAGTAGCGGTTATCGATGAAACGGTAATTGATGAGCAGCGTGCAAGTACACTTGGTGAAGTGCTACGTAACGATGCAAGTGTTAGCGCGGGTGGTACAAGCCGTAACCGCGAACGTTTCTCTCTACGTGGTTTTGAGCTTAGTAGTTCAGACGGTTTTCTTCGTGATGGCCGTCAACACTGGTCACACTACCGTCAGCCAATTGAGCTTTTAGAGCGTGTTGAAGTGCTTAAAGGTCCATCAGGCCTGCTATATGGTAAATCTGAGCCGGGTGGCTTAGTAAACATGGTTTCGAAAAAACCAACAACTCAAACACAAGCTAGTTTGAGTCAAGATCTAGGTTCGAATGATCACTCACGCACGGTGCTTGATGTGAGTGGCGCGCTAAATGATGCAGAGACACTGCGCGCGCGCGCAATTTTTGCCAAAGAAAGCTACGGCTCTTGGCGCAGCTACGGCGATGGTACCGAGCCAGAAACGGATCGTACGGTTGCGGGCCTAGTGGTTGAGTACGACATCACCGACAACTTTATGGTGTCAGCGCATTACGATCGCACGAAAGACGATGGTAGCGTGGATTCTGGTGCATACATTATTGATGGCAAAGCGGTTCGCGGTGATAAGTATATCTGGGATGCGCAGTGGTCTGAAATTGATAACGATGTAGAAAACTATGGCATCGATATTAATGCTCAAGTGACTGACAATGTAAACGTAAAAGCGGGTTACAACCGCCAAGACTTTAAGCGTTTTGATGTGGAGTCTTACCCTAAGTTTGATAATTATGACAAAGACGGTGTGATTCGACACAAAGGGAATGATCGCTCCGATAATTGGGTATTTGATACTGCATATATAGATGTGACGACGGACTTGACTTTGTTCGGTACGGAAAACACGTTGTTAGTGGGCGCTAACTACTTAGATTACAGTTATGATCGCTTTATGGCATTTCATAATGAGGCGAGTATTGCGCCAGGAGAAACGGTGCCTAAGCCTGGCTATCGTAGTTCGAAGAAATCACCAACAACTGAGTACGATACTTGGGGTATCTATGCGCAAAACATGATGACTATTAACGAGTCTTGGCAAGTACTTGCAGGGGTTCGTTATGATGAAAAGCGTAATGATGACCTGACAGAGAATCAAGTTTCTCCTAAGTTTGGTGTGATTTTCCACCCAGCGACAAATGGCTCGGTTTACGTTCAGTACTCTGAAAGCTTTATGCCGCAAGGTGAAGTCAGCAGTGGTCGTGGCAAAACTTACGTGAACGATGGCGAGAAGCTAGACGCAGAGCGTGGTATCTCTTACGAGATCGGAACTAAGTGGGAACTGTTCGATCAGCGCTTATTTGTATCCGGTGCAGTGTTTGATATCACATTAGAGAACATCTCGCTGGATGTTGAAAGCGGCAAAGACGCAGGCGGTAATCTCCTACACAAGAAAACGCAAGGTGGTGAGCAAGTTCACAAAGGTGCTGAGTTAATGGCTCAAGGTTTTGTGACCCCAGAGTTGTCGCTAACCGCTTCTGCAATGTACTTGGATGCAGAGCTTAAGAAGGCAGAAAGATATGAAGGCAACCGCCCTGTAGATGTGCCAGAGTTTTCAGCAAGTCTATGGTCTAGCTACAAGGTTCAGGACAATACGAACCTAAACCTTGGTTTGATTTATGAAGGTGATCGCTACGGTGATGCAGCGAATACCTTCAAGAAAGATGGCTACGCTCGCGTTGATATGGGCGTGTCATACAAACATAAGTACGATGAAAACTTGGATATCATTGCTCGATTCAATGTCGAGAATTTATTCGATACCGACTACTTCGCAGGTGGTGGTAGCACGAATAGCGAGCAAAAAGGTGCGAGTGGGGTTGTGGTTGGAGAAAGCCGCAACTACATGGCAACAATCCAGTTCAAGTACTGATAACAATTTGATTATTAAAGGGGAAGGGTAGTCTTCCCCTTTGGTCGTTTTTGGAACACAGAAATATAACTCGTATGAATCTAATGAAATCAAGTATCGCTCTGTTGATATCATCGGTTTTGATTCCCGCTCACGCGGCGAACTTAAACGATGCACAAGCTGTGCAGAGTAAAACAAACCAGTCGTCGGCGGTAAGCCAAAAACGTATTGATGCAAGCGCAGAAAAATCACTTACTCTAGAAGCTGAAATTGAGCAGCTGCAAGAGGAAGTCGGTAACTTGAAGATTTATCGCGATCATCTTGCAAGCCTTGTTGAGAGCCAAAATCAAGAAGTTGATAGCTTGAACGAGCAAATTGAGCAGATTGCTCAAACTCGTCAAGGTGTCGTGCCTTTGATGTATCACATGCTTGAAGGCTTAAAAGCGCTCGTTGCTAACGACAAACCTATACGCAAAGCGCAACGTGAGGAACGAATTGCAAAGCTGGATTCCATGATGACGCGTGCAGACGTTGCGGATGCAGAGAAGTTTCGTCGTATTTTAGAAGCGTACCAAATTGAAATGGATTACGGCACCAAGCTTGGCGTTTACCAAGGCAAGGTTAACCTGGGTGACAATGAAGCTGTGGAGGCGGACATTCTCTATTTAGGGCGTTTGTCTTTGGTAGCACGTAGCTTATCTGGTGACACATTCTGGAGCTGGTCACAGCAACAACAAGCATGGCAACAAGTGGGTTCTGAGCAAAAATCAGAGCTAGATAAAGCGTTCGCTATGGCGAATAAACAGATCGCGCCGAGTATGTTAACTCTGCCAGTGTCGTTAACCGCTGCGGAGGGCAAATAAATGATGAAAAAATGGTTATCGGTTGCACTAATCTCGACAGCCGCATTAATGCCTCATACAACTGTTGCTAGTGATGCGTTGTTACAAAAGGCGCAGCAAGAAAATCGTCAACAGCAATCGCACAATGTCACGCGTGAATCAGGTTTTAAGAAAACAGAGCAAGAGCTACAGGCTATAAAGAATAAATTGGCCGCAGAGCGAGCGGCTCTTCAAGCAGAAGCGGACTCATTAAGTGTTACTTTCGGTGAAAACGAAGCGGAACTGGCGCAGCTAGAAGAAAAGCTACGTCTAGAAACCGGGAGCTTAGGTGAGCTATTTGGCGTCGTTCGCCAGAACGCAAAAGAGCTAGAGTCAGAGCTCAAGAGCTCAGTAACGGGTGTTGATGCAAATTCATATCAGAAAGATATCGATGCTATTGTTGCAGCTAAATCACTGCCAACGTTGACCCAACTTCAGGCGATGTGGCGCAGCATGGAAGAACAAATCAAAGCAAGTGGTGAGATGGCAAACGTCTCTTTCACACTGCTAAATGGCGAAGGTCGTGAACAAACGGTTAATGGTGTTCGTCTTGGTTCTATGGCGCTGCTGGATGACACTGGCTACGTTAAGTGGAATGGTCAACGCGGAGATGCGGTAAACTATCTTCGTCAGCCTGAAAGCGGTCCAACAGCGAATACTATTTCCTCTGGTGACATTGATGCGCTTGTCATTGACCCGTCACGCGGCATTCTTCTTGAGCAGCTCGCAAACTCACCGACTTTGGCTGATCGCCTAAATGCAGGCGGCGTTGTCGGTAAAATCATCCTTGGTTTATTAGCTATCGGCCTATTGATTGCTCTCGTACGTGGTGCATCTCTGATGATTTCGCGCCAGAAAATCATGAAGCAACTGAAAACTCCAGCACAGCCAGGAGACAACCCTTTGGGTCGTGTGCTTGCGGTGTATCAGAAAGATAAGCATCGCAGCGTAGAAGCGTTAGAGCTACGTCTTTTGGAAGCCGTTGTTGATGAGCAAACCCACCTAGAAAAAGGGTTGTCGATGCTGAAGCTTCTTGCTGCGCTGGCCCCTATGCTTGGTCTACTGGGCACGGTAACGGGTATGATCGAAACCTTCCAAGTCATCACTCAATTTGGTAATGGTGATCCGAAAGTAATGGCGGGTGGTATTTCGATGGCGCTTGTAACTACTGTACTTGGCCTTGTTTCAGCCATGCCATTGTTATTGGCGCACAACGTATTGAGCTCTCAAGCAGAAAATATTCGCAGTATCTTAGAAAAGCAAGGTATCGGTTTAGTTGCAGAACAAGCTGAGCGTGATATGCCGAGCAACAAAAGTCACTCTAACACCTTAGCGGAGAACGCAGCGTAATGGAGCAGATCCTACTCAACACATTGGGTTTGATCAGTGAGGATTGGGCCACAACCTTGATGAGCTTTATGCAGCAAGGTGGTCAAATCCTATGGTGGCTGGCTGCCGTCGTGGCGGTGTGCTGGCTGTTGGTTATGGAGCGAGTTATTTATCTCACAACGGTTTTCCCTGGGGTAAAGAAACAGCTTTGTGAGCAGTGGCAAGCAAGATCAGAGCACCACTCTTGGTACGCGCATCAAATCCGTGAAGGATGGATTGCAAAAGCGCAAATCGAACTGCGCCAAAACCTATCGACTATTAAACTACTTGTGGCGGTTTGCCCAATGTTAGGGTTGTTAGGGACGGTGACGGGCATGATTACGGTGTTTGACGTAATGGCATCGCAAGGCAGCAGCAATCCGAAATTGATGGCTTCTGGTATCTCACTTGCTACGCTGCCAACCATGGCGGGTATGGTAGCAGCGCTGGCGGGCATGTTTATTCATGCTCGCCTTAGCAAAGTGTGTGAACGAAAAGCTATCCAGTTAGAACAATCTTTAAGGAGTCAAAAGTGAGACTCGGACGCAGACCTAACCAACAAGATGAAGCTCAAGTCGATTTAACGTCGATGCTTGATATCGTCTTCATCATGTTGATCTTCTTCATTGTGACTAGTTCGTTTGTACGTGAATCCGGTGTAGAAGTGAACCGCCCTCAGGCTTCTAATGTGGTAAGCCAAAAAGATGCGGGCATTTTTATCGCGGTAACGGCAGCAAATGACGTGTACATCGACAAACGAGTGGTTGATATTGAGCGTGTTGAGGCCTCTATTGAGCACTTGTTACTTGATCAGCCTGATGCTTCGTTAGTTATCCAAGCTGACGAGCATGCTTACAATGGCACTGTCGTGAAAGTGATGGACGCTGCAAAAGCGGCGGGCGTGAAAAACATCGCATTGGCGGCGGAGAAACCTTAATGGGCAGGCTGTTACTTGCACTACCAGCATCATTGTTAATTTCTGTGAGCCTGTTTAGCTTTATGGCGTGGATGGTTGATAAAGGCAACCAGCGTGCGCCAGAAGCTTCGGAAGCGGTTCGTTTTGATATGGTGATGGTAGAGAATGAAGCAGACGTGCAGCGTCGTCAACGTTCAGTGCCGGAGCAACCAGAACCACCCCAAGCGCCGGAGCCAATGGATCTGTCTCAAGCTGACACTCAAATGGAGCCAATGAGCCAGATGACGCCAGTCAGTGCTTTAGGTTTGAACACTGCTCTTGAAGGTATCGCGATCAGCGCGCCAAACTTGAAGGGAACAATGGGTAACCAACAAGCACTGCCGTTGTATCGTGTTGATCCTCGTTATCCAAGTAAGGCGCTGAAACGTAGAGTTGAAGGCTATGTCATTATGCGTTTCACGATCGACGCTACGGGACGACCAAAAGATATTGAAGTGATCGAGGCTGAGCCACAGCGTATGTTCGAAAGAGAAGCGATTCGTGCGCTTAAAAAATGGAAGTATCAGCCAAAAGTTGAGGATGGTGTGTCAATTGAGCAGTATGGACAAACCGCTAAAGTGGAGTTCAAGTTAGCCAAATGATGAAAAAATTCTTAATCGGTACGGTATTAAGTCTGAGTGTACTCTCAACTATTGCCAGTGAGTTAAGCCAATACACTGCCGCGAGAGTTCAACGAGCACATAACTTGGCTCAAGAGGAGAAACTAAAAGAAGCGATTTCATCTCTTGAAGCTATGGAGCTTTCTCGTGGATATGACCAAGCTTATGTCGCTCGAATGTTGGGTATTTTTTACTGGCAGAACGAGCAAACTCAAGCGGCGATTAAGCAACTTGAGTTGGCAGTCAATAGTGGTTTGCTACAAGATGAGCAAGCATGGCAAACCCGAAAAATGTTGGCAGATATACTGCTGAACGAGCAACGCTTTTCTAAGGCGTTACCTCATTACTATGCCTTGAGCAAAAACATTCCTAAAGGTCAAAAAGCGCATGAGCTATGGCTGCGTATTTCCCAATCTCATTATCAACTGAGTCAGTGGCAGAAAGTGCTTTCAGCAATGGCTCGTTATGAGAAGTTTGGTCAGCCAGACAAGCTTGGCGCATTGTCGATAAAGCTTTCTGCTGAGCTAGAACTGAAAAAGTGGAAGCCGGCAATCTCGACCATCAAACGATTGATCGCGATTGAACCTGAGCGAATTGAATGGTGGCGTCAGCTTGTTGCTCTTTACCTGCGTGTTGATGACAACAAACGTGCTCTGGACTCTTTGGCGTTGGCAAAACTGAAAGGATTACAACTTAGCCAAGATGACTTAAAGCTGCTGGCACAATTGTACGCGAAACGAGGTATTCCTGAGAGAGCTGCGTTGGTGATGAACGAGCTAGAGGATGTAAACTCGAATAGTAAACTGAAAGCTCAGCAAGCGACGTATTGGCAAATGGCAAAAGAGTGGGAAGAGTCTATCGATAGTTGGCGTGTTGCTGCTCAGTTAGACCGACAGTATTACTGGAACTATTCTCAATTATTGGTGCAAGAAGGCCACTATAAAGATGCCCTTGCCGCGCTCGATAAGGTCAGTGGACGTAAGGCGGATGTCGCACTTATCAAAACTCGCGCTTACTACAAACTTAAGCGGTTTGAAGATGCGCTCGCTAATGCCAAAAGAGCGAATGAGATTAAACCGTCGAATCAGGCAAAAAGTTGGGTTAAGTATCTATCACAGCTACGCAAAGTAGAATCGACGCAGAACTCATAGCGAACACTTTTATTAAATACCCGAGCTCAGTCTCGGGTATTTTTTTGTCTAAAGTCATAAAGGCTATTTACTGTATGAGCTTTTCATAAAAGGCTAACGCATCAAATGGTCGGGAGAAAAAAGGGCTTTTCTCTATATATTCTTGATGCACTTTGCTTAGTGTTTCAAACTTTTCTCTCGATGTAGATTCGATATGAAAAGTAAGGCTTTCAGTCGATTCTACAAGCTTTAATGTTGAAGTTCTTGAAGCGTTATTTTTTGCTATTAATAGATAATACGCTAGTTCTTGCTTCTCTTTTAATACACAAGCCTCAAAAGCTTTCTCGCTTAAAAACGGCAGAACAGGAGTAAATGCTTCTATATGCTTCTTTGAATACTCTAGGGTTTGTTTGTCAGGTGTATTCTGGTCTGCCATAGATTCGCACAGCTTTATCTTAGCACCATAATTATCGATAGATTGGCTTACGTTGTTAAACAAACTGGCTTCAAACTTTTCACTTGCGAAAGTGACACTTGAGAAAAGTGATAAGAGAATTATTCCAACATTCTTGTTCATATTTTTCCTTCTGAACTACACCATAACGTTTGGCTAGCATCAGAAAATCTTCTCTATCTAACCCTACACTAACTTCTTAGCTTACCTTTTTAATCTAGCTTATCGATAGCTTTTAAGCTTTTCATTAAATATACATAAAGGCGCATTTTGGTGGAGTCTATCCCACTTTTTAGTATTGGAAATATCATTAAATTTTGAGTCATTAAAATTAATAGGGTTATTATCTAGAGGGTAGGCAATTGGTCACTCATATTGGCGCAAATAGTTACAACATGCGCCAGCCAAGCTGAATTGAAAAAGTAAACAATGTAAATTAAATGCCAATACGAATGATTATCACCTAAATTATGCCCCACATTTATTGGTGATGATTGTTTCTATGCTGCTTAAAAGCAAAGGTGTTCAAACTTGGGCTCGCCGCCTACATATCTATATTTCGATGGCTCTTCTCTTAGTTACGCTGTTTTTTGCAATAACTGGAATTACCCTCAATCGCCCCGAATTATTTGAACGCCGTGAACCTATCATTCAACAACATACTCTGACGGTTCCGCACTCAGTTCTATTCTCACATTCAGATACCTTTCAACCTAATCGTGAAGGGCTGGTGGCTTTCTTGACTAAAGAAACCGAGCTTCGCGGCACTCCCTCCGCACTAGATGTGTATACCGAAGTTGAGCAAGGTGAGTTGTTACTCGGAGAGCTGTCTATGGATTTTAAAGGCCCAGGTTATAACGCTACGGTCTTTATCGATATGACCACCGGTGCGGCAGAGGTTGAAACGACGCACTACGGTATTGTTGCGTTGTTGAACGATCTACATAAAGGCCGCAACAGTGGTGGGATTTGGAAGTGGTTTATCGACGTCACTGCGCTTTTGATGGTGTTTTTTGTTCTAACAGGTGTGTGCTTATTACTGCCTAAGAAGAAGACGCTTAGAACGTCAATGCAATGGATGAGCTTTGGTACGTTACTGTCGCTCGTGATTTATTTTGTTGCTGTTCCATAACAGCTTTTTTAGAGAACACTTATGTTGAACACAGGAAGATTTTTCCGCCGTAATCACTTTTGTAAAGCCGCTTTGATCGCGGCTTTTGCTCCTTTCTCTCTTTCTGCGGCTCCTCTACCAGATAACGCGAAGATCGATTTCGAATTCGAACTTCCAAAGATAGACACTTCAATGTACGCACGCCCTTATGTGGCGGTGTGGGTTGAAAATGACCAGCGTAAACCGGTTAAAACCATTCAGCTATGGGTAGGAAAAGACGAATGGCTAAAAGACCTGCGCAGCTGGTGGAGAAAAGCGGGTCGTTATGATCGTGAACTTGTTGATGCGGTGACGTCTGCAACGCGCCCTGCTGGACAGTACCGTTTTGTCTGGGACGGAACCAATGATGCAGGAAAGCGTTTGGAGCAAGGAAATTACACGTTGTACGTCGAAGTTGTTCGTGAACATGGTGGGCGAAACTACTTACGTCAAAAAATAACGCTAGCGGACAGTGACGTGCGCTATGAGCTTAAACCAACACAAGAGACGGGTGTCATCACCGTCAATTATCAAGTTAAGTGATTAAAGGACACAACAATGAAAACCAAAATGAAAGCAGTGGCATGGGCGAGTGTAATGGCAATGGGATTGGCTGTAACCACCACCGCACAAGCACATCCACGTTGGGTTCTGCCCTCTCACTTTACGGTTTCTAAAGAAGGCGGTGACTGGCTGACATTTGATGTTACTGCCTCTCACGGAACGTTTGTTTTTGATAAGCCTGCGGGTAGTGACCAGGCGTTTGTGGTGATGCCGGATGGCCGCTCTGAGCGTCCTAACTTTGTTGTTCGTGGCAAGCGTCGCTCTATGTTTGATTTCTTTTTTACAGAAGAAGGCACGCACAAAGTCGCGATTAATAATCAGCCGAGCTATTACACACAATACAAAGCGGGCCGTCGTGATACGGTGAAATGGGCGCGAGCAAACAAAGCTGAGCGTGATGACGTGCTTCCCGAGCAAGCGCGTGATGTGGTTACTCAACTAAGCTACACCCGAGCAGAAAGCTACATTACGGTTGGTATGCCAACGGACAAAGCGTTGGAGATTGAAGGCAAAATGCTGGAGATGAAACCGATCACGCATCCATCGGATATCATTGAAGGTGAACCAGTCACTTTCCAGTTTTTCTTCAATGGTGAGCCACAAGAGGGCGTCACAGCGGAGATCACACGTGAAGGTACCATGTACCGAAACCATCAAGAACAAATCGATGTGGTGAGCGATAAAGATGGCAAAGTGATCTTCACGCCAGAAGTCGCCGGGCGCTACTTAATGAAAGCGAACTACAAAGGTGAATTAAAAGATAATCCATTGGCGGATAAAGCGAGTGCCAATGTTCATCTTACGTTTGAAACTCAACTTAACTAATCGAATTAGGCTCAGCAATTGCTGGGCCATTTTGGAATTATCATGAATAACACTTCTCTTCTAAAAGCGGTTTTGCTTTTTTCTGGATTTGCTTCTTTTCACGCTGCTGCACACTTCCCTCTGATGAGTTGTCACTTGGCGCAAGATAAAGTGATTTGTGAAGCGGGCTACTCGGATGGATCGACAGCGGTCGACTACGATGTCGAAATGTACGATTACGACGACAATCTGATCGCCAAAGAAAAAACAGATAAGCGTTCCATCGCAGAATTTACTCACCCTGAAACAGATTTCTATTTGGTATTTGATGCCGGACATGAAAGCCCGGTGGAAGTGGATATCGTTGAGCTGAAAGAGAAATGAGTGTACAGAAAGTTCGCCCTGATGATGGTAACCGAGAAGGAAAGTGGGTCGCACTGACAATCGCAGTGATTCTCGGTTCTGCAGCCATAATTATGCCCTACCATCAGGTCGCGACTGAAAAGCCAGACATACAGGCTCATCAAGTTTTAATCACGGACTTACATCAAAACGAGTTGGGTTTGATCGCTGAACTTAAGCTTGCTCATGAAGAGATTCGTGATTTGCAGCTAGAAACTGGAACTTGGCCTGAGGTCTCTGACATGGAGGCGCTTTGGATTGCTCCATTCGTAAAAGACCAAAACTGGAAGCGCAAAGGGTCTCATCAGTGGAAACGAATCGATGACGGAGTCTACATTGGCATGAAGAAAAATGCCCAAGGTTCTGCCTCTATGCTTCTGGATAGCCGTGGCTCTCAAGCTGATATTTGGTTTAGTGATTCTAGCCGATCGTTAAATGCGGAGGTACTAAGCGATCTAGCAAAACGCCGCCAGCATGGCTGGCAACAAATCGTTCTGTCAGATTCCTCTTCTTCCCATTCTCACGCCCATTAAGACAACATAATTGATAAGTACTATGATCAAACGCTCTCTTTTACGTCGTATTCTTACAGCCACCGTGTTATTGACGGTGTCTTCTACAGGCTTTGCTGCCGATAAACTCAGTATTGGTATTACGCTTCAACCTTATTACAGCTATGTCAAAGCTGTTGTTGATGACAAGGCGAACATCATTCCTCTGGTCGATGCTGGTTTTAACCCTCATAACTATTTACCGCAACCCAATGATCTTAAACGTTTGAATGAAATGGATGCGATAGTGATCAATGGTATTGGTCATGACGATTTTGCACTGAAAGTGATCAAAGCCTCTCAGCGTGATGATCTCGTGGTTATCGAAGCGAACAAAGAAGTGCCTCTGTTACCGGCGATGGGGCAGTCAGTTGGTCAAGGTGCAGTGAACCCTCACACCTTTGTTGGTCTATCGACCACTATTCAAAAGGTTTACACCATCGCGAGTGAGCTAAGTAAACTGGACCCAGACAACGCTACTTTTTATCGCCAAAATGCTCGTAAATATGCGAAAACTTTCCGCCTGATGAAGCGTGATGCAATGTTGTCTCTTGGTGAGTTGGACACGGCTGGTATGAAGGTGGCGACAACCCATAATGCTTACGGCTATATCCTTCAGGAGTTTGGTGTTGACGTCGCAGCTGTCATTGAGCCTGCTCATGGCGTTGAACCAAGTGCCAGTCAGTTGCAGGAAACGATTGAGAAAATTCGTGAATCGGGTATTGATGTGCTGTTTTATGAGCTCAATATGCCGAACCGTTTTGTTGATACCATCGAAGAGGCGACTGGGGTGCAGCTTTATCGCTTTTCTCACATGACTCACGGTGAGTATGAGGCTGATAAAGTCGAACTTGAGATGCGAGATAACGTGGAAACGCTCATTGAGGCAATGAAGTTTGTTGCGAGCAAGCGAGCAGGGGAAAAGGCGTAATGACTGGACCTTCCGTTTCCTTAAGTAACGTGGGCCTAAAATACGCCGACAATATTATTTTGCAGAACATCAGCGCTGAATTCGAGAGCGCTAAATGCCACGTTATCATGGGGCCGAATGGTGGTGGGAAAACCTCTTTGCTTCGTTCGATACTTGGGCTAACAACATTTTCGGGAAACATTGCACTCAATTGGCCAGAGCAATCAGCTGCATCGGGTAAGATAGGATATGTACCACAAAAGGCGATGTTCGAGGCAAGCCTCCCGTTAACCGTGATGGATTTTGTGCTGCTTAATCAAACCCGTATCCCTCTATTTTGGCGACGTAAAACTAAACAAACTCAACATGCCCTGGCCCAGCTGGATCGCGTGGGTATGGCAACGCGTAGCGACCGTCGTATGGGGCAACTCTCTGGCGGTGAACAACAGCGTGTTTTGTTTGCGCAAGCTTTACTGGATGAGCCCAATTTATTGGTTTTAGATGAACCTACAACTGGTATGGACGAGCAAGGTGTTCGGTATCTTGAAGGTTTGATTCATGAAGTCGTTGGAGAAGGCAAAACGGTACTGGCAGTACACCATGACGTGACCGCAGTGCGCCGTTTAGATGCTCAGGTCCATGTCGTAAATCGTCAAATTGTGGCGTCAGGTCACCATTCAGATGTGCTAAGCCCTGATCGTATAGAAACATTATTTAAGCACTACACAGCAAAAGTGGAGGCTGCATAATGGATTGGTTACGAGAGTTAGCGGTTAGCGGCGTTGAAGCTGGATGGTTAAGCGATAGCTTTTCTTATGCCTTCATGGTGAACGCAATTGTGGCTGCGTTGATATTAGGACCATTACTTGGTGGCCTTGGTACATTAGTCATCGCCAAGCGACTGGCTTTTTTCTCCGAAGCGGTTGGGCACGCTGCGCTTACCGGAATCGCGATTGGTGTGTTACTCGGTGAGCCGCCAGAGAATCCGATCATCGGATTGTTTAGCTTTTGTATGATTTTTGCGCTGTTGCTTCACTTTGTTCGTAATCGTACGAATGTACCTTACGACACACTGGTTGGGGTTTTTCTTGCACTAGCGTTAGCGGTTGGTGCTGCGCTGTTAATGTACGTCGCTCGTAAGATCAACATTCACATGTTGGAGAACGTGTTGTTTGGATCGATCTTGACGGTGACGGACAACGATATCCTTATTTTAGCGATCAGTTGTTTGATCATATTACTGCTTCTTATTCCTACGTTTAACCGCATTTTGCTGACTTGTATCAGCCCGGATATTGCACGTGTACGCGGCTTTAATACCAGCTTTTATGATTACTTATTTGTCATGATGATCACCTTGGTCACCATCGCCGCGGTCAAGATTATTGGCGCGGTATTGGTTGGTGCATTGCTACTGATTCCTGGTGCAACGGCTAGGTTATTGACTAAACGCATGGGCAGTTTCGTTCTCCTTTCTTCTTTATTGGCAACCATTGCGTGTTTAGTCGGAACCATACTGCCGATGGAGCTTGAGCTACCAGTGCCATCAGGCGCATCCATCATCATTGTTTCTGCGGCCTTTTTCCTAACAGCAACGGTTTACCGAATTATCCAAAAAGCGTAACCCTTTTTATAAAGTAATGAACATGAAGATAAAAAAATTAGCGATAACTTTTGGTTTGGTTATAGCGACGACACTTCCATCGTTGGCAAGCGCCAAAGACATTTTAACCAGCACTCCCGTCACGTACATGTTGTCTGAGCAACTCATGAAAGGTACAGGGATAGAGACTCAGTATCTGCCTCCAAAGCGTTACGGCGTTGAGCGTCTTGAGAACTGGTTCGCAAATAAAGGTACAGAGCAAGTTAAGCAAGCGGGTCAAGCCGCGACGGTTGCTATTACTCTTGGTGCGATTTGGAAACAAGACCCGACTTATGTTTACGCTCGACAGGGCAACATTCACTTGATTGAAATCGATGCATCGCAGGCCATTTCTCCTAGAGCTCAAGGAGTTGCAGTACTGACATTGGAAAACGGGTCAACATCGAAGTACGCGTGGCTGAACCCTACAAACTTAATCCGAATGGCGGGTATTGTTGGAGAGGATCTACAACGTGTATATCCTGAACACCAAAAGGCGATTCAAACGAATCAACAGGCTTTTATGCTCAATGTGCGTGAACTGATCAACCAACAACAGGCAGAGATCTTCGATAAAAGCATCGATTCAGTGGTACTGATGAGTGAGTCACTAGAGGACTTTGCCTCTGGCAACCAATTGTTTGTGGTTGGGCGCGAATTTAAGCCGGAACTCGAGTGGACAGAAGAAGACAAATTATCTTTAAAAGCTCAGTTTGAACAAGATAAAACGCTATGGTTAGTGACGGATAAACGACCGTCGAAAACCTTGACATCGCTTATTAAACCGAGTCGTATACTGCAAATTGATGTTATTGACCGCTGGGGCAGTAAGGGTATCAAAACTGAGAAGCCACTCGCACGTTGGGAGATGTGACACGTAAAAAGCCACAGATTTTATGATGGGGAATGAAAAGTTCCCTATTTTTTTGTGACTTAGTTCAAAATGTGAGCATTAATACCACTGGTTGCATAAGAAAGTGTTTGTTTCATTTCTATTTCATTACTACTTTGTTATGTGTTCGTTGCGATTGATTCGGATTTAATCTGTCTCTAAGCGAACCGGTACAAACAACTATACGGATGTTAACAATGAAAATGAAAACTCTAGCCGTTGCAGTGGCGGCACTAGCATGTGGTTCACAGGCCTTCGCAGCAGAAGTTTATAACAGCGATGGTACATCTTTATCGATCGGCGGTCACGTTTCAGTTGGCGTGGGTGAGTACTACGAGGAAGATGTGAAAGTTCATCAAGTGTCTCCACGTATTAACGTCGCGGGTAAGAAAGACATTGGCAACGGTATCACTATCGACGCTAAAGGTGAATGGGCGCTTAACTACCTAAATGGTGGTGAACAGTCATTCAAAACTCGTCTAGGTTACATCGGTGCAACTCACGAGCAGTACGGTCGCCTTGTTGCAGGTACTCAATGGTCACCTTACTACGATGTCGCTGGTGTTGCGGATCTACCAATCGCGTTTGCGAACGACTTTTTGTACGACAACCACGGCAACCTAGGCTCAGCTCGTGCTGATAAAATGCTTAGCTACCGTAAAGGTTTTGAATTTGGTGAAGGCTTTGCTTTCAACCTAGGTCTAGGTTGGCAAGGTGAGCAAACTTCAGATGCAACAACATACGAGCAACGTGGTCAAGTTGCACTGAGCGGTTCTGTAGCTGGCTTTGGCCTAGGCTACGTATACAGCGGCGGTGATGTTAAAAACGCGACTCTAGGTACTAAGAACGCTGAATCACACCTATTCTCTGTAAACTACGGTCAGTACGGTTCAGGTCTATACGCAGCAGTAGTATACGGTATGAACGATTACTTCTACGAGATGCGTAAAGAGACTTCTCAAATTGAAGCTCTTTTGGCATACGGCGTGAACGATTGGACATTCAGCGTTAACTACGAAGGCGTAGAAGACGAAGAAGACAACAAGACAGTTTCAAGCGAAACTGCGCTACAAGCAGAGTACGCTGTAACTCCTGCTTTCGTAACGTTTGCTGCTTACCAGTTTGACCTAGGTAACGATTACACTAGCGAAGAGAACGACTACTGGACTCTAGGTGCTCGTTACTACTTCTAATAAATAGGCCAGTTTCTACTGCCTAAACACATTTATTGTGTTAACGCCTACTCGTTGTGAGTAGGCGTTTTTCTTTCTGCTTTCCGTTGGCTATAAGAGACACTGGTAATGATGTGCTTAGGTACCCCAACTCTCTGTTTAGAGAGTGCGTCTATAAAAAATGCCCGCAACTGCGGGCATTTTGTTGTTAGAGATACAGTTCAATTGAAACGATTATTTTTTATCGAGTAAATCGAGAAAGAACGCATACTCTAGCGTATCTTCTTTTAAGCGTTTAAATCGACCAGATGCGCCGCCGTGTCCGGCTTCCATATCGGTTTTGAACAACAAGACGTTATCGTCTGTCTTCATTTCACGAAGTTTGGCGACCCACTTCATTGGTTCAAAGTACTGTACTTGAGAGTCGTGCAAGCCAGTCGTTACCAACATGTTTGGGTAGTTTTGCGCCTTGATGTTGTCGTAAGGCGAGTAACTCAACATATAGTCATAGTATGTTTTGTTATTTGGGTTACCCCATTCATCATATTCATTGGTGGTCAATGGAATTGATTCATCGAGCATGGTGGTTACCACGTCCACAAACGGAACATGTGCACCGATACCGCGATACAATTCTGGTGCTTGGTTGATGACTGCCCCCATTAAGAGACCACCTGCAGAGCCACCAACAGCGAAGACTTTATCTTTCGCGCCGTAGCCTTGTTCAACCAAACCTTTAGTTACATCAATAAAGTCGTTGAATGTGTTTTGCTTGGTGAGTTTTTTACCATCCTCATACCAAGGACGGCCAAGCATTTCAGAACCGCGAATGTGAGCGATGGCGTAAACAAAGCCGCGGTCTAATAGACTCAAACGTGTCGAGCGGAAAGTTGGCTCAATGGTTGCGCCATAAGATCCATAACCATATTGGTAGAGTGGATTCGTACCATCCTTCTTAAATAAGTCTTTACGATACACCAAAGAAACGGGTACTTCTTTACCGTCACGGGCTGTGATCATAATGCGTTCTGATTGGTAATTGTCAGGATTAAAATCACCAAGTACAGGTGTTCGCTTCATGATTTCTGACTCGCCCGTTTTTAGATCGAAATCGTAGTAGGTTCCTGGAGTGGTTAAACTGCTGTAATAAATACGAACTTTCTCGTTATCCAGCTCTAGGTTACCTGTCAAATAGGCTGCAAACGCATCGTCATTAAATGTGAGGGGGAATTCTTTTCCTGTAGAGAGCTGACGTACAGTGACGCTTGCTAGGCCGTTAGAGCGCTGCTCATAGACGAGGTGATCATCGAATAGCTCGAAGTCGACAAGTTGAGTCTTGTCGTCTGCGGCAATCACGTCTTGCCACTTAGAGCGATCGTGCATCTCTTCTTGCTTAACTTTCATCAAACGGAAGTTCACGGCTTGATAGTTGGTATAAATGTAATACCAATCGCCTAGCTTAGAAATGCTGTATTCAATGCCATTTTCACGAGGATAAAAAGGCTTCGCCTTTGCTTTAGGGTTGTTCGCATCGATGATGGAGACGCCGCTGGTTTCTGTACTGGAATGCCAGATATAAATATCTTCGCCATCTTTGCTTTTGCTTAGTGAGGTGTAATAGGCGCTGTCGGTTTCTTCAAAAATCAACTCATCACTGCTTTGTGGCGTGCCTAAAACATGACGATACACTTGGTAGCCCAGCAAGGTCTGTGGATCTTTTTTGATGTAGTAAAAGGCGTTGTTATCGTTCTGCCATGCAATCGCGCTTGAGGCGCCTTCGATTTCATCTTGTAGGTAATTGCCTGTTTTCAGGTCTTTGATCTTAAGAGTGTAAACGCGGCGGCTTAATGTATCTTCGCCATACGCTAGTAAGTTTTCATTCGGACTAACGTACAAGCCGCCAATACTGAAGAACTCATGTGCTTTTGCAAGTTCATTGACATCTAAAATGACTTGCTTGTCTTTACCTCCAAAGTCTTTAGCTCGAAGGTGAACTTCGTATTCGTTATCTCCGGTCACTTCACTTGAGTAGAAGTAGTTGCCTTTACGCACAGGAACGGAGTTGTCGTCTTTTGCTATGCGACCTTTAATTTCTTCAAATAGCTCATTTTGAAGAGCTTCAGTGTGCTTGAGAACGGTTTCCGCATACTGATTTTCTTGCTCTAGGTGCTGCAAAATTTCCGGATCTTTACGTTCGTCGTCACGCATCCAGTAGTAGTTATCAACGCGAGTATCACCATGAATAGTCATCGCGTGAGGGACTTTTTTCGCAACCGGAGCTTGAGTTTGTTGAGCAACGATCTGTGATTGGGAGTATTGAGTCATGCTGGGGGTTCCTTGATTGCTGCATCCGGCGACAAGCGCGACCGAGACGGCCAACGTAGTTAAAGTGAAACGCATCTGTTTTTGTCCTTATTATACGCCCAAGTGGCCTCATCCTGAGGGCTGGGCTTTCATTTCGTTAGTGGTTTTCAGTTGTCCATTCTTTGTTATGGGGTGTGCCGAAAAAGTGAGAATTCTCAATATTTCCGAGTTGGCTACTCAATTTGAAGGGAGCTGAAAACACATTGTGTAAGCAGCTGTTATTTTTAACAAATATCAATTCGAAAGTTAAATCATTCTCATCGGTAAATCGATATAGTGTGATATGAAAAAGGGACACACTAGTTTAGTGTGTCCCTTTTGGATTTTGAACGTTAGTCGATAATGATCAGATGACTTGCGGCACTTCGTTTGAGTGGTTGTGCGCTCGATTTACCCACATGAGCCCAAGCATTGCAATTACCGACATTGCCATCATCAAAACACCTAGTGGCATCTGGTTATGCGCTGGAAATAGCGATGCAAGCAAGGTTGCAATACCGGCGCCCAAGTTCTGCATGCCACCCAGAGTCGCACCAGCTGTCCCCGCGTGGTAAGGGAACGGAGCAATTGCTCCGGTTGTTGCGGCTGGGAATAGGATACCCGCACCCAAAAAGTACACGGTTGCGCCACCAACCAGCGTTAACGCCGTGGTTAAACCAAACAAGCCAGGGATGAGCACAATAGCAGAGCCAACAAAAATCGATACCAAGCCCACATTTAAAGCACGACGCTCAGAGCGACGCTGCGCGATGTAGCTAGATAAGCCGGCACCCACCAAGTAACCCGGGATCGGTAAGATAAACAGTAAACTTACCGTTGTTGCTGGTAATGCCAATACACCACCTAGCAATACCCCAGCTGCTGCCTCGAACACACCTACGCCAGCAAACGTCGCAACTAGGCAGATCAAAAAGCCTTGGAAGCGGCGGTCAGACAAAACGTGTTTGTAGCTTTTGGCTACTGGTTCGAACTTGCGTTTCTCTTTTGGTAGCGTCTCCATCATGCTGGTCATCATGGTAATCACCACTGCAATGCCAAACAGCGCTAAGAATAGGTAGCTAGAGCGCCAGCCAAACGCTTCGGTTAAGTAGCCGCCAAGTACGGGAGCCAACAATGGTGAGAAAATCACACACATGCTGATTAAGCTATTTGCTCTGTGTAGCTCAGAACCTTCAAAGCAGTCGCGAGTCAGAGTACGTGACATCGCACCACCGCAGCCAATACCTAAACCTTGGATGAAACTACCAATCAAGAACCATTCAAATTGGTGTGCAAAGAGCGCCACCAATGTACCTACGATGTAGATAAGTAGGCCTGCTATGATGATTGGCTTGCGACCTAAGCGGTCCGATAACGTACCGTACACGAATTGCGATAAGCCATATGGAATCAGGTAACAAGCCATCACAGCTTGAAGTGATGACGCAGACACCAAAAACTCACCCGCCATATGACCGATTGAAGGCACGTACATTGTTTGGGTCATTTGACCCACGGCAGTCAATATTGCGATTAAAAAGGTAAGTTTCGCTAATGGAAACGAAGCAGACATTTGCGTATCTCTCCAAAAAATTTAAGACGTAAAAACCCTTAGCGCTCTAATGCAGAGTGCCAACAGACTTTTGGTGTTACGGGGCTATTTGCGCGAGATATTAGTCTTTGCGTGTACAATTAGCAATCGAAAAGTGTGAAGTTGAGCAAGATAAAAATCTATAATATGCATTAGAAAAACTAATCTTAATTTGCATTCGGAAATAGGCTGCTTTTCTTTGTTGAATTACGTTAAATCTCTTATTTGTTGTGAATGTAAACCTACTTATAGGTCATTGGTTTTTATGGTTAAAATCGAGGGGAGAAGAATTGTTTTGGTTAGCCAGAGCAAGACATGGTTCGAACGAAGAAAAGACTGGAGAAGGCACCATGAACAAAAAGGGAGCCGAAGCTCCCTTAGAAATGATTATGTTTATTCGCGGCCAGATGCGTATGCGTAAAGCATTTCTAGCGCGATGGTTGCTCCCGCTAATGCGGTAACATCACTGTGGTCGTACGGAGGCGATACTTCTACAACATCCATACCCACAATATTCATACCGGCTAAGCCACGAATGATCTTCAGTGCTTTGTCTGAGTTCAAGCCACCACAAACGGGTGTACCTGTTCCTGGTGCGAAGGCTGGATCCAAGCAGTCGATGTCAAAAGTAACATACACTGGCTTGTCTGCGACGGTGCGACGAATCTCTTCTAAGATCTCGTCCACCGACATGTCATTCGCTTGCATCGCATTAATCACATTGAAGCCGTGATCTTGCTGTTTGTATTCAGTACGAATACCGATTTGTACTGAGTTCTTCGCAGAGATCAAACCTTCTTTCGGCGCATGGTAGAACATTGTACCGTGGTCGTATGAACTGCCATTTGCGTAGGTATCCGTATGAGCGTCAAAGTGAATCAGAGCCATTTGACCATGATGCTTCGCGTAGGCACGCAGGATAGGCAGTGTGATGAAGTGGTCACCGCCCAATCCCAACATGGTTTTACCGCTTTTTAGAATTTCACTGGTTGCCGCCTCTAGACGGTAAGTGAAATCTTCCGCATCACCACAGTCAAACACGAGATCGCCCGCGTCGATCACTTTCAGCTTATCCAATACGTTGAAGTCCCAAGGGAACTTCTTACCTTCCCATGCCAAGTTGACTGAGGCACGGCGAATCGCATCTGGACCCATGCGCGCGCCTGGACGACCAGATGTAGCCATGTCCAGAGGAACTCCTAGCACCACAACGTCTGCGTCTGCCGATACCGGATTACGAATGTACGGTAGACGTAAAAACGACATAGAGTTGGAGTAAAGCGAATAATCGGTTTTAGTAAACAAATCATTCATATCAGAAGTCCTCTAAATAGGTGTATCCCGCTAGACCTTGTTCTAGTTCTGCTAGGATTTTTGCTTGTTCATTGGCTTCAACTCGTTGGGAAACCAATTGTTTGTAATTGTCACGAATCGCATCCACGTCGATATGAACGTAGCGCATCATGTCTTCTACACTATCACCTTCATTGATGTAACTGATCTCAAATTGACCGTGTTCATCAACATTGACTACTGCACTGTGGGTGTCACCAAATAGGTTGTGCATGTCACCAAGGATTTCTTGGTATGCGCCTACTAGGAAAAAGCCCATTAGGTATGGTTTGTCTTTGCTCCAAGCTGGTACAGGTAGCGTGCTCTCGATGCCTTGACCATCAACGTAGTGATCGATCGCGCCATCAGAGTCACAGGTGATGTCCAACATTACCGCACGACGCTCTTCCGCATCGCCAAGGCCAGAAAGTGGTAGAACAGGGAACACCTGATCAATACCCCAAGCATCTGGTAGAGATTGGAAGAGAGAGAAGTTCACGAAGAACTTATCTGCAAGACGTTCGCTCAACTCGTCCAGAATCGGACGGTGGAAGCGATTTTTAGTGCTCATCTTGCGGCTTAGTTCGAAGTAAATGCGCAGTGACAGTTGCTCTGCCCACGCACGTTGCTCCAAGTTAAGCACGCCAGTTGCGAATTGAGAGTGTACCTCTGCCAAATCACTTTGGGTATCGTTGTAGATCTCAATTAACGCACGAGCGTCGGTACCATCTTGTAAGTTTTCCCAGTTTCGCCACATGTTTTGTAGTAAAAGTGGAGCATCTGCGCCAAGTTCATGCACTTCTTCCGGTTGGTATGTTTCTGTACCAATTACGTTAGAAATCAACACAGCGTGGTGCGCTGTCAGTGAACGACCGGATTCCGATATGATCACTGGCATCGGTTGTTCGTATTGCTGACACACGTCGCCCACTGTGTTGACGATATTACGTGCGTACTCTGCAAGGCCGTAGTTCATCGAGTTCGATGATTGGCTGCGTGTGCCGTCGTAGTCGACTGCCAAACCGCCGCCCACATCGAAGTATTCGATGTTTGCACCCAGTGCGCGCAGTTCGCAGTAGAAACGTGCAGACTCATTCACACCATTACGTACGTCACGGATGTTTGCCATCTGTGAGCCAAGGTGGAAGTGAACCAATTGCATCGCATCTAGGCTGCCTTCGCGTTTCAGACGTTCAATAACGCTAAGCACTTGCGATGCAGACAAACCAAATTTCGATTTTTCACCGCCACTTGCTTGCCATTTCCCCGCACCTTGAGAGGCGAGGCGAATGCGCAAACCAAGGCGCGGTTTTACGCCCAAGCTTTTCGCTTCTTCTAGCACCAGATCCAGCTCAGAAAGCTTCTCTAGTACGATGAATACCTTGTGGCCCAGCTTTTCACCGATCAGTGCAAGACGCACATACTCACGGTCTTTGTAGCCGTTACACACGATCACGGAGCTGCCTTGTTGAGCCAATGCAAGTACTGCCAACAATTCTGGCTTGCTACCCGCTTCAAGACCAAGCTGTTTGGTTTCTAGTTGAGCTTGGCTCGCTAGAATTTCATCCACCACTTCACGTTGTTGGTTTACTTTAATTGGGTACACCAACAGGTATTTGTTTGGATATTGGTATTCTTCAATTGCTTGGTTGAAAGCGTGGCAAATTCCATGCACACGTTGGTGCACGATTTGCGGGAAGCGCACTAATACAGGCAGATTTAACTGCTTCGCTTCTAGCTCATTTACAATGGCACTGAAAGGGATTTGATGTGCACGATCACTACGAGGTGATACGTAAACCTCGCCTTGGTCATCAATACCGTAGAAACCTTGGCTCCAGTAGTGAACGTTGTAGTCCGCGCGGATGCGGTCTAATTTAGTTGCTTTTTCCAACTCGATTCTCACAAAAATGTACTTAAGTCCTTAATTAATTAGAAGGAAAAGTACAAAAAAGCAAATCATGAGGCATTAACCTCATACCCTGACACGAACTCCGTGTGCGCGCATTAACGGACAAAAGTGCCGCTGAGTCTAATGATTAAAATCTATCATCTCGATTATGATTTCTTGTCGTGCGCTGATGTGAACATTTGTTTACCAGTGCGTCCATTCAGCTGTTATAGTTGGTCTGACCAGCATGGAAGCGGTCATGAAAAATCTCACTCAAATAAGGACATATTTTGCAGCTGCACAGAATTCAGGGATACATTCAGACCATGTATCTCGCCGAATATCCCGATAAATTAATGTTGCTTGATGGTGCAAGTCGAGCAGACATTCCTCACCTTAAAGATTTTATTGAACATCAACTCCATCGTCCTTTTTCTGACCTAAAGTTGGTCGTTGTGACACACATGCATCCAGACCACGCTGGTGGCGCGCACAAACTGCGTGATTTAACTGGATGTAAGCTATTGGCCGCAAAGCGAGAGAGCCAATGGTATAGCGGTGTAGATGGTTGGCTAATGCATTTGACCGATTTGATGTTAGCGCGCTGGATGGCGAACCGGATGCGTAAACCAAAGCAAAACCTGTGGTATTCGCGCAAGTTAAAGCCCGATATAGAACTCATCGATGGTGAGTGTATTCCGGGGTTTGATGATTGGCAGGTGCTAGAAACGCAGGGACATACCGATAGAGATTTGTCGGTTTATCATTCTGAACAAGATGTATTGTATGTGGCGGATTTGATGGTGCAGGTTAAGAAACATCTTATTGCGCCGTTTCCCATATTTCATCCAAACCAATATCGCCAATCATTAAAGCGTGTGTTTGAGATGAATCCGCAATGTTTGCTTTTGGCGCATGGGGGAGAGGTGACTTTTGATGAGAAAGCGTATCAGCACATTCTGCATACTGCGCCAACTAAGCCGATGACCCATTGGCGCGTTACAAAGGTCAAAGCGAAGGGATTGTTGTTTGCGCTATTTAGTAGGAAGTAGACGAAGATAAAGCCAGACGAGTGATGCTCAACAAAAACGTTCGATCACTCATCTGAAGCTACGGGGTTAAGATGCCAATAAGTGAGATTGGCTAGGGTCTACCAGCACTTTGTCTGCCATGCCCTGACGACCTAACAGCATCATGTAAGTCATTTTTTCACGGTTGGTCAACGTAATGTCGATTGGCCATTGTTTGTCACCCATGCGCAGCATGGTGGTGATAACGCAGCGATGCTCAAAGGTACCGTTTGAAGATTTCACTTTACGGTTTGCCTTTAGCTTCGCTGTGCAGCGAACCACTTGTTCTAAATGATAAACATCCGGGTGTAGATCGAATGCAACGTAAGACTGACCATCTTTTTCAAAGCAATCAATGTTATCTACATGCAATGAAGAGGTTTGTGCGCCCGTATCAATGCGCGCTTCAAGGTGAGTAATCCCTAACTCAGGTAAGCAAATAGCTTCGGCGTTCCCAATGATCATTTTCTGATTCATAGTGTCATCCTAGCGATGAGTAATACGAGAGCCTACTAAGCAGGCTCTCACTCAAACAATTATCAACCTTTACCACGAGTACGGTTTGCGTGTGGTTTTGCGTTTTTCTCGATAAAGTCGAAAATCATACCAGCAACGTCTTTTTCTGTTGCGAGCTCGATACCTTCAAGACCTGGTGAAGAATTCACTTCCATTACCACTGGGCCGTTTTTAGATTGAAGGATATCTACACCGCATAGGTTTAACCCCATGACTTTTGCCGCGTTAATCGCAGTAGCGCGCTCTTCTTTGCTTAGTCGCACTAACTGTGCAGAGCCGCCGCGATGTAAGTTAGAGCGGAACTCGCCTTCTTTCGCTTGGCGCTTCATCGCTGCAATCACTTTATTACCGACAACAAAGCAACGTATGTCTGCGCCTTTAGCTTCTTCGATGAACTCTTGCACCATGATGTTTGCTTTCAACCCCATGAATGCTTCGATCACGCTTTCTGCTGCTTTGTTGGTTTCAGCAAGCACAACACCGATGCCTTGAGTTCCTTCTAGTAATTTAATCACTAGAGGTGCGCCACCAACATTTTTGATCACGTCCTGAATGTTATCAGGGTGGTGAGCAAAGCCAGTGCGCGGCAAGCCGATGCCTTTACGCGATAACAGTTGCAACGAGCGTAATTTGTCACGAGAGCGGCTAATCGCGACTGATTCGTTGACACAAAATGTGCCCATCATTTCAAACTGACGTACAACCGCGGTACCGTAGAATGTGATGGATGCACCGATGCGAGGAATCACAGCGTCGTATTGTGGCAATTCTTCACCCTTATAGCGGATCTTAGGGTTGTTGCTCGTAATGTCCATATAACAGTGCAGAGTATCGATGACGTCTACTTGATGTCCACGCTCTTCACCTGCCTGTTTTAGGCGCATGGTTGAATATAAATTCTCATTACGAGAGAGAATAGCAATACGCATGGCAATTCCTTAGTAAGTCAGTACCAAATTAAAAATATAAGTATAGAGTATAGAATGCAGCAGGTATGTGATATTTAGGTGATATTACCTACTGACTTCAACGATTTAGATGTGTGGTTGGACAACCACTTCGTTAGAGGTGCGCACCTTAGGTTTTTTTCTCGCGAGAAGAAAACGAAAAAAACTCGTCGTTACGACAAAAATAATTTGTTGAATCATCGGGCATTCCCAGCGTTGTAAGCTGGAAGTTGTCTGTGGGCTTTTTTAAGCAAACGGATTACAACGAGTTTAAAACGTTAGGCTATTCTGTAGTTTGTTTTGAGTTTGTGATGACGTCCAATAACACATCTTTAATTGTTTGATAGCGCAGTGGCAGAACACGACTGCGTTTGCGAACTAAAAATAACTCTTCACACACGGTGTTTTTCAGTTGTGCGATGTGCAAGGTATCTTTTTGTGGGAAGTTGTCGACAGCACTTTGAGGCAGCACGGTGAAGCCGAGTCCTTTACTCACAGGTAGTAAAATTTGGCTTAATTGATTCACGTAGCCGGATAATGGTAAATCGCTCATCTTAATTTCTTGGAGCTCTTGTTCCGCGCATTGGTCAAAAAACAGCGTCATGTAGTGCTTGGCATCAGGATGGGCAATGACACCACAGTCGTGCAAGAGTTGTGGTGTTATCTGCTTTTCGCGGTATTGATTAGGTAGGACTAAGCACAACTGCTCCTTACCAATTCTTTCACTGTGAAATAAACCTTTGTGAGGAACATCAGTTACGATACCAATATCAATGCTCCCTTCCGTTATTGCATTGAGAATCGAGTGATTGGGTGCGGCTTCTAAATGCAGCGATAAGCCTGGGTGCTGTTTTTGCTTTTCTAAAAGAGGGCCATACAGCATCAATGCCATTGCGCCAGAACAGGCCAGTTTACAGTGACCTGAAAATGCATCATCAAAACTGAGTTCTTCGAGCAACGCTTTCTCTCTTTCTTCTAACTCCAGCGCGTAGGCGTAAACAATCCGACCTTGCTCTGTTAATTCGAAGCTTTTGTTTTCACGTTTGATCAGCGCATGCTGACAACTTTGCTCTAACTTTTTGATGTGTTGGCTGACACCAGGTTGGGTCATAAAAAGTTTTTCTGCCGTTTGTGTGAAATGACCGACTTCAATCAATGTCTTAAATGTATGTAACCAAACAGGATTAAGCATAATGTGAGATTTGCTTTGAGCTTGCTGAAAGACGTAGAGAAAATGATAGCACGGCACGAAATAAATCGACGCAAGAGAATCGGGTGCCTCGCGAATAATAAATAGCAGACAAAATAAAACCCCGCCTGGTTTCCCAGACGGGGCTTATTCTTTTTCGCAGCAATCCGGCTACTATAGGTGCTCCCTGCATCTATCCTTGATTGTGGTTAAGTCCTTTAACCGAGTTCCTTGTTCATCGCCTTCCTAGCGGTGTCCATTCTTGCCTATCATCCTGACGGGCGAACTCTATCCTAGAGCTTAACTACATCCTTGCTGATAACTCATCCTAAGCTACCAAATCTTCATCCTGAAGATACCTAGTCCATTAGGTTTTTTTCCTGTTCCCGCCAACATCCTGTCGACACAATCAGTATTGATGTTTTGCTGATTACTCTCAATTAGCTAGGTAAAAAAACTTTGGCAGCGAATATTGTTTGAAATGATATAACTGATAATTTTCAATGGCTTATGTTAATTTTTCGATTTTGTCTTAGTCAATGATGGTCGTTTTGCTTACATTGCTTGTAAGAGATCTCGCACAAGGTGTCGAGCAAATGTCCGAATTGGCGTCGTTTACATCCTGTTTAAGAGTTTGCTCAAGATCACAACTCGATTTGTAGCCATAAAATTTGGCGATAGTGTTAGGTGGAATTTCCATTTCTTTGATGGCGAATGTTGCCCATTCATCACGTGTTTTGTGCAGGACTTGGCGTAGCTTGACAGTGAAGTGACTCATGAAAGCCTCCTTAGTTATCTTGTCTTTCAAGGCAACAATAAGGAGCGTGACGACACAAAGTTGATAGTATGCCGCTTAATATCAATACTATTTCGGCGTGATGAAGATTAAGCTGGCAATACTGATATTATTTGAGCGTGAAACAATACTATTTTGTGGAGTAGCCAATGGCACACATCGAAAAAGTACCACAAAGACCAGGTTTTTCTTGGCGCTATCGTCGCATTGATGAGCCAGAAAAAGAGTACGATCTCCATTTTCACGATGATGTGTTTGAATTAGTCATCCATCGCCACTTCACTGGCAGTTTGCATATTGGTCATCACGAATTAGAAGTGACTCACAACCAAATGCTATTGATCGCTCCAGGTGTGCCTCACTCTATTCATTCCACATTGGTCGAGAGCAAGTGCGAGACTCATGTGATCTGGTTTAAGCGTGAGTGGATTGCCAATTTGATGTTCTATTGCGCAGAGCTTAGAAAGCTTGATCCGCTTTTAAAGGCGGCCAACAAAGGTGTGGTGTTTTCTGAGCGGACAGCTCAGCACGTTGTGGATCTTCTGCATGAGCTCATGACGTTTCCTGCAATGGAGCAACTCTCGAGATTTCTCCATGTTTTGTCTCTGATTGCTCACGATGAAGGAGCGAAAACACTGATGACTCACTCTTATTTATCGATGAGTGAACACGAATTACAGGAAAGAGAACGAGTGGCAAGTGTCAACGCGTATCTCGAGCGTCACTTTGCTAGCAAAGTGACGCTCGCAGACTTGGCGAACTACTTATCGCTGAGTGAAAGTGCGGTCACAAGATTGTTTCAAAAGCACTTTAAAGAGCCGTTTAGCCAACGCCTAATGAAATTGCGGATCAATCATGCCGCAGATTTGCTGCAATCAACGCCTTTGCCGATTGGAATTGTGTTTGAGAGAGTAGGGTATCGAAACCAAGCCCTGTTTAATCGTCACTTCAAAACGTATAAAGGGCTTACGCCACGCGAGTACCGTCAGCAATATCAGCAGCGAATCCAGCCTTAATTGGGTCGCACACAACTGCGATCACGAACGCGAAAAGAGTTACTCGGCTGAAAGTGATGGGCAATTGATATCTTACTTGCAAAATTTTTCAGGAATCATTATTAAGATTCAGTGACAGATAATATAGGGAACTTGATTGCCATTTTTCTGTCATATCTGGTGAGTAAGTTAACCGTGTCAGAGAGATAATACGCCGTTTACTAGCCAAAGATGACTGCAAGAAATCGGTAATTATCATTATGTTGTGAAATTGGTCACGGTTAAATAATTGGTTCCCTTATAGATTGAAGGGGATTCGACCTTAGACAATAAGCTCCATAAGGAGCGTTACTTATATAAGATGAGGGATTTTACTATGAAAAAGACTAGAAGAGCTCAGCTACATCGTGTGCGCATTCAATACTGGAAAGACACGAAAGACGCACCAGCTAAAAAATCATAGTTAATGATACCTAAAGGCACGAGCTGGCAGTGGAACGCCGTTTCCCGCTGATTGCCAGCTCAAAAACGCCACAATCACATTCACTCCGCACAACCTCCCAGCACTCTACTTTTACTATCACACACTTCCAAAAGTAAAAAAGCCAGTCCGGAGACCAGCTTTTTATTATTGTCAGTATGACTCTGTTACTTACAGGTAGTTTGCGTCAACCAAGTCGCCAGCTTTTGCGCTTTTCACTTCTGGACGTGCTTCTAACCATGCAATAACTTGTGTTTTTTGCTCTTCAGTAGCACTGCCGTAACGGTCAGTAGAGCATAGGAAGCCTTCAAACAGTTCTAGACCACCGCCGCCGAAGCAAAGGCCAAGCCCATCAATGTAGTCGATAAAGTCATCAACGAATGCATCGTAACGGTCGAAGTCGTTGATGTCTGTTTCACAGCTGATCTCGAAACCTAGGATTGCGAACTCACCTAAGAACAGCTTTTTACGGATACGACGGCTCTTGTTATCGATCTTGTCTAATTTCATGATTATCTCTCGTAGATGATTTGAATTCGTACACCTTATACCTTCTATCACACTTTAGCCCAAGTAAAATCAGAATGAAGCGATACAGTTGGTGATTATGTGACCAAAACTTAATTGCTCAATTGGTAACGCTGCTGAGTTTGCTGCACTGCTGAAACACAAGTTTCATATGTTTTAAGCACTTTTGTCATTTTTCTTCTCCAAACTTCTTGCCGTTCAACTAATCACTTATTTATTAATTAAACTATAAGATCGGGAAAGTAAAAATGAGCAAGGAAACCTTTGACGCGACGCGTTATAACCAAAGTGAAAACAAACCATTTGAAGAAGTATTAGAAGCGAGCCTATCTCGACGCAGCATTCTAAAAGGTGGTTTAGGTATCAGTGCGATGACAGCGTTTGGTGCTTTCGGATTGGCTGGTTGTAATTCGTCTGACTCAGGAAGTACAGTAAGCAGTGGCTCGGGCGTATCTAAAGCCGTTCTTAACTTTGAATCTATCCCTGGCTCACTCACTGACGCCGTTTCAATTCCACAAGGCTACACCGCACAAGTATTGGTACCTTGGGGAACACCACTTAATGCACAAGGCAGCGCGTGGAAAAATGATGGCAGCAATACCAGCTCAGACCAACTTAACGCGTTGGGCATGCACCATGATGGCATGCACTTTTTCCCATTAAATGACAGTACGACCGACGGTCTGCTTTGCATCAACCACGAGTACATTGATACATCAGCACTGCATCCAAACGGTCCGACGGTTGAAAATGGCGTACGTACCATTGTAGATGAAGTGCGTAAAGAGATTAACGCGCACGGTGTATCAGTGGTTCGTATTCAGCTTGAAGACAACATGTGGAAGCTAGTCGATACCGATCCACTAAACCGCCGTTACACTGGTGCGACAGCAATGGACTTATCTGGCCCGGTCGCGCACACGTCACTAACCGTCACTCGTTTCTCGCCAGATGGCAGCCAAGCACGTGGTACGTTAAACAACTGTGGCAACGGCTACACGCCATGGGGCACTTACTTAACTTGTGAAGAGAACTGGCCAGGTTACTTTGTTAACGCCGGGACTCGTACAGAAGAACAAGATCGCATTGGTGTTGATGACCAAAGCACACGCTACTTGTGGGAAACACTTGCAGGAAATGCAGAAGAGCGTCTTGATGAGTTCTCTCGCTTTAATGTGGCTCCAACAGGAGCAAGTGCAATGGATGATTACCGTAATGAAGCCAATGGTCACGGTTACATCGTCGAAATAGACCCTTACACGCAAAACTCGCGTGCGAAGAAGCGTACTGCACTAGGTCGTTTCCGTCACGAAGGCTGTACGTTTGGTAAGCTTGAAGAAGGCAAACCAGTGGTATTCTACTCTGGTCACGACTCTCGCTTTGAGTACCTATACAAATTTGAATCTGCGGCAGCGTGGGATCCAGCAGATGCAAACTCGGAAAACCGCCTAGCGACAGGCGATAAGTATATGGACGAAGGCACACTGTATGTTGCGCGTTTCAATGAAGACAGTACAGGTACTTGGTTGCCGTTGAGGCTTGATAGCGTAACAAAATCTGGTGGTACGTTAGCGGAGCACTTTAACTCATTGGCTGAAATTATCATTAATACGGCAGGCGCGGCTGACCTCGTTGGGGCAACCCCAATGGATCGCCCAGAGTGGTGTACGGTTGATCCATTCACAGGCTCGGTTTACTTAACATTGACGAATAATACGCGCCGTACTGATGAAACCAATCCTGCGAACCCACGTTTGAACAATAAGTTTGGTCACGTTATTCGTTGGGATGAAGGGGCTTCAGCTACAGACTTTACTTGGGATATCTTTGTCTTTGGTTCGCCAGCAAATGGTGATGCAGATACCAACCGTTCTGGCCTGAATGAGCTAAACCAGTTTGCTAGCCCTGACGGATTAGCGTTTGATGGCCGTGGTATTTTGTGGATTCAGACCGATAACGGCGCAGATGAAGTTACGTCTTACACTAATGATCAAATGTTGGCCGTTGTGCCATCTAAGCTAACAGATGAGAATGGTGACCAAGCAGTGATTGGTGCGGATAACCAAGCGGAGCTTAAACGCTTCTTTGTCGGACCAAATGGTTGTGAAGTGACAGGCTTTACTATCAGCCCTGATTACAAATCATTGTTTGTGAATATTCAGCACCCAGGTAACTGGCCATACAGTGAAGATGCCGCCGAAGAAACGCCTGCTGGTGTTTCTGTGCGCCCAAGAGCGGCGACGGTTGTCATTCGACGTGAAGACGGTGGAGAGATTGCAGTTTAATCTCTAAATGCATTAACACCTGAAAATTCAAGCCCTGCAAATGCAGGGCTTGATGGTTTAGGCGAATGCCCAGTCGCACTTTATATCCAGACAACAGGCTTAGCTTTTCAATGAACCGCCTGAAGTACGAATCACGTCTTGATACCAGTAGAAGCTCTTCTTGCGTTTACGCTCTAGCGTTCCTCGCCCATCATCATGACGATCGACATAAATATAACCGTAACGCTTGCTCATTTCGGCTGTTGAGTTAGCCACCAAGTCGATTGGCCCCCAGCTGGTGAAGCCCATCAACTCAACGCCATCAAGAATCGCTTCGTGTGCTTGAACCAAATGATCATTAAGGTATGAGATTCGATAATCGTCTTGGATTTCCCCGTTTTCATCGAATTCATCACGAGCGCCTAAGCCATTCTCGACGATAAATAGCGGCTTTTGGTAACGATCGTGAAGGAAGTTAAGCAAAACGCGCAGGCCTTTTGGATCGATCAACCAGCCCCATTGGCTCTTTTCAAGGTATGGGTTTGGTACGCTATCGACGATGTTACCCACTTCTTTTTGTTGCGGATCGGCACTCGCACAGCCACTTGCGTAGTAGCTGAAGGAAATAAAATCGACACTGGCCGATGCAATTTCTTCTAAGTCGCCAGCTTCCATTTGTATTTCAATGCCGTTTTCACGGAAGTAACGTTTCATGTAGCCTGGGTACTGACCACGAGTCTGCACATCACCGAAGAACAACCACTTATTGTTTTCATGCATAGCAGCAAGCACATCATCAGGGTTGCAGGTGTATGGGTAGTTGATTGCGCCAAGCAGCATGTTGCCGATTTTGCCATTCGGTACGATTTGCTGACACAGTTTTACCGCTTTCGCGTTTGCTACAAGCTGGTGGTGAATCGCTTGATAAATGTCTTGTTCACTGGCGTCTTCTTGCAAGCCCACTCCCGTAAATGGCGCATGAAGTGACATGTTGATTTCGTTAAAGGTAAGCCACAGCTTCACTTTGTCTTTGTAGCGTTCTAACACGGTTTTAGCGTAACGCTCGAAAAACTCGATCACTCGACGATCGCTCCAACCACCATAATTCTCAACCAAGGCGTAAGGTATCTCGTAATGAGAAAGCGTCACAAATGGTTGCATATCGTGTTTGGCTAGCTCATCAAAAATTTTGTCGTAAAACGCCAGTCCTTTTTCGTTTGGCTCAAGCTCATCGCCATTAGGAAAAATACGACTCCAAGCGATGGACAAGCGCAGGCAGGTGAATCCCATCTCTTTAAACAGGGCAATATCTTCTGGATAGCGATTGTAGAAATCGATCGCAAGATCTTTGATACCAGGCGTTCGTTCTTCACGCGTTTGATGCGGGCTCAGAATGCCGTTTGGCAACATATCTGATGTTGATAAACCTTTCCCCCCAAGGTTGTATGCCCCCTCTACCTGGTTTGCCGCAATGGCACCACCCCAAAGGAAATTATCTGGAAACTTAATCATGTTTCTCACTCTTTATATTTAGGAAATGTTTGTGGATTTATTGCTTGAGAATAGTGTAGGAGACATCTCGATACTTGTAGCGAGATCGTGTTTTTATCAGTTCATCACCAAACGTCAGTAATGATAAACATTGAGATATAGGATGGTTGTTAACAATGCCAACCTAAGTGAATTTAGGTTGGCATTCGTATTCAAAACGTAAATGCTAAATTCGCCGCCGCGCCAAACTGGTTATCGCCAGCGTAAGACCCTGCTAGGTCTACACTGATCACATCAAAAGGACTGATGCCAATGCCACCTGTCACCGAGTTATCGAGGTTATTTTCTAGGTCAACTTCATAACCAGCGCGGAGTTGAGCCCATCCCCAAGCATTCCCCTCGATACCAACGCGAATAAACTGCGTGTCATCGTCGAGCTCTTTAAAGCGCTTTTGTTTGGTGAGATCGGCGTCTAGGCTCAGAGCTACATAGTCCCCGACATAGCCGATACCAAGGGTCGCTTGTGGCGTGAGTTCGTAGGTATAGTTGCCTAGTTTTGTTTCTATATCTTGTTCGAAGACGTCTTTTAACGAGAGACCAGCTCTAAATGCGTTGTGATACCAAGCGACCCCAAGATCCATATTGAACGTGTTCTTTGATACTTCACTTTTGTCGTAATCCTCGATATCAAAGTCATCTAGTGTTGTACGCTGCGTATAGGTTTTAAGCTGTTGGTATTTGGGCGTAATACCAAATGCGAATTGCTGCCCACCTATCGTGTAAGCGCGAGCCAAGGCAACGCCATATTCCGCACTACCGAAAGCCGCTAGGTCGACGGCAGAATTGAGGTATCGATCTGCGGTGTTTGTTGAATCTGAGATATCGGGTGCCGCAAGTATCTCCACATAACCAGCGCTAAAAAGGTTTACCGACATGTAGCGTGTCGGAATCGCAATCGCGAGGCTCAGACCTCCGTTAATGACGACTGGAGCACTCTTATCTAATTGATCGAGTAGTCGATTAAGTTCGGCTTCGTTCGCAGGTGTGGGAATGCCCTGAATACTATCGTAAAGGTCTTGAACATCATCAACGGCTGATAAAGCTTCATCCTCATCGTGAATATTGACGCCGAGAGCAGGAATGAGTAGGCCGATATCGTCATTTTCTCGATAGAGAGCGCCTAGGGCTGGGTTGTGTAGAGGAGCGGTTAAATAGTCAGCGGAAACGACGCCTGTATTTCCCATTCCGTGACTTCGAGCGTCTGCTGCGTAAGGTGCTGCAAAAGCGTGAGGTGATAAAATAAAAAGCGCCCCTGTTGCTGCTAAAGTTAGTTTTCTCATAACGCATCCATTCTTACTTTAAATAATTACTTATCAATAAATTAGATGGTGGGAGCTAAAACTTGGTGTCAACCACCAAAAATTGTGCTGATGAATAGCATGTGGTGATTCATCAAGTTAAGCGTAGGTTAGGCAACTCGCTTTATAAAGTTGATCAAGATTTATTGCTCTTTAATTGTGTGGAGAAAAGCTGGAGAGGTGGATGGTATTGGGTTAGCTACGATGAGGAGCGAGCTCAAACATTAAGGTGAAGGACATGCCTTTATCAGCGTTGAGCTGCGCACTGACTTTCCCTTGCATATCTCGCATATTGTTGGCGGTGATGGAAAGTCCTAACCCCAGTCCTTCACCAATTTTTTTACTGGTTTGGAAAGGTTCGAACATGGTATCGAGTTGGTCCGAAGGTACCCCACACCCATTATCACTTACCACGACCTCAACATTATCGGTAGTGGGTGTAACGGCAATCATTAACTGTGGATCTTGGGTCTCTTTCATCGCATCTAATGCGTTAGAAATTAGGTTGCCGAGCACTTGTTGTAGGCGTTGCTCTTCGCCAATGATATTGGGTAAGTCGTTGGGAATGCGTACCCGAACATCTACCTTCGCGAGTTGAGATTGATAGACGCGTAGCGTCTCTTCTAAAGCGTTTGTCAGCGATATCTCGTGCAGTGTCTCTGGTTTATTGTAGGCAAACGTTTTTAGCTGACTGGTCATGCTTGCCATGCGGTCAATCAACTTTTGAATCAACTTGTTATTGGCTTTCATCATGTCTGTTTGTCCACGTTCTGCTAGCAACTCGTTGGTGGTTAAAAGGGTACGCAGGCCAGTCAATGGTTGGTTTAACTCGTGGGTAATCGCGCTCGACATTCTGCCCAATGCTGCCATTTTGCTTGATTCAATCAATTGCTCTTGGGCTTGTTTTAAAGCTTGAGTTCGCTCTTCCACCCTTTGAGCGAGCTCTTGGTTAATCAGCTGCAGCGATTGTTCCGCTTTTTTACGTTTGCTAATGTCGATTATGGTAGCAAGGAAATACTGCTCACCGTGCCATGGGAAGCTAGTGAGTGAAAATAGTACAGGAAATACGCTGCCATCACTGCGTCGCGCCATAGTTTCTACAGCGCTAATCTCTGCTAGTTCCTTATGCTTTGGCAGATCTCTAAGCAAAGTGAGTGTGGTCGAATTTGAATTACCCGCATCAAATAACTCCCAGGCGAAGGTATGACGATTCACACTTTCAGGAAGACAAAAAAGGCGTTTTGCCATTGGGTTGAGGTCGAACAATAGACCTTGTTCATCAATCAACAACAAACCAACATGTGTTTTATTGATCATCTGTTTAAGTCGGCGTTGCGATTCTTCTAGTAAGGCTTGAATACGCTGCTGATTGAGATGTTTTTGTCGACGCTGTAAACCAATGATGACCAACAGGATAAGGAGCAGGAGGAGCGCTGCGATGCTCCATCCAATGACACTAATCGTTTGCTGAACAGGTTTGGTCGGAATAAGGTAACTGACAAACCAGTTTAAGTCGTCCAGCTTTACTGTGTGTGCAAAGTAGCGCTGCTGATTGAGAGTCCAGAAATGAATCACCGTATTGTCATACAGCGTTTGAGTTTCGACTTTGACTTGGTTATTCGGTTCATTAAACCAGTCGGCGTTATAGTTTGTACTGCTGGAGAGGAAGAAGCGTTGATGGCGATTTTGTAGCGTGATGATGTCTTGGCTGGTGATGGTCTGCTCCGTTAGCAAACTCAGGTTGATTTGAACAACAACGATGCCCGCTATCTCCAAACCATCAAAAATTGGTGCCGAGAGGTAGTAAAGCGGACTAGAACCTTTTGTTTTATTCACCAGTGAGACGCCTTCTCCCTGACGTTGTATTTGTTCGACAATCGCACGGCGGTCAGAGCGGCTGAACCGTTCATCGATCAGACTCGATACCAACACTTCTCCCGAGGTTGAAAGAATCAACCAACCCTCTGTATTCGCGGCTTTATCGAGCTGTGTCAGTTGTGCTTGAAGTGGCTCATAGTAGTTTAAATTGCCTTTCACAAACGCAATTGTTTCTGGGTTATTCGTGACGAGATAGGGAAGGTGATAGAAACGTTTTAATGCTCGGCGGACTTCACCAATGTAGTCGAGGAGTTTCTGTTGTGCTTCTTGTTGAGTTTGGACGCTCAGCCATTGATGGGCCACCTCTCGGCTAGCACCGTAGAAAAAGATCACCAGCGCACTGATCAATACGGCGGTTAGCCACATTTTCCCATTCTTAGTGCGCTGCATACGAGCTCCGTTTGGCTGAACATAGTTATCGTAGTTGGTAGTGAAAGAGTGCGCTTAACTGATTGGATGTTAAAGAATTGTGATTAAGAAGTGGGATCTAGCTCCTTTTCTATAGCATGGTTTTTGCTAACTTTAGCAAAGACTTCTATCACCGATCAGGCAGTAACTCATGACTTTTGACGACATTCCGCGTATCGCCCTAATTGAAGATGATGACATCGTTCGTCAAGCAACAAGCCAATGGCTGCAATTGGCGGGGTTTGACGTCATAGCTTTTAGCTCGGGGGAGGAAGGCAAAACCGCCATTCTGAACCAAGAGTTTGATGCGATAGTTAGTGATGTTCGTTTGCCAGATACTGATGGAATTTCGATTTTAGAGAGCCTTATTGCGAATCACATTCCAACACCAATGATACTAATTACTGGTCATGGTGATGTGGATATGGCGGTGAATGCGCTACAAAACGGCGCGTTTGATTTTATTGAAAAACCTTTCCAGCCGGAGCGTTTGTCTCAACGTGTCACAGATGCGGTCGAGAGCCATCGCGCGCAAACATCGACGCTTCACCGCCAAGAGTATCTAGCTAGCGTGAGTGGTTTAGAAGAGGTGCTCATTGGTCAAAGTCGAGTGATGCAGCAATTACGCGAGCAAGTTGCGAAATTGGCGAAAATCGATACTAACGTGATCATTTACGGCGAAACAGGTTGTGGTAAAGAGCTGGTGGCGACCAGTTTACATAATGAAAGCCAAAGAAAACCTCATCACTTTGTGCCGATAAACTGTGGTGCGATTCCAGAACACCTTTTCGAGAGTGAGTTGTTTGGTCACGAAGCTGGGGCGTTCACTGGTGCAAACAAACGACGCATTGGCAAATTGGAATACGCGGATAAAGGCACCTTATTCTTTGATGAAATCGAGAGTATGCCGCTGTCCATGCAGGTGAAAGTGCTGCGTTCATTACAGGAACATACAGTTGAGCGCGTTGGAGGCAATCAACAGATCTCGGTTGATTTACGAGTGATCGCGGCGGCGAAAGAAGATCTCAATGATCATGAAGAGTTTCGGCAAGATTTGTATTATCGACTCAATGTGGCGCAGATCTATTTGCCACCATTACGTGAGCGAGAAGAAGATTCACTGATTTTGTTTGAGCACTTCACCTTGCAAACTAACCCTGAAACCCGACCATTGAGTGATGCCGACAGAAACGCTGTGCTTTCCTACGCTTGGCCTGGGAATGTTCGAGAGCTGCGAAACGTGGCTATGCGTTTTGCTTTGGATGAAACGGTATCTGTGATGGAAATTCTCTCTAGCCGTCCTTCGTCAACCACGGAGGAGACGCAAGTGGGTGTTCCACTGGTTATTCAATTACACAATTTTGAGCGCAAGGTGCTGCATGATTCATTGGTCAGGCATCACGGACGCATCAATGAAGTGATGCAGGAGTTGGATTTACCACGTCGAACCCTTAACCAAAAGATGCAAAAGTTTGGTTTAAATCGTTCTGATTATACTTAACGCAATTTTTAAGCTGACTTACCGCTATGGGCGTCACAAATATGATTATGCGCTCTTTGAGGGGGTTGGGACAAACTTATAAGTTAGGCCTTTCCCTTCTCCAAACAAGGTGACTTGGTTTCTGCCCGTATGTTTAGAGCTATACAGCGCTTCGTCTGCTTCAGCAACGACCTCGTGAAGCGATTGTCCCTCAGATAACTCACTGATTCCAAAGCTCATGGTGATCTCATTCTCGAATGACTGCAATGAGGCTTCAGTTTCCACCGCCAGGCGAATTTGCTCGGCAACAATTTTGGCGCGTTGTGCTTTTTCAAGTAAAACAATCATGAACTCATCACCACCAAATCGTACTGTGCAAGCTGACTCTGGGAGGTGTTTCTTAAAGATAGCGGCAATCGTAGCCATGACGGAATCGCCTACCGTATGGCCGTAGTGATCATTAATCGCTTTGAACTCGTCCATGTCGGTCATGATGATGCTTATTGATTGCTTCCGTTTGTGCGCTTGATTAACAAGGCTTGGAACAATTTCTTCCATCGCGCGACGATTATGAAGCCCTGTGAGAGCGTCTAAATGTGAGAGATCATTGATTGACTGTATTAAGCGACCATTAATTAGCCACAACATGCTAAAGCTCATAGCGACAATCAGACAGATGCTAAGTAAAAACGTCATCTGGTGGATAAAACCTGCGGTCATAAAATTTGGCACTTCATTGGCGAAAGCGCTCCAAAGTGCTCTGAAGCCCATAAAAATACTGAAGCAAAAGAAGGAGCACGCCATCACTATGGTTGGGAGTTTTTGGTCTTGCTTGGTACCTTTCAGCATGGCGATCCCACTAAAAAACGTAACGATGCAGATATAAACACTTAAGTAAATGATACGGCTTTTAATTGAATGGTCATGGAAGGTGAAATAATAAAACGAACCGCTGAAAATGGGCGTTAAAAAAGCGAGTGAGTGGGCCAGTTTTAGAGGGAATTGACGAAAAATGCTCACGCTGTAAAGCGTAAGCAAGAAGCCGATTAATATGAGCGTATTCGCTATGACGATGGTAAGCCAATCTGGTGCGGAGCCTCTAAATCCTAGTAAAAAAGGCCCAAAGCCAATAAATAACAGCGAGAGAGAAAAAGTCTTTAAGCCTTTGATTTTTTTCTGTGTGTATTGGTAACAAAGTAGACTGATTGAGTAAATGCAAGAGAACAGAATAACGATAAAGTTGAGCGTTCTGATGTCTAAATACTGATTGTCCATAAGCGCTCCACATCAATCCATAGTTCAGGCAACTCCTTTGCCTGATATCAATAAGCGAACTACATATTAACTTACTTATTGAGTGATGTCTTATGTTAAACGGCTATTCATTTACCAGCTCGAATTGTTCGGTTTGGTTGGTTTTCGTCGTAAACAGCAGACCAACAATCATCATAAATACGCTAGGCATAATCCAGCTAGCAAAGTCATTGTACAGAGGCATGTAATTACCCATCCACTCATCGGTGGAATCTGGCATGTAACCGAGGATGTGCAGCGCATCAACACAACCAAACGCTAGAGCAGTGAACGCCGTCGCGACGACCATGATTTGCGACATCTTGTTGCGCACTGGTGCCATGATCATCAACGCAATCGCTACTGGGTGAAGCGCCACAACCGCTGGCAATGTGATAGCCAATAGTTGCTCCAGACCTACGTTGGCGATCAAACCAGCCAGTACCATGGTCGTGATAACGCAGCCTTTGTAGTTCACTTTGCTGAAAGTGTTGTCGTAGAACTCACTGCCTGCGGTGGTTACGCCGATAGCAGTAGTCAAACACGCCAATACCATCACGGCACCTAGTAATAGTGAGCCAAATGCGCCGAAGTGGCTGAAGGTGAATGCCGTTAAGATGTCGCCACCATTGCTGAATTCAGAACCCAAGTACGAGCTCGTCGAACCAATGTAAGCCAATGAGATGTAAACAAATGCCATGGCAACCGCGTACATCAAAGCTGCGATTAGCGTGTATTTTGCGGTGGCTTTCGGACAATCCACCCCCATGCTGCGAATCGCTCGGAAGATGATCCAACCAAAACCGATAGAACCTAACGCATCCATGGTCATGTAGCCTTGCGTCAAGCCTTCAGCAAATGCGCCAGATACGTATGGTCCCGTTGCGGCAGTTAGCTCGCCAGCAGGAGAAACCAAAGCCGTCACAGACATGATGATCAAGATACCCATCAATGCAGGCGTTAAGATCTTGCCTAGGTTGTCGACTAACTTACCCGGATATAGGGCAAATAGAATGGTGATAGCACAGAAGGCAATAGTGAAAGGCACCAAAGCGGCATCACCAAACATTGGCGCAAAGCTAAATTGGTAAGCGACGGTAATCGCACGTGGTATTACGAAAGCAGGACCAATCACGATAAACACCATCACCCAAAAACTGGTCGCCAAAGGTTTAGGTAGGGCGGCGGTTAGTTTGTCTGAACCGTTTACGATAGCGACCATCACCAATGCCATTGCAGGCAGACCTACGCCCGTTAAGAGGAAGCCAGACATCCCGCTCAGAAAGTTCTCACCTGCTTGATAACCCAAAAATGGAGGGAAGATCAGGTTACCCGCGCCTAAGTACATGGCGAAAGTCATGAAGCCCAAAGCGGCGATATTGCGTGCGCTTAACATTGTTATTCCTCTTATGTTTCGCTTGGAAGAAACTGAAAGGAATGGGAGGAGTATGTGGTGTTCCCGTCAGCTTCTTCTCAAGCTGACAGAAAGTTTAGATATAGCCTGTCAGCTCTGAATCAGTTTCAGAGAGAGCAGGAGGATCGCAGCAGCAACGCCAGATGGGCGTTTTAAAGCGAATTGTAATCGCGCAGTTGCTGACATGGGTGATCCTTAATGACGAAAAAATACCAAGGAATACGTTTGCCTTGGCGTGTTGTTACCCTAACGAACATAGGGCTATTGGTACAACCCCGAAGTAGAAAATAAGTTGATACGGTCAATGTTTGTTTCTTAACTGGTGGATCGAACTGCTTTTTAAATTCAAAATTAGAATAAATGACTTTTCATTTCTGTAACATGGCTTGTTTTGCTGTATTTTTGTGCTATTTGTAGTCGTTTAGGCTATAAGCCTCCGCTGATAAAGTGAGCAGTTTAGAATGATGCGCTTTTTCTTCTTATTGTTAAGACACTCATTAGTTGCAGTTCAATCCAAAATTGCATCGGCAAAATATTGCTTATTAGTGAGTCGTGCATTTATTTTGTCTTGATCACATTTTATTAACCTTTTGCGATCTAGGCGTGCAACCTTCTTCTCTTGAATAAGCAAGATCTTGCTCATTACTTTGCTATCAAATCAGCAGGATTTTGCTCATTTTTGATGTCTTTCAGCACTTAGTTCAATAAATACAAAGAGTTAAAAGTTGGCATTTCAATTGCTCTAGGGAATGTGTTGTTAATAAAGATTTAACATGATGTAAATCCCCAATCGTGAAACGACTACACGGAGAGTAATAATGAAAATGAATAAGCTGGTAAAAGCTTTGGCTGTCGCTGTGACTTCTTTTGGTATTGCTGCTAACGCTGCGGCAGAAGATCGTAGCTACATTCTTGCAACGGCATCGACAGGTGGTACTTACTACCCTGTGGGCGTAGCACTGGCGACGTTAAGCAAAGTGAAATTGGCACCAAAGCACCACTTCTCCCTTTCTGCAATCAGCTCTGCGGGCTCTGGTGAAAACGTTAAACTGCTGAACGAAAACGAAGCACAGTTCGCGATTCTACAAGGTCTTTACGGTGCGTGGGCTTGGTCTGGTGAAGGTCCTTATGAGAAGAGCGGTCGCCAAGAACAACTGCGCTCAGTCTCTATGCTGTGGCAAAACGTTGAGCACTTTATTGTTCGCTCGGATCTAGCAAAAACGGGCACAGTGACTGACCTGAACAACCTAGATGGCAAGAAGTTTTCTATCGGTAAGAAGAACTCAGGTACTGAAAACTCTGGTCGCCAAATCATGAAAGGGCTGAAGGTAGACCCTGATAAATTCAATCTTGCGTACATGGGCTATGGCGGCAGTGCGAGCGCACTTCAAAACGGCACCATTGATGGCATGAACACGCCTGCGGGTGTACCTGTTGGTGCGGTCACTCAAGCTTTTGCTGCGCTGGGTAAAGACATTTCGATTCTTTCGTTTACTGACGAGCAAATCAAAGAGGCGAACGGTAACTACAACCTATGGACGAAGTACGAAATTCCTGCGAACACGTACCCGGGTTTAGACAAGCCGATCACCACCATTGCACAGCCAAACTTCTTGGCAGTTCGTGAAGATATCTCGGAAGAAGACGTTTACCAGCTAACCAAAGCGATCTACGAGAACCTGCCTTTCCTACAAGGCATCCACAAAGCAACAAAGGCAATGGCGATTGAGAAAGCGATCGCTGGTTTGCCAGTGCCTCTTCACCCAGGCGCAGCGCGTTACTACAAAGAAATGGGCATCGAAATCCCATCAGATCTAATGGCGAAATAACGCCAACTTCGCCCCGAGTTTCGGCTCGGGGCATTTTATCCCTACCGATTTCTAAGATGGAAAAAGCCGCCAGAGCTTGGAGTATGAGATGAGCGACTCAATAGAAAAGGAATTGCAGAAGTTTGAGCTGCCCACGCGCACTGATTTTCCGTGGGTAACCACCACAATCACAGTGTTTGGCGTGGTGTTGTCTGCTTTGCACATTTGGTTTAATACCTTATCGACGTTACCAGAGTTATGGATTTCCGCGACCCACTTTGCTGGCTTTGCGGTGATTTGTGCGCTTTGGTATCCGGCTCATATCTCTCTAAAGCAGAGCAAGATTGCACTCGGCATCGATGTGTTAATTGCTATGGGCGCGGTCGCATGTTTACTCTACATTCCCTATGCCGAAGATGCGCTGTATGAACGTGGCGTGAAGTTCGTGACCAGCGATTGGGTCTTCGCCATCATGGCAATTTTGATTGTTATTGAGCTGATCCGACGCACCATGGGCTGGTTTATTCCTGTGCTGATTGTGGTGTGTCTGAGTTACGTTGTGCTTTGGGGTAAGTGGGCGACAGGCATTTTCCACTTCCCGGGGTTGAGCATGGAAACCTTGCTCTACCGTAGCTTTTATTCTTCTGAGGGCATGTTTGGTTCTATCTCGCGCATCAGTTGGACTTTCGTATTCATGTTCATTCTGTTTGGTGCGTTTCTTGTTCGCTCAGGTGTTGGTGATTACATCATCAATGTGGCACGTGCTGCGGCTGGCAAAATCATCGGTGGTCCCGGTTTTATTGCGGTGATTGGCTCCGGTTTGATGGGCTCAGTATCTGGCTCTAGTGTGGCAAATACGGTTTCCACCGGTGTTATCAGTATTCCTTTAATGCAAAAAGCAGGTTTCCCTTCGCGCTTTGCGGCGGGTGTTGAAGCTGCAGCGTCAACAGGTGGTCAGTTGATGCCTCCAGTGATGGGCGCGGGTGCTTTCATCATGGCGTCTTACACACAAATTCCTTATGTTGATATCATTGCGGTTTCTTTCATTCCTGCTCTTATCTATTTCTTGTCTGTGGCGTTCTTTGTACGTATTGAAGCCAAACGCAGCGGCGTTCAAAAAATCACGACCAGCGATGAATCTCTACTGAAAGTGTTGATCAGCGGTTGGCACAACCTTATCCCGCTGGCGGTATTGGTTACTTTGTTGGTTCAAGGCTTTACGCCAACTTACGCTGCTGGCTTATCGATCATTTCTGTGGTGGTGGCTTCTTGGTTCTCGAAAGATCACAAGATGGGACCAAAAGCGATCATCGAAGCACTCTCGCAAGGCGCGAAAAACATGGCAACAACAGCCGTATTGCTGGTGGGTATCGGTTTGGTGATCAACGTGATCAGCACAACGGGTATCGGCAACACGTTCTCGTTGATGATCGACGGTTGGGCGAATGGCGACTTGTTCATCATGATCGTTCTGATTGCACTCGCTTCTCTTGTTTTGGGTATGGGTTTACCCGTGACAGCGGCGTATATTGTATTGGGCACACTGTCTGCCCCTGCGCTTTACAAGTTGATTGCGGAAAACCAATTGCTTGAATTGATGGTGTCAGGTCAATTGCCTGAACAAGCAAAAGCCATCTTCATGTTGGCAGCGCCAGAAAAGCTGGAACTGCTTAACGCACCAATGGCGTTGGAAACCGCGAAAGAAATGGTGGCGCTAGTACCTGCGGACTTTATGGAAACCCTACTAGAGCAAAGTTTGGGTATGGAAGAGGTAGGCTTGGCATTGCTGGCTGCTCACCTCATCATCTTCTGGTTATCGCAAGACAGTAACGTAACGCCTCCAGTGTGTTTGACCGCATTTGCAGCAGCAACCATCGCGAAAACACCGCCAATGCGTACTGGTTTGATGGCATGGAAAATCGCCAAAGGTTTGTATCTTGTGCCGCTACTTATTGCTTACACAGGCTTAGTCAGTTGGGATGTAACGTCGGTAATTACCGTGGGCTTTTTTGCCATCATCGGTACCTATGCATTGATTGGTGCGACTGAAGGTTACTTAGAAGGCCCTCTAAACATTCTTACGCGTCTCTTGTTGGTAGTGGTGGGTACATTGCTGGTTTGGCACGACATACCAATGTTGGTTCGTGTGGCAAGCTGCGCGGTATTTGTCGCGGTGTTCATTTACAGTGGTCGCAAGTTCAAATTGCAACAATCTCAACTATCGGTTTTATAAGAGGTCGTATGAAATCAGTCTATGACTACATCATTGTTGGTGGCGGTATCGTTGGTGTGTCGACGGCATGGCAACTGCAGCAGCGTCACCCAGACAAATCCATTTTATTGGTTGAGAAAGAGTCCGGTTTTGCCAAGCACCAAACCGGACACAATAGCGGCGTGATTCATGCTGGGGTGTACTACGCACCGGGCAGCTTAAAAGCCGATTTTTGTAAGCGTGGGGTAGAGCGAACCATTTCGTTCTGTGCTGAGCACGATATTCCGGTGGAGAGCTGTGGCAAGTTGTTGGTTGCGACCAATGAGCAAGAAGTCGAACGTATGAATGCCCTTTATGAGCGCTGCCATGTCAACGGTATCGACGTAAAGCTACTCGATGAAGTTCAACTCAAACTGGCTGAACCAAACATCACAGGCTTGGGCGCGATTTATGTCAAAACCACCAGTATTGTCGATTATCGTTTGGTCACTGAGCAGATGGCGGAAGAGTTCAAAAAGCTCGGAGGTCAAATCAGCCTGAGAACCAAAGTGGTGGCAGCCGAAGAGAAGGACGAAGAAGTCCAACTGACCTGCATTTCAGACGGTCAAACCATGCAGCTCAATGCTAAGTTCTTGGTTACTTGCAGCGGCTTGATGGCGGATCGTATGACTAAGATGATGGGTATTCCAACTGACTTTCAGATCATCCCTTATCGTGGTGAATACTACCGCTTAGATAGCAAACACGACCAAGTGGTGAATCATCTTATTTATCCAATTCCCGACCCTGATTTGCCATTCTTAGGTGTCCACCTAACGCGTATGATTGATGGCAGCGTGACCGTTGGTCCAAATGCGGTGCAAGGTTGGAAGCGAGAAGGGTACAACAAGGTTAATTTCAGCTTGCAAGATACCATGCAAATGCTCAGTTTCTCCGGTTTCTGGAAGGTGACACAAAAGCATCTAAAAACCGGACTGGATGAGTTTAAGAACTCGTGGTGGAAGCCGGGTTATCTCAAGCTGGTCAATAAATACTGCCCAAGCATCAAGGTCGACGATCTCAAACCATATCCTGCGGGTATTCGTGCGCAAGCGGTGTTATCTGATGGCACTTTGGTTCATGACTTCTTGTTTGCCGAGAGTGCGAGAAGCCTGCATGTTTGCAACGCACCCTCTCCTGCAGCGACATCTGCAATGCCTATTGGGGAATACATTTGCGATAAGGTGAATGAGAAGATAGAGGCGAAAACCGAGACGGTTTAACAGTAGAAAGCCAAACCAAAAGTACACCAGAGATGACTCTATTTGTTGAGTAATTAGTGTCGGGTGTGCCGGAAGTTTGGCTTTTACTTTGGTGATTGGATAATTTCCTTCTTATGATATTTGGGTTTATTAGGAGAGGGATGGATGAAATTAGGTTTAGCCAATTACAACGTAGGTGTTGTTAAGCATGATCCTGCATGGCGACAGGATTTTGCACGCAGCCGATCTGAACTGGCGTTAGTGACGGAGATGATGTCAACTCAAATCGAGCATATTGGCAGTACTGCCATTTTGGATATGCCTGCCAAACCTATTATCGATATGGTACTAGGTATTGCGCACTTTCCTCATGTTTCTCTAAAACTTTCTTTGGTGGAACAAGCTGAAATTACCATCGAAAAATATACGGATGCTAAGGCAAACTTCGTACGTAAAGTCATAAATGAGTTGAAGACAAAATGAAGAAACGGCTTGGATTCATTTTACTTTGTAGTGCATTTCATTCTTTTGCGTATCAACTGCATGAGCGCGACGAGAGCTATGTATTAATTGGTCATGAGCTCAGTGCTGGCTATATCGTTTATGTACCAGGCTCTATGGAAGCAGAAATTACCAATGTGTTTAAATTTGATTGTGAAGGCAGTCGTGTTGAAGCTGTGAAAATTGGTAGCGAGATTAATAACGCTGCGATATATGGCGAGCATCTCCAATACTATTTCTTTCTCGTGAGAGATCATCAGTTTCACGTTCCTCTAAGAATTATTGAATCTTTTAAAACGGTTGATAAAAAGTCAAAAGAGGTTCTATCAGAACATTTACCTTTCACAAAGCATGATGACCTTGGGTTAGCTTGTGATTTGATTAGACCTCAGGTTAAAAGCTATTACTTTTCCCAAGCTTTTGAAGCGATACCTAAACATACCCACAGTAAAGGCGACTGACTCAGTCGCCTTTACTGTTTTGACTGTAGAGCTGCAGTGTTTATTGCTCTTTGGAGCAAAGCTCACCTTTCTTGGCGTGTCTTTCGATCATGTAATCGCCTCGGGCACTGTGCAACACAATCGCATTCCAGACTTGGCCATCTTGCAACTCGAACTCAAATGCATAATGGGTGCCGCCGACCATTTTCGTTCTCACCTCATGAATTGCTTTCAATTTATCATCGGCATTCATTTGATAAAGCACCATGTTGAGTGAGCGTCTGGCGTCAGGAGTTGCTTCAGCAATTTGCCAATGGCCCTGTTTGTCTGTTGTGGAGCAAATAGACCGCATTTTACTTTTCATGGCGGATGACATCTGCTTGTCTACGGACAATGCATTTGGTGAATACAGTAGACCTGTCAAAGGAATCAAAGTTGCCAGAATCTGCTTTAAGGTCATAAAAACACTCCGTTGTTTTACTCTTGCTTGAGTATAGACCTCAATGACTTCAGATGTGGTGCAGTAGACTCTTGGCCTACAATATCGCAGCTCGTATCAACGAACTGATGATAAACAAGGCGACCACGCTTGCCAGCCAAATACCAATGAACCACAAAATGGGTTTTAGTTTCATTAGTGATATCCCTCTCCACGTTTCATCTTACCGCGGAAAACCCAATACGAATAAGCCGTGTAGGCTATGATCAGAGGAAGTAATACCACCGCACCGACAAGTAAAAATGCCAAACTTTTATCTGGCGCGGCGACGTCTTGATAAGTGAGTGCGAAGGGAACCAAGTAAGGAAATGTACTGACACCGAAACCCATCGCGGAAACAAGAAACAGGCCGATGGCAAGTACATAGGCACGAACAGCTTTGTGGTCGAGTAAGGCTTTGAATAGCTGCCAAATGAATGCCGCTGCAATGATTGGTAAAATGAAAAACAGCAGCGAGTTTGGTAATGAGAACCAACGTTCAAATACGATATTTTGGCTCAATGGCAGCCACAAACTGGCGATGAATATACAGGCTACCATCGCTAGTCCCCATCGTCGCGCGACCACGTAGTAACGCCCCATCAGCTCTTCTGGAAGCTTGATTAATAACCAGCATGAACCAAGCAGAATGTAAGCACAAACAAGCGCCAAGCCACAAAATACGCTAAATGGTGAAAGCCAATCAAACCATCCACCTGCGTATGCTCGTTCACTAACCTCTATACCTTGGAGCAGGGTTCCGAGCATAATGCCTTGCATCAATGCCGCGGTGAGTGAACCAATGAAAAAAGCGCTATCCCATAAAAACTTTCCGCGTTGTGTTCGGAAGCGATACTCAAAAGAAACCCCGCGCAGAATTAACCCGAGCAGCATTAAAATCAGGGGAGCATAGAGTGCTGGCATAATGACCGCGTAGGCGAGGGGGAACACGGCAAAAAGCCCACCTCCGCCAAGAACTAGCCAAGTTTCATTCCCATCCCAAACAGGAGCGATGCTGTTCATCATCATGTCGCGCTCTTCATCGTCATTAGCGCTGAGAAATAGGATACCAATACCGAGATCAAAGCCATCTAACACGACATAAATCAGAACAGCGAGCCCAATCAAAGCGTACCAAATTAATGCGTAATCCATGAGTAAGCTCCTAGGTTAGATGGTTAGAATGTGTGATGGCATCGGTTTTCGTGCCATCAGGAAGTCGGCTATCTAGACCTTCTTCATATCGAGTTGGAGACTTGCGCATCAAACGTAGGAGATAGAAGAAGCCAGCTCCAAAAACCACAAAGTAAACCACGATGAACGCCGTCAGGGAGACGCTCACCGCGGCGGCATCAATAGGCGATGCCGAATTGGCTGTGGTTAAAAGACCGTACACAGTGTAAGGCTGGCGACCGACTTCGGTGGTTATCCAGCCTGCTAAAACCGCAATGAACCCCGCTGGAGCAAACAGCACACAAATACGTTGAAGTGCCCTTGAATCAAAAAGTTTGCGACGTTTTCTTAGCCATAGGCTCCACAAACCAATAACAAACATGCCAAAACCAAGCGCGACCATTACTCGGAAAGACCAGAAAACGATAGATACAGGAGGGTGTTCCTCCTCTGGAAAAGCATCTAACCCCTTCACTTCGCCGTTGAGGTCATGAGTTAAGATCAAACTACCAAGTTTGGGGATTTCCAGTGCGTATTCCATACGTTTTCCTTTATCGTTAGGGATACCGAAGAGAATCAATGGCGCGCCTTGGTGAGACTCATAGTGCCCTTCCATCGCGGCAACTTTGGCGGGTTGATGTTCAAGGGTGTTTAAGCCGTGCATGTCTCCAGCAACGATTTGAATTGGTGTCACGATGGCAGCCATCCACATTGCCATCGAGAACATAATTCTGGCTAGTGGATTATGGTTTGCTTTTAATAAGTGATAAGCGGCAACGCCCGCTACAACAAAGGCGGTAGTGAGGTAAGCCGCGAGCAACATATGGACGAGCCGATAAGGGAAGGAAGGGTTGAAGACAATCGCCCACCAATCTTCAGGGATAAACTGTCCGGCTTCGTTGATACTATAGCCCGCTGGTGTTTGCATCCAACTATTAACCGAAAGTATCCAAAACGCAGACAAAAACGTCCCGAATGCAACAATACAAGTCGCGGCGAAGTGAAGCTTCTTACCTACCTTATCCATACCGAAAAGCATCACGCCTAAAAACCCCGCTTCGAGGAAAAATGCAGTGAAAACTTCATAACCCATTAGCGGGCCTAGGATTGGGCCTGTTTTGTCGGCAAATACGCTCCAGTTGGTCCCGAATTGATAGCTCAACACGATGCCACTCACCACACCCATACCAAAACTGATGGCAAAGATTTTGAGCCAGTATTTATAGATCTGCATGTACTGTTTGTTGCCCGTTTTTAAGTACAAGCCTTCTAACACGGCGAGGTAACTTGCCAAACCAATCGTAAACGCTGGAAAAATGATGTGGAAAGAGACAGTAAAGGCAAATTGGAATCTGGCTAAATCGATGGCGAGTGTGTCCATGGGCATTCCCTTTTAAGTTTCGAATTAACAGTTCGCCGAATTAGAAGAGATGAGGGAAGAGCGACGAACAAAATGGAATACGAAGAAGGAAGGCTAAGAGATTAAAAAACGATCGCTTTTTACGGCAGTGCGTACCATCTTTTAGGTAAAGGAGGAGTTGTTATGAGCCTTAAACACTACTTTGAGAAAGCGACACCTAAGTTTGGCCCTGGTGGGAAGTATCACAAGTTCTATCCATTGTTCGAAGCTGTCGAAACCATTTTTTACACGCCTGGTAAGGTTAACCAGGGCATGACTCACGTTCGAGATAGCATCGATTTAAAACGTATTATGATCATGGTGTGGCTGGCGGTCTTCCCTGCCATGTTCTGGGGTATGTACAACATAGGTCAGCAGTCCAGCGATGCTTTGTTGTATGGAATGGATCAAGCCTCAGCTCAGCAAGCGCTGGCTTCTTCGTGGCAACTGAGTTGGGTATGGGGCTCGTTAGATGCGGTTTCACAAGCGGGGTGGGCAAGTAAAATGTGGCTTGGTGCTACTTATTTTCTACCCGTTTATGCGACGGTGTTTATCGTTGGTGGTTTCTGGGAAGTTCTGTTTGCTATTGTGCGAAAGCATGAGGTAAATGAAGGCTTTTTTGTCAGCTCTATACTCTTTGCGCTGATCCTTCCACCGACAATTCCACTGTGGCAAGCGGCTTTAGGTATCACTTTCGGTATTGTTGTGGCGAAGGAGATTTTCGGTGGTACGGGGCGAAACTTCTTAAACCCGGCACTAGCAGGGCGAGCCTTCTTGTACTTCGCTTATCCCGCTAACATGTCCGGTGGTGCCGTGTGGGTTGCGGCAGATGGTTACTCTGGCGCTACACCGCTGAGCCAATGGTATGAAGGTGGGCAAAGTGCCTTGATAAATAATATGACGGGGCAGCCAATTTCATGGGGAGATGCTTTTGTTGGTAACTTGCCAGGCTCGATGGGTGAAGTCTCCACGCTGTTGATTGCATTAACAGGCTTTATTCTTATCTTTATGAAGATTGCGTCGTGGCGAATCGTTGCAGGCGTGTTGGTTGGTTTAGTGGCGGCTTCATTATTATTGAATGCGATCGGTTCGGACTCTAACCCAATGTTCTCCATGCCGTTTTACTGGCACTTCGTGATTGGTGGGGTCGCGTTTGGTACCTTCTTTATGGCGACAGATCCTGTCTCGGCGGCTTTTACCAATGGCGGTAAATGGGCATACGGACTATTAATCGGTGTGATGACGATTTTTATCCGAGTGCTGAACCCAGCTTATCCAGAAGGCATCATGTTAGCGATTCTATTTGCTAACTTATTCGCGCCACTTTTCGATTATTTAGTCAAAGAAAGTAATATCAAACGCAGAATGAAAAGGGCGAGACCTTCTTAAAATGAGGGTGACTTCACTGAAAGTTGATTGAAAACTGCACTATATTGAAAAGGTCAGAAACATGGGGTTTCTGGCTTTTTATTTTTATCAGGAGGACGAAGACGATGAGAATAAAGGATATTCTCGATAGCCGTTTGGTGCTGTCGTTCTGGTACAACCTAGACTACTGCTTGTCTCTTCTTAGTAAAATCTCTTCTCGTTGATTTCCTCAATGCAACCGCATTGAAAAGCATTTTATCTATTTGTTTTTTAGTCTTACGTGATAGCGCGTAGGGCAATGCGTATAAGGAAATTAACAATGAAACGTATTCCAGAACCTTTCCGTATCAAAATGGTTGAGCCAATCAAAATGACCACTTTGGCAGACCGTGAAGTCGCGTTAAAAGAAGCGGGTTATAACCCATTTCTTCTTCGTAGTGATGATGTTTATATCGATTTGCTGACTGACTCTGGCACTGGTGCCATGAGTGATAATCAGTGGGCTGGCATCATGATGGGGGATGAATCTTATGCGGGTAGCCGAAATTACTACAACCTGTGTGATGCAGTCGAGCACTTCTTTGGTTACAAGCTCACCGTGCCTGCGCACCAAGGACGTGGTGCCGAGCAAATTTTGTTCCCAGCTTTGATTGAGCGTATGCGTCAGGTGCGTGGTGGCGAAACGCCAGTATTTATCTCGAACTACCATTTTGATACCACCGCGGGTCACATCGAGCTCAATGGCGGTAAAGCAATTAACGTGGTAACGGAAGAAGCATTCGACACCACTACGCCTTATGATTGGAAGGGCAACTTTGATATCGATAAGCTGGTGGCAACAATTGAAGCGCACGGTTCACATAACATTTGTGCGATTATCACCACGATTACTTGTAATAGCTCCGGTGGCCAGCCTGTGTCGATGGAAAACATGCGCAGCGTGTACGAGATTGCAACCAAGTACGATATTCCAGTGGTGATTGACTCGGCTCGTTACTGTGAGAACGCCTACTTTATTAAGCAGCGTGAAGAAGGGTACGAAGATAAATCGATTCTGGAAATCATTCGCGAGATGTACCAATACGGTGACATGCTCACCATGTCGGCTAAGAAAGACCCGATGGTAAACATTGGTGGTATGTGTTGTATTCGTGATCATAAAGAGTTGTTCCAAGCAGTGCAGACACGTTGTGTACCCATGGAAGGATTTGTGACATACGGTGGTATGGCTGGGCGTGATATGGAAGCGCTCGCTCGCGGTTTGTATGAAGCGGCAGATGAAGATTTTCTTCACTACCGAATTAGCCAAGTTCAATACTTAGGTGAGCGCTTACGTGAAGGCGGTATTCCAATTCAATACCCAACGGGTGGTCACGCAGTGTTTGTGGATGCCGCTAAGATTTTGCCACATATTCCAACGGATCAGTTCCCTGCGCAGGTATTGTGTAATGCCTTGTACTTGGAGGCGGGTATTCGAGCAGTAGAGATAGGATCACTACTGCTTGGTCGTGACCCTGATACGGGTAAACAAAAAGCGTCAGAGTTAGAATTAATGCGTTTGACCATTCCACGCCGCGTCTATACCAACGACCATATGGATTACATTGCGGATGCGATTATCGAGCTGAAAAATCGTGCACATGAGTTAAAAGGGCTCACTTTTGAGTATGAACCACCAGTGCTGCGCCACTTTACTGCTCGGTTTAAAGAAATCGATTAATTAAGGTTTGAATATAGAAAAGCAAAAGGCCGCGAGTTTCGCGGCCTTTTTCGATTTGTTTCTTAGCGTTACAGTTACGCCAACTCTAATGTAATGCGAACGAACTGATCGTCCTGGTACTGCACTTCATAATTGAATGTACCACTGGCGTAAATGCTGCCAAGGAAAAGTGAACGTTGGCTCATTGGTCCACGGAACAGCATCGAAATAGGAGCGATTAGGGCGTTATTATCATCGAAATGCTGATTTAAGTTCTCAGAAAGCACACATAGCAAACAGCCGTGTTGGTCGTGAGATAAGTCGACGTCTTCCGGTCGAGATAATAATACGGTAGTCCCCAACTTCTTCTCAATCTCGTTAATCAACAGCAAGTAGCTATCTAGATCGGGTTGAGGATTGCTGGGTTTGTCTGCACCGACGCAGCGCTCGAGTAATGCTTCCAGATTTCCGTTCTCACCTTTTGCCTGCTGAGTCAAAGATTTTAACGGCTTTTTAATCAGCTTATAGCGATTACTCTTCAGTTTTGGTTTCAGCCATTTCTGAAGTAAGTCATTACGTTCTTTAAGGGAGAGGCCATGCGAGGACGCGTGAATTTTAAAGTGCAGGTGCAATAAAGCGTGAACCGCAAGCTCACTCAGAAGTTGGTTAGCATCTGTAGACTGTCTTGCCTGCTTAGAACTTTGCATTACACTCGAACAAAATTAGGGAAGAAGGATAATGGTGCCGAGAGAGGGACTCGAACCCTCACACCAAAGGCACTAGCACCTCATGCTAGCGTGTCTACCAATTTCACCATCTCGGCATCATGATGCTCTGAATACTCAGAGGCCTCGAAAAGAAGCACCGCGAATTGTATAACCAAAATCCATCTGTTGGCGAGAGCAAAATGACGAATTTTGGAACTTTCGAGTTTGATTGCGTATTTATTGGTCACTTTTGCGTTTTTACCATAAAAGTCTGTCCTTATGCCCTTACTTTTATTAACAGTATGACGACAAAAGAACGTTTTTGCCTAAATTTTGAACGCTTGAACGTTTGCGTAAATAAATGTGATGAATATCTCTTTTTGTTGGCTATACTTGCGTCCCGTTTAAGCGGGAATTAGGGTTTAGTTGTTCAGGACCCTTACCCATACAAGCCGTCACATGGAGCAGGCCAAGCAATACGCTCGCCAGCAGTGAATGACCCCACGGACCGGACCAGCTACGTTCAATTGCTTGTATAAGGTAAAAATAAGATGTCGAACTATTCGTTCTGTCTACATTCTGGATCTGAAGGCGAGTTATCACTCGCTGCGTTGTCCCTTTCTTCTGCCAATTCCTTTGGCTCTTTTTTCTTTTTCAACGTTCAGTAGGTCCAGCTCATGAGTGTTCTATTTAGTCTATTTGGTATTGTTGCACTGCTAGGTTGTGCTTTCCTACTTTCTGAGGGCCGTTCTTCCATTAATTGGAAAACCGTATCTCGCGCCTTGATGCTACAAATGGGATTTGCTGCCTTAGTGCTTTATTTCCCGTTAGGTCAGGCGGCGCTGGCGAGTTTAAGTAATGGTGTCGCGGGGCTACTCAGCTTTGCTGATGAGGGGATTAAATTCCTCTTTGGTGACCTCGCTTCTTCTGGCTTTATCTTCGCTATTCGTGTCCTTCCTATCATCATCTTCTTCAGTGCTCTTATCTCCGCCCTTTACTACTTGGGCATTATGCAAAAAGTGATTCAATTTATTGGCGGCGCTATCCAGAAGTTCTTGGGCACCAGCAAAGCAGAGTCTCTGGTTGCAACAGGTAACATTTTCTTATCTCAAGGCGAGTCCCCACTTCTTATTCGTCCATTTCTTTCGAACATGACTCGCTCTGAACTGTTTGCTGTGATGGCTGGTGGTATGGCTTCAGTGGCGGGCAGTGTGCTTGGTGGTTATGCCGGTTTAGGTGTCGACCTAAAATACTTGATTGCGGCAAGCTTTATGGCAGCTCCAGGTAGTTTGATGATGGCAAAAATCATTGTTCCTGAACGCCAAACGCCAAGCGATTACAACGATATTGAGCTAGATAAATCAGAAGAAAGCAACGTTATTGATGCGCTAGCAAGCGGTGCTATGGGCGGTATGAAAGTGGCCGTTGCTGTTGGTACCATGCTTATCGCTTTTGTTAGTGTTATCGCGATGGTGAACACGGGACTAGAAAACTTAGGTGACATACTTGGTTTCTCTGGTGTGACGCTACAAGCGATTTTTGGTTACTTGTTTGCACCTCTAGCGTGGTTGATTGGTGTGCCAAGCCACGAAATCCTTGCTGCGGGTTCATACATTGGTCAGAAAGTTGTGATGAACGAATTTGTCGCGTTTATCGATTTTGTACAGCACAAAGCGACGCTGTCTGAGCATACTCAAGTCATCATCACTTTTGCGTTGTGTGGCTTTGCAAACATTGGTTCAATTGCTATTCAGCTGGGTTCTATCGGCGTGATGGCACCTGAGCGCCGCAAAGATGTAGCAAGTTTAGGCCTAAAAGCGGTTGCTGCTGGCACACTCGCTAACCTGATGAGTGCGTGTTTAGCGGGTATTTTCATCTCGCTCTAATTTAGATTGAAGATGCACACTAAAAACCCGCCTAAATGGCGGGTTTTATTATTTCTAAGGCTTAGGTATTAAGCCGTAGGGTATTGATTTAAAAGCGTCAGGGTGCTCTTGATAAGTTGGCGCTTTATGTACCCCTTTCCAATCTAGCAGCATGATGGCTAGCACGTTACGGTGCTCGCCGTACTTGAGATCAAAACTCCCATCGACCGATGGAATCATCCCTTTTTCAGCGTTGATTGCGTGACGAATGGCTTGGCGGGTTTTCTTTACGACCGGATCATGGTCCAAGCCTGCTAACAAAAACGAAATGCCGACTTCTGCAATCACATCTTCTTTGGCGCGCAGTAGAATAGTGTCGATGTTGTTGCGAAAGTAATCATAAATCCATTGGTGTTTCTTTTCGCTTACTCGTTCTTGATAGTACTGTGAGTCGGCAAAGATGATGTGCGTCATACCATAGAGTTTATTCCAATACTGCTGAGCTGACAGCATCTTATCTTTATCGTCGGGGTAGGTATTGCGAAAGGTTTGAGTAAATTCCTCGACCACATCTTGCTCACCAAGCTGGCGAAGCCAGTAGACTTGGTTTGCGAGCTGAGCTGCCCACGCCTCTATCATTTCTTTGTCCGTAACGTAACGCGAGAAATCGTAGCGCCTCAGGATCTTTCTCAGCGTTTTGTCTTGCTTGTGTTTCAGACCATATTCGTTTGCTCTTGCCATTGCGCCAAGCAAATCCACGCCAAGATAAAGATATTCAGGATGGTGTTTAGTGACGGTATAGCGTCGTTGCCCTCGCTCACTTTCTTTCTCTTGATACGCGGTCAATCTTTGTGATGAATAAAGAATAATATCTTCAGGTTCAACGACTTCATTAGCAAATCGGTTTAATCGGCTAGCTATTTGTGCCATGTCGGTCCAAACGGCAGCGTGATATTTCTCATCTAATGTCTGGCGGTACATGCGTAAGCCAAAGTGCCCCTCTTTAAACGCAGGTAAAGTGAACAGTTCCTGCTCGTAGGTATTACGAATCAACTGTGCTGATTGAGCATTATCTAGGAGCGGTATCTCTTCCTGTGATGCCTGAACAGCAAAGGTAAGTGAGCAAGAGAGTAAGATAAGAGGTTTGATACGCATAAATCCATTCCCTATGAAGTCCTGAATCTAAACCTACCATCAATATTAATTAAGAATGTAAAAGCTGAGTCAATAGTTAAAAATCTGTCGAAAAGTCAGATTGATACGTTCACCTTTGGTTTTCGCGGTTTTTGGTACACAGTGTTTCCAGTGATGTTGGAGCTCGCCAGCCATAACCAGTAAGGAGCCGTGAGAAAGCTCATATTCAATCTCAGTTTTACAATGTAAATTTCTGAGCAAAAATCGACGTGTTTCACCTAAATTCAAAGAGGCGATAACCGGATTTCTACCTAGCTCTGGTTCATTGTCTTGGTGCCAGCCCATCGAATCTTGGCCGTGTCGGTATAGGTTGGCAAGTACAGAGTTGAAGGCTACATCCGCAATCGTCTCACAGCGCACTTTGAGCTGAGTTAACTCAGGAGTCCAAGGGTGAGGCTGCATGGTTAAGCCTGAGTAAGTATATGCTGCATCACCGTGCCACGCTTGTAAACGAGGTTGAAGTACTGACTTGCCGAACATGGTAATGCGCTCTTGATGCCATGGCAGTATTTCCAGAAGTTGGTCAAAGTAGTGATCCGCTTCTAGATGGCTAAGAAAGTAAGGATCGTAATAGAGTTTACCCCTTTCTACTTCTTGCCACTGAGTACCGCCAAATAAATCGCCTTGTTGATGCATCATCTCATACCTAAAACATAAAAAATTTTAATCACTGTTACCTTTCCGATTGGGATTGGTTATTCTTGTGATAATAAGAATTTTAACAATAAATAAAAATCTCGTAACGATATACGAGTTGTGGGGAGAAAATGCGTTATTTACCCAGAAAGCGATGCTATTTTGCATTGTTCTTCCTCTGTTTTTTCGCTTTATGCGTTGGGGTTATTGAGCTGTTGCATCGAAATCAGCTAGAGCTTCATCAAGAGCGAGTTCAAGTTGAGGCTAAAGAGCAACTTTCCACCCTCCGTTCCAATTTGGAAGCGGTACTTATGGCGGATATCTATAAAGCCAGTACCTTGGCGACACTCATTACTTTACTGCCTAAAAACCAAGAAGACGAATTGAACATTGCGGCTCACCGCATTCTGAGCAAAAGCGAACATATTACGATCATTGGCATTGCGAAGAATGATGTTATCAGTCATATATTTCCCCGCCAAGGTAATGAGCGTTTAATCGGCCTCGATTACCGAACGGTGCCACAGCAGTGGGTACAGGTACAAAAAGCTAAGGATATACAAGAAATATTTATAGCAGGGCCTGTCAACTTGATTCAAGGCGGCAAAGGCTTGATCGTGCGGGTTCCGGTTTTTCTTGATCCACCGTTGAACCAAGATTATTGGGGTGTGATCAGTGCGGTGATTAATTTTGATGCTCTGATGCGAGAAACTGGCGTGATCGATTTCTCTTATCGCTATCCTTTGATGATTCGTGGTTACGACAGTGGCGGTGCTTTTGGTGACGTTTTCTTTGGCGCACTGAGTGAAACCAAAAAGCCATACGCGAAAGAAATGGTTCATTTTCCTTATGGTGGGTGGAGTATGGTGGTTTTCTCCGGAGACAAACTAGACCATCAAATTCCTTGGCATCAGCTTTATTTAGCAAGGCTCATCGGTTATCCCATTGTTTTTGCACTGAGCCTCGCGCTTATTGCGATTTATCGCTTGTACACCATTGCGGATGATAGAGCACTGCATGATGAACTGACGCACTTACCAAACCGTCGCTATTTTATGAAGTTTTACAAGCAGCAGTTTGAAATAGCGAAACGTTACAAAAAGCGTTACAGCTTCGCCTTAATCAATATAGATCTGGATAGGTTTAAACATATTAACGATACCTATGGTCATGACGCAGGCGACAAGGTCTTAGTCGCTACGGCTGAAAGAGTGAGAAGCTCTCTGCGTAAATCAGATATAGTGGCCCGAATGGGAGGTGATGAGTTTTTAGTTGTCGTTCATAACCCTGGGACGGAAGAAAATGTTCAGTCTCTGCTACAAAAGCTCAGGTTAGCTTTATGTTCGACGCCCGTGATTTACGATGAAGCGCTCATCTACCTGAGAACCAGCATTGGGTACGCGATATTTGATCCGGACATGTCATCTCCAGAGCAAATGATGAAAATCGCTGATGAGAGAATGTATCAACAAAAACATGGCGGATGAGCCTGAGCCCAGTTTCAATAAGGACTTTGGAGCAGTGGTAAGGTTGAGAATCCGAAATCTCACCATCATTTGGGTATAAGAATATATGACTTTACATGTCAATAGACTCTTTGCTGAGAGAGTCATTATTAGCAGTGCATAAAGTGGCATATTTGCACGTTGTTGCATTTTGCAAATGCAGTTTGCGAAATTTATGGTTAATAAAGCAACGATATGCATCTGGATCTATTAAAAAACGGCCTTTTTAAAGTTGGCACGCATCGTGCTTTATCTAGAGTGACCCTTATTAAGCCGAGGGTCACCTAGCCAACTGACGTTGTTAGTGAATACACATTGTTCACAAGTATATACCGCCAATCACGATTATTGTGATTGGCGTTTTTTCTTTCTAGAGACCAATAATATTCACGTTGTCACCTGTCTCATCGGCTTCTCCGCACTTACTGTAACAACTAGGCTGCCTTGGACAAACGGCCCCTCTTGAGCAGATTAGCCTAGCTTGGGTTTGAATACCTCGTTCTATCCAATTGATGTTTAATATCTTAGCGATGGTTGTTAAGTCTTTTTTGATGTGGGGAGGAATGACACTACTTCCGCCGGAAGCGACACAAAGTGACTTCAGCTCTTCCGCAATAGAAACCGCATCACCACCTTGCGCAGAAATCGCAGGGTTTAAATCTATCCCCGCGCACAACACTCGGTTGTTCCCCGCAGGGTCAAATACGTTGACTGATTCACAACAGTAAATACGTGGCTCGTCGCCTACATTCAAAATCGAAATTTGCGCTGAACTGGTATCCAAAGGTTGGGCTAGACGTCTAAATACGGCCCAGTGTTGGCAAGGATCGTTCACTTTGCGCATATTGCCCCAAGGAAGCGGGATGCCATTTCCACGATATACCGCTTTCAACTTGCCCGGACCATAGGCATCAAAGTAGTGCCAATGAGGGTACGGAGAAACCACGGTCATACGACGCATCGCAACGGAAGGAGAAACGCCGGCCTTTTTGTGAACATCAATTTCGTAACCGGAACGGTCAAGTAACTGACGAAATGGTACTTTGGGGCAAAGCAGGGCACCAGCAAAAAAGCTGGACTCAAAATCGCGCCATGCTTGTAGGATATCTTGCGAGTTGAGCTCAGAGTTGGAAACTGGGCTGTCCATTTGCTCCCAGTTGTTTTGGTGCCCAATAGATAAAACGTTATTCATTGCATCACTGCTATGGAGCACGCGATGGCCGATGTATACCGCCAAGTCATATTTCAAGCGGGTTGGGTAGTCACGCATTCGTTTATTGAGATAAATGGTGCCAGGTGGCTCCATGAAAGACGTAATCAACTGTTTGGCGCAGACGCCCAGTTCATCAATCACATCCTGTGGTGCTCGGTCTACCCAGCGGATATCCAACCCCATGCTTTTCGCAATATCTATCAGATCTTCTACTGATAGATTCAGGCGCTTCAAGCCGACCTCTTCGGCTGCGCGTTCTAAATCAGGAAAATGGTTTTGATGGTTCTCTTGGTGCGCACGGATCAACAAGTGGGCGAATTGACGTCCAGTAATACCCGTTTGAGACAACATCTCTGGAATCGCGATTTGGAGAATATCATTGGAGAACAAAAAGCTCGGCTCCAATGCCATACCGTTGATACCGCCACGATTCCCTTTGTTGGGTGTAATGGCTTCTAATTCCGGTTCATCATCTAAAAACCACGCAGGATCTTTTTGAAAAACTTCCGCGATTACTTCGAGCATATCAATACTCGGAACGCGTTTTCCGCGCTCTATCATCGAAAGGTAAGATACCGACGGTGCGTACTCAGGATTAATCCTTACACAGCGTGCAGATAAATCCTCCATCGTTAAATGGTTGTTTTTCCTTAGGTTGCGAATTTTCGTACCTAGAAAATGGGACTGACGAATAAGGCTTTTTGACACAGACATTTTGTAAAATTCACATTGTAAAATTTTTGTTGTGAAATTGTAGTCAATATTTCGCTAGTCTACATAATAAGCAGGCAAGGAAATTAACCATCAACTTCACAGAATTGCCTGAAACTTAAACGAAGGAATTAAGTTTTTACTCTAGGACGAGTTTTTTTAAGTGCGAGGATATGACGATGAATATGCTGAACTTCGATAAAAAAGAGATGCAACAACAACAACGCCCATTTATCGCTGAAGCTGTATTTGCCGTCGAAGCGGTAAGTGCTGAGCAGCAGAGCGAGAAGCAAGTAAAAGCGAAGCAACTACTAGACCGCATGTTCCCATTGGAGAACGGGTCGCACCAAGATGTATCAAGTTACGTAATTGATTACCGCCATGTATTGGCTTACTTCAAAGACGGCACACACAGCGGCCTGAAAAGCCCAAAACACTTTGTGGCGTATACGGGTGAGAAAGAAGATCCAAAATCGATCTTGTTTAAAGACGATTCAGGTAACCACGTAGAAGTGCTATTTGGCTGTCATAAAGGCACCGGTTGTGTGGAGTTGATGGATATTGATGACATTCAACTGGAAACACGCACTACGTTTAATCCTGAACTAACGGGTAATGCGCCGACGGCGATGCGCCACTGGATCAGCTTAATCAAAGGCGACAAAAAAGGTAAGCCGATGGCATGCAGTGAAGATAAAGAATACACTGCGAAAAACGGTGACGACTATATTCTAAGCTACTGCTACAGTGTCGATTAAGATGTGAAGCGCCAGATAAATAGACCCCGCACTCAATAGTGCGGGTTTTTTATTCTATTTCGAAAAAGTCGGTCCTATTAACCAAGCTTACATAACAAATTGATTTAAATGGGCATCACGCGGTTACGACCGAGTTGTTTTGCCTCATAAAGTTGCTTATCGGCTTTATTGACCAGAGCTTCAGGTGTATCACCCACCTCATATTCTGCTACCCCAAAAGAAGCGGTAATGCTGTGAACTTGTGTACCAGAACGCTTATCTCTGATGCGCAGTTTTTCTATCATGCGGCGTAGTGTGTCTGCATATTGGCGAGCAATTCGCAGAGATTTATTGGGCACAATTAAAGCGAACTCTTCACCACCAAAACGATACGCGCATATTCCATCTCGACAGCTTTGTTGTAGTCGACGGGCAATGGCTTTTAGTACCGTATCGCCGAAAAGGTGGCCATAATTGTCGTTAAATGACTTGAAATGGTCGATATCAAGCATGATCAAGGTCATTGCTTGATTTGATGCGATAAGCGAAGACAGATCTTTATCAAAAGCTCGACGGTTGTAAAGGTTGGATAGACCATCAAACAATGCGTCTTGCTGTACTTCAGCCAGCTGATTTTTGAGGCGAGAAATTTCTTCACTCGCATTAGTTAATTGGCTATTCAAAAACTTTGTCGAGTGACGAATTTCGTGTGACTCTGCGACAAGTTGACGAATCACCACCATCACTTCTTCAATACTTAAGCTGTTGTCTTCAACTTTTTCTAGCTTATTAAAACTTTTGTCTACCATTTCAGAAAAGGAAGAAGTATCTGAAAGTGTATCGCTCATCGAGCTGGACACTTCATGCAGCAGAACTTCTACATTGGTTCTAAGATCTTCAAGGCTAGTTTCTGCTTTACTGGCAACATAGTTGTTATAAAGCTGTTTATTGGTTGCAGGCGGGCAGATACCGTAGTTTTCTAACACCGTATCCAACTCAAAGTTGAGTTCAGGAATGGTCTTGTCAACGTAGGTATACCAAAGCGCATAGTTGGCTGGCGTGGCAGCAACATGATTTTTGATCATTAGTGGGACCGCTTTTTTCAAATTAGCGGTCGATTTTTTAAACTCGTCGGTCATTTCTGCGATGGTACTAGCAAAATGGAATTGGACTTAGATTAACGGATATTAACCAATATCGCTTTAATTTTTATCATTTTTGCATGGTTTATATAAAAAATGAGTGATTAAGACCGTTATCAATATCGCCAAATTTTAGTTTTATAAAATCTTAGTATGAAACATACGCAAACGATGTTTTGGTGTTAAGGGCTCTAAGATGACCAGCCAATCGGTTTAGTGAGATTGTCAGTAACCTAATGATCGTAAAGCTCTATTGCCCGTACAACAACGAGTGGAATAAAAGACTTAGCGCTTAGGCTATTTGCAACAAGAACGCGGGGACTCCGAGTTTACAAAAAACGAGTTTACAAAAGAGGGGGCGACTTGGATAAGAAAATAGGACTGTATTGGTTCACTAATGACCTGCGTTTGCATGACAACCCGCTGTTGATAGACGCTTGTGCAGAAATGGATGAGTTAATTTGTTTGTATTGTCGCCCATCGGTGACACCTTACTTGCAGCACTTTGCGCAGGAGACCTCTTTAGGCCGTGCGAAATTGCAGTTTCTCGAGGCATCGCTTAATGAACTTAATCAATCTTTAGCTAAATTGGGGCAACGATTATGGACGGTTGAACTGACACCTTATCAAGCGCTCAAATATGCCATCAGTCATTTCGGTATCACTCATATTTATGCTGATGCGTTTGCGGGTTCGGACGAGCAACAGGCACTAGAGCGTGCAATTAAAGGCACTCCCCATGTGAACATAAAACAGCAAGCGATCCGCACTTTGTTGTGCGAAGAACAGTTACCATTTGAATTAAGGCAACTGCCTGTGACCTTCACGAAATTTAGAAAGCAGGTCGAAGGTTTAGACCTCTCTCAGCCTTACGAGAGCGTTCATGCTTTACCGCCAGCACCTTCAGGTACGAATTTTCCTACCGCCACGACATATTACTTTGACACCAAACCAGCATTTGATGGCGGAGAACTGAGCGGTCTTGAACATTGTCGACGCTATTTTGCTTCAAGTTTAGCGAGCGAATATAAACAGACGCGCAATGGGCTTGATGGGGTGGAGTATTCAACTAAATTTTCACCTTGGTTAGCTCATGGTTGCGTCTCGCCTACAATCATTTATGCCATGCTCAAACAATATGAGCAAAAGAACGGAGCAAATGATTCAACCTATTGGATCTATTTCGAGTTGTTGTGGCGGGAATACTTTTATTGGTACGCGAGAAAGTATCAACAGAAGTTGTTTCGATTTGGCGGTATCGCCAACCAGCCACCACTGACCAGTTTTTATGCGCAACGCTTCAAACAGTGGAAGAAAGGCGAGACACCTTTTCCAATAGTCAACGCATGTATGCATCAACTTAATAAAACGGGTTATATGTCTAACCGAGGGCGCCAACTGGTCGCGAGCTGTCTGGTTCATGAACTCGGACTCGACTGGCGCTACGGTGCTGCTTATTTTGAAACTCAGTTGATTGATTACGATGTCGGCTCTAATTGGGGCAACTGGCAGTATTTGGCTGGTGTTGGCGCTGACCCACGTGGCTCACGTCAGTTTAATCTAGAAAAGCAGACACAAACTTATGATCCAGATTTCTCATTTATCGACAAATGGCAGGGGAGATGCGTAGGCGTACATCTTGATAGTGTCGATATGGTGGATTGGCCGATTGCGCCAAAAAAAGAGAGCGGGAGATAACCAATGCATTACGAGACGGTTCGGCTCATTCTTGGTGACCAACTTAATAGCGAGCATTCGTGGTTTCAACGTGTAGACGATTCGGTGCTTTACCTTGTCGCTGAGTTAAAACAAGAAAATACTTATGTTACGCATCATATTCAAAAGGTGTGTGCTTTTTTCTCTGCGATGGCGAATTTTGCCAACGAGCTGCAGGAAGAAGGGCATCAAGTTTTGCACCTTACGTTGGATGACACACAATCTTTCGAGGATCTTGCGCAAGTCTTACAACACTACGTGAGTGAAGTTGGTGCAAGTAAGTTTGAATATCAACGTCCCGACGAATACCGTTTACTAGAGCAGTTAGCCAAACTAAAGCTTGATGGGGTCGTGATGCGCAGCGTCGATTCGGAACACTTTTTGTTACCGTTTGAGGAAATAGAATCGCAGTTTCCTCAAGGTAAACACATCATGATGGAGCACTTTTACCGCCGGATGCGTAAGCGTTTCAACATTTTGATGCAAGACGGTAAGCCTATTGGTGGAAAGTGGAACTACGACGCCAATAACCGAAATAAACTTAAAGCAAAAGACATTGAACAGCTGCCAAAGCCATTAATGTTTAGTCATGACGTCAGTGATATTGTCGAGCGCTTAGGTCGGCACAACATTCAAACCATAGGTAAATTAAATGGTGATTTACTTTGGCCAGTAAGTCGCTCTCAAAGCTTGTCTTTACTCGCGCATTTTTGTCAGGTCTGTTTGCCACTGTTTGGTCGTTTTCAAGACGCCATGACAGGTCAGCACGAGGCTAAATGGAGCTTGTATCATAGCCGGATTTCGTTCTCGCTGAACAGTAAGCTGCTGAATCCGAGAGAGGTGATTGACGCTTCACTTAAGGCATTTCATGCCAATGCCGACATAGACATTTCTCAAGTAGAAGGTTTTATTCGTCAGATCTTGGGGTGGCGAGAGTACATCCGAGGCGTTTATTGGGCGAACATGCCTCATTACCCGAAAAAGAATGAACTGGAAGCGAGTAGAAAGCTGCCAGACTTCTTCTGGAACGGCGAAACCAAAATGGCCTGTATGCGAAACGCGATTGGCCAGTCTCTTGATTACGCTTATGCGCACCACATTCAGCGCTTGATGGTAACCGGTAACTTTTGTTTATTAACCGAGATCGACCCAGACCAAGTGGATGAATGGTATCTCGGTATCTACGTTGATGCGATTGAATGGGTAGAAATGCCCAATACGCGCGGTATGGCACTGTTTGCAGATGGTGGGATTGTTGGTACCAAACCGTATGCGGCGAGTGGCTCTTACATCAACAAAATGAGTGACTACTGTAAGGGTTGCCACTACGACAATAAGGCGAGGAGCGGGGAAGGATCGTGTCCGTTTAACAGCTTGTATTGGCGCTTTATGAACAAACACGACAAACGCTTAGCAACGAATCCACGTATAGGGATGATTTTCCGATCTTGGGACAATATGGAAGAGCAGCAACGCCAAGCGATATTAGATACCGCAGAGCACTATATGGAAAACTTGGAGAGCTTGTAATGGACATACTGATCGTTGGTGGAAATGGCGGCATTGGATTGGCGATCGTTCAACAAGCGCTAGTTCGCTTTCCCCAAGCTCGCGTGCATGCCACTTATCGTAATCACCAACCAGATTGGCAACACCCAAATGTATTTTGGCATCAAGTGGATGTATCGCAGGACGAGCAGGTGAAAGCACTCAGTGAGCAAATTGAACATGTTGATTGGTTGGTGAACTGCGTTGGTATGTTGCATACCCAAGATAAAGGTCCTGAGAAGAATCTTAGCTCGCTCGACGCAGACTTTTTTCAGCAAACCATCATGGTTAATACTTTGCCGAGTTTACTGTTGGCGAAATACTTCACGCCCAAGTTAAAACGCAGTACCAACCCCAAGTTTGCGACCATTTCGGCCAAAGTTGGCAGTATTAGTGATAATCACTTAGGCGGTTGGTACAGCTATCGTGCATCGAAAGCCGCGTTAAATATGTTCCTCAAAACCATGTCGATTGAATGGCGGAGAATGGTCAAACACGGGACTGTACTCGCTCTTCACCCAGGCACAACAGATACGGCTTTGTCGGCACCTTTTCAAGCGAATGTACCTGAAGGAAAGCTGTTTAGGCCAGAGCGTGTCGCGCGAGACTTATGGGGATTGATTGACAAAGCAATCCCGCAGGATAGTGGGGCATTTTGGGCTTATGATGGTGCCTTGTTACCTTGGTGAAGCGCAGCTTGGTCTGGGCAAAGTAACCTTGGAAAATAAGGCTAGCAGTGCGGCATAAAGTTTTTGTGGTTCTAACTTTTGACTGATTTGTTTCTTCGGCAGCGCTCAGAACAGTAAACGACTTCGTCCCAATTTCTTGCCCATTTCTTTCTCCAAGAAAATGGGCGATGGCAAACAGAGCAGATTTTGGTTGGTAATTGTGTTTTAAAACCTTTCATCTGGTCCTCCCCATTCGCCATCGTATGCCCTTGAAGTTGAATGAATACGAACTATTTATCAAAGAGATACAGATACTCTTCATACCCCTGCGTTTTCATTTCACTTACAGGTACAAATTTCATTGCCGCAGAGTTCATGCAGTAGCGTAATCCTGTTGGCTTCGGACCGTCTTTAAAAACATGACCAAGGTGAGAATCGCCAAACTTACTGCGAACTTCCGTTCTTGGATAAATCAGCTTGTAATCGGTTTTTTCAACGATGTAACCTGGGTTGATTGGCTTAGTGAAACTTGGCCAACCCGTCCCCGATTTGTATTTATCGGTAGAAGAAAACAACGGCTCACCAGTTACGATATCAACGTAAATCCCCGCTTCTTTGTTGTCCCAATATTCGTTGTCGAACGGACGCTCGGTGCCTTCTTCTTGTGTTACGTAGTATTGCAACTCCGTTAAGTTTGATTTGATCTCGGACTTAGCAGGCTTACTGTACTCTTTCACTTTTGATAGCAACTTTTTTTCTTCGATCAACTGACGAAGCGTTTTTGGGGTCTCTTTACGATCATCACCAAATACTTCATCCAAGTATTTATCTCGACCAGACGCATAGCGATAATACTTATACTTTAAGCTGCTCTTTTTGTAATAGTCTTGGTGATACTCTTCTGCGGGATAAAACTTTTCAAACTCGATCAATTCTGTTTTCAACGGTTTTGGATAGATCATCGCCTTGTCGATTTCCATTATAAACTGTTCTGCGATCTGCTTTTGTTCAGCGTTATGATAGAAAATAGCAGGGCGATACTGTGGGCCACGGTCGACAAAAGAGCCTTTATCGTCAGTAGGATCGATATGACGGAAAAAGTAGTCCAACACTTGCTCGTAACTAACCACTTTAGGATCGTACTTAACTTCGATCACTTCTATGTGACCTGATTTACCTGATGAAACTTGGCGATAAGTTGGGTTTTCAACATGACCACCAGAATAGCCTGATACGACATCGACTACGCCAGTCAACTGTTCCAAATCCGATTCTGTACACCAGAAACAGCCGCCAGCCAGTGTCGCGATTTCTGCATTCTCTGAAGCCTTCATCTTATCCATCGTATCGGCGGTGCCTGCTTTACTCAAAAGTAGGAACAAGACAGGAAGTGCGAAAGAGAATCCGACCAATAACTTAGATATATTCTTCATAGCTACCTCAACGTTGTTTTCCGTAGAAAGTGTGACTGAAATAAAAAGTGTTACGTATAGAGAAAGGCAACCGAGCGAAAAAATTACAGCAATGTTGAAAATTCCGTTGCCCTTTTATGCGAGAAAGCTAAAGTATCGACACGAAATACACCGCTTGATAGGGCAACGATGTCTTCAACGAGCGATGCTAAATGAGGTAAATCATGCAAGCAGAAGTTAAATGGGTAGAAGATTTTAAATTCCTTGGGCAATCTCAGTCGGGTCACTCCGTAGTGATGGATGGCAATGGCGGTGCAACGGCACCAAGCCCAATGGAAATGGTACTAATGGCCGCTGGTGGCTGTAGCTCTGTCGATGTTGTCGACGGTTTGAAAACGGCAGGCCAAAAGGTCTTGTCAGTTAATGCCAAGCTAACCACAGAGCGTCGTGAAACCGCACCACGTATCTTTACGCAAGTGAATATCCACTTTGAAGTTTCAGGTGACGAGCTTGACCCAGAAGTCGTAGCAAAAGTGGCGGCTGACTCGCTAGAAAAATACTGCTCGGTTTGCTTAATGCTAGGTGAAGGTGTTGAGATGACCCACAGCTGGGAAATCGTGTAAGTCGACAGACTCCACAAAATATAAAAACAGGAAAGAGAAAAGTGCAGGCTTTTCTCTTTTTTATTCCGCAATTCACGTACCGTGTGATTAATCTGAAAGTAGTAATCGCAGGTTTTAGGAGTCTCCCAGTGACAGAACTCGAAAAAATGATGTCTGGTCAAATCTTTGATGGCATGGACAAAGAAATTGACGCCATTAGAAGTCATGCTCTTCAAGCACTTAGAGCGCTCAATAACAATACCGACGAAAGTCAGCGCGACGAATTACAAAAACAGCTGTTTGGCAAAGCGGGTCTTTGCATTGTTCAAGCACCTTTCCATTGCGAGTTCGGTAAAACCATCGAAATCGGCGAAGAAACCTTTATCAACATGAATGTGGTCATGCTTGATGGCGCTAAAATTACCATCGGGAACCACGTGCTAATCGGTCCAAGCGTGCAATTGTATACGGCTTCTCATTCTGTTGATTACCGAAGTCGCCGACGTTGGGAGACGTTTTGTAAACCTATCACGATTGAAGATGATGTGTGGATTGGTGGTAACTCCGTCATTAACCAAGGTGTAACGATTGGTGCTCGCTCGGTGATTGCGGCGAACTCGGTCGTCAACCATGATGTGCCGCCAGATTGTCTATACGGAGGCACACCTGCTAAGTTGATTCGTCGTCTCAACGAAGAAGAGTAAGAATCGATAGTGATGGTATGATGACTCGCTTTACAGGCATAAGAGAATCATGCCATCAGAAAGGGATAATTCGCCAAGGAGTCTAAGATGTCGAACAAGACAGAAGTCCTCATGTGCCCTACATGTGGGGTAGAAACGCATCATGTAGTGGTGTTAGTCAGAAAGAAAAGTGGCTTTGAAGGCGATAAAAATCGCAACAAGAAAGAGTTCATCGCTGGATTTCTCAAAAGTGTAGTGTTCGGCGCCTTCCTTGCTTCTATGGATGAATTTGAACGTCACTTGATCTGCGAAAACTGTGGTCATAAAACCATTCAACAGTAACTGATAGTCTTTCTTTCTCTGCATAAGTTCATAAGTGCGGTTTGAAGCACTGGTTATTCAAATCGCATTATCCTCTTTTAGTGCTTTTGCTCTTCTTATGTTCCTTTCTCAAAAATGAGTCACATCAGTACGCATTTTAACCGCTTGGATACAGGTAAATCACTGCTATGTATAATAAATTTTGGTGGGAAATACGTGTTTCAGCTCGATGTTTAACCTCTGTTCTATCGACACGTTTTGGGTCCGTAAACACTTAAATTTCGTTTGCTTTATGTTATATACAGTGCGGTTGTGTGAAATTGGTCACATTAATGTTTAATTTATAAAAAAACATTTAATGAATAGTAATTCACAAATATGCTGACCGTATGTGCTATTTAGTTTTGACTTATCTTTTGAGTATTCACTTGGTGAATGTTTTGTTGGTTTTAGATTGACTGAAAGTTTGATTTTCTATTCAAACTTGTGAAGGGTTGAATAGATATATTAGAAAACATGAATTTGATCTTGTTTCTATCTTTTGTTTTAAATGCGAAATTCATTATTAACAACGGATGGTTTTGATGATTTCTCTTATGTGTATCCCACCAATTTTAGAAATTGAAAATTAAACTTTCTCAATACAATAACGACTAAAATTAAACGGAATGATGTTCTTATATTTTTTGTATTTTAACTTATACATTTTTACTCATTCATTTTAACTGTTTTTGTTGATTTTAAGTTATTGATAATAATTGTCTTTTAGCTTTTATTTTAATGGCGTTGCTTTGCTGCTTCTTTAATGTTGTGGTGAGTGGTTTTATTTATAAAAAGTCATTTTAAAGTACGTTTTAAGCAAAGTAGAACGCGACAATACTCAGATAAATAGTATTAAAAAATTAAATAAGGATTTAACCATAAGAGTAATTTTATGGTTGATAGGTTTATTGGGGTTGATTATCTGAATTTTTATGGAATTTCATCCCAATAATCTGTTTGTCTTTAAGTTTATTCTAATGAACTTAATTCTCATGGAAGTTTCAAAACATGCAGCACACAACAAAGTGGATGATGACGCCGCTTGCAATGTTGTTGGGTACGCTGTTTTCAGCGCCATCATTCGCGGTGGAAACGAGTGTAATTGATAGCACTAGCACGCCTGAATCTACACAAAATGAAGGAGATGCGTCCTGTATTGTTTGTAAGTTTAGTGGGGCCGTTTACCTATCTTACGATACAAACATTTACGATAAAGACGACTACCGTTCTGTCCGCAATTTCTCGTGGGGAGGCGATCTCGTTTATTCCTTTTCGAGCGACACAAAAGCCTATTTTTCTACGGGTGGCTATCGTGCCCTAGAAGATGAAGTCGGCACCTACGCGACAGATTCGGTGTTGGGCTTGCAATACACGAACCTATATCGCTTTGGAGATACAGGGAAAATCGGCGTTGCGGGTCAGCTCACCATTCCAACTTCAGAAACATCTCGTAAAGATGAACTGCACACCGCGGTTCGTTTAGATGTGCCGATCTCTTTTTCAGCTTGGAGCGTCGATTTTTCGGTTTCGCCAAGACTGAGAAAAAATTTCCACGAATACAAAACCATGGGGGGACGCTCGCTGACTGAGTGGACTTACTCATTGTTTGCTGTTGCGGAAAAGTCGTGGGAATCGTTCGCAGTGGGGATCACGGCGTTAGGTGGTAACAGCATCAGTTATCAAGGTACGCGCAGAAGCAGTTGGCAGTATGAAGGGGCGTTGTACGGCACATACGAGTTTGATGAATGCTGGTCATTGCTACTCGCGGCGTCATCAACGGGTTTCTATCAAGATGCAGAGCGAGGCACCTTGGGCAACATCGATTTGTTGGACCAAGAGAAAGCGTCTTACATCGCGACAGTGACTTACTCCTTCTAGGAAAATAACAACAATTAAGGATATCCAAATAATGTTTAAAAAATTGACTCTGGTGTCAGCAATAACGGCCGCACTTGTAGGCTGTGGCGCAGATGATCAGGCGTATGACTATGTCGAAAGAGATGCAAAAGAAGTCGCAGTAAAAGATCTTAAAGACGGTCGTTGGTTTTACGTTCCGACGACTGGTGCCGCGCCACGCTTTGCTCTGAACCAATTCCCATTCTTGCAAGGTTCACCTCGTTACGTTGAGCTTTGTTTTACCAAAGAAGGTCTGGAAGTTCGCAGTTACGATAAAAACTACCCAGACGCGCATCTAAGCAAAGATGCCAATAATTACTGCGGTGAAGAGAAATTTGTCGCAGACGACGACGGCGTTAACTTCGCACAAGTGCTGACGATTCCGGGTGACTTTGCTGCGTATCGCTGTCAAGAAGACGCGCATGGTGATTGCACCAACAAAGAAGAAACCAACGAAGACGCAAGCTTAAACTACAAGAAGAAAACTCACTTCACTCCTCGTCCTGAAGATCTCGAAATTGCAGAATTCAATATGGAAGATCTGTATGGCATTACCGAGGGCATTGATGAAATTGGCACACCACGATTGATCTCGTGGGACTTTGACCCTAAAAACGGTCTTCTCAATTTCGAACTAGAGCGCACGTTCCGTATCGATTTAGATAATATTTCCGACTACATCAACTTTGCAACGAAAGCGAGCTTGGATGAAGCGCTTGTTGATGGCGCGTTTAAATCTCGTTTCTACTACTCGTTAGTGCACGAAAGTGAAGTGGTAACCGAAGGTTACCAACCGATCTTGTACCCAGTGGGTGATGAGAACGACATTGGTTTCTTCACCACGTCGACGAAAAAGCTTAACCCAGTCACGAATAAATACGACCGTGATGTGGTTTACCTCAATCGTTTCAACCCGAATCAAGGTTCTATCAAATACTACTTGAGCGATAACTTCTTTGAAGAGAAGAACAAGTTGTTCTTGGATGCAACGCTGCAATCGATCGACAAGATGAACCAAGCGCTGAATGTATTTGGGGCGGATGCAGGCAAGCCTGAAATCGAGATTGTGAACAAAACCAAAGCGGCTGGTATTCACCCAGGAGATCTGCGTTACAACGTGATTAATCTGATTGACGAGCCTCTAGCGAATGGTCTGCTTGGCTACGGCCCGTCGGTTTCTAACCCGATGACGGGGGAAATCATCAAAGGCCACGTGAACCAATACGCAGGCGTTGCAAGAACGGGTGTACCTTTCTATTGGGATAACTTGGCGCGATTCTACAATCGTAATCAGCTGGACTTAGATGGATTGGATCCACTGCCGACTAATAGTGAAACGGTGAAAACAGAGGTCGAGGATAGAGTTGAAGCCCTCTCGACAATGGCAGCAATGGCGAGCCTGAAATCGGATGAAAACATTTATGCGCCTTTCGTATCAAAAGAAGACATCGTTTCTGGAAAAGCGGCGACGAAGAGCCCAACTCAGCTAATGAAAAACTTCAATGATGACATGGAGTTTGAAAAGGTGGTTGAAGCTGAAGAGAACCGTTTGTCTTTCTGGGCAGAGAACAACGTCTATCCAATTGAAGCGTCGTGGGTTTCTTCAACTAACAAGGCCATGTTGGACAACTTGAAGTTGGACGACGAGCGTTACTTTGAGATCAAACTCGATGACGCAGGTAACGAAGTATCGCGTCAGCTTAAGCGCTGGAAATACCTGCCAAAAGAGTTGCAAGTGAAAGCCGCAGATGCGATTACGGTTGCGACTTACAGCAATACGCTCGTTCACGAGCTTGGCCACAACATGGGTCTGCGCCATAACTTTAAAGGCTCAAATGACAAAGCGAACTACTACACGCTAGAGCAAGCGCATCAACTTGGTTTGAACAACATTCCTGCTTACAGTTCGACGATGGACTACGCGCCAAGCATGTTGGATGAAACGCCAACTTGGGGTCTGTACGACATTGCGGCCTTTAAGTTTGGTTATGGTCGTAAAGTCGAGACGATTCAAGATTCTTCAGGCTCGGCTCCTGAACCTGTTGCGAAGCCGGCAGACAGTGCAAGCGATGAAGACAAAGCGGCATACGCCCGGTACCTCGCTGATCAGCAAGCCTACCAACAAAGCTTTGCATACAAGTTTGGCAACAATCCAGACAACACATCGCTGATGGTGTGTTCTGAAGTGAAGGCACTAACGGGGAACGAGAAAGGCAAATCACTCTACAACTGTGACTTTAGCCGATTCGATACCGCCGCGTTGTCTGATGATCCAGAACTGAATGCGAAAACTCGTTATGGCGCACTTTACTACCTAGATAAAGTGAATGAAATTGAGCGTAAGTCTTACGATTTCTGTACCGATGGGAACGTTTCTCTAAACAGCGACTGTAACCGTTTTGACGAAGGTACAAACCTAGAAGAAATTGTTTCTTACGAGTGGCAGAACTATCTCGATAGCTATGATCGACGCAACTTGGAGTTATATGGGACGACGGGATTATTCTCGTCCGATTATCCTGGTTACTTAGTGCGCCGTTACATGGAAATGAGCGCTATCCGTGACAAGATGGAAGATCTTGAGCGCATCGATAACCTGTACACCAATCTTGGTTACACTTCGTCAACGGATAAGCCGGGTGATTTCTTATTGCGCCTTGCTTCAAACCCTCAATACTGTAGCGAAGACAAAGCCGATAACTCATGGTTCTGTGATTACGCGAATGGGGCGAAAAAATCCGCGGCGTTCTTCCTTGATATCTTGCGCACACCAGAGCATCAATGTGTGATAGAAAATGCGGCAGGCAACCAAAAAGTGATTTCTTTTGGTCAACTGTTAGACAACAACTCACACCAAATTCCGGCTGATTACGATCTTTCAACAGCCAGCTGTTTTGATGATTTGGCAGCACGCTTTATCGAAGATTCAGATGAGGGCTATATAGCTGTTGCGGAAACTGCGAATGGACGCTTCCTAAACTCAATTGGTAGCTTTGACCCGGATTACCCTTGGTCAAATGCGGTGTCTGTGTTGGGTAACTGGCCAGACAAAGCGCTTGCGAGCTATTTCTTAGCACGTCGATTCTCGAACCGTTTTACTGATGAGGTGAGCTTTGCATCGCTGCTTGATATCCCTGGGGTGCAAGCTGAATACGAAGACATCATGGGCAACATCGTGGCAAATGACGCGTTAAATACACCAGTTAAACTGGTGGGTAAAGACGGTAAGGAATACACCAATCTAAAAGGTGTTACCGTGAACCTACACATCACTGAGCAAATGGAGTCCCTACCACCAATGCCTCGTGGTATTGCAAGATTCCTTGATATTGGTGCAGAAGGTCGCGGACGTGTTGGCGATGTCATCTTGAGAATGGGTGTGAACCAAATGAAGTCTTACGATTATACAGTGAAGACTCGTGGTCAATCTCAGTTTGATACGTTTACGAAGCAGCAAGACCGCTACGGTATCATCGCGGGTGACAAGGTTGAGTTTGTTATCGACGGCGAGAAGTTTGTGGCAACAAAAGCAAACAAGCTGGCTTACGACTACGCAAATCAACTGGTGACGTCCAAAGGTTACGATCTCAAAACGTACCTAGATAGCTATGAGCCTGCAACACTAAACAAGGTTGCAGAGAGCATCGATAGCGCTTGGGGGCCATTCCGAACAGCGATTGTCCCAGCGTTCCACGATCCTGTATTGCTGCTGGATGCACCAATGGTCAACGCAATGAAGCGAACCATTGATGCGGATATCGCGGCAGGTATGCTGTCGTTTAGCCAGTCTTTCATCAACTTTACGACAGCGAATGTGACTTCGGGTGATTTGGTCATCGATGCAACTTCGGGCACATTGAGCTACAAAGGTGGTAAAGCGCACGATGAGCTGAAAGCGTTCGAAGCTTACACTGATGCGATGCTTTTGATTTACAACGATCACGCCGAAGACATGATGTTCGCGGTCGACAATGTGTACGCAGGGTACATGGCGTCTTCAGATGCTGACAAAGAACTTTGGCTGAAAGATCTCAATATGATTCAAGCGTATTTGCGTGGTGATATCGGCGCTGTGGCTGGTGATTACTACAAGATGCTTGATCGCCTACCAACTGCAGTGAGTTTCCAGTAAATAACTCTTAATTCACTCATACAAAGGCCTGCAGCAATGCAGGCCTTTTTCGTCATAGGACTGATGGAATTTAGGAGTGAAAGATGATCTGTCCGTCTTCTGTCATCACAAGTGTCGCTTTGCTTTGTTCGATAAGTTGGGCAGCATAAGAAGGGGTAACGGCCTGCATATCACCTTTAGATCGAAGAGTTAAAGATTCCCACGCTTGATCTCGATATTTCCCTGCTTGGGTGTATTGAATCAGTACTTTCATAGCTTCACGCTCCGGTGTGGTTGACGTGCTACTTAAGTTAACGATCTTAGGTTGGTTGCGCATCTGTTAAAAATGAAACATTAGTTTAACCAAATGTGCCTTTCCAAATATCGCGCATTGAGCAGAGCAATTTAGAATCCTTGTGATGGAGGGATGAAAAACACTCAATCTTTCGATTCATACTGCGCAATATAATGTTTGAGAGATTTGGTTTCCGCACTCTGAAACTCTTCATCGTGCATACGCAGTGCTTGGATACGGTCGAGGCGGAACTGGCGGTAGTCATCGCGCAATTCGCACCAGGCGACCAGCGTCCAGACTTTGCCCCAAAAGAACTGGCCTAACGGTTGGATTTTTCTCTCGGTCACCTGTCCGCTTTCATCTTGGTAATCCAAACTGACCTTAAACTGATGATCAATCGCGTGGCGCAGAAGCTGCCCTCGTTTGGCAGTCTCGGATTGGGTATGATAATCGGGCACAATCAGCGGACAATCTTCCACTTGTTGTTTGAGCTTATCGGGCAATACCGAAAGTATTTTGGTGGACGCAGAGTGAGACGCTTCGGCAAGTTCGGCATCCGACCAGGCTCGAACCATCCGCATACCCAGTTCAAGCGCCATCATCTCTTTTTCTGAGAACATCAAAGGCGGCAGATGAGAGCCAGCTTGCAACAGGTAGCCGACACCTGCTTCACCTTGAATAGGAACACCAGAACTGAGCAACGACTGAATATCGCGATAAATCGTACGTTCGCTGACTTCCATTCTTTCTGCGAGCTCTTTCGCTGTCACGGCGTAACGCTTTGCGCGCAAAAGCGTCAGTAGCTCAAACAGTCGTTCTGATTTGCTCATGATGTTCCTTATCTAGACCTACTGGTTGTTAGTGGTAGTGTGGCTGATTACTTCTCTAGCTCACTGCACATTTTTAAGTTGTGATGTTTAAGCTCGAAGCTTTCGCAGTCAATCATTGATAACAGAGGCTGAAATTCAACGGCTTGCTTAATCTGTTTTCCCGCCTGTTTTGCATCGTCCATTGAACGCCAGTAAATGATGTCTGTCCACACATCGTCCGTCGCTTCGTGACTGAGTGAGCGATACAAAAAGCCCGGCAGATTCTTCACAAACGTTTGTGACTGTTTGGCAGCAGCGATCACGTCTTGCTCTGTTGTGCCTGCGGTTTGACGAAATTGCACAGTTTCGATAACGGTTTCCATATTGTGATTCCTTATTGGTTTTGGCGGATTGCCTGTTGAGTTCCAAATAAGGTTACGCGGATGGAATGTCAGAACATGTCAGTAGTGAAATCTCACTCACTTATCATCAATATGGTTATTTTTCTGGGCTGTTGTAACGATCCCAGTAAGGTAAATCTGTGCCGAGTTTTTCGCTGATAAAATCGATAAAGGCTCTTACTTTCAACGGCATGTGCTTGCGCTCAGGGAACACCGCATAAATGGCGTGTTCTGGTAGAGAATACTCTTCCATCACCGGTTTTAGATTTCCTGCGGCAAAGTCTCTTCCTGCAATAAACGTCGGCAGTTGCGCAATGCCCGAACCTCTCAACAGCAACTGGCGAATGGCTTCGCTGTTATTGACGATAAAGTTTCCTTTTGGAAGCACCTTGTATTCGCTGCCATTGTTGATGAACATCCATTCGACGCCGCCACGGAAATAGGAGTAGCGCAGGCAGTTGTGACCGACTAAATCACTTGGTTTTTGTGGTGTTCCAAACTCCGCTAAGTAATCTGGCGAGGCACAAAGCACACTTTTACAAGGGGCGAGACGTTTTGCGATTAGATTGGAAGAGGTGAGTTCACCAATACGGATCCCCAAATCAAAACCGTCTTTAACCAAATCGACCATTTTGTCTTCGAGGTTTAAATCCACTTCAATTTTCGGGTAACGAGCGAGAAACTCGCTGATCAAAGGCGCGATATGCAGCACACCGAAAGACATCGGCACGGTAATTTTGAGCCGACCTTGTGGAGAGCCTTGCAGTTCCGATACCGCGTCCACGCCTTGCTGGGCCAGATTGAGCGCTTGAGAAGCGTACTCAAAATAGCGTTCTCCCGCTTCGGTCAGGCTCAGCTTACGCGTGGTTCGGTTAAGGAGACGAATACCCAAATCGTCTTCTAGTTGGTTGATGCGTTTGCTTATCGCCGATTTCGTCAGATTCAGCTGTTTGGCCGCAAGGGAAAAGCTGCCGCATTCGACAACAGCAACAAAAACGGGCAGGGAGGCAATCGCGTTCACATCAATCTCCTATCATCGTGAAGCATTTATTGTTGAGCACAAGGATACAATTAATTTCCAATTATAGAGATTATCTTCAAGAAGAAAACAATCTAGACTATGCATCAGTATTACGACCTTGATTTTGGGAAGAAGAAAATGAAGTACGATTGGATCCTGTTTGACGCTGACGAAACCTTATTCCACTTTGATGCTTTCAAAGGTTTGCAGCTTATGTTTTCTCGCAAAGGCGTAGATTTTACTGAACAAGATTTTGCTCATTACCAAACCGTAAACAAACCGCTTTGGGTGGATTACCAAGACGGCAAAGTAACGGCAGATGAGCTAAAACATAACCGCTTTACCGAGTGGGCTGAGAAGTTGAATACCACAACAGCAGATCTCAATAGCGCATTTTTAGAAGCAATGGCCGATATTTGCAGTTTGTTGCCAGGTGCAAAAGAGCTGATGGAAGCGCTGCAAGGCAAAGCTAAAATGGGCATCATCACCAACGGTTTTACAGAGTTGCAAGCAATTCGCCTTGAGCGCACAGGGATGACTGAGTACTTCGATAAAGTGGTGATCTCTGAACAAGTGGGCGTCGCAAAACCGGACTTAGGCATTTTTGAATACGCGATGCAGCAAATGGGCAACCCATGCAAAACGCGTGTACTGATGGTGGGTGACAACCTGCATTCCGATATTCTTGGTGGCAATAACTTTGGTATTGAAACTTGCTGGTTAAATACCACAGGCGCAAGTGTCGATGAGCGTATCGCACCAAATTACACCGTTGAGTCTTTGAGTGAACTAAAGAACATTTTGGTGGCGTAACCGAATCGGGTATTATTCCGCAGTAACCCTCAGAAAAATCAAGGAATAACCATGCCAGACATCAAACAGCTAGACAGCAAAGTCGTTTACCAGAATAAGTGGATGACGGTGCGTGAGGACAAAATTTTACGTCCGAGCGGCGCAGAGGGCATCTATGGTGTGGTCGACAAATCTGATTGTGCTGCGATTCTGGCTATCGATAATGGGATGATTCACTTGGTTCAGCAGTACCGTTACACCGTAGGTCAACGTTGCTGGGAGATCCCACAAGGGGCGTGGGAATCAAACCCAGATGCGGATCATCTTGAGCTTGCCAAAGGTGAGCTACGTGAAGAAACGGGCATGCAGGCGAGCGCCATGGCGTATGTCGGCGCGCAGTTTATCGCATACGGCTTTTTGAATCAGACATGTCACGTCTACTTCGCCAGTGATTTAACGGACGTGGGCAATCAACTCGACAGTGAAGAAGAGGATTTGATCACTCGCGCTTTTTCTGTTGAGGAGTTCGAACAAATGATGATCGACGGCACGATCAAAGATTGTGTCACTATCGCGGCTTATGGTTTGGCGAAGCTGAAGAAATTCATTTAGTTATCCATGACGATTTTTTAATGAAAAAAGCGGCCTAGTGCCGCTGTTTTTAGTTTGGGAGAGCTCGTTGAGCCATCGCTTACTCGTCGATTTTCTTACCTAAAATTTCTACTTTTGCTTTCTTGGTCACCCCCGCGACTTGCAGCGCTGTGCTGCCAACCGATTCATAGTTCAACTCGATCTTGTCTAATTTCGCGTTATCTTTCGTTGGTAGGCTTAAGCTTCTTGATGACATGCCTTTAGTCAGAACACCTAAACTGTCGAACGTCTTTTCCTGACCATCTTTCATGATCACTTTAACGCTTTTCAGATCGACCGTACCTTGCGTACATTTGATTTTGATGTGGCTGAAACGAGCGTTAGCAAATGGGGACAGTGGATTGACTGTGTCGGTTTCCGATTTAAAACTGACGGTTTTATCTGCAATCTTGTCCCAATCGTTGTCTCCAGCAACCGATTGGAAAGAGGCCACAGCCGCTAAAAGACAGAGTGCGATGGTGTTGAACAGTTTCATAGCTTTTCCTTACCTTAGGTTTAGATATTCTGTTTAATCAGTTCGATGACGTGTGTGACTTCGTCTTGAGTTAAAGCCCCTTCTTTCACGAATAAAATTTCGCCTTGTTTATTTTGTACGATAATCGCAGAACTTTCTTGCTGTAGATCCCAAGTTGTTGCTAATACGCCATTTTTGTCTAACACCATGGAAGACCAAGAGAATGTCTTTTTGCTGTCCTCTGCCGACGATTTAACAAATGTACCGGTTCCCCATATGGCGTCTTCTTGGTTGATTACGGTTGTGGTCTGATACTGATCTTCAGGAAAGTGAGCGGCAGTGATTGCTGACATCAGCGGCGCGTTCATCTCTTTAGCTTTACTACGACCTGCAATGGCTTGTATCACACGGACTTTGCCTAACATCTGCTGAGTTGCCCAAGGTTGATAAGCCACATCGTCTCCTTGCAGCGTCATTTCGCCATAGGTATCAATGCTGACGGAAGGGGTAGTTTGACCGACAGAAAGGTTATGAGAGAAGGAGAGTGTCGGGGCGAGTGCGAGTAAGAGTGACAGAACAGATGGAGTTTTCATTGGGGGTTCCTGTAACTAAGTGAGGTTAGAGCGAATCAAAATAAGGGGCAAATACGATGCCCCTTATCGGATTTGGCGATTAGTTAGAAAGTACAACGCGCGCATTTAACGGTTGCAGCGGACGATTGTTTTGTCCCATGACTTCCATCAGTTTCGCGGCTTGATCTTTGGATAAGGTTTGAGTGTCTTTAAGCACAAACCAGCGCACACCTTCTGAACATGGTGGTGTGGTTAAGGAGCCGTTAAATCGATAGTAGTTTGCAGTTTTTGGCAGTAAGTCGTTAATCTCAAACGTATCTTTAAAGAACGTGGTTTGATTCTCTTGTGGGATTGCGTTGATCAGTTTAGACAGCGCTGCGTTTTGATCGCCTGCATCAAACATCACCGAAATTACCGCCAACTCGCCGTCTGCGTTGGCGTGTACAAAGTGCGCTTCAAGTGGATATTGGCGGCCTTTGATTTGGTTTTCTGAAGGTGTGTGGAAATGGAACTGTTGCAGCTCGAACGTCTCGCCATCGATGGTGAAGCTGTTACGTCCGTTCACTTGCGCTTGCAGCGTATGACCATTGTTGGTTAAACCAATGACCTGACCAGTGTACGAAAGGTTCAATGCTTCCAGTTTTGCATCGGCAGGGTTGTCGATGTTGATTGGGCTTTGGTTTTTTGTGGTAGCACAGTCTTTGGCGATTTCTCCCCAGTGCTCTGGCCCGTGTTTGTCATTGCCATAGCCCCATTCCGAAGCCTGAGCAGCGCTTAGAGTGAGAAGTGAGAGTGAAAAAGCAAGTAGTGTTTTGTTCATAATAATGTCTCTGTTCGGTCGCTTTGATAAGCGTTGTTACAAGGCAATGACCTAGAGGTTTGATCACTGCCTGACAAATTAGAAACGGTGGCTGAGTTGGGCACCAATTAGGAACGCATTTGAATGGGTCACGCCCGTCACCATCGGTGCAGGAACACCTTCATACGCGTACTCTTCTACGTTGACATCTTCACCAATCAAGTACGTCATGCCGATGTCAACCGTGGTATCTGATGACCATTGGTAAGAGGCCCCCGCGGATAACCAGTGACGGTTCGAATCTGGGATAGAAAGCGAAGTCAGCTCATCGACAGGTGTTTTGTCGAACATGTAACCCGTGCGAAGTGTCCAACGTTCATTGGCGTACCAAGTCGCACCGATGGAGTAGTGCGCGGAGTCTTGCCACTGAAAATCTTTTAGCAACTGATCATCAGCTTTCAAGCTGTCAAATGCTGACCAACCAATCCACTGCACAGAATAGTGCAGGGCAAATTTAGGTAAGACGCGGTGATAACCGGAAAACTCCGCAATATCCGGTAGCGGCATGGCAAGCGAGTCGTACGATTCGCCAGCAAAGTGGATGTCACCCTTGGCATTAATGTTAGGGCTGTGTTTGTAGCTCAAACCTAAGCGATGACGTTCGTTAAACTCGTACATTATGCCAATGTTCGCGCCAAGCCCAATGCCGCCAGCTTCCACATCAAGTGCGTTGCCTTTTACGGATCCACAACGTTGTTCTAGTTCGTTTCCAAGGATGTTCCCACCAACGCAAACACCCACGTCCATGTCGCGGTACAGCTCACCAGAGCCGTAAATCACATCAATACCACCACCGATACTAAAACGGTCGTTCACCTTGTATGCCAAGCTTGCACCAAGGTTGACACTCGCTACGCTGGTGACACCGCCAAAAACAGGTGCGCCATAGTTTGGTTTAAACTCCATGTCGGTTCCGAAGTTGGAGTATGCCGATAAGCCTAGATACCAGTCGTCGTTGATAGGGTGAATAAAGTAAAAATTGGGTACAACGGCTGGTTGACCAACGCCATCGACGTCATCAATGTCTGTCACGGTTTGAGAGAAGGACGGGGTAATGTCAACTTGAGGGGACGGAGGAAAACCGCCCATACCAACATTGACATCCGCATTAATATTAGCTCGATGATATTGCGCATTTTTAACGGTAACGTCAGGTTTGACGTAAGTGACACCGAACGATAAGGCATTTTGTTTAAACAGCGTCATCGCTGCGGCGTTGCGGCTGACTACAGACGCATTATCACCAATAACAGCATCACCAGCAAAAGCACGACCAAGACCCGTCGCCGAATGTTCGTTAATTTGAAAACCACCGGCATACGCCGTCGAGGAGGCTAACCCGATTAATAAATAAATCGGTGAAAGAGTTAATTGTCGCTGCATGTTTTTCTCATGAATTAATTAGAAGTTGTATTGCAACGAAAATCAGTAAAATAAACAAATCTGACCAGTGTATTTAGGAGTAAAACTAACAGTGTGCTGACAATAAGTAAATTTAACTTAATAAATATTTATTGGTGAATTTATTAATGCTTCATGGCGTGAATATAGTAGTTATTTATGTGTAAATTAAATTCTGAACCTCTATTTTTATTTTTGCGGTATTACTTCTCTATTTTTATTGTGCTGACTGTTCCCTAACAAATAGAGGGAAATCCAGCGATAAAGTGTCCGTGATGGAAACTCTGAGTCATTTGTATTTCCATTGCATCCCAACGTTGGTAGTTCGAATCAGCAAGAGAACTATCGTTTTAAACCCACATGACACACTCCTCTCGGTCTTACCTGTGTTATGTGGGTATTTTTTATTTAACTTGTCACTTAACTCTTCTTTAAATTCAATAATCAAAAATGACCATGATGAAATTTAAATGGATTGCATGTTGAATAAGTTTAGATTTTACTGGTATTTAAAAGTTTTGTTTATAATACTTATAACTTGAAATTTTGTATTTTAATTATTGTTCATCTATATTTAAATATAAAGTAGACTCATGTATATGAAAACAAAATGGCCACGATATTTCGTGGCCATTTTTAATCATCAACGTATTTATGATAATTAAGAGTTTAACCTATAAGAAAGTCTTATTAAAAGCGAAACTCTTCTAAGTTATTGCTGCTTTCCAACATTTTTTCAGCAACATAACGATGCGTGGCTGTGGTTGGGTGAGTCACATCCCAGAACACAAACTTATCTGCGCCAGATGCTGCACATTCAGAACGTAATGAGTGAGTGTACATGTAATCCACAGAAGATGAGCGGTTGATGTCCAGACAAGGATCACTTGCATTCACGAACCCGTGTTCTTCTGGTGCCGAGGTTAACGTCTCAAACAGCGCGTGCGTATCAAACAATGAAATGTTGTAACCTTGAGCTTTATAGTACATCGCTTGTGCTTTGATGAACTCGTTCATTTTCAATACTTTCGCGCGAATCGTTTCAATTTCTTCCTGCGTTGAGTATTTGAACTGTGGTGCTTTGGTTGCGTCTGGCAGTGTCATCAACATGAAGTTCTTCGCGCCCGCGTCTGTTAGACGAATCAGAGCTTCAGCGTAATCCGCTTTTACTTCCGGCACGCTACGGTTGTAGTTCATGAAATCATTTAAACCAAACTCCAACGTAAACAATGTGTTTGCTGGGTTGTAGTTTTTCGCCAGTTTTGTGTAGGTCAAGTAAGAAGAAACTTGTTCGCCGACACCTGTTAGCGCAATGTATTGGTTCTCACCTGCTGCGCCGCCAACTGCCCAGTTATAAAGCGGTAAGTTTTTGGCTTTAGCAACGTATTCCGTCCAAACAAAACCGTTCGAGAAGTGACCTAAGAACCAGCTGTTTGGGTTAGGGAAGCGCCATTGGGAAGCGTTAAAGATGTTGCCTGTATCAGATAAGCTGTCGCCCAAAGCCACTACTTTGTTGATTTGATCTGGTTGCATTGCAGCATCATTGCTCCAGATCGTGTGGTTATAAGAATAGCGATTGTCAGCAGCAAAAAACGTAATGTCTGCGTTCTCGTTCGCCAGATCTAGTGTTTCTTCACAGCGCTGGCGAATCACGTTTTGTGAAGTGTTGGTGTAGAACATGTTTTTAAATGAAACAGAGCTCCACCAATAACCGTCGATAGTGAAGTCACTACCATCTTGGTTTTTTGCCCATTTCCAGTCGGTAGCCGCATCATCCTTAGAGTGGCTCGTACGATACCAGCAGCGAACGTAAGTATAGGTTTGATTTTCTTGCGTGCTGACCACTTCAGACGCAGAAACCATTTCTGGTGATAATGTTGGCTCCTCTGCAACGGCAGAGGCAAGCGGAAGTAATGCAGTTAATAGTGTGATTGTTTTTTTCATCATTCACTCTTCTTGTAATGGTTATGGTTCCGAATACGTGAATACGCTCGGCTATAACAGTATTTAGATGAGAATTTTTCTCACTAAACCTTCTAATTCTGAGTAAATACTCAAGACAGTCAACAACTAAATATTCAATATTTCAGTTTTGGCACCACGGTCAAAAAATCCATTCAGCATAGCAATCGATTAAACGTGTGCTATTTAGAATAATTACTCACTAACATTAATTTAACATGCACTTTTTGTTAATTAAGTGATTGCTTTATAAGGTTTTGTTTATGCTTTTTGATGTTAACTAAAAATGTTTATTGAATGATCTTTTGTACAAAGTTGTATATTCATGAAACAAATTGTTTGGCATTTTTGGCCTATAAACTATAGCTGAAGCTCTCATGCAAACATCATGGTGATGACTTTTCATGGGAATATAGTGAATAAAAATTAGCTCAAATAAGGAATAGGGCAAATGCACTACACAACAAGTAAAAAACAAGGCTTATTTTCGTTGTCTGCCGTAGCGATAGCACTGACCACTTCTATGTCAGCGTTTGCGGCTCCACCAATGGGATTTGATGAATCTAAGTTACCGACGAAGTACATCGTCAAATTCAAAGAAGATGCAGTCAGCCGATCTTCAATGGGTGGTAACTCTTTTTGGGGACCACGAATCGCGCAGGAGTCTGTTTTAGAACAGGTGAAGGCACGTAAGGTGGAAAAACTGGGTAATCGCGCCATTTACAGCGTTGAGTTGGATGGTGATGACTTAGAACCACTTCGTAATCGCAGTGATGTGGAATATGTCGAAGTCGATCCGCCTCGCTATTTGCTCAGTGAAACTACCCCGTGGGGTTATGAAGCGGTTAATGCTCAACAGTTAGACGACTTCAATGCTGGTAATCGCACTGTATGTATTATCGATTCAGGGTACGACATCTCGCACAACGACCTAAGCGGTAACCGTGTTGCAGGTACCAACGATAGTGGTACAGGGTCATGGAGCGATCCGGGTAACAATAACGCCCACGGTACTCACGTAGCAGGTACTATCGCAGCGATTGCCAACACCGAAGGTGTGAAGGGTGTGATGCCAAACCAGAATGTGAATTTGCACATCGTGAAAGTATTTAACGAATCAGGTTGGGGTTACTCATCTGGACTTGTTAAAGCGATCCAAACGTGTGCAGATAATGGTGCCAACGTTGTGAACATGAGTCTTGGTGGTAGTCAATCAAGCCGAACTGAGCAAAATGCACTGCAAAACATTTACGATCAAGGCGTTCTGCTAATCGCCGCAGCTGGTAATGACGGTAACACCGCACACAGCTACCCAGCTTCTTACGATTCAGTTATGTCTGTTGCTGCTGTCGATAACCAAAATGATCATGCGGCGTTCTCGCAATCTACTGATCAAGTTGAGATCTCTGGCCCAGGTGTGGCGATCTTATCAACGGTTACGGTAGGCGAAGGTAAACTTTCTGATATTACCTTGAATGGCGTAAGCCAATTTGATCGCGGCATTGTCCCTCACAATCGTTTGATCAATAACGGTTCTTCGTATGTTCCGGATCCAATCGCTGGTTCAGTAACAGCAATGCTAGATAGCTGTGATGTATCTGGCGGTAACTTTAACTGTGGTGATATGTCGGGCAAAATTTGTTTGACTGAACGTATTGGCAACCAGTCTTCAGGTAACTACCCAGAAGTGGATGCGGTTCAAGCTTGTTACAATGCAGGTGCACGAGCGGCAATCGTATACAGCAACTCTGAACTACCTGGTTTGCAAAACCCATTCTTGGTTGACACAAACAACGCTTATCGCATGGTTTCGATGACGGTTGACCGTGCATTTGGTCAAGAGTTGCTGGGGTATGTAGGTCAAGAAATTACGGTTTCAACTACCTCTGGTGAAGATTACGAGTACTACAATGGTACATCGATGGCAACACCTCATGTAACTGGCGTAGCAGGCTTGGTGTGGAGTTACCACCCAACGTGTACAGCAGCGCAAGTACGTAATGCCCTAGTTCAAACGGCAACAGACATTGATGTCGCTGGACGAGACAACCGCACAGGTCACGGCCTAGTGAATGCGGAAGCGGCGAAACTGTTCTTGGATGCGGGCTGTAACGGTCCTGACGGTGGCGGTAGCTCTTCGGACTCTAGCTTCTCAAACACCAACCCTGTTGCGATTCCTGACAACAAATCTGCTGGCGCAATCAGCGCAGTAGATGTCGATCGCTCTGGTGATTCAGGTACAGTAAGTATTGACGTTGATATTAGCCACACTTACATCGGTGACCTACGAGTGACGCTAACTTCACCTACTGGTGGAGAAGTCGTGCTTCACGATAATACTGGCGGCAGCGCTAACGATATCAAAGCCACTTTCCAAGCGGATTTCTCTGGTTTTGAATCACAAGGTTCTTGGGAACTAAAAGCGGTAGACAGTGCCAGAAGAGACACAGGCACAATCAACAGTTGGACTCTGACTTTTCAATAAGGAGTGGCTATGAAGAAGTTGACCTTACTTTCTTTGTCTGCGGTGAGTGCTACCGCACTATTGGCAATCGGACTAAGCTCGGCCAGCTTGGCGAACAATCAAGGATTTCCGCTCGTGGATGAACGTTCTGAACAAGCTGAGCAACAACCTACGCGTTACTTTGTTAAGTATCACAAAGGGAAAGAGAGCGAAGTGAGAGCGCTTCTTCGTCAACATAACCTTAAAGTGGTTGATGCGTTGGTGAAGCAACAGGTACTGGTGGTGAGCGGCGAACAAGCGGACGTCGATAAGCTATCTGGTAACGAATCCGTTGAATACACCGAGCAAGAACCAACGAGAAAGTTGTTGTCTCAATAAGATAGCCTCAATATGAAAAACGCCCCTCACGTGAGGGGCGTTTTGTTTGAGTGCTTTTCCTGCTAGAGCCTTTGAGAGATGAATGCCGACGAGCCTAATTCTGCATTCATAAGAATAAAAGCTTAGCGCACAATCAGGCCAAGTAGGATACCTACAATGCCGAAGTCAGCATCACTGAATGTTGTGTTTGCAAAGCCAAGATCACCCAGTACTGGCATTAGGAAGACAGGTAGGAAAGTAATCAGTAAACCTTGTGCAAACGCGCCTAGAATTGCGCCGCGACGACCACCTGTCGCGTTACCAAATACACCTGCCGCAGCACCCACAAAGAAGTGTGGAACGACACCTGGGATAATCACAGTAAGACCCATCACGTACAGCAGGAACATGCCCACTAGACCGGCTGCAAAGCTCGATAGGAAGCCCACCAATACCGCGTTTGGCGCGTATGGGAACACAACCGGACAATCCAGTGCAGGTTTTGCGTTTGGAACCAGTTTGTCTGAGATGCCTTTAAACGCTGGAACGATTTCTGCGATAACCATACGTACACCTTGAAGGATAACGTATACACCACCTGCAAATGTGATGGATTGCATTAGCGCAAACATAGACCAATGTTTACCGCCACTGACTTCACGGACAAAATCACCGCCAGCGAATAAACACGTCACCACAAAGATGATGCCCATGGTGAACGAGATCGCCACTGGTGTATCACGTAGGAACAGCAAGCTTTTAGGGACATTCATCTCTTCAGTAGAGTGTTCTTTGTTACCGAACTTGCTGCCAATAAAGCCAGCTAGCACGTAAGAAAGGGTAGAGAAGTGACCAATCGCAACGTCGTCAGAACCTGTAACTTGCTTCATGTACTTGTGAGCGATCGCAGGGAAGAACACCATTACAGAACCCACAACCACAGAGCCAAGCGCGATCAGTGGAACACCTTTCATGCCGCTAGATGCCAGAATCGCTGCTACCATCATCGACATAAATAGCGTGTGGTGACCGGTTAGGAAGATGAATTTCCATGGCGTGAAGCGAGCGATCAAGATGTTCACTAACATACCGAAGAACATGATCATCGCCATCTCTTTACCAAACGCTTCTTGCGCGATAGAGACGATAGCTTCGTTGTTTGGAACTACGCCTGTGATGCCAAATGCGTGTTGGAAAATCGTCGCGAAGTCACCCAGAGAAGTCACAACCAGACCCGCACCCGCACCAAGTACGATGAAACCAAGAATGGTTTTTACCGTGCCTTTAATACACTCGGTGACCGGTTTTTTCTGGGCAATTAAGCCGATTAGGGCGATGAGACCTACCAGAACCGCTGGCTCTGATAGAACATCGTTCATTAAGAAACTGAAAAATTCCATAACGCCACCTTACAGAGCGCCAAGCTCTTGAAGTGCTAAAGATAGACGCTCTTTCATTGCCACTTTGTCGACCATGTTATCAAGCGCAACGATGCGTGGTTCAACGCCAAGTGCGTTCAACTGTTCAACGATGTCGTTAGTACCGATGAAGATGTCACAATCCGTACCTTTTGCAGAGCCTAGATCGATATGATCCACTTCTGCGTTTACATTCAATTCTTTCACGATGCCTTTGATGCTCATTTCCATCATTAGGCTAGTACCAAGACCGTGACCGCAAACAACCATAATTTTCATAATTCAGACCTTTTCTTTTTATAGGGGGGTATGCCCATTTCGAAGGGCACTTCAGGAGTTAGTATTTTTCGATGATCGCAAGAACATCTTGTGTGTTTTGAGCGGAGCAGATGGCTTCTACATGCTCTTCATTCATAAACAACTCAGCCAGTTTAGAAATCGCATCCACGTGCGAGTTACTGTCTGTCGCGGCTAGCGTAACCAGCATTTTCACTGGATCGTTACCTTCAGAATCGAAGTTCACGCCGTTTTGAATCACCGTGATAGCAAGAGACAAGCGGTTAACGCCATCTTCAGGGCGAGCGTGTGGCATCGCCATGCCCGGACCTACCACGTAGTAAGGGCCAAGCTCTTCGTGCGAGCGGTAAATTGCTTCAGCGTAACTTGGTTCTATCGCGCCATTTTCAATCAAAGCTTCACAAGATTTGCTGATCGCATCTTTCCAGTCGGTTGCGTCAGAATGGATGCGAATGACATCAGAGGTAATCAGTTCACGTAGCATTGGAATGTTTCCGATTTGTTGTTTTGTTGCTGCGTACTTTATCGATCAATTTGCCAGAAAAACCTGAGAGTGATCACAAATGGTAGCGCTATCTGATAGCGCTACCATTAATTGTGATAGCGCTATCATTTTTATCAGGCATCGAAGTTTCATGTGCTGGTGTTCGAGTTCTAATGCGCTAATATCAAAACCATTAAAGCGCTGTGATAAGATGTTGCAGCTGAAATTAGAGAACATTAAATAAAAACAATGAGCGAACCTCGCAAACGAAGAAGTACCGGCAACGTCACTTTGGCTGATGTCGCCAAACAAGCAGGCGTAGGCACGATGACGGTGTCGCGAGCATTACGAACGCCAGAGCTGGTATCCGATAAGCTGAGAGAGAAAATTCAACAAGTGGTTGATGAGCTCGGCTATATCCCGAACAAAGCCGCAGGGGCACTCGCATCTGCAGAAAGTTATTCCATCGCTCTTATCATTCCGTCACTGTTTGAAAAAGCATGCGCGCATTTCTTACCAAGCTTCCAACAGGCGTTAAACAAAGCGGGTTATCAATTATTACTGGGTTACAGCGACTACTCGATTGAGCAAGAAGAAAAGTTGCTTTCGACTTTTTTAGAGAGCCGTCCTGCGGGCGTTGTACTGTTTGGAAGTGAGCATAGTCAGCGAACGCATCAACTGTTAGAGGCGTCAAATACGCCAGTGTTAGAGATTGCCGAACTGAGCTCAAAGGCCAGTTATCTCAACATTGGCGTGGATCACTTCGAAGTGGGTAAGGCCTGTACCAGACACCTGATTGAACAAGGTTTTAAGAACGTTGGTTTTATTGGGGCGCGCGGGAATCACTCAACGTTGCAACGCCAGTTACACGGTTGGCAAAGTGCGATGATTGAAAACTATCTCACCCCAGATCATTTTCTGACGACTCATGAAGCGCCATCTTCACAATTGGGTGCGGAAGGATTGGCGAAGTTATTGCTGCGCGATTCAAGCTTGAATGCTTTGGTGTGTAGCCATGAGGAGATCGCAATTGGTGCGCTCTTTGAGTGCCATCGCCGCGTGCTCAAAGTCCCGACCGACATTGCCATTATTTGCCTTGAAGGCTCTTCTATGGGGGAGCACGCTTACCCAAGTTTGACATCTGCAGAATTTGATTATGAGCGCATGGGCACCAAGGCGGCAGAAAAACTGTTGCATGCCATCAAAGGTGAGCCAGAAGAAAGGCCAACCAGTATGGGCTTTAAGCTAAAGCGTCGAGCAAGTACCGCGATTAATTGACACCTCCGCTTTCCATAAACACAAAAAGCCTCTCAAGATGGAGAGGCTTTTTACATTCTGAATTCATGAGCGAAAACTACGGACGTTCGCCCGCGGCTAGGCGTTGTTCGATATCTACGATCACCTCTGGCAGATCGGAGATGGTATCGATTAAGTAGTGAGGTGCACTCTTGATAAACTTCGCGCGTGCTTTTTCACGAGCTTTCTCTAAGGTTGCTTCGTCTGCGGCTTGGTATTCTTCAAATGTCAGACCCGCTTCGTTACCAGAAAGCAGCAGACCCACCGTCCACATGCCCGCATTGTGACCTTCAAAGATGCCTGGTGCTGAATCGTCCACTTTGACGCATGCTTTAACGTCGGTTACACCAAGCTCAATCACGTTTTTCAGTGCCATAAATGGTGCTGGGCGACCACCTTGGGGCAGATCGTCTGTCGCGACAACGTAATCTGGTTGGTAGCCGTAGTCCGCTGCAACTGGAATCAATACGTCCATCACCTCACGCGGGTAACCAGAACAAGAACCGATCTTGATGCCTTTGTCTTTCAGACCGTTCACAACTTCAATCGCATTGAGGATTGGTTCTGCGTGGTCAGCCACTTTTGCTTTTTGCAAAGGCATAAAGGCTGCGTAGATAGCGTCGATGTCTTCGCTGGTCATTGAGCGACCAAACTTCTCATTCCAACGCTTATCAACCGCAGGGATGCGACCCACTGCTTGGATGTGATCCCACTTACCAAGCCCCATTGGTTCGCGCGCTTCTTCAAGGTCGATTTCAAAATCAAAGCCTTGTTTGAATGCTTCCACAAAGATGCTGGTTGGCGCAAAAGAGCCGAAATCGACGATAGTGCCAGCCCAGTCAAAGATCACTGCTTGAATTGGAGAGTTGCTCATGTTCAATCCTTTTTCTTGCTTGCCAGAGCGCTGCCTACACATTGGAACTGCGCTCAGGATAATTGGTTTTGTTGAGGTCTATTGACCCTAAAAGTAGTTAAAGTCTTTGCACACTTTGGCGATGGCTTCTTCGAAGAGCGCTAACGCTTCTGTTAGTTGTTCGCGGGTGATGATCAGCGGTGGGCTGAGTTGAATCACATTGCCTTGCGATACCTTAAAGCTCACTCCGTTGTTGAGGCATTGGTACAGCACTGCTTCCGCTTCGTCATACGCGCGTGCTTTGCTTTCGTGGTCAGTGACCAACTCAATGCCCCACAACATGCCGATGCCACGAACATCGCCAATCACAGGGTACTTGGCTTTCATCTCTAGCAGCTTTTCACGCATGAACTGGCTGTCGGCTTTGGCTTTATCTAGCAAGCCGTCTTGCTCAATGGCTTCCATGGTTGCCAGTGCTGCAGCACAACCGATAGGACTTTTCTCATGAGTGTAGTGACCCATGGAGATTTGCTCGGCGGTGTTGAATTTGTCTTTGGTTACCATGGCTGCGATAGGCACTAAGCCACCACCCAAGCCTTTTCCGATGCAGAGCATATCTGGCTCGATGTCGTAGGCTTGGTAGGTAAACCATTCACCGCTGCGACCCATACCGTTAGGGATATCGTCGATGATCAGCATGACATTGTGTTTGTCACAGATTTCACGGATGCGTTTCCAGTAGGCTTTGCTCGGCACTTGTACGTCGGTATTGCGAACCGCTTCTGCGATAAACGCGCCCACGCCGCCTTCTTTCTCAATCACGTATTCAAGGTAATCGGCGTAATGCACATCACTGCCGTCCGCGACTGGGAAAGCGCCACGGTAAGACACCGCTGGTGGAATGCGCTCAACACCTGCCATTAATGGTCCCATGCCTTGGCGGAAACACGCTTCGCCACCTACTGAGATGGCATCCAATGATGCGCCGTGGAAGGAGTTCCACAACGACACCACCTTGTAGTTGCCCGTGATGTGGCGTGCTAATTTAAGAGCCATACCAACCGCAGATGTGCCACCCGGAGCAAACAGCACGCGGTTCAATTCGCCGCCACAGATTTGGGTGAGTTTTTCGGCACATTCAATCGCGGTCTCGTTGGTAAAACGACGTGGTGAAAACGGCAGTTTGGCAATTTGCTCTTGCACACGTTTAATCACATGCGGATGACCATAGCCTAGCTGGTGGACGTTATTGCCATGAAAGTCCATGTACTTTTTGCCGGTAGCATCTTGGATATAGATGCCTTCCGCTGCTTCCAAGGTATCTAAGCAAGGTGTCGACATGGCTTGATGAAGAAAGACCTTCGAATCACGCTTCAGTAATGCTTGCGTGCGTTCGTCATCCATCGATGCATTCCAAGCTTGGCGCGCCGGTGTCGTGTTGACATCGCCTTCGCTGCGGAAATGGGTCGGTTTGATATTCTGAGTCATAACGCTCTCTCAATCAGAAGGCTGCTTTAAGCAACTTGCCAGTACATTGCTTTTTCAATTGCACCGATTAAGCGCTCGATATCTGCTGGGTAAACTTCGCCAATGTTGCCGATACGGAAGCAATCTGCGTTCGATACCTTACCCGGATAAATCACAAAACCTTGCTCTTTTAAACGTGTATAGAACGCTTTGAACTGGTAATCACTGTGCGTCGGAGAGTAGAAAGAAGTGATGATTGGCGAGTGAAGGTCATCACTCAGTAGTGGCTCAAACCCCAAAGAGCGCATACCTGCAACCAGTGTTTTCTGGTTAGTTTGGTAACGGTTATGACGAGCCTCAATGCCGCCTTCTTGTTCCAGCTCTAACAATGCTTGATAGAAAGCGCGCACCGTGTGCGTTGGAGACGTAAAACGCCATTTGCCGTGGTTCACTTCCATGCAGTGCCACTGGTCGTAAAGATCAAGGCTTAAAGAACGAGCCTGACCTTGGCACTTGTCTAGCTCAGTTTGTTTCGCAATCACAAAGCCAAAGCCCGGCACGCCTTGAATACATTTGTTTGCAGAGCTGATCATAAAATCGATGCCTAGCTCAGCAATATCGATAGGAATGCCACCAAAGCTCGACATGGCATCGAGAATCACCACTTTACCGTGTGCTTTCGCTGCAGAAGCAAATGTCTCAATTGGGTTAAGCATGCCAGTGGTTGTCTCGCAGTGAACAATCGCCACGTGTGTGATCGCAGGATCCGATGCCAATGCAGTTTCCACCTCGTTCAAGTGTGGCTGTGATGTTTCGCCTGGGGAAACTACATGGCATGGAATATTTAGGTAATCAGCGATCTGAGCGATACGTGCACCGTACGCACCGTTGTCGACAACCAACAATTTTCCATCTTTGCCAATGGCACTGCCAATCGTTGCTTCTACTGATGCGGTGCCGCTACCTTGCATTAGTACGCTGGTGTAGCCGTCTTGCTCCGTCGCCAGTTTTACAAGCTTAGTGCGGATCACTTCTACAATGTCTTTGTTGTATTCATCATCCCAAGTACACCAGTCTTTAAGCATGGCTTCACGTACCGTTTCAGAAGTAGATAGAGGACCTGGAGTCAGTAGTAGGTATTCGTTTTTCATCTCGATTTCCATCAGAATAGGTTAATTGGTCTACACCAAATTTCGAGTTCACTCTAGCGAGGAAGAAAAGGGCAGTAAATAGGCGAATATCCAATTTCATAAAACTTTAATATCCAGAAAATGGCGGATCAATTGAACGATTATTCATCGATGATTTTCGTAAAACTGCCATTTAATGGTCATGAATTCGTCATAAAGGCTCAGTAGGGTGTATATCGTCAACTGGTACAGACCAAATAAAAACTTAGCCAAATTAACTGGAGAAAATGATGAAAAACCGTTTGATGAAAGGATCGCTGGCTGCACTTGTCTCTCTGCTAGCTACGAATGCAATGGCAGCACAGGAAGTCACGGTTTACACCGCTTTTGAAACTGACATTCTTGCTAAATACAAGTCTGCGTTTGAGAAAGATAACCCAGATATCAAGATTAAGTGGGTTCGCGATTCCACCGGTATCATGACGGCGAAATTGCTGGCAGAAAAGAACAATCCTCAAGCGGAAGTGGTTTGGGGTCTTGCTGGCTCGTCAATGGCACTGCTTAAAGATGAAGGTCTTCTTAAGCCTTACACACCAAAAGGTTTGGAAGAGCTGCACGCGAACCTAAACGACCCTCAATCAAACCAAGCTTGGTTTGGTAACGATGCGTTCTTTAACGCAGTTTGTTTCAACGAAGCGGTAGCGAAACAACTTAACCTACCGAAACCAACGTCTTGGGAAGACCTAACAAAGCCAGTTTACAAAGGTCACATTGCAATGCCGAACCCAGCTTCTTCAGGTACTGGCTACATGCAGGTTTCTGCTTGGCTACAAAACATGGGTGAAGATCAGGCATGGAACTACATGCGTGACTTAGACAAAAACATTGCACACTACACGCACTCTGGTTCTAAGCCATGTGTTCAAGCGGGTATGGGTGAAGTGGCTATCGGTATTTCGATGGCGAGCCGCGGCGCGAAGCTGAAAACACAAGGTGCACCTCTAGCGGTTATCACACCAAAAGGCATCGGCTGGGAATCAGAAGCGGTTGGTCTAGTAAAAGAATCGGATGCAGCGAAGCGTGTTGTCGACTGGTCAATCTCTAAAGCAGCAAACGAGCTTTACGTAGAAATGTACCCAGTGGTTGCACATAAAGACGTGAAAGCGACCGTGTCTAACTTCCCGAACGTTCAAGAGAACATGGCGAAGATGGACTTCGCGCAAATGGGCAGCAAGCGTGCAGAGATTCTAGCGGCTTGGTCTGAGAAGTTTGACGCGAAATCAGAGCCAAAGTCTTAATTGAATTTGCTTTGAGTTGAATGCTGAAATCCACCTCGGTTGAGGTGGATTTTTTGTTTTCCCTCTTATTTCAGAGTTTGCTGCAAGTAGATTCCTAGTCTCACCTAGGTTCGCTGGAATGACGGACTTAAGAAAGTTGGGATCTTCTATCCACACTCACGACGTCATTCTCGAGAACGACGAAGGAGTGAGTCGGGAATCTCAGCGTATTGTGTAACTGACAAAAAGGAGAGAAAGCTCCCCTTCTACAGTCCTAGTGCATCACATGAATAGTTCGAAAATCTTACCAGCTAAAGCCGCTAGAACTCCTCTAGCTACCACGGGTAAGGTATCGCGAATTGAGTCTTTCAGTGGATCTTTAAATCTCATCGCATGCTCCTTAATTAAGGTTGCACCCGAAAGTTCACTGATTTATAGTTTCTTCAACACAAGATATCAGTAACCTTCGGGTTAGTTTTATCTACTAAGCCCTAGTTGATTGCAGTCATCTGGGGCTTTCCTTTATGCACTACCTGTAGCGCACGCTTGTTCCACTTCTCCTCCCTAATGGTTTTGTTAAGAAAGCACAATATATAGTAAAAAAATCCTTTTAAAACACAGGATAGTGTGGCTTTTCTTATGCTGTAATTTAACGGTATTTAACGAGAAGCACCAATTGAAAACATTGATTATGATCAATTAACAATGGGTAGCGAGCGACAACAAATCGATCTTATTGGCGTTGATCTCAGTTGCGAAGAAAACTGTGAAAATTGCAAAAACAGAGCGAAATCTACTTGCTTTTCTGGGCCGCCTTATCTGTCAAGGCGTGTAGATCCTGTTATAGAAAAAAGGACGTGCGATCCGTCAAAACCTGTCGGATTTTAGTAAGGCATTTGTGATGAAAATGTATGAGGTGCATAACTGTGCAATTCATAGAGTGAAGCTTAAACTTCTAAAACAAACCTCATCGCCCTTCATCTATTTGTCATCTTCTGGCTATAAATTTGTCATTGGAACGTAACACTCAAAAACTAAAGTTGGTATATACCATTTGGAGCGTGTGTTATGTCAACTAACCAACATTACCTAAATATTGAAAATGTAGTGAAGCAATTCGGACAGTTCACTGCATTAAAGAAAATCTCGCTAGCGATTGAAAAGGGCGAGTTTGTTTGTTTTCTTGGTCCTTCTGGCTGCGGTAAAACCACTCTATTACGTGCTATTGCAGGTTTAGACTTGCCAACGTCTGGTGCAATCTTTCAAAACGGTCAAGAGACCACATTCCTGCCACCAGAGAAGCGCGATTTCGGCATTGTATTCCAATCTTACGCGCTGTTTCCGAACCTAACTGTGCAAGAGAACATTGCGGTGGGTTTGAAGAACCAAGGCATGTCGACCAAAGAAGCGTTAGAGAAAGTAGATTATTGGCTAGAAACCATTGGTCTTCCAACCTCTGGCGAGAAATTCCCTAACCAACTTTCTGGTGGTCAACAGCAGCGTGTTGCTTTGGCTCGTGCATTGGCGTTGTCTCCGGGTCTACTGTTATTGGATGAGCCATTATCGGCGCTGGATGCAAAAGTGCGTGTTCACTTACGTGACGAGATTTGTAAGCTGCAACGCAAGCTTGGCATCACCACCATCATGGTTACGCACGATCAGGATGAAGCGTTGTCGATGGCGGATCGTATTGTGGTAATGAACCATGGTGTGATTGAGCAAGTCGGCACACCTCAAGAGATCTACCAACAACCAGCAACGCGCTTTGTCGCTGAGTTTGTCGGCAGCATGAACTTTATTGAAACCTCAGTCGCAACGGACTCCCAAGTACGAATTGCAGAAACCTTGATGCCAGCGCCAAGCTTGACCAATTGTAAGATCCAACGTGGTGATCGCTTCGACCTTGCGGTGCGTCCTGAAAGCATCAAGTTCGTTGAAAACTACACCAACTCTTTACCAGTGCGAGTTACGGCTACCGAGTTTTTGGGGGCGTTTTTCCGCATTGATTGCGTATTGCAAAACGACAGCTCAACGAAAACCATCGTCGTGGATGTGCCTGTGGAAACGGTTCAAAAACTCAATATCAAAGCGGGCGATGTACGTTACATCCAGTTTGCTGAAGAAGGGCTGCATGGTTACGCCGTGCCCTCGGTTGATAAAGCGCTAGCAGCGTAGGTGTAAACATGGATGCGAAGACAATGACGATGAATAGCCTAACCACGCAAGACAAAGCAAAATCCCTACTCGGACGTGTTAGCCGCGACAACCTTGTGTTGTTCGGTTTGCTCGCTGGTTTGTCGACTATGATGGTGCTGTTCATCTTGATGCCGCTTTGGGCAATGTTGACCAAGAGTGTGCAAAATGCCAATGGCGAATTTGTCGGTCTGGCAAACTTTGCGACGTACTTTTCCTCTTCAAGCTTGTGGGTGTCAGTGGGAAACACCTTCACTTTGGGCGTGATTGTGACCTCGGTAGTGGGTGTGCTTGCGTTTGGTTATGCCTACGCGCTGACTCGTTCATGCATGCCGTTTAAAGGTTTGTTTCAAATCCTAGGTACCGCGCCGATCCTCGCGCCTTCGTTACTGCCAGCGATCAGTTTGATCTTCCTTTTTGGTAATCAAGGCATTGCCAAAGAGATGCTGTTAGGAAACTCGATTTATGGCGTGATTGGTATCTCGATGGGTTTGATTTTCTGGACCTTTCCTCATGCATTGATGATTTTAACCACTTCGCTGCGTACTTCAGATGCTCGCTTGTATGAAGCCGCCCGTGCACTTAAAACCTCACCCATCAAAACCTTCTTTATGGTGACGTTACCTGCGGCGAAATACGGTTTGATCAGTACGCTTATCGTCGTCTTTACGCTAGTTATCACGGACTTTGGTGTGCCGAAAGTGATTGGGGGCAGCTACAACGTTCTGGCGACTGACATCTTCAAGCAAGTCGTGGGACAGCAAAACTTTGCCATGGGTGCGGTGACTAGCATTATGTTGTTATTCCCTGCGGTAATGGCGTTTGGCGCAGACCGCTGGGTACAGAAAAAACAAAAGAGCTTATTCGACACTCGCTCGGTGCCTTATCAGCCAGAACCTAATAAAGCGCGCGACAGCATCTGTTTGGTCTACTGCAGCATCATTTCTATTGCAGTGCTGGCTGTGCTTGGCATGGCGGTGTATGGCTCGTTAGTTACGTTCTGGCCTTGGAACAAAGCGTTGACGCTAAACAATTACAACTTTGCTGAAATGAGCACTTACGGTTGGAGCCCATTCTTCAACTCGCTAACGCTGGCAGGTTGGACGGCAGTGATCGGTACAGCCATCATCTTTGTCGGTGCTTACTGCATTGAGAAAGGGCGTGCGTTTGGTCCAATTCGTCAGGTGATGCAAATGCTTAGCGTGGTGCCAATGGCAGTTCCGGGTATGGTGCTTGGCTTGGGTTACATCTTTTACTTCAATGATGCGAACAATCCTTTGAACGTGCTTTATGGCACCATGGCATTCTTGGTGATTAACACGGTAGTGCATTACTACACCGTGGGTCACATGACAGCCCTGACAGCGCTAAAGCAGTTGCCATCGGAGATTGAAGCCACAGCAGCATCAGTGAAGCTTCCTCAATACAAGTTGTTCTTTAAAGTGACATTACCTGTGTGTTTACCTGCGATTTTGGACATTGCGACTTACTTGTTTGTTAATGCATTGACCACCACTTCTGCGGTAGTATTCCTTTACTCAACCGATACGATTCCGGCTTCGGTCTCGATTCTGAATATGGACGATGCAGGTCAAACTGGCGCTGCAGCGGCAATGGCGGTGATGATCATGATTGCTGCCGCAATTGCGAAGATTGTTCAGATGACTTTGGGTAAATTGTTAGAGAATCGCACACAAGCTTGGCGCAAAAGATAAGGACACTTCGTGCAATACGTAAAAATTAAAGATTCGATTGTTGAACAGATTGAAGCGGGCATGCTATCGCCGCGTCAAAAACTGCCAGCAGAGCGTAAGTTGGCGGAGTCGTTCGATACTACACGCGTCACTCTGCGTGAAGCTTTATCATTGCTAGAAGCGGAAGGTCGAATCTATCGCGAAGACCGCCGAGGTTGGTTTATCTCACCTGAGCCATTGCGTTACGACCCAACCCAAACGCTGAACTTCCCGAACATGGCGAAAGCGCAAAATCGTGTGCCAAAAACAGAAGTGATAGCCGCAAAAGGCACTTTGGCTAATAAATTGGCCGCTCGTTTGTTGGACCTTCAGCCGTTTTCAGACGTATTTCGTGTCGACCGCGTTCGTTACCTAGAAGAGCGTCCGGTAGTTTATGTCACGAACTACATTCGACCAGACATATTTCCCAACTTATTGTCTTATGATTTATCAAACTCGTTAACCGACATTTATCGTGAACACTACGGTGTGACGTATCAAAAAATTCGTTACCGAATTTCGACTAGTACTTTGTTGGGTGAGGTGGCACAGGCATTGCGCGCGACGTCTGGTACGCCTGCAATGGTGGTTGAACGTATCAACTACAACCAACATGGCGAGTTGATTGACTGTGACATCGAATACTGGCGTCATGATGCCATCAGCATCGAGTCTGTCGCGGAGCTGAATTAATCTCTGTTTGCTGGGCATCTGTCTAGTTGGCAGCGAGCAATTTATATCTCAAATTCAAAGGCTCCATATTGGGGCCTTTGTTGTACCCAAGCACCTTGAGGGTATCTAAATATCATAAACAGGAAAACGGAATGGATCTCTTGGCAATCGCACTCGTTGTATTGTCTGCGGTTATGCATGCTGGCTGGAATATTCTTGGTAAAAGCAATTCTGGTTCAGGGCTCGCGTTTACGATGGCGGCAAGTTTATCTGCTTGCCTTCTGCTCACGCCTTATCTTATTTGGTATCTCTTTAACATTGGCTGGGCGACGTTGCCCAACGTGTTTTGGGGAATGCTGTTTATCAGTGGTTTATCTCAAATCGTCTATTTGGTTGGTTTGATCGTGGCCTACAAGCACTCCGATGTGGGAGTGATTTATCCGATTGCGAGAGCACTTCCTGTAATGATGGTGGGCGCACTCACCGTCGCCTTAGGTTATGAGTTGAATGCTCAGCAGTGGTTGGGTTTCCTGCTTATTACTTTAGGTTGTGTCCTAGTTCCAGTGACCAGTTTTCGTCAAATTACTCTTGGGGAGTACCTGAATGTTGGTGTGTTTTGGGCCTTGATTGCGGCGCTTGGCACGACGGGTTACTCCGTTGTGGACAAGCAAGCACTGAATCTGCTAACTCAACAAACATCGACCATTCTTAACGACCACTATAGCGCGACTTTTTATCTAGGCGTGCAGTTTTGGGTTATGGGAGTACCGGTTTTATTGTGGTGTATTGTTTCGGGGAGTCAGCAAGAACTACAAACCGCTTGGATGATTCGCAAAAGTGCGAGCATGGCTGGCATCATGATGGCATCCACCTACGGTTTGGTGCTGTTTGCGATGACTATGACTGATAACGTCAGCCTTGTTGTGGCTTTGCGACAAATCAGCATTGTGTTTGGTTTATTAATGGGCGTGTGGTTGTTGGCTGAAAAATGGTATTTCACGCGAGGCGTCGGGGTGCTGTTGATCCTGAGCGGAATCATTATGTCATTGAGCTCTGCTTGAGGTATAAGGCACCGATGTCGATTCGGTGCCTTGGCACAGCTAAATTTTTAAAATCGCAATTGTGCACCAAACATCACACCGCCAGAATCAAAATCGCTATTCTTGGCGTAGTTGTACTCTAAGTTCAAACCAAAGTGTTTATAGGCCCAAGCGACACCAGCAGCGGCTTCTCCGCCAAGACTAGACTCGTCATATTCTTTATTCTGACCATTGTTTTTAAGCGTGTAACTTAACGTGTAGTAAGTGATACCGCCTTTCCCGTAAAGCTCAAAGCCAGCTCCCAGAGGGTAACTTGCGTAACCGCTGAGTCGAGGCCCGCCATAACTGACATCGGTGATTTCTGTTAAGGGACTGATAAGTACGGAGCCGATGCCGTTAAATGCGCCCTTATAGCCGGCTTCAATACCAAAGTTGTGATCGAACATGTAACGGTAATATACATCACCAAGGAACATGTCACCTTCATCATGGCTATTGTTCACATCGTAACTAACATTACCGTAGCCTAAATTTGCTCCAACAACATGTTGGGTTGGTTGTGCATGAGCCGTTAAGGAAAGTGCGGACAGTAAGCATGCAACGGCGTACTTGTAAGACATAAAAACTCCGAATCATAAAATGAAAAAACAAAACGTCATGTGGTGCGTTGGGTTAACGTAGCCTTGTCATGAACTCCGCTTTGGTATTGTCTAACCATTCGTAACGACGTCGATACATCGAACGCTTAGAACGCGACATGCCTTCGATATCACGACGCGGGGCATTCACATCGAGTGAGTAGAAATGACGGTTGTATTCGGTGCCGCCCAACTCTTGCCAGAGTGCATCGTAATCCGTTTTGATTCGTCCTTTACTGTAGCGTCGTGCAGCATAAGTATGGGATTGTGTTTTTACCGCTAGAATCGTATTCACTTCCCAAATTTGCGCGAGTAAAGTGAGCAAACTCACCATCAAGCTTTTTGGTCTTTGCCCGTAAAGCTTACGAGTTAACTTTTTAATTTTTGCGTTGTTCTCTTCACTGCTGCGTGGCCCTTGCAAGCCGCCAATCATAATGCTGCGTCCAGATTCTATGTGGCCGAGAGTAAATGAGAGCGTATAGAAGTTGCCATCCTCCGCGCTGTGTAGCACTAGGCTCATGTCGCCTTCTTTTTGGTAACGCGCTTCGTACACCAATCGCACAGAGTACAATGTCTCGTCGATTTCAAATGATGTTAATGTTAAGCCAGTCGAATCGGTATAGATCTCTTCAATGGTCTGTTTAGAAAACAGCTCTGAAATGGTTTTGTAGTGATCAACCACTAGGTTTGAACGATCGAAAGCTGAGTTATTTTTGATGATGTAGGGACGAAACGGTTTTTCTAAAAAGCGGTGCGTACGTGCACAAAGCATCTCTAGCAATGACGATTCAATATTATCTGACAGGTGCTTAAACGCTCGTTTGTAGTAAAGTGCGCGCAAGATGAACTTCGCTCTGTAGGTCCAAATTGGCTTATAGACATCAGCATAATCATCTGAGTAAATTGATTTGCTATGGTAAAAAATGGATTTGTTCGCGGTCATTTTCACTCCAGATTAACGTGTGCTCAACAGCCACAATTAAGAACCGACGGACGAGCAGCGAAGAACCCGAAAAAGGGGGAAATGCAAAGCACTACTAAAAGGGGAGGTTTTGCTGTGCCCGACGTTTATATAAGGTTTTGAACACTGTTCTTTTGTTGGGATTCTAAGAGAAAATTGACCTTAGGTATTGTATGGGTTGGTAAGGAAATGTCAGTTTGGAAGCCACTTTGAACGTTGTGATTACGAGGTGGAAAAATGCTCGTGTTGGCAGAGTATGATGCCGTGTTGCTAAGTTAAAGTGAAATGAGTTGAACAAGAATTGAACGTTATTTGAAATTATTTTGACGTGTTTCTGGTCTTTATACGTACCTTATAAATATCGAGCCAATTTTGGCCCGATATAAAGGTAAGTAAGGAGAGGTTTATGAAACGCTTAATGACTTTAGCAAGTATGATTGCTCTGACTGCTGCACCTTCTGTTGTTTTTGCTGGTGGCTATCAGTGGACAAACGATACCGAAACGATCCATGGTGATGTTATGGATAGCAAACAAGCGGCTTATGAAATGGGTCGTGACATGATTCAGAACTATCAAAGCAAATCACCAGGTCAGCTTCGTGACGAGTTTACAAGCCTTACAGAGTATGTTGATCGCCAGTCGTTTTCTATCACCGACTCAAAAGTCATGGTGAATGAGTTCTTGCAAAGTGACGGGCAAGTTGTATACCAGCCTATTCTCAATGTTCAATACGAGTACCGCATGCGTGAAACCGGTAAATACTAACCAGTAAGACGGTCTCGATTTTCCGATAATTTATATCCTTGCTGTTTGTTTTGGGGAGCGCTGCTCCCCATTTTTGTATTCATTGATAGCGGAAACTTCCACTCTCTCAGAGCAACATTTGCTATCGCTCAGCGTTAGATATTCTTGCTCGTTGATTGTGCTCATCGTTTGTAAAGTGTTTACAGAAACGATGCAACGCACTAACAAGGATATCCGATGACACACAGTTCATACTGGTTCAAACAGGCCATTGAAGCTGAACAGCCAGAAACGCCGCAACCATTACATCAAAATATTGATACCGATATTGCTATTGTCGGTGGTGGCTACACCGGACTTTGGACAGCGATTATGATTAAGCAGCAATCTCCTGAAAAACAGGTGGTTGTTATCGAAAAGGGCTTGTGTGGCAGTGGGGCATCTGGCGCGAATGGCGGCTGTATGCTGACATGGTCTACCAAGTTCCCGACGTTGAAACGGTTATTCGGTGAAGAACATGCTGTTTGGTTGGTAAAAGAGTCGGAACAAGCGGTGTTGGAGATTGACGACTTTTGTCAGCAATACAATATCGATGCGCAATTATCGTTAAAAGGGGTTTATTACACCGCAACCAATCAGGCTCAGAAAGGTGGAATGCAGCCAGTTGTCGACGAGTTACAACGGCTAGATGTGAACAGTTGGCGTCGTTGCTCGGTGGAGGAACTGCGTGCCAATGCGGGTTCACCTCGCCATATTGAAGGCTACCACTCTCCGGTTGCTGCTAACGTACAACCCGCCTTACTTGCGCGAGGGTTACGCCGTATTGCTATTGATCTGGGTGTAGAAGTTTATGAGAACACGCCAATGACGCGTCTAGATTATGGAAAACCTGCCACCGTCTGTACACCTAAAGGAAACATTCAAGCGCAGCAGGTGGTGTTGGCATTAAATGCATGGATGGTGGAGCAGTTTAAACAGTTCAAGAACAGTATCGTGGTGGTCTCTTCCGACATGGTGATCACCAAGCCGCTTGGTGATACTTTGTCTCAATCTGGTTGGCAAGCAGGTTCGAGTGTCTTGGACTCACGCATCTTCGTACATTATTACCGAGATACGCCAGATGGCCGTTTGATGCTAGGTAAAGGCGGTAATCAGTTCTCTTTCAACAACCAAGTTGATGCGATGTTTAACAAACCGACGCGTTATCAAACGCTACTAAAAAAATCATTCGACAACCTTTTTCCTCGCTTAAAAGGGGCTGAATTTGAGTACTCTTGGACTGGCGGTTCGGATCGTTCCGCAACTGGGTTTCCTTTTTTTGGCCAATTGGATGAGCAAAGTAATGTCTTTTACGGGTTTGGTTATTCAGGTAACGGCGTTGCCCAAACTCGAATGGGTGGAAAGATTTTATCGTCGTTGGTGTTAGGGCTAGATAACGAATGGACGCGAAGTGGTTTAGCGCGAGGACCGCTTGGGTATTTTCCACCAGAACCAATACGTTGGCTGGGAGCAATGATGGTACGAAATGCTGTTCGCCGAAAAGAGGAAGCGGAAGATAATGAGAAACGTCCGTTTGTTTGGGATAAATGGCTAGCGAAACTCGCAGGACCAGCAGGCAAAGCGGATAAGCTCGACTAAACTGAAGACTTTAGCCACAAACGAGACAGTTTGCAGTGAAAGTCATTGGGGGGCGATGTAGCCTTGTGTTAGCCTCTGTCTTTCAAGCTCAGATTTAAAAGGTGAGTAATATAATGAAAGTATTCAGCAACTTCGATAGCGGCAGCATTCACGTAGTGAAAGCGGACGACAAAAATGACATCCAACTTAAAATCCCTAATGACAATATGTCGGAATTCTACCAGTGGTTCCATTTCCGTCTAGAAACCGAAGCAGAGCAGTCGCACACGATCAAACTGCTTGATTTGGCTAAGTCGGCTTATCCAGAAGGGTGGCAAGGTTATGATGTCGTAGCGTCTTACGACCGTGAAGAATGGTTCCGTATACCAGCAGAGTTCGATGGCGACACACTGACTTTCACTGTTATCCCTGAGCGTAGCTCAATTTACTTCGCGTACTTTGCGCCTTACACATACGATCGTCACTTAGATTTGTTACACATGGCACAAAGCGCGCACCACTGCCAACTAGAAACACTAGGCCACACATTAGACGGCAATGACATGAGCTTGCTAACGTTTGGTGAGCCAGAAGAAGGCAAAAAGAAAATCTGGATGATTGCACGCCAACATCCGGGTGAAACCATGGCTGAATGGTTCATGGAAGGTATGATCCAACGTCTACTGGACGAAAATGACACGGTTGCGCGTGCATTACTGGAAAAAGCAGTGCTTTACGTGGTACCAAACATGAACCCAGACGGTGGTATTCGTGGTCACTTACGTACGAACGCGGTAGGCGTGAACTTGAACCGTGAGTGGCAAACTCCGTCTATGGAGAAAAGTCCAGAAGTCTACCTTGTGCGTCAACGTATGCTGGAAACGGGTGTTGACATGTTTTTAGATATCCATGGTGATGAAGCGATACCGTATAACTTCGTCGCTGGCTCAGAAGGTATTCCTTCTTACGATGAAAATCTTGCCGCTTTAGAGGCATCATTTAAGCAAGCGCTACTGACTATTACCCCTGAATTCCAAGATGAGATTGGTTACGATAAAGATGAGCCTGGTAAAGCGAATTTGACGGTGGGCTCAAACTGGGTCGCGGAGCAGTTCAAATGCCTGTCGTACACGATCGAGATGCCATTTAAAGATAACAACAATCACCCAGATCCGCTTTATGGTTGGTCACCAGAACGCAGTGTATTATTTGGGCAAGATGTCTTAGCTGCAACGCTTACCGTGGCGGATAAAATCTAGTTCGATAAGTTCACGTCTGTTCATTATTTCGAAAACAGCTCATTTTAAATGAGCTGTTTTTTTATGCCTTTGATATCCATTCTCTCCTGTAAAAATTTGTTGCCATTCACAGGCTTAAATGTCGATTCTTAAATTTGAGAAAATGGTTTTTTATGGTGATTTGCGTCACAGAAAACTGGCTATTTTGTGATATTCTCCGCAACGAATTGACTATGGCTAAACCAACGCAACGAGACTTTATTTCTCGGTTGGGTATGCGGATGAAGCTCATGAATAGATGGTCTTGAGGTTATCTTTCTCCGTTTTACGTCATTGGCGTTTGAATATCATTTTTTGATTCTTTCCTACGCTATTTAGCTATTTCTGTTCGAAGAAAAGAGAAAGTTACGGCTTCATATTTTACGGCAGTATGCTGCCTCGATGTGTTGCTTTGTGTACAAGAAAAAGGAAAAGAATAATGAAAAAAATCGCTATAGCAGTGGCTACTGTACTTGCTGGTGGTGTGATCTCAAACGTTGCACTTGCTGACACTTACATGGGCGGTAAAGTAGGTTACAACTCTCTAAATGATGCGTGTTACCTAAACGAACCTTGTGACGACGACAGTTTTGCAGCATCTATGCACCTGGGCTACAGCTTCAACGAGTACGTTGCAGCAGAGTACGGTGTTGATTACCTTGGTGACTTCACTGCAAACTTCAAAAAGCCGGGCCTAAACACCGTTGACGGTGATCTTTGGGCGTTGACTCTTGCTCCTAAATTCAACCTACCGCTAACAGATTCTTGGAATCTATTCGCGAAAGTTGGTGCTGCATACATGATGGCGGGTGACGAAAAAGATTTCGTACCAACAGGCTCTCTAGGTGCTGAGTACAAAATCAACTACAACTGGAGCCTACGTGCTGAATACCAACGTTACCAAGATATGTCTGATGACGTGATTGAAGACATGGATTCAGATTTCTTCGGTATCGGTTTCAACTACAAGTTTGGTTCTGAGCCAGTAGTTCAAGAAGAAGTGGTTGAGGAAGTAGTAGAAACACGCCCTGCAACACGTATTGTTGAGCATGTTTACCCTGCTCAAACAACAGCGACAGTACAATTCGACCTAGAAAGTGCAGAAGTGAAAGATGCATCGACTCTTTCTGGTACCGTTGATCTGATGAACACTTACCCACAAGCTCAAGTTGAGATCACGGGTTACAGTGATACGACGGGTTCTGCTGCGTACAACCAGCAACTTACAGAAAAACGCGCGAAAGCCGTTGCTGACGAGTTCCAAGCAAAAGGTATTGCGGCTGAGCGTATGACAGTGAAAGGCATGGGTGAAGCTAACCCAGTAGCAAGCAACGAAACACGTCAAGGTCGTCAAATGAACCGTCGTGTTGAAGTAGTTGTTCCTGCGTTTGAATACCAAACCACTGAGAAAGCAGAATAATTCCTGCTTAAGAGACAGTTCCAAAAGCCAGCGTGTATCACGCTGGCTTTTTTGATCCCACTTAACAAACTCAGCACTTTCATCAATTTGTCATCACCAGTTCATACCATGGCTGCCAAGTATTTGGGAGAGTGTTATGCAAAGTTTACCGCCGCTTAATTTGCTCCGAGCGTTTGAAGCCACGGCGCGATTACAGAGCTTCACTAAAGCCGCAGAGGAGCTCAATGTGACCCGTGCGGCCGTCAGTCAGCAGGTGAAATCGCTAGAGCTGCAGTTAAATGCAACATTATTCGAGCGCAAGGGTACGCACCTTACGCTGACCAGCTCAGCAAAAGAATACTGGCCTGTGGTTAACCATGTGCTTCAAACCTTATCAACCTCGACCCATCATTTATTTACTCGCCCACAGAACAAGCAAATTACCTTACATGTCGCCCACAGTTTTTGCTCGCAATGGCTAATACCAAGGCTGGCCGATTTTCAGCGTCAATTTCCAGATGTTTCCTTTAAGATCTCGACAACCGCGAATACGGTTCCAAACGCCAGTGCGATCTCAGATATAGAAATTATTAACGGAGATGGCGATTGGCAAGAGCAACAAGCTATTCAGCTTACCCAAGAAAACTGGATCGTTGTAGCAAGCCCCGGCTTTATTCAGTTAAATCCGATTGATGACCTCACGAAGTTGTCTCAAACACCTAAAATCTGCACCGGCGGTTATCATGAATCTTGGCAGGTATGGTTTGCGTACCAAGGTTATCAAGGCAAGGTGAGCAAAGTGATAGCCGAATTTGAACATTCATTGCTTGCTATTCAAGCTGCAACTAATCAACTTGGTGTCTTGCTGGTGAGAGACTTTCTTGTTGAGGATGAGTTGCAACAAGGGATATTAGTACAAATCGGAGATTGGCGTATGCCCAGCTCCGGCGCACACTATATGATGGTTAGAGCATCAGAAAAGTCACACGTAAACACCTTTGCCCAATGGTTAATACAAGGCCTTTGATGTTTTACGGTCTATTTTTACAGCGGTACTTATTCTTGCGATTTACCTAACAAAATGCGCGGTTTCTTATAGGGTCAGTCAACCTTCTCTAAAAGCTTTGAGTGTATGATGATCTAGCTTTACGTTATCTGATGCGCGCTTAATCCACACAGGATACTGTTATGGAAACAATGCAAGGCGGTAGAGAAAATGCCATCTATCGAAAAGGGAATTTGATATCTCGTCCTGCCAGTTATTGGACGATGACTGTCCATCTGCTACTTACCTATCTTCATTCACGAGGCTTTACGGCATGCCCTAAAGCGGTTGGTATTGAGAAAGGAAAAGAGTGGGTTAGCTATGTCGAAGGAGAGACTGACAACTATCCATTGATTGGCAACATTGCTTCTGTTTCCGCGCTCCAATCTGCGGCAAAAATGTTACGCGATATGCACGATGCATCTGAGGGTTTCCTTAAGCAATATCAAAATGAAACGCTGCACTGGATGCTGCCACCACGAACACCACAAGAGGTGATTTGTCATGGTGATTTCATGCCATATAACGTGGCACTCCATGGAGAGTTTGTCGTTGGTGTGTTTGATTTTGATACGGCGCATCCGGCACCAAGAGTTTGGGATGTCGCTTTTTCGGTCTATGGTTGGGCACCATTTAAAACCGATGAGCACGATAAAATGGGCTGTTTGGAGCAACAAATTCAGCGTGCAAAACTCTTCTGTGACGCTTATGGGTGTTCGAGATTGGAACGGGAAGAGCTGGTGGAGGTGATGACACATCGACTCTCCGCGTTAGTTGATTTTATGAGAGGGGTCGCAGCTCAAGGTGATGATAGGTTTCAAGCGAACCTAGAAGATTGCCATCATACCGCTTACCTCAACGATATCGAGTACCTAAGAAAACATAGACAAGTCATCACCCTAGGACTTTTAGGTTAGGGCTGGGTGATATCTTTAATGACATTGAATAACCACTGGTTTATCGGGGCTTGCTGTTGTGAGCGACGACAGCTCATCACGTAGCGAACATCAAGCTCTAACCCGCCAGGAAGCGCGATACTTCGGCAGCCCTTAGGCACATGTCCACTCATGGTTATACCAAAATGATCCGTTTGTAGGAGCACTTTTTGAATCATCGCAGGATGTTCAATTTCTACCTTAGGTGTGGTTCTGAACCCCATATGATTGAGCCTTTCCAACAACGGGTATCGGTAGTCGTTCCATCCCGGCGTTTTGAAAAGTAAAAAGGGGTAGTTTTCTAGCTCTTGGAAATGTTGAGCGGGATGCTTATCTCGAACAAAAAATACTGCTTTTCCTCGACCTAGTTCGTTTTGAATAATTGACTGCGGAAGATCCTCATCAAAATAATGAATCGCAATAGCGTTTTCACCCTCAGTTAATCGCTTTTTCGCGTCGCTCCCCCAACGTAAACAAGCGAACTTTGCTTTTGGGGCGTGTTTTAGTAATTCTAAGTAAAACTTGTCACCAAAGTAATCCCAAAACAATGTGTTCGCATAAATAGTGATCGAGCCGTCAAAATGAGCGGGTGAAAAACTCTGTGGTTTGATGGAATCAATACTGGTGAGGATTTGTTCAAAATGTGGCATGTTCGCCTCGACAAAAGCGGTCGGTTCAAAGCCATTTTTAGTCTGAATGAACAAAGGGTCATCGAGCTGCGCTTTCATTTTTGTCAGGTTTTTGCTGATTGATCCTGATGTCTTTCCGAGTGAATCTGCCACCAATCGGACGCTACGTAACTCATACATCCGTTTTAGTACCAATACGTTTTGAATGTCCAGATTAATGCTCATACATCGTCTCATTTGTCTTCTGCTGAGAAATCATATCTCTGGATTGCTGAACAAAAGACAACGTTCGGTCAATTTAAGCATGCTGTCGTATCTTATGGTTTATTGAAGGCGACGGTGGACAGCAAATAGGCTTGGTCATATCAATTTAGTGGTTTGGATTTCCATTTGGTAAATGATGACTTTCCTCGTATGAACATGTTTCTGTTGTTACAGTTTTTTCATCGAAAGAAAGTAAGAACAAAAACAGAGGTGACGTATGAAAAAATTAATCGCACTTGGTTTGATGGTTTGCTCAACAAACATAGCATTAGCTGGCGATGGGTCATACACGGGCACGATTGATATGACGATGGCTACGAAAAATCAGGTCGACGTCGAGCGCGCAGATTCTCAACTGACGCTGAAAGGTCGAAATGAAACGGCCTATGGCGGGGTAATTATCCAAACGGATGCTGCTACACAAAAAATCGAACTTCGTGGTCGACGTGATTAATCGAACATGTTGTTGTTAAGAAAATGCCGCGAATATCGCGGCATTTTTTATATTTTGAGATAGGTAAATCATCAAACTCAGCTTTGAACTTCAACCCCAGCTTCGATCTCGACTGGTTGCGCTTGAGTATCGCTTTCTTTCGCCGCATCAAGCATCTTGCGAATAATGAGTGACGCTGCCATTGCGATAGCGACCATGACAACAGCAAGGACAGTGAGTAATTGGAAATAATCACCATATACGTTTTGTACAATGTCTTGTGTGATGGTCTGTCCTTTCTCTAACGCGATAGAGGTTGAGAATGCAGCACCAATAATACCGCTTAATGCGATTGCCACAGAAAATAGGCTCACAGAGAAGTTTTCGATGTGCTTCGGCGCGACGGAAAGAATAAACGCTACGACCATCGAACCCACGATGACTTCTGCAATCGCTTGGAAGAAGTGAATAGCGAGAAAGATTTCTGGCATGATCACGACATCTTCACCCACGGTAGTCACGGCAAACGTCAAGATACCAAACGCTATCGCGGTCAGTACAAATGCCAAGGCGATTTTTGTCGCGGTAGAGAGGTAGATATCGCGCTTTTCCAGCAACCCAAAAAAGCCAGCTACGATAGGACCACCAACCATACACCAAAGCGGGTTCATTGCCATTGCTGCTTCTGGTTCGAGCGGAATAAAACCAAATAGAGAGCCTTTTAATGTGTTGATAGCAACCATGTTCATCGAGGTCATCATTTGTCCGTAGTAAACAAAGAAACAGGTTGTCAGCAAGGTCACAATTAAGATGGTCCCCATCTTCAAAGACTCAGCTTTGCTTGCTTTAAGCATCAGAGATATGAAGTATGCGATCGCCGCCCCTCCGATGGCGTATACGATATTTTGGCCAATATCCATGTTTGAAAACATGAAAAATACCAACGCGATCATTGCCAATGAAATCAATGCAAAAAGTACCCAGTTTTTTAAACTTACGGTTTTTTGATCAAGCTCAGAGGCTACGCCAACAAGATCTTTGCGGAATACCAATAGCATGATCAATGCCGCTGCTGCCATAACAGCAGAGATGGTAAAACCGCCATTAAAGCCGATCACAAGGACAATCATTGGGAACAAATATTGACCTAAAAAGGCGCCAACATTATTCACTGAATAATTGATTGGGTATCCTTTTTCAAAATCTTCTTGTGATTTGAACGTTCGTTTATAGAGGCTAGGGTAAGAGGGTGACATCAGGCCGCGGCCGTAACTGGCGAGCGCAATACCACACATTGAAAGTGGAACGTTAGAAGCAGAAGCCCCCAACACGAGTAATACGTAACCGGATGCAAAAGCGAAATATGCGATAGAAAGTGAGCGATAAGCTCCTAAAAACTTATCTGCAATAAAGCCGCCCGCAATCGCGAAAAGTGGCCCGATCGCCGAAAAAGCACCAACGATCATCATCGTATCGGCTTCGTTGTAATTTAGATCCTCTAGAAAAAATCGAGTTAGACTTACTAATACACCGTAAAATGATAAGCCAAACATCATTTGGCAGAACATCATGGATTTATTGAGTTTATTCCACATAATTTTGTACTCACATTAGCGGAGAAAGGTAGGTATTGTTATTTCTATTAAATAGTAATGAAACGAAAGATTGAGTATTGAAATAATTGTCGCATAACGTGGAAATGCTGCACTATATTTTCTAATGCTTAGGTAGCTAAATGCTAATGTGTTGTTCTAGATCAATTTGATTAAAGCAGTGCTTAATTCTGTTTTTGTTTAATTTTGTTGTATTTGTTACTGATTGAGGCTAAAGGGGGTTTATAGGATTACTGGTAAATAAAAAGAGGTCTTGCGAGAAAGGAAATTGCTGACGAAGTGCATCGCCAGCAATGATATAGCGGGCTTATTTGACTATTCGCATGGCGGTGCCATATGAATGACGGCCAAGCCACCTAAGGAAGTTTCACGGTATTTTTTGTTCATATCTTTACCAGTTTGATACATGGTTTCGATAACTTTATCTAATGAAATAAGGCATTTGCTCGTGCGCTTTAATGCCATACGTGAGGCATTAATGGCTTTCATTGCGCCCATGGCATTTCTTTCAATGCAAGGCACTTGAACCAAGCCGCCGATCGGGTCACAAGTCATTCCTAATGAATGCTCCATCGCAATTTCCGCGGCTATACAAATCTGCTCGTTACTGCCGCCTCTGAGTGCCGTTAAACCAGCGGCTGCCATGGATGAAGATACCCCGACCTCTCCCTGACAACCCACTTCGGCGCCGGAAATTGACGCGTTAGTTTTGTATAAGATGCCGATAGCGCCAGCGACTGCGAGAAAGTCTTTCAGCTGTTTAATATCAAGCTCTTTGATGAAGCGATGGTAGTACATCAATACCGCCGGAATCACCCCAGCAGCGCCATTAGTTGGAGAAGTAACGACTTGTCCGCCAGCTGCATTTTCTTCGCTAACCGCAAAGGCAAAGAGGTTAATCCAATCCATGATCTCCATTGGATCATTCTCAACTGCAGCGTTGGCTTCGAGCTTTTTCAAAAGGTTTGGTGCACGACGAGTGACATTGAGACCACCTTCTAAAATCCCTTCCGTATCGAAACCACGTTGCATGCAGAGCGACATCACTTTCCAAATTTGTTCTGCTCTTTGGCTAATTTCTTCATCTGAGCGGAATGCCAGTTCGTTTTGTAGAATCATGCCTCCCAAACTAAAACCGTTAGTCTCGGCTTTTTCCAGCATCTCATCCGCTGATGTGAAAGGAAATGGTACCGCGACTTCATCTTGTTGCGTGCCGTTTTCTAGTTCGTCAGCGGTGGCGATGAACCCACCTCCGATGGAATAATAAATTTCAAACGCCACTTGGTCTCCCGCAGCGTCTAGTGCGGTAATCGTCATTCCGTTTTCATGCAGGGGAAGGTTGTCACTATGAAAGACGATGTCATGGTCGTAGCTAAACTCAATCTGGTGCGTACCAGCGAGCAGCAGCGTGTTGTTGTCTATAGTATTTTGTAGCGCACTTTTAGCGCTACTCATTTTGATGGTATCGGGTTTATTTCCCATCAAACCAAGGACAGTGGCTCGGTCTGTGTGGTGCCCTCTACCAGTGAGCGATAATGAGCCATAAAGGTCCACTTGCACCCGATGCACTTTCGCCATAGAGTCGCTAACTAGTTGAGTGAAATGGAATCCGGCAAGCATAGGACCATTAGTGTGGGAGCTAGAAGGCCCGACACCAATCTTAAATATATCGAAAATCGACAGCATAATTGACTTCCTTTAGCAGTGAACCTTTATAAAGTTCTCTAGAACAGTGTTGTTAACTAGATGTTAAAGCCTGTAGGCCGGGAGTGAAAGAAGATTTTTGTAACACTGCCAACTAAGCGCGAGATTTTGAAATGAAGTTAGACAATGTGGTCATTGTTTTAGGTAAACGCCTCGTCAATAGCAGATTGACCGTTGAAGGGGTAACAAGAGTCGAAGCCTTATCTAATACGATTGCGTCATTGCCGACAGAGCGAACGGCGATTATTTTTTGTGGTGGATTAACGCAAGGACAATGCATTTCTGAAGCAGATGCAATGTACAGTTATTTTAAATCTCTAAATGCGGCCGCTGTGCATCCGTTCCCTGAACATCAAGTACTTTTAGAAAATCGTTCTTTGAATACGTTTCAGAACATGCGTTACGCTTCTCGCGTTTTGTGTGATAGTGGTTTGTTCCAGTTATGGTCAGCGCGTCCGGTTGAGGTCACCTTGTTGTCGAATGACTACCACCTTGAGCGAATCATAGAAATCCAAACCTTGATGGATGAGCAGGGATTATTACGAGTACTAAAATCTGAGTGCGCCTCCATGGGCGTTACTCTCAACTTACCCTTGGATATCAACAAACATATCAGCGTACCATACCCACATAAAGGGCCTGTGGCGGCGGTATTTTTATTACTGGATGAACTCACGACTTACCGAGTTTATTTAGAAGGGGTCAAGCTGGGAGCATTTTTACGAGACTTATCGGTTGTCCGAAAGAAGCCGCTTATGATCGCGAGACATGCCATTCAGCAATTGCTCGCTTTACCACTCGATAAAGATAGTTTGCAACAGATTGAAGATATGAAAAAGGCCATCGAAATGACGGCCTTGGATGAATCTGTAGGAGTTGCGGAACAAGCGTTAAGGATCGTTCATCCGATATTAACTGCATTGAACCGCCGCTTGGATCCTGAATCTATTCATTAAGTTCGCGTTTTGTGCGGACTGCGCTCAATGCGATCAAACAGTAGCAAAGGAGTTCCATGCCTTCTTCCGAAATATTTTTAACATCACGGATGTAGTTCTCGTCCATCACTTGTTGCCAAAAACTGCCCATGCCATACAAGCGAGAGAAGACCAACAATAGCATCACGGCACCAATTAACAGTTTCATGTGGGGAACCGTTAAGATGGTCGCCATTTCGTTCATGGTACCTTTACCACCTTGGTAAGCTTTGGCGCAAGCCAGTGCGGTGACAGCGAGCGCAGGGAAAACCCAAGAACCATGACGAATCATGTCTGTCCAATAGTCTGTTTCACGAATAATGAGCACCGCGAAAAAGCCGGCAATCAAAATGGCCGCATGCTTTAGCTGAGGCTGTTGTTTAGATAGGCTAAAAAATGACCACGATGCAATCGCGAGCATCACAAGCTGGAGTGTTTCTGTTATGGAAAGCTCACCAAGGCTTGAACCCAGCACGACATAATCAAGGCGAAGACTGAGGTTAACGAGAATACTGATAGCGACAATCATCAATGCGCTTAAACTCGATTTATAAATGATGCGCTTTGACTCTTCAGTAACAACGTTGCTTGGGGCTGACTCGGCTTCTTTTACTATTTGTGTTTTCATCTTGCTCACCTGTTCCAGAAAATGTGGAAGAAATGTGAATTAGTGTGATCTGTGTTTGGGATTTTATTGTCCAAGTGGAAAGTTATGTCAGAGGAATGTCAAGAATAGAACACTGTTCGATATAGTGTCGATATGCGGTAAAGTCAGAGGTATGTAAAAATGAAGTGAGAAAGTTTTGATAAATCAAATAAAAAAGGAGCCTAAAGGCTCCTAAGTGATAGAGGGAATCTGGCGTGTCGACAAAAAATTTTAGTAGTCGCCACTCTCACTTTCTTTATGATTGTCGCGATAGTATTCCCATTGCTCGACACGATTATCGTCAGACAGCACGCAGTAAGTCACACGTTCGCCATTTTCCGAAACGGTATCCAACTCACCACCTTGCTGAACACAGTAAACGGCTGCAGGATTTGCGACGGAGGTATACTCAGTCGAGCGAGTGGCACCTTCGTAAGTTGAACAACCAGCCAGTACCAACGTTGCAGCCATAGCCATCATTAAATTTGTCTTTTTCATTCTTTATCTCCGCATGGGGTGGGCGAGTATTGTATTGATTATAGGCAACTTTCAGAGATTATTGTCTTATCGATGTTAAAAGTAAGAGGGACGTATAAGAATTTAGATATTCTCATCTTTTACTGGTTATCACGTCACACTTCTATTTGTTGCGGATTGTTACGAAGGTTAGAACCGCTGCGTTCAAACCAATGTCTTGAACGCATTTGGACCGACAACGATGATTTAAAGCGTGAAGTTCGGTAATATGCGCGCAAAACATGACAGTGGTATTTTCGATGAGACACTTAAAATCGACCGTTCATCCGGACATTGAGCACTTGGACGACAAAATTATTTTCCAGCGCAATGCGGCACGCGCCATCGTACTAGATGGTGAAGATGTGTTGTTGCTCTATACAGAGCGTTACCATGACTACACTTTGCCAGGTGGTGGTATTGATGATGGTGAAGATGTGATTGCTGGACTAGTTCGTGAACTAGAAGAAGAAACCGGCGCGCAGAATATCCATGGTATTAAGCCTTTCGGAATTTTTGAGGAGTTTCGTCCTTGGTACAAAGACGACGCTGACGTAATGCACATGGTGTCGTATTGCTATACATGTAAAATCGATCGTGAGTTAGGCGAAACGGCTTATGAAGACTATGAAGTTAAAAATGGAATGCGTCCAGTATGGATGAACATTCACGAAGCGATAGCGCACAATGAAAAGACCATGGCAGAAAGCCCGAAAAAAGGCATGAGCATCGAGCGCGAAACGTTTTTGCTTCAGTTGATTTCTAAAGAATTACTATAAATAACTTAGCTTGCCTCATAGTGACTTACCTACTCGTTGTTCTGTTAATAGGTCAGCTTTTAAATCGATAAAAAAAGTCCGGACTCCCCCCCGGAACCCGGACTTATTCCAGACGCGCAAGCGAAGCGTCATCTTGATATTTTAAATTTGTTTCGAACTATGAAAACAATAGCTGTTTTACATTTAGTGTGTAAATAATTATTAGGTCCAACCATTGGTTTTCATGTTTTTTGCAAACGCAATGTGACGCATATCTACCCAATTGGCAAGCGCAATTTGGGTACCTTTTAATAAACCACTACTCTTTCTTATCTTTAAGATACCTTACCTCAACTTTTTTGCACACGTTTGCATAGAGATCACGAGTTTTCAAATTGGCCGAACACGATCTTGTAATTTTACGTTTTTCTGACATTGGATTTTGTCGTGATTTTTATCACAAATTGACCAACGGAGGTAGTGGACTAAAGTCGATCAGCGGTTGCGAAACCATCGGAGCATCTGAAGCAAATAAGAGTAAAGGTTGAAATGATGAGGATTGTAACTGACCGATATCTATCAACTTTTCCAGCGCGAAGAATCGACTAACGTATTGGCGAGTCTCTTTAGGTAGTGTGAGCTTCTGAAAGTCGTTACTGCCTGCTCGCTGAATAGCGCGTGCGACACGCCCTTCACCTGCATTGTAGGCCGCTAATGTCAGCGCCATGTTTTGATCGAATTTGTTGTATAAAAACGTCAGATACTTGAGTGCTGCAGCTGTGCTTGCTTCTGTATCAAAGCGATCGTCTTGTTTTGTATCTACGGTCAACCCGAATCGTTGAGCTGTTGCTGGTATCAGTTGCCAAAGTCCGGCGGCGTTGGCATGAGAAACGGCTTTGGGGTTGTAAGAGGATTCCAACATTGGCACTAAGGCTAGACTCTTTGGTAAAGAGTGGCTTTGCAGTTGTTTGAAAATATGATGAATCACTAGGCTGGATGAATCGAGACGCTTGGCAATTTGTGGTTTGTATGGGGCTAAAACTTGATATTGCGTTTGAATATCAGCTGGGCTTGGTTTCGCCTGACTGGTGATTGAAAGGCAGGATAGTAAGGCGATAAAAATAAAAAGGCCTACAGTACTCAGCCGAGATGGCGACTGAATCTGTAGGCAAGACGAACATCGTTTAGAACGATTTATCTTCATAAGTGTGTTGCACAGGTTGTTTGAGTTGACTGACCAACTCATGGAACGCCGCAGAGCTGTGGCCATTGCTCTGATTGTATTGTTGGCACTGACTTACCAACGTTTCCAATAGCGCCCATTGTTTTCTAGCTTGCATACCTATTTGGGCAGGCAAAGCATTGAAAATTCGTTTTACGCTGGCGTCATTACACGCTAACCCCAGCTCTCGCATACACTGGCTTCTATCACTGGCTGAGCGGCTAAGTTTATTGAGTATTGGCATTTGTTTCTGAACATTGTTACTCAGTGCCTCACCATCAAACTTTAAGTACAACGTTTTTTGCTGTTGAAGCAAAGGGATAAGTTGTTGATAGAGCTTGATATCCTCAGGTATTGAGCGAATAAATTGTTGAATTCGCTGCGATACTGCGCTTGCCATGATCTCTTCCTAGTGTGTTATTACTCGTGACCTGTATGGAATTGCATGATCGCCTTTGATAGTGCTTTGGTATCTAGGCTAAGTTCGCCACGCGCTAATGCGTTACGTACTTGTTCTACTTTTTCCATATCAACATCAGGTAGTGATGCCATTTCAGCTTGAGCGCGATCTATCGCTACGGTATTCGCTTGAAATGTAGGCTCGTGTACCTTGCTCTGTTCGACGACGTCGACAGGCTGTTTGCTTGCTTGCTGTAATTTTGTTTGTGGGACATGACCGCCCGCGACTTTGTCGATTTTCATGCTGTGGTCCTCATCATCATGTTCTAAATTAAGTAGGCGGTTAGGATGTGATAAACATTAAATATTTTTTTTGTACTCGAAATTCAGCGTTACTGACGAGAGCCAAAATTAAAAAATGTTACTCTGAGTCCAAAATCAAAATTGAGTATGAACCTGGTTTAACCCGGTTACGACAGCTCTAATGACCTTGCCAGAACTTAGGTTTTCTACTTCAATTTGTTGCCCTTTCGCACCATCTTCTAAGGCGACTCCTTTCGTGCTGGCGCTAAATCCATTTTTGCTCGCAATCACTATGACCTCATTGCCTTTTTCGATTAAAGGTGGAGCCGATAAATTGGATGGGTTGACCACTTGCCCTGCACGTAAACGGCGAGAGGTTTCTAAGCCTATTGCTTGTCCTGGGCGAGTATAAAAATCGTCTTGTCGCGAGATGGTGCGCGTTTCCAGTTTAACGTGCTTGGCAGTCACAACTTCATTTCGACCGACCGTGGTTGTGGCAACCAAGACAGGCAGTGTCAGAGAAGATTTTATCGTGACGTTAATTCGCCAGGGTGAAGCGATGTCATCGCAACTTACTGAGCGCTTAAGGTTTCCAACTGGCAACGCTTGATTGTCGCGACCAGTGATGACCAGAGGCGACTCACACTCAGGTAGGTGATTCGCCGAGCCTGGTACCCACATGTCGAAATCCAGTTGGTATTCTCCCCACTGGTTAGAGTGAGCATTTTGGGCCACTTCTTGTTTGAAATGCTCTGCTACAACGGATTTTATCTCCTCAACGCTTAGGGTTCTGCCAGAGGTGTTGGCGAAAGTTTGCCCTGGTATTAGAGCAAGCAGAGTTAGCATTAATGTTGAGGAAGTAAGCACTTTCCCCTTGCTTTTAATGCTTTCCGTGAGCCGGAAGTTTGGCTTCCATCCTTGTTTGTAACTCATTGATATATATAACTATTTTTTATGGCACGCATCTTGTTTGTATGTTGGCGTATTCGAGCCAACTGTAAGGAAGATGCATGGCGATCACATTTGAAAATGCTTTAGGTGTACATCCAGAGGCACTTAATTTTCGCGTTCAGCGTACCAAAGTCCTTGCCAGTAACCTAGCAAATGTTGACACCCCTGGGTATTTGGCGAAAGACCTAAGTTTCACCACCGTAATGAACCAGGTGGCTGCAGGCGGTGTGAACAAACCAGTGCCTAAGTTTCAGGTTCAGGCCCAATACTCGGTGCCTTACCAGAACAGCAAAGATGGCAACACTGTAGAACTGGGTGTTGAACAAGCGAAATTCACGCAAAACAACATGGACTTTCAAACTAGCCTGACGTTTCTCAACATGAAATTTAATGGCTTAACGAAAGCGATTGAGGGACGTTAATTATGTCATTCACTGATATTTACTCGATCACTGGATCCGCGATGACGGCACAAACTGTGCGTCTTAACACGGTCGCCAGTAACTTAGCTAACGCGGACGCGGTGTCTGCAAATCCAGATGACGCTTATAAAGCGCTGAAGCCCGTATTCGCGACTGTGTACCAAAAAGCGCAGCTGACAACGGAAAACGGGGTTTATCCCAATGCTGAAGTTCGCATTGTTGACGTTGTGAAAAATGCGGGAGAAGCCGAGAAACGCTTTGAGCCAAACAACCCGTTGGCCAATGGTGAAGGTTATGTGTATTACCCAGATATCGATGTCGTGGCTGAAATGGCAGACATGATGTCAGCGACACGTAGCTTCGAAACCAATGTTGAAGTGTTATCAAATGTGAAAAGTATGCAGCAAGGTCTGCTTAGATTAGGGCAGGGCAGTTAATGAGTCTCGCACAATATACACCTTTATCGTCTGATGCTCCTGTGAGCACTAAAGCAAAAGAGAACAATGGCATTGCACCAAATCCTAAAGATATGAACAGTGCTTCTTCATTAGAGAACGAATTCATTTCTTTGATGGTGGCGCAGATCCAAAACCAAGATCCACTTAACCCACTTGATGGCACGGAATACGTTGGTCAGTTGGCTCAATTCTCTCAAGTTCAAAGTACCGAGAATATGTCCAAGACAATGCAACAGAGCATGATTCTCCTCGACAACATGCAAGTGCTATCGACAGCGGGGCTCGTAGGACAAACTGTTTACGTCAATTCCAAAGAATTTGAGCTTGGTGAAGGCGTTCAGAACGGAAAAATCGAACTGGCTCATAGCTCAAACCAAGTGACGTTAGTTGTGAAAGATGAGTTTGGTCAATCTACTAAAGTGCCATTAGGTGCTCACGGCAAAGGTGACGTCGACTTTTCAATTAATCCTGAAGAACTTGGTCTTAAACCAGGCAAATACTCAGTGGCAGTAGAAGTGCAAGAAGGGCAAGCAAGTCCAAATGTGCTCATGGCTGGCACTGTTGAGCAAGTGCGTATTCCAAATACTGGCGGCGCAGCATTAGTCAATGTCCATGGCGTTGGCAACGTTCCTTTCTATCAAATCACTCAGTTTGGTGCTTAACCAAATAGGGAAATCAGAGGTCTTTTTATGAGTTTTAACATCGCACTAAGTGGTCTGGACGCGACCAACACAGAGCTAAACACAATCAGTCACAACATTGCCAACGCATCAACGTATGGTTTTAAAGGTGGCCGCACAGAATTCTCCGCAGTATACAACGGCATGCAACCTGGTGGTGTAGAAGTCGCGTCAATTTCACAGAACTTCGACAAAGACGGCAGTATCTCAGGAACTGGCCGTGCGATGGACTTGGCGATCAACGGTGGTGGCTTCTTTGTCACTAAAGACAACATGGGTCAAACGCTATACACGCGTTCAGGTGTATTCGCGACAGATAAAGATAACTTTGTTACCGCTAACAGTGGCGCAAAACTGCAAGGTTACAGTGTGGATAGCAACAACAACCTGATGACAGGCTCTGTGGGCAATATCCAAGTATCTACGTCATCACTGAATGCAAAAGCGACAGACGGTCTTGATTTTGTTGCAAACTTTGATGCAAGTGCGTCTGCCATTGATAAAACGGTAACGCCGTTTAATCCGGACGATCCAAACTCATTCAATTCGTCTTACACCACAAAAGTCTATGACTCGCTGGGTAACTCGCACACGGTAACTCAGTACTTCACTAAGACCGCTTCTAACTCTTGGGAAGTGAATGTTCAAGTGGATGGTGGTGCAACACCAGTGACAACGGTGCCAGTAACGTTTGACAAAGACGGTTCGCTTTCTTCACCGACGGCTCCGTTTAATGTTTCATTCCCTGCGGCAGGCGCAAACGCGATGAGTGTCGACATTAACTTGAAGGGCAGCACGCAGTTCGGTGCGAAATTCGGCGTAAGTACTAACAGCCCGAACGGCTATACATCCGGTGAGCTTGCAGGTGTACGCGTTGAAGGTAATGGCATGGTTTACGCGACCTACACTAACGGCCAATCACAGCTGCAAGGTCAAGTTGTACTTGCAGACTTCGCCAACACACAAGGTTTAGCAAAAGTGAGTGGTACGGCATGGACTCAAAGCTTCAGCTCTGGTGCGCCAATCACGGGTGTCCCTGGTTCAGGTACGTTGGGTGATTTAACCCCAGGTGCGCTAGAAGGTTCTAACGTTGACCTAACCAGTGAGCTTGTGGCGCTTATGACCGCACAGCGTAACTACCAAGCAAACGCGAAAACCATCTCTACCAGCGACAAGCTAACTCAAGCTTTGTTTAACGCGGTGTAATGGGAGTTTTGCATGGATAGCTTGTTATTTACTGCAACGTCAGGTGCGAGTCGAGTTCTTAAGGCTCAGCACGTGCGTTCAAACAACTTATCAAACGCTGATACTGCTGGCTTTCGAGCGGATATGGAGCGCGTGCGCAGTGTAGAAATGCAAGGCCCAGGTTTTGATGGTCGCACTATGGTTGTGACCAACTCTGCCTCAACGCGTTTTGATTCTGGCGACATTATGAAAACGGGACGCCCGTTGGATGTCGCCATCATGGGTGAGGGTTATCTTGCTGTTGAAACTCCTGCGGGTAACGAAGCGTACACGCGAGCGGGCAATATCCAAGTCGACACTTTTGGTGCCATGACCATCAACGGTTTTCCTGTTCTTGGTGAAAATGGGCCTTTGGTTGTGCCTGATTATCAAAAGATTGAAATCAGCGAGCGTGGTCAAGTATCCGTGATTCCGCCAGGTGGTGGCGCAGAAATCGTCGCGGGAACGTTGAAGTTGGTTAAACCAGAAATGAACCAACTTCAAAAAGAGAGTGACAGCCTACTGCACAGTGTAGATGGCGTGCCATTCGCTGCCGATGAAACCGTGCAACTTTCTCCTGAGCACATCGAGGGCAGTAACGTATCTGCCATTGATGAGTTGATTAGCGTGATGTCGTTAACGCGTAACTTCGAGATGCAAGTTCGCATGATGAAAACGGCCGAGACGTTGGCACAAGCTGGTAATAAATTAATGGCGGCGAGATAAGTCTCGCCCCGCAAGGAGTAATAAAAAATGCATTCAGCATTATGGGTAAGTAAAACAGGCATGGCAGCGCAGGACACGAAGATGACTGCCATTTCTAACAACCTAGCGAACGTAAATACAGTTGGCTTTAAGCGTGACCGAGTTGTATTCGAAGACCTTTTCTACAGCATTCAGCGTCAACCTGGTGCTCAAGTAGACCAAGTTAACGAGTTGCCAAGTGGTATTCAGCTAGGTAGCGGTGTTCGCGTAGTTGGCACGCAAAAAGTGTTTACGCAAGGTAACACTCAAAATACAACACAAGAGTTGGATCTTGCCGTAATGGGACAGGGTTTCTTTCAAATCGAAAACTCGGATGGACAGATCATGTACACACGTAATGGTCAGTTCCATGTCAACTCTGAAGGCTTGATGGTTAACAGCCAAGGCTTGCCGTTAGAGCCACAAATTCAGATCCCAGATAATGCCTCTTCATTCTCTGTTGGTGTTGATGGCACGGTAACAACAACGACGGCGGACGATCCAACGCCACAGCAGCTGGGTCAAATCACTCTCGCAAAATTCATTAACCCAGCAGGCTTAGAGGCCGTGGGTGGTAACTTGTTCCGTGAAACGGAAGCCAGCGGCCCGGCAGATGAACTGATTGCTGGTGAAGATGGCGCAGGCCTCATCAAGCAAGGTGCATTGGAAGGTTCAAACGTACAAGTCGTGGAAGAGATGGTCGACATGATCACGACTCAACGTGCGTATGAGATGAATGCGAAAGTGGTCTCTGCTGCAGATGACATGCTGAAGTTTGTTTCGCAATCAATGTAAGTATGAAATTGGTGATGATGAAGGAAAAAGCAATGAAATGGCTTTCTAAGAGTTGGGCAGTAGCCGCCGTGTTGCTGGTGGGATGTGCCGGCCGTCAGGAATTTATTCCGCCTGAGCCAAATGCCGAGGAATACGCACCACCAACGCTCGATTACACGTTGCCGGAAACCCAGTCTGGTAGCCTTTATCGTCACCAATACACGATGACCCTGTTTCAGGATCGTCGTGCTTACCGAGTTGGCGATGTGTTAACGGTTCAACTATCAGAAGAAACCTCATCGAGCAAAAAAGCGGGTACTAAGTTTGGCAAAAGCTCAGCGGTTAATTTCGCGGCGCCGACCATAGGAACGAAAACGTTCGATGAGTTAGGGGTTAGTGTCGATGGCAGCCGCAACTTTGATGGCAGTGCTTCAAGCTCACAGGGCAATAAGCTGCAAGGTGCAATCACCGTAACGGTACACGAGGTATTACCTAATGGTGTATTGCGTATCAGTGGCGAAAAATGGCTGCGCCTAAACCAGGGAGATGAGTTTATTCGTCTCACTGGCATTGTTCGTGTGGATGATATTAATCGCAGCAACCAAGTTTCTTCTCAACGAATTGCTGATGCACGAATTACCTACGCAGGTCGCGGAGCTCTGGCTGACAGCAACGCAGCCGGATGGCTAACTCAATTCTTCAACAGCCCATGGGTACCTTTCTAATGAAGACAATGCAATCTTTCTTTACGTCTTTCCTATTGGTGTTGACCTTGGGATTACCAACCACTTCACATGCTGAAGTGGAAATTCCGATCATGGACTTGGTCGATGTACGCGGCATTCGAGAAAACCAATTGGTTGGTTATGGTTTGGTGGTTGGCTTAGCTGGCCAGGGTGACCGAAACCAAGTGAAATTTACTTCTCAATCTATTACCAACATGCTTCGTCAGTTTGGGGTTCAAATTGATGACAGTATGAACCCTAAGCTACGAAACGTGGCTTCTGTGAGCGTGACAGCAACCGTTGATCCAATGGCGGGCCCCGGACAAACTTTGGACGTGGTCGTGTCTTCAATTGGTGACGCGAAAAGCCTCCGTGGCGGTACGCTATTGTTGACGCCTTTACGCGGTATTGATGGTGAAGTGTATGCCATTGCACAAGGAAACGTCGTGGTGGGCGGTTTGTCTGCAGAAGGGCGAAGCGGCTCCAAAGTCGAAGTTAATACACCAACGGCAGGTCGCGTCCCGAATGGTGCGACGTTAGAGAGAGAAATCAAAACTGATTTCAACCAGCGTGATGAAGTCACCTTAAACCTGCGTAAACCAAGCTTCACGACGGCAAAAAATATCGCGCGTGAAATTAACAATACTTTTGGGCCTAACGTTGCTGTTGCGATCAATAAAGCGCGCATTGATATGCGTGCACCAAAAGATACCCAACAGCGCGTAGTGATGATGTCGATGCTTGAAGAAATGAGCGTCGTGGAAGGCCGCAAGCCGGCTCGAATTGTCTTTAACTCTCGCACGGGAACGGTCGTGATCGGTAAGAGTGTCAAAGTGAGTGAGGCGGCAGTGAGCCACGGCAACTTAACCGTGCGAATTTCTGAATCACAACAAGTCAGTCAGCCAAATGCGTTTGCAAATGGCGATACGAAAGTCGTTAACCAAACGGATCTTGATGTGAACGAAGATTTAGCTCAAATGGTAATTTGGCCTCCAGGCACGGAGCTCAACACTATTGTGACTGCGGTAAACAGCTTAGGTGCCACACCTACTGACTTGATGTCTATCCTGCAAGCACTGAGCGAAGCGGGTGCATTGAACGCTGAATTGGTCGTGATTTAAGGAGTTAAGGATGAAACTAGACAGTACCAATGAACAAACTCAACTGAATTCGATGCTGTATCACGACAACAGCGCACTTGCCAACATCAAGCAGAGTCGAGATCAGGAAGGTGCGCTTGAAGTAGTGGCGGGTCAATTTGAGGCGATGTTTTTACAAATGGTTCTGCGTCAAATGCGCAGCAGCAGCGATGTTCTAGCGGATAAAGACAGCCCGTTTGCGAGCCAACAGCAAGGTGTTTTCCGCGATATGTACGATGGGCAACTGGCAATGGAACTGGCAAAAAAGCAGAGCTCTGGCATTGCCAATATGCTCATCCAGCAACTTAGCCCCTCTATGCGCGAAGTCGCCTTTGATGCTGCGCGTAACATCTCATCTGCAAACGATGGTAAAGGTGCGAATTCTGAATCTATCTCACAGCTTGATGCTAACGAGATTGAGGGGAACTCAAGCTTATTTAATACCGCCTCTCAAGCCGTCGCCTCTGTAAAACAGGTGCTCGGTGAGGCCGGTATGACTACCGCGTTTTCTCAGCCGTTGATCAGGAAAATGGAGCTGTAAATGAACCTAGTTAATATTGCCCTTTCAGGTTTAGGCGCGAACCGCGTGGCCTTAGACGTAACGGCACAAAACGTGGCGAACGTGAATACTGTGGGCTACAGTCGTCAACAAGCGTTGATGGCATCAGTTGATGACGGAAAAGCCAACCGCTTAAGCCCTGGTTTAGGGGTAGAGGTCACCAGCATTCGCCGCGTTACAGACCAATTTCTGATTAAGCAAACGTGGTCAACTAACAGTATGGCGGCGTACGCTTCTGGTTACACCAGCAACATGAGCCAATTGGAAAATACGCTAGGGGCCGATGGCTTCAGTATTTCTGCTGGTTTGGACTCTCTAAACGCTGCGCTTAACGATGCTACGGTTAAGCCTGAGTCGATCCCTTACCGTCAACAAATCATCAACGAATCTGAAGCGTTGGCGCGCCGCTTTAATACGCTTACCGAGTCTTTGCACAACCAACATAAAGATATGAGCGACCAGCGTAATGCGGCACTCAACCACGCGAATAGCCTCATGGAAAACATCGCGAAGGTAAACAAGCAGCTGGTTGAAATGCAAGGAACAGGTGGCAACCCATCGCAACTTATGGATGAACGAGATAAATTGATCGGCGAGTTATCTCAAACCATCGAAATCAGAACAACAGAACAGCCTGACGGCAGTGTTCAGGTGACGTTGACCTCTGGTCAGCCACTTGTGATGGGCACGGACCATGGCAAACTCGCAGCCGTTCCGGACCCTAGTGACCCTTACGTAGCAGACTTACACGTAACATTCTCAAGCCAAAGTTTTGCGATTGGTGACTCTCTTGGTGGCAAATTAGGTGCGATTAACGATTATCAAACCGATGTATTAAAACCAAACCAATTGGCTTTGAATGACATGGCGAAAGCGTTAGCGGATGAATACAACGCTGTGCTCGCTACTGGACAAGATTTAAATGGTAACCCAGGTAAACCATTGTTTAGTTACGACCCTGCCAACCCAGCGGCAAGTTTGGATATCACTGAGTTAACTCCAGGTGAGCTTGCTTTTTCAAGTGATGGTACGCCAGGTAATGCGGATGTGTTGCAGTCGTTGATTAATTTAAGCAACAAGCCTGTTTCTGTGACTGGCTATGGCTCTGTGAGCTTGAATGACGCATTCAGTTCTATGGTGGGTCAAACCGCGATTAAAGCACGCCAAGCAGACGCCGATTACCAAGCTAAGTTAGCCATGAACAAGCAAGCACATGCGGCTCGTGACAATGTGAGTGCCGTTAACAGTGATGAAGAAGCGGCTAACTTAATGACGTTTGCTAATGCACACAATGCCAACATGAAAGTGATCAGCACAGCGAATCAGCTGTTCGATTCTGTATTGCAGTTATTCTAAAGGAAACCCAGATGCGAATCAGTGACAATCAATTTAGCCAAATGATGCTGCAAAGCCTGCAAGGTAACAATGCAGGTCTGGGGCACGTGCTACAACAAATGACGACAGGTGAGCGTCTAACTAAGTTATCTGACGATCCAATGGCATCGATTAAGCTGCTTAATTTGGATCGTGAAAACAGCGCCATCGCCCAATATCAAAACAATATCGCAAACGTCAAAACCACGCTTTCGAGTCAAGAAACGCATTTAGACTCAGTGAAAGAGAGCCTAATGAGCATGCGTGATATTGCATTATGGGGTGCGAATGGCTCACTGACTGATCAAGACCGTACCGGTATGATCACGGAGCTAAAGAGCTATCGTGATTCAATTGAGTCGTCTTTCAATGCTCAGGATGAAGAAGGGCACTACCTATTTTCAGGCACCAAAACTGACACCCCTGCTATAAACAGTGCAAGCGGTAGTTATGTCATCGAGGGCAACAGCGATAAACGTGTCGTGACGATTGCGAAAGGCGTAACGATGGATTCCAACATGACGGCAAAGGACATTTTGGACCTTGGTGGCGGCAAAAACGTACTGGATCAAATTAATAATCTAATTACAGAATTTGAGAACCCGAGTCCGAATTTCCAAGCTGAAGTGGACGCAAGCCTGAGTGCCATTGATGATACGTTGGCAAGCGTACTTGGCACGATGACGGAGATTGGTGGTCGACACAATAACCTAGATTTGGTTGGCGGTGCTCATGGTGAGAATAAACTGTTCGTCGATAAAGTATCAGGTGACCTCTCAGCTCTGGATTACGGTGAAGCATCGGTACGCTTGAGCAATTACATGGCGGCTTTGCAAGCAACGCAAGCGAGCTATGTAAAGATCAATGATCTATCGTTGTTTGACCGTCTATAAGGTTAGGAAGTTCTTTTATGGTAATGAGTACAGTAGAGGTTAGACCCCATAGCATACGCTTGGGTGGGCAAGAACAAGCCTCTATCATGCCGACCCGTTCTGCAGACTCAAGTACTGCAATTAAACCGCGCCCGGCGCAAGTTCAGGCTGACACTGCGTCAGCCTACTCTGTCTCTGGGATTCAACTGACCCAGGGTCAGCAGCAAGCGACGGCAGTGCAGATCGCATCGAAATCGTTGCAGGTGATTGGCAAAGAGCTGACTCAAATTAAACGTGGCTTGACGCAAGCGGTGAATCAAGGCGTGCAAAATGTGCCTGGCTTGCAGGATACATTGGTTCGTTCTAAAGCCACCATTCAGAACGTTGTGGAGCATGCTCGTTTCGACGGCCAGAAAGTGCTCAACAACGAACTGCATTTAAAGCTAGATAAAGCAGACATTCGTCGCTTTTCTATTCCTGGCTTGAATGTGCATCGCTTAAGTGACAAAGCTGAGCAAATTCGTTTGGATTTCCCTCAGGGTCAAGCGGTAATGATTCAGTTCGATGGACAAGCCGATGGTGCTCGAACTGTCAAAATGCTTGACCGAAGCTTGATTGCTTTAGGGATGCGCGCCTCATTAGCTGACGATGGCAGCATTTTATTTGAAGCCAGAGACAACGCTTATCAGCAAATGCAGCAGAAAGTGATGGTCACGGGCGAAGGGCACCGTTTTCCTGCGGGCCAGCCGAACGTTCTAAATCTAAAGTCAGAGCCAGATGGTATTGCAGAACTTGGGTTTGATTTGGCATCACGCGATGGCATGAAACAGACGATTGCCAAAGTGAACCAGCATCTAAGACAAGTGCAAACGAGCTTGCAGGAAGCGAAAGCATTTCATGGAGAGTTGAATACTCAAATGCGCTCAATTCAAAATAAAACCGCGCAGCTTTCTGTGGATGATGTGAATGCAAAACTGGATGGTTTTGTTCAGAAGTCCGGTGAGTTCACCTCGACTTTTCAAGCGTTGAATGCACAAGCAAACGTGCGTCGTCATACGGTTGTTGCGTTGCTAAAATAACGAACACTCCAATGATTCCCGGCTTTGCATCGCTATCGCCCCCCAATAACGAGAACGGTGCATTGTCGGGAATCTCTCTTTAATTCGTTTATGGTTCGAGTGCTTTTGCCACCGAGCGATTCAATTTCTGGAATAACCACCCAAGCGCGATTAAAGATGCTCCTAAACCTAAGAAGCTGATTGCTCTCCAGAACCCATCCAGAGAACTAACATCCCATAAGAATACTTTGAGTGCGACAAAAGCTAAAACCACTAGACCCACGCGCTGCATCATCAACCCTCTGTGTGTCACACCGCGCCAAGTAAGCAATCCACCCACGAGCAAACCTGCTACTGAATAACTGAACAGTTCTGCCATGCTGGTCGGTTGGTACAACATCATGGATGTGGTTTGCCAGAATTGACGGATAGACATACCTAACCAAATAGCAGCAAGTGCAAAGCCTAGGCTAGCAACCGCAAATCGATGAACCTGTAACGTATTCCAGCCTCTAAAGGTTGCGATAAGTAGAATGCAAGCTGGCAGCAACCAGCCGACGCTTAGCATATTAATGACGGGAAGTGCTTGTGCTGAGACGTTGTCAGTCACCAATGGCGACTCTGCCGTATTAAGCAAAATTATCAGCAATGCGAAGGCACACCAAAGCAGGTAGCTGTAGGCTTCATAGATGCGGCTTAAGCGTTGTGCAAATTGGCTACGGTAGCTGTACACCATACCCATAACCAACGCTTGGTTAGCAAAAACGATGGCGCTTGCGAAATCAAGGTGTCCCAAATAGCCGTACTGCCCAGTTAACCAGTAGTTGGTTTGAGTGAATAGCGCCATTAAGAATACATGCAAAAATGCGCCTTCAAACCAGTTGGTCAGTTCGAGGTCCACTTGCTTTAGCGTTGATCGAGCATAGAGCAGGATGATGAGAGACGGTAGGTAACTCACAATAACCCAAGCCCAATGTCCTGCTTCTACGGGTTGCCATTCAGGGATGAAGGGTAAAAGTGTGAGGCGGATGACCAGTATCCCCATCGCCACTTTAATCGCCCAACTTGCGGGGCGAAATAACCCTGATTGCGTCTGTAGCGCCATTACCGCAACTTGTATCGAGATTGCTGTCGTCAACCAGGTATCGCTTAACCAAACAAAGGCGACGCCTACGATTAAAGCGTGCATGACGGCAGAACAATCCAATGCTAGCGAATGTAAGCGCTGACCAAGTACAACGTAATAAACGGTCACCAATGCGCAGAATGCAGTCCAGTGCCACAGGTAGCCTTGCATAAATTCGTCGACATAAAACAGCGTAATCAAACTCATTGCAGGAGCCAGTACTAACAGAAGTACGCCGCTAAGTTGCGATCGGTCACTGAGTGACTGGCAATAAGTTCGACAGCAGATCAGTGCAATACTGGTGGCCAATGCGAGTAAGATACTGGCACCATGTTCTGGCATATACAAAGCGTCAAACGCGACAGTGAGGACAACAAGTGCGGTCGCAGAGACCAATATGGAAGGCAAAAATACGCGCAATGACCAACCTGTGCGAACCGCTGGGAGCCATACTGTCGCAACGAGCAGCGCATAACAGTACACCATTTGCAGTGTGTCCAATTCTGGCATTCTGGTGACAGCCGAAAAGGTCAATAACGCAATCGCGAGAGAGGTAGCGGTCGGCGGATTTGTCCACTTATTCTGGCAGTGATGATAACGAGGATTGAGTGTCCAACCCAGTCTTGGAACGGCGAAAATAAGATAAAGAGTAATGGAGAGATAAATAGCCAGCCAAGAAAAAAGTGTCTCAAGCGGCATGCTTTCAATGAGCAACAGCATCCAAACAACATGTGGAAGCGCGATGCTTGGAGAAATCCATGCACTACGTACTTTTTGCATTAGCAATGTTGCCGCGACCGAGATCGCGCTGATATACCCAGCCAGTAAGAAGTAATTAGGCTCGCTTCCACCAATCCATAACGGTGCGGTGTATCCACCAATCAGACCAAGCACCGCCATCAACGGCCCTTGCTGTAAAGATAGAGCCAAGCTGCAAAATGCGGCAGCGGCTAAGATGATAAGCGAGACACTAGGCGTCAGCATTTGATAAACAACAAACGCAAAGATAACCGTGCAGTAAATGCCAGTTAGCCCGGTTCCGGTAACGGCGGCAGGCACATAAGTAAAGCTTTGGGCTCGTGTTGCTCGTTGAGGATTTTGTTGTTCTTTGCGGTGGAACCATTCGCCAACAAGCACCATAAGTAACGAGAGTACAAACGCAAAGGACACACGCATAAATGGCGAAAATTCAATGTGACTACCAATAACCTGTACGAGATACCCCCCACCAATTAGCATTGCCAGCGCGCCCACCCAAACCAACCAGTTTTCTTGAATGTTGCTAAGCAGGCTCTGAACTTTACTTGGCAATATAGACTCTTGTTCTTGACTAAAAACGTCCAGTTGAACTTCGCTTGCCTGGTATTGAGCTTGATGTGTTGTGTTTGGATAAGATGCTCGGTCGGTAATCGGGTCATGCTCCTTAGAGGATGAGGAGTTTGCCTTTTTTTTTACCTCTTCAACGCTGGATTGTTGACGCGTTGGTTGGTTCGAGTCCTTATTTAGACTGACTCGCAGTGATGTTACCTCTTCACGAAGTTTGGTTAGCTCTTTTTCTAAAAGTGCTGCTCGGTTGGCGGCTTTCACTCCGATGAGGATGGCGATCAATGCCATGAACAGTGCTAGTATTACGTACAATCCATTTCTCCTTGCGTACGTCGCGTGACACACGATTCTTAACTTTGAGCACGTACGCTAAAGCTTAGTCCAAGCGCTTTGCCTTAGCTTCATATAGTTAGTGCTAGGTTCCGCGCTTTCTTTAAGAATCATTCTACATAATGAAACTCAATGCGTAATGATGAATTCGACGAAGCGACATACTTGTGTGTCACTTTAAGATCTGATGAACAGAAATGAGTCGTTAAGTCATTGGGGTTCAACTATATTCATAATTCTGATGCGATACCCAAGTGACCTCAAAAATGTGCATTTCAGAGGCATGCTGTCGAAGAGTCGAAGGTAAGCCGTTTAGTCTGCATGCCAAGTCATGCTTATTGAACCGCACGCCCGAGGTTATTTGGGTATAGCGCATTCACGCGAAAAAAGACAAAACGGGTAATGATTAATGCAAGTGGGTAATGAAGCGCTGGTTCTATCAGCGGTTGGGGTCATTGGTTTAGGTTGTCAGTGGTTGGCATGGCGATTGCGCTTACCAGCGATTTTATTTTTGCTGCTAGCCGGGTTGATTGTCGGGCCATTTATGCAGTGGTTAAATCCAGATGAGATTTTAGGGAATTTGCTCTTTCCGTTGGTTTCATTGGCGGTTGCGGTGATTCTTTTCGAAGGCAGCTTGACCCTAAACTTCAAAGAAATTCGCGGTGTGAGTGGCTCAGTCTGGAGTATCGTTTCCATCGGGGCCATTATTTCGTGGGCAGCAACCAGTATTGCGACGCACTATTTCCTCGGTTTTACTTGGGAGCTCGCCATGTTGTTCGGCAGCTTAACCGTGGTAACAGGTCCGACGGTGATCGTGCCACTTCTTCGGACGGTAAGGCCTAACAGTACGCTTGCTAATATTTTGCGTTGGGAGGGGATCTTGATTGATCCACTCGGTGCGCTTTTTGTTGTGATGGTTTATGAGTTCATCGTATCGCACAGCGCGATAAATAGCGTCGAAGTGTTCGGGACGCTCATTGCCGTGGGCGTCATTCTTGGTGCGGCCTCTGGCGCAGCAGTCGCAACGATTATGCGCCGTGCGTGGCTACCGGAATACTTGCAGCCATTTGCGGTTTTGATGATCGTGCTCGGCGTATTTTCCGTCTCCAACCATATTGAGTCTGAAGCCGGATTACTCACGGTTACTGTAATGGGTATGTGGCTTGCCAACGCAAAGGGCATCAATATTCAACAAATTCTGCACTTTAAAGAGCACTTGACCATATTGCTGATCACCGGCCTATTTATTTTCCTTGCTGCACGCATCAGCTTGGATGATTTTGCTGCGCTGGGTAGCGGCGCGTTATTGCTGTTTGTATTTATGCAGTTGGTGTCGCGTCCGTTGTCGATTTTCCTCTCAACCATCCGCAGTAACTTGAGACTTAAAGATAAACTGTTTCTGTCTTGGGTTGCACCGCGCGGTATTGTCGCTGCCTCCATTTCGTCTCTTTTCGCGATCAAATTGACCGAATACGGTATTGATGAAGCGATTTTACTGGTTCCTATGACCTTCATGGTGATCATCGGAACGGTTGTTTTACAAAGTGCAACGGCACGTCCTGTCGCATTGATGTTGGGCGTCGCGGAGCCAGCGCCACGCGGCTTCTTGTTGATTGGTGCTAACCGAGTAGCCAGAGAAATTGGTCAAGCGTTGGCACGCTATGACCGCCGTATATTGATGACCGATTCTAACTGGGAGTACATCAGTCAAGTTCGTATGTTGGGGCTGGATTACTACTACGGGAATCCGATTTCTAGTCACGCAGATGACAATTTGAACCTGATAGGGGTGGGACAAGTCGTTGCATTAACGCCTGACCAGCATTTCAACATTATGGCTTGCATGCAATTTGTCGACGAGTTTGGTGAAGATAAAGTTCACTGCTTGCAAAAAGTGAAAACCAACGGCAATGGTAGCGAGAAGCACTCCGTGGCTCAGGAGTACCACGGTAAATTGCTGATGGGCGGTAACGTAAGCTATACCCAGCTGGCCAGTTTATTGAGCCGCGGTGCAGAGATAAAACACACGAAATTGAGCGACAACTTTACGTATCAAGACTACTTAGCGCACCACAAAGGGAACTCGGTAGTACCGTTGTTCCACGTTGAAGAAAAAGGGAAAATTCAATTCTGTGATGACCCTGAGCAGTTTGCTCCAACCACCACAAGCACCGTTGTGTCTCTGATTCTGTCAGAAAGCGCAAAGTAAATTAGAGAAGTATGCGGCCCATTTTTATCGTGGTGTCTCGCACGCTGATTACTTCAACTTGGTGAAACACTCGCCTGCTTGTTTAAAACAGAAGGCGAGTTTCTCTTCCTATAATGTCAGAGTAAGTCGTGATTCATTACTGGTTTCGGAAAAGTAATCTCGTGAATTCAGAAAATTCGCATTGACGTTACTGATAAGGATCGCAATACTGCGCGACTGTTTTACTTTAGGGTGACATTATGGCTCCGCAAACTAACCGAAAAGATTTACATCTAGACGCTGTTTTACATCATGACATGAGCATGAAGCATAAAACGGCGGGCTTTGAGTCTGTCGAGTTTGAACACTGCGCGCTGCCAGAATGTGACTTTCAGGCGATCGACCTGTCGACAGAGTTTCTTGGCCACCGACTGGCGCTGCCGTTTTTGATTAGCTCGATGACAGGTGGAGCGAAAGACGCTGAAGTGATCAATTGTCGTTTGGCTGAAGCTGCCAGTGAATTAGGCATTGCGATGGGCGTGGGGTCGCAGCGTATTAGCTTAGAAGAGCGCCAACACGCAGGTCTAGGTAAAACCATTCGTGATTTAGCCAAAGATGTGCCGCTTTATTCCAACCTTGGAGCCGCTCAGTTGCGCGACAAAGGTAAACTTGATAATGCGCAGCGTGCGGTTGAATCCATTCAAGCGGATGCGTTGTTTGTACACGTAAACCCAATGCAGGAAGCGTTTCAGAAAAATGGCGACCATAATTGGATTGGGGTCTTACACGCTATCGAGCAGCTTAAATCTCGCGTGAATGTTCCGATCATTATCAAAGAAGTCGGTTTTGGTATAAGTGGTCACGTTGCGCAGCGATTGGTTGACGCCGGTGTGGATGCCATTGATGTAGCGGGCGCGGGTGGCACAAGTTGGAGCGCGGTTGAAGGTTATTGCCAAGATAACCCGAAAATGCAGCGTGCAGCCGAGCTTTTCCGCGATTGGGGTATCCCGACGGCAAAATGTTTGACTCAAATACGAGCACAGCATCCTACATTACCTTTGATCGCCTCAGGTGGTGTGCATAACGGACTTGAAGCGGCGAAAGCCATACATTTGGGCGCCAATCTCGTTGGGCAAGCGGGCGCAGTCTTGAAAGCGGCTACCATAAGCACTCAAGCGGTGGTCGAGCACTTTGAGCAAATGGCGTTAGAGTTACGTTTAGCATGTTTTGGTACGGGTTCTTCTAAGATCAGTGCATTAACGCAAGCGCGCTGCCTATAGGTGTTTATGGTGTCATTTACGCAGCTTGGCTCAATAATTTTTCGGTGTCTTAACACGTAGACTGATAATTTCGTTATAGTTGATACAAAAGTCACTTCAACAAGTGATTGCTTAGTTCAGACCGTTGAATGGGCATTTGTTGAAGCGATTGAGTTTTATTTTAATATTGTTTGCAACTGGAACCTTAAATTTATGAAAAAACTAGTCATGCTGATGTTGGCGGCTTCTGCTTTAACCGCTTGTAGTGATGAAGTGGGCACTGAAGGCTGGTGTAACGACATGCGCGATAAGCCAAAAACAGAATGGACAGCAGACAACGCAGTAGACTTTGCGAAGCACTGTGTTCTTCAAGATGGTGTGGGCAGCGAGCAATGGTGTGAGAACTTGAAAGATAAGCCAAAAGGTGACTGGAGTGCAAACGAAGCTACCAGTTTTACTAAGCACTGCATTTTCTAAGCACTACACTTTCTCAACAAGGCGTCTCTCATTAAGAGCGATGACTGTGTTAGACAAAATATTAAGAAAACACCAAGCGTCTTGCTTGGTGTTTTTGTATCGACAATAGCTTGAGCTCTCATGTGATGAGCGCACCTATCTTTCCTCTGAATAGAGTGTTTTACATTTTCGTTTCATTTTTGAAAACCTGTATTACCTGCCTTTAATTTTTCGCATTGCAGTGGCAAGGTGTCGGTGTATTCGTCTAATTCAATTAGATTCATAACAAAAAGGGACTCAAATGGAAGTACTCAAAGGCTCATGTCTGTGTGGTAAGGTGAAATTGGAAGTGGCAGATGAATTCAAGTACATGGGAAATTGCCATTGCTCGGAATGTCGCAAGTTCACAGGCTCCGACTACTCGTCTGCAGGTGGTGTCGCTTTGGATAAGTTGTTAATTGTTCAAGGAAAAGAGGATATTCAGACTTATCAGAAAAGCGAAAATACCATGTTATGTTTTTGTCGCCATTGCGGGTCGAGCCTGTATTCGAAAAAGAACAATGGGATTGTCAATATTCGCTTAGGTGTCTTGGATGATGCACCATCCCACAAGCCAAATTTCCATATTTTTGTCGCGTCCAAAGCGCCGTGGCTTGAGATATCGGATAACCTGACTCAGTTTGAGGCCGGGCCCAAATAGAGTAGTAGCGGAAGAGATTTATTTAGTAACAGAGGGCGTTGCAATAAGTCTGCAACGCCCTCAGCACTTTTATTTTTGAAATTAGAACAGAGATGATTATTTGGCGTCTTGCAGTTCTTCTAAGCCACCTGCATTGTGCAGATTCGTGAACCCTTGCGATTGCAAATATTGATACGCTTTACCAGAGCGATTACCACTGCGGCAGTACAATACGATCGCTTGATCTTTATCGACGTCTTGGAAATGTTTATCAAGCTCAGATAGAGGGAAATTGACCGCATTGTCTAAATGCCCCTCAGAGAACTCTTGCGGCGTGCGTACATCAACAATCATTGCGCCTTGCTCAATCAGTTGCCACCCTTGCTCAGCACGCTCAGAAGCCGCCACGTTGGGAGGAAGCAAGCCAACGCACAATGTTGCAAGAAACAGAGATAAGACCTTTTTCATTGTTTGATTATCCTTTTTAAGGGTATGTAACCACTCTAGATTTGATTGAACACATTTTCCATCATAAAGAGGTTTTAAGTGGTCGTGAATGTCAAAAGTTTCGATAGAAGATTTTATTCAATTCAATAAAAAATTTTTATGAAATCCACCTCTTGAACTCCAATTTTGCGACCTTATTATTCTCATCGAAAGCGAGCGGTCGACTCGCAAATCCATCTTGATGTTTATTCTGTCTTTTATTTTTGGTTCCAAGTAGGAGGCACTTAAAAATGAAAATTCGTCCTTTAAATGACAAGCTAATTGTTGAAAGACAAGAGGTGGAAAATAAATCTGAAGGGGGAATCGTTTTAACTTCTCAGTCGGTGAAAAAATCAAACCGCGGGAAAGTCATTGCTGTTGGTTTAGGTAAACGCCTTGAAAATGGCGAACGCGCTGCGATGGAAGTCAAAGTGGGCGACCAAATCATTTTCAATGACGGTTACGGGGTGAAAACCGAGAAAATTGACGGCGCAGAATACTTGATTCTGTCCGAATCTGATGTGTTAGCAATCGTTGAGTAATTATTTTTGTAGTAGTTTTTTGAGGAGATAATTATGGCTGCAAAAGACGTATTATTTGCTAATGACGCACGTCAAAAAATGCTGAAAGGTGTGAACTTACTGGCGGACGCAGTAAAAGTGACACTAGGCCCTAAAGGCCGCAACGTTGTGCTTGATAAATCTTACGGCGCGCCAACCATTACCAAAGATGGTGTGTCTGTAGCGAAAGAAATCGAACTGAAAGACAAGTTCGAAAACATGGGCGCACAAATGGTGAAACAAGTGGCGTCCAAAGCGAATGATGAAGCGGGTGACGGTACAACGACGGCTACTGTACTGGCGCAATCTTTCATCAATGAAGGTCTTAAAGCGGTAGCTTCTGGCATGAACCCAATGGACCTAAAACGTGGTATCGACAAAGCTACTGAAGCGGCGGTTGAGAAACTACGTGAAATGTCTAAGCCATGCAGCGACAAAGAATCCATCACCCAAGTGGGTAGCATTTCTGCAAACAGCGATCGCGCGATCGGTGAAATCATTGCAGAAGCGATGGAAAAAGTGGGTCGCAATGGCGTGATTACGGTTGAAGAAGGCCAAGGTCTGGACAACGAATTGTCTGTGGTTGAAGGTATGCAATTCGACCGCGGTTACTTGTCGCCATACTTCATTACTAACCAAGAAAATGGCAGCGTAGAGCTAGACAACCCTTACATCCTATTGGTGGACAAAAAAGTCAGCAGCATCCGCGAGCTATTGCCAGTGCTAGAAGAAGTGGCGAAATCTTCTCGCTCGCTATTGATCATTGCTGAAGACATCGAAGGTGAAGCGCTAGCGACATTGGTTGTGAACAACATGCGTGGCATCGTGCGTGCGACGGCGGTGAAAGCACCTGGTTTTGGTGACAACCGTAAAGCGATGATGGAAGACATTGCGGTACTAACCGCAGGTACGGTCATCTCTGAAGAAATCGGCCTAGAGCTTGAAAAGGCAACGCTAGAGCAACTAGGTAGTGCGAAGAAAGTGACCATCACCAAAGACACAACAACCATCGTGGGTGGCGCAGCAGAAGCAAGCGCGATTGCTGATCGTGTGGCTTCGATTGAAAAACAAATCGAAACAACCACTTCTCAATACGATAAAGACAAGCTTCAACAACGTGTTGCGAAGCTTTCTGGCGGCGTAGCGGTGATCAAGATCGGCGCTGCAACCGAAGTTGAGATGAAAGAGAAGAAAGACCGCGTGGACGATGCGCTACACGCTACTCGCGCAGCGGTTGAAGAAGGTATTGTTGCTGGTGGTGGTGTTGCCCTAACTAAGATCGCGAAAGAATTAGCGGATCTAAAAGGTGACAACGATGACCAAAACGTGGGTATCCGAGTTGCGCTACGTGCGATGGAAGAGCCTCTCCGTCAAATCGCAACTAACGCAGGTGACGAAGCTTCAGTCGTAGCGAATGCTGTCAAAGCGGGTGATGCCGATTACGGTTACAACGCTGCGACAGGTGAATACGGCAACATGATCGAAATGGGTATCTTGGATCCTGCGAAAGTAACACGCTCAGCGCTTCAATTCGCGGCGTCTGTTGCTGGCTTGATGATCACGACTGAAGCGATGATCACCAACCACGTTGAAGACAAAGAACTTGATATCTAACGTTATCAATCGTTAGTGATTAAGTAGGCGTTAAAACAACAATAACATTGCAAAACCTAAGCGGGCTCGCTTGAGCCCGCGAATCAGTCATTTGAGGTAAGTGTTATGACCCGTTTACCTGCGTTTTCTTTCTCAATATCTGAGCCGGGCGGTAATGAAGCTTCGTCAACGTGGCCGACTGCTATTCACTTCCCCCTCGTTCCAGCTGGGCCAGAGTTTTCGCTCGAAAATGCTCTGCCTAAACGTCCGACAGTGACGATATTCACTATCGATCTGTCTCAGTTACTTAAAGGGGATGCTCGGGTCATTCATTAACTGCATCGAAACAGCCAACGTAAGTTGGCTGTTTTTTTTTCATTTCTGGGTGTAGGTCAAATTATTGATAATGTGAATCGTTTTCGTTTGATTGTTGCTACTTGTTCAATGTGTTAGCTTAAATTGGGACTGTTCCCAAGTAAGGTAATAAAATAATGAATAAGAAAATACTGCTTCCCTTAATGTTAGGGATTTCCGCTACTGCCGCTGCTTCTGATAACAAGGTTGTAGAAAGTGTCTTGATTGATGACATCGCGCTAGAAGGTTACGTGAAGAAAAGCTATGAGGTCGTGATGCAAAGCGAGCCTGAGCTTTTCCCGTACGCGTTTCGTGGTAGCCGTGTGCAAATGAAGTTACTGGTTGAGTTATTCCATAATTCAAAGAACGACAAAAAAGCGGCTCGCGTGATCACTCTAGGGAATGGTTATGTACCAGGTAATCCGGGTGTAAAACACACTTACGATGCTGCGATTGTGGACCGTTTTACTCAAAACTACCCAGTCGCGTTCGACTACAGTATCTATCAAGCTGGTGGCACGCCGGTATTTAGTGAGGATTACTCACCGCAAAACGAAGCCAATGATGTTTCCGTATCGACAACCACGGTTGCTCCGTCTATCGGCTTAACCGCGACTGCAACACCGGGCTCAGCACCAAGTTTTTCTGGCTCGTTGACGACCGACCTGGGTGTGGCTTATACGTCTCGCTACTCAAGTAAGGATTACGTCACCGCAGCCAAACCAAAAGCTTCCATGGAACGCGGTATGGGCGTTAAGTGGACCACCTCTCTTAGCCAAATTTACACCAACGATTACCAGTACTACGGTAAATGGGCGGGCGTTTACCACTACACAGGTTGTTCAAACGAGAACCTATTACCAGAAGAGAACTTGCCGCGTTTGATCTACGGTTTCAAACCGAAATTTCAGTACGTGTTCACACCAGAATTTGAGCGCGGAGAAGAGCCAAAAACGGAGATGATCGCACGAGCGGGCATGAAAGAAGTTGAAGAAGGTTTCTCTCGCAATGCGTGTAACTGGTACGATCAAGGTACAACTAGCCACTACACTGAGGCACAAATTCGCTTCACGATTGATTGGGATAAGCTCACCGTTATCACTCAATAAACGTTTCACTTATCAGACCTAAGGTTTGTGGATTGTAATGCGGCTCTAGTAGCCGCATTTTTTATGGTCGAAACCTGATCGCAAGCGCATTAAGTCTTTAAGCCCAGCATCGCGCCGAAAATGACCAATCCCGCCCCACATGATTGGGCGGATTGGCAGCAATCAACACGTTGTGAAACCTTCAACGGCAACACTCAGCAATCATTTGCGCATTTTTATTTTTGCATACAAGCCATCGGTGGATGGCTTAGGCGCGGCGATGGGATCGTATCCTTTTGTTATAGAAGATATTAAGCGCGGTAATTTGGTCACGCCATTTGTTTTTGTGCTATCAGGTTGCAATTATGTTTTATTGAGCCAAGATAAAAAGCGTACAGAACTCGAACATAAATTCATCACGTGGTTACAAACGCAAATGGTAGAGTGTGTAACACTGCCATCGCAGCAAAATACGCAAGGCGAACAGAAGGCGTAGAGCGTGATTACGTCAGTCAGTTTGATGGAAAAGGGCTTAGGAAATTGGAAATGGAAAACCTCAATATTGTTGAAATCAAATCATTTGTTCCAGCGAAAGATTACGCGCTCTCAAAACGTTTTTATGAGGCGATAGGCTTTGATATGGCGTCAGACTTCGGTGATATGGCGTCAGACTTCGGTGATGTGGCGTACTTCTCTCAAGGTAGTTGCGCGTTTCTTTTACAGAATTTTTATGAGCCAGAACACGGCAACAACTTCATGATGCACTTGCTTGTAGAAGACGCAGAAAGCTGGCATCAGCACTTATCCAAAGTGGGCCATGAGGAATTTGGCTCGCGTTTGACTGAGCTGGTCGAGCAACCTTGGGGCATGCGCGAATGTTGTTTGTTTGACCCTAGTGGCGTTTTATGGCGAATCGGTCAGAACATGAATACTGACTAACGCCAGTCCTCTTTTCAGAACATCTATATCGCGCAGGTATTGATATCTCGATACCTGCGCGTTTTGTTTTTTGCTTAACCTTGCCAACGTTTCTCGCGCACTCACGCCTTTTTCGAGGTGGTGTGCGATGGACTGACCCCAAAAAGCTCCTCAAGCAGCATGGCTTTGAGTTCCGCCCGGACTTCTGCCCCACCGATTAACGCCAAAAGTGCGAGTCCACCTGGGATGAGAATCACCATCAATATGGGTCTTAAAATATAAGAAAAGCAGAATATGGTCGGCAAGAAAATCAATCCTTGACCTAGTTTGTTTAATACGTACATGAGCGATTCCTTTTGTTTTTATATAAAATTGAGCGTGCTCATTTTTATAATTGAGCGTGCTCAATTTGTCAATGTCAGCCGCTCAAGGTATGATCCTTTCAGGCTCATTAAGCAGATACATCAATGACGAAGCGACAACAAACCAGAGACAAAATCCTAAAAGCCGCGTGGGCATCTTTTGCTCAGAATGGCTATGACATGACGACCACAAGGCAGATTGCGAGAGAAGCAGGAGTCGCCGATGGTACGGTGTTCAGCCACTTCCCGACTAAACTGTCGATTTTGCGCGAAGGGATGCTGGCGCAACTGCAACAGATCAGCCAAGAAACGCTAGTCAGTGTGGAAGGTAAGACAGATATCGACATTGGTTTGGCGCTGACGGATAAATACTATCGCTACTATTTTGCGAACGTCGAGCTGAGCCGAGCCTTGTTGAAAGAGGTGATTTGGGATTTGGATTATTACCAGTCGTTTAACCAAGCTTTGTTTGAATCTTCAAGCGGAAGCTCTGTTCTTGAAGACAAGATGCCGTTGATTTTTGACTGCTACTTCATGACGCTAATCGCACATTTGAGCCGTGCAGAACCGGATGTTGAAGCGGCACTTGAAGACCTTCATGCTAAGTTTCAGAAAATCATTGCGACTACATAAAATAGCCCCAACGCAGGAGCTGAAAGAATATACTGCCTGTCATTTTATTTGCTGGACTCCCATTTTCTCGTTTCAGTTGGCGTCTCACCAAATAGCCGCTTGTAGCTTTGACTGAACTGCCCGAGATGAAAAAAACCAAAGTCAAAAGCGATTTCTGCAATTGTTCGATTATCTTCAGGGCTTTGTAGCACTCTACGTACTTGATTCAGCCGCATTCGGTGTATGAATTGCTTTGGCGAAGTATTACAGCAATGTTCAAAGGTGTACTGCAGTGTTCGGCGACTGACGTGCACAGCGTCACACAGTTCACTGACGGTGATCGGAGTTCGGTAGTCTAAGTCGTGTAGCTGTTGCTTTATGCGGTGCATCACATGCTGACGATGAGAGATTGATATCGGGTGGATTGAGTTTGGTGAACTGATTGAGAACAGTTCGAGTACGATGTCTTTTAAAACCACCTGATGTGTGCTGTCAGACCATCGCGACTCAGTGGTACCGAGCAAAATACCCAAGTAGAATTTAAGTTGTTGAATGTGCTTTTCTGTTGGTCCCGCTAAGTGCGGTGTGTTGCAGCCGATACCGTCTAACTCAAGCTGTTTTTCTATGATTTGAACCAGTTTTCTGTCGAGTACTATTCCATAGATAGAAAACTGCTCCGGTGTCATTAACTCAAAATCAGCGCCACCTTGTCTAAGCAAAAGCTGGCTTGCATTAAACTGACTGTGATTTAGGTGTAGCGGCTTATTTTCCGCACTCAAGCCCAACCAAATTCCTCCCTCTTCAACCCGGCATTGCTGTCTTAGTGAGCGGTTACTGTCTTCAAGAAATACATGGAAATTGGGAAATCGTCGTTCTCGAATTTGACCTAAAAATCGGCCATCGCTGAGTTGATCGTATTCCTGTTGCCAGTTTATTAGGCTTGCAGCTTGTTGGTTTGCATCCTTTGTGTGATGGATGCACAGCATTGGTGCGGTTTGGGGTGTTTGGTCACTCATCCTTGTGATGCTCATTCCTTTTTTGTGAGTCATGTTGGAGCAGTTTTTATGTAACTCATTGTTTATTAGTGTTTTATAAATGTTGCCAGTTTTTGATAACGCTACGGAACACATTTGGCAATACTTTCTTAAAGCTTATTGATAGTTCAGCAAAAAGCGAACCAAATAGTGAAGAGGAAGAGCAATGACGGCAACTTATCGTCGGCAACAAGGAAGTAAAGTCTATACCTTTAAGTCATTAGCTGACTTGATGGCGAAAGCGACACCGGAGCGATCAGGCGATGCATTAGCTGGGGTTTGTGCTCAGTCAGCGGCAGAACGTGTAGTCGCACAAATGGCGCTGTCTGAGTTACCACTTAAAACGTTTCTTAACGAGGCGGTTATTCCATACGAAAGCGACGATATCACTCGCCTAATTATCGATACGCATGACCTTGAAGCCTTTAAACCGATTGAGCACTTGACGGTCGGAGATTTTCGAAATTGGCTGCTGAGTGAAGAAGCCGATGGTGAAACGTTGGCTAAAATTCGTCAAGGTTTAACACCAGAAATGGTGGCCGCAGTCAGTAAGATTATGCGCAACCAGGATTTGATTCTCGTTGCTAAAAAATGCCAAGTTGTCACGGCTTTTCGGAATACGATTGGTTTGCCGAGTCGCCTGTCTACTCGCTTACAGCCGAATCACCCCACTGATTCTCTCAACGGTATCGCAGCGACCATTTTTGATGGTCTGATGTACGGAAATGGCGATGCGGTTATCGGTATCAATCCGGCAACAGATAATGTGCCTCAAGCTATCAAGTTAATGAACTTAATGGATGAGGTGATTCAACACTATCAAATACCGACTCAGTCTTGTGTGTTAACTCATGTAACGAACACGATCGAAGCCATTGAAATGGGTGCACCAGTCGATCTCGTTTTTCAGTCGATAGGCGGCACGCAAGGAACGAACGATACCTTCGGAATAGACCTATCAATTTTGAAAGAGGCCCATGAAGCCGCGTTGTCTTTGAATCGAGGTAGTGTAGGAAACAATGTGATGTATTTTGAAACCGGACAAGGTACAGCGTTGTCTGCGAATGCATTTCATGGGGTCGATCAACAGACTTGCGAAGCTCGTGCTTATGCTGTCGCGAAACAGTTCGATCCTTTGTTGGTCAATACAGTCGTTGGGTTCATTGGCCCAGAGTACCTGTTTGATGGCAAACAGATCATTCGTGCTGGGCTTGAAGATCATTTCTGTGGGAAGCTGCTTGGTTTACCTATGGGTTGCGACATCTGTTACACCAATCATGCCTATGCCGATCAGAATGACATGGATAATTTGCTGACACTGTTAGGTGTGGCCGAGTGCTCTTTCATCATGGGTATTCCAGGGTCTGATGACATCATGCTCAACTATCAAACTACCTCATTTCACGATGCCCTTTACGCAAGAAAAGTACTCGGTCTGAAGCCAGCTCCAGAGTTTGAAAAATGGTTAATGGAGATGCAAATTTTCGAGAGCGTGCAAGACGTTCGGTTAAGTGAGCAAATCTCTCGCTCGTTTTCGGGAGCAATTAACCAACTGAATAAGGGGTGTTCTCATGGGTAAAGTAATCACCATTGCTCAGTCCCCACAAGATGAGTCTGAAGTTGTCACACACAACCCTTGGGGCAAGTTACGCGACTTCACCTCTGCTCGGATCGCTCTGGGTCGTAGCGGGAACAGTGTACCAACCAACGAGTTACTCTCATTTCAGCTGGATCATGCCCAAGCTATGGATGCAGTGCATTGCAGTTTGAATATTGAGTCTCTCGTTGCTGGTTTGTCGGACTCTTACTCGATTCTTGAAAATACCATAGAGCCTCCAGTGGTAGTGAGCAGCCAAGTGAGTGATCGGCTTATGTACCTGCAAAGGCCCGATTTAGGAAGGCAGCTCGATGAATCTTCTTGGCAAACGCTCAACTCGATAGCAAATGAGCATAACACTGACATTGATCTTGCGATTGTTATTGCTGATGGACTTTCTTCCGTCGCAATTCAAAACCATGCAATGCCTGTTGTTACTCGATTGATTTCTCTTTTAAGCGCTGATGATGAACATCAATGGAAATTCGCACCTATCACAATCGTAAAGCAAGGAAGAGTGGCGGTAGGGGATGATGTTGGTGAATGTTTTAACGCTAAGGCCGTGCTGGTTTTAATTGGAGAGAGGCCAGGTTTAACTTCTCCGGATAGCATGGGTATGTATCTCACTTGGGGGGCTAAACGAGGCTCTAAAGATTCCCAAAGAAACTGCATTTCCAATGTGCGCCCTCAGGGGCTCAATTATGACGATGCCTGTGAACGCGCATTTTACTTGCTCAAGGAGGCTCGAAAATTACAACTGTCAGGAGTGAACCTGAAAGATCGCTCCGACATCAATGAGCCAAGAGGCGCAAGCGTTGAAGATAAACACAGCGACAACTTTTTAATTTTATCAAAGTAGAAGGATTTACTATGTCTAAACATCAGGAGTACTTGGCCAAAAGGCAGCTAAAAAGAGGCACCGCAGGTTGGATTTTACTTGCTGGCTTAGGTGTCTCGTATGTTATATCTGGTGACTTTGCCGGTTGGAACTTTGGCATCGCTCAAGCAGGATGGGGAGGCTTTCTTATTGCTGCTATCGCGATGGCAGTAATGTATTTCACGCTAGTATTGTCTTTAGCTGAAATGTCTGCGGCTATTCCTGCTGCGGGTGGCGGTTACAGCTTCGCAAGACAGGCGATGGGGCCGACAGGTGGCTTTTTCACGGGCTTATCAGTTTTGATTGAATATGCGCTCGCACCTGCTGCGATAGTAATTTTTATTGGCTCAGCAGTGAATGAATTGGTTGGTATCGATGGCCCTGTTGTTTACGCACTTTTCTACGCCGTCTTTATCGCTATTCACATGGCAGGGGTTGGCGAAGCTCTCAAAGTAATGATGGTCATCAGCGGTTTGGCTGTGCTAGCTATTCTAATCACTGCTGCTGTGCTTATTGGTCACTTTGATGTGAACAACTTATTCGATATTGCTCCGGTGACGGCTCAGGCAACAGAAATCTTGCCGTTTGGGTGGTATGGCGTATGGGCGGCGTTGCCATTTGCAATGTGGTTGTTTCTTGCGGTTGAAGGTGTACCTTTAGCTGCAGAGGAAGCAAAAAATCCGGCAAAAGATGTTCCAAAAGGCATCATTGGTGCGATGTTGTTTTTATTACTAACCGCAACTCTAGTAGTCGTTCTTTTGGCTGGTGCGGTTGGTTCAAAGGTCATAGGCGATAGCGCGGTGCCATTAGTTGACGCGCTGAAGCTTACAGGCAATTCAACGATAGCAATGGCCGTGAACTTACTTGGATTGGCTGGTCTTATCGCTTCTTTCTTCTCTATCATTTATGGTTACAGTCGCTTGGTGTTTGCGCTTTCCCGCGCGGGTTATTTGCCGCAAACTTTGTCATTAACCAGTGACAAAAAAGTGCCTTCTCGTGCGCTTTTGGTTCCGGGCGTTTTTGGGTTCTTGGTTTCTCTTACGGGGGAGGGGGACTTAATCTTGGCGATGGCTGTTGTCGGTGCGACGGTATCGTACGCATTAATGTCCTTGAGCCATATTTTATTGCGAATTAAACAGCCGGAGTTAGCTCGCCCATATAAAACGCCTGGCGGGGTAATCACTTCGAGTATTTCTCTGGTGCTTTCTTTGATCGCAATGACAGGTGTTTATGCTTTTGATCCCTCAGCCTTCTTCATGACAATGGGATTGTTTCTTATCGGTGGTGTTTATTATGGTTTATACAGCCGCAACAAACTGGTGGCAGCAACCGCCGAGGAAGAGTTTGCCATGCTGTCTGTAGCAGAGCTAGAGCTTGAATCAGATGTCGTACGATAGTCACTTTGATTCTTGTTATTCAGCATATTAAGGGAGCCATAGGCTCCCTTTGTCATTTCTATCAAAAGTGCATAGCGCACAAATGCATCACTTTAACTTTATAAGTGGTTAATCATGTGAAAGTCTAGTCTGGATAACGATGGCGCAGATCCATCACAGGTAAAGGTTAAGTTTTCAAGGAAAGGTCATGATAAATAAGGTATTTAATACACTTTTGGGAACAGAGTTACCGATTATTCAAGCGCCAATGGCCGGTGTGCAAGACAGCAAAATGACCATAGCCGTCAGTAATGTTGGCGGACTTGGCTCGTTACCTTGTGGAATGCTGAACAAAGACGCCATCGTAAAAGAACTTCAACTTATCAAACAAGCAACCAAAAGAACGTTTAACCTCAACTTTTTTTGCCATGAAATGCCGGAGTATGACGCCAACAAGCACGAAAAGTGGCAAAAAACGCTCCAACCGTATTTTTCCGAGGTTGATGCAACCGTTCAGGCTCAGCCAAACGCTCCGACAAGGATGCCTTTCAATCATGATATTGCTGACGCGATTGAACCATTTGCACCGCCAGTGATCAGTTTCCACTTTGGTTTGCCAACCGATGACTTGTTAGCGCGAATTAGAGGCTGGGGAGGGAAGATCCTTTCGACAGCAACCACGGTGGATGAAGCACTGTGGCTGGAAGCAAAAGGCGTTGACGGCATTATTGCTCAAGGCTTGGAGGCTGGTGGACACCGAGGCATGTTTTTATCGGATGATTTAACTACTCAATTAAGTCTGATGGCGTTATTACCACAAATCGCCAAACGGGTGAATTTGCCTGTTATTGCAGCAGGAGGAATTGCCGATAGAAACGGTGTACAAGCCGCGCTAAAGTTAGGAGCAAGTGCCGTGCAGGTTGGCAGCGCCTATTTGTTGTGTGATGAGGCAAAAACCTCGTCTTTACATCGATATGCGATTGCCAGTGAGCGCGCGCAGCATACGGCGGTGACTAATGTTTTCTCGGGCAGGCCAGCACGAGGCATTGTGAATCGAGCGATGTCGGAGCTAGGCTACATCTGTGAGTCTGCGCCGAAATTCCCATACGCCTCCATTGAAATGGCTCAACTAAGAGCGCTTATGGAAAAGCAAAACCGAGATGAATTCACACCGTTGTGGTGCGGACAAAACTCGTCGGGTTGTAAGGAAATATCGGCGGCAGAAATGACATTGTCATTAGTGGAAGGGATTGATTTGAGCTTGTGTTCCTCAGACTGATTTGGCCTGAGGAACACATTTCAAGTGAAGCTTATTGAGGCGCTTTCATCGCTTCTGATTGATCGCCCGTCATCACGAAGTGCAACTCACCATCCGGTTTGAACTCGGAATGGTCGAAGAAGAAACCGTTATCCAAAGCTTTGCCATTGATGGTGACAGACTTGATGTACATGTTGTCATCGGCGTTGTTCTCTGTGGTGATGGTGAACGTGCCGCCTTTCACCGGAATCACTGCTTTGTCAAATAGCGGACGACCCACAGTGTAAATAGGTTCTGCTGCGTTCACTTGGTAGAAGCCTAATGCAGACATCACATACCAAGCGGACATGGCGCCCACGTCTTCGTTACCAACTACGCCTTCTGGGGCAGCGAAATACATGTCATCAAGAATGTGGTCGACGACTTGTTGCGTCTTCCATGGTTCTGCGGTCCAGTTGAATAGGTAAGGAATATGGTGTGAAGGCTCGTTACCAAACGCAACTTGACCAATCAAACCAGACATATCCGGTGTTTCAGTGCCTTGGCTTTCTGCGGTGAAGGTTGCTTCTAGGTTTTTCTGGAACTCAGCATCGCCACCCATGATGGTTTTTAAGCCCGCGATGTCATGCGGTACAAACCAAGTCCACTGCCACGCGTTACCTTCGGTGTAGTTGCCTGTCTCGTGTTCTGTGCCGTATGGGTCGAATGGCGTCATGAAGGTTTCATCAATCATCACTGGGCGCATAAAGCCCGTCACGCCATGTTCTGCGTATTCTGTTGGGTTGTAATCGAAGTATTTTTTGTAGCCTTTTGAGCGTTCAAGGTATTGCTCTTCCGCTTTAGTATCACCGGCTGCTTTGGCGATTTGCGCGATAGCCCAATCGTAGAATGCGTTTTCCAGACCGTAAGAAACAGACTCAACCGTGTAGTCTTCAAATACTGGCTCACCATCGACACGTTGGATAGCAGGCGTGAAGCCGTTTTTCTCAATGTAATCGATGTGCTTGGTTAAAGTGCGCTCCAAGACGCCTTGATCCCAATCGGCTTGCAGCGCCGGGTAGTTGTCGTAAGTCGAAGAGTCGATCGCGGCTTTCAGCGCTAGGTCTTTCTCTTGTTGAGTAAACTCTTCTGGGAATTTGGTGATCGCATCCGCAATCACTGCTACCGCTGGATAGCCGACCATGGTGCCTGTTTCGTCACCTAAGTGCTCCCATTTCGGCAGCAAGCCGCTTTCAGTGTACTTCTGAACTAGGTTCTTCGCGTATTGCACCGCGCGGGTTGGCTCTGTGATGGTTTTTAGTGGGTGTAATGCACGTTGGGTATCCCATAGAGAGTAAACCGAGAAGTTTGGTTGTTCTTCCGTTGCTTGACCATAAGCGATGGAGTATTCCCCTTCGCCTTCACGAATTGAGCCTTTGCCCATGCCTCGGAATCGACCATCTACGTCTTGGTGCACCATCGGCGCAATTTTTGTGTGGTAAAGCGCGGTGTAGAAGATCTCTTTCTGATCTTCTGTGCCCCCTTCGATAGAGAAGTTGAGCGCTTTTGCCCATTTCTCACGTGCGTTGTTGCGCGCAGTATCGAAAGAGACATTCGCTTCGGCATCGTAGTTGTTTTCTGCGCCTTGTGGGTCAACCGCAGATAACGCCACTTGCGCATTCAACTCTTGTGAGCCTTCATCTTCAAATTCGATGTAGGCAGTGACGTCCGCTTTGACACGTTTGATAGCATTGCCTTCATCATCGTAAATCAATTCAGAAACGTGCTCTGCCGTTAGGCCGTCAACAGGCTCACCATTGGCAAGGATGTAGACGTCTTTGATCTTCTTATCGAAAGTCGCATAGAAGAAGATTTTTTGGTTTTTCGCCCAGCCAGAGAAGTGCGCTGCATCGCGCTCGCCCGTGATGGTATGGCCATCTTCGCTCACCGTTAGTTTGTTGCGCAGAGAGGTCGAACCCCAGTCACTGTTAAGGATGGAGTTGAGGTCAATCTTCAAACGTTGTGGTTGACCTTGCGGGTAGGTGTAACGATGGAAGCCGACACGTTCAGAAGCCGTAAGCTCAGCTTTGATACCGTTCTCTGCAATTTTCACCGAGTAGTAACCCGCTTCTGCCACTTCTGAGGTTTTGTCCATCTTGACCGAAATTGCTTCGCGGTAGTCGTCGCTGTCTTCGATGTATTTAGCTTTATCTTCGGTAAACGGCAGGAACAGAATGTCACCTAAGCCGCCCATACCCGTGCCAGATAGGTGAGTGTGGGAGAAGCCAAATAGGGTCTTTTTATCAAAGTGGTAACCTGATGAAGAGTGCCAGCCGATCAGCTCGGTATCTGGAGAAAGTTGCACCATGCCTTCTGGCACAACAGGACCCGGGAAGGTGTGTCCGTTAAAGCCGGTACCAATGAATGGGTCGACGTATTTTAGGTTGGAAGTATCGACGCTTGGTGAGGTGTTATCGTCGTCATCGTTGCAGCCAGCCAAACCAATAACACTTGCAATTACTGCGGTGGCGATAGCGGTTTTCGTAAAGTTCATAATCTTGATTCCTTAGGCAGGAAGCGCATCACTTCCTGCCACTGAGTTAATCTATCTGCTTATTCTTTAAACACGAATTACATAAAACGTTACTGGGCTTGAAGCGCTTCTTGCTTGTCACCCGTCATGACGAAGTGAAGCTCGCCGCCCGCTTTGATTTCGCTGTGTTTGAAGGTGAAGTTGGCATCCAGCGGTTTGCCGTTGATGGTTACGGACTTCACGTACTTGTTGTGTGGGCTGTTGTTGTCTGCGATGACTGTGAACTCGCCGCCTTCCACTGGAATGGTGATTTCATCAAACATAGGGCGACCGATGGTGTAAACCGGATCCGCAGGCGTCACTTGGTAGAAGCCCATTGCCGACATCAAGTACCAAGAGCTCATCTGACCTACGTCTTCGTTACCAATCAAGCCAGTTGGCTCGCTGGTGTACATCTCTGACATGATGCGGTCTAGGTACTCTTGCGCTTTCCATGGCTCATCCGTTAGCGCGTATAGGTAAGGAATGTGGTGCGATGGCTCGTTACCGTGCATGTACTGACCGATGTAACCCGTTAGGTCTGGTAGCTCTTCGCCTGTGTTTGAAGAACGTGCATTAAATAGCTCGTCCAAATCTTCACGGAACGCTTTCTCTGGCGTGGTGTCTTTGCCTTGCGCCAAGTCGGCTTGGTAGATTTCTTGTTTCAGGCGGTTGAAATCGTGCATTGGTTGGAACTTCCATTGCCACGCGTTCCCTTCGGTGTAGGCAAACTCGTCCACGTAGTAAGGGTCGAATGGTAGCAGCGGACATTTCTCTTTCATCACACCTGAGCCTTCTGGCCACTCAACCATTTCACACTCATCCAAACGATCTTCATCAATCGGTTGGTTGAACTCCAAAGGTGGTTTGTTTGGTGATGAGCTTAGCGGGTGGTTTTTCGGACGTAAGAAGCCTGTCTCTGCATCCCAATGGTTAAGCCAGTTGTCGGCACGAGTCATAAACTCTTCTTGCAGTTTTACATCGCCAGCCATGCGCGCGATTTCTGCCATTGCCCAGTCGCCATATGCAAACTCAAGCGTGTAAGACGCACTGTTCCAGTAACCGTGATGAACAAAGCCGTTTTCTTCGTACACCTTCACTTGCACAACGTTTGCTGCGCCGATGTTGTTGTCTTCCGTCCAATCTGGGAATTCAGATGCCTCGTGGTAACGCACCGTAAACTCAGCCGCTTCTTTGGCCAGTTGTGGGTCGATGTCTAAGCCTTTCGCCATCGCGTCAGCAATGATAGAAACCGCAGGGAAGCCGATCATCGTGCCCGTGTAATGGCTGTGCAGTTCCCATTTCGGCAAGATGCCACCGTCTTCGTATTTACGAATCAGGTCGTTGGCAAACTCTTCGGCACGTTCCGGATCGATGATGGTTTTCAGTGGGTGCGCTGCACGGAAAGTATCCCACATGGAGTACACGGAGTAGTTTGGTGTGTCACCCGCGTCTTTTTGAATGCGAGTACGCATCGCAGGGTATTGACCGTCGACATCTTGGAAAATCATTGGCGCGATAGAAGCGTGGTAAAGCGCGGTGTAGAAGATCTCTTTCTGATCTTCCGTGCCGCCAGATACCATCATGCGGCTAAGCTCTTGGTGCCATGCGTCGTTGGCTTGAGCGCGCGCAGTATCAAATGACACACCTTTCGCTTCTGCTTCTAAGTTCTTCTCCGCACCTTCTGTGCCTGTTGGTGACAAGCCTACTTGGATTTCTAGCGGTGTTGATGATGGTGCGAATTCTAGGTAAGCGATGGTTTTCACTACGTCGATGTTGTCGTTGTTTACATCGATTTCCGTTTCTGCGCCGTCAACCAAAGCGATGGCTTTGACGATAGGTTGGTTGAAAGTGGCGTAGAAGTAAACGTGCTGGTTGTTCGCCCAACCGTTCGAGCTACGTAAACCGCGTATGGTGTAAGCGTCGACAAACTCTAAGTCACCCTTCATGGTGCGGTTGTTGAAGTGACCTTTGTTGAGGGTATGGTCTAAATCGAACTTGATGTGTGGCGTAGTGCCTTCTTTGAAGGTGTAGCGGTGGAAGCCAACACGTTGCGTGGTAGTTAGCTCGGCTTTGATTTCGCCTTTGTTCAGTTCAACCGCGTAGTAGCCCGCTTCTGCAGTTTCGTTGTCTTTATCGAAGGTATTGAAAACGGCGTTTTGTTTCTTGGTAAAAGGCAGAACTAAGATGTCACCAAGGTCGGTAATGCCTGTGCCAGAAAGGTGAGTGTGGGAGAAGCCATACACTGGGATTTCAGTCAGTTTGCCGTGGTCGAAGTAACCTGCGGCAGAGCCCCAGCCTTCCATTTCGGTATCAGGAGAAAGTTGTACCAAACCGTAAGGCACGACCGCCCCCGGGAAGGTGTGACCATCTGCACCTGTACCAATCAATGGATTGACGTATTGAGTTAGTGTGGTATCGAGGGATGGTGTACCAGATTTGCTGTTGTCGTCGTCGCTGTTACAACCAGCAAGACCAAACATGGCAGCGAGAATAGCGGTAGAGATAAGGGTTCTTTTTAGTTTCATTTTTATGGTTCCACTGAAGTGAAGTTTTTTAGGGGGCTAGGTGCCCCCTTTCGTTATTTGGATGGGTATCGACTACTGCGCTTTCATCGCTTCAGATTTGTCTGAAGTCATGACGAAATGCAGCTCACCACCGTCTTTCAAATCGCTGTGCGCGAAGCTGAAGTTGTCACTCAATTGTTTGCCGTTGATGGTCACCGACTTCACGTAGATGCTCTCTTGGCTGTTATTTTCTGAGGTGATGGTGAATTTACCGTCCGCGACTGGAATCACGGCTTTGTCGAACAGAGGACGACCGATGGTGTAGCTTGCTTCGCCCGGAGTGACTTGGTAGAAGCCCAATGCAGACATCACATACCACGCCGACATCTGACCGACGTCTTCGTTACCAATCAGACCTTCATGGGTTGGGTGGTAGAACTCGTTCATCGCTTGATCGACAATTTCTTGTGTCTTCCAAGGCTCTGCCGTCCAGTTGTAGAGGTAAGGCACGTGATGATCTGGCTCGTTACCCATCACGAATTGACCGATGTAGCCAGACATGTCGTGTGATTGGCTCGTATCGGCGTTGGAGTCTGCATTAAACAGCGCATTCAAGTTAGCGAGGAATGCCGCTTTGCCTTGTTCGGTTATGTCTTCAGGAAGAGAGAAGTCAGTACGGTCGATGTGCTCGCCACCCATTACGTTAGCCAGACCGTTCAAGTTGTGCGGTGCAAACCATGTCCATTGCCATGTATTGCCTTCGGTAAAGTCTTCACCACGGTGCTCGGCGCGGTAAGGCCAGAACACGTCACTTTCGTTGAGTGCTTTGCGGTCTTTACACGCGTTGTAGTCCATACCGTCTGGGATAGACAGCGCCATGTTCTCGTCCAAACATTCGGCTTTCAGGTTGTTTGCCCAAACCTTGCTGCCGCTGTTCATGTAAGCCGGACGCATAAAGCCTGTTGCACCCAATGCGTTGCCTTTGGTGTCTTGCAGTTTGCCGTATTGTTCTGGGTTGTAATCGAAGTAGTTCTTGAACGATTCAGAACGTGCCATGTAGCGGTCGTACTGTTGGTCGTTGCCCGCAAGTTTAGCGATCTGAGCGATACACCAGTCGTAGTAAGCGTTCTCAAGACCGTAAGACACCGACTCGTTCACGAGCTCGTCGTATTTATCGACTTTTAAGCCTTCCACGTAACTCGGTTTGTCGCCAGAATCCGGCGCCCATTTGGTGTTAGCTGGAATAAAGCCGACGTCTTCTTGGTAGTCGTTATGACGTGTCATGACCGTGAAGCGTTTGTCACCGTTCCAAGCGTCTTGGTAAGGCACCCAGCTCTCTGTTTTATCAAGGTTGAAGTTGACCGTTTCGTCAGCCGCTTTCAGTGCCAAATCAAACTCAGCCGCGGTAAAGGCTTCTGGGTGTTTGACCATAATATCCGCGATAACCGAGACCGCAGGGTGACCGACCATTTCACCGGTGTAATCCGAGTGCAGTTCCCATTTTGGCAGCACGCCGCCCGTTTGGTATTTGTTCAATAGATCGCGTGCGTGTTCAATCGCGCGGTCTTTATCAATGATGGTTTTCAGTGGGTGTGCGGCGCGGAAGGTATCCCACATTGAGTATACCGAGTAGTTCACTAAGCCGTCTTCTGCTTGGTGCACTTTGCCATCCATGCCACGGTATTTGCCATCCACGTCTTGGTATAGGAATGGAGCAACGAACGTACGGTATAGCGAGGTGTAGAACATGGTCTTGTCGGCTTTGTTGCCGCCTTCCAGTTCAAACTCGCCAAGGATGTTTTCCCAAGCCACGCGGTTTTGTTGTACGACGTTGTCGAAGTCCCAGCCGTTGGTGTCTGCTTCTAGGTTTTTCAGTGCGCCGTCAACGCCAGTGCCAGAAATCGCTACTTTGACCACCAATGGCTCATCGCTCTTGCCAAAGTTCAAATGCGTCAGGACATCGTTTGCGCGTTTCGCCAAACGTTCTGGATCAGGTTCTGGTTCACCCGGCATTGGTTTGTGCTCTGCGTAACCGCGGTAATCTTCCAAGCCGACTTCGGTAGCGTCAGTTGGAGTCAATTTGCTTTCAGAAGCCAGCTTGGTGTACAGGTTCTCTTCAATGATTGGATCAGAGAATTCTGCCGCGAAGAACACGGTTTGCCATTGACCCCATTCGTTTGAGGTACGCGCGCCTACGACGGTGGTATCGTTAACGCGTTTGTAGTAGATGCTGCGAGAGTGGTTGCCGTATTGCTCCAACAGTTCGTGTTGAAGATCGATACGTACTTTGCGGTCTTCACCCGGTTTGAAGGTGTAACGTTGGAACGCCACGCGGTCGGTCGCCGACAGCTCAGCTTTTACGCCGGTTTCTACAAGATCAACCGAGTAGTAACCAACCTCTGCCACTTCCGAGCTTTTATCCATGGTCACAGCATCAGTATTGAAGCCTGTGTATGGCAAGAAAGCGAAGTCGTTTAGGTCGCCTTTACCTGCGCCAGAAATGTGGGTCATTGAGAAGCCAGAAAGCAGGCTGTGCACAGGATCGTATTCAACAGGTGAGCCTTTACCATTCCAACCGTTTGGATCGAAGTTATCTGGTGAAGGTTGAATCATACCTTCTGGCATAACTGGAGATGGGTTAACGTTGCCAAGACCTTTAGTGCCGATCAAGGTATCAACGAATTCCAAAGTAGGGGTAGAAATAACCGGAGTTTCTGGATCAGAGTCGCAGCCACAACCAGCAAGACCAAGCATGGCGGTTAACACTGCGGTAGAGAGTAGGGTTCTTTTTAGTTTCATTGTTTTTATTCCACGAGAAAAGGGGACACGAGGTCCCCTCAAAATCATTATTCGCCTAGGTTGGCTTGCATTGCTTCAGACTTGTCAGCCGTCATCACGAAGTGCAGTTCGCCGCCTGCTTTGAATTCGCTGTGCTGGAAGGTGTTGTACACATCCAGAGGCTTACCGTTGATGGTCACTTCTTTGATGTACATGTTGTCTGGACCGTTGTTCTCAGCCGTTACCGTGAAGGTGCCAGAGCCAATGTCTACCGTCGCTTTGTCGAAGATTGGACGACCGATGCTGTAGGTTGGATCGGTTGGCGAGATTTGGTAGAAGCCCAGTGCTGACATCAAGTACCACGCCGACATTTGACCTACGTCTTCGTTACCTATGATGCCGTCTGGCGTCGGTTTGTAGAACTGGTCGTAAACTTGGTCTAGGTATTCCTGCGCCTTGTGAGACTCTTCAGTACGGTTGTACAAGTAGATAACGTGGTGCGAAGGCTCGTTACCGTGAATGTACTGACCGATGTAACCTGTCATGTCTTGGTGCGCTTCGCCGCCATTTGGATCGGCAGTAAATAGGTTGTTCAGCTTGTCGTTCAGACCTTGTGTGCCGCCCATGATTTCAGTCAGCTTGTCCAAGTCTTGCATGAACGCCCATTGCCACTGCCATGCGTTACCTTCTGTGTAGTAGAACGCGTCAGATTTGTAAGGGTCGAAGTCAGTGGAAGCGTATTTCAGTGCACATGGGTCGCCTTCTTTCAATTCTGTTGGTACGAAGAAGCCCGTGCCGTCGGCGTTACCTGCTTTCGCATCCCAGTGTTTCAAAGAGTTGTAAGAACGAGCTTTGAACTCTTCATACGCGTCCATATCGCCAGCGGCTTTTGCCATTTCTGCGATCGTCCAATCGTAGAATGAGAATTCCAACGAGTACGATACTGAGTTCCAGTTCGGGTAACGAACACACTGTTCTTTCTCGTGGTAGTTCAACTGACCTGCCATGAGTGAGCTTAGGATGTCGTCATGAATCTGTGGGTACTCATGCGGTGTGTAGCGAGCTGATTTCACTGATGCGGTGTAAGCTTGCTCTGCATCAATCAAGCCTTTGGTTACCGCATCGCCCAGAATCGCTGCCGATGGGTAGCCGATCATGGTGCCGGTTTCTGAGCCATGCCCTTCCCATTTCGGCAATAAACCAAACTCGTCGTTAGACTTACGAATCAAGTCTTTCACGTAAAGCGTTGCTTGATCTGGGTCGATGATGGTCCACATTGGGTGAACCGCGCGGAACGTATCCCACGTTGAGTAAATCGAGTAGTTTGGTGTGTCGCCATCTTTCAGTGTGCGCACCGTGCCAAGCATATCTACGTATTGACCATCCACATCGTAGAACTCGATTGGCGCGATCATCATGTGGTACATGCCAGTGTAGAAGTTGGTTTTCTCTGCGTCTGTGCCGCCTTCTACTTTGATTTTCGCCAGCTTCTCAGCCCACGCGTATTCCGCGTCTTCTTTCACTTTTGCTAGATCGAAACTTGGTGCTTCCGCCTCTAAGTTTTTCTGTGCGCCTTGCCAGTTAACTGGAGAGATACCGACGCGGATTTCAATTGGCTCTTCGCCAGTGCCGAAGTTTAGGTAAGCCGTTAGATCATCGCCTGAGTAAACCGCACCATTTCGCATTTCGCGCGTCGGTTCTAGGTCTTGTTCACCCAACAGTGCTTTGGCGATTGGTTGGTTGAATTTCGCGTAGAAGAAGATGTCCTGACCTTGGTGATCTTGCCCTTGGAACCAACCTGTTGATGTTTTACGACCGCGAATGGTGTATTCGTCCACCACTTCTACTTTGTTCTTCAAAGATTTGCCGTTGTTGTTCATTAGGGTATGGCCCAAATCGAACTTCACGTTGCGGTCTGCGCCATCAGCAAAGGTGTATTTGTGCAAGCCAACGCGTTTGGTTGCGCTCAGTTCAACTTCGATTTGACCTTGGTTTAGCTTGGTTTTGTAATAGCCTGCGCTTGCTTCTTCATTGGCTTTGTCGAAAGAGTTCAGTTGTGTGTTCGCCATGTCTGCGTATGGCAGAACCAAGATGTCGCCTAAGTCCGTTGCGCCTGTACCTGAAAGGTGAGTATGGGAGAAGCCGTACAGCGGAACGTCAGTGTTAACTACTTCGCCAGTTTCGTAGTTGGATGAATCCCAGTAGCCAGATGCCGAGTGCCAAGGATTAAGTCCTGATTCATGGTCTGTGTTAGAACCGATGAAAGTATCTGGAGACAATTGAACCATACCTGCCGGTACCGTCGCGCCCGGGAATGTATGACCAGAAGCCGCTGTGCCGATCATTGGATCGACGTATTTCAATACCGCAAGATCAACAATTGGATCGCCCGGTAGTGAAGAGGAAGAATCGTTGTCGCTGTTACAGCCAGCCAAGCCACCTGTCAGACCAACCAGGATAGCCAAAGAGATAAGATTACGTTTAAACATGTGCATACCGTTTTGTCGTTATTCGTATATAAAAAAGTGTTTATAAGAGACTGTTTATAAAGGACTGCTTATAAAATTTGCTTGTAGGGATAGCCGGGAGATGCGCTCCCCCGGCTGAGTTGTCACTATTGGGATTAACGAGAACCTGCTGGCATCTCGTCTTCATGCAAGAATTCACCGATGCCTTGTGCTGGTGGAAGATCTTGCTCTAGAGAGCCCCAACGTTGATTTGGTTTGTCGCCCATCACGAACTCCAACTCACCGCCGTACATGATTTCGTCATGAGTCAGGTAAGTGCGGTTGAAGTCTTTGCCGTTGTAGCGAGCCGATTGAATGAAGATGTTTTCGCGGCTAACGTTCTTCGCGGTAACGGTGAACTTCTGGTTGTTGCCGACATCGATAGACGCGCTTTCAAACAGCGGAGTACCGATTTCGTAGATGCCAGAAGAAGCGTTTACTGGGTAGAAGCCAAGTGCACGGAACACGAACCAGGCAGAGAGCGTACCGAAGTCGTCGTTACCACAAATGCCGTCAGCGGTGTTCTTGTAGCAAATGTTGGTTGCTGCGGCGATGGCTGCCTGACCTTTCCAAGGTTGACCTACGTAGTTGTACAAGTACGGAACGTGGATATCTGGTTCGTTACCTTGCACGTGCTGACCAACGTTACCTGTGTTGAACACTGGGAATTGGTTGTCGCCTGCGTTGCGATCTGGGTAGGTTGACCAGTACTCATCCAAGCGTGCTGCGAACAAGTCTCCGCGTTCTGCTTCAGGGTTTTGTGTCTTGTCGAAGCGTGTCATCAGGTCAATCAAGCCATGAATGTCGTGCTGAACACTGAACGAGTATTGCCAGCCATTCGATTCAGAGAATGCCCAGTTGAACATGTCTGGACGCCAGTCTTTACCCACCGCACGACCAGTGATTGGGTCTACCCAACCTGCATCGATAAATTCGCCATCGTAGTCACGTGCTTTGAACCAACCTTGGTATTGCTTACCACCGAAGTCGAATTGTGCTTGCCAGTTTTTAGAACGGTTAGCGAACTCGGTGTAGCGTGGGTCCTCTTCACCGAACACTTCTTTGATCGATTGTGCGATTGCCCAGTCGTTCATTGAGTATTCAAGCGAGTAAGATGCTGTCCAAGAGTCTTTAAATGGTGAGTGACTGCCGTAAGAATCTGGTGGAGTGTCGTGCAATTGCGCTGGCACGTAACCTTGTTCTTCGTACTCTTTGATCCATGCTACGCCTTGGCTCGTTGCGGCGCGCGCGTCAGTGATCATCGCTTCAACTAAACGTTCTTTAACGTCTTTGCGCTCAGCTTCTGTGAAGCCAAGATCGATCATGCGTTTTTCTAGTGAGCCTTTCGACAACACATCATGAATCACAGGCGTTGAGTGCATGCCCATCATCATGCCGGTTTCGTTGCCTTTGAATGTCCACTCAGGCAGGCGACCTTTGCGCACGTTGCCTTTGTCATCCACCCATTCTTCTTCAGCGTAAGACAGCATAGACAGCACCACGTCTGCTAAGCGGTCTGGCTCAAGAATCGAAGACAACGGTTGAACTGCGCGGTAGGTATCCCACAAAGAGAAAGTGTCGTAGCGCGTGAAGTCTGCTTTGCCATCTTTGTTAGCATCGGCTGTGCGGATCGACTCTTTTAGCGTATCAATCTTATCGCCCCAAGGTGTGTTGCCATCTGGGTAAGCGTTGCGACCTTGGTGAACTTGGCGGTAGCGACCATCTAAGTCAGAGTGAATAGTTTGACCTAGGTACGAGTGGTACATCGCGGTGTAGAAGGTCTGTTTGTAATCTTCGTCGCCAGAGACTTGGATCTTGCCGAGTTCGTCTTCCCATTTTTTCGTTGCCGCTTCGCGTACTTGGTCGAAGTTCATGCTAGCAACTTCTGTCATGTTAAGAGAAGCACCTGATTTACCGTTCTCGCCAATCTCAACGTTTGATAGCGCCAATTTCGCTTCAACCGTTAAGCCGTCTTTGGATGTGTCGAACTCTACGTAAGCGCGCGCGTATTGGTACTTGCCACGTGTCTCGTTACCGATTTCCGTAATACCTTCTGGCACGTCCATGTAACGACCTTGCTCTTTATCGTAGTAAGCAAAGCGAACGTTTTTGATTGGTTGGTCGAATTCCATCACGAAGAATTCTTTTTGGCTTGGTGCCCAGCCGTCAGAGAAACGGTGACCTTCAAGACGGTTATTGTCTTTGTCCCATTTCAAGTAAGAATCAGAGGTGTAGTCCCAGTTAATTTTGAAGCCAGTGTTCACGATGATTTCTGACTTCTCATCACGAGGGAAGGTGTAGCGGTGTACACCAACGCGATCCGACGCCGTCAATTCAGCTTTGATGTCGTAATCCAATAGATCGACTTTGTAGTAGCCTGCCGTAGCTTGCTCGTCACGATGTTGGAAGCGAGACGCTTCTAGGTTTAGCGTTGCCGAACCTTCATCAATCATGTAGTCCGAACGTGAGTTGATTGGCATGACGAGAATGTCGTTCAAGTCGCCAGCACCTGCTCCGGAAAGGTGGGTATGAGAGAAACCGGAAGTACGTGCGTCGTGGTAGTAGTAGCCTGAAATGTATTCCCAGCCGTTAGAACCGTTGTTTGGAGAAAGCTGTACCATGCCGTGTGGTGTGGTTGCACCAGGGTAGGTGTTGCCTAGGTTACCTGTGCCGATGAATGGGTTGACGTAGCGTGTTACGTCCATATCGGCGAAATCTACTGGGATGTGAACGCCCATGTCGATTTCAGGTGTTTCTGGGTTTGGCTTGTCATCGCAGTCGCCATCGCCAACTGGAGGACATACTGGCTTGCCGCCGTCAGGAATATCCGGCAGTGCAGGGTTGGTGTCACCGCCTTCATAAATGTTGGTTGTGTCGTCGTTACAGCCAGTCAGACCGACTAGACCACTGAGAACTGCGCAAGCGAGTAGGGAAGGTTTGAATTTCATTTTTAAAGCCTTGTAAATTGTAGGGTTATATAATTAAAAAAATCAGGGGTATTACTAAAACTTAAAAACTTGAAATAGAGCCCTTTGGGGGAAAGGGCTCTTAGGGGGAGGAGCTTAAGGTTTAAGCTTTCACAAGAGTCGCTGCGTTACGCATCGCTTCTTTCGTTGAACACTCAACAACGTTTGCTTTTGCAAAGCGGTGAGCGTCTTTTACTTGGATATCGTGAGCTAGAATAACCAGCTTCGCGTTTGCTACATCTAGGTCAGTGATGCGGTTCTGGATACCGTTTTGACCTTGAGTTTCTACTTTGATTTTCAGACCTGCTGCTGCACCTGCTTTCTCTAGTGCTTTCGCTGCCATGAATGTGTGTGCTACGCCAGATGGGCAACATGTTACTGCTACGATGTCGTACTCGCCTTCGCCTGCTGCTGGAGCCGCTTGAGCTTGTGCAGGTGCTGCTTCTACGATTTCGTCTTCTGCTTCTTCTTCAGCAACTGGTTTCCAGAAGCCAACGATAACTGCTGTTGTTAGTGAGCCTAGTGCGATACCCACAACGTACATAGGGATGTTGCTTGATACAGGAGCTGTGATTAGACCGCCCCATGGTGCGTGTAGCAGTACGTCTGTTAGGAAGCCGAACACACAGCCAACGATACCACCAGCAACGATTGAAGGAAGAACGCGTACAGGGTCGTTTGCTGCGAATGGGATAGCACCTTCAGAGATACCGATAGAACCCATGATTGCTGCTGCTTTACCTGCTTCTTGTTCTTGCTTAGTGAACTTCTTCTTGAATAGGAATGTTGCTAGCGCCATACCTAGAGGAGGCGTACAGATTGCGATACCAACACCACCCATTAGCCATGGTTGAGTATCAACTTGAGTTTGAGCGAATAGCGTTGCTACTTTGTTGATTGGACCGCCCATATCGAATGCAGTCATACCACCAAGAATCGTACCTAGAACCACTTTAGAAGCGCCAGCCATAGAAGCTAGGAATTCGTTCATAGAAGCCATGAAGATCTTGATTGGCTCACCGATACCCCATAGAACGATACCTGCAGAGATAAGCGTACCAACAAGTGGGTAGATGAAGTAAGCGCCCAACGCAGTCATGTTAGCAGAAAGAGGGATCTTCTTAAGTTGTAGAACTACACCACCAGCGATAAAACCAGCGACGATACAACCTAGGAAGCCGCCGCCCATGTCAGCCATGATGCCAGAAGAGATCATCGCTGGCGCTAGTGCTGGTTTGTCTGCAATTGAGTAACCGATGAAGCCACCAAGAATAATTGGGAACAACACCAGACCTTTAATACCGATATTAGAAATATCAGCCAATAACCCGTCTGCAGGAACCGCACCTTTACCGGATGCCATTACCGCCAGAGCCAGTAGTACACCACCCGCAACGATAAATGGAAGCATGTGAGAAGTACCGAATAAAAGGTGACCTTTCATGGTACTTAGGAGTTTTTTGAAATCGCTATTATTGCTAGCTTGAGCTGTGATTGTACTCATAATTTCACGCCTTATGAATTAATTAAAATATTTAGTATTTGGTTTTCGTCTTTTGCGTTATGAATATCTTCAATAAACTCTTCGCTAAATTTTCCGAATAATTCTTGAAGAACATAAATATGGTGGTCGGCACCGTTATCAGGTGAAGCAATCATGAAGAATACGGTTGGTTTGACTCCCTCTTCGTCGCCATACTCGATGCCTTCGCGCTTTACGCCAACAGCGATTGCAGGCTCTGTTACCGCTTTGCTTTTTGCGTGTGGGTATGCGATGCCGTCCATTGAAGTCACGCTTAATGCTTCACGTGCTTCGATGTCGGTTAAAAAAGCCTCTTTGCTGCTTATTCGATTATTTTCGAATAGCATTTGCGCTAGCTCTTCAAAGACTTCTTTTTTATTATTTGCTTGAAGGTTGCCTTTAATTAAATTGACGTTTGTTAGTTCTGTAATCATTTTTTGACTCATTGGTACTGAAGTAATGAGGCAAATTTAATTAATGTTACGGTTTTCTGAAATAGTAAAAAAAAACCAATAACTATACTTTTGTATCACTCAATCTTAAGTGTGATAGCCGTCATTAATAATGCGGAATATTATAAAATTTATTATGTGATTTATATTCCAGTTATTTTGAAACAAATAACTAGACATGAAAATGAACTGGAGGAGGATCAATAGCCCTGGTTAGGATGCAAAAAGAGGCGTTGCGCCTCTTAGTTTTGAGATAATAGAAACAGCGATAAAAGCTGGCCATTAATTTTTATATTTATGCAGCAAATCTAACGGGATATGGCAGTAGTCATTTGGAAAGCGCGTGAGTCGGTCTTGGTGCTCATCATCACTTGGTACGTAGTTTGTGAGTGGCAGCACTTCTACGGCGATCTTCTCGGCATCTGGTCTTGCTGCAATAAACGCTTTAGCAATCGCTAGGTGTTGTTCGTTTTGGCTATAGACACCGGTACGGTACTTCTCACCTACGTCTTCACCTTGCTTGTTAACACTGTGCGGGTCGATGATCTCAAACAGATACCCCATTAAAGTTTCAACCGAAACTTGCTCAGGGTCGAATTGGGTTTTCACGCATTCCGCGTAGCCATCGTATTCGGATTGAGTGTTGTCCGTCGTGCCATTTGCTCGTCCTGCTTCGGTGCTGATTACGCCCGGAAGGTGGCGCATAAATTCTTGAACGCCCCAAAGGCAGCCGCCTGCGAAGTAAATTTCTTCCATCATTCTGTCCCTAAAAACTTTGCGCCATTATGGGCATCACTTTCATTCAAACACAACTCCAACCATAAAACAGGAACAACTCAGAAGTGATTTGCTCTCTTTTTTGTGCTGCGTTTCCTCGTTAGATTGAGCGCAGTTAAGAGCTATGGGGAATCCTAATGAAAATAGAACATATCGCGATTTGGACTGAACGTTTGGAAGAGCTAAAAGCCTTCTATGAGAAATATTTTAACGCGATGTCTAACGATAAATACCACAACCCAACTAAGCAGTTTTCATCTTACTTTCTTTCGTTTGAAAGTGGTGCACGATTGGAGTTGATGTCGATGGAAGGTGTGACCGCTTGTGAAAAATCTCATGCGATGCAGATAACAGGATTAGCACACTTTGCCTTCGCTTTAGGATCAGAGCAGGCGGTGGATCAATTAACCAAAACCTTAGTAGATGATGGCTACCAATGGATCGACGGTCCGAGACAAACGGGTGATGGTTACTACGAAAGCTGCATCTTAGATCCGGATGGCAACCGTCTAGAGCTTACGGTGTAACGCAGCTTCGCTTATTTCTATCGTTCACAGGCTGCTTTCATATGAAAGTATTCGGGCGTATACTGCAAGCTCATTAATAAGGAGCGAGCCTGTGAACCCAAGACAAAATGAAATCCTGCAATTAGTGAATGATCGTAAACGCGTTCAAGTCACGGAGCTTTCTGACATTATCGGCGTGTCGGGCGTGACCATCAGGCAGGATTTGAATTTTCTGGAGCAACAGGGCTATCTAAAGCGCGTACACGGCGCAGCTACCGCATTGCAAAGTGATGATATTGATACCCGATTAGAAGTCCGTTTCGATATTAAACAATCACTTGCAAATAAAGCGGCGGACTTGGTATCACCAAACGAAACCGTATTGATCGAGGGCGGCAGTGCTAATGCGCTCTTGGCTCGCACTTTAGCTGAACGCGGCGATGTGACCATCATTACCCCATCGGCGTACATCGCCCATCTCATCCGTAACACTTCTGCCAACATCATCTTGCTTGGTGGTGTGTATCAGCATCAAGGCGAGAGCCTCGTTGGCCCGCTCACCAAACTCTGTATTGAGAACATTCACTTCAGCACGGCTTTCTTGGGTATCGACGGATTTCACCAAGACACTGGTTTTACTAGCCGGGACATGATGCGTGCCGACATCGCAGAGGCCATTCTGGCAAAGAATAGACGTAACATCGTACTGACGGACTCCAGTAAATTTGGACAGATTTATCCTTCTTCAATTGGCAATACCAACGAAATATCGGTGTTGTTAACCGACAAAGCCGCTCCGAAAAGCGACCTTGAGCAAATCAAAAAACTAGGTGTGGAAGTGGTGTTGGGGTAAGTACTAATGGCTCTCCGACCATACTGCGAATTCATTTCCACTTGGTTCGGTGAAGTGGAATCGACAGCCGCCGGGAAATTCGAAAATAGGGCGGATAATTTTTCCACCATGCTGCTCAACTTTTATCTGCGTGGCCTGAATATCTGAGCTATAAAACACTAAAAGTGCGCCACCATTTGCGGTTTGGTTTACAAACTCAGATTTGAAGAATCCGCCATCTAACCCTTGTCCTGAAAATGCAGAGTATTCAGGACCATAATCGATAAAGGTCCAGTCAAAGGTACGCTCAAAAAATTGTTTTGTAGCGTTAATATTGGTGGAACCAAATTCAACGTAATTCAATTTTTCATGTTGATGCATAGTGAAATCCTTCTCGGTTACTGTCGTCTCTAGGCGAATTTTTCTACGATGATGTCATCCGCTTTTTCGACAAATAATGCGCCTTGATCCTTGAGCTCTGTCAGCACATTTTCAACATTATCAGGCAGTACTGCGCGAGTTGAAGCAAGGTTGACCACCACATTGTAGCCAAGATCCAGCGCTTGCATGACGGACTTCTTCACACAAAAATCTAGCGCGAGACCACCGATCACTAGGGTATCAATCCCGTTGAATTTTAGAAATTCATGTGCGCCTGTCGTTTTAGTATCGGCAATATCATGGAAGAAAATACCGTAAGGATGCGCATCAGGATCCATGCCTTTATTAACTTGAAAATCATAGTCCAAAACAGGTGGTAAACCGTCTAGCAGTTCAGAACCTGTTGTGCCAAGCACACAATGGCGGTTCCATTTTATATCCACATTGGGTAGACCGACGGGTTCAAGCATGTTGGCTGGTGTTTCTGCATCCCATTTTGCTTTCGGTGGGTGCAAGTCACGGCTCACCAGTTTTAATCGGCCTTTGGCATGATTACTCAGAAGCTCCGGTACGATTTCCAACGCACCTGCAACGGGTAGTTCATTTGGACATAACTCACTAAAGCCTTTCTCTGGATCAACGTCGATCACTGCTGTAGTTTGATAGTTTACTCGAACAGTCATGGCAGACTCCTTGTCTGTCTGATTGCCTGCGTTTATCCACGCAAACAGTTTTGAAAAAAGGTTACTTCGTCGCTAGTCAGCGTATATACCATTGCGGGTTTTCCACCTTTGCCTTTGTTGGTAGAAGCGACTTTATTGGTAGGTTTTAGTACGCCTGAATCTATCAAGCGGCGCTTAATCGTCATTCGGCTAATATCAATACCAAACTCTTGATAAGCAGAAATGATGTCCGCAACCAAAAACTCTTTGTCTAATGCAAACAAAAGAACCGATGTGTATTCAATGGATGCACGAAGCTTCTGCCACGCTTTTTCAATGGTTTTTTGATGGTCAAACGCGAGAGTTTCTTCTCCATTGAGTATAGCTTGTAGCGAAAACCATTTTAGTTGGCACTCTGGTACACCAGCATTGTTGATTTGCTCTACATTGTTACGATCGACCAAGGCGTAGTGCGTAATGTTTAAGCTCCAGTCTTCTGGATCACGCTTTGGATCACCGTCGATAAACGCTTCGCTAAAATGACGAGGGTAGGTATGGATTTTCTCGCGGCAAATTCGGCGACGCGCCGCCTCAAAGTTTTCATCGGCCGGGCGTCCTCCTTCACTGGTTAAGTCTTTATCAAAGACAAATCCGCCCGGTAGTGCCCAGACTCCATGGTATGGCCGATTTGGATTTGAACGTTTAATCAACAACACTTCCAATCCCTTATCGGCACAGCCAGATAGCCTGAATGGAATAATGTCGACAGATACGATCATGGTTGGGTCCTAATATTGATTTGTAAGTAATCTAGCGCATAACAAGTGGTCAATCAATGGGTAAGTAACGAGTTGTGCGAAACGTTTTTGGTAGTGCTTCATAGTACGCCTTGAGTATAAATCTACGAATGAATCTGACTTATTCACAATCTGTGTGCGAATTCTAGACAGAAAAACCTTATAAAAATGAGTGGTTAGTAACAAAAGTTGACAAACTATAGATGGGTGTTTATTGTTTACGCAAATTAGTTAGTAACAAAAAGTTATATACCCAGGAAGGGCGTGTAGAAGGGCACCTAATGACCACCAAACTATTTTCTTCCCGCATCATTCAAAGCGCTTTGGATTTTGATGTTTACAAAGTCAATATGATGAGCGCAGTAACAGCGCTTTACCCTGATGCGATGGTGTCATACAAGTTTATTGTGCGTAGCGAGGAAGATCTCTCTGAACTGCTACCAGAGGTAAAAGCAGAAGTTCTTAAACTGCAAGACATTCAATTTACGCAAGAAGAAATCGAATATATTAAGCGTGTCGCGCCTTACCTGAATCCTGATTTTGTTGATGCATTGCGCCATTTCCGGTTTAACCCGCAAAGTGATGTCTCTTTCCATAATAAAGCCATGGCTGATGGCTCAAGCCAGTTACGCATTACTATCAATGGTTTGTGGCGAGATACTATTTTGTACGAAACGATCATCATGAGTATCGTGTCTGAAGTTCGTAGCCGTCAGCGTTGGTCTGATATCCCTGTAGCGCAATTTACCACCGTTTTAGAAGAGAAAGTTCGGTACCTAAAATCCGAACTAAAGCGTCGTAACATCACTAACTTTAAGTTTTCTGATATGTCGACGCGTCGACGTTTTTCCTTTCAAGCTCAGCGCACCATGCTGGAGTTCTTGTGCCAGGAAGTGCCGGAATGTTTGACAGGAACAAGCAACTACCACTTAGCAAAAGAACTGAATTTGACGCCTATCGGTACCGTTGCTCATGAATGGTTTATGGGCCATCAAGCTCTGGTGAATGTGCGAGATTCGCAAAAAGTGGCTTTGCAACGTTGGCAAAAAATGTTTAACGGTGCACTAGGTATTGCACTGACCGACACGATTGGTATTGATGCCTTCCTTAAAGACTTTGATGAAGAGCTAAGTAACGCGTATTTCGGTGTACGTCACGATAGTGGTTGCCCTTATAGCTGGGGTGAAAAAATGATTGCACACTATCAGTCGCTTAATATAGACCCGTTAACAAAAACACTGGTGTTTACCGACGGACTTAACTTCGAACAAGCGTTAGATATTTGCGAGTATTTCCAAGGACGTATTCAGGTGAGTTTTGGTATCGGTACTTTTCTTGCGAACGATATGGGTGATTATGTTAATAAAGAGGGTGAAGCCTACCAGCCACTTTCTATCGTGATCAAAATGGTCACGTGCAATGGTTCACCAGTCGCAAAAATCAGTGACGAACCTGAGAAAGCCATGTGTGAAGATATCTTCTTTTTGATGAACCTCAAGCGCCGCTTCGAGCAACCTCTTGATTTAAATGAGTGTCGTAAACTGATTGATCGTCTAGAAACTGAAGGTCAAAACTATCTCATCGACGCGTAGGCGTTATCCTCCCATCCTTGATAAGCACCCTCTATCGTTACGACAAATTTATATAGACAAACGTAGAGGGTGATTTCGTTATAGTAATACGCAGAAGTAACCAGATACAGCGTAGGAAAGCACTCGAAAATAAGGTTGTTTTTTTGTTGTGCTATGTGCCTATGATTGGTGTAAATCGATACGTTACAGCATCGTGGAAGGTGTATTTTCATCAGACACTAAACTCAGTCTAATCACGTAGTTCATTCCCATGTACCATGAGGTCACTCGGGTATAGACGTCTATCTGCTTTTATGACTTTGGGCTTCGCGTAATTGCTTGAATCAGGAGTCAAAATGAACCTAGTAGTACATTTGCAAAAGAAAGCGATCCGAAAATATGGCTATGAGATGGCCACTCGTCAAGCATGGAAATGTGGCATCAAGGCAAATCTTGTTAAGCGCGTGATCGGCCTTTTTAAAGGACAAATTGTTTGTGTGGTTGAAGGTTGCCGCGCAGAGTTTTCTTCTCCTCTTAATAACCCCCTTCACGAAGATGACAAGCAGGGGAGATATGTGTTTGTTGGCGGTGTATGCTGGGAACCAAATAACATTATAGCGCCTGGTTTCCCTGATTTTATGTTTATGCACGTGCGTAATCTAAGCCACCGTCATAAGTATTTAACGGATGACGAACTGTTTTTAAGCTTGGCTTAAAAATAAGCCTCATAGGTTAATCAAGCCTAACCATAATCAGTAATGATACGGTTTTAGCTCAGTTGACATTCTGTTGAGTGTTTCTTGACGTACCTTTTATAAAACAGTGTTTCTTTACTCGTTAATGACAGAGGGTTTGTTTTCGCCTGATGTGATTTCCTAATTGCGATTTACTATACCGCTCATCAAAGCAAACCATACTGGGATGTAAATCATGAATATGAAATCTATCGCAATTGCAACGGCAGTTGTTGCTGTATTAGCAGGCTGTAAAGACAAAACGCCACCAGCTCCAACCCAAGCAAACATTACTTTGGTTGAAGCGGTGACTGAAACGGTGAAAAATCCACACCAAGTATGTAAAGACGTGGTAGTAACGGAGCAAGTTGCTCCTACGGATGATAATAAAATAATTGGTACGGTCGGCGGCGCAGCAGCTGGCGCGGCATTGGGTAACCAAATCGGTGGCGGCTCAGGTAAAGTGATTGCAACTGCAGCTGGTACGATCGCTGGTGCATTAACGGGTCGTAAGATTCAGGAGAACGTGCAACAAGGCGATGTAGTGACAACGACGAAAAAGCAGTGCCACACAGAATACACAACATCTGAAAAAGTAGTGGGTTACGATGTCACTTATGAAGTTTCAGGTGCGCCAACGACGGTTCGCTTAGCGAGCAAGCCAGCGACAAAAACGTTCCCAATTCAAGATGGCAAAGTTGTTCTTCCGCAATAACTAGCTCCCCAACCGAAGTAATTAACAAGCCCTTTTATCTTTGAGATGAAAGGGCTTTTTCACATAAGCGGTGTTTTCATCTATTTTCCCGCGGGAATGTGCAGCCAGAATTACCAGCTAATTTCAGCGTTCGATACAATCACTTTTCGAAAAGTACGAACGGAAAAAACATGGAAGATTTTTACCTGACCGATCGCGGTTTAGCTGGTTATTTCGAAGCGCAATGGTTCGACAAGTTCATCGAAGATAAGCAGATTGAGACGATAAACAGTCGCTCAAAACAAGTCCCACTCTCTTTTTTGTCATCACCTCACTGCTCCCAAGTTGCTGATTTTATTGCGCAGATGGCACTTGAGAGCGGCGTTCAGCCGTATTCCCTACTTGAGGTTGGCGCGGCGCTGGGAAGAAACTATTATGAGTTAGTGCAACGCTTACCTAACCTTAAAGAAGCGACGCTTGTGGAGCCTTCAAATAGGTTGATGGATGGCTTGAAGCAACTATTAATAGAAGAACAACGAGTCGAGCTAACTTATCTTCACGATGTGAACACCTTAAACGCTTTAGAGGTAGAGAATAGAGATATCGTACAGAAATGTGCTCATGTTGATTTGACGCTGATTAACCAACCTTTTGAGCACGATACTCTCCAGTCTAGCTTTGATTTAGTCGTATGTTTGAACGTGGTTGATCAATGTGAGTCGCCACTTAGCGTGATCAACGCTCTAAAAGAAGCCACCAAGGTTGGCGGGCTGATGGTTGTCTCTTGCACTTATCAGTGGAACGCGAAACACATCAAAAATGAAGAAGAAGCGGTCGATGATATCAAAGAGTACTTTGCTGAAGGTTGGCGTTTAGTATCGGAAGCCGATCATGAATATCGCATCCGGTTTAATGATCGTTTTGCAAGGCAGTTTTTATCTCATGTGGTCGCTTACATCAGAATGGATTAGAGCCACATAAAAAAACCGAGTACTTACGACTCGGTTTTTTTAGTCTTTGAGATAGAGCGCGATTTTAAGTAACGTGCGCCTCTTGTTGCTCTCGCTCTTGCTGAGCTTGCAGCTTTTTCTTGCGACGTTCTCGTTTAGAAAGCCAAACCAGCGGCACAACAATCATAATGGTTCCTATAGCCATAAATATGTCTGGCACTTCTCCAAACCAGATTAATCCCACAAACACGGCACCAATTAAGCCACTGTATTCAGCGCTGGCAATTTTGTTGCTATCAATCGAGCGGTAAGCGATCACACATGTTGCCGCATAAATCATGATGAACAAACTTGAGCCAGCAGCGACAGGGAAAGCACTCCAGTCCCAAGGTTCCGCTTCGATCAGAACAAGTAAGAAAGCCACGGGAATACCTGCCAAGTTTGTCATCAATAACGTTTGCATGACAGATTGATTTTTTGGCAGTTTTCGAATGAGCAAGTTATTGATTGCCAGGGTAATAGCCACAACTAAAGCCGAAATCGCTGCCCAGTCGATTTGATCTGGGCGAATGATGACCAACACTCCAGCAAAGCCCATGATCGCAGCCGCGATCGATTGTTTAGACAGCTGTTCGCCAAAAAATATCGCGGCAAGCGGCAGCATGATTAATGGCGCGGCGTAGAAGATTGCGTTCGCAGTTGCGAGCGGTAAAGATGAAATCGCCAAAACCATAAATATAGCACCAAGCAACCACACGTGAGCGCGGACAGCATGCCATTTAAATCCTTCAAGAAAATGAGTCTTTTTTGTCAGCAAGCAGACAGGCAGTAGGAAAAGCACTGCGGAAATTTGTCGGAAAAAGACAAACTGAAAAATAGGCACTTCATTTCCGACACTTTTAATTAAAGAGTCCGAAAGCACCGCAATGAGATTCCCAACAATTAATAGCAGCATAGCTGCGCCGACCGATGTAACTTTCACTTATTTCCTCTCCTCTTTCTTTGCCAAAGAGTAGGTGATGTCATAGGATGAAGTGAAGTGATATTTATTAGTTTAAGTATGAGATTTTTAGATAATGAAATTGCCACCACTCAGAGCGGTTCACTGTTTTGAATCTGTCGCTCGAAACTCTAGCTTTTCGCTTGCGGCTGAAGAGCTCAATGTGACGCAAAGTGCCGTTAGTCATCAGATACGATTATTGGAAGATTATTTGGGCGAGTCATTATTTATTCGTCAAGGAAGAAAGCTCTCTTTATCGGATACTGGTGCTCGTTATTTAGAGGATATTAGCCCGGCAATTAGCTCTATTGCGATGGCCAGCCAAAAGGTGAGAGAAGGGGACAAAGGCAGCATACGTTTAGCGATTTATAGCTCGCTTGCCGTAAAGTGGCTTATTCCGCGTTTGTCTGATTTTAAGCGGTTACATCCGGAAATCGATCTGACACTCAATATGGTTGTTGGTGATCCTGAGCAGACAGATAGCGTTGGTGATTGCTTTATCACGGTAGAGAAGCCAAAGCGTAACTATATGTCGGTGAAGTTATACGCGGAAACGCTGTATCCGGTATGCAGCCATAAAATTTGGAAAGAGTTACAAGATCAACCCATTCCAGAAGCGCTTTGGCGATATCCTATTTTGTCGACAGACTCTATTTATCGTGAGAGAGGAAAAGACTGGGCAGAGTGGTGCAGAGCGGGTGGTTACACTTTGCCGAAAGATGTCGATGTTCAACATTTTAGTCATATGTTGCTGGCAATTGAGGCTGCACGTTATGACCAAGGCATCGCATTTGCGAATGATTTTATGCTCAATGAAAGAGATAAAGCGCATGATTTGGTATATATCCCTTCTCATGGATTAGAGACGGGGGACAGCTTTTATTTTATTCATAAAAAGAGCCGAGCCAAGCAGGCGGAAATTATCAAACTCACTAATTGGTTGAAGCAACAGTGCTTGTGAAATGACTAAATTGTCATGATTAAGAAAGAAAGTGGCAAAGTTGTGTTTAAATATTTCATGTTTTATTGAGTTTTTATTCATTAACATCAACTTGGTTTTGAAACCGAGTGAAATGGATAGCATGACGTGCTTAAGGATGGGCAAAACACAACCTCAATAATTAACAGGCAGTGAAATACAATGTTTAAAAAAACATGGCTAATGACAGCCCTTCTAGCAACATGTTCTGTTGCAAACGCAGCTCCTTACGTTGGTGCATCGGTAGGTCAAGCATCGTTTGGTGATGTTAATGGCTCTATCAATGGTGGTGGTACCAACGCTAGCACTAAGCTTAAACTTGAAGATGACTCAAGCCTTTCAGGTAAAGTATTTGGTGGTTACAAGTTCAACGAATACATTTCTCTAGAAGCAGCCATTGGTGGCTACGACGCTTTAGACGGCAAAGTTGTTACTGTTGGTGATATGAAGTATCTATCGATTCAACCAAAGGCGACTCTACCTATTGGTGATCGTTTCAACCTTTTTGCTAAAGCTGGTCTTTCTTACTTCAATGCTGAATTCAAAATTAGCAACTCTGTGATTGACGGTAGCGCAGGCCATACCACCATTTCTGACAGCACTGTGACAGGCATGTACGGTTTAGGCGCAGAGTTCGCTATTACAGAAAATTTTGCTCTACAAGTTGAATGGGAATACATGATGCCTGAGCTAGACATTGCGAAATTTGGCAATGAAAAAGTAACGGTTGATGCAGACATCAACGTGTTCTCTGTAGGTATGAGCTACCGTTTCTAAGAACACTTATTCAAGTTACCTCTTGGCTTAGTACACGTTTTTGACTTCTGTTGGTCGAGCTGAGTCCAAGCTTTGAATATATTTAGATATAGCACAGGAAGTTTAGTTGCTAAGCGTCCTGTGCTATTTTTTTGCTTTGGAATAACTCTTAGGAATCTTTGTGAACGATGTCAATCTTAGGTATCTGGATCTACTGTTAAAGCACTTTGAACCTCATCAATATCACTTCGTTACGCTGTCGGAGCTTGAAGTGGTAATTTGTACGTCAAGGCGCAATGTTTCTATTGTGATGAAAAAGCTTGCCTCTTACGGTTGGGTAGATTGGAAACCTGCAATTGGCAGAAGTAACGCCAGCCGTCTGAATATTACTATTTCCCTTCAACAAGCGATGACCGAATTTTTGGTTGAGGAGCTTGGTCGGGGAAGAATGAACTCGATAACAAAACTTATCGATTGGTTCGGCCAAAGTGCTGTCAGGGCGCTGACGATTGCCTCTGAAAAAGTGAACCAGTTGAATGAGTCAAATAACGCTATTTTGATCTCCTCTTACCCTTGGGTGTCTAAGGTCGATCCTGCGAATACTTATCGTCATACTGAACTGCATGTGGCGAAAAGTGTTTATGATGTTTTGCTGACTCAAAATTCCAATGGTGGCATTGAGCCTTCGCTAGCACATGAGTGGAAAATGGAAGGCAATGTGATGACGTTATGGTTGAGACCTGGAATATATCGTCACGATGGTGAACTTCTCAGCATACAAGATGTTGTTTGGAGCATAGAAAGACTTAAGGAAATAAAAGGACCAGTACACGAGCTCTGGCAATGTATTGACAGTGTGATTGCCGAAACATCGAGCTGCTTAAAAATCACATTGAAACATCCGAACATGTTTTTTCCATACATGCTAGCCACTCCTCACGCTTCTATTCTTTGTCGAGATGTTGTTTCTTTCGGTTCTGGTTATTCTTACCACATAGGCACCGGACCATTTAAAATCAGTGGTTGGAACCAAGATAGTATGATTCTTCAAGCACACAAAGAATATTTTTCAGCGCGCGCATTGTTGGACCAAATTACGCTGTCTCATGGTGATGTTAAGACCCTGAATATGTTGAGTTTTAACCAAACCTCTGATCACGTTGAAGTGGAAAAAATCAGCGCATTTTCATATTTGACCTATCGGGAGCGCGCGGACTCTAATCTCGCAAAAGAAGACTGGCATCAACTCGCCGATTACATCAATGCGCAAAAGAGAATCTATGAGGCGCAAAGTGCCGTTGACAGCATTCAGTTAGCGACTCAAGAGCAAGATTTACTAATAGCAGAGGCTATTGTGACGCCTAAGCTACAAGGTAAAGTAGCGCTAGCTGAGCCAATCTGGACGATACCAAGTTTAATTCGTCACTCTGAGTGGTTGCACCGAGTGATTCGGGCGACGGGATTAGAGCTAGAGATCGTCATTATTGATGACATTAGTTTTCCTGAAGTCGTATCACATCGAGCGGACTTGCTCCTAATTGAAGAAGTCATGGAAGCGCCGTTTGAGTATGGCGTATTTGAATGGCTATCGATAGCAACAGGTTTGCGTTTTAGTTTTGATCAAAGCCAGATGTTGATCCATCGAGAAAACCTTCGCGAAGCCATGGCAAATGCTCAATCTTTACAATCTCTTTTAGGCGTAGAAAAAGCGTTACGAGAGCAGTATCTTTATTTGCCTTTATTTGTTGGCTATGAAGAGGTGACAAAAACACAGCAAGTGCGCGGTGTTCAGGTGAAAAATACGGGTTATAGCGATTTGCATCGTCTCTGGATAGCTCACTTTAACTAGCATATTTCGACACGGTGAGCACAGAGTATGAATACATAAAGCCATCGCAATGATGGCTTTATGTGGAATGTAGAGTTAGAAGTTGTACGACACACTCGCACCAACAACCCATTGGTTTGCACTATCAACAATTGAGGAATCGCTGATACCGCTGCCTAGGCGAGTGTATTGTGTCATTTGGCTCACTTGCCAGTTATCGTTGATTGGCATGACTAGCTTGTAGCCTAAACCATAGCTTACTGTTGAATCACCTTTGTACGCTTTGCGGTTTGCATTTGCTTCGCGTTGTTTTACGCCAAAGTAGTAATCTACGTAGTCTTCACTTTGATAAGTTAGGTTAGCAAAAGGAACAAAATCAACACTACCGAAGTTCATAATGTGGAAGTAAGTCGCGCCCGCTAAGTAACCTTTGTAAGCACCACTGATATCATGTTGAAGGTATGTTGAAATCACATTGTGTTGATCTAACGTAAAGTCAGTGTTCAAACCTAAATCGACAGCAAAGCGACGTTTATCCGTGCCTTTCAGGCTCTTTGCAATATCACCGTCACGCATGACACCACTGCCAACAAGGTAAGCACTCATGTTGATTAATTCATTGGTGTTACCGAAGAAGCGGTAGTTAATGCCACTTAGATCGGCGTTAAAGTCGTCACCATGGTAACCGCCATTTAGAATTGGAGCTGTATTGTATTTTTGATCTTTGAAAAGATCGCTGCCATGAGCCACTCCGACTTCCGCGTTCCAGCCACCTTCATTGTTGTAGATGTTACCGTTACGAATATAAGTATCACCAGCAACCGCTGAACCAGCAGCAGTCAGAGTTAGTAGTGCAATTAATGTCTTTTTCATCATTTTTCCGAGTTGTTCTGATTTGTTTTGAACACTGTACAAAATGAAGTTGTAAGCCTCTATCAGCAAAGCGTATGGAAATGTAATGAACCATCAGGATAAGAAGCGGAATGTAAGATCGGAGAAGGAAGATAAGAAAGGCAACCGCCGTCGATGGAAAGAAAAAATCCGAGCTGGGGTAGCTCGGATTTAGATTATTTATCAGGTATCGATACGAACTTATTGTTGTTTCGTTAAGTTGTATAACGGTGCTAGGTCACCTGTTACTTTTTCGCCATTCATGTCTAGCTTCATAAGTACATTCTCACCAACAAAGTATTGGTTTGGCGCATCTTCGTTTGTCAACGTTACGATGCTGCCGTTTGCATCCCAAGTGAATTGGCCTTCAGACTTTGACTGACCGTCTTCTTTGTCTTGGTAGCTTTCTTCAAGTACGTAAGTGCCATCTTGATTTAGTGTGATGGTCATGTCGATACCTGAACAATCCGCACATGGAAGCGTACCTTTATATGTGCCGTTCCAGTCCAGGGCATTTTGTGCGTTATGCTCAGAGTCTACAAATGTTTCTTCAGTGATGACTTGTTCTTCTGCTACTGGCAGCGTGTCAATTGTCTCTGTAGTAACTTCTGCGCTAGTAGTGACTTCAGTTTCCGTCGCTTGAGGTACTTCAACTGCGCTTGTTTCGGCAGGTTTCTCATCTTGACAGCCTGCAAGAATGATTACCGCGCCTGTTAGTGCCAACATTGTTTTTTTCATTTTATCCCTCTTTAAATCAAGATTTTGTATGAGAGTAATAGTAGACATTTATCAGGTATTTGCGTCATCAAAAAGCAATAGAATGATCTATCTATGTCAATAAAACCGAATATGAGCATGAAATTGTCAGGAAAATCAGAACAATGTAAATGTTGATTGGGATATCAAGCTTGAGTCTACAAATAAATATCTAGAGGGGTGGGGGCAGAGATAGTGAAAACAGCCCACATTGCTGTGAGCTGTTTTATTAAATCAGTTAAGAGGCCTTATCGATGTTTGAACGTGAGGTGCTTCGTTTTGTGCTGTCTTCATTAGCGAATAGACCAGCAACAGTACGACGCTCTAATTCACCTTTCAAATGACCATGCTCATCGACAACGGGCAGTGAGTATTCGCACGACATGGTTTCAGTCAATATTTGCTCAATGGCTGAATGGGGAGAGATGATAGGCACTTCTTCATAGATATCATCATCCCAGCTTGGGGTTTGAGCTAACTTCGTCGCGTCTAGTAACCCTTGTTGCGTTATCACGCCTTGATAGCCTGCATCGGTCACATGATAAGCATAATCACGTTTAACTCGTTTCATCTCACTGAGCGCTTCTTCAATGGTTTTAGCGGCAATGCGATATGAAGGTGGCTGCATCACAGTCTCAACCGTCAATGCTCGCGCTCTATTGACGTCTTTTACAAAGGCTTCAACGTACTCATCGGCAGGATGCAGCAATATTTCGTCTGGTGAACCTTGTTGCACAAGCTCACCGTCTTTAAGGATCGCAATGCGATCGCCAAGGCGCAGTGCTTCATCTAAATCATGAGTAATGAAAATAATGGTTTTGTGCAGCTTCTGTTGCAGCTCTACCAGCTGATCCTGCATTTCGCTCCGAATCAGTGGGTCCAACGCTGAGAATGCCTCGTCCATTAACAGTATTTCGGCGTTGGTTGCCAATGCTCGCGCGAGGCCTACGCGTTGCTGCTGACCACCTGATAGCTGAGCGGGATATTGGTTCTCATAACCCGTTAATCCAACGGTATCCAACCATTCGTTTGCTTTTGATAAGCGCGCTTCTTTACTTATTCCTTGAATTTCCAAACCGTAAGCGATGTTGTCGATAACAGTGCGATGAGGCAATAAGCCAAAACGTTGAAACACCATCGACATCTTATGACGACGAAACTGCTCTAACTCCTTGTTAGAAAGCTGCATGACATCTACCCCTTCCACCAAAATCTGTCCCATGGTTGGATCGATTAGGCGATTGAAGTGGCGAATCATGGTGGACTTTCCTGAACCGGATAAACCCATAATGACGAAAATCTCGCCCTTTTTAATTTGGAGGTTGATGTCTTTTAGCCCGACCGTGTGGCCCGTTTCCGCTAACACGTGTTCTTTACTATGTCCCAACTTGACGCGCTCAATCACGCTGTCGGGTTTGGGTCCGAAGATTTTATACAGACCGCTGATTTCGATAAGTGGGCTAGTCATGCTTTAAATCTCCCAGATGGGCTTGAGTGCGTTTCGCATACGCTTGTGAAGCGCGGTCGAAAAGAATCGCTAGAGCGACAATGGCTAGACCATTTAAAAGACCAAGAGTGAAATATTGATTGGTAATCGACTTAAGAACGGGCTGGCCCAAACCTTTTACCCCAATCATCGATGCGATGACGACCATCGACAGTGCCATCATGATCGTTTGGTTGATTCCCGCCATGATGGTTGGCATTGCGAGCGGAAGTTGGACCCCAAAAAGCCGCTGTTTACTGCTGGCACCAAATGCGGTTGCGGCTTCCAACACTTCTTTATCCACCAAACGAATACCCAAATTAGTTAAACGAATAACAGGTGGAATCGCGTAGATCACTACTGCGATGAGGCCAGGAATTTTGCCGATCCCGAGTAACATCACAACTGGGATGAGGTACACAAATGCCGGCATGGTCTGCATGACGTCGAGTAATGGTGTCACAACTGACTGAATACGATTAGAGCGCGCCATGGCGATGCCGATAGGGATCCCGAGTGTGATTGCCAGCATGGTACACACCGTGATAATACTGAGCGTGCGCATTGTGTCTTCCCACATGCCGAAGTAGCCAATCAGGATAAGTGAGCCAAAACATGCGATAGCCAGTTTCCAAGAGCGACTAGCGGCATAAACGAGGGCGGTGCAGACGCCTAAAACAACGACCCAAGGTGTTGAAATAAGCAGTTTTTCAAACCAGACAAGAAATGAAAGGAGCGGATCAAAGAGAGACTCGATAAGTTCACCATATTCACGAGAGAAATCTCGGTAGGCGCCATCGAGTGTTTTGCGAATCGCTCTAAGATCAGAGCGATCCATTTCTGGGAATTCGCTGAGCCAATTCGAGTCAGACATATTTACTTCCTTTTCTGATATATCTAGGTGCCCTCAAGAGACGTGATTCAGCAAGAATGGCTGGGATCGTAGACCAAGTAATGATTGGTGGTTCGATAGGTCCTCCATCTATTGTTTTACCCTTTAGGCTCATTTCAATGCAGTCGACCTGCACTTTATAGTTACTTAGGGAGACACTCTTTTAATAAAATAATCATTAGTGTTCAAATGAATGATTTGATCGGATTATAGTTTTTCTTCTCCAATAAAATGAATACATTAGCGCGTATTTGTATGAAAAGTCTGCGCAAACTAACGTTTTTATTATCTAGATAATTAGAATTGATCTTTTTGCTCGTTTGTCACCAAAGTTTGTCAATTCTTAGATGTCTAATTAATCCTGATGTCTTACGTATTTATCGTGTCGATTTTTGCAAACTTAGTTTATTGGCATATGCTAAAAATGTTATTGGCATATGCCAGTTTAAGGCGTAATTTGACCCTGTGTTTTCGAGGGATAATGATGGCAAGACCAAAGATAGAAAGACGAATATGCGGACGTGCTGCACACCATTGTTTCAAACCTAATGGCGTGCCATTTCATCAGTTGGAGCAAGTCGCCATATTACCAGAAGAGCTAGAAGCACTGCGTTTGGCCGATTTAGAGGGGCTTAGCCAGCAGCAAGCTGCTGATCAGATGGGCGTCTCTAGACAAACTTTTGGTAACACAGTAAAAAGTGCAAGATTGAAAGTCGCAAAAAGTTTAGTTGAAGGTCATGCATTAGTTTTTCCGGATGAGGAGTCAAACTTATGATTTATGCTATTCCTAATGATGGTGAGCGGGTGGCAAACCACTTTGTTAAAGCACCATATATTGCTATTTATTCTGATACTGACGGCATGCTAAAAAACTTAGCGAACATTGCTTCGATGCCACAAGCAGGTTGCAATGCGAAGTCTCAGTTAATTCAGTCTCTGCAAGAGTACAATGTGGATGCTGTACTTGTACGAAATATCGGTGAACGCGCACTAGCCAAATTACTTCGTAGTGGCACGCAAGTATTCAGGCTTTCTACCCGTAGCTCACTGGAAGATGTACTTGCGGTTCCAAGAGAGCCTCTCATTGAGCCGTCTCAAGGTCGTCCCTCAAACAATCATAAGAAAAGTGCTCACAAGCCAAAAGGCGGTTGCGGTTCCTGTGGTTGTGGTGGCAAAAAATCCAAACCCTCCTTGCTAGCAAGACCGAAAGCACCAGCAGGGCTACTTAAAGTGACATCTCGCCCTGCTATACTTAGGCTAAAGACGATGGCTAATAAGGCAGGTTAATATGGTTTGGTTATTTACCTTTCTTGGTTTTCTCGCAATCATTTTGTTGATGTCGCTTGGCGTCATTTTCCACAACAAGCGTATTCAAGGGAGTTGTGGCGGATTGAATAATGTCGGTGTTGATAAGGTGTGCAATTGTGAAACCTCTTGTGCCGAGCCTGAAAGACGTTTGTATCAAATATCCGAACCTAATTCGTCATCTGAGCGCTAAGATCTTTTGCCCATTTCGGTAAGGTTTGTTTAAACCAGTCAATGTATTTACTGGTCTGAGGGTTCTGTCTCGAGACCAGTATATTCACCACTTCTACCACCATCCACGTTTTAGCTATTGCAATCGTTCTTGCTAAATTACTCGCATCGCCTTGCTTTGCCGTCTTGGTATAGGTATGCGCCACACCAAGATAATCTTCGAATGTGCCCATGCCTTTGACTAGTGGTGCTAAATCTATCGCGATATGCCCTGTCGAAAAACGTTCCCAGTCGAACAGCACCAAATCGCCATTATCTCGTCGCCCCCAGTTCCCGGCATTGGTGTCTCCAGAGATCAAATTTTTGGCGTTGAAAAGCGGGCCGGATTGCTCTTGTAGCTGATAAAAGAACCGCTCTGTTTTTGCGTCTAGTTTGAGCGTGCTTAAAGCTTGGGAAGTGGCTGGTTGTGTCCACTGATGAGGATGATAAACACCGTCTGATGTCGGAGATAGTCTATGTATTTTAGCTAGTTGTTCTATCACGCGGGGCTCTTCAAGCAGGAATTCTTGATTGACAGAGTGCGGGATATACTCGATTCGTAACGTATTTTGTTGGTGATCGTAATCAATGAGCTCAGGTACAAGAATGCCAAGTTCATTGAATGGTTTAGCCTGGTGTTGATAAAAAGCGACCTCAACCTGTTCTACCTGCTGCTTTTCAATGAATGAAATGCCGTGTTTTTCTACCAGATAAACTTTGGCACTGCCCATCTGGTTAAGCTCTTGCTTTGACATAAGACATCCTGTCTTTTGATGGTGGAATCTTCACTTACCTTAAACGCGAAAGGTGTGTGCGCCAAGAATACTTAAAGAGAACATTGAAACAAAATAATGCAATGGTTTGAGTATGAAATTGTCGCTGGTGTCTAAATTTTGCACAGTGGCTTTTACGCATCGTTAACTACGTTCTACGCTTAATATTCGATTTAAACAAGGAGAACCAATATGGCTGTAATAAAGCAGGATATTCCAAATCGTGTAACGGTTTATCATGACAATATCGACCAAGAACAAGAGCTGAAAAATGCGATGCTGCCAGAGAAACCGCGCTACTTTAACGGTGCTCCGACTTACAAAGCGAACAGCATCGAAGAGTTTGAAAGCAAAATCAGTCAGATCGGTTTGTCTCTCGATAAATAAATTTTAATTTACCTAAAAGCGCCCTCATTTTGAGGGCGCTTTTTTATTTGATTGATTTGAATCTTAGGGAATTAACCTTGTTGAGCACTGCCTTGGCAGACTTGTTTTTGCACTGCTGGTGGCGCGGGCTCGTAATGGCTCAAAGTCATACTAAAACTGCCTTCACCACCCGTGATAGCTCGCAATCGACGAGCGTAATCTTGCAACTCGTTTACTGGCGATTTGGCTTTCAACAACGTGAATTGGCTATCGATCGGTTCGGTGCCTTCTATTAATCCTCGATTACCTGACAAATCCCCAGACACGTCACCGACGTTTGTGGTTGGGACGTGTAACTCCATTTGGACAATGGGCTCCAGCACAATAGGATCAGCGTTGTTGATCGCATCTAAAAAGGCTTTCTTACCTGCGATGACAAACGCAATTTCTTTCGAATCGACGGAGTGATATTTACCGTCATAAACGGTGACTTCCACATCTTTGATTGGGTTGCCAGAAATCGCCCCTTCTTCGAGTACTTGTAAAATACCTTTTTCGACCGCGGGAATAAGCGCGGTTGGAATTGCGCCACCCACCACTTTGTTGATGAACTTAAATCCGGCACCGCGCTCGAGTGGGCGAACCTTCAATTGCACTTCACCAAACTGGCCTGCACCGCCACTTTGTTTTTTGTGTCGATAATGCCCTTCGGCAGGTTTGGTGATGGTTTCAAAGTATTCGACGCTTGGTTGGCAGGTTTCGACGTCCAGCTTGTACACGTTCGCCATCTTTTCTAATGCGACTTTGAGGTGAAATTCCCCTTGGCCGCTGATGATGGTTTCGTTGGTGCGAGCGCGATGTTCGATGCGCAGCGAAGGATCTTCGCTGGCGATTTTATTCAGTACATCGCCTAATTTTTGCTCATCTCCACGCTTAAGAGGCTTCAAGCACAAAGAATACATGGAGTCAGGAAGGTCCAACGTCTTGAGTTGAACACCATCTTCTTCGTGAGAGTCATGAACGATTGAATCGAATTCGAGATCATCCACTTTGGCTAAAACGCAGAAGTCGCCGGCAAGCGCGCGAGGGATCTCGGTTCTATCTTTGCCCTGCAGTTGATATAAGTGCCCAACTTTAAATGCCTTGTTGCTTTCGCCAATATAAAGCTGGCTGCCCGCATTGATTTCACCCTGATACACACGTAAGTAGGCAAGTTTTCCCATATATGGGTCGACGCTGACTTTGTACACGTGTGCGACGGTGTGCTCTAAGGTTTCGCAATTTACTTTGATTTTTTTGCCGTTCTTTTCCAATAGAGGAGGGTTACCTTCGTTTGGCATGGGCATGATCTCCGCCAAGGTACGAAGCAGAAGCTCGATGCCCGCGCCGGTTTGTGCTGAGACAAAACAGACCGGAATCACATGTCCAGTTCTCAGTGCTTCTTCAAACGGATCATGCAGTTGCTCTGCGGTGAGTTCGGAGCCTTGTTCCAGATACAGTTCCATCAGTTCTTCATCGACTTCGATAACTTGGTCAATCAAGGTCTCATGAGCTTCATCTACCGTCGCAAGTAAGGTTTCTCGTCCCAATTCTGGTTCGAAATAGCAGTCAACTACAGATTCCCCGTCAGCCGAAGGTAAGTTGATCGGCAAGCAGTGGTCCCCAAAATGCTCAACGATGTTCTCCATCAATCTTTCTAACTGACTACCGTGGTTATCGAGCTTATTGATGATGATCATCTGACATTTTTGCTGCTCTTTAGCAAAGGTGAATAAGCGATCGGAAGTTTGGTTTAGTGGTGTTTGAGGGTCGATGACAAGGGCGGATGTTTCAACGGCAGGAAAGACGCTGATCGTACGGCCAAGTAACTCGTTTTGTCCCGGAGTGTCGATGATATTGAGCCGATGTTTATTCCAGCGCAGTGCGACTGGCGTTGCTTCAATGCTGTGTTGATATTGGATGGATTGAGGGTCGAAGTCGGTAACGGTATCGCCTTTTTCTACGCTGCCTAAATGGTGAGTGGCATCGCAGGTGAAGAGCAGTTTTTCTATCAGCGTGGTTTTACCGGTCCCGGTTTGGCCGACGAAAGCGATATTGCGTATTTTGTTTATAGGCATAGAGCCTCCTTGCAAGATGGCGTGAAAAACCTACGAATTGCTAGGAAGTGGGTTGTTAGAGAAACCCACGCACTGCATTGGAGTAGGGCGGGATTACCGCCTATTCGTCTTCCATGTCATTTTCCGGATGACTCGATGCATAAGACCACCTTCTTGGACTACTGTAATCTTAGCATGCCGTAATAACCGTATAATTTATGTGACTTATTTCATGATGGGGCTGATTGTTTTTTAATCGAGATCATAAACTCAGAGGTTCTGACTTTTCGATCAAAACCTCGGGATTATTTAGGCTATTTGGAAAGAACGATTTCGCCGTCGCGATAAACTAAGCTCGGCGTTACATCTCGTCCGAGCAACACCGGGCCATCAAGATCGACAACGCTCGCCTGAGCAGCAATAGGTAACGCAGCCCGCATTGCCAGCGACGTCCCCAACATACAACCGGACATGAGGCTAAAACCGAGTTTTTGGGCGTCGTCGGCTAGTAATAGTGCTTCTGTGAGCCCGCCCGTTTTATCTAGCTTAATGTTCACCATTTCATATTTGCCAACAAGCTGATGTAATTGCTCTTTGGTGTGACAACTTTCATCGGCGCAAAGTGGAATGGGGTGCGGAATGCTGGCGAGTACGTCGTCGCAGTCTTGTGGCAACGGTTGCTCGATCATGGTGATATTAAACGGTTCGAGTTGAGCAAATACCGTAGCGAGGTCGAGGTTTTGCCATGCTTCATTCGCATCTAAGACAATTTGCGTGTGCGGTGCGGCGTCACGCACTGCTGCAACGCGCTCAATCACGTGTTCACCATCCAGTTTTACCTTAAGCAGTTTTGCGCTTTGGCTAAGGTAAGCTTGCGCCTGTTTTGCCATCGCTTGCGGCGTATCGATAGAAACCGTCATCGCCGTCACAATCGCCTCAGGTAACGTAAAGAGGTCGTGAACCTGCTGCTTGTGGTTCAAAAGCGCAAGAAGATGCCAAAGCGCGCAATCCAACGCATTTCTTGCCGCTCCTGCGGGCAATAATGATTGAAGCTGGCTTTTGAGAGCCATGACATCAGCTTCGCCTTTGGCATACAAACTTTGCAGTTCATGCGCGGCGTGAGAAATCGCCTTAATTACCGATTCAACCGATTCACCATAACGAGGGTATGGCGTGCATTCTCCTTGTGCGATCATGCCCAGATGTTCAATTGTCACGCGGACTACGTGGCACTCTGTCCGACTGCCGCGAGAGATGCGAAATGGTGTCGCCATAGAAATCGTGACGGGTTCTACATGAATTTTCATCTCACTAGTTTTCCCTAAACCGCAGTTATTTTCTAAACCGTAAATGTTTCCTAAATAGTAAGGATCTTATCTGCAACCGCGTCAACGCCAAAACGCACAGGGTCGGTGACGGGCACCCGATATTTGTCGCTCCAATCCTGGCATAACTGGGCAGCATCTTCTTCGCTGATCGCCGAAGTGTTTAAGCAAATACCCACTAATTGAGCTTTTGGATTTGTTAGGCGGGCAGCGGCCAGATTCGCTTCTATCGTTTGTTCAATGATTGGCAAGCTCGCATGTGGTAAGTTGCGGATGTGTGGGCGACCAATCTCATGGCACAGTACCAGAGCGTCCGCTTGTGCGCCGTGAAGTAAGCCCAAACTTACGCCAGCAAACGAAGGGTTAAATAACGAACCTTGCCCTTCGATGATGTCCCAATCGTGGTCGGTGAAGTCGGGGCTGATCGCTTCTACTGCGCCGGAGATAAAATCGGCAACTACGGCATCAATTGAAATGCCACTGCCTGCGATGAGAATTCCCGTTTGACCCGTTGCTTTGAACTCTGCGCGACAGTTTTTACGCTTTAATGCGTGTTCAATGGCGAGGGCAGAGTACATTTTGCCAACGGAGCAATCTGTTCCTACAGTAAGTACTCGCTTGCCTGCGCGAGCTTTGCCATTGCCGACCTTGAGCGGGGCATCATAATGGCGAACATCATACAGTTTGGTTAATCCGCGTTGTTCTAGATCGGCAAGAGGAGCAAATTCCGCCAAACGTTGGTGCATGCCCGATGCAATTTCAAATCCCATTTCTGCCGCTTCAAGTAAGGTAGCTTGCCAAGCTTCGGGAATGACGCCTCCTGGATTTGCTGTGCCAAGCACCAACGTTTTTGCTCCTTGCTGCTGCGCTTGTTGTAGTGTCATGTCGGTTAAACCAAGCGATACGGTTTCTGGCGTCAGGCGGATTTGGCCAAGACAAATCTCAGGTCGCCATTGGTAAATGCCACGCGCGGTTTTTGCTGCGAGTGGATCGGTTACATCGCCAAGAAAGAGTAGGTAAGGTTGAGCAATTTGCATGATGGTTCCCTTCGTCATCGTTATTGCTCATTAATGTAGCCAGACTGATTTAGGAAACCGAATGCTTATTTGTTAGGCAGGTATAACTTCAAGTTATACCTTTAAACCATCTGTTGTTTTAGGGCGGTGATAAATTGCTTTGTCGCAATGGATTGAGGTGTGTGCTCTGCGAATAAAATAGAGACAGAGAAGGACATGTTTGGCTCTAAAGCATGCACGGAGACGGCATCATCTTGGCGATATTGTTTTGTGGTCCATGGGTCTACAATGGCGAACCCTACTTGGTGTTTCACCAGTTCAGCCGCCGCGGAGTAGCTGCGTACGGAGATGGCATGTTGATAATGCTCGTCACGCGCCGACAAGGTTTGATGCAACAATAAGCCCAAAGGGTCTCGGCTATCTAAACCGATAATGGGTAAATCGTGCCTGATGAGTTCTTCTAAAATAGCGACTTTTTCTGCGGGTATCGCTGCGCTTTTAGGAGCGATCAGTGCTAAGTTTTCTTTCAATAACACGTGCCCCATGATCGCTGGTGGTGTTTCTTCACCGAACGCGATGGCGACATCCAATTCATGTTTCAGCAACCCAGAGCACAGTTCATCGCGATTGGCCGTTAATAGCTCAAAGGAGATGCCGTGCTCTTTCGACAACAACGCGACAGTCGGCGCTAACAAATGTGCGGCCAAAACAGGCGGAGCACCAACTCGTAAATGTTGAGTTCCCTGTTTGACTTTGTTGGTCAGAGAGCGAAATTGTCCGAGTTGTTGATAGACTTTTTCAGCCTCTGGCAATAAGGTTTTGGCTTCTTGAGTGGGAACGAGACGCCCCTTTACACGCTCAAATAAAGTGAAGCTCAGTTGTTGTTCTGTATGGGCGAGAACTCGAGTGACATTGGGCTGGGAAACGTGCAGTAAGCGAGCAGCACCAGACACCGTTCCTGCTTGCATAATGGCGTAAAAGACTTCCAATTGTCTTAAGTTCACTGCGAATTCCTTATTCTCATGTTGGTCGCCTCAGAATACCCAACCTTGCTGATGAGCGATAGAGAAAAAAGTACTGGTGTAGAAAATTAGGAAGACGATTTTGGTTATCTTCTTATCTCGCTTTTTCAATTTCTCAACTTCTCAATTTCTATGCTTCACTTTGCCGCTGCATGAAGGGGCAGGTCGTTAAACGGCTCGACGTCTCGGCTGAGTAATCCCATCAATACCACTGCTAACACCATGACAACAGCTGCTATTACAAAACCGTATTGTGTTAGCTCGTAATGACTCAACATCGCGATTAATACATAACTGAGAGCTTGAATGGTGGTGGAAAACATGCTGATGCCGCCATCAACACGACCACGTTGATGAACCGCTACGGTGTGATGCATCCAGTTAACTCTCGCAATGCGATTTAGCGCGTTAAATACACCAAACAGCGCCATAAACAATAAGATGGTCAGCGGGCTTATCGCAAAACTCATTCCGATAAACGCTAGAGATACCATGACCATCGAAGCAAACATAATGTGGCTATGGGAGGCGCGACTCAGCACTTTGGTGACAATGAAACCTGTTAGTAACGAGCCGAGACCAAAACTGATGTTGAACCCTGCAGACCAATCGCCAGAGATGCCTTGTTCAGAAAACCAAATCGGCACCAATTTGCTCAAATACGTCAATGCAGGATAAGAGAGGCAAGAGAGCAGAATAAAGCCATAAAATCGGGGTTCGAGACGGAATATTTGTTTGCTCTCTTTGAGTTGTGCGATGAAAGCAACGGACTTTGATCCCCTCAATTGTTGGGTGTACGGCGTCAGAATATAGAACATCGCCGCTAAAGCGGATGCGCTGGCCGCAAACAAAGCAAACTCTTTCATGCCCCACATTTCAAGCAAAACAATACCCAACGCTCCAGCGCCGAGGGTCGTGGATTGCATTACAATTTCTTGCTGCCCCGAAATTTTTGCGTATTCGTGATGCTGATAATTTTCTTGAGTGAAGGCGTTGTTGGTCGTCCATGCAAAGTTACTCGAAACCCAATACACCAATTGCGCAAAAGCCAACAGCCAGTGGGACTCAAACCCTAACCAATAAGCAATGAACACCACCAAAGCCATGCCCGATTGAATCCATTGATTGAGCACGAGGAGTGCTTTTCGTGAGTGTCGGTCCACTAAAGTGGAAAAGAAAGGCGTAGCCAGAAAAGAAATCGCGGTGCAGCTCAGAGAAACTAAAGCGACGAATGTGCCCATTTTGGGCTCGGAAAGCATGACCCATGGCAGTGCCATCATGAACAAGCCAGAGGATATACTGTCGAAGAAGCGGCCTGCTAAGTACGGCTGAGTTTTATTTTTCATTATGTTTGCCTCAAATTCCCAATGGATTTCAAAACATTGGCTTCTAGCGGTGCTGTGTTTGTCAACCAAGTTATGCGTCCTGAACGCAATATTTCGAGACCGTCTGGGTTTAGCGTTATTTAAGATGGTGTAACTTTAGAACCTCAAGTAAACTTGAGGTAAAGCTTTTTTTAACAAAATAGAAACACGGGAAGTCAAGGATGGAAATCAGCGTAGGAGAAGTGGCAAAACGTTCCGGAGTGAAAGTCTCTGCCCTGCATTTTTATGAACAAAAAGGACTGATTTCGAGTTGGAGAAATCAAGGGAATCAGCGTCGCTATCATCGAAGTGTGTTGCGCCGTGTTGCGGTGATTAAAGCGGCACAGCAAGTGGGGTTGTCGTTAGAAGAAATCAAACATGCGCTAGATGAGCTGCCGAAACATCAAGCGCCAAACAAACAGCAATGGGAAGTCATGGCGAGTCATTGGCATGAACAGTTGGAGCAAAAAATTCAAAAGCTCAAAGCCCTGCAAAACGATTTGGGTGGATGCATTGGCTGCGGGTGTTTGTCGTTAGAAACCTGCGCGCTGCGAAACCCAGAAGATGTGTTAGGCAAAGACCACTCGGGTTCTAATTTAACGTTAGAAGAGTAGGTGCTATTCCTATTCTTTGTCGAAACTGTCCACCACAATTGCACCCATTGACGCCGGCATTGTGATGACGATGACCCGTTTTATCGCAACCAAAGGCTCATTCATTAGTGGCAGCTTATCAAGACAGAAAAGAACTAACGCCACCACAACGGCCGCAATGAGGTACGCGATAACCACACGAAAAATAAAAATGGATACGCGATTTTTGATGTGGCTTTGGAACACGCTTTGATAGGCGAAAAAACTGAGGAAAATGACAGAAAGGCTTAACAGCATGAGCAGGTTTGCCATTGGCAAGCTTTCACCTAGTCGCCACGCCTCTTCAGAAAAAGAGATGGGTACGGCGAGGGCAAAAGCGCCAACCAACACTTGGCTGGCGTCTTCTAAGTTAAAGTGACTACTCATGCTGCTCATTCCATTATTCGTTTGCTAGGTGTAAGAGCTTTTCAAAGCGCTCGTTACCATGCAGCAATTCGAGGTCTCGCTCTTCGGCAAGCAAGTCACGAATAGATGGGCTGTATTCAATAGCGCGTTCCAAGTCTTCAATGGCTTGCTCTTCAATGCCAAGACGAGAGTATGCACAAGCGCGTTGATACAGTGCAGGACCATTGGTGTAATCGACTTCAAGTACGCGGTTACAGATGCTTAGTGCCCAGTGGTATTCGTTGATTTCCATCGCGGCGTCTGCTTTGTAAGTCAACGCTTCTAAATCACCTGGGCGAATCAGCAAGATCTCATCATAGATTTCAATACGTTGCTCTGGTGTTTGTGAGCTTTGCGCACGCAACCATAAGTTATGGATCTCGTTGATTTTCTCAATTTCTTTATTGTTTTCACTGATAATGCGAGTTTTGCGTTTTAAATCTCGCTCCAGTGCTACAAATTTCTTCTCGTATTCTTGGGCGATCTTTTCTAATCGTTTATCCGCCATCTCTTTGGTGTTGTGTTTAAACTCACGCAGAGATTGCCAGCCTACAAAGGCGATCAGCGATGCGACACCTGCGATGATGTAGAAGAAGTAGGTTACGGTCACGTTGGCATAGTTCAACGATTTATCCGCAACCGTCAGCTCGCGGTCGGTGATCTCTGTGATCATTCGTTTTTCTAGGCTCTGATAGTCCTGACGCAGTGCTTTTAGCTCATCTAAAATATAGCGTTCCATTAATGGTCTATCTAACAGATCCGATTCTGAATACTTTTCGTCCGATGCCATTGTCGGCAAGGCAAGTATCAGCGAGAAAAAAATACCAATAAATAAGCGCATAAAACGTCCTTTCACGAGAAGAGTACAGATAGACCATGCAACAATAGCAAATAGCACAAACGTTTAGCAAAGTTATTACAAAAGAAATAATTGTCGTCTACGTAAAAGTCATATTCTTGTTGTTTTTCAGTTTGTTCCTGGTGGTTATTTGCCGTGATATCTTTTATCCTCCTTGCGAATTTATGATTAATGGAGTGAGCATGGACGCGCGAGCTAAGGATTACTTAGAGCAGTATCTAAAATTATTATCACCAGAACAAAGAGCTGCCGTACCATCAGTTAGTGCTGACTATTATTGTGCCGATGAATACAACGCCAACGTATGCGCCGATTTGGTTCGAATTGGACAGAAAACCGCCTCTTGCAGCATGGAGCTTTGGTATCGAGAGCATGGCGAAACCATGCCACAAGTCGGCCATTTACAAGTCGTCACGAATTGGAACGGGGACCCCGTTTGTGTAATACGAATTACTGATGTCAGCACATGCAAATATGAGGATGTAACCGCAGAGTTTGCCTACGCAGAAGGCGAAGGTGATAGAACCTTAAACTGGTGGCGTGGCGCGCATACTGCATTTTTTAAAGCTGAATGCGATGAGTTGAACATAGATTGGCATGAGAAACGTACGCTAGTTTTGGAACGTTTTGAAGTGGTGTATCCAGTCAATTAATCGCTGATAGCAGCACTGATTTGAAGTGCTGCTTTCTTGAGAGACCGCTTTTAGCGCTTGCGAGCGGTCACACTAAACATGTGCCAGTGTTTTGGGCTTCCGACTACTGTGGTTCCGTCTTCATCTCTTTCATTCAATGAAATGAGTTCGTAATCCGCGAATAAACTTTCCACTTCCTTTTTCGTTAATGCGGTAATGTTCGGATGCATTTCTGATGCAACCCAGGAGTCTTTTACTCCTAAGAAATCACCGCAAAAGATACCGCCAGGTTGTAAGGCACTGTCTATTTTGGTCCAAACTTGCTCAAAGCCTTCGTCCGGGCAAAAGAACAAACTGGCATTCGCGATAACCAGGCTGCATTGAGGGTAGTCAAACTCAGTAAAACAGCACTGTGAAATTGAGAAACGCTTCTGGCCTTCAAAGCGTGTTAAACAAGTTTTTACTGCATCTTCATGGCTATCAAATGCGTGAACGTTAAACCCCTGTTCGAGGAGGAAATGACTGTCTCGACCTATTCCGCAGCCAATATCAAGAGCGACTTTGCTCTCGAGTTTCAATAGGTTTACGGCATTTTCTACGTTTGGGCGGTGAGGTTGGTTTAAAATTTTCTGATAGTACTCGTTCCATTGTGCTGACATTGAATTTCCTTGTATTTATTGTGTTTCCCCAAATCTAGTGTCCATTCTTGTCTTGCTTTATCGGGGAGGTTTTGAAACATTGGCAATTGTTATAGCTGATCTTCAATTGGCAATATGCCGGAGAACCAAGCGCCCATTTTTCGCCATACTCCGGCCTCTGGTTCAGAATCATATTCTTTGCCTGTTTTTATGTCGGTCCAGACAATGTCTCCGTCGCGCAGAGTTAAGGCATAGGCGTTATTCGACAATTGATTCGGCAGTTGTTCTAGAAACATTTGCACATATTCTGGCTGTTCGATAACAACGGCCATTTCGGTATTCAAAGCGGCTGAACGTGGATCCCAGTTCATCGAGCCAACAAACAGAGTTTTGTCATCAATCGTCATTGCTTTTGCGTGTAAACTTGCTCTGCTGCTCCCCGTGAGGCTCCACTTGCTTTTGAGTTTCGCGCTTGCTTTTACTTCCCATAGCTTGACCCCAGCTTCGAGTAGGTCTGTTCGATATTTTGCGTACCAACCATGCACGGCAAACACGTCGTTAGAGGCGAGACTATTGGTCACAATCGTGATATCAACGCCTCGCTTGGCCGCGTTACTCAATGCTTGTGTGCCGACTTCGGTTGGGACGAAATAGGGGGAGATAAGAACAAATGAATGTTCAACACTTTTAACCAGCTCCGTTAAATTATCAATAAGTTGGCTCTCTCGGGTCGCAACTTTATCGGGTAAGTCAAACCATACTTTTGCTTCTCCCCAGTAGAGCTTGAGATTGCCTTGTTTGAGAGCTTGGTACATATCCAGTTTAGTGAAGTCATAACGGCCGGTTGAGAACTTTTCCTCTAGCTGGAGTTTGTCGACCTGCTTTTGAATCGCCAGGTCGGTAATTTGCTGTGAGTCCGGTGTTATCCATTCCATTGGTATCGCATAGGCGCTATTCCAATAGAGGTCGAACTGATCTGCAGTTTGTTGTACCGCCTCACCATAGAGCAGTAGATCAAAATCACCAAATTCGACTTGTGATTCAAAAGAAAAGTACTCATTGCCGATATTCCTACCCCCGACAATGGCAGAAACACTGTCTGCAATCAGAGACTTATTATGCATACGACGATTAAGACGTTCAAAATCGCTAGCAAGAGCGAACCAGCGGGAGTCGCGATACTGATGCGGATTGAATAAGCGGATTTCGATATTAGGATGTGCATTGAGGGCAGCCATCACGTCATCGTTTCGCTTTTGCATATCGTCAAGCAACAGCCTTACTCGGACTCCACGCTTTGCAGCTTCATACAAGCGCCACGTTATTAGCTGACTCGTTTCGTCACCACGGTAAATATAGTATTGAAGATCAAGGCTTTTTTGTGCGGACTCGATTAGAGAAGTGCGAGCAAGAAGGGCATCGTGTCCTTGATTTAAAGGAGAAAAGCCAGTGATTGACTTTGGGTCTTTCCCGTAAGCTTCAAAGTACTGTGCAAGCACAGAGTCACCTTGATACCCAAGTTGGAAGCTAGTGGATTTTTCACTGGGATCGTTCAATGACACGGATGAACATGCCGATAAAATTGTGAATAAAGAAGGGAAGAGCAGCTTAGCGAGTGTATGTAACAAAGTACATTTCCTTGTCTTACAGAGTGTTACTTATCAGAAATTATAGACCTAAGTTGCCGCAGCATGCATCCAACAAGGTTGGATAACGGGCTATTAATCAATGAATTGTCATGTTCTCGGGATTAAGTTCACCTTTTTGAACGCAGATAATCATTTATTTTAATTATGATTGTGTCTGAATTGGTCATAATCACTAATATCTGGTGATTATGACCAATAGCACACTGGTTAAAATAGTTGAGTAATAATAACTATTTGAATTTTAATAAATAAATGCCTGGCACGTCCCTTGCTATTTAAAAGAAGAGTTAAGTCAGGGCAGCTTGCGAAGTTAGTTAATTTTTTGTTAATTTTATTAACTTTGAATTGGCAATAACTCTGTAGTTAGCAACCGAAAAAGCAAGGTACGCGCTGCTTTGACGTCTATTCAAATGTAATTCCCTCACCATCATGCTTACAGGGAGTCAAAGATTTAATAAAAGCATGGTGATGAAAACAACAATAAAAAAGGATTTTCGATGTTAGCAAAACCCGTATTACGTTGGCTTTTACCTTTCGTTGTCGTTGGTGGATCTTATGCAGGATATGCCGCAATCGCCGCGACAGCTCCGGAAAAAGAGTCAACCAAAGATGCCATTACAGAGCCTACCGTTCAGGCTTCTTCTCTTTTTCCTACCGATCATAAAGTGGTGATAACCAGCCATGGTGAGTTAGTCCCTTTTGAAAAAACACACCTTTCCGCGCAAGTCAGTGGTGAAGTGATAAGTTGGCACCCTAATTTTGTAACGGGTGGGATCGTGAAACGAGGAGAAGTACTGTTCACGATTGAAAGTGACAACTACGAAGCGTCGGTTTTGCAAGCCGAAGCCAATTTAGCTAGCGCACGTGCGAGCTTAATTGAGGAGCAAGCCAAAGCGGAAGTGGCAAAACGCCAGGCCAAGAGACTGAGCGATAAGCAAGTGACAGACCTGTATTTACGCAAGCCTCAGGTTTTGAGCGCGCAAGCGCAAGTGAAGTCGGCTCAAGCAGCACTCAAGCGAGCAAAAAGAGATTTAGAAAATTGCAAAGTCGTTGCACCTTACGATGCGCTGGTTGTTGAGCGTGATATTGGTGTTGGTCAATTTGTCACATCTGGCTCTCGAGTTGCAACGCTAAATAACATTGAAGTGGCGGAGGTGCATGTACCAATTGCCGGTTTTGATAGTGCATTTTTACCCGAATCCATTGGTGAGCTCACTGCGACAGTGACGCAGCAAGGTGTGTTTTCTACCACTAGAGAAGGTCGAGTGGTTCGTGATTTAGGCATGATTGATAGCGCTACCCGAATGATTAACATGGTCATTCAAATCGCAGACCCATATGGTATTGATAATCAGCAGCCTCCAATTAAATTTGGCTCCTACGTTGAAGTGAGCTTTACAGGTAAGGAGCTAAAGCATATCTATCGCCTGCCACAGGAATTAGTCAAAAATCGCACGGTATGGGTAGTGAATGGTGAGAATCAACTTCAACCTCGGACGGTAACGGTCTTGAGAGCAGAAGGTGAGTTTTTACTTGTGGGGGAAGGCTTAGAGCAAAGTGATAAGTTGGTACTTACCTTGCCGGAGTACCCTCAAAAAGGCATGGCGGTACAAATCGCAAAAAAGAGTGACGACTCCGAAACCGTCGTACAGTAAGTAGGAGTTTGTCATGGAAGATACTAAACAAAAGGGCTTAATTGCCTATTTTGCGAATAACCCCGTCGCTGCCAACCTTTTGATGGTGTTCATCATCATCATGGGTGTGGTGAGTTTTCTCTTTATTCAAAGGCAGATGTTTCCGAACATTGAGGTGAACTACATTGATGTTCGTGCGACTTATCCTGGCGCTTCACCTCAAGAAATTGAAGAAAGCATTCTCGTTAAGGTTGAGGAATCGATTAAAGATGTCACCGGGATTAAAAAAACGGTCTCAACGGCCTCTAGAGGTAGCGCGTATGTCTCTATCGAGGTAGACGTTAATGCTGATATCAAGCGTGTCTTGGATGATGTAAATCAACGCATTGATACTCTATCCAACTTACCTGCCGGTATGGAACCGATCAATGTCTACCAAGTTGAGTGGCGTCAAGATGTGATAGAAATGGGGTTAGTTGGGGACCGACCGCTTGAAGATCTCAAACCCATTGCTAAGCAAGTCGAGGATGAATTACTTCAACTCAAAAATGTCATGTTGGTGTATTTGAGTGCACCAGAGGAAGAGATAGCGATTGAAGTTGATCCACTTGTTCTTCGTAAATACGACTTGACGTTGAGCGATATCAGCAGCGCGATCAGTCGTTATTCTGCCAACTTTTCTGCGGGCGAAGTCAAAACAAACTCAGGGATGATCGCAGTAAGGATTGAAAATCAGTACTACCGTGGTGATGAATTTAGGAATATTCCTGTAAAGCTTGGCGCAAATGGTGCGAAGGTTTTACTGCAAGATATCGCCACGATCAAAGATGGCTTTACGGAAGAAGAGCGCTACTTTGAGTACTCAGGGCAAAATGCGATCTACATGTCTGTTGAAGCGACTCGTGATCAGAACATTATCCCTGTTGCCGAGTCTGTTCGTAATTATATCGAAGCAAAAAATAAGACATTGCCGCAGGACGTTAAGCTCAAAGTCTTAGTGGATACGACCTATTATTTAAATGGTCGTCTCGACATGATGTTGAAAAACTTGCTGCAAGGCGCAGCTCTAGTGGCGATCATGCTGACCATTTTCTTGCGCTTTCGCTTGGCAATGTGGGTAATGATTGGGCTGCCAGTGTGTTTTCTTGGCGCGGTGATGATGATGCCTGCATTAGGGATCACGGTAAACATCGTATCTCTTTTTGCCTTCATTATGGTGCTCGGTATTGTGGTCGATGACGCCATCGTGATGGGAGAGAGCGCCTACAGCGAAATTGAAGAAAAAGGCGGTGGCGTAGAAAATGTGGTTCGCGGTGTCAAACGTGTTGCCACGCCAGCTACTTTTGGCGTTTTAACCACAATTGCCGTGTTTGCCCCTTTCTTGTTGTCTAGCGGTATTGACAGTGCTTTCTTCTATGGTATCGCGGGCGTTGTGATTCTTTGTTTGATCTTCAGTTTGATTGAATCGAAGTTAATCCTTCCTGCTCACCTCGCACATACTCACTTTAAGCCAGTTAAACCTGGTGGCTGGCGTGACCGATTTAACCAACGTTTTTTTGGCTTTGTAAACGGTACGTATCGTAACTTTGTCACGACATGTACGCATTGGCGCTGGACCGTGTTTGCTGTGTTTTGCGGTTTACTGCTGATCAGCGCGGCTTTGATCAACGCGAACTATGTTCGGGTGATCCCTAACCCTAAAGTGCCTACTGACTATCCTGCGATCACTATTGAAATGAACGATACCGTTTCAAGCGAGCAAACAATCAGTGCTCTTAAGACCATCGAACGAGTGATGCAAAAAATTGAATCTGAGACCATCGCAGAACATGGTCAAGGCATGATTCGTGATGTGCTTTCGTACAACAGAAGCCGCACCGAAGGCCGTGTTTTGGTGCCATTGGTTGATGAGGAATTACGCCCGTTCAATACATTTGAACTTGCTCGACGTTGGCGTGAAGCTATGCCAGTTATTCCTGGAATGAAGAGCATCAAAATCCGCGAGCAGAGCGCGGGTGGCGGTGACAGAGATGAGTTTGGTTACTTGCTGTTTGGTTCTAATATTAATGAATTGAACGAGGCTGGGCGTTACTTGATAGAGCGTTTACAGCAGGAAGAAGGGTTATACGATATTTCATCTTCTATTGATTCAGGAAGCAAAGAAGTGCTCCTTTCTCTTGCGCCTGTAGCGTACGATCTCGGGCTGGATCTCACCATGATCGCAGAGCAAGTGGGTGGCAGTTTCTACGGTGGTGAAGCACAGCGTCTTATTCGTGATGGTGAAGAAATCAAAGTTATGGTGCGTTACCCGCAACTGACACGTGAAGCATTCTCATCATTACGTTACGCTGTGATTACCACGCCAGCAGGTAAGAAGGTCATGCTGGGTGATGTGGTTAAGATCAACGAGCAGCCGGGCGTGAGTAGCATTCGGCGTGAAGGCGGGTATCAAACCGTTTATGTCTATGGTTCGATAGACGAAGAATTGGTTGAACCTCAAGAAGTCGTGAAGGTCATCGACGACAATATCTTACCGGACATGAAGCAAGTCTTCCCGAGTGTGAAAACGGAATTGGGTGGTGATATTGAAGAGCAGGCAGCGCAGCGTAATGAACAGATTCTGTTCTTTATTGCAGGCATGATCATCGTCTACATCTTGTTAGCCGTACCGTTAAAAAGTTATACCCAACCTTTGATTGTAATGTCAGTCATTCCATTTAGTCTGACGGGGGCGATTTGGGGCCACTTCTGGCTAGGTTTGGATATCAGTATGATGTCGACATTTGGTTTGATCGCCGCTGCTGGCGTGGTTATCAACGACTCTCTAGTTATGACAGATTACGTAAACCAAGTGAGAGAAAAGGGTATGAACATCAAACAAGCGGTGGTTGAAGCGGGCTGTGCACGCTTTCGAGCGATCACGCTCACCTCAATAACGACGTTTGCGGGTGTATTGCCGATTATGTTTGAAACGAGCTTGCAGGCGCGTTTTGTCATACCAATGGCTGTAGCTTTGGGCTTTGCGGTGTTGTACGCAACGGTTCTGACTTTAGTGCTGGTGCCTTGTTTGTATTTAATGCTTGAAGATATTAAAAATATTTTCAGATCGATTAAGGGGTTTATTCATCGCTTTATCAATCGTTTCAGAAAGTCGCCAGTGACGTCGAGCGTTGAAGTAAATATATAGAGTTAACAAGCTTGATGTTAACTATTAGGAGCAGCCTTCGGGCTGCTTTTTTAGTTCTGTATTTTGATTCAAAGCAGTTCTAGAGTGGGTTGTTACGTAATTTATTCGATGAAAGAACAGCGAGAAAATCTCCTGATAAATCATTCTTTTTATGAATGCTTTTTCGTGTTTAATTCTCTTGGTTAATTTAACACTTGGTTAGCGAAATTTACCAGATGGAGATAATGATGAATATATGGATTTATTTAAGTTATTGAAAAATAACAAAATAAAAGTTGGCATCGTATGTGCAATATATAAATTGTAACTAAAACGAACTGCTAATCCTCAAGGAGCTTATTATGAAAAGCGTATTTCTATCTACTCTAAGTCTTATTGTTGTAATGTCATCACCAATCGCTGCTGCTAACACTTTAGACAAAGAGGAGTGGAGCTCAGATTTACGTCAGGACTTTTCTGAAATGAAGCATGAAGCTGTAGCAGATATTCAGCAAATGAATATGGATGCCATCCACGCACGCGATGAGCGTATCGTGAAAAACATTAAAGATGAGCAAGAACAGTTAGTAAAGGTAACGTGCCACAAAGAGAAAGCAAGCAAGTCATAACCGCCGATAAAAGAGACTAACAGACGAAAATGAATCCAATACGAGTTCAGTGCTAGTTAGCAGTAAGCACTGACCTTGTTGCTCTACTTGCCAGCCTTTTAAGGCTGGCTTTTTTGTTTCTCATTTCATAGGTGGTCTCAGAGCCTCAAGCTTATTATCAATCGTTGGCGTGTTTGATGAGCTATCGCTGGAGCGGATGTAACTTTTAAAAGTGTAGATTTCAGTAAACTGGAGGCGATGTTAGATATTTTAAATTTAGAAAAGATCCGTTCTCCTTTTTGACCTTCATCATACCTTAGTATGTGCCTTACCTTTACTTGAATTAGAACTCATATTGCAGGCTCTCGTTTAAAGGTATTGATGCATATTTAAAGAACAAGAGTTAGAAATATGGGCCTTATTAAAACTTGTAAAGATGGCTTTCGAGGAAAACCAGATTTTTCAAACTTGCTACATAATGTATTCCAGATAGATGACTTAGTATTGTCATTTGAGTGTCCGAACAATATATATGAAGGGCATGTATACCAAGATCTTGTGGAGTTAAAACAATTCGATGTTGACTCAAAAGAAGAACGGCATGAAAAGTTAATAAAATTGGCTTCTATTTATTTCTCATTTCAAAAAAAAATATTAAACCCTCTATTACCTATAAATAAACAAGGTGGTTTATATATTAGACTAAGGATCAAGTCTGCCAATGAGAATATTAGATCTGTCAATCAATTATCTTCATTCATAGAAAAAGAGTATGTGGAGTTTTATCATGCTCTAGAGTCTCCTGAAGGATCTAAGAAAGGAGATCATACAGAGATGATGAATGATGCTAACGATTACGCAAATCATCGCTGGGGATTAGAGCCGATAAACGAAGAAAAAAAGAGAGCGAAAGAAGAGTTTCTCGTAGGAGAGTTTCTTCGCGGCTACCCCCCAATTAAATGCCAGGCTATTGATGTTGGAGAGAAAACGTACTCAAAATACGTAGAAGGTAACTTGGAGTATAAGAAGGACTATCGAAGAGTCTACAATTTGCATATCAAAAATGAGTTTTACTTTAGTATCGAGTTTTTATACGAAATCGAGCCTATGTTTGCTCAAAAAAAGTTTTTAGATTGGGTGAGAAGTGCTGATGAAACCTTTGAGAAAAAGGTGTTAGAGTTACTAGAATTGTCTCCGCTTGTTGATTCGTATACTACCTCCAAGGTAGAGAGATTGACCAAATAAAATTGATCCTGTGCGCTCTGACTTTCAACTTAAAGAAAAAAGCCCGCAAAGAATTTCCTCTGCGGGCGTAATAAAGGGCACCAAATTGGGTGTCTATTCATTTTGGAGGTGGTCGAACGTCCATATAAAACTGACAATAGGCTTGGTGAGAGGCTTACCACCAGCGCGACCAACGGAGCTAAAGTTAACATTGTTGCAATGATTGTTAAAATGTTAATTCTTCAATCAATGTTTTCATTATCGTTAGTCTGGATTGTGAATATGTTGTTCTATTGTTCCTGGAATGCTTGACTGTCGAATTTGAATACATCATGAGATATAGATGGCCCTTTCTTTATCCATTTTGGTTATATAAATCTTGTCATATCACACTGCTAAATCTTCATTATTTTTAATAATTCGACATGGCTTATGCCATTTTGTTACTGGTGTGTTTGTTTTTCGATGGTCTCAAATTTGAGTTCACGTATAACCAGACAATTAAAGGAAAAGAGCAGCAGTTAGCTGCTCTTTATTTCTATAAAGACCGAAGGCTAATTCCAACGTAATAGCATCCAGTTTGATCGATTCGCGTGTTCTTTTAGGCGTGGGCATGGATTTACCAGGTAGGTGTAATCTGCGTATTCACATAAAGGCAAATCGTTGATTGAATCGGTATAGAAATGGATTTCAGAATAAGGCTCAGGCTGATTTTCTAGCCACTGTTTTAAGCGCGTGACTTTACCTTCACGATAACTAGGGACACCGTCGATTTCAGCGGTATAACAGTTGTCTTTCTCAATTAAATCAATTCCGAGTACGGTTGGAATATTAAGACGGCGACCAACGGCTTCCACCAAAAAAGTGACGCTGGCAGAGATGATAACCATATCTATACCATCACGAGACAGTTGCTCAATCAGAGTTTTGGCTTGAGGAAACTGTTTAGCCAGAATATGGCTTTCAACACATTCTTCAACCAAGGCGTTTACTTCTTCAATCGGCATGTTTTCTAGTGGCTTCATGGAGAACGCTAGGTAATCTTCCATGTCCATTTTGCCTTCAGAGTACAAGGCCATTAGACGCTGATCTTCCTTAATAAATAAAGGATCAGTCGCGATGCCTCTCTCAACCATAAACTCGTTCCAAATCATTGCGCAGTCAGCGTTTATTAGGGTTTCATCCATATCAAAAACATACAAAGGTTTGGACATGTTTAGGCTCTCACTGGTTGTATTTCGTTTAGGTTAAAGAGTAGCTCTAGTTGGCTGCCATTCGCTAGTAAGCGTTCTGAAGAGCGGTTAAGTAAGTCAACAGTGAGCTCACACTCTTCAACGTTCACTTGATAGCGAATAATATTACCTAGAAGCTGGTGGTTGGTGATCGTACCTACTTGTGGCGCTGAGATGTGGCTATCATATTGACGACCTTGCTCTTTTACATATATAGACTCTGGGCGAATCGCTACTTTCCATTCGGTATCAATATTGAAGAGTTGCTTGGCTTTATTGGCCTCTACAAGGTTGTAATGCCCCATGAAACCGGCCACAAACTCGTTAGCAGGATGAGTATAAATTTCTTCAGGTGTTCCTGCTTGAACAATTTCCCCTTTACTCATTAGGAAGATACGATCAGACATAATCATCGCCTCTTCTTGGTCATGAGTTACGAAGATAGTGGTGAGATTCATCTCTTTCTGAATATCTCGGATTTGCTGACGAAGATGTTTGCGGATTTTGGCATCAAGCGCAGAAAGTGGCTCATCAAGCAATAATATGCGAGGTTTCACCACCAACGCTCGGGCGAGTGCGACACGCTGGCGCTGACCGCCAGAAAGTTGATGTGGATAGTGTTTTTCTTTACCTGCCAGATCCACCAGTTTGATGACTTTAGCTACTTCACGTCGAATATCATCATTCGCAAGCTTTTTCATTTTTAAGCCAAATGCAATGTTGCCTTCGACGGTCATATTGGGAAACAGCGCATACGATTGAAAGACCATCCCAATACCACGCTCTTGCGGGACTTGATGCGTGATATCTTCTCCGTTTACCCAAATCTCGCCGCCATCGACAGGATTAAGCCCTGCAAGGCTGCGAAGTAGCGTCGATTTACCACAACCGCTAGGGCCCAAAAGCGTAATGAATTCACCTTGCTCGATGTTAAAGTGAATGTCCTCAAATACGGTGTTATCACCAAAACGTTTAGTCAGATTTTTCGCAGTGACGTAGCTCATTGTTTGACTCCTCGGCTGAAACGACTTGCCAACCAAGTCAGTAAAAAAATAAATAGGAAGTAGGTCATCACTAAGGCAGACGTAAAGTGGCCGCTCGTCTGACGCATGTTATACAAGTAGATTTGCAGGGTTTCATAACGTGTGCCGACTAAAATATTGGCGAACACAAACTCTCCCAATAGAAATGAAAATGAAAGGAAAAGCGATGCCATCAGCCCTTTTTTGAGGTTAGGTAAAATGACCATCAAAAACGCTTTGGTTGTGCTTGCCCCTAGCAAGTGTGCCGCGTCCATTAAATCATTAAGGTTAATTGCTTCGAAGCTATTGGAAATCGCACGATACATGAACGGTAACGCGATGGTGAAATAAGTGCCTATTAAAATCCAAGGGGTACCGATAAGAGATATTTCACTGTCAGCATAAAGTTGAAGCAAGCCGACGGATGACACCACTGGTGGTACAGCGAATGGTAGCAAAATTAGTACGTTCATGAGCTTATCGAGCTTCGGAAAGTAGTAAAACACCACGAATATCGCTGGCAGAACCAGAATCACACTGAGGGTTAGCGAAGCAATACAAATAAACAGCGAACGCCCAAATGCTTGCAAAAAGCGTGGGTCGGTCAGCAATTTAACGTACCAATCAAAAGTGAAGCCATCCGGAAGCACCGTGGCGCCCCAGCGTGATGAAAGCGAATAGACAAAGGTCGCTAAAATCGGGATGAGCATGATCCCAACAATGGAATAAACCACCGTTTTATGGAATCGAGTATTAACGTTGTGCATGACTACTTCCTACCTGCATAGCTTTTCGAAATGAGCCATTGGTTAATCACTGTGATAAAGGCAAGTAACGCCATTAGAATCACCGAAATTGCAGCGGCGAGATTAGGTTCAAGGAACAGGTCTCCCGATACCAGACTCGCAATTCGAATTGTGATGACGTTATAGTTACCGGAGGTCAACGCATAAACACTCGCATATGCGCCGATTGCGTTGGCTATTAAGATAATAAAGGTACCGAATAAGGCCGGTGAGAGCACTGGCAGCGCGATTTTCGCCCAATACTGTGATGTTTTGGCTCCCAGTAGCGCAGCAGCTGCTTGCCAATCATCACTCAACGCGTCGAACGCAGGGTAGAGCAACAACACCGCCAGCGGGATTTGGAAGTAGATGTAAATGGCCAGCAGGCCCCATTTACCATAAAGGTCGAAATCACCGAGTAAGCCATACTGCTTGAGCAAAAGGGTAATCGCCCCATTGGTGCCCAAAATAATAATAAAAGCGAATGACAGAGGTACGCCTGCAAAGTTGCTGCTCATGTTCGTAAACGCAATCACACCGTCGCGGACTTTAGAATCGACTCTGCGTAGAGAAGAGACCAACAGAGTCGCAATGGCTAAGCCAAAAATGCTCGACCATACAGCTAACCACAAACTGTTGCCAAACGCCTGCATCATAAAGGCGGAGTCGAGCACTTCAATGTAGTTATCGAAGGCAAGCTCGTCATCGTAGATAAAGCTGTTTAACAATACCCAAATCATAGGTGCAAGTTGAAATAGGTAGAAAAACAGCGCGAAAGGCGCCAACCAAACGGCTGGCTTAAAGCGCTTTAACCAAGTACTTGCCAAATTTGAGCGTGATTCGCTAGAGCTTGGGGAGAGGACAGAACTGCTCATAGTGCTAACAATTCCTGAGTGTATGGCTTGGTGTGGTCAAGGTTTAGCAATTGACAAACGGTGCCACAAATATCAGTTTGCTTAATATGACAATCTTGATGGGTAAACTTATCACCAATGACAAACAGGGGAACTTCTCGCTCTTCAGGTAAAATCCCACCGTGAGAAAGATCGTTGTTCATGCCATGATCGCTGGTCACAATGATTTGATACCCATCAGCAAGCCATTGTTTGATGTAGTTGGAAAGAATAATGTCTGCACCTCGCGCACAATTGCGGTATTGGCGAGAGTCTAGGCCAAACTTATGTCCTGTATCGTCGATATTCATCGGATGGATCAGTAAAAAATCAGGTTGATAGTTGCGACGTAAATACTCTGCATCCAGGAACAAGGCTTCATCAGGATAATGATCCCAATGGTAAAAGCAGCCGTGTTGGATATTCAGGGTTTCATCATGCGTGAAACGATCGCGAACAGGTTCAAATGGCGCGCGATTATAAAGCTCACTGACCCAGTGGTAGGCAGCCGCAGCGGTCACTTTGCCTTGGGCTTTTGCCAAACTGAAAATGGAATCGTGTTTGGATAGACGAACGATATTGTTGTTTACGATGCCGCTTTCTACAGGGCGAACGCCCGTTAAAATGCACTCATAAAGTGGGCGAGACATTGAGGGCAACTCACACTGCACAGGATAAAGCGTTGCGCGAGTTTCTTGTTGGGAACGACTTTGTTCTAGAAGACCATTGAGGTAGCCCATGCAATCACGGGCTACCTGATAGTTCAGTCCATCTAGAACAACAAGGATGACCTTATTGCTCATAACGACTTACTCTTATTGCTGGTGGATTAAGACACTTTCTTGCCATTGACGTGGCAGCTTACGTGCGGACTTTTCCCAAGCTGAGAAGTCAGTCACTGGGTGAACATTGCTGTATTGGTCGTTAGCAATTAGCTTGTCTTGCACTGCTTGAGGCAGTGTGATGTTGGTGCGGATTGGACGCGCATAACCTTCTGCTAAGTTGATTTGCCCTTGATCGCTGAAGATGTACTCACGAGCAAGCTTTGCTGCATTAGGGTTCTTCGCGTATTTATTGATTATGGTTGTATAACCAGAAATCACAGAGCCATCTTGAGGAATGCTCACTGTAAAGCGGTCGCGGTCAATTTTGTCGCGGTAGTTCAACGCATTGAAGTCCCACATGATCGCCACTTCCACTTCGCCTTTTTCTAGGTTGGCGATGTTCGGATCGGTAAATGAAAGACGACCTTGCTTCGCGAGTTCAGAAAAGAACTTGAGCGCAGGCTTGAGGTTGGATTCGTCCCCACCGTTGGCGAACGCTGCGGCGAGAACTGCGTTGTTTGCCTGTGCTGCTACGCCGACGTCACCTACGGTCACTTTGTAGTCGCCTTTTAATAGGTCATCCCACGTTTTTGGCGCGTCTTTTACGAGGTTATTGTTGGAGATAAAAGAAATAGTGCCAGTGTAAGCAAGTGCCCAATGACCATCTTCGTCTTTTGCCCAATCTGGAATGTCATTCCAAGTTGTTGGTTTATATGGCTGAGTGACGCCTTTTTTAACCGCTACACGTGCGAAGGCAAAGCCTACGTCACCAATGTCTGCGGTCGCGTTTTTCTTCTCAGCTTCGAATTTTGCGATTTCTTGAGCCGAGCTCATATCTGTGTCTTGGTGCTTAAGGTTGTAGTTTGACTTTAAATCAGCCCAAGTGTCTTTCCAGTTCGCCCAACTGTCAGGCATACCTACACTGTAAACCGCCCCTTCTTTTTGTGCTGCGGTAACCAATGACTCAATATCGGCTTCTTTCGCTACTGTTGGTGCTGCAAGCGTTACCGCGATGATTGCCGCTGGTGCAGTAATTGAACGACTTAGCAAAGTTTTCATTGTCTCCATCCTTCTGGACTAGGTCAGTAAGTTCGCTTTGTATGCTATGGATGGAATGTGACGATTTAGCGCAAGTAATTTGACAGTTTTTATGAATTTCTATGGCACTTATATTTCATACGCTCAATATGTGTTCTGTTGATTAATGTCATATTTTTGTTACTTACACGCCTTATGTTGTTCATCAAATTATCGTTGGACTAGATCAGAATGAGAGCGACAGGCACCGGACAATTTGGTACCCAATTAGGAAAAATTAGAAGCAGCTTAAAGCAGCAGATTCTTTCCGGCATCATGTCGGAAGGACAAAAATTGCCATCAGAAAGAGAGCTCAGTGAACTATTTTCTACGACTCGAATCACTATCAAAGATGCATTGGTGTCTTTAGAAACTGAAGGCCTGATCTACCGAGAAGAGCGTCGTGGCTGGTACGTATCTCCAGAGCGGATCTGTTACAACCCGTTGTCTCGTTCTCACTTCCATCAAATGATTAGAGAGCAGCATCGTATTGCAGAAACCAAGTTACTCAACGTACGAAGTGAAATGGCTGCAGGTGAATATGCAAAATCGTTAGAGGTTGAGCGAATTACCCCAATTTATGTGATTGAACGGTTGCGTTTTATTGATGGGCGAGCGGTATTGTTTGTTGAAAATGTACTCAAAGCGGCACTGTTTGAAGGCATATTGTCCGAGAACCTCACCATGTCGCTGACGGGCATTTATCGTGAGAAGTATGGTTACGAGACAAAGCGCTCTCGTTTTGATGTGATTCCAACGTCAGCACCTGCTCATGTCGCTAAAGCGTTGAACTTGGCTGAAGGACAGCCGGTTCTGAAAATTCGTCGAGTAAACTACAAACAAGATGGCAAATTAATGGACTGCGAATTCGAGTATTGGCGTCCAGATGCAGTGATGATTCGCATTGATAGCGTAGGATAAAGTGCAGAATTAAAAAGAGCCCAATGAAGGGCTCTTTTTCGCATATTGGTTAGAGAGGCGGTTTAAACTAGTCCTTGCTCTTTTGCCATTTTACTTGCGATGCCAGGCGCTTTCCAAATGCTTGGCAGCAAAATGAAAGACACAGGCACGGCGGTAATTACAATGAAAGACTGCAATGCAGAAATACCACCAGAGCCCATTGAGATAAGCGCAATAGCGACAATACCCATCATCAAGCCCCAGAATGAGCGAATCACTGCGTTTGGTTCTGTTGAGCCCGTCATCACTACACTGATTGTGTAAGTCATTGAGTCACCCGTCGTCACGATAAATGTTGTCGTTAAGATCAGGAACAGAACCGAAATGATCATTGGGTAAGGTAATTCACCGGTAATCGCTAGCAGTGCTGCAGGCAAGTTAAAGCCCTCAAACGCAGATGAAATCAAACCAGGGTTATCAAGCTCAAACGCAAGGCCACTGCCACCAACGATACTAAACCAGAAGCAAGTAATCAGCGGTGCTGCGATGCTAATAGACATAATCAGTTGGCGAATTGTACGACCACGAGAGATACGAGCAATGAAGATCGCCATCATTGGGCCATAACCGATAAACCAACCCCAGAAGAATACTGTCCACCAGCTTAGCCAGCCCGTATCACCACGGTAAAGCGCCATTGGGAAGAAGTTATCTACCATGCGACCAACGCCTTGTACGTAGCCATCAACAATAAAGCTTGTCGGTCCAAAGAACAGGATGTAACCAATTAACAGCACAGACAAAATAATGTTGTAACGACTGACGATTTGAATACCTTTGCTCAAACCGCTTAGTGCGGAAAGGGTATACATCAGGATCGCTGCCATGATAACCATGCTTTGCGTTACGAACGTATCTGGCAGGCCAAACAATGAGTTTAGCGCGTAGCTAATTTGTAAACCTAAGAAGCCGATAGGGCCGATTGTTCCTGCTGCTACGGCAATAATGCTACATGCGTCAGCAACATCACCAATCCAGCCTTTAATGGCTTTATCGCCAAACACAGGGTAAAGCAGAGTACGCGGCTTAAGAGGCAGGCCTTTATCGTAATGCAAGTGCATTAAGACAATGGAAGATAAACCACCAAGGATCGCCCAAGCTAAGAAGCCCCAGTGCATAAAAGACTGAGATAGAGCATTGATTGCGGCAGTTTTCGGTGAAGCTTCACCGTATAAAGGTGGGGCAGTCACAAAGTGCGCGATAGGCTCAGCAGCGGCCCAGAACACACCACCACCTGCAAGTAGGGTACAGAGTACAATTGACAACCACTTAAAGTTATCAATATCAGGTTTCGCTAGACCACCTAGACGCACATAACCAGTGCGACCAAACGCAAGAGCCAAACCAATAAGGAAATTCAGAAGAAGCAGTACTTGCCAGTAAGCTCCGAAATATTTAGTAGCAAAGCCGAAGCCGGTGTTAACCATTGCGGTTAGAGAGTCGGTATTCGTTAGGGCAAGTAAAACGAATAGAGTGAGGAAGCTACCACTTAACCAAAAGACAGGATTGGTGAGTTCGAGGCGCTTGAGCAGAGATGGGGGATGAATAGCAGAATAGTCAGCATCCTGAATAGGCGCTGTGTGGGAGGCGGCATTCGTCATATTTGACATAATTACTTCGCTTTTTAGGGCTATGAAGCCGTGCATTTCCCCTCACATCGTTTCGACGAAAAGTGTGAGGATGTTCAAAAAGCCGATGATGTTAACATGTCGAAGTTGCAAATATAACCTTAGATTTCGATTAATTTTTAACAGGTTAGCCAAGTTGCTGATTTTTGGGTAGAGATCAAAGGAAAGTGTTTTTACGTGAAGTGCACCGCATTTCGTATGTAAATAACATTTCCCTTGTTTTTGCATGGATTACTCAGGATTACATTGAGCAAACATGTTTCTTCTCCAAACTGAGGTTTACTCAATGGCTCACTTCGAACTTAATGGACAGTGGTTACTTACCTCGCCACAGCGTCCCGATATTGAAATTCCAATGTCTATTCCGGGCGATAATATTTCGGCGCTTTTACAAGCAGAGCGCATTCCGGATCCTTATTTTGCCGATAATGAAAACAAAGTTCGTTGGATTGAAGAGTGTGAGTGGCATATCTCGCGTGAGTTTGAAGTTGATGCGTTTACGTTGTCTGCCAAGCAAGTTTGGATGACGCTAACTCGTGTCGATACCTTGGCAACTTTCTATATTAATGGTGAGTTAGCACTAACTTGCAGCAACATGTTTACTCAACAACGAGTTGATATCAAACCTTATTTAAAACAGGGCATAAATACTGTTCTTGTTCAATTCGCCAGAGTCGATATAGAAGGTGTGGAACGCGCCAAAAAATTGCCTTTCCCAATCCCTTCCGCAATGGGAAATAATCAAATTCCGCATATGAATTTGATCCGAAAAACGCAATGTCATTCCGGATGGGATTGGGGCATTTGCTTGATGGTATCGGGTATTTACGACCCCATTCAAATCGACATTGTGAATGAGCTTTGGCTCAAAGGCTTTTCGATAGAGCAGCAATGGCAAGCCGATGAGAGTGTGTTTCTTGATGTATTAGTTGAAGTGGAAACGGACAGTCAACGCCATGAACTGATTGTTGAATTTAATGGTGAGCGTCAATGCATTCAAACAAAAGGAAGTGGTCACTATCATTGCCAGTTCCACATTTCGGACCCTCAACGCTGGTGGCCATCGGGTTATGGCGAAGCTTATCTTTACCCCATTACCATTTCTTGCAGAGAGCAAAAGTTAACGCGCAACGTTGGTTTGCGTCAGTTAACCCTAAATAACCAAGCTGATGAACATGGCTCTGCGATGGAATTTATCGTCAATGGCGTACCAATTAATGCCAAAGGCGCCAACTGGATCCCTATTGACGCAATGCCGGGGCGAGAGTGCGAAACACGTTATCGCAACCTTTTGCAAAGTGCGGTTGATGCTAACATGAATATGATACGTGTGTGGGGTGGAGGTCAGTACGAGAGCGAGAGCTTTTACAATCTGTGTGATGAGCTCGGCTTGTTAGTGTGGCAAGACATGATGTTCGCATGTTCACTGTACCCATCTGATAATGACTTCTTAAAAGAGGTCGAAGATGAGCTTCGATACCAAATTCCGAGGCTTAAGGAGCACCCATCAATAGCACTTTGGTGTGGTGATAATGAAGTGATTGGAGCTATTGGTTGGTACGAAGAATCTAAGCACAATAAAGTCAAATACACGGTTAACTACGATCGCCTCAACCGCATGATTGAGCAGGTGATTACTGAGCACGATAGCGCTCGTCGTTTCTGGCCAAGTTCCCCGTGTAATGGTGAACTGGATTTCGGTGACGCGTGGCATGATGATAGTAAAGGTGATATGCACTTTTGGGACGTTTGGCACTCAGGAAAATCATTCAATGCCTACCTTGACGTGAATCCTCGTTTTTGCTCTGAGTTTGGTTTTCAATCTTGGCCGTCTTTTGCAGAAGTTAAGCAGTTTGTCCCGGAGCAAGATTGGAATATCACGTCCCTAACCTTTGAACAACATCAGAAGAATCCTCGTGGTAACAGTATCATCACAGAGATGTTCACGCGTTATTTCCGTTTTCCCTCTGGATTCGAGAACATGCTGTATTTAAGCCAAGTTCAGCAGGTAATCGCGATCAAAACTGCATGCGATCATTGGCGTGCCATTTCTCCAGTTTGTCGCGGCATGCTGTACTGGCAACTCAACGACAATTGGCCTGTCAGTTCTTGGTCTAGCTTGGAATACAGTGGTCGTTGGAAGCAGTTACACTACCATGCAAAACGCTTTTTTGCGCCGCAGTATTTGGTATTTTCCGAACATACAGGCAAGTTGAGCCTGCATTTGCTCAATGATGCCAAAGAGCCCGCAAGAGTCAACGCACTGCTCAAGTGGGTAGATTGGCAAGGGGAAGAAACGCAATGTTGGAGCTTAGAACAAACAGTCATAGCAGACAGCAATACGATTTTGTGGCAATTGAATGAATCGGTTGAGAAGGATGAGCTTACGTCAGGCTTCTTCTATGTTGAAGCGCAAATCGGTGAAGACAGAATAAGCAACACATGGTTTTGCACTCATGAGCTGAAAACTTTGCCTATGGCAAAAGCCAATATTGATGTCTCTATTGAAGGAAGCCAAATTACATTGATTGCTGACAAGCCTGCGTTTTTTGTTCATTTGGAAAGTGATGTTGATGGAAGGTTCAGTGACTCCAGTTTTACTCTGCTGACCAACGTTCCAATGACGGTTGAGTATTTAGGTGATGATGTTTTCGGCATGCAACAGTCGTTGAGGGTATACCACCTTAATGATTAAAACGGGCATAGAACATCTATATGCTGATATCTGGGAAGGGGACCTTTGCTCCCTTTTTAGTTACCAAGTATCCGTTATTAAGCTCAGGTTGAGACAGAAGTTTATTTAAGTTTCTGATGAATACGGTAGCCAACAACAAAACCTATGTAGAATAGCGCTGCGAGAGTAAGCATTGCCGTCGCGTACGCCAGTAGGCTGTTTAACCCTAAACCAAAAGCCAGAGTGAAGGCGATACCATGAATGGCTTCCGCAGGGATTCGGTACCAAGCAGCGTGGACGGAAGATCCGAAGAGGATAAAGGTACTAAGTAAGACAATCGTGCCGCCTATAAAGCCGACCCATCTGCTGTTGTTCATGTTGTAATCTCAGGGGTTACCGAAGTAACGTAACAAAATATTTCAGAGCCGGCATTATACAACCGAGAGAGGGTATAGGTGGTAGAAATATTTGCCTCACAAACTAAGAGGCCATCTAAGTGGCCTCTTTTTAACCGATTTAACGGCATCCGTTATGATGCAAAGGTGTGAGGCTTGTAAGAAACCTAACCTTTGGCATTCGTTACGGGTTGTGCTTCTGGTTGTAGCGTCCAATCACCACCAAGTGATTTGTAGAGCGCAATCGTAGCTTGTGCGGTTTGTAACTTTGCCGCGACTTGCTGATCTTGCATCATGCGTTGCTGACGTTGCGCATCTAAAACTGATAAGTGATCAATCAAGCCTGCTCGGTACAGTGACTTGGCTTTGTTGACGGCGTTATTGGTGGCTTTCAATGCCTCATCGATTCGGCGCTGATTTTCTTGGCTGCGACCATAAGCAAACAGCGAGGATTCTGTTTCTGCCAAAGCCGCCTCTACCGTATGTTGATAAGACAATGTCGCCGAATCAAAACGCGCTTGGTTGATGGCTTCAATTGCCTCGCCACGCCCCCCATCGAACAAGTTCCAGCTTACGCCTGCCGCGCCCATCCAACCGAAAGAATCGCTACTGAAGAGATCGTCAAAGCTTGACGCCGACAACCCCGGAGCGCCCGTCAAAAAGAACTTCGGATATTGATCAGCAACGCTTGCTGCTAACTCTTCATTGAGCGCGGCCATTTCGCGCTCGGCTAAGCGAATATCGGTACGACGTTTCAACAGATCGGAAGGTAAACCGACCGGCACCATGTTCTGCATGACAGGTACACTATGCTGCTTAGACAGGCGAATTTCGACTTGCGTTAGCGGCTCACCAAGCAATACTGCTAAACGATGTTTGTGCGCTTGTTGGGCAATCTCTAACTGCGGAACGAGCGATTCCATCGCCGCAAGCGTGGCCTTCGCTTGGGCTAAATCGAGATCAGAACCGTAGCCGCTGCGCACGACTTTTCCGACGAGGTCGAGTGTGCGTCGTTGATCTTCTAAGTTCGATTTTGCCAACTCAAGGCGCTCGCTTGCGCCTAGGTATTGCAAGTAGTTATGAATCAAATCCGCCGTGATCACCGTGTTCAAGCCGCTTTGATAAATCTGAGCTTGTTCGAGACGAATTTGTGCCGCGTTCGCTTGGCGGTCAATGCGCCCAAACAGATCAGCCTCCCAAGTGATACTCGCGCCTGCAAATACGCCATCGTGTTGATTATCCATTAGGGTGACGTTACCAATTTGAGGTGGTAGACCCGGCACGGCATCACTGAGTGGATTCAATATCGGACCGAGTGAAGAGTCATTTTTACTGAACTGATAGTTCATGTAACCCGCACCGAGATTAATTGTCGGTACCTTGAATGACTCCACCATGGTTTTATAGTTGTTGGCCATTTTTACCCGCTCGGCCGCCACTTTCAGCGGAATGTTTTGGCTCTGCATGTCTTGAACCATTTGATTCAACACCGGATCGTGAAACTTAGTCCACCAAAACTTAACGTGCTGTGAATCGGTACTCAACCCTGCATTTTCGGCGTTCAAGTAGGTTTCTGCCATGCTGGTGGTCGGTGCTTGGTAGTCGTGGCCCACTGCACAGCCCGCTAAACTTAGGGCTAGAACGACAGGCGTTAGAATGAATTTTTTCACGATGACGCCTCCTCTAGCTCAGCGTTGGTTTGTGTGGATGGTGCTTTTTCTTTGTAAGCAAGGCGATACAGCGCAGGCATGACAAACAGTGACAATATGGTTGCGGCTGCCAAGCCTCCGATGATGGTTGCCGCCATTTGGTCAAACAGCAGATCTGACAGCAGCGGGATCATGCCGAGCGCGGTCGTTAACGCACCCATAGAAATGGCCATAGTACGGTTGACCGTGGCTTCTTTGATCGCGTCAGACAAGCTCTTGCCATTTGTGCGTTCGAGCTCAATTTGATCCATTAGTACGATGCCATTTTTGATGATCATCCCGGTTAGTGTGATAGCTCCGATCAGCGCCATAAAGCCAAATGGTTTATCGAATCCAAGCAGAGCAAACACAGCCCCTGATGCTGCCAGTGGTAGCGTTGCGAGGATGATGATTGGTTGCTTAAAGCCGTTGAACATCGCGACTAAAATGATCACCATGATCAGCATTGCTTTTGGTTGCTGCTTCATGATGTCGGTGACCGCTTTGTCTTCATCGTAATATTCGCCTCCCCATTCCATGCTGTAACCCGCCGGAAGTTGGATAGCTTCAACCTGATCTTTAATGGCATTTCTTACATTCGCTGGTGTGGAGTCTCGGCTCACACCCGCTTGAACCGTGATGGTTTTCACGCGGTCTCGTCGCCAAATCATGCTCTCTTCGGTGACCAGTTCGAATCCATCCACCACTTGACCAAGTGGAACGCTGTTAAAGCCAAGTAGTGAGCGCACAGGTAGCGTTTCTAGTGACGCCATGTTTTGCGATGTGCCACGTAACTGAATTGGAATCAGCTCATCATTCAGATTCATTTGTCCGAGCGGCATGCCGTCTGATGCACGTTTTAGCGCGAAAGCGACATCGGCGCGGTTAATGCCTGCTTGACGCATTTTGTCTTGGTTTAGAATCGGCTTGAGCACTTTGCTTTCTTGGCGCCAATCATCGCGAATGTATTTTGCATCAGGGTTTGAAGCAAAAATCGTTTTCGCTTCCGCCGCTAGTTGATGTAATACGGTTTCATCCGGACCAGAAAAACGCACCTCAACCGCGAACTTATCTTTGGTTGCCAACTTCAGTGCTCGGAAGCGAGGTTCGGCATCCGGAAACGCCTCTTTCAGCCAATCATCACCACGCGTCACCAAGTAACTGATGCTCTCGTAGTCTTTGGTGTTGATCAGAATCTGCCCGTAAGCAGGGTCGAGCGGCTCAGGCTCTACCGTTACCGAGAAGCGAGGTGCACTGGTGCCGACATAGCTAGAGATACTTTCCACTTCTGGTTGTGCGACCAACCATTCTTCAACTTTGCGCATGTCTGCCGAGGTTTGTTCAATCTTGGCACCATTGGGTAGCCAGTAATCGAGAAACACAATTGAACGATCCGACTGAGGAATAAAGTTCACGGCCACATACGGGATTGCCACGGCGGTGACTAAAATTAACGGAACCAAAGCGGCTAATGCTTTACGCGGGTTGTCCACCGTCCAGAATACCAACTGTTTATAACGGCTCGGTTTGGTCTCTTCTCTGTTAGCTTTGGGCTTGATGAACATCCACGCCATTAATACCGTAAACGTCATCGCGACGATCCATGAAAGCAACAGTGACGATGCCACAATGTAGAACACAGAGCTCGCAAACTCGGCAGAGTCGGTTTTGGAGAACAACACTGGGCTTGCGCCCATAATCGCGATGACAGTTGCGCCTAAAAGTGGCACGGCGGTTTCTTTGACGGAATCAATCGCGGCGCGAGTTCGCTCGATACCTTTGTTGAGCTTGGCGATCATCATATCGGTGATCACAATGGCGTTATCCACCAACATGCCCAGTGCGAGGATAAACGTACCTAGCGAGACACGGTGCAAATCGATGCTGGCGATGTTCATGTATACAAGCGTGAGCAAAATCGTCAGGAGCAAGCTTGCGCCAACGATGGTTGCACTCTTAAAGCCCATGAAAACCAACAACACCACAAAAACAATCGCGACACTTTCAAGCAGGTTGCCAACAAAGTCGTCGATAGACTTTTGTACTTCTTCAGGTTGATAAGCAACGGTCGAGATGTCGACACCCAGCGGCAGTGATGCTTGGTAGTTAGCGATGATGTCTTGAATCGTATCGCCAAGTGACACGACGTTAATGCCTTGAACTGGGCTCACCGCCAAGGTGACAGCGGGCTCTCCGTTGTAGCGGTTTTCTGCCAATGCTGGTGTTTGATAACCCATGGTGATGTCGGCGATGTCACCAAGACGAATCAACCCCGAGCCAAACTCTCCGGTGCCACCATTGATGATTAAATTGCGAATGTCTTCTAGAGACTGAAACTCACTGGTTTGCGCAATACGAATACGCTCTGTACCTGCATCGAATTTTCCCGCTTCGAACGTGCTGTTTTGTGTGCTCAGTTGGCTCCAAACTTGTGCGATCGACAAACCATATTGAGCCAAGCGCTCGTCTGGCATATCGATGTGTACAACGCGAGGTTGAACGCCGTGTAGCTCGATCTTTTTGATGCCGTCGACGGCTTTGATTTGGCGTTGCAGCTCTTCGGCGTAGCGACGCAACTCTTCTGGTGCAGCATCTGTGCTGTGGATAGAGAAAAGCATGCCGTAGACTTCAGAGAACTCGTCTTGCACTACGCTGATCTGCGCGCTGGAAGGCAACTGCAGTTTTACATCGTCTACTTTGCGTCTCAATAAGTCCCATTCCTGCGGAAGTGCTTTGGAATTAAGGCTCTCTTTGAGGTCAACAAAGACCATAGACAAACCGGGACGAGACAATGAGCGCAAGCGATCCAACTCCGCCATTTCCTGCAATTTGGTTTCAACGGTATCGGTGACTTGGTGTTCGACTTCTTCGGCAGATGCACCCGGATAAAGGGTCACGACTACCGCAGTTTTTACCGTAAAGCTCGGGTCTTCTAACTTGCCTAAGTCGAAGTAAGAATAGATGCCAGCGATCACGCTCAATACGATAAAGAACAGAACGAACTTACGTTGGCGAATCGCGAATTCAGCTAAATTGATCATGGATTCGCACCTACAACGTCTTGATGGTCAGGTTTGGGGCGGCATCGCCCTCGCTCAGATAATGGCTACCGCTGATCACCACGTAATCGCCTTGCTCAAAACTTCCGGTCACACACGCTTGGTATGCGTCGATAGAGTCAAGCTTGACCGGCTCTGAATGAATAACCGCATCACGAACCACATTCACGTGCAGAGTTTGTTTCTCACCCAAAATTGCAGAGTAAGGAAAGCAATGGCTTGAGTGACTGGTGTTGAGCGCGGTATTAACCGTGACTGCTTTACCGTTGAATAGCGCACTGGAAATCGAATCGATGTCTAGCGTGACGGTATAGGTTTGTTTGAGCAGGTGCTTCTTCGGCGCGATTTCTGCCACGGTTGCTCGGTAGGATTGCTCCGAATCATACCAAGTCAACGATGCTGGCTGACCTAGTGCGAATTGCGCAATCATATTTTCCGGCACGTCGATGTCGACTTCCCAGCTGCCTTCTTGCTGAATTGACACAACACTGCCGCCCGGCAAGGTTTGTTCATGTGGATCAACAGAAACGTCGGCAACAATGCCAGTGAATGGTGCACGTAGAGTGGTGTAACGCAGGGCATCTTTTGCACGTTGGATGTTTTTCTCAACCACTTTGACGGCAGAGAGGCTACGTTCGTAGCTGCTGATGGCTCGGTCTAAGTTTACGCTGGCAATGGCATCATCAGAAGTCGCTTGTTTTACGCGCTTTAACTCGGCTTTCGCGAGTTTGTGGGCTGATTGCGCTTCTAACATGCGCGCTTGTAATTCTTCTAGTGAGACTTGGTAGTCGTGCTTGTCTAGCGTGGCAATGACTTGGCCTTTTTCTACCACGCTGCCTTTATTTACGAACACGCTTTCCACGGTGCCGGGTACACGAAAAGAGAGTGACGCGGTTTCTTTTGCTTTTACGATCCCGCTGAATGATTTGTTGAGTTCTTCATTCCTTTCGTTGACTTCAATTACTTGAACGGGTCTGGGTGCGCTTGGTTCCTCAACCTGAGGTTGAGCTTGATTACAGCCGAGTAGAGAGAGCGCGATAGTGCTCAGCGCAGCGGTTTTGATTTGATGATTCATAAGATGGCTCCATAATTTCGGCGCCATCTTATAATTCACAGATGTTCAGATAATCATGCGTACGCATGATTCAATGTCACAAAATTTATGACAATAAATGTAAACTATAAAAGTTTTGGAATTTTATTGCACAAATGTTCAATAAGTAACCGGCTAGCTTGGTTCAGCGTTTTCGGCTTAGGGTAGAGTAACCACCCCGTTTCTTCTGTGACAGCATATTGAGACAATACTTGCACCAACGCACCGGATTCGAGCTCATTTTTTACCAACAGTTTTGGGATATAACTGATGCCGCGGTCAAGCACTGTGGAGCTTTTGATAAAGCCGATGTTGTTGGAAATGAGTTTCGGTTTGAGCGCTACGTTTTGTTCCTGAAAGTGCCAAAGGTTGTCGACATTGCCATTTGGCCAACGAAAACAAATGCACTGATGATCGCTCAACTCTTCTAATGTAGCGGGCGTGCCGTGAGTTTGAAGGTAGTTCGGTGAGGCAACGACACATCGGTCTAGCGTTAAGATCTTTCTGGCGACAATGTCTGAATCAAACAGCATGCCGCCGTGCAGCGCGATGTCCAACCCCTGCTGAAACATATCAATAAAGCCATTGTTGATATTGCGAATGTCGAGCTCAACCTGCGGATATTGATCCTGAAATTCAAACAAAATGGGTTGAAGAGGTTCATAGGTTTCTGGCAGAAGGCCAAGTTTGATTTTGCCTCTGACCTCGATGCTTTCGTTACTGGCTTGCTGGTTTGCCGAATCAAGCAAGGTGAGCACTTTTTGCAGATCTTGGTAGTAGGCATCGCCTTTGTTTGTCAGCGAAAGGCTGCGAGTGGTGCGGTGAAAAAGTTGCGTTCCGAGGTAACGTTCCAGTTCTCCAATGCGTCGGCTAACATTTGCTCGTGGCAAGTCCAAAGCATTGGCTGCCGCTGTAAAGCTGCCAAGTTGGACGACTTTGGTGAACAGTTTTAGATCGTCAATTTTCACTCTTGAACTCCATACTCTTTGAGCGCCGTACTAAACCCTGACACTCTAGAGTATTGATGTGTGGTATACAAAACTTATTATTAATTATCGAAATATAAATAAGGGCTTCAACATGTTGAGATTTATACAACGTCGCCGCATTAAGAAAGTGATTAAGCTAATGAGTACCAGATTGGTGGTGGGATACGGCAGTCGTGAGTACTTTTCCGTCGGTCAGGTAAAGACGAGCACCAGTGAGTTAAGCACGTGCCAACAAAAAATTGCGTTGGCGTTGTACGCGAATCCGCAAGAGCTTGATTTGGAAAACCAACCAGAGTTGCAAGCCATCCGCTCTGATGTGGCGAATGACTTCTTTGCTGGTGCCGATTATACCGCTCAAGATGTGCTTAATTTATTCGGTGCTGGTGGCTGGAAAGGCGGCCGAATGGAAGATGGAATGTCTCATCATTTTGGTATGCACAGCCGATACTAGAGCGAGCTAACCTTATAAAGTCTTGTCAGTTAACTCGCTATATCACTTTGCCTTGTGAGGTGTCACTCCGATGCTTTGTTAAGCGGCACGCTTTACGAGGCAGAAGTGCTTTTTACCGCGTTGCAGTAACCAGTATTGGTCAAACAGTGGGAAGCTCAAGCTCGGGTTATCAGCCGACACTTTTTCTCCGTTTACACTGATGGCGTTGTTGCTGATGTGTTCGCGTGCAACACGCTTTGAGCTTGCTAAGCCTGACTCAATCAACAGCTCAACCAAATCTTGTTGTGCGCTCTCAATGCTTGGTAAACCATCCAACTCCAATTGTTTTAATTCACCCAAACTGAGTTGTTGCACATTACCGCTGAATAAAGCTTGCGTGATGCGTTCGGCACTGGCTAGACCTTCTTCGCCATGAACAAATCGCGTCATTTCTTCAGCGAGAATACGTTGTGCTTGTGGCTTGCCTTGGCTTGCTTGGTCTTGCGCTTCAATGCTGGCAATTTCTTCGCAGCTCAAGAACGTGTAGTAACGCAAGAAGTGGTAAACGTCGGCGTCTTCTGCGCCAAGCCAGAACTGGTAGAAGGCGTAAGGAGAGGTTTTGCTAGGATCTAGCCACACTGCGCCGCCTTCGGTTTTGCCAAACTTGGTACCATCGGATTTGGTGATCAGTGGCAGAGTTAAGCCAAATACTTGCTCACCATTTTGACGACGAGTTAAATCGATCCCGCTGACGATGTTTCCCCATTGGTCATTGCCACCGATTTGCAAACGACAATCGTATTGACGGTTTAGCTCGGCAAAATCGTACGATTGCAGTAGGGCGTAGCTAAATTCGGTGAAGGAGATACCTTGGTCAGGTCGTTGCAGGCGTTGTTTTACCGATTCTCGGTTGACCATAGTATTGATCGAGAAGTGCTTACCTACATCACGGAAGAAGTCGATGACGTTGATCGCTTTCATCCAGTCAGCATTGTTCACCATGATCATTGGCTTGGTCAGTTGGTGATTCATCAACTGCTGAATTTGATTAGAAAGATCGTTAACCCAACCTGAGACGATTTCTGAAGAATTCAGGCTGCGCTCGGTCGCTTTAAAGCTCGGGTCGCCAATCATGCCCGTTGCACCGCCAATCAAGGCAACAGCTTGGTGTCCCGCATCTTGAAAGCGCTTAAGCATAATCAAAGGCACAAGGTGGCCGATGTGCAAGCTGCCTGCTGTAGGATCGAAGCCGCAGTAAACGGTTTGTGGCTGTGAGAGAAGTGTCTGAATTTCTTCCAAATCGCTGGCCTGTGCAATCAAGCCACGATCTTGTAAATCTTGCAGTAATGGTGTCGTCATTCTTTTTGTCTGTCTTAGTGGTTGTTGTATTCAGACTAAAACGCGACACCTTTTGTCGATATATCCCTTAAGGGACAGTTTTTTATCTTGAATGGAGAATAAGGTGATTGAGGAAAAGCTGGAATAACTCACTCAATGAAGACACATTTAACTGCGAGTAAATGCGTTTTCGATGATTTTTGACCGTGCCTTGCACTAAGTGTAACCGCGCGGCAATTTCTTTGGTGTCAAACCCTTGAGCGAGAAGTGAAGCCACCTCTTGCTCGCGACGAGTGAGTGATTCTACGCCAAATGTTGCTAAAGCTTGCTCAATGGCTAATCGCATACTGCCAGAATAAGCACTCTGGACAAAAACAGGCTCAGAAAAGGTAAACTCCGTTTGTTTCCAGTGCTGCTGACAAAGCGATTGAATTATCGGGAAGTAGGGCTTTAATTTATTGATTTGCTGTTGAGAAAAGTATTTTCCATCATTCATATACCCGAAGTACAACATGACCCAACGGCCAGGTTCGACTTCGACTAGAATGCTCAGTTCGTCTTTCCACCCGGTCTGATGGTAGAACTGTTCGCAGTAGGAAGTAAAATCAACGCCTTTGCGTGCTACGTCTTTGAGCGTAAATACGCCTTGTTGCTTTGTCTCGTTTAGTTTGAGAAAAAAAGGGTCATTTTGAAATGAGTCAGTAAGGTAGCGTTGAAAAAGTAATTCTCGCTCGTTCTCAATCGAGTCGTAGAGATAAATAGGATGTTTACCTTCTCGATAACCTAAAATAACCGCGCAATCAAAATGAAAAAGAGTGCGAATGACACGCATAAGCTTAGGAGTAAAGTTAGGCGTATTAAGAGCAGAAATTGCTTCTGCCAGCAGATTATTAAAGTTATTGTCAGGCATGGGATACCGAATCGCAGATGGTTTTGGGCAAGCATAACGAAAAGCCATCCAACGAGAAAGGGAAGTCACCATCTTCTGGTGACTTCCCATGAGAAAGTTGCACAAGTACTCAGTTTTGAGGAGTCATAGCTGCGTTAACTTATTGATAAGGGTGCATAATAACCGTTCTGTTTAAGCAATTAGTTGCTATGCGTCACTGCGTGTTGGTGAGCTCTTCGTTAACCCAATATTTAGAACCAGACACGTTGGCATCGATGAGCAAGCCTTTTGCATTCAACTGATAAACGGCGACGCCACTGTTAAATTGCTTTGAAAGTTGCTCAGAATCTTCGCCAGCTACAGCAGAGGCTTCACTGGTCGCTTCCCATCCTTCGTTGACGAACGTATCAAAGTCTTCTTTGCTCTCAAACAGAATCACTTGTTGGTAAAACTTGCCGCCAGCCCCAAGTGCGACGCCCAAACCAAACATATTCATATAAGTGCGTTTTTCTGTTTCCTTATTGACTGCGACACCTGACCCTGAGTTGGTGTGAAACAATAAAGACAATTTACGAGAATCAAAGACCGCGTAGCCGTAAGCGTTGTCGTAAATGGCTTTGGCCTCCGGCTTTTCATTAAACAACTTGAGCAAAGCACTATCCGCCATTAAGTCTACGGCTTGGCGAGCTTCTTCTGGCGTGTCGCCTTCCATCAGTTCATCAATTTTCTTGTCGGCTGCATCTATCCATTCTTTGCTTTTCTCGATACTAGCTTCTGTCCACTCGCCCGCGGTATTGATTGCTTCCTCGGACCAGTTCGTGAAATCTTGCCACGCTTGTTTTGAAAAGGCTTTGGTATCGTCCCAAGCATCTTGCGCAGTATCAGAAACCGCTTCGCCTAGCTCAGACATTTTGTTGGAAATATCATCCCAATCTGCGTAAGCGGGAGATGCGATGAGCATCAATGTGGTAATGAGTGCGATAGACTTTTTCATCAAATTCTCTCTGGAGTTGTCGATACATCATTCATTCTAGGTCATCAGACTTTGATAATGAAATTGACTAAATAGCGATCTTGAGAGAGGAATCACGAACTGATTGCGAAATGACGTATGAATAACAAAGCCCTCACAAGGGGAGTGTGAGGGCTTGAGTTTTTAGCGTGTTACTTGCTGCTAACTTTACCGAGCTGTAACCAAGTATCGATAACGGTGTCTGGGTTTAGTGAAACAGAGCTGATGCCTTGCTCCATCAACCATTCCGCCAAATCTTCATGATCTGATGGGCCCTGACCACAAATACCCACGTACTTGCCAGCTTTGGTTGCTGCGTCAATTGCCATTTTCAGCATGATTTTCACCGCCGCGTTACGCTCATCAAATAGGTGAGCAACGTCGCCAGAGTCACGGTCCAGACCAAGCGTTAGCTGAGTCATGTCGTTTGAACCAATCGAGAAGCCGTCAAAGTACTTCAAGAACTCATCGGCAAGTACCGCGTTGGATGGCAGTTCACACATCATGATGACTTTAAGACCTTGGTCGCCACGGCGCAGATCAAACTTCGCTAGCAAATCAATCACTGATGCAGCTTCGCTTGGTGTACGCACGAATGGGATCATGATTTCAACGTTCTTCAGACCCATTTCGTTACGAACGCGCTTGATAGCTTGAGTTTCTAACTCGAAGCAATCTTCAAACACTGGAGAAATGTAACGAGACGCACCACGGAAGCCGAGCATTGGGTTTTCTTCATGCGGTTCGTAGGCTTTACCACCAACCAAGTTGCTGTATTCGTTCGATTTAAAGTCAGACATACGAACGATGACGCGTTTTGGCCAGAAAGCAGAAGCGATAGTCGCGATGCCTTCAGTCAGTTTGCTTACGTAGAAATCGATAGGATCTTTGTAACCACGAATGCGCTGTTTGATTTCTGCTTTTAGCTCATCGCTTTGCGCATCAAAGTTAAGTAATGCTTTCGGGTGAATACCGATCATCTTGTTGATGATGAACTCTAGACGAGCAAGGCCAACACCTTCGTTTGGAATCTGAGCAAAGTCGAATGCGCGATCTGGGTTGCCCACATTCATCATCACTTTGGTCGGCAGCAGTGGCAGTTCATCAACAGAAGAGCGTTTTACATCAAACTCAAGTTCACCTTGGTAAACGTAACCCGTTTCGCCTTCTGCACAAGATACTGTTACTGTTGCGCCATCAGTCAGTTTGCTTGTCGCATCGCCACAGCCAACGATTGCAGGAATACCGAGTTCACGAGCAATGATTGCTGCGTGACAAGTACGTCCGCCACGGTTGGTAACAATAGCAGAAGCTTTCTTCATCACTGGTTCCCAGTCTGGGTCAGTCATGTCTGTAACCAACACATCACCTTCCTGAACCAATGACATTTGGTCCAGAGAGTCAACCAAACGTACTGCACCTTTACCGATACGTTGACCGATGGCACGACCTTCAATCAAAACATCTGCTTTGTTCTGTAGCTCGTAGCGCTCAATCACGTTTTGTTCCGTTTGTGAACATACGGTTTCAGGACGAGCTTGAACAATGTACAGCTTGCCGTCGATGCCATCTTTTGCCCATTCAATGTCCATTGGACGCTGGTAGTGCTTCTCGATGATCATCGCTTGTTTGGCGAGCTCTTTGATCTCTTCGTCGTTCAGTGAGAACGTGTTGCGCTCTTCATCAGAAGTATCAACGATATCAACTTGTTTGCCGATCTCTTGGTTGTCAGAGTAGATCATTTTGATCAACTTAGAACCAAATGTTTTCTTAACGATCGGGTGTTCGCCCGCTTCAAGCATTGGCTTATGAACGTAGAATTCATCAGGGTTTACTGCGCCTTGAACGACCATTTCACCTAGGCCCCATGAAGAGGTGATGAAGACAACTTGGTCGAAACCAGACTCAGTATCAAGCGTAAACATTACACCCGAAGAAGCTTTGTCTGAACGCACCATACGTTGGATACCCGCCGATAGCGAGATACCACGGTGGTCGAAACCTTGGTGTACACGGTAAGAGATCGCACGGTCGTTAAATAGAGAAGCGTAAACGTGCTTAGTTGCTTCTAGTACTGCGTCGATGCCTTTCACGTTCAAAAACGTTTCTTGCTGACCAGCAAAAGAAGCATCAGGCAGGTCTTCTGCCGTAGCAGATGAACGAACTGCGACTGAAAGCTCAGGGTTGCCTTCAATCAGTTCTTGGTAGTTTTCACGGATTTCTTGTTCAAGGTCCGCAGGGAAAGGGGCCTCTAATACCCATTGACGGATGGTTGCACCTGTCTTACGCAGAGCTTCCACATCCTCAACGTCTAGTTCATCAAGTAATTGGTGAATACGCTCATCCAAACCTTCGTGGTCAAGGAATTGGTTAAACGCGTATGAGGTTGTCGCAAAACCATTTGGTACAGAAACGCCTGCGTTCGCTAGGTTAGAAACCATTTCGCCAAGTGAAGCATTCTTACCGCCGACTTTGTCGACATCATCCATGGATAGGCCATTGAACCAGAGGGTGTTCTTTTGCATGTCTTTCTCCAGAAACATTGCAGCTTAGTAGGGGGACTTAAATCGCTCTAAACAATCGCATGTTGGCTGTTATTACACGTTGACCATACATTGCTTCATTTAGATTGATATCAAAGGCAAACGATTACGTTCTGGCTGAAAAAAATTCAAAAGAATTTTTAAAGCTGTGGTGAACCTAACTGAAAGCCAAACTGATTTATTAATATTATGTTTACCATCCTACTCAAAAGATTTTGAAAAATTAAACAGAAATGCAAATAAATAACCAAAGTCGTGATGTGTTCTATGTTTCTGACGGTACGGCGATAACATGTGAGACATTAGGGCATGTTGTTCTCGGTCAATTTCCGTTCATTCCTAACGAAAAAACCTTTCCGTTCGTAGAAAGCCAGGACAAAGTTGCTGACGTTGTAAAAGAAATTGAAACTTCCTACCAACGCAATGGCGTCAAACCTCTGGTGTTTTTCTCTATCGTGGTGCCAGACGTACGTGAAATGCTGTTGGAAGCGCCTGCATACAGCTACGATGTGTTGGAAAGCATTGTACAGAAAGTGCAAGACGACATTCAGATGGCGCCAAAACCCAAGTTGCAACGTTCTCGCAGTGTAGGGAAAGATTCCGATACCTATTTCGACCGTATCGCGGCCATTGAATATACATTGGCGCATGATGATGGCATTACGCTAAAAGGGTTGGAGCAAGCTGATATCATCTTACTTGGCGTATCGCGCAGCGGGAAAACCCCCACCAGCCTATATATGGCGATGCAGTTTGGTTTGCGTGTCGTGAACTACCCATTTATCGCGGAAGACGTGAAGATGATGCGCTTGTTGCCTGAGTTTGAGATCCATCGTCATAAATTATTCGGGCTTACTATCGACCCTGAACGTTTGACTGAAATCCGTGAGAATCGTTTATCCGGAAGTGATTACGCCAGTACCGAGCAGTGTAAGCTGGAGCTAGACACCGTAGAGGCGTTGTTTAGAAGAGAGGCGATCCCATATATCAATACGTCCTCTCTGTCTGTTGAGGAAATTACTACGCGTATTCTGGAAAAAGCAGGAATGAAGCGTCGCTTGTTTGGCTAACAAGACAAGCTCATGTCGCTATGTGTAAGAGGAGGTAAGGTGTGTACCTCCTCTATCGAATGAACCTTAGACAGAATTAATAGTATTGGAACATCTTTTGGATGTCTTGATAGTTTTTGGTCTGAGTCAGTGACAGCATCAGTAAGATACGTGCTTTTTGTGGGTTTAGTGTGCCTGAGGCAACAAAGCCATATTTGTCGTCATCAATTTCAGCATCCAAAGTGGTTGAGCCGGTTGGTGTGCGAGAGCTTCTTACAACAACAACGCCATCTTTGCTCGCTTTTTCTAGCTCATCAAAGACCGTGTGGTACAAGTTACCATTACCCACACCAGCACTTACAATACCGTCAAACTTCGCATCCACAAAGGCTTTGACTGGTAAGCTCGACGCATTTGCATAGTTATAAACAATGCCTACTTTAGGTAGTGTGTTGAGTTTTGATACATCGAATGGTGTTTCTGTGGTGTGTTTACGCTCTGGGCTTCGTTGATATTTGGCATCGCTATTATGAATGTAGCCGATAGGGCCAAAGTTAGGTGACTGGAAAGTACTGACGGAAGTGGTGCTTGTTTTAGTTACGTCTCGCGCGTCGAATATAGTGTCATTCATCGCGACTAACACGCCGCGCCCTTCAGAATCTTCATCGGTGGCTGTCACGACGGCGTTGTATAAATTAACTGGGCCATCAGCACTCATTGCGGTGGAAGGACGCATTGCACCGACGATCACGACTGGCTTTTTGCTCTTGACGGTCAGATCAAGGAAGTAAGCGGTTTCTTCTAACGTATCGGTACCATGCGTGATGACGATACCGTCAACATCATCTTGAGCGAGCAGTTCGTTGACGCGTTTGGCTAATTTAAGCCATACCTCATCATTCATGTCTTGTGAACCAATGCTGACTACTTGCTCTCCGGAAATATCGGCAATGTTGGTCATGCTAGGTACCGCAGAAATCAATGATTCAACGCCGACTTTACCTGCTGTGTAGTTTGACTCTGTCGCAGATTGACCTGCGCCTGCTATGGTGCCGCCAGTGGCAAGAATTTTAATGTTCGGAAGATCGGATTGCGCAAAAGAGAACGAACTGATGCATAAACCGAGAGTTATCGTACTGAGGCGGAAAAGATTTTTCGTCATGGGAATCACCTGCTGTTAGGTTGGATGTTGGGGAACTCATCTATCCTAAAAACAGCGGGTTAGATTTTTTGAGCACTAGTTCAACAAATTGCAGATGAAAATCGTGATCAAGCAATCAGTTAAAGAACATTAATTCAAACAATTAACTTAAATAACGTGCTTCTTTAACAAGTGAGATGTACTAATAACGTGCATAATGCGTTATATGCTCTAATCTATTGATTGGGAAATAAAGAGGGAAGGGAGGCGCGATTAGGTTACTAAACACGAATTGAGAAGTGCAATTTCTTCAAAGTTTACAGTGTAAAAAAAAAGCGGCTTTACCCCGGAACAGATAAAAGCCGCTTGCCAATGATGTGTTAATTCACATCTTATCGCATAATCATTTGTTCACGACCAGGACCCACAGACACCATTTTTACTGGTACGCCCATGAGTTCCTCAATGCGTAGAACGTATTTCTGTGCTGCTACTGGTAGCTCTTCAAACTTACGACAACCTGTGATGTCCTCGCTCCAGCTTTCCATCTTCTCGTAGATTGGCGCAAGAGATGCAGTTTGAGGCCAGATTGGGTTTTCGCTGTGGTCGCCTTCGTAGCCAACACAGATTTTCAGATCGTTAAGGCCAGTCAAACAGTCTACTTTCGTTAGTGCAATTTCAGTTGCGGCTTGCAGTTCAACGCCATTCTTCGTAGCGACTGCGTCGAAGTAGCCCATATCGCGCGGACGACCTGTAGTTGCACCGAACTCGCCTGCAAGTTCACGGAAAGCGTCTTGCTCTTCCATTGCCGTGATCAACGTACCAGTACCTACTGATGAGCTGAATGCTTTTGCAACCGCAATCACGCGTTCAGGACGAAGTGCCGGAAGACCACTGCCGATACCCGCATACATTGATACAACGTTAGAAGATGTTGTCCAAGGGTACTCACCGTAAACAAGGTCACGACCCGCGCCAAGCTGCGCTTCGAACAATAGTGTTTTGTCTTTTGCTTGTAGCTCTTTTAAAGGAAGCGTTACGTTGCAAATTGAATCGCGCCAAGGTGCAGACACCTCTAGCAACCAGTTCGCCATTTCTTCCGCGGTTTGCTCGAACTCGAACGTCGGGTAAAGCGCACGCAGTTGCGGCAGTTTCCAATCCATCATGAATTGAAGGCGTTCAACCAATACTTCTGGTTGCTTCAACCAACCAACAAGAATGCCTTTCTTCATTACGCGGTCACCGTACGCAGGTGCAATACCTTGACGAGTTGAGCCGTATGCTTTGTCGCCTAAACGCTGTTCTTCTAGCGTATCTTCTAGTGCGTGTAGAGGTAGACACAGTGTTGCGCGATCAGAGATGCACATATTCACTTTTACGCCCGCTTCTTCAACTTCCGCAATCTCCTGAGACAGCAACGCAGGGCTGATAACCATACCCGGACCTAACACTGCCAAACAGTCTGGGTTGAATACGCCACTTGGTAGCTGGTGCAGCTTAAACGTACCTAGATCGTTAACCACGGTGTGACCCGCGTTGTTACCACCTTGGAAACGAATGCTCGCAGAAGCTTGCTCTGCCAAAAAGTCAACGATGCGGCCTTTGCCTTCATCACCCCAGTTTGCACCCACAACAACGATAGACGACATAATTTAATCTCCAAAAACAGATGCAAAAATCTTAAGACGTTCGCCATAATAAGAGAAATTAATTATACTCATTAACTTGATAAGAATTTCATATCGGAATTGGCAATGTTAGATTTGAACTGGCTACGAACCTTCGTAACTCTTGCAGAGGTAAAACATTTTGGCAAAACAGCGACGGAACTGCACATGACGCAACCGAACGTCAGCTTGCATATCAAGCAGTTGGAGCAGGCCACGCGCACGAAATTGATTGAGCGAAATCCTGTGCAGTTGACGCAAGCGGGGAAGCGTTTGTTAGCTACGGCGCAGCGAATGCTCAATGAGCTGCAAATTTGTCAGTCGGATCTCAATGCCATCAATGATCTTACGCAGGGGACGCTTTCTATTGCGGCGAGCGATATTGTTTCACGTTTACTGCTTATCAAACCATTTCAGCAATTCAAAAGTGAATACCCGGGTATCGACTTGGCATTGTTCAATACCACGTCTTCTCAAGCGGTGGATTTGGTGAAAAGTGCGCGTGCCGATATCGGCTTTGTTATCGCACAAAAAGAGAGTCAACCGCTGCATTTTACGCCTCTCACGCAGATTCATTGGTGTGCGTTCGGCGATAACATTTTTGAGTGGCAGGACAATCGAAAAGAGAGCCAGACGTTGATTTTGCTAGGGCACGACACGCGAACCCGTGAGCTGATAGATGCGTCTTTACCTGAGTTAAATCTGCCGAAGCATCGCGTGATGGAAGTGGGCAGTGTGGAAGCACAAATCGACTGGGCAGAAGCGGGGTTTGGGACCGCCATTGTGCCGGATTTCTCTCTTGATCCGAGGTTAACGCTTTCCCGAGAGATCACGCCTTTGCCTAGTTTTCCAAACACCGATTTCGGCTACATTGTGCGCCAAAATCAGGTACTCTCCAAAGCCGCCAAACAGCTACTCACTTGGGTTGGAGAGAATGTGTCAGTAGTGGGAGAGTAACGGATGAAAGATGACGACATTATTGTTTCGCTGCCCTCTCTGATTCATCGCATTGGCGGTGAGAATGCTAAACGCATTAAAGTCATTGCGGCGGATTGCGGGTGTGACGTTAAGCGAGTTAGGCGCTCACGTCATTGGCAAGTTTCTGGAGAAGCTTTGAACTTAAAAGCGTTACTTGATCAGCTAAAAGCAGGGCAGTGTGAAGAGCTAAGGTTTGTGATGAATAAGTTGGAGAAAGGGTTATCCGTTCATCAGGACAAACTGGAACCGTTGGAAGAAAAACTGATTCGGTTGGTGGTGCAAAACCCAAATATCACCTTGGCGGAGTTGATGACAGAAACGCACTGTACGATTGCGCAAGCCAGAGCAGCTCGGTTTGAAGCGGAAATGCTCTAGCGTAGAATTTTTATTTACTCATTCTAGCAGCCAATGTTACGGTGCGGGCTATTACTAAAAATTAAGGCCATTTTTTATCATGGATATTTGGAAGCTCCTCCTTTTTATTCCCGCTTGCTTTGCTCTGAATATGACTCCAGGCCCAAACAACTTATTGGCAATGAATAATGCGCGTTGTTACGGTTTTCGTGCCGCGTTTGTCGCTAGTTTAGGGCGTATTACGGCATTTTCTGGCATGATCGCGTTGTCTGCCTCTGGGCTCGCCGTGATTTTGTACACATCAGAAATGCTGTTTTTAGCGTTAAAGCTGGTGGGTGCGTTGTACCTATTGTGGATTGCATTCAACCTTTGGCGTTCGGAATCGAGCCCGATCTCTGAGTTAACTAACTCACGCAACTATGCAGGGCTTGCGAAACAAGAGTTTACGCTTGCCGCCGGTAACCCGAAGGCGATTCTTATTTTTACTGCATTTTTACCGCAGTTTGTAGACGTGAACGCTAACGTTCAAGAGCAGTTTTTTGCTCTTGGCTCCACGTTTTTGATTTTAGAAATGGTCGCCATTTCAATTTACGCGATTTTTGGTTTGTACCTTAGACACTGGTTTTCAAATCCAAAAATGGCGAAACGTTTTAATCGCGGATGTTCGCTGTTTTTAGCAGCATCTGGTGTGAATTTGCTACTAAGTAAGCAATAACGCATATCATTTCTGTAGCGTATTTTTCTATTAAAAAAGAGCCGCTGATGTTATATCAGCGGCTCTTTTCGTTGATGCATCTATTGTTTGTTGTTACCACATCAAGTCATCTGGCACGACGAAATCTGCGTATGGGTCGTCTTCTGCTGGAATGTCCGATTCTGGTTCTTTCTGTTCGATGATGACGGATTCATCACGTTGAGCAATTTTATTTGCTACTCCGCGTGGAATGACAACGTAGCTTTCACCGACAATAGCAATGGCTAGAATGCCTTTAATCAACTGTTCACGGATGAGAGCATCAACATACAGTGACTTAACCAAGGTGCCATGGGTGAAGTTGTACTTAATATCGCCATCTTTTAAGTCGATCTTGTTCATCTCAATCAATTGATTGATTTGCGCTTTGATCTCTTTATTCAAACGCTCGGCATTTTGCTGTTCGCTCAATTGTTTATCACGCTCTAACTGTTGGCGTTTATTCTCTTCAACCGCCGCTTTTACTTCGCGTGCTTGAACGCGTGATTTTTTAGAGCCTTTCTTCGCTTTCTTTAGTTTCTTTTCATTAACTAAGCCAGCTTTCAGCATTTGTTCTTGAAGGGTAAGTTTTGCCATGTTTCATCCAGTTAGTGCGCAATTTTGTGCATTTTAGCGAGTCCTTATCAGCAAGGAAAGGGCGATGATGACACGTCGGAGAAATTATCGGACTCAAGCAAACGCAATGCGTCCCAAAGCATCACTTGGTTGGAGCTTAGTACAGGAATACCAAAGCGGCTTGAGAAATAAGGCAGTAGATGCATGACTCGCATGTTCGTGCATGAAATAAATACCGCGTCCACAGTGCAATCAATCGACTCAAGCAGCTGCGCTAAGGCATTTTCTACGTCTTGCCCTCCAATGGTTGGGATATGGGGATCGTAGTCGAGATTGAAATACCCAAAGGCTAGAACGTCAATGCCATGTTCGGTCATGGACTCATAAAGTGGGTGATTGACGTCATTGGTATACGGCGTCAGCATAACGATTCTTTGAGCTTGATGGTGTTCAAGCGCTCTCAGTGCGGCTTGCCAAGGGTTAGTTGTTATGGCTTCGGGTCTCTCTTGACGAATTAAATCAGTGATTTGATCGGAGCCAATGAGCACACTAGCTGACGTACAGCCAAACGCCATGACGTTGATTGGCCACATTGGCACGATGGTGCGTACACACTCGCGGATACTGTTTTGCATGTCTGTTAAGTGCAGAGGATCGACAGTACCTGTGGTGAGAAAGCGTGAAGTGTATAAGCGAACATCTGCGGGTAAATGCTCGCGCCATTCGTTTTCTAGCACATAGTCGGTCGCGAGTTGAATGAGTCCGATTGAACGTTGATAAGCGGAGACATCCGCCGAAAACTCAAACTGAGTGGTTAAAGATTGAAACGTACAGAGCTCTGGCATGTTACGGCCCTCAAAAAGTGCGGTGGTTGCCCACCGCCAAAGTCACAGGGAATAAGTTACATCGTGGATTGAATGCTGGTGAGTTGTTGAGCAGTATAGTCAGCGATTGCGGTGTCTTGAACGCCAGTCCCTGTTAAATCACATACCGAAACATCGTCAACACGCCTTGAGTAGGGGTGCTTGCCGCAAATGATGTCGCCAAGTTCGACTAGGCTACGGGTGAGCGGTTTGTCTACACCACGTAATTCGCCAAGTGATTCTGACTGACTGATTCGATCAACCACCAGATGCTCAGCGTTTAGGATGACTGAGGTGGCAAGCTCACGTTTATGAGGGCTGTCTGAACCCATAGCGATCACGTGTGCTCCTGATGGGATATCTTCCCAATTCAGCAAAGGTTCTTTTGATGGTGTTGTCGTGACAATAATGTCGGCTTCTTGGCATGCTTGCTGGATAGAGGAATGCACGGATACGGATAGATCGTATCGTTGCTCCATACGTTGTTTGTAAGCCTGCGATTTTGTGTTGTCTCTTGCCCAGATGTTCACTTGGGAGATTGGCCTAACTAATTTTATTGCAGCGACTTGGAGTTCTGCTTGAAGCCCACTGCCAATAACCGTAATTTTGGATGCTTCTGAGTTCGACAGGTATTTCGCGGAGATAGCGCCGGCGAGAGCAGTACGAATGTCGGTTAGATACCCTTCGTCAAACAATACGCTATCAACCAGCCCTGTTTTCGCGCTAAAGAGCACCATCAAACCATTTAGGCTGGGTAGTCCCAGTTTTGGGTTATCAAAAAAACCTGGGCTGATTTTTATCGCGAAGCGCTCATTACCTTTGATATGCGCCGTTTTTACATCCACTTCGCCGTTATGCTCTTCGATTGCCATGCTAAGAATCGGAGGCATAGTGACGTTGCCTTGCCCAAGCGCTTTGAAGCCATTTTCCACGGCCGCTAACGCATTAAGATCTAACTGAGTCACTTGCTCTATCTGAGATTTATTATAGATTTTCATTCGCACGACCTCGGTTATTCTTTGACTTGGCGGCCAATTTTTAATGCCGTCTCAAAAGTGTCTGAAGAGACGTTTTTTCCACTGAGCACCAAAACGACTTTCTTACCGCGTAAGTCCAGTTGATGCTGGTGAATGGCGGCAAGCCCCACTGCGGCCGCGCCTTCTACGGCAAATTTTTCTGCATCGAAAATATCTGCCATGCCTTTGGCGATGTTGTGTTCACTGACTAAAAACGCTTTATCCATGACTTCTTGCACGAGTTTGAAGGTATAGCGATTGTCTAAACCTATGCCGCCACCTAAGCTGTCAGCAAACGATTCGTGCTCTTCAACTTGTACTGGTTTTCCTGCTTTAATGCTTTCTACCATCGCAGCGCCTTTGTCCATGGAAACGCCATACACGTTCACTTTGCTGCTGTTTGATTTTGCGGCTAAGCCAATACCACCAATCAATCCGCCGCCAGATAACCCGGCGAAAATGACGTCGACATCAGGAAGATCTTCAATGATTTCTAGCCCAATGGTCCCTTGTCCGGCGATGATGTCTGGGTGTTCGAATGGTGAGAGATAGGTCATCGACTCTTCTTCTGTTAGCCTCAATGCTTCTCGCTCCGCGTCGTCTTGAGCTTGACCAACAATTCGAACTTCTGCGCCTAGTGCTTTAATTGCGTCGACTTTGTTTTGTGGTACTAAATTGGACATACAAATCACGGTGCGGACTCCTAGTCGTTTCCCAGCATAAGCCACGGCACGGCCGTGATTACCAGTAGAGCAAGTGACGACGCCATGTCGTTTTTGTTCCTCACTCAGTTTGTTCATGGCATGAGTCGCTCCACGCAATTTAAAAGCACCAATAGGTTGTAGTGTTTCCAGTTTTAACCAAATTTCACATTGATATTGTTGCGATAACAGTGGTGAGTGAAGTAATGGTGTGCGACTGACTAATCCGTTAATCGCTTTCTTTGCGGCAAAGATTGCTTGTGTTTCCATGTAGTACGTCTCTTAGGACCGCCCCCTCTAACTTGGTCAGAGAGGGCGGTAATCGTTGGTAGGTTTGTGAGTTGGTTAATTCGCGGCTATTTTGGCTGCCACTGTTTAGACGTGACGAGGTTATCCATCACTTTATTGACCGCTTGGTGCGCTTTGTCGACAATAGTGTCGATGTCATTACGATTCGCGATAAGCGGTGGAGCAAAGCCGAGGATGTCACCATGTGGCATGGCGCGAGCGATTAAGCCTTGCTCTAAACAGGCCGCCGCGATTTGCGGACCTACTTTCAAGTTTGGATCAAAGTGTGCTCGGCGAAGCTTGTCTGAAGAAAACTCCAACGCATGCAACAAGCCAACGCCACGAGTATCACCGACTAATGGATGATCGTTAAACGTCTCCGCCATACGTTGCTGCAAGTAAGCGCCGACTTCGGCTGCGTTTTGCACCAGGCCTTCACGTTCAATGATATCGAGGTTGCAGTTCGCGGCTGCCGCTCCCATTGGGTGACCGGAGTAGGTATAACCGTGTCCGATAGCACCCCATTGGTCGGTGCCGTTTTCTAGCACACTCCAAACTCGTTCACCGACGATCACGCCAGATAGCGGTTGATACGCAGAGGTTAACCCTTTCGCTACCGTGATGAGATCCGGTTTCATGTCGTAGTGCAGCGAACCAAAATCGGAGCCGAGGCGGCCAAAGCCACAGACCACTTCATCCGCAATCAAGAGTACATCGTATTTGTCGAGTACTTTGCGAATCGTCTGCCAGTATCCTTCTGGTGGTGGCACAATACCACCAGTACCGAGCACTGGTTCTGCAATCATCGCTGCCACCGTTTCAGGGCCTTCTTCCAAGATCATCGCTTCGAGTTGATCCGCACAATATTGAGAGAATTCAAGCTCAGACATGCTCTCGTCTTCACGGCGATAGTAATACGGCGCCATGGTGTGCTTGATGCGCTCAAGCGGTAAATCAAAATGTGCGTGGAACAGAGGCAACCCTGTCATTGAACCCGAAGCGATACTTGAACCATGGTAGCCGCGATCACGGGAGATAATTTTTTTCTTCTCTGGTAGACCACGAGCATTGTTGTAATACCAGACCAATTTAAGTTGAGTTTCGTTCGCATCACTGCCTGACATGCCGTAGTAGACTTTACTCATGCCTTCAGGCGCCATTTTGATGATGCGATCTGATAGTGTCACTAGTGCTTCGTTGGTATGACCGACGTAAGTATGGTAGTACGCCAGCTCTTTGGCTTGTTCATAAATGGCATCGGCCATTTCAGTCCTACCATAGCCAATGTTCACACAATACAACCCGGCAAAGCCGTCTATCAGCTCGATGCCTTCTGAATCGGTGATGCGTATTCCGCTTCCGCTCGAGATAATTCTTCCCGAAAGCTCCCCAGCCGCATACTGCTTCAGGTGGGTTGAGGCATGAAATACTCTCTGACGGTCGATCTCTAAAAGTTGTTTGGTTTTGTTGCTCATGATCCTTCTCCTCGAATAATTGGATATCCATATTTCGTGCCTTAACTGCCACTGACGGTTGGTAAAGCGCCTAAGCAGCAGTATTTGATTTCACTGTATTCTTCAAAGCCGTGGCGACTGCCTTCTCGTCCAAGCCCTGACTGTTTCACACCGCCGAATGGGATAGGGTGGCCAGTCATCTTGACGGAGTTCACGCTCACCATGCCAAACTCCAAACCACGCATGCAGCGCCAAATTTGGTGAATATCGTGGCCATAAACATAGGCAGCTAAGCCGTATTCAGTGTCGTTGCTCATTTCAATCACGGTATCTAAGTCTTGGTAAGGCAATACGCCTGCCACAGGACAAAAGTTCTCTTCGCGATATACCGCCATGTCTGGGGTGACATCGGCCAGTAATGTTGGCGCGAAGAAGTTTTCGCCTGGTACGGGCTGGTGGTATCCCGCTACCAATCGCGCGCCTTTGTCGAGTGCGTCACGCACCAAATCATGCGCTTTATCCACCGCAGCGCGATTGATCAGCGGCCCCATGGTGGTTTTTTCATCTAAACCATTGCCCAAAACAATGTGGTTCATTTCTTTGGCAAACGCTTCCAAAAACGCTTCGTACTTATCGTCAGGGACGAAAATACGGTTTGCGGCCAAGCAGTCTTGTCCTGCGGTTTGAAACTTGGCATCCACGGCGGCTTTGGCTGCTTGCTCGACATCCATATCTGGCAGCACGATGAAAGGGGCATTACCACCGAGCTCCATGCTGCACTTCTTCACGGTTTGTGCCGCGTCACGCAGCAGCAACTTACCCACTCGAGTTGAACCTGTGAATGAGAGCGCTTTGACTTTATCGGAGTGACACAAGGTTTGTGACACCATCACCGCATCGCCAGTGATCACGTTAAATACACCAGGTGGAAAGCCAGCTCGGTCTGCTAACTCTGCCAAGGCCAATGCGGAGAAAGGCGTTTCACTGGCAGGTTTGATGAGCACCGGACAGCCTATCGCTAATGCTGCGGCGGCTTTACGGGTGACCATTGCATTAGGAAAATTCCATGGTGTAATCAATGCTGCGACACCAATCGGTTCGCGCACCGTTGACAGCTGCGCATTCGGAATATGACTTGGGATGGTTTCGCCATAACTGCGGCGTGCTTCCTCTGCAAACCAACGAACAAAGGATGCGCCGTAGTCGATTTCACCCAAAGCATCACTTAATGTTTTGCCTTGCTCCATAACCATCAAACGAGCAAGATCTTGTTTTGATTCTAAAATCAGATCGTGCCAACGCATGAGAATTTCAGCGCGTTCTTCTGCTTGCATTTTTCGCCATTGACGAAAGGCTTGGTCGGCTTCATCAATCGCTTGATAGAGTTGTTGCTGAGATAGCTTGGTAATGTAGCCGATGACCGTACCATCCGCTGGATTATCCACCGGATGAAATTGGTCACCACTTATCCATTTGCCATTTATGTACGCTAAACCTCTCACCAAACGTACGTCTTTCATTATCGCCATCATGTCGTGCGAGGCTTTTAATTCCTCAGCATGTAAGCTGTGCAGTGCTGTCATGAGTCCTTCTCCCAGCGTCGTTGTCCATAGTTAAACTGTAATGGAGAAGTGACCGAAATAATTTCTGATGCCGAGGTTTAAACCATCAAAACTTTCTTTTCCACATCGTTAGATATGGTGATTTTTCTGGTCGTCTTTTAAGCGTGTTTTCCCTTTTAGAACAAGGCGTTTTGGTTCACTTCTAATGTGCCTGCATCACGTTTGATTGTTTTCGTCACGATGTAAGTAAAGTAGCGCTCAATGCCCACTTCTGACTCTAACCAGTTGTCGATAAGCCGCTGATATTGATCAATATCTTCCGACTGAATTTTGAGGATGTAATCGACACCGCCTCCTGTGGCATAACAATCAGTGACTTCTGGTGAGTGTTGAACCAGTTGCTCGAAACGTTTGAACGCTTGGGCGCTGTGCTCTTTGAGCGTAACTTCAACCATGACCGACGTTCGTTTGAACAAAACATCGGTATTTACTTTTGCCCCATAGCCTTCAATGATGCCTGCTTCTTCCAGTTTTTTGACACGCTCCCAGCAAGGGCTCACAGATAGGTTAATGGCCTCGGCAAGGTGAGATTTGGTAATACGGCCATTGTCATGAAGTATTTGTAAAATTTTTACGTCGTAGCGATCGAGGCGCATAATTGGTCTCCCTGTAAAATACCAATCAGTTCAGAATAGTTGATGACTGGTCAACCGCTATAAGGTGGCCCGAAGGCCACTCCTTTTTCTGTTATTGATTGAACTCTTGTTCCAGTGAGCTCAGCACTGCTTTACCGCTGTCGCCTGTAAGCTCGATGTATTTGTCCCGCATTGGCATAGAAGCTTGTTTAAATGCTGCACGTTCGTCACTGTCGAGTTTTATCATCTGCATATCTGGTTTGGCTTGCTTAATTTGATCAAGACGTTTTTGGTTAAACTCATCCTGTTTTTCAAATATAAAGTCAGTCATACCAGCGATGACTTTATTGACCTGATCTTGGCGGGCTTGTGGGAGGGTTTCGAACCAACTGTTGTTGGTAATGACAGTCGTAGTAAATTGTTGCTGTCCTGCCCAGATCATGTAGTCGTTCACTTCGTAGAACTTCATTTCTTCGATAGCAAAAACGGGGTTTACTTGACCATCGATCATTTTAAGTTGCAGAGCACCATAGACTTCTGAGTAGGGTAAAGGCGTAGGGTCGGCTCCAAACGATTTATAAGCCTCAACCAGCATTGGCGATGCCATCACGCGCATTTTGAAGTTATCAAAATCTTTTGGAGAACGAATCTCACGGTTGGTCGTCCACACCATTTCACCTTCTGGATACATAGTGAGAAGTTTGAGGTTTTTCTGTTCTAGCTTTCCGCCGAGTGTGTCATAGATAGTAGGGCTTGAACTCAGCACTTTTTTATTCACATCATTGTCTTGCGACAAAAGGTAAGGGATGGAGAAAACCTGCATTTCGGGCACGAATGAACCAAAAATACCTGGCGATGCGTTGGTAAATTGGATAATACCGTTCGCAGTAAGCTCGGTAAGATCTTCTGACTGACCCAATGTACCGTATGGATAGACTTCCACTGTGACGTCGCCATCGGTTGCATTTTCGATGCGCTTTTTAAACTCTTGCGCATAAGCATCTTGCACCGAGCCTTTGACTTCTTCTAGAGCGAATTTCCACGTCTCTGCATAAACATTGCTGGTGGCAAAGCTGGCAGCGATCAGTACGGCACTCGTTAGGTAGCTGTGTTTCATCGGATTCATCCATTTCTTCCTTAATCAGTTTGTGAGTCAATTCACCAACGGCAGGTGATACACCAGACCCGATGTTGTGTCGTGTTTAGGGCGTGTTGACCTTTCGAGCTGATTTTTGCAGCGATTTGTGGGTGGCCTGCATAAAAAGCCGATAACGCAGTAGAAATGAACCACAAAGGCTGCCCGAAGGGTTCGAGCTAGGCGCCCCCGCAAAAATCGTTTTATGCTTTGTTGAAGACCATTTGCTTAGAATGACTAGGCTGCATAGTCTTCGCCGCGCCTAAAACGATTTTACCTCGAACAAAATTTAACCGAGAAAGGTCAATACGCCCTAGTAAGAGTTAGTTTAATTCGCCACAGTCTTCGGCAATTACGGCGACCGTGTCACCAATGTTGACCATGGCAGGGAAACGACGTGCAGCAAAAATCCCACTGCGCTGCGCTTTGTATTCGATTGGGTCGCTCCCTGTACGCTCGGTTGAATAGATTCTTGCCAGTACATCGTCTTGTTTGATGGTATCGCCAAGCTCAAATAAGTATTCGGTGATACCGTTGTGCTGGCTTTGCACGTAGCAACTTGCATCGGGCATATCAAGCAACCTAGTTGGCAGGGTTGGTTTTTCGTAATCACCTGATAAGTTGCCCGAAAAACGCAAGAAGTTACGAATACCACGGTCGGCATAAGCGATGGTTTCTGGAGTGCTGGTTCCGCCACCTCTGAGCTCTGTGGTGACGAAAATTTTGCCTTGAGATTCCACTGCGGTGTCGTACAGGCTGGTGGCGTCCATTTCGAGCAAGATCATGGTGTAAGGTGCGCCAAACAGCTTTGCACCTAAGATGCATGCTTCTTCTTGATCGAGGTTGTCGAGGCGATGGGCTGCGGCGAAAGGCACGATGTCTAACGTTTTACCACCTGAATGAATGTCTAACGCAAAATCGCACATGGGTACTAAGTAACGAGTAAAGTAATCCGCGATTTTTTCGGTCACTGAGCCTACAGGGTTTCCGGGAAAGCTGCGATTTAAATTCCCTTTATCGATAGACGATGTGCGCGAGGCATTTTGTACCGCAGGTAAGTTCATCATTGGCACAATAATGACGCGACCTTGTATTTGCTCTGCTTGCAGCGAGTTTGCCAATTTTAGCAGGCTGGTGATGCCTTCGTATTCATCACCGTGATTACCGCCAGTAAGCAGCGCCGTTGGCCCGTGACCATTTTTGATCACGGTGATAGGTATCATGATGCTTCCCCAAGCGGAGTCATCATGGGAATAGGGCAGCGCTAAAAAGCCGTGCTGCACGCCTTCTCGGTCAAACTCTACGGTGGCTGTGATCGAGCTCTTTTGCATATCGAGTCCTTTTTGTTCTTAAGCCTAGTTCAACAGAACTTACGGTTTGAAAAGTTAGTGTTTAACAAATAAGTGGCGTGGGAAATCACACAGTGTTTTTGCACCATCACGGGTGATCACAATGCTTTCGGTGGTTTCTAACCCCCAATCTTCAAACCATAGCCCCGGCATAAAGTGGAATGTCATGCCTTCTTTTAATACGGTTTTATCAGTGTCTCGCAAGCTCATGGTTCGTTCCCCCCAATCAGGTGGGTAGCTCAGACCAATTGGGTAACCACAGCGGGCGCCTTCACGTGAGAATCCTGCTTTATCGAGGACTTGGTTCAATGCGTTGGCGATGTCGGCGCAAGTATTGCCTGGTCTTGCGACTTCTAAGCCTGCTTCGAGACCTAAAGTTAATGCTTCATCTGCACGTTTGAATTTGTCGTCCGGTTCCCCAAGAAAAATAGTGCGAGAGAGTGGGCAATGGTAACGGCGATGCGCGCCAGCGATTTCGAAAAAAGTACCTTCGCCTTTTTTGAAAGGCCTATCGTCCCACGTTAGGTGAGGTGCAGAAGCATCAGAACCAGATGGCAAAAGCGGTACGATCGCGGTGTAATCGCCAAAGTGATCTTCATGCCCAAGTACTGCTTGGCGGTTAATCTCGGCGACAAGGTGATGTTTCGGTAATCCTGGCTCGATCATATCGAACGCGACGCGATGCATGTTTTCAACAATGCGAGCTGCGCGGTACATATAAGCCAGTTCTTGATCAGATTTAACGGCGCGACACCAATTGACTAGCCCGGTTGCATCGAGAAGTTGAGCATTCGGCAAGTGCGTGGTGAGTGACTCGTAAGCGGTGGCACTAAAGTAATAGTTATCTTTTTCCACACCGATACGGCCGCGATCCCAAAGACGCGGGGCGAGTACCGCTTCTACCAGAAAATCCATTGGGTGCAATGGTGGGTTCATTACATAATGGTCTGGGTAGTAGGTGATATTTTCTGCCGACATATACGCAGTTCTGTATGCCCCATTGGCATCTTGGCAGCGCCCAAACCAAACAGGCTCGCCAGATGATCCTACAACGACACATTGTGGGACATAAAAAGACCAACCGTCATAACCTGTCAGCCATGCCATGTTAGAAGGATCGTGAATGATAAGGACATCCAACTCTCGTTCTTCCATCGACTGCCGAACTTTTGTTAATCGGTCCTGGAATTCATCCAGTGTAAAATGCAAAGCAACGCCTCTCATATTTTCTCCTTGTTAAAAATCCGACGCCTTATGGGCCTTCGGAGACGTTGAGGTATTTCTACCTTCCACCAGGTCAGCCAGACCTGCGTTTAAAAACTATTGCAACTCACCACTGCGGCTGGGTTTGGATTAAACGATACCATTTAACATGTTTGTTGAATCTATATTTCTCATGTCAACCATTACAATTGTGGCTCATTTTTGTGCATTACACCGCATTTGATGGCTAAAAACTCGCCATTTGTTAAATTGAAGTTACAATGAGCATTAAAAATGAATCAATTAAAATATTGTGTCATGACAATTTCTTTGAACCCGATCATTCGCCCAGGCACCGCTAAGTACATCTCCATTGGCAATTATCTTGTCGAATGTGTCCGCAGTGGTTACCTAAAACCCGGTACTCGACTACCCACACATCGTGAGTTTGCGGAGCAAATTGGCGTGAGCGTACAAACCGTCAGTCATGCATATGGTTATGCAGAGAAAAAAGGTGCGCTCGAGTCTTGGGTGGGAAACGGTACGTTTGTAAAATCAGGCTTTGTGGATGAAAGCACGGACACGGAGTTCATGCTGACGCAAGAGATGAAAGAAACGCCGGATGAAATTGATATGTCGATCGCTCATCCGGTAGTAACCGATCGCCACATTACGCTTTTTAATCAGGCGTTAATGGAAATTGCTGGGCAAACAAACAATCGCAGTTTGATCAGTAAAGCAAAGCCAGTAACAGGTCAGCCTCATCATATTGAGTCCGGAGCGCGATTTCTCAGTAGCCAAGGGTTAGACGTTGGTACCGATCAAATATTACTCACAAACGGTGCATGCCATGGCTTGACCTTGGCTTTAAGCACCGTTGTTGAACACAGTGATTTAGTCGCTTGTGGCCACTTAGTCGATCATGGCTTGATCTCTCGCTCGAGAATGCTTGGATTTAAGTTACAGCCGCTTGAGATGGATGAGTTTGGTATCACGCCGGATGCATTTGAATGGGCATGTAAACACAAACCAATCAAGGCGCTGTGTTGCACACCGAGCATGGCCAATCCGAATAGTGCGCATATGGATATTTCGCGCCGAGAGGCGATAGCAAATATTGCGAAGCAGTATGAGATCTACGTGATTGAAGATGACGTGTATGGGGCACTAGAGCCCAATCGTGTTCCACCTCTCGCCGCACTGTTACCCGAGCAGGCTTTTTATGTCACCAGTTTAACCAAAGTCGTAGCGCCAGGTATGCGTACGGGCTATTTAACGGTCCCACGTCATTTTTTGCAGCATGCGATTGGCCGTTTGGCAGCGACGAGTTGGTCTGCGACCCCGCTACCGTTTGAAGTCGCTCATTTGTGGATCGAGAACGGTACATTAAATCGACTGGTTCGATTTCAAGTCAATGAATTTGCCAAGCGCCAGCGAATAGCAAAAGCCACCTTAGAAGGGCATGTTTATAGCTCACACCCGAATGGTCAGCACATTTGGTTGAGGTTACCCGAACAGTGGAGCAGTGATGATCTGGTCGCTTCGGCTAAGCGTTCTGGGGTGCAGATCACGGGGTATAAACCTTTTGTTCTCGATACTAATCAGCCAATGCCTTACGTGCGAATCAGTTTGGGAGCAGAGACTAATCGAGGTTACATTAAGCATGGGTTATCTGTGATTGCAGAAATTCTCGATACAAACCCTCCAACCTCTCACTTTTTGGTCTGAGCAGTATGCTCTGACCAATTTTTTCTGCGAAAGCGCCAAGTTCAGAAAATCTTTCTTATTCACCTGATTGACTTGATTGTCATGAAAAAGATAACGTTTCATTAACATTTTTGTTGATCAGGAGCAGCGCGGATGAAAGGGATTTTTCAGTGGCTAGATAAATATATACAGAAAGCGGAGGCGGCACTGCTCATTGGCTCGGTGCTTCTTATTGCGTTGAACTCAATTGCTAACGTGTTAGGGCGCTACCTCTTTAGCCAAAGCATCTACTTTTCAGAAGAACTCAATTATTTCCTCATTATTGCCGTCACGTTTATTGGTTGCAGTTATGCTGCCCGCCAATCTCGCCATATCCGTATGACGGCATTTACCGATATGCTTCCAAAGCGTATACAAACTTTAGCCAACGGCATTATTTATTTACTCACCGCCGCATTGGTGGCGGTGCTAACTTGGTATTCGTGGCAATACATTGGCAAGGTGAGCCAAATGGGGCGTCTTTCTCCTGCAATGCAAGTACCTTTGAGTTGGGTGTACTTAATCGCACCGATTGGCCTTTTCTTTAGCACGGTTCAGTTCGCGCGTGTGGGTAGTCGCCATATCAAACGTTTCATAATGCTGACAAAGCTTTCACGCTCATCTCGACCAGATGGCATCGGCTCTGCCACTAAGCAGGAGAAAGCGCTATGACGACCGCTCTTGTAGCAACGATGATCACGTTGTTGGCTTTTGGATTTCCGATGTTGGTACCGCTATTAGCGGCGACCATGTTGGGATTTATTGTTTTTCTTGGTCTGGGGCCAGATTTTATGATCCAGCAAATGCTTGCTGGCATCAAACCCGCTGCGTTGATCGCAGTACCGATGTTTATTCTCGCGGCAGAAATTATTACCCGAGGCGTGGCAGCAACGCGCTTGCTAGATGTCGCAATGGCGTTTGTTGGGCACGTTCGTGGCGGTCTGGCGATCACCTCATCGCTTAGCTGTGCGATGTTTGGTGCGGTATCTGGGTCTACACAAGCCACCGTTGTTTCTGTTGGCTCTATTATGCGACCGAAAATGTTGGAGTATGGTTACAAAGACAGCTTTGCTCTGGCTTTGATTATTAACGCCTCTGACTTAGCGCTCCTTATTCCACCGAGTATCGGTATGATCATCTATGGTGTGGTGTCTGGAACATCGGTTGCTGAGCTGTTTATTGCTGGTATTGGACCGGCGATCGTGATTTTATTGATGTTTTCTGCCTACTGTTATTTTTATGCAGGCAAAAGCTCTGTAGAAAATGCCCCGCGAGCCAGCTGGAAAGAACGTTGGACCACAATACGTAAAGCGGTTTTACCATTTGGTTTTCCGATCATTACTGTTGGCGGTATTTATGCTGGAGTATTTAGCCCTACCGAAGCGGCGTCGGTTTCGGTGTTGTACGCTGTGTTATTAGAAATGGTTATCTTCCGTAAAGTGAAATGGAAGGAGCTTGGCGAAATCGCGCTTTCTACGGGCATGGTTACCGCGGTGGTATTTATCTTAGTCGCAGCAGGGGCTGCTTTTTCTTGGGTAATTTCATTTGCCCAGATCCCGCAAGAATTGTTGGGTATGATCGGGATTAATGATCTTTCGCAGACCGAGTTACTGGTCGTTATTTCAATTGCGTTCTTTATTGGTTGTATGTTCGTTGATCCAATCGTAGTGATGCTGATTTTGATCCCTATCTTTGCACCTGTGATTAAGTCCTCTGGCATTGACCCAGTACTGGTCGGCACCATCGTGACCTTGCAAGCTGCGATAGGTTCTGCAACGCCGCCATTCGGTTGTGATATTTTTACCGCGATTGCCGTGTTTAAACGTCCTTATGTAGAAGTGATTCGCGGCACACCACCGTTTGTGTTCATCTTGCTTTTGGTCTCTGTGATGCTGATTTTCTTCCCTTCGATTTCACTTTTCTTACGTGATCTAGCGTTTCGATAGTATCGACTAAACGCTCAAAGCCGCTGAATATCAGCGGCTTTTTAATCTTTGCTCTCAAACTGGTTCAACTTATTCTTTTCTCCAGCCTCCATTGGCTGGGAGACTTCCCCGTCCAACTGCGAAAGTGGCGGCTGAATACCGCGGGTTCTGCATAGCCCAGTTGCAATGCGATATCGGTAATACTCTGAATATTTTCACTTAAACGCTGCTCGGCAAAATCCTGTCGTACTTGTTGTAACAACTGTCGATAACTTGTTTCCTGCTGTTTCAACTTGTTTTGTAGCATTCTCGGATGCAGGTCTAATGCTCTGGCGACGCGCTCAACGCTGCATTCTCCCGTCGATAGCAAACGACCAATCATATTGGCCGCTTGGTCACTGAGATTGTTAGGATAGCGGGTTTGCAAATACTTGAGGTGCTGTTGAAAGTGGCGATCCAGTGCGTCTTCGTCTTGGTGATTCTTAGCGTTGAGCAGGTTGGCTTTGAGCAATACACCGTCAAACTTATCACCAAAACGCAGTTTGTTCTGTTGGGCAAACTTGCTTTGCTCTACTTCCAATGTTGCGTGTTGAGTCAAATGCAGCGCGAAGTGGCTTGCTTCAATATCGAGCAAACTGGCGATAAACATGGCTAAATGTGACACACTGAGCTGCATCAACTGCGCAATACCGCGGTCACTATTCACATCAATATTGAGCGACAATCGTACCCAATCATCTTGTGGCGTCATGTTGAGAGTAACGCCTGACGAATGCAGATAGAGATAATCATTCACCCGCGCCAATGCATCACCGACCGTTTCAGCACGAGAAACCAGCATCGGCAAATCGCCTAAACTTTGCAGGTTTTGGCGCTCGGCGAGTAACGCACCAAACAACGGTTGCTTACAACGAGCAGCCGCTTCTTCCAGTAATTCAGCCAACCTAGGGTAGGCGAGATAGGTATCGGGATCGCGAAACTGCGCGGCAGACAGGCCAACAGCGGCCATTATCTCTTGCGGATTCTGACCTAATTCTGAAACCAAGCTATCAAATTTATCGGCAGCGCCACTTCGTACGATATACATGTCTCGATTTTTAAATGTTAACAGGTTGTAAATCGCAATATATCAAATTTACTTCGTAAAAGGTCAAGTGAGTGCCAGTGAGTTGATCTAAGTTACATTTCGATAACAACAACGCATGGATGAGAAGCTGTATGGAACTTATCAATAAAACTGCCATCGTGACTGGCGCTGCGGGTGGAATTGGGCAAGCTATTATTGCAAAGCTAAGAGAGCAAGGAGCCAAAGTGCTTGCTGTCGATATTTCAGATCAATCACTGCAAATGTACGCAAGTTTTGGCTCTAAGCAGTTGGAAACCTTTGTTGCGGACGTCACCGATTACCAACAAGTCGAAGCCATGGTGAAGTACGCGGTCGAACAATTTGGCTCACTTGACATCATGGTCAACAATGCAGGCATCGGCGCACCGAAACCTCTGCTTGAACATGATCCTATCGCCGACTTTGAGCCTATCTCTAAAGTCAACCAAAACGGCGTTTACTATGGAATTCTCGCCGCTGGACGACAATTCCAAGCGCAAGGGACACCGGGCGTGATCCTCAATACCTCTTCCGTTTACGCCCAAATGGCCTCCGAGATGACGTTTACCTACAACGTCAGCAAAGCCGCAGTCGATATGATGACCAAATGCGCCGCTTTAGAGTTAGCGCCTCTGGATATTCGTGTGTGCGCGGTCGCTCCGGGACGCGTTGATACTCCGATGTTAAGGCAATACGAAGAGATTGGCTTGTGGAACCACATCCGCAAAGAACAGATGCGTCAAAACTTCACGCAACCAGAAGAGATTGCCAACGTGGTGGCGTTTCTTGTCAGCGAAAAAGCAAATTGTATCAACGGCTGCACCATTAGCGCATCTGACGGTTTCGAGAATTTTAAGTACCCACTCATGGGATAGATGGAATAGGCGAGCACGCCAAATTACAGCAATAGTGAGGATGTAAGTTATGTCATTACCAGAAGTTATTCAGCATCAAGATTTCCTATTAACTCTTAATACTAATGAAGAGTCGATCATCAAAGACGCGCTACCGGGTGTTGATGTTTACCCACTGTTTCTTGATCCAGAAAACGGTACGTGGGTGATTCGCGCCAAGTTCAAACCGGGCGTGACTCTACCTAAGCACTTCCACACTGGTGTGGTGCACTTCTATACCCTAAGCGGCGCTTGGCACTACATTGAGTACCCAGACCAAGTCCAAACCGCTGGTAGCTACTTATATGAGCCGGGCGGTTCGATTCATACCTTTCACTGTCCAGAAGAGTCGGGTGGCGCAGATGGCTTTATGGTGATCCAAGGTGCGAACATTAACTTTGACGAAGAGGGTAACTTTATCAACATCATGGATGCAGGTTGGATTGAGCAAGTGGTGGTTGCCGCTGCCAAAGCGCAAGGCTTCACTGCGCGCTATATCAAACCGGGTGCGATTGCTGCCCTGAGTGATGAGCTAGCGGAGTAACCCCATGCAACAGATGAACAGTATCGTAATGCTAGATGGCCGTGTCCGCCTGCAGCAAGTCGAAATACCTCAGCCCACAGCAGGACAAGTGTTGGTTCGCAGCCTTGCCTGTGGGATTTGTGGCTCCGACCTACACATTACTCGACACGCGGATGAGGTGTTTGATGTATTCCACCAGCTCGGGTTGATGCCTGATGAAGTAGGTGAGCACGCTCAAGTGATGTTGGGACATGAATTCTGTGCGGAAATTGTCGAATACGGTGCCGATACGCAGCAAACGTTACCCGTTGGTAGCCGAGTTACCTCAGTGCCGATATTGCTCAGTCAAAATGGCGCGGGCGTTGGTGTCACTCCGGGGACTTATGGTGCTTACTCTGAGTACTTCCTGCTTGATGAAGCGTTATTGCTACCTGTCCCAGACGGCATGCCGTCTGAGGCGGCGGCATTGACCGAACCACTGGCGGTCGGTTTGCACGCGGTCAATCGCAGTGAAATCGAAACGGAAGAAACAGCGCTGGTTGTCGGTTGTGGCCCTATAGGGCTGGCGGTGATTACAGCGCTGAAACAACGCGGCGTGAGTAACATTCTTGCGGTTGATCTTCAGGAAGAGAAGCTGCAACTTGCCAGCGAGTTTGGCGCAAATCAATTGATCAACCCGACCAAGGAAGACGAGATCGCCGTTGGTGAGCAGTACGCAATGAATTCACGTTTGGTCATTTATGAGTGTGTTGGCAAACATACTTTAATTGATGATTTCATGCGCCGTGCTCCTGCCCGAGCACGAATCGTTGTATCAGGCATTCATACGACTCCAGCAACCGTTAACTACGCGTACGCGACGGTAAAAGAGCTCGATTTGAGATTCTCTTACTACTACCAACCGCACGAGTTTGAGCAATGCCTACAAGCGATTGCCGAACATAAGTTGCCTTGGCAGAAAATGCTTACCGCCAAAGTGGGAATCGATGGTGTGGAAGATGCGTTTAGACAGTTAATGACGCCAAATGACCATATTAAAGTCGTTATCGAACCTTGGCGCAGCGGCGCGTTAGAAGTGATTTAACTCTTAGCCTAAAACCAATTTTAGTTTGGTGACAGCCCCAACCGTAGCAGCTAGGTTGGGGCTTTTTTTGTTAGGCCTGTTCTGCGTATTCCTGTTGAAGAGCAGGGTAATCGGTGTAGCCTCGTTCGTTTCCGCCAAACAACGTTGAGCCATCGAGTTCTGCCAACGGATGGTGATGTTGCAAGCGAGAGACTAAGTCTGGGTTTGCTACGAATGGTCGTCCGAATGCGACAAGATCCGCGTAGCCTTTCTCTAACACTTCGTTTGCTCGTTGAGGATCGTAGCGACCTGCGACAATGATAGCGTTGCGAAAGCGCTTTCTAAGTTCGATTCGAAACGTCTCGGGAATCGTTGGTGCATCGGCCCAATCGGCCTCGGACAAGTGCAAGTAGGCAATGTCGCGCTCCTGTAGCTGTTTTGATGCCTCTAAGATCGTTGGCACGATATCTGGGCAGTCCATATCTTTAAACGTAATGAATGGTGCCAATCTCACTCCAACTCGATGCGCACCAACAGCGGCGATAACTGCATCCACTACTTCGATAAGAAAACGGATACGGTTTTCTCGTGAACCGCCGTAGTTGTCTGTTCGATGGTTTGAATTGGTTCTTAAGAACTGGTCTATCAGATACCCATTCCCGCCGTGGATTTCTACACCATCAAAACCCGATTCAATGGCGCGTTTGGCTGCGTTCGCGAAATCACCGACAACTCGGTTGATATCCGCTTGTGTCATTGCGCGTGGCTCAACACAATCGACCATATTGCCGTTGCCTTGTTCATCTGCAATCCAAACTTGCGTCTCTACCGGAGCGAGCGCAGATGGTGCGATAGGCTGTTCACCATTTTGGAATGTTGGGTGAGACACTCTGCCCACATGCCATAGCTGACAAAACATCGCTGCGCCTTGTGATTTGACCGCTTGGGTCACACCCTGCCAGCCCGCCACTTGCGCATCGGTGTAAACGCCTGGTGTGAACGAATAGCCTTGAGAATCGTCCGAAATTTGTGTGGCTTCGGAAATGATCAGCCCGGCAGAAGCGCGCTGTTGATAATACGTTGCCATCATCTCATTCGGGATGTTGCCCGGCTGAGTGGTGCGTGCGCGAGTCATTGGTGCCATGACAATACGGTTTTGTAGTGACAACGATTTCAGTTGAGCTGGTTCAAACAGCTTATTTGGTCTTTGTTTCATGTTGCGCTCCTTAGATAAGTACTGGCACGTTGGTCGCTTTACGAGCGGTTGCCATCCAGTGAAGTACGGTTGGATCCCATTGCACTTCGGGCGCACTGAAAAAACCTCGTAGAATGGAGAACATAATGGCTTGATCAACCAGTGACGTTTGCTTTTCTGAATTTAGGTTGAGCAAGGGCTTGGTTTGTTCTATCAAAGCGGCGACTTCTTTCGCAATCGCTGGCGTATCGTTAATCAAGGCTTCAAAATTTAACGCTTCGGTTTCCTTTTTTGCACGCCATGCTTGTTTAGCGGTTTCTGTTGCAAATTCCGGTAACGTCATGTTTGACCAACGCGGATACCCGACTTTTTGTAGCGGTAAAAACGCTTGTTTTTGCCAGTCTAAAACCAGTGTTGAGGGTTGGCTGCTTTCGTTAGAAGATGCCAATTCAAGGAAGTAGTTGATGATGTCTAAGCTTTCCGCCATGGCTTCACCATCGTCTTTGATCAAAAGAGGAACTTGTTTTGCGCCGATGATGTTTGTGGTGGTGCTCTCGTCGTCATAAGCAATGTTGATGACGTCGAGCTGAATATTCAGCATGCCTGCAACAAAACGGACGCGGGCGCTAAAGGGGCAATGTTCATAAATGTACAGTTTCATTTTTTGTTTCCTATCTCTGGCTGGGCAGGGCGTGTTGTTGTGCGTTGAACAGCATTACGGCGTTTAACTTTGCCCTGTCACATAACGTTCTGGGTCTAAACAATGTCGATAGGGTCAGTATATGGATTCGACTTAATTTGATAATTGGGTAATATCTGAATTGATTATTCAGTTTTTCTAAATAATAAGGGCGCGAAGATGGATAAGTTTTCGGATATGACGTTGTTTGTCAGCATAGTTAAACATCAAGGTCTGGCAGCGGCGGGAAGGGAGCTAGGTTTGTCTCCGGCGACGGTAACGGCAAGGCTGCAAGCGATAGAAGAACGCTATGGCGTAAAGCTGCTCAACCGAAGCACACGCCACGTATCACTCACGGACGCAGGGGCAATGTACCATCAAGCTTGTCTGAACATCATTGATAGCGTGAAAGAGACGGAAAACTTGCTGCAAACGGGTATTTCGCAAGTGCGCGGAAAGTTGAAAATTTCAGCTCCACGAGATATTGGCAAACAAATTATTTCGCCGATGGTGTCGGCTTTTTCTGAGCAATATCCGGACGTGACGCCTTATCTTTACCTTAATGACAATTTATCGAACTTGGCTGAATCGGGGCTCGATTTGGTGATTCGTTACGGTGAGTTAGCGGACAGTAATCTCATCTCGCGCAAGCTGGCGTCGAGTCAACGTGTGCTGTGCGCGTCACCTGATTACTTGGCGAAGCAAGGTGTCCCAAACTGTCCACAAGATCTCGCGGATCATCGCTGCTTAGCCATGGTGCGCAGCAATGAAGAATTAAAAACGTGGCACTTTAAAGATGAAGAGTCTCACCAAACGATCACGGTTACGCCAAAGCGCTTTTCTGATGATGGTGAAGTGATTCGACAATGGGCGTTGGACGGTGCGGGGATTGCGTTGAAATCGATTTTAGATATTCAGCAAGACCTCAAACAACAACGTTTAGTAACGGTTTTGGATGGGTATATGAAAAACTTCAGCGCCTTTTCGCAAGGCGCTGAAGCGGATCTGCATGTCATTTATCAAAGCCGCCAATATCAACCGAAAAGAGTTCGCCTGTTTTTGGACTTTCTAGTTGAGCAATTTAGCGCGCTGAGTGATGCCAGCAATCAGATCTAGATGCGATTCAGAGGTTTCTCGGCGGTGGCGATAAATCCCGACGGTGCCAGGGTTTGGTTCGTTTTCCATGGTTAAGCATCGTAAGCCAAAGGATTCCAAATACGGTTTCAGGTGGCCGGTATAGGACATCACCGCGACGCTTTCTTTCAGTACATCAATACTGGCGAGCAGAGAATCCACTTCGTAAGTCGGTCTGTCATCCAGTTGCTGCCTTTCGCGTTCATTTTGTTTCGGGATTGGGTTATCGATGACGTGAGCGAATTTCTTAGCGTCATAAGTGACTGAAAGAGCGGGGTATTCGTGCAGCATCTCTTCGGTGACGGTTTTACCTAGCAGTGGATGGTTTGGGGAAACAAAATAGGCATCAACCGTTTGAAATAACGGAATAAACGTAACATCGCATTTAGACGACAAGCCGACAATCTCGTGGCCGATGAAGAATTCAATCTGTTCGTTGATTAATGAATCCATCAAGCCTAAGTGGTTGCCAAATTCGACGTGCGTAGATGCCGATGGCTGCTTGGTCAGATGTTCATTGAGTGCTTGTTTGACGAACAGCGGCCACCACGCATCGCCAGTACCCATTTTAATTTTTCCGACTTGGTACTGTTTCCGTTCATCAATGCTTTGCATCATTTGGTTGTATTCATGCTGCATTGCGTTGCTATGGCGATAGAGGATGCGCCCGTATTCGGTCAACACCATGCCATTAGGGTGACGTTCAAACAGCGTCACGCCGAGATTCTCTTCCAGCTTCTTTAAATTGCTTGTTACCGTTGGCTGGCTTAACCCTGCCATTCTTGCCGCAGCACTGATGCTTTGGCAGCGTGCAACCAGTAAAAATTGCTGCAGAGATTTGTCCATTTTCTTTCCCCTCTAATAACGAGGGGTATTTTGCACAATTTCATTTATAAATCACAAATCTGTAATCTCATTTGATTGAAATTATGCGCATTTCATAGATCTACATCACTGTTGGGGTTTGACGTATAGATGTTATCTATAGCTCGCTCCTGACTTCCTATTTTCCCCTCAAAAGGGTGTTCTTTAGACTGTCGCCAAAACAACAATCTAAGGGATGAACATGAAACCGAGTTTTATTGCGCTTGCTGTCGCGTCTTGTATTGGTCTTGCTGGATGTGGATCAGATTCTTCTGATGCGCCTGTGCCGGTCGACAAACCAATTATTTCAGCCGACTTATATTTACGTGGTTTAAATGGGGATTGGGGCACGGCAGAGCATGCCAAGCTAAACTATTTGGGTAATAACGAGTACGAAACCGTACTGCGCGTCGCTCGAGGTAGCAATCAGTTCAAGATTGCTGATCCGGGTTGGCAGATCCAATACACCTATTTTGAGGAGCCCGCGGCGTTCGATAAAGCTCAGGAGTACCTGCCAAAACCAGACACGAATGAAGCGTGTATGAACGATGATTGTAACTCTGAGATCACGTTTGAAGACAAAGGGTATTACAAGTTTTCTGTGAGCTTTGCCGATGAAAGTCGCGCGACAATGACTGTGACAAAAGCAACGCAAGAAGAAGCGGAAAAATACTACTCTGATGCGATTCTCGACCCTGCAATGGTGCATGAAGGGCATCAGAGTAAAGAAGTGAAACTGTTCGCCAATTACGATGACTCGAGTGATACCGTGATTTTCTCGGTGAAAGACCCAAAAGCCAAGCAGCGTGAATTTGGTATTTCAACGACGACAGAATTGCGTGATGCGCTCGACCAAGGCTTAGTGATTAATGAACAAACAGGGCCGCGAGTGGTGTCGGGTGATGTCGCGTTTGACGCGTTGTTTGCGTTGACGATGAAAGAGCTAGACCAGCTTGCTGTTTCTGAAATCAAAGATGGCAATTACAACTACAACAACCCAATCAAAGCGGAAGTTTTTGAGACGGGCGCGAAATGGCATTACGTGTGGACGCGTGATTTGGCGTACGCAGCAGACCTTTCGCTTGCTTTGATGAATCCAACTCGCGTGCAAAATGGTCTTAACTTTAAATTGTCTGCTTTCCGCGATACGACTGATCAGCAATATGATGGCGAGCAGATTGTGCAAGACACGGGCACTGGCGGCAGCTGGCCAATCAGTACCGACCGCACGACTTGGGCGCTTGGTGCAGAACGCTTACTTTCGGCATTGGATGGAGAAGAGTACAACCAGTTTGCTGAGCGCGCATATAAAGCTATCAGTAATACACTTGAAGCCGATCGCCTGGCGGCTTTTGATGCGAAATCCGGTTTATACACTGGTGAGCAATCATTCCTCGATTGGCGTGAGCAAACGTATTCAACGTGGACGCCAAACGATGTCAATGCGATTGGTAGCAGCAAAGCGTTATCGACAAACGTGGTTCACTACCGCGCGATTCAGCTCGCGGCTAAGTTGGCAGAGAAGTACGATTCAACCAACGCGGTCAAATACACCGAGTGGGCTGAGCAGTTAAAAACCGCTATCAACGAGCAGTTTTGGAATGCCGAACGCGGTATGTACGTAAGCTATTTGTTTGATAATGGCAAAGACATCGCGGTCGACAAATACGACATGTTGGGCGAAGCACTTGCGATCATCAGTGGCGTGGCAAGTGATGCGCAGGCGAAACAAATCATGGCCAATTACCCACACAGTGAGTTTGGCGTGCCGGTTTATTTCCCTCAACAACCGGATGTGCCTGTGTACCATAACCGCGCAATTTGGCCATTTGTTACCGCGTACAGCTTGCGCGCCGCGCATCAAACACAAAACGTGGCTGCGGCGAACAATGCCATTCAATCGTTGGTTCGTGGTACAGCGACCAATTTATCCAACATGGAAAACTTAGAGTGGCTTTCTGGTAAGTCATTCATCATCCATAGTGATCATGGCGAAGATCCGAGCTTGGATGGCCCAGTGATTAACTCTCAGCGTCAGCTTTGGTCTGTGGGTGGCTACTTGAACATGGTGGTAGAGACCCTATTTGGCATCCATACCGAAACAGGTAAGTTGGAAGTGAAGCCGTTTATCACAAGTTGGGTGCGCAATAACTTGTTGGCTCAGTCTGAACAAATCACGTTGGAAAACTTTGCCTTTAAAGGAAATAACTATTCGGTAACCATTGATTTGCCTGAAGTAAGCAAAGATGAAACAGGTTACTACCCAGTTGAAAATGTCACGATGGACGAAGAGGGGCATTTCCACGTGACACTGGGCGCGCTTGTGAATGTAGATAGCAGCATTACTTTAGTCTCTGGTGTGAAACCGTATGTGAGTAAAGACAGCCGCGTTTATTCTCCGCAAGAGCCAACATTGGTGGTAACAAGCGTTGATAATTCGGTTTCGATTGACGTGACGAGCAAGTACAACGTGAACTTGTATCGCAATGGCGAGCTGATTCAAAAGAACGTGATTGCTCAATCTTATTCCGATACGCCAACAGGTTTTGCTTGTTATTTGGCTGAAAGCATTAACGATAACGGCTTCCGTTCTAACCCAAGCCAACCGGCTTGTGTCGGTGAAGAGATCCGCATCAAACTTGATGGCGAATATCAGCCACTCAAAGACAATGTCTCAGTGGTTACGGTGAGCAAAGACAGTGGCATCGTAAAAGGTACAGAGTCGTTTACAGCTCCTGTAACGGGCACTTACCAGTTCGATGCTTGGTACAACAATAACCTAGGACAACTTAATACCGGCATCACGAACACCGTGAAATTGTTAGAGGTATTGGATGATGCAGGTAAAGTGGTTGGTCAAGGTTACTTGCAGATGGGCCATATTGGTGAAAACCAAGGTATGCGTTACTCAACGCCAATTGAAGTCGCGTTGGAGCAGGGGAAAACCTATCAGATCGCGCTGAAGGATCACTTCAATATGAGTTACCTCACATCGAATGAAACCTACATCTACGCTGGTGGTATTGAGGGTGAAAAGAACGAAGCGCAAATCGCAGATATTCGAATCACACCTATAATGTAGGCTGTTTTAATAAAGCTGTGTTCTAAAAAACTGTGTTCTAAGAAAAACAAAGCCGCTGAGATTATCAGCGGCTTTGTTGTATTTGCTATCGGGGCCGTTTACAGATTAGTTTGTCGCCTGCGGACGAGGTTTACGGCGCTGACCTGATGGTTTGTTTCCTGCTGGCTTAGCATTATTTGGCTTGCGGTTACCAGACGGTTTACCAGCGTTGCCACTCTTATTACCGTTTGGTTTATTTCCATTCGGTTTATTGCCGTTAAGTTTACGGTCATCTGGTTTGCTGTTTGCGCGACCTTGGCCTTCACGGTTGCCTTTAGGCTTACCCGCACCGCCTTGGTTGGTGCTGTTTTTGTTGCCGTTGTTACCACCGTTGAAGCGACGTTTAGGTTTGTTTGCACCATTGCCTGCTTTCTTTTCGGTTGCTGGAGCGTTTTCACCCGCAGCATTTGGCGCTTTTGGTTTTTTCGGCTTCTTAGGTTTTTTCGGTTTGATTGGGCGAGTATCCAGTTTAGATTCTGGCACTACATTGGTTGGCGCAAAACCTTCCAACTCTTTACGTGGTAGCACTTCTTGAATCAAACGTTCAATCGCAAACAGCTCAGATGCTTCCAGCGCACAAACCAGTGAAATCGCTTTACCTACTTCGCCAGCACGGCCAGTACGACCAATACGGTGAACGTAGTCTTCTGCCACTTTAGGTAGCTCAAAGTTCACCACTTGCGGTAATTGCGGAATATCGATACCGCGCGCAGCAATGTCCGTCGCGACCAACACACGAATTTCACCCGATTTAAAATCCGCCAGTGCTTTGGTACGCGCGCCTTGGCTCTTGTTGCCGTGGATGGCAGCAGCCGGTAGGTTTTGTTCGATCAGGAACTTCGCCAGACGGTTTGCGCCGTGTTTCGTTTTCGTAAACACCAGCACTTGCTTCCAATCGCCGTCTTTGATCAATTTAACCAACATCGGTGCTTTCTTCTTCACGTCTGCTGGGTAGATGCTTTGCTCAACCGTTCTCGCCGTCGAGTTTGCCGGGTTAACGGAAATCTCAACCGGATTGTTCACCAAGCCTTTCGCAAGGTCGCGGATTTCATCCGAGAAAGTTGCAGAGAAAAGTAGGTTCTGACGCTGTTTTGGTAGCAGAGCTAGGATCTTACGAATGTCACGGATAAAGCCCATATCTAGCATGCGGTCTGCTTCGTCCAGTACCAGCACTTCCAGTTGGTCGAACTTCACTGCATTTTGGTTGTACAAATCCATCAGGCGGCCTGGTGTCGCGACCAACACATCCGCACCTTTGCGAAGACGCTGCATTTGCGGGTTGATCTTCACACCACCAAAAACAACCGCACTGCTTAGTGGAAGATGACGGCCGTACATAAATACGTTTTCTTGCACCTGAGCTGCAAGCTCACGTGTTGGCGTTAGGATCAGTGCACGAACTTGGTTAGCACGAACGCGAGGGCCGTTCGATAAACGCTCAAGAATCGGTAGCGTAAAGCCTGCAGTTTTACCTGTACCAGTCTGCGCTGCTGCCATTACGTCTTTCCCTTCCAAAATAGCAGGAATTGCTTTTGCCTGAATTGGCGAAGGGGTGTCGTAGCCTTTTTCTTGAATAGCTTTAAGGATTGGAGCAGATAGACCTAAAGAGGTAAAACCCATATGTATGATTCTCAATTGTAGAGTTAGATAACAACGCGCCGAAAACAAATCGGTACGAAAAGTGCGACATTCTGAGGCTTTTACGCGCTGGCTTCAACTAATTCTGTTATGGATAAATATTTGAACTGGATCTCATTTCTTTTTTGAACAAAAAAGAGCATAGAAAAGTGACGTAGATTCATTCTGTAGTTTGAATGTGTTACGTGTTCTTTCGGAAAAAACAGCGAGACAAATGGTGATTATTAATCACTCAAATGGCTTAAAAATACTTGTTTGATAAATAATCAGAATAGTTGAATGTTATTCAGTGTTTTGCCACTCAATTTTAATGGAAATTAGTTAGTAAAGTATTATCAAGTCTCAGATTTGATACATGTCGGTATGGTTAAATGCTGAGCAGAAAGGAATCGACTGATATAAAACAATGAGCTTGATGTGAATGCAAGGATCTCATTCTGCATCAAATCGCACTATTATCCCAGCTTGCTAACAAAAGGTTGTACTATGCGCTTTGCTATCCGATTTCTCTACTCACGGCCTCCTTCACACTTTATTCAGAGATCTTTCTGCTTTTACTGCCTGAGTTAAAGCTCTCTAAATATTTGTTCTATTGTTGTATTTAACGGTGGCAAGGCTTGTCTACCTAGAGTGCTTTGTTACTGCAAGTTCTATATTTCTGATGTTATGAATTAATTTTGTGGTTGTGAGAACTAATAAAATGTCGTCAATAAATAACAATTTCTACTGGGTTGGTGAACAGCCTGTCAGTGAGTTAGCTGAAGATATGGTTTTGGTTAATCATATTGATGAGGTGGCAACGGGACTCGGTGGCATGGTGTGTATTGCTTATCAAGATCCACACCAAATAGATACCGCGCTGAAAGCGTTTTATCAGGAGAAAGGGCGTTGGTCTTGGGCGGTTTATGTCACTGTGGAAACCCCTTATTCTCGATGCGTTACCGACGGTGTCTTTGAAGCTAGAGAATCAATAAAAATTTGGCGATCCATTCAGAGCAAGCTCGATGCCATTGATGAACCGGAAGTGTTAGATCCTTTGAATGGTTGGCTTGGGGTCAATCGTCAGCGAAGAGTGACTGCTTTAAAAAGCTTAGAGTCTATGTCGGTTTATTCGTACCCAATCATTGATATGTTGTTTCCTGATATTTATTCGACTTATCGATACGTGCTCTCAGAGCAAGGTCGCGGAGTATTAGAAGCGGAAGTACTGATCGATAGAATTCGTGTTTGTTCTCATTGCAACAGCGGACACTTGAATTATGTAGAGGTGTGCCCGGATTGCAGCAGCATCGATATCGACTCTCAAAGCTCTTTGCACTGTTTCACTTGTGGCCATGTTGGTGAACAACACAGCTTTCAGCGCCGTGGAAAGCTTGAGTGCCCTAAATGTTTGACCCAGCTGCGCCATATCGGCGTTGATTATGATCGCCCGCTTGAAAACCACGTTTGTAATAGTTGCTCCAGTTTATTTGTTGAAGCGGCGACGATCAGTCAATGTTTAAGTTGTGACTCAAAGATCAAAGTCGAAGAGCTTGTTGTCCGTAAAATTTACCAATATCGACTTGGTGAAGTGGGTGAATACATTTTCCAACACGGCAAGTCCATTCAAGCTCCTGAGCTCTCGATCAAAGGCAAAGTGGAAGTCAGCTTTTTCCAAAATTTGCTTGCATGGTTAAATAAAGTCGCGCTGAGACACAAAGAACAGCACCTTCTACTTGGACTGCATTTACCGACGATCGATGAATACGGTAAGCAATATGGCGATGCAAAATTGTTCTCATTGATGGATCAACTGACGCGTCGTCTTAGCGGCTTGTTTAGAGATACCGATATCTGTTGTCAGTACAAACAGGATGTGTTGCTTGTCCTAATGCCAAATACGACCAACGCGAGCCTGTCCATTTTACAGCAAAAATTATCGGATCTGGGTGAACTTGTTGAAGACGAAGAGTTTGAGTTGGATGTCTTTGCTTGGGACCTGCCCGATCCGATCATTGAAGACGGTGTTTCTGTTTGGATGGAATCGCTGATGGGTGAGATTTATGCTGCAAGATAGTCTCGTTCTGCTCGACTATCTTCGAGGCATGCTACTTCACAATGAAGAGTTATGGCTATTGCTGTTTCCCGTCATGATCATTATCGAGCTACCTCTATATTTGCTGGTGCTAACAGGGATATTTCGTTGGTCATATGCGCAAGAAGATCCAGAATTAAAGCGGTTTCCTTCAGTGAGTTTCGTTATTACTTGTTATGGTGAAGGTGATGCGATTGGGATCACTATCGATACGTTAGTTGAGCAAGTTTACCCAGGTCATATTGAAGTACTTGCTGTGGTTGATGGGGCGGTACAAAACCAAGATACCTATCAAGCCGCGTTAAATGGTGAGAAAAGGCATGCAGGCGTTCGTAATCGTAAAGTGCGAGTGTTGCCAAAATGGCAACGAGGAGGCCGGGTTTCAACACTGAATGCTGGCTTATCAATGGCTAGTGGTGAAATCGTCATTAACGTGGATGGAGATACGTCATTCGATAACGACATGGTCTTCACCATGATGAAACAGTTCGCGGATAAAAATGTGATTGCGAGTGGTGGTGCGTTAAGAGTTCGCAACCATAACGCCAACTTGTTGACCAAAATGCAATCCTTGGAGTACATGCTGTCGATGCAAGCCGGTAAAACGGGGATGGCTACGTGGGGTGTTCTCAATAACATTTCTGGCGCATTCGGAGCATTTCGGAAGAATCTGCTTAAGCAAGTGGGGGGCTGGGATACGCATACCGCAGAAGATCTCGACTTAACCATGCGCTTGAAGCAATACAAACGTCGTTACCCTGATAATAAATTGGCCTTTTCGACGCACTCCATCGGCCATACTGATGTACCAGATACGTTGAAAGGTTTGGTATTGCAGCGGTTGCGTTGGGATGGCGATTTATTGTTTTTGTTTTTGCGTAAACACAATGAAGGGTTGTCTCCACGGCTACTTGGTTGGGGGAACTTTTTATTCACTTTGGCTTATGGCGTGATTCAAAACGTTTTATTGCCGCTGCTTGTGGTGATATTTAGCGTGTACATGGTGATTGTCTATCCACTTAAATTTGTATTGGCGTTGATGCTAATGCTCTATTTTGTCTACCTCTTCTTATCTGCTCTGATTTTTGTTGTCTACATTGGGCTTGTATCAGAGAGAAAAAAAGAGGATTTGAAGTCAGCGAAATGGTTATTTCTTTACCCTATCTACCAGTTTTTCATGCGTTTGATTACCGCTTTCTCAATGGTTAATGAAGTTGTGAGGAGAAGTCATGAAGAGTCGAGTATGGCACCTTGGTGGGTATTGAAGCGAGGTAAAAAGTTTTAGTATGAAAGTTAACTTTCACTTAGATAAGAAAAACAAACCGCAGTCTGAGAACGGGATGAAAGTCGTCTACGGACAGGCAAAGCGTGGCGGTTATCGTCTCCGTTGGTACTTGATTTTAGCGATTGTAATCAGTCCGCTTTTGTTTATGGCTTATTACTTGTTTAGAACGCAAGTGTTAGTGACGGCGCCTGCCGTTATCACGTCACATCCACTTACGGTGACGGCAACTCGCTCTGCCATTGTTGGGCCAGTGCCTGTGAATGTCGGTACGGAAGTGACTCAGGATCAAGCGCTGCTGTTGTTAAAAGATAATGCGTTGAACAAAGAGATTGATTTCATTAAAGATGAGCTGGTGAAACTGTCTAAAAATCAGGTGCAAAGTACTGATGAGCTATACAAAAGTGCTATTGAAAGCTCAGCCGAAGGCTTGAAGAAGGTTCGTGATATTCAGAAAAAATACGACCTTTACAGAAAGAAAGGGCAAGTGTCTGAGGTGGATTACGCGGCTATTGTGAGTGTGAATAACTCACTGAGTAATCAGTTAAGCAGTCAGAAAATTGCTTATGTGGATGCGATGCGTAACTTGGAAGAGTTAGAGTTGGCTGGTCCAGTGACACAAGAGTATCGTTCTTTAATGCGTGAGCTGGTAGTAAAGCGTGCTCAACAAGAAGATCTCACCTTTCGTTCTCCTATGAACGGTCGTGTACTCGATATTCATGTGCATGAGGGGCAAAATGTATCGGAAAATACGCCATTGCTCACGATTGCTCGCAACGTGACACCTGAAATTACGGCTTTTCTAAATCCTAAATACCTCGAATACAGTAATATGGAAACCAAAGCAAAAGTCGTATTTCCTGATGGTCGAAAGTTTAGAGCGACGGTATCGAAGCCAGTTGAGGTTGTGAACAAATTGCCTTCAGAACTTCAAAGCCCATTTGAAGGGCAGCCTGCCTATTTAAAAGTCACACTGAGCTTTGATGAGCCGTTGGAAAAAAGTCGATGGATTGAAGGGGTCGAAGTGGAAGTTCGCTTTTAACGTCGGTTGATTGAGTAGGAAAGGAGCGAAAAGCTCCTTTTCTTTGGTTGCTAACGCGCCTTTAGTCGCCTTTAGCATGCATTAAAAACGCGCTAGTCAGTTGCTGAAAGAGTGAATCTATCGAGGGGCGGTCGGATATATGATTGAAGAGCGGTGTGTGGACATCACCACGAATATCATCGTTGTAACCGCAAAGTTGATTACACAATTTTACCGGTGCGACAATCTTTTCAACGTCGGCATCAATCAGAATGCATGCTTGTGATAACACCACTTGTCCACCGCCTTTTTTCAGTAAAACGCGCTGCGCGGTTCCCACAACTTTTTGACCACCAATATTAAGATTATACTCGCCATCACAGTAGGAATAAGGCGTAGCATGGACATCTACTTTCACGCCCAGTTGCTCAAAGAAAACTGTCAAAATCGCACACAAATCGAGATACGCTTTCTTGATGTCGTAAGACTCACCGTCTGGCCAGTGATAGATGTGGGATAGATTAATAATACCCGGTACTTGAGGGACGGGGGCACCACCAGTTTTACGGGAAAAGAGTTTCCAGCCAGACGCATTTAACGCATGTTCTAACTCGTTAGAAATAGGCCACTTTTTACCTGCGGGAAGCACGAGCGTCGGGCTTTTTACTTGCCAAAGTAATAGCACTTGCGAGAGTTGGTTGGACTGAACTTGTTTAATGAGCTCATCTTCTTTTTCAAATGCATCAGCGACTTCCGTAGCCGTATAGCGAATTAGCTTATTTTTAGAAACCACACTCTATCCCTCATCCGTATATTATCGCTACTGTTTTATCTTAGATACCATGTGATTACTAGCGGTATACGCTGCCTTTAGAGTTTTCTTCGCTTCCATTATTTCTATTTAAAGGGGCGATAGAAATATTTTGTTGGTCATCACATAAGCAATTCATAAAATCCGCCATCTAAATAATTTTTAGGCGATATGACTATGAAAAAGCGAGTGATGTGTCTTGCGTTAGCGGCATCATTGACGGGATGTGTGACGTTCCCGACCCAAGAATCTGAGCAAGTCCAAGTGCTTTGGGACAACGTGAATGCGATTGAAAACTGTGAGCTAATGGGAACGGTAATTGGCTCGGAAGGGCACTTTTATGATTATTGGCTGCACGCAGATAAAGACATGGTTTGGGGTACGTTAAACCAAATGCGCATCAAAGCGGCAGATTTGGGCGCAGATACATTGTATTTATATGAGCCGTTGGACTTCTCCACATCGGTTACCATGTTTGCCAATGCTTATAAGTGCAAACAGCCATAATTTTACTTTTCCGAAAGCAAAGACAGGCGAAATGTGCCTGTCTTTGCTCTTGCTGCCAAACAACAAGTTTACGTCTGTGCGCGTTGTGATGAGCACTTTTCAGCTAATTTACATTCGCTGTAGCCACAGCCGTCGTGTCAGAAAACGACAGCGTGAAGTCTTGTTCGGTATTTAATACTTTGGCTGGGAACTCCAAGCTTAACTGTGCGTGTGGTGCGACTTCTGAAGCGATACTGGTGACGAATTTTCGGGTTTCACCCGGAGAGATTGACAAGTTGTCTCCCCCTCGTGATGATAGCTCTGCGATCCCCATGGTTTCAAGCGTGTTACCCGCAGTATCTGCTAAGTTCAACAAAGACTCCGATTTATACACTAGCTCTCCGCTTTCGGTGCGATAGGCATTAAACGTGTTGAAGTTTGGCTGTAATGAACCTTGTGAACCGACGTTAGTGACGGAAAACGTCACATTAGAGCCATCAAAATTCTCGACTTTCACCAACACGTTACCGTCTTGGTAACGTGCTGCTGCGGCAGCACTGGCTTGCTGTTTCTGTCTCTGTTGTTCTTTCTCGATGTTGCTTAACTGTTCCTGCTCGCTAGCAATTCTATTTTCTGCCATGGCGTAAGATTGATCCACCATTGCTAACAAAGCGGGGATTGAATACAACGTGAGACCTTCCAAATGGTCAAAGTCGATTTTGGCATGCTGAGTAAGTTCGTGGTTCGAGAACTGGCAGTAACCATCAATCAAGCTAACAAATGCGACTTCAAAAGTACCTTGTAATCGGCTTACTTCCTGTGCGGCTTTTTCTAAATCTGAGCGTACTTTTCGGATCTCTTCCAATGTCTTTTGTGGCAAACGTCCATTGGGCGATACGTCATTGGAAACCGAGACCAATTCTTCGGTTACAAATGGATTGTTTTCGGCCGGAATCACCGTGGTGATGCGGTTGGATTTAGTGATGTCTTCGCCCAGTAAAACCATCATTTTTTGCGATACGGCAGTTGTGTTTCCCGCTAAAACATCACTACAGTTTGGAGACGTATTCGCATACGCGGCGAATGCGGTAAAAAGTGAAAAGATAACGGACCAGCCAGTGGCGACGAGTCCTGTCGTGGTTCGAGTGTTCATCCTGATAACCCCTCTGTCATTTGGTGCGATTCACTGACGTAATTGCCAATCAAAAGACTGGCTCGCGACATTCAGAATGGTTCTGGTCAATCCTTCGTAGTGGGTATGCCCGCAGATGCTTTCTAGTCGTTTACTCAATCGCTAAGCCACGACTGAGTAAAGTGTCTGAAATTGAGAACATTAATGCTGCGAAGTTGATGTCTTTTGTTTGAAAGATAGACGTAACTTTTCTAACCATCAAATACGTGATTAGGTTCTCATTTTTATATGAGTGAGAGGATCAAGAGAAAACAGGCACTTACTGTAGAGAGTTGATTTGAGAGAAAAATATAAAATTTTTTGGGGAACTTTTTTGATGCTGCCTTTGAGACTTTTTCGAATCTCAAAGGCAAATTCTAACGCATGCGCTTAATTACAAAGCGTTGAGTACATCCGCAAGTCGAGTGACAGCAGTCGTCAGTTCTTCTGGTGTGGCATTGGTAAAGTTAAGACGCAGAGCGGCTTTTACCTTTGAACCTTCCGGATAAAATACCGGGCTTGGCACCACAGCAACCCAGTTTGCAAGAAGGGTCTTCGCAAGTTCGAACGTGTCACATTCTGGAATTTCTACCCAGACAAACATACCACCATCGACAGGTTTGAGTACGCAACTTTCTGGCAGCTGTTTTTGCAGCTCAGTAAACATGACATCGTAACGCGATTTGTAAAGCGCACAGATGGTTGAAATGTGCGTTTCGAAGTTGTCATGTTGCAGTAGACCATGCAGCAAAGCTTGCATAGGAATACTAGAGTGCAGATCGGCACCTTGTTTGATTTTGATGAGTGGCTCAAGGTAACTGCGTTTTCCGGTTACCACACCAATACGCAAGCCTGGTGAGGCGATTTTGGAGAATGAACGCAACACGATGGAGTGCTGCGGGCAGAACTCCGAAACCAGTGGCAGTGCTTCACCAGAAAAACGCAGTTCGCGGTATGGTGCGTCTTCAATGAATGCAACGTCGTATTGGATACAAAGCTCGGCAACTTTTTGGCGAGTCTCTAGCGCCCAGCATACGCCCGTTGGGTTGTGAAAATCGGGCACGGCGTAGAACATTTTTGGTTGCTGCGTGGCAAAGCATTGCTCGAGTTCTTCAAGGTTTGGGCCACACTCGGTTTGTGAAACGGTCACGATATTGGCTTGCACTAAACCGAATACTTGCATAGCACCAAGGTAGCTTGGTGCTTCCATCACCACTTTATCGCCCGGATTCACGTACGCCCGCGCAATCAAATCTAGCCCTTGCTGAGAACCCGTTGTGATCATCGCCAAATGAGATTCTGGCAGTTGGTAATAATCGGTCAAAAAGTTAAGTAGCGGTGCGTAGCCTGCTGTTGCGCCGTATTGAAACACCTCTGGCATGTTCGCGAGGTTTTCGAGCGTCGGTTTCATTAAGTCGATCGGGAAGGTTTTTTCGTCCGGTAAGCCACCCGCAAGAGAAATGACGTTCTTATCGCTCGCTGCTGCGAGGATCTCTCGGATGTAGGATGACTTAGTTTGTTGTAATGACTGTGCTATTTCCATGTGCTGTGCTTCTCGTAATTGTCTTTTTTTATGTCAGAAATAGTATAGGTAAATTGCCAAGCTTGGTGTGTCCATTTATGCTGTTAAATATGTCCATTTATGCTATTTGAGCGAAAGTTTACTCCGTGAGCCATCAACAAGTTTCCAGAATCAATGACGTGTTGTTTTACATTCATCAGGATATTAGCAGAGAGTTATCGGCTAAAGAGCTAGCAGATGTAGCAGCCTATTCTGAACAACACTTCCATCGTATTTTTAAAGACGTGGTAGGGGAGTCTGTCCATCAATATATCCGCCGCACAAGAATGGAATACGCCGCCAATCAACTGATGTTTGATACCAGCTCGTCGGTGTTAGACATTGCTAACAAGTGCGGCTTTAGCTCGGTATCTTCTTTTAGCCGAGCGTTTAAAGCAACGTTCGCTATGTCTCCTGGTGCATGGCGAAAGCATGATTTACAAGTCGCAGAAAAGCCGTATCTAAAAGATCCGGAAGTGGCTGCGGGTTATCATCGGGTTGCGAAACGCGAGTTGCCAGAACCTAAAATTATGGAGGTCCCACAACGCTTTGCGGCGTATGTTCGACATGAGGGCTATAACCGTTCCATTCGCAATGCGTGGCTGATTTTGAAAGCGTGGGCAAGTTCTGAGAATCGGGACTTTTCGGTTCAATATGGTTTGCATCACTCCAACCCTGCTTGGGTCGAACTCGACAAGTGTCGTTATGTGGCTTGTATGGCAATTGATACGCCGCTCAAAGTGCGCGGCGTCGTGAATCAAATGACGATTCCGGGTGGTTTGCATGCCGTCTTTCGCTTAACGGGCGTATATGGTGAGCTTCTTCCTCAACTCAGTATGGTACTAGAGAAGTGGTTGCCTAACTCTGGCTTTAAACAGCGTTCTACACCCGCTTATGTCCATTATCATAAAAATCACTTTCTCAGCCATGATGAGGCGTTTGAGCTGGATTTCTATCTACCCATTAGCTTCTTCTAAGGATGAAAACGAACGTATTATCTTGTGAGTCGATTTGTGGTGAGCAAAGAGCTGACCAAGAACGCCATGAAGAAAAGGCAGAGCTTGTGCTGACTCTGCCATTTCTAGGGGATCTTAAAAGTTTGCGTCTGTATTAGTACCAACGGATACGTTAAGTCCGCTAGTTGATTGATAAATGCTGAAAGTTTCGCCAGCGACAATACCTTCTTCAGAATCGTCATTTGCCGTACAGGTATAACCGACCGAGTAAGTACCAGGTTCTACAAAACCGAATTCGTACTCGTAATTTGCATCATCAACATCTTGAACCACGTTCGCTGCTGCGATTGGCATTGCTTGGCCTTCTGCGCCGGCAAATGGCCCCATGTTTTCTTCAGCGATATTTCCTTGATATAAGTAGACCGCGTGCGCATATCCGTTTGCACTTGGGGTATCCGTTTCGCAGCTTTGATAGGTCAATGTTGCGACATCACCCTGAATCTCTCCCGTTGTAACCGTGTTAATTAAAGTGACGGAGGTGCGTTGAATGCTGTAGCCTTCGTTTTGGCCTGTTCCGTCTTTTAAGCCGCGGCGCAGATCAAATTCAACTACGAACTCATTATTGTCAGGGTTGACTGCAAAGGTGTTGTTAAAGAACAGTACTCTAGAGTCAGGATCCTTTCCGACACCTTGTGGGCAAGCACCATCACCTTTGACGGTCAGTGGGATTTGATTTCCTGTCGCTTCGTCAATCACATACGATGGGTAGTTTGGATGATCGCCATCATTAGCAAACACGCAGAGTTTATAATTACCAGTTGGTATCAGTTCATCATCCACCAATTCCTGCGCGTCACTGCCTTGGAAATTGAGTAAGTTAACACTTAGTGGGAGTGGATCTTCACCTTCGGGAAGGGGGTTACCATCTTCGTCGACCAAATTGCCTTCTTCGTCTGTTTTATACACATCGAATACTTGTGGTGTGCCACCATCCAGAGGAAGAAATGCAACTTTGTTATATGTGATCACCACTTCTGATACGTCATCAATAGGGGCATCTGATACGGACAAAGTAACAGGAGTCATTGTACTGACAGAGTCACTGTCTGAATTACAGCCAATAAGTGCAACGGCTATTGATGCACTGATTAGGCCAGTTTTCATGCTGTTCATTAGATGTACCTTTTTATGAGAAGTGTATTAAATGTAGCCGATTATTGACAAAGTACAGAATAACAACGAGCGGAGTTACCGGGTCGAAAACAGCCACGAACCATCATTAAGACGTTCAGTAAAAGTGTGCTCAAATCGACGATATTGTGCTCAATGAAGTGCTATGGTTAAAAATGTGTCGCTCAAAAAATGAGCGGAGATATACATCAATAACTCTAGCCAAGAGGTCTCTATGTTAGGTGAAAATCACTCATTAACTCATGAATTCCCAGAGCATTTGGATACCATTACTCAGCTTGCCGAAAACGATGCATCATTTGCTGAAACCGTTAAAAACTACAATGCTTTAGATAAGGAAATCCGCGTACTAGAACTGCAAGGAAGCCCGATTGATGATCACGAAATGAACGTGTTAAAACATAATCGAGCTGAGCTCAAAGATTGGCTCCACTCGAGAATTATGGGTTCTTAGCGACGCAATGATCATCGGCTCGTAATCTACGAGCCGATTTTAGTTTCAAGGGACGATGCCAAGTATTCCAACATTAGGATTGCTGAGCAGGAGCTTGGAGTGGCAGGTGGCCTGTTTTTACCCAAATGACCGTTTCTTGCTCTACAAAAGGAAAGTGCTCACTCATATGTGGACTGCGTATCCAAGAGTAGGGAGGATAGGTTCCTAGCTCGTCTTTAAATTCCCCCGATAACACAAAAATTTCTTCACCACCAAAGTGACGGTGTGGTTGAAACTTCTCGCCTTTCGGCCATTTAACCAATGCGACATGTTCATGCTCAAAATCATGCAATGGCATGACTTTCAGCCCACCGGTGCCAGGTAACCAATTCGCTTCGTTCGTGTTGATGCGAACTGTTTCAAGATCATCAGAATTGAATTGATTTAGTTTAACTAAAATCACACAGCCTTCTTTGCTATAGGGCGCATGTTGACTTCCAGGAGGGTTACGCAAGTAGGTTCCAGCAGGGTAGTCACCATCTTCGTCAGAGAACACTCCTTCGAGCACTAATATTTCTTCTCCGTGAGGATGAGGATGAGTCGAAAAGTGCGAGTTTGGCTCATACTTCACTACGCTGGTGGTGTGCCCTGATTCTTTGGCTTCTCTTTCCAAAGGTTTACGCCACACGCCTTTGGAAGGGCTGGCGATCCACTCCTGTTCCCCTGTTTCTATCACGATTCTTTTCGAGAAATCCATATTCAACATACTGAAATTCCATTACTTATCTAATGATTGACTCTCAATAGTATACGTATAAAAAACATCAATTGATTCACTTATTGATAGTCAAAATCAGGGATTGAATACGAGCTAGCAGTCGGAACCAAGTTAAATTTCTGCTTGTGTAATGATAATTGTTATATTATAACATCGCAAAATTAAATGTTATAACATAACAAAAGGAAAAAGTAGTGAATAAGAAATTGGTTTCTCTCGCGATCGGTAGCATTTTTGCGTCCCCTGTTTTTGCCGATACATTATCGAACCCACAGATTGGTGTTGTTGTTGATGGCTACTACCAAGATGGTCAACGTCATAATTCTGAGCGCGAAGAAGGTTTTGGTCTAGGCCATACGGAATTGAACTTATCATCAAATATTGACGACAAGTTTCACGGTGCGTTGACCGCTGTTCTTGAAAGTCATGGCGATGAGACAGAATTAGAGCTTGAAGAAGCATTCATCGAAACTTTGGCATTGCCTTACGGTGTAAACGTGCGCGCAGGCCGATTCCTATCTGACTTCGGTTACCTCAACAATCAACATATGCACACTGACAGTTTCGTTGAACGCCCAATTGCTTACCGTACTTTCCTTGGTTCGCATTACTATGATGACGGTGTACGCGCAAACATCGTTCTGCCAACCGATCTTTACGTGAAGTTTGGTGTAGAAGCATTAAGCGGCAACAAGATGTCTTCTGTTGAAGATGGCTCTAAAGTTGGTGTTTACACGACAACGATGAAGCTTGGTAATGATTTCTCTGAATCTTCAAGTTGGCAGTTTGGTTTAAGTTACCTGCGTAACGAAAATGGCAAAGTTAAAGAATTCGAAGATCACGACCATGGTCATGGTCACGAAGAAGAACATGACCACAGCCACGCTGCGGCTGTAACGGGTGCGAACCTATACGGCGCAGATTTTGTGTGGAAGTGGGCACCAGATGGTAACTACAAGTACAGCAACTTCACGCTATCTGCGGAATACATGTTGTTAGACGGTGTAGTAGACAGCAAATACAAGAACGATGCAGAGTCACCAGACAACTTAAGCGCATACTATGTTTCGGGCGTTTATCGCTTCAACCCAAGTTGGTCTGCAGGCCTACGTTACGGCGAAGCAGAAAGCTATGATGGCCACGCACACGGCGATCATATGCATTTCACTGCACTGAATGATAAAGAGATGGATGCGATGATCGCATGGGATTCTTCTCATTTCGGTACGATCCGTGCGCAATACACTCGCATTGATAACCAAGACAGCGAAACAGACAACGTGTTTACTCTGCAATACGTGATGACATTTGGAGCGCACGGTGCACATGCGTTCTAAACTTGCGATAAGTAAATACAGTTTAGTGATGATGGCGGCGGGATCTGCCATCATCTCTTCGCCTGCTTTGGCTCTCAACATTTTCGTTTGTGAGCCTGAATGGAAAGCTTTTCTTGAAAGTCATGCCCCAAACGCCACCATTTACTCAGCAACCACGGCTAAGCAAGATCCGCATTATGTTCAAGCTCGTCCGTCTTTAATTGCCAAGATGCGCCAAGCTGACATGGCGATGTGCTCTGGCGCTGAGTTGGAGGTAGGTTGGTTGCCGATGCTTCAAAATAGAAGTGGTAATAGTGCTGTTCAAAATGGTGCTCAAAGCATGATTTATGCGACCGATTTCGTGCGTATGTTGGACTCTCATGATCATGTTGACCGCAGCATGGGGGACATTCATGCGCACGGAAATCCACATGTTCAATTTGCAGCAAAAGACATGATTCCGTTATCTCGTAAAGTGACGGAGCGCTTAAAAGCGATTGATCCCGACAACGCGCAAAGTTACCAAGTTAATGGTATGAAGTTTCGCGCGAAGTGGCAAAAAAAGCTCAATGAATGGGAACAAAAAGCTCAACCATTACAGGGGAAACGGGTCGTTGGATATCACTCCACCTACCGATACTTGTTTGATTGGCTAGGTATGGTTCAAGTCGCGGATCTTGAACCGAAACCGGGGATATCGCCAACGACCTCACATCTGCAATCTTTAACTCAATTGGATGCCAAACAGTTTGACGCTATTGTGTTTTCATCTCATCAAGATCAACGTCCGGCGATGTGGTTACAGCAACAAACGGATAAGCCTGTAGCGCAGTTACCTTTGACGGTCTCAAAACAGCAAAGTTTAGATGATCTCTATGATGAGGTGATCACTGATCTGCTCGCCACGTTGGTATCACCCAGTTCAGTGAAATTTTAATTATGGGTGAATACCTTTGGTTGGCGCCAGCCGTTTTGTGCGGATTAATTGCGCTAGTTGGGAATGTTGTGCTTGGGCAGCAAGTCTTACAGCGGCAGATCATTTTTATCGATCTGGCGGTTGCTCAGGTCGCAGCATTGGGAGCAGCGCTAAGTCACTATTGGCTGAACTCTTCTTCTTGGTATGCTGGTTCTCCTTGGCTATCCGAATCATGGCTTGGCAGCATGCTTGGTCCTTGGATGATGTCTTTGGTGCTTTGTGGTGTTATTGCTGCGCTTGAAAAGCGTAACCATCCTCACCTAGAACCGATGATCGGCAGCTTGTTTGTTGTGTCTGCTTCATTGGCAGTATTACTGGTTAGCAAAGACCCACACGGTGCCGATTTTATTCAAGGGATCTTGAATGGTCAGCTACTGTGGTCAACATGGCAAGATGTTTGGCCTTTGGCTGCAATTACGGGGGCAATGTTATTGCTGCTAACGCTGAAACCGGAGTTTATGCATGGTTGCGGTTTTTACCTCATCTTCGCTATTTTGATGCCTATCACCGTCAAACTGACAGGGATTTACTTGGAGTTTGCCTTGCTTGTGATTCCAGCTTTATGTGCCGCAAGCCTTAAAGGTAAACGTTTTTTAATCGCCAGTTTAGGTATCGGAACAATTGGTATTCTGCTGGGGATAGCAGCTTCTGCAAAGTATGATTTACCGAGCGGTGCGACGATTGTTATTACGTTGTTTATCATCGGAGTGATATTTAACCTGCTCCCACCCTTCAAAAGGCACGTCTTGTTAGAGACAAAGCATTAACACGGCATTTACTCAAAGCACCACTGGCATTGTTGGTGCTTTTTTCTTCAAAGGCTTAGGGCTCTCCATCGTATTTCTATCTTGATTCTAGGAATAATACGGGCTGAAACATCATCAAGTTGTCTTGATTCATTCACATCCTACTTCCAGAATATTCCTATAGTTTCATTATCTAAATAAACCCCTTTGCGTATGAGAAGCACAAAACCACATAACGATAAGCGCTTAGGAGCAAGCAAGATTTGTACTCTCAACATTTAAGGAAGATCAAGATGAAAGACGAAAAAGTCGCCGTCGTTACAGGGGCTGCTCGCGGTATAGGGCAGGCCATTTGCAAGCAATTGCTCGAAGATGGATTCCACGTCGTGGGACTAGATATCTCGCCTGTGGAGTGGAGTCAGTCGCCAAACCTTTCAAGTTATCAAGTGAATCTCTGTGAGGCCGCAGCGGTAAGTGAAGTGGTCGACAGCATCGTCGCGAAACATCAACGCATTGATGTTCTGGTCAACAACGCCGGGATAACGAGAGATGCACTGCTGCCAGACATGTTAGAGCAAGACTGGGACAGCGTTATCGACGTGAACCTAAAGGCGGTGTTTTTACTCACCCAGCGCGTTGCACCTGTCATGCTAGAGCAAGGCGCAGGCAGTATTGTCAGTATTTCGTCTATCGTGGGAACGGATGGCAATATTGGTCAAAGTAATTATGGCGCGAGTAAAGGTGGCGTGATAGCGATGAGCAAAGGCTGGGCGAAAGAGTTCGCAAGAAAAGGCGCTCAAATCCGAGTCAACTGTGTTGCTCCAGGTTTTATCGCTACCGACATGACAAAGAGCTTGCCTGAAAAAGTCATTCAAATGATGGAAAGTAAAACGCCTCTGGGACGCATGGGCTCGGCGCAAGACATTGCCAATGGCGTTGCGTTTCTAGCGTCTGATAAAAGTGCGTTTATAACCGGACAAGTGCTCAAGATTGATGGTGGGTTGGTGTTATAGCTCGCTAATCAAAATCTCAAATAACAAACGCCCTTTACTTATGTGAAGGGCGTTTTGTTGGGTAACGCTATTCGGGCTTTTGACACGTTCACTTTATTCGTTTCGCACTGCCGGATTTGTATGATTAAGTATAGAGTTAGAACACGTAATTCATTCTGGCATCGTTCTCTGTTATTAACCTAGCAATTTAGCTAATCAAAAATATTAACTTCGAAATAGAATAACTATTGAGGTATTAAAGTATGATTTTATTGCCCATGATATTGTTTTAAATGATAATGCCACTAAATAATTAACTTTGAATACTCACTATGTACTTAAAAACTGTACTGTTTAGCGCGTCAACTCTTCTTATTTTGGGCTGTAACTCCGAATCAACTAACCCATCTACTGAAGAAAGCGGATGGATAGTTGTAAGCTCTCACTCCGAGCCAAGAAAACATCAGGTAATTTACGAAAAACATAGCAGGAAAGGTCTAAGTCTTGCCACTAACGTTCCGGATCTTGACCTGCCTTTAACTTACCAATTGGCGAACCAAATTATTGAGGTCAAAGAAGAGCTTACATTTGGTGAAAATATTGATGGGAACCGTCTAACTTGGAAAGCTATTGGCAATTCTAAACTTAGAGAAAACCAAGTCCACTACGGAGTTAATAAAGATTACTCAGCTTCTAATGAAGGTATTGCTATCGGCTATGTTAACTTTGAGTCGAGGTTTGAGGCTGAAGGAAAGCTTGGAATCGAAAAGTTATTCATTGCGATGTATGACGATGTCAAGAGTGTCAAATTTTACTCTGGATGGGATAGTTCTAAAATATCTTGTTACCAAAATACGTTTGATGAAGACTTAGCTTGTTACGGTGAAATTTTAATTAACGACGATATAGTTCATGTTTTTGATAAATATCTGCCGTATGAATATGTAAACATGGTTTACGACACCGTTATGTCCAAAGGTCGAGAAGAGATAATTGAGGCAGATTTTCAACATCAAATTAAATACTTACTAGTCGCCAAAGAGAATAACGTTGAGATGCATTAGACTACATTAGCTTGATTACTTTTTGGTAATGAGTGGCTTTTCGAAACCGATGTGACCATGAGCAAGATTATTGGATTTTACAAAACTCATTTATGTTCAAAAAATGAGTTTTGTAGATATTAAAATGCATGGAGCCAATGCTCTCACTGATTCTATGAAGTTTTTTGTGCGCTCTAACCACAAGACAATCTATAAAAGACGTTGAGCCAACGTCTCTGCCACAATGCCACCTGTTAATAAGGCTGAATTTCAATGCCTGTTTCTCATTACCATTCAAATGTGCGCTGGTTAATGATTTTTATGTAAGTAACACAATTGAACGTGATAGAAGTAACAAAATCGCTTCCTTGCGGTAACGTTCCCGAAAGTTTTCTATATTATCGCCCCATTGATACAAGTGGTAGAGACGCTCTGAGTCTGAGCGCTCTGAAATTCAGGCTTTATATGGGCATTTAAAGTCACCATAAGTTTGCAATTTTTCTTGGGAACGTTTGCAAATAACCTAAGTATAAATTTACGTGAGACTATGGAAATGAAACTACACACTTTGACGATGGCAGTAGCGCTTGGGCTGGTTACTGTACCTGCATTCGCAACAACAGATGTTGACGCTCTTGAAAAGCGAATTAATGAATTAGAACAGAGACTTGAACAGACAGAAAAAGTATCCACAGAAGCAAATGAGAAAGCCTCAAGCTTTGAGTTTCATGGCTACGCTCGTTCCGGGCTGCTCATTAATGACGATCTGAATGGTGCAGTGGGTACTGGTCCTTACATGACGGCTGCTGGTGCTATCGGCGCGCCAATTGGACGATTAGGGGTTGAGGATGATCATTATGTGGAAGCAAACCTTATTCACAAACGCTTTGCAGATGATGGTTCCAGCGCATTGTTCCGAATCATGCTGGCAGATAGTACGGAAACGAATAACGAATGGACAGCGAGTGAGAGTCAATTAAACGTTCGTCAGGTATATGCTGAGCTAAACAAGTTGAGCATGTTCTCTGAATCAAGTGCGTTTGCTGACGCAACGTTTTGGGCAGGTAAACGATTTGACCGTGATAACTTTGATATTCACTTCTTTGACTCGGATATCGTTTTCTTATCTGGTACTGGTGCAGGCGTGTATGACGTCCAAATGAACGATTCATGGAAAGCAAACTTCTCGATCTATGGTCGTGATTTTGGTGAGATTGATAGCTCGTCAACTGATGTTGAAAACTATATCGCGACAATGAACAACCGCTTTGGTAATTGGCAATTGATGATGAGCGGCATGACGTCAGCTGATAACAATGATCGCGTAGAAGGAGCAGCGGACAAAGGTTTACATGCGATGTTTGCTTACCATGGCGATAACTTCTTTGGCATGAGTGAAGGCTTCTCTAAAACTGGTATTTTGGTGGGTGATGGACTGGGTGCAGAACTTAAAGGCATTGGTTCAAACGGTGATTTGCTAGAAGACGCAAAAGCCGTACGCTTGTTCAGTTATGGTGTAACACGCATCGGCGACAACTGGCGTGTAGCACCTGCGTTGCTAGCAGAACACAGCCAAGATCGCTTTGCTAAAAATGATGAATTTACTTGGGCATCGTTCAACATCCGCTTAGCGCAAGAGTTTACACAAAACTTTGAGATGGTTTATGAAGGCTCATACCAATACATGGACCTAGACAATGCGATTGATAAAGCAAGTGGCAGTTTTTACAAAGCGACAATTGCACCAACGCTTAAGATGTCTACCGCAGCAGGTTTCTTTGACCGTCCGGAGCTACGTTTTGCTGTTAGCTACGTTGATTGGAGCGAAGACTTGAATGGCTACTCGATTAGCCAGGATGCGGGCGCTGCAACGATGGGTGATGGTGGTGAAGTTCTGTTTGCACTGCAAATGGAAACTTGGTTCTAAAGGGATCTAACCTACAAAGAGTAATAAGAAAAGCGCCAACTGATTTCAGTTGGCGCTTTTTCATTAACAGGACTGACGCTCAATTGTTTTGAAGGTTAGTACCATCTTACTCATTTCAAAACTTCTGTTGGCAATTCTATCTAGTAACAGTTTCGCACCATTTTCCCCTGCTTTATCAAATGCATAGTTAAATGTTGATAAGGTTGGGGTGCACACTGATGCGAGCTCATCATCACCAACTCCTAGCACTAAAACGTCTTTACCCGGTGTTAACCCGAGCTCTTGAATCGCTCTCATCGCACCGATAGCAATACGGTCTGTCGCACAGAACAAGCCATCTAGCTTAGGGTTCTTTGTTAAGTGTTGTTTTGCCAATGAATAGCCAGAATCGATTGTAAAGTCACCACGAGCATGGAAGGCGAGCTCAAAACCATGATGTTGTAACGCTTGAACAAATCCTTCAGAGCGTTGCTTATCTACCGCGATATCGTCACCTTGCACACCAATAAAACCCATGGTTTGGCAACCTTTTGCAACCAGTCTATTTCCCGCTTCAAACCCTACTCGTGCGTCATCATGAATGATGCTTGGAATATTAAACATGGAACCATCTTGACCGACGAGCACAACTGGGACGGCTGAGTTTTGAATTGCTTTTACCAGCTTGGAATCGAGGTGGGTGGCGTAAAGAATGATCCCTTCAACCCGTTTTTGGTTAAAGATCTGAATGTATTCCAGTTCTTTTTCGTGCGCTTGGTGAGTGCTAGCAAGTAAGACATGTTTCCCAGCTTTTTCAAGGACATCGGTTAATCCATCGACACCTTGGGATGTGGCATGAGAGGAAACCCGAGGAACAATGACACCAACCAGATTGGTCTTTTGAGATTTTAGATCTTTAGCGACTTGGTTCGGCACATAGCCACACTCCGCTACTGCTTGGCGGACCTTCTGTTTTGTCGCTTCTTTTACGCCATACTCATTGTTTATAACCCGTGACACTGTTGATTTTGATACGCCAGCCAGACGGGCGACATCATGCAGACTCGCCATTGTTCCTATCCATTCTGTTTTTCGTTTTTGGGATTGTTTGCAAAGAGAAGATGAAAAGCTCTTTGATAAGTAGCGATTCTAACCTCCTATACTGCTCTTAGGGAGAGAATTTGACGATCATTCTCACATTCTCTCTGCTTTATCTTTGATCATTTGGTTTTATTGAGCAAAAATCTGTTTTGCAAACGTTCCCGAAAATTTCGCAAGCTCAGATAATAATCCAATGGGGTATGAAATGAATTATCCGGCAGTAGCAAAAGAGTTGTTAACTCTATTAGGTGGTAAAAGCAACATCACCGCACTTGCGCATTGTGCGACACGCTTACGCCTTGCCGTTGCAGATGAGCAAAAAATAGATGAACAAGCGATTGATAGCCTTGAAGGGGTAAAAGGGCAGTTCAAAGTTGCGGGTCAGTACCAAATCATTTTTGGATCAGGCATCGTAAACCAAGTTTATGCAGAAATGGCGAAGTTGACGGGGATGAGTGAAATGTCCACCAACGACGTTGCGTCTGCTGGCGCAGAGAAACAAAACATCGTTCAGCGCGCGGTGAAAGGGCTGTCTGATATTTTCGTCCCAATCATTCCAGCAATCGTCGCTGGCGGTTTGTTGATGGGTATCTATAACCTATTGACTGCTCAAGGCTTGTTTATTGATGGCAAATCTTTGATTGATGCCAACCCAGGACTGACAGACTTGGCGAACATGATCAACACGTTTGCGAACGCTCCGTTTGTTTACCTGCCTATTCTGCTGGCATTTTCAGCCAGTAAGAAGTTTGGCGGTAACCCATATTTAGGGGCAGCGCTAGGTATGTTGATGGTTCACCCTGACTTGCTGAATGGTTGGGGATTCGGCGGCGCATCTGTGTCTGGCAACATTCCGGTTTGGAATATTCTTGGTTTTGAAATCCAAAAAGTGGGTTACCAAGGTTCAGTGTTACCGGTTTTGGTATCGGCATTCATTCTTGCGAAGGTTGAGCTAGGCTTACGTAAAGTCATACCTTCTGTTTTAGACAACCTTTTAACGCCATTACTGGCGATTTTCATAGCGGGTTTGCTGACGTTTACTGTCGTCGGTCCGTTCACGCGTGATATCGGTTTCCTATTGGGTGATGGTCTGAACTGGCTATACAACACAGCTGGCTTTGTTGGTGGTGCGGTATTTGGTCTTATCTATGCTCCGTTTGTTATTACCGGTATGCATCACAGCTTCATTGCGATTGAAACGCAACTTCTTGCGGATATTGCGACGACAGGCGGCACCTTTATCTTTCCTATTGCGGCGATGTCTAACGTTTCTCAAGGTGCTGCAGCGTTGGCGGTGGGCGTAATGAGTAAAGATAAGAAGATGAAAGGTATTGCGATCCCATCGGGTGTCACGGGTTTGCTGGGTATTACAGAACCAGCCATGTTTGGTGTTAACTTAAAACTACGTTACCCATTTATTGCGGCAGTTTGCGCTGCGGCGTTATCAAGTGCGTTCATCACAATGTTTAATGTGAAAGCTCAGGCATTAGGGGCAGCTGGTCTTCCAGGCATCATTTCCATCACGCCGGATAAGATTGGTTACTACATTGCGGGTATGGTGATCGCGTTCTTGACCGCATTTGTTCTCACCATTGTTCTTGGAATGCGTGACCGCGCTAAAGTCGGTAAAAAAGCAGCGGCTTAATCTGAACTCCTTAAGGGTGGAGTCCCCCAAAATCCACTTCTTTTCCTAAATGTTTGGGGTGCTAGCCAAGCACTAATGGCTTGGCTAGCCTTTTTCAATTTTTACTTGGTAGTGAAGGTGTTCAACACGTTGGACTATCAGGGCTTTAATTTTAAGGTAAGCAAGATGAATCAAGTGTGGGTAACTGGTGATGCTGTTGTCGATCTAATACCGGAATCTGAGACTTCTTTACTCAAATGTCCCGGTGGTGCACCAGCGAATGTCGCCGTAGCAATTGCTCGTCTATCTGGTAAGAGTGCGTTTTTTGGACGTGTGGGTGATGACCCATTTGGTCGCTTCATGCAATCAACGCTCGATCAAGAGGGCGTGAGCACGGAGTTTCTCGTTAAAGACCCTGAGCAAAGAACATCAACAGTGGTGGTGGATTTAGACGAACAAGGTGAACGCAGCTTTACATTTATGGTAAAACCGAGCGCTGATCAGTTTATGTCTGTTGAAGACATCCCAAACTTTAAGCAAGGTGACTGGCTACATGTTTGCTCGATTTCACTGGCAAATGAGCCAAGTCGAAGCAGCACATTTGAGGCGATCAAAAGAGCAAAAGCCGCTGGTGGTTTCATTAGCTTTGACCCTAACTTGCGTGATGAAGTGTGGCAAGATCAATCAGAAATCCAAGCTGTCGTGATGAAGGCTGTAGCGATGGCTGACGTGGTTAAGTTCTCTGAAGAAGAGCTTTTGTTCTTAACTGACTCAACTTCGATAGCACAGGGTTTACAACAAATAGCCGCTTTGAATATTGCTTTGGTCTTGGTGACACAAGGTGCGAAAGGCGTTTGGCGCGTCTTTGAAAGCCAGAGTGAGCTGATCACTGGTCAAGTCGTTAGTCCGATTGATACCACAGGTGCGGGTGATGCTTTTGTCGGAGGGCTACTTGCATGTCTGTCTCGGCATGCCGATTGGAAAAATCATCCTGTTGTTAGCTCTGCGATTCAATGGGCAAATGGCTGTGGTGCATTAGCGACGACGCAAAAAGGCGCAATGACCGCGCTTCCGACCCAGACAGAATTGCTGCGATTTATTGGGCAATGATCTTCAGATCCAATTTCAGTTGAGAAAAATTATGAGCTTAAACAACCGTTGGACTGTAGAGCAAAGATATCGCCGACTTGAGCAAATCCCTCAGTGTGATATCGAAGAAATGACACTTTCACGTCAGCAAGATAAAGGCTTTCCTAGTTTTCATATCGCCCCTAAATTTGGGCTGTTAAATGACCCAAATGGGCTGTGCTATTTCAATGGTGAGCACCACATCTTTTACCAGTGGACGCCTGTGGGACCAGTCCATGGAATGAAGTATTGGTATCACCTTTCTACTAAAGACTTCATCCATTTTACTGATCATGGCGTGGGTCTTCATCCTGACCAAGACTACGATTCACATGGTGTCTATTCGGGCGGCGCTTTGGTGGAAAACAACCAGGTTTTGCTATTTTTTACTGGCAACAAGCGTGACCAAAACTGGAATCGAATCCCAACACAGTGTTTTGCCACCATGGATTCAGACGGCAGCATTGAAAAGCACGGTGTAGTCATTGAGAACGAACATTACACGGAGCACTTTCGTGACCCAAAAGTTTGGAAGAAAGGCGACGACTATTTGATGGTGGTGGGTGCTCAAACCAAAACCGAGCATGGCTCAATGGCGCTCTATCAAAGCAAAGATTTGAAAACGTGGCAGCATAAAGGTCCTATCAAGACCAAGTTTTCTGACCTTGGGTACATGTGGGAGTGTCCTGATTTCTTTGAGATTAATGGTCAGTCGGTGATGTTGTTTTCGCCACAGGGCGTGAGCAGTAGTAATCCTTATGATTTCAAAAACATCTATTCTGTCGCGTATATCGTGGGTGATCAGTTGAACCTAGAGTCGATGACTTTAGAAAACCACCAAGATATTTTACAGCCAGATTATGGGTTTGATTTCTACGCCCCACAAACCTATTTAGATGAGAGTGGGCGTCGCATTCTTATTGCATGGATAGGGTTGCCAGAAATCGACACGCCATCGGTCACACACCAGTGGGCAGGAATGTTGTCTCTTCCTAGAGAACTAACGTTGAAAGATGGTTTTCTTGTTCAAACTCCACTCCCTGAGCTGAAGAGTTTGAGAAAAGAAGAGGTGGTCTTTGCACAATCCCATACACTGGAAAGCACCAATTGTTTGATCCAATTAGACCTTGAGGGCGATGGCTTTGAACTTGAGCTGAGTAACCTCAAAGGTGACAACATCGTCTTTAGTGCGACAGAGCACGAGTTTATGCTGGACCGTCGTTACATGTCTCATTTGTACGCAGAAGAATTTGGTGGCATTCGAAAAGCACCAAGATTGGACGCTAAGCAGACGATTGATATATATATCGACAACTCTGTCATCGAGATTTTTATTAATGGTGGCAAACACACGATGACCAGTCGTTTCTTTATTGATGACCTCAATAAGGTAACGTTGAAAGGGTTGGAGCAAGCAAGGCTTTTCCCTTTGAAAGGCATCACTGGTTTGTTTGAATCAGCTAAGTAACGGTTTCGATTACAAAGATATTAAAACGCCCTTCATTGACTCAGTGAAGGGCGTTTTTCTTTTTAACTATCTAACCTAACTATCTTTCACGTACGTAAGTCTTCTGAACCAAAGTATCTAACACTACTTCGCTCTTAGTGACTGTAAAGTTAAGCGGTTGTTCTAAATCACCAAACAGAGGTGCGCCGCCGAGTTGGGCTTACTCATTATTGTTAGCATCTCGAACCTAACTCACATTAACACAACGTTTTTCCTTATAGCGTGAAAGAAAATCCCATAACCAAAGGTTCTAATTAAGTGAAAGGTCAGGACTTTTATTTGAAGATTCCGGCCTAATATCTTGGGTATGCCCATTTATCGAATGCGGTGGGTTACTTCATCATGCTTGCTGGCGCACTGAGTTTGCCAGTTTGATAATGCATTCAAACACAATAAGGGATAACAATGGCTAACGAATACATTCCACCAAAAGTTTGGACAAACGATAACGAAAACGGTGGCCAGTGGGCGAGCATTAACCGCCCGGACTCAGGCGCTCGTCATGAGCAAGAATTGCCTGTTGGGGAACACCCATTCCAACTTTATTCCATGGGGACTCCAAACGGCCAGAAAGTAACGATCATGTTTGAAGAGCTTCTGGCGGCAGGCGTAAAAGAAGCAGAATATGATGCATACCTGATCAAGATTGGTGACGGCGACCAGTTTGGTTCTGGTTTTGTTGCTGTGAACCCGAACTCGAAAATTCCGGCCCTAGTTGACCGTTCAGGTTCTGAGCCAGTGAACGTGTTTGAATCAGGTAACATCCTATTCTACCTAGCAGAGAAGTTTGGTCACTTTCTACCAAAAGAGGGCGCAAAGCGTGCTGAAGTGATGAACTGGTTGTTCTGGCTGCAAGGTTCTGCGCCATACCTAGGCGGTGGTTTTGGTCACTTCTACGCGTACGCACCAGAGAAGTTCGAGTACCCAATCAACCGTTTTACAATGGAAGCAAAACGTCAGTTAGATGTATTAGACAAGCGCCTCGCAAACAATGAATTCCTAGGTGGCGATGATTACAGTATCGCTGATATCGCAACATGGCCATGGTACGGCAACCTTGTACTGGGTCGTGCTTACGATGCGGCTGAATTCTTAGACGTAGAAAGCTATAAAAACGTTGTGCGTTGGGCGAAAGCGATTGATGAGCGAGAAGCTGTCCAGCGTGGTCGTATTGTGAATCGCTCATGGGGAGAAGAGTGGGAGCAGTTACCTGAACGTCACAGCGCAGAAGATATTGATAAGGTATTGAAGCTTAAACCATAAGCAAACTTGGCTCAGTCACTTCAAGTAAGTTTGTTTTCATCCGAACTCATACTCCAAAACTGATCAAATCCATAGCGCATCTTACTAGATGCGCTACTTTTATTTGAATTGTAACCCCGTTGAAGATTATTCAATCTATAGATGGTTCTTTGCTTCTATTTGTCGTTTTCATACTCAACAAGCCCTCTGCATTTCTATTAACTATTAGCTGATGACATTCTAAAAATTTATACTTTAGATAACCTTAAATTTATAACTTAATTTTATATCTAATATAAATAAACTTAATGATAATTAATCTTTGACATAACCTTTTATTTTGTGTGGAATGTGCGGGTTAATCTATTTAAATCAAAATTTATAGATAAATAAAATTTAAATAATTTACTGAATTCTACATCTAGCTTTGAGCAATGTTTAATTACAACTGCTTATACCATGAAAGAGGATATGTATAATGTCGTCGTTTGATTCGTACTGGGTTGGGGTACGTGAAAGAATTGCTATACAAACTGAAGGTAACCGAAATTTAAAGTCTTTAGTGATAAAAAAGCAGAGAGTGAACTTAAATAACAGTGGCTTATCTTTTCGTGCTAAAGCCGGATGCCTTATCCCTCATTGTTACACTCAGTTTACTGATGACGATACAAACTCAAAGGCATCGAAAAAAGCCTCCCTTAGTTTTAAGAAAGGGAAATTATACTTTTCTCCTGTTTAGTAATAGATAATATTTAGGTTATATATAAATTTTATTTTTATTTTTATCTGAAATTCTGACAATAAATTATTATGTTGTTATGACCGAGATGAAGTATTGATTAGTAAATTATTAGTTCGGATTATTAGTTCGGATTATTAGTTGAATTGTAGATTTTCTTAGTTGCCCCTAGTTAGATAGTGATAAAATTTTTAGCTATCTGTTCCCGTACAAGCTTAGTTTTAGATCTGGCTTGTACGGTTTTTTCTCTTAACACTAATTACATAGCATAACGGCATGATTTCTCGCCTCTTGTCTCATCTTTCTAGACGAAAGCTCTACCTACCTCTCATTATTCTCGACAAACATTGAGCAAAAGTAACTAATCGTAACAAGGTGGCTGTAACTGAGCGCCGTTTCAATATACTCGCTCTTTACCTAGGTAACCCTGCGCTTTGAATTCATTCGGGTACCGTTTGTAAGCCTTAAATGCTACTAAGATAAGATGTCATGATGAGAAAAAGTACTATATTAAACACAGTGTTAATTACAGGGTTCGCTGCTGTATCTTCGTTGGCTTATGCAGCACCAACGGTTGTGCCAAATGCACCGGAACTCAGTTCTCGTGGCTATGTTTTGATGGACTTTCACACTGGGAAAGTGCTGGTTGAACGTGATGCACATAAACGGCTAAATCCTGCGAGCTTAACGAAGTTAATGACGGCTTATGTGGCTGGTCAAGAAATTAACGCAGGTAATATTACTTTGGATGATGAGGTCGTCATTAGCCGAAATGCTTGGGCAAAAAACTTCCCAGATTCCTCAAAGATGTTTATTGAAGTCAATACTTCCGTTTCTCTATCTGACTTATACCGTGGCCTGGTTGTTCAATCAGGTAATGATGCTAGTGTGGCCATTGCTGAACATGTCGCAGGTAGTGAATCAGGGTTTGTAAGCTTGATGAATAGTTGGGCTGCTAAGCTTGAATTAACTAACACGGCTTTCACCAACCCTCATGGTCTAGACAGTGACGGTTTATATTCAACACCTTATGACATTGCCAAGTTGGGTCAAGCTATTATTCGTGACTTACCTGACATCTACCCACTGTATAGCGAAACCTCGTTTACCTACAACGGTATTACGCAATATAACCGCAATGGCTTGCTTCGTGATCGCAGTATGAATGTTGATGGCATGAAAACTGGTTATACGAGCGGTGCTGGTTATAGTCTAGCGACTTCAGCGACTCAAGGTGATATGCGTTTGATTGCTGTTGTAATGGGAGCGAAAAGTGAGAATATCCGTGAATCCGAAAGCAAGCAATTGTTAAGTTATGGCTTCCGCTTTTACGATACGGTAATGCCAACCGAGGCAGGAACGGAAGTTGCGAACGCTCGAATTTGGATGGGAGAACAAGATGAGCTTAAAGTAGGCGTTGCCAATGACGTTTATCTCACTTTACCAAAAGGGGATGTGAAAAAGCTACAAGCTGAAGTTGAATATAATGGCGATTTGGTAGCGCCAATTTCTGAGCAACAAGTGGTTGGTAAAGTGCTTTACAAAGTCGAAGGTAAAGTTGTGAATGAAGCCGAACTTGTAGCGTTGGAATCGGTGGAAGAAGGCAGCTTATTCAAGCGAATTTTAGACTGGTTTAAGCAATTGGTCGCGAGTTGGCTCTAAAAAACAGCTAACTTCTGCCATTATCACTCTATCTTGTTATTGTTCTATTAAATCAATTTACTAAGGCGGCCAACGTGGTCGCCTTACTTTTTTGGAATACTCGTTGCGCTAAAACATCGAACCTTCTCGTATGGGTCTATTTTCGCCTAATTAGAAGCGTTTTTGTGTTTTTGAGTGCTAGAGAAAAGAAACTAGAACAAAAATGGAGTGACACGTGCACAAGATTTTATCTTTGACATTGATTTTATCGCTCATGGGCTGCGCTATGCCTTACCAGCAGCAGGTCGATAGTGGCCAATGTGTTGGAGTAATGACCTCTCAGGATGCGTATGGTTATTTAAACCCAAACCATTACACGATGCAGGTACTCGCGCTAAAGCAAGAAAAAGATGTGAAAGATTACATTCGTTATATCGATCCTAAGCATCCGGTTTGGGTTAACTGGAAAAACAGCCGAGGCACGCGTTGGTATACGGTAACTGTTGGCGATTTTAAAACGAAACAGGATGCCTACAATGCGCTTTCTTCACTGCCGAGCCGCGTAAAGCAATCATCCCCATTTGTGCTGACTTTTGCGGAAATGCAGCGTAAGCAACAAACGAGTGTTGTGAGAATGCGTTAGCCCTTTAGCTCTTCTCTAGGCCCCCTACAACAGGATCTAATCAAGTAGGGGGCCTCGTTTAAGGGTCTTATTTATTGGAATGCAATCACATAATTTTCAACTTTAGGTAGAAATTAAGTCAATAGTTGAATGAGCACCTACACTCTCTAAGAACACTTATCTATGCATGTGAGTGCAATTGAAGCTCAGCATGCATTTATCTCTGTTTCAATAAACTTAGGGGGAGGGGGTAGTATGTTGAACAGATGGAGATTTTTAATCAGCTTATTGATCACTTGTATACCAGCGTATGCAATTGTTGTTGAAGACAATTATACCGTACCAACTCAAGATGAGTACGAAACTCACTATTCCTTTATGGCATCAGTAAGGGCTAGTATTTTCGCCGAAGACCACTCTTGTGGCGGCACTATAATCAGCAGTCGCTGGGTGCTGACCGCTGCACATTGCCTAGTTGCTTCGGATGCAAGTTATGAGGACGGTAACGAAAACAAAGATGCCTTCACCAATTTCGATGTAGCAAAACCAAAAGAAATATCGGTGACTGTAGGGAAGTCTGACTTGGAAAGAGTTGAGCTACCAGATATATATAAAGTTACTCATGTCGTTATTCATCCCGATTATTATCCTATTAACTCAGTAACCTCTGACGAATCAGGTTTGACGGTAGTTGATTCGACCGCTTTTCAAAATGATTTAGCACTGCTATATGTAGAGAGGGAATTTCCAGATGAAATGGTCAGTTCCTTATTATTGGGCAACTCTGATAGTGATCAGATGCTGTTAGATTTGGTAAATCCTGAGAGTGATTGGGACTCTGGAGAGCCAGAGCCGAACCTCAAGGTCGCGGGGTGGGGGACTGGAGGAGATAACGACCCAGATATAGGTGAAAGTAATACAAAATTTAGAGAAACTGATGTCTCTTATTACCCAGTTTCTCTTTGCTACAACCGTTTAGAGTCTGCGGAAGATCTACCTATCTACATTGAATCCCCGGTTGATCCCACAAAGTTATGTTCATTGCCTACGAAGAGCATTACGAGAGGGGACAACATTTATGGAAATGGAGCATGTGGGGGGGATACAGGAGGCCCATTGTTAATATATAGCATTGATGATAATAGCTTTTATCAAGTTGGAATTATTAGTGCTAGCCCCATAATAAATACGGTTTGTAGTTCAATCACTCTGCCTACTTGGTATACCAATGTTTCTCACTTTAGAGATTGGATCGATTCATTTACTACGTCTACAGAACCTCCAGAGGATATAGTTACCAAGCCTGATTTTTTATTAAGCTCTGATGATGAAGCTCAAGAAGACGAAGATAGCGATAGCCCAAGTGATGAAGAGGAAGTAACTGACACTAGCCAATGTGATAATCCGAGTCAGATCAATATTGGAGGAGAAGAAACAGAATTTGGTTGTAATGATGAAAGCAATAGTGGAGGAGCCACCGAGCAGGCTTACTTGTTCGCTATGTTACTGATAATGTGGATTCGAAGAAGACAGTGAGAGAAACATTAAAAGATGAACGCCCCACTAGCTTGTGGGGCGACAGTTATTCTTAGTTTAAAGCGCCGCTAAAATCGTTTCTGCTTTGCTTGCTTCAAACTCTTTTGGTTCTTCAACGTTAAGTTTGGTCACAATGCCGTTTTCAATGATCATGGCGTAGCGTTGTGAGCGAATACCACCAAAGCCGCCGGTATCCATTTCAAGACCTAATGCTTTAGTAAAGCTTGCGTCGCCATCACCCAACATCAGGATTTCTGAAGCGTTTTGAGCTTCGCCCCAAGCTTGCATCACAAATGCATCGTTTACAGAAACACACGCAATTAAATCAACACCTTTTGCCTTCAACTCGTCGGCTAATACCACATAGCCTGGTAGGTGAGCTTCCGAGCACGTTGGGGTGAATGCGCCAGGTACAGCGAAGAGTACGACTTTCTTGTTTGCAAACAGCTCAGTCACGTCGTGGTTAACCATACCATCGACAGTCAATTCGCTTAGAGTCGCAACTGGTAGAGCTTGGCCTTGTTGAATCATGATTTTATTCCTTTTTGTGTGCTAGTTTAGCTTTCTCAGTCTAGCGCTTATAAATGCGGTTAACCACAGAGCTTTTGTAAGGTTTTAGCACCTAAGTGTTTGACCCAAGATGTAGCACTGATGGCTTTATTACAACGCTTCATGCTGACTTACGTATTGACTAACGAGATGGCGATACTTCGCTTTCAACTCATTATCGATGAAGCTAGCATCAATCGCATTCATTGTGAATTGAGCTAGTTCATTCTTACTCATTGGGTGTGCGTTGTTGACGGCTAAAAAGTTATCTGTCATGTAACCACCAAAGTATACCGGATCGTCCGAATTAATTGTCACAGCGACCCCTTTGCGCAGTAGCTCGACAATATTGTGATCGTTCATATCGTCAAATACACACAATTTAAGGTTCGATAATGGACATACCGTCAGTGGCATTTTGCTTTCAATTAACGACTCGACTAATGCTTCATCCTCAACACAGCGAACACCATGATCCACGCGGCTGACGTGAAGCATTTCAATTGCATCGGTAATGTTTTGTGCCGGGCCTTCTTCACCTGCATGAGCAACAGTCAGTAAGCCTGCTTCTACCGCTTGTTTAAATACTCGTTTGAACTTAGCTGGTGGATGGCCTTGTTCTGAAGAATCTAGACCGACACCGATGATCTTATCACGGTATTTCAGAACGGCTTGCAGAGTCTTCATGGCGCTTTCTTCTGAAAGGTGACGGAGGAAACACGCAATGATTTGTGAAGTAATGCCGAGCTTCTCGTGCCCATCTTGTAGGGCGCGGGCGATCCCGTGGATAACGGTGTCAAAGTCAATACCGCGCTCTGTATGCGTTTGCGGGTCAAAAAAGATTTCGGTATGAATAACGTTATCCGCTTTACAGTGCAGTAAGTATTCCCAAGTGAGATCGTAAAAGTCTTGCTCTTTACGCAAAACATCCGCCCCTTGGTAATAAAGGTCAAGGAATGACTGTAAGTCTTCGAACTGATACGCGCTGCGCAGTTCACTCGGAGAAGAGTAAGGGATCTCGATGCCGTTTCGTTTCGCTAATTTGAATAAGAGTTCTGGTTCAAGTGAACCTTCGATATGTAAGTGCAGCTCTACTTTTGGAAGACCTTGAATAAATGCGTTCATATTCCACCTTATGTGTATTGTGGATGCAGTTACTCTAAGAATAGGTATAGATAGGAATAAATCGAACGCTATCACAAAGAGTAAGACCCACGATGATCTCAACTCTTCGTAATCAGCACTTTGCGGGAACTGGTAGAGACCCCCAAACCATATCATTGGGGTTATACGAAGCAAACGAGGCGATTATACGCAAAATTCTCAATTTGGCTATACGCAAATAACCTAGTTGTCAGTAGTCGAAGGGTTTTTCTAAGAAAAGTAACTGGCAACCGTATAAGTCACTTGGGTATAGAGGAGCAAATTGGTTTTTGGGCGTGCACGAGGCTTATCGTGTTGTTAGAAGTGAGGAAAAAGAGTGAGGCTTCGTTTGAGCAAAGGTAGGTGGCGGTACCTTGCACAACGATGGAGCAGAGAGAGAATTGAGAGAGTCAAGGATAGCTTATAGATCAAATAACTTGTCAAATTCTCTTTGTTCCATAATGTCTTCTATACGGCGTCGCGTTTTTTGTTTTACCGCCGCCGCGTTTTGCTCAGACTCTTTCTTGTCTTTTTCTGCTTGCTTCTTACTTTTTCTAGCCATTGGATACCTTCCAAATTAGTTGCATCATTCATTAATGCATGAAAACTGAATTAGTTAACAGTAAAACTTCCTAACTTTGAACCTGAATCACAGAGAATAGTTCCAGATTGCGTTTTCTCACAATATTCAAAATCGATCATGTAGCTATGAGAATGAAGCTTAGGTAATACGTGCCTTCGTAAAATATCACCATTTAATTGATGTATTTTAGCGTTCCAAGAGGTGTGAGGTTGTTCTAGATTAAATTCAATTTCTAACATTTATTCTCCTGTTTCTTAGTGATTTTGTCTTTGTTAAGTAATTGATACCAATGCCTTTGACGGCCTGTTCTTTTTGAGGACATGATTTTTCCTATAAATAATAAATTAAGCAGTACTATCCTATTTATTTTAGGTAGCACAAAGCAATGCCTGATATTAGGCTGAGTGATTAAAGTGAGAATATTTTTGAAGGAGAGAGATTTGGTGCAGCATGGGCATGCTACACCAAGAAAAGCAGTCTTATAGAGGAGTTACTTCAGTCGCTTGAGGACCTTTTTTACCTTGCTCTACGTTGAAGCTTACTTTCTGACCTTCAGTCAGTGTTTTGAAACCGTCAGAAACGATAGCGTTGAAGTGTACGAATACATCTTGACCACCGTTGTCTTGAGATAGGAAGCCAAAGCCTTTAGTTTCGTTAAACCATTTTACTGAGCCGTTTACTTTAGACATAAAAATACCTTTGAATTAAACATTAAAATTTGAATTTGTTTTGTGGATCTTTTCTAAGCTATTGAATGTTCAATCAAGAGGAAGTTGTACGCAGGTGTCTGAATTGGGGGATTCAAGATTTTACTGAGAGGAAACTTAAACTAAATGTTGCATTAACAGCTCTCTTCTAAGAGCCAAGGCCTACTATACACCTTGTTTAGGAAATAGCTACACTTATTTTTAAATATATGTCGACAGCTTGGATAAGTGGGCTGTTCGAAAAATTTGAATAAGTAGCTCAAATAGCAAGGCTCATGATTATTTTTCTTCAATCTAAAATAGAACCATATCGATAGCCATGGCTGAACATGCGGTTTGCAAGCGGCCACAAAGGTAAACGAGGAGAAATAGTATGAGCACATTCAGAGAAATTCGTCAGCTTATTCAATCACAACCCACTGCTGATGGTGACGGAGTGAAAATTCGTCGAGTAGCAGGGTTTAATCATGCGAGCTTTTCTCCATTTTTGATGATGGATGAACTTAAGTCTGACGACCGTGCTGATTATGTGGGTGGCTTTCCTCCTCATCCGCATCGCGGCATCGAGACGCTTACTTATATGTTGAAAGGTCATTTCCAGCATCGTGACCACATGGATAATGTTGGTGAGCTTCGTTCTGGTGGCGCTCAATGGATGGCGGCAGGAAGAGGCGTCATTCATAGTGAGATGCCTATTATGCAGGAAGGTGAATTGCATGGTTTCCAAATTTGGATAAACCAGCCTGCGAAAAATAAGATGTCACCGGCTCAATATCATGACTTTCAACCTGAAACGATAACGGAATTCGAAACTCAAAGCTCGGGCGTTGTACGCTTGATTGCTGGTCATCTGACTATAGACAACGAACGTATTCAGGGGCCTCTAACAGAAACAGGTGTTGCTGCCACGGTGGCCGATTGGAGAGCGATGGTTGGTCACGCTTTGAATTTGACCACGGAGCAATACCACAACATGATGCTCTACGTTTATAAAGGTCGTATTCAGGTAAAAGATCGTGAGATCAATCAAGGCGAAATGGCGATTCTATCGAAAGGTGAATGGGTTGAATTAAAAGCCGAAAAGGAGAGTGGTGCTCTGATTTTTATTGGCGAACCAATCAATGAACCAGTGGTTCACTATGGCCCTTTTGTAATGAATAGCATGGAAGAAATAGAACAAGCAATCCAAGATTACAATTCAGGATTGTTTGAAACCTACTAGCATCAATATCCTAATTCCCTTTTCTGTGAGTAGCGCAGTTATCAACAGTTTTGAGCCTGACCATTGGGCTCGACCAGAAGCAAATACGATAATCCACTGCCATCGAATTTGCGTTAGCCACGTCTAATCCACGTGGCTTTTTTCTACTTCTGATTCCATCGCATGATGGCTTCTTTTCCTGCTTCAATACCTAACTCATAAGCTTGACGCAATGGTGCTGGCGAGCGACTCAATCGTTTTAATTTAAATGATTCAGGAGGACAAACTTGGATGATTTCGACTCCCAATGGTGGATTGTCGATCAGTGCTAAAGTTTGATTGTAGCGAACTTCACGCGTCAACATCGGCTCAATTAATCCTGGCGTTTCTTTCAACATCCGTTTGGTTAGTGCGCTGAACTTTCCTTTCGGCTTTTGATAGCTGGAGGGTTGACTGCGTAAAACCATAATCTTTTTGGCTCCTCGCTTTATTGCTTCTGCGACAGGAAGTGCATCAGAAACCCCACCATCAACGTATCGGGTACCGTTCAGTAAGACACCATTTCGGTAAAGTACGGGAAGTGCGCTGCTGGCTTTCATTGTTTCTGCGAGCTCGTCGACATTAGGAGTATGGTACTCGGCTTGGCCATTGTCTTGACGTGTTACGCCTAAAAAGAAAGGTCTCGAATCCGCTTTTAGTGTGGACTTGTCGATGCCAAGCTCTTCGAGAGTGACGTCCCACATCCAATCTAAGTTCATCATATCACCACCACGTAGAATCTGAGATGGTGAGATGAATTCTTTCCTTAAACTGTAATCGAGATAGATTTTTAAGTTGCGCCCGGGCATTTTAGCTAAATACGCCGCCAAGTTACTTGCGCCCGCCGATACGCCCCAAAAGCTATCAAATGGAGAGAAATCGTTAGCGAGAAAATGATCGAGTATGCCGCAAGAAAATACACCTCGCATCGCACCACCTTCGACAATCAACGCACGCTCTCCTACTTGTTCCATCACTGTGTTCCGTTCTTTACCTATTGGATGAATAGAATGCAGCTTAACGCATAACGGTTTTATACCCAAGTGGTCCTAAGTGCTAGGGCATCTCCTTAAGTAAAAGAAAAGGGCATCGATGGATGCCCTTTTTATATTAAGCCTAGGGAGTTACAGGTTATTGAGCAGCTCATTTAGTGAAAGCGCACTGAATAAATATGTCACTCCCACACAGAAAGCGGCGCCTGTAATTCCGATACTGATCGTTGTTGTAATTAAAAGAAGTGTCATCTTAGACATACAAGATCAAACTCCTTTTTTATATTTAAGTGGGGCGTTGTGCGTCTGGTTATCGTTTTGAATCATGATGCAAGCGCCCTAAGTTTATTGTTCTAATAAAAGTGATGATCACTTGTCAAAAAAGCAGATAAATAGCACCCAAACTGTCGTTAATGCGAGCAGCGGAGTGAATACTTTCTGTATAGAGGCGCCATCGGTTAGGTTGTAGATTTTGATGGATTCGTTATAGAACGCCCGCTTGAACGCCTTAAAAGAAATATCATTTTTCACATGAGATTGTTCATAGTGTAGGTGTGCTGCGTCTGATAGTTGGTATTCTAAGTCTTGGAGTTCGTACTCTTTGTTAAGAAATGCCTCCCAAGCCGAAAGACGGGCTATCGTTTTTGGAGATTGATTACCCTTTAACTTCTCTAGACGTTTGGCATAAGCAGCTTGATATTTATCCACGGTGTATTCCTGTCTGAATAGACGTTGAGTTAGAACATTTGTAAAAAGAAAAACGAGCAAAAAAGGGGCTTTACGTTCTATGTCTGTGATAAATGCTAAGGAGCTCAATGGTCTATTTCTCTGATGTCGCGAATAATATTGATTGAACTTAAATGCGACAAACAAAATAATTTACTCAAGATAACAACGAATATTTGTTGCCTTTAAAGAAAAGCGATAGTGATGCGAAGTGGTGGCTTTGATCGGGAAGAAACCCGCTTTCGTAACGGCTTGCGTTTACTGAGAAAAAGTAAACGCTGGAACTATCGCTGGATTGGTGTGAGTTATTTATCGTCAAAAATCATTAATATCAACTATGCTTATAGTTCGACTTTTCGTAAATGAACTCAATTTAGATGAGCGGAAATAATACTGATTTTTGAGCGTGGGTGAGCTTGGAGGGTTAAGCTAATCCATTGATTAATAAAAAAGTAAAGTAGTACAGAGCTAGGGTGAACTTCAACTTAAAGGTGACGGTATGGATATACAATCAACCATTATTGAATATGCGATAGCGATAATAGGCTTACTTTTGACGGGAGTTGCCCTCTGAGCACGATTGCCCAGAGGATAGAAAGTATATTGGCTGTTTGTTAGCGGTTGATATTGTACCGAGCCATTGCAGCTTCTTCTGACGACACAACCGTTTTACCAATTGGTGCGAGTGAAATAACCGCAAGCTTCAGGTGTTGGAGTGCAAACGGAATACCAATGATGGTTACAAAACACGCTGCGGCGGAAAGTACGTGACCGATTGCTAACCAAAGACCTGCAAAGACAAACCAAAGGACGTTGCCGATAACGCCTAGAGGGCTCGTACCAATGTCCATTTCATTGGTCAATTCATCGCGTGAAATGGCTTCTTTTCCGAATGGGAAAAAGGAAAAATTACCCATAACGATACACGCACGCCCCCAAGGTATTCCGATGATGCTAATAAAGGCTAAGATACCGAAAAACCACCATAGCAACCCCATAAATACGCCACCAAATACAAACCAAATGATGTTACCGAGTGTTCTCATTCTATTTCCTTTACTCTTGAATATGACGATGCAGGTTCCTGAGGGTATAGTAATGTAAAACTAGAACCACTCCGTTAATAAACGTGATCCGTTCCCTCATTCACTTGCTTGATAGAATAGCCGCATAAGTATTAACAGAGAATGAATGACTCTCTGAAGCTACGTTTGTTTTAGTATAGAGCGTAATACTCGATTAAGCACATAGCCAAGAATTAAGCTACCTAGAGGTAACTTTCTCGATATATTGACAAATTTGCTCTGCTAACTGATGGCTAGCAATGTTGCGTTTCACTACTTCACTAGCGATTTTTCCAGATTCAACGACGCTAAACCAGTCGAACAACATCGCATGAAAACCTTTGCTCGTCAGCATTGGCGTCCAATCTTTCAAATTGATTTTTTGCTCTTGGTTCGCTTGCCATCGTTTCCCTTCAACGAAAGAGTCGAATTCCACTGCTTTGTTAGCATAACAAGCTTGAACGCGCTCCACAGTCACACCGAAGTGACGATTCATCGAAGCGTGGAGTAAAGTATCTCCGTGTTGCCACTGAATATCTAAACGCGCCAATTGGTCACCCTCAAGCTGATGCGTTATGTAAGCCTCTTTTAAATCGTTTTTGGCTGTCACGTTAATACTGTCTAATGGGTGAATAAAATCATCAAATATAAAGGTACGAATATCGCCTGGTAGTTGGTGGCGGTTCTTTTCCCAGCGTAGCGATTTTAGGTCAGAAATGTTGCCTTGCTGTACTTCTGGCATGTGTTGGTTGTAAAGCGGAATATGACGTCGGTTGAAGCCCACATAAAGTGGTTGTTTTTCTTTTTCGGCAATATCGTACAGTTTTTCCACGTCATCAGCATTGTCCGCTAATGGTTTGTCGACAAAGGTTGGGATTCCATTCTGCAAAAAGAATGCTGCGATTTGAGGATGTACGCTTGTTGCCGCATGAATCATGACAGCATCTACGCCAAAGTGCAGAAGCTGCTGGTAGTCTTGACAGGTCTCTGAGATTCGATATTGCGTAGCCAGACTCTCAAGTGCATTTGCGTTGCGGGTACAAAATACAAGTTCGATATTTGGAAGCTGAGTGATAACGGGAAGGTATGCTTTCTGAGCAATATCGCCTAAACCAATAATACCAATTTTCATCCTAGTCCTTATTTCGATGTATGGATGGCAGGTTGTAGTATAACGCTTGGCAAGCTGATGAGTTTAAATGCCTTGTTAGAAAAGAGCCTGACTCACATTTTGAGTCAGGCTTTATTGGTCCACTTAGGAAGTCGTGCGGCAGTCTTTGAATATATCTAACTTGCCGTCGTAGGCTTGGGTTTGTACATCCATAATGCCTAATAAAGAGTGGAACACGTTATCATGTGAGTACTGTCCTGCCTTTTGCGCTTCATTCGACAAACAGTCGGTGTTGATTTGTTTCACTTGCTTAAAGCCGGAAGATAGCCACATGAGCAAAGGAACACGTTTTTGGAAGTCTGGTGCAAGGCCGTAAGGCATGCCATGTAAGAACAATCCGTTTTCGCCTAATGATTCACCATGATCCGATACGTAGATGAGAGCGGTATTATATTGAGACTCTAATGCTTTGAGTTTGTTGATGGTTTCTGCCAACACAAGATCAGTGTAGCGTATCGTATTGTCGTACGTATTCACGATTTGTTCGACGCTACAGTTTTCTATATCTGCACGTGGGCAGTCTGGTTTGAAAAACGCTTTGTCTCTAGGATAACGCTGGAAGTAGGTAGGACCATGGCTTCCTATAAGATGCATGGCGACAACGCGATTGCCGTGCATATCCGCAACTTCTTGATCAAAGTGATCTAACAGCGCCATATCGTAACAGGTTTGACCGTTACACAGAGGACTTGCTTGCTTTCGGTTCACTTCAATTTTCTTGATCTTGTGGGCGACTTCTTTGTCTCCGCCATCATTTTCTTTCCAGATTAGGTCAACTCCAGCGCGCTGCATGATGTCGAGAGCATTATCTTGGTTATCTGCCTTGGTCCGTTCAAACTTGCTTCGCGTGAGCTGAGAAAACATGCAAGGCACAGATACTGCAGTTGCAGTGCCACAAGACGCAACCTCTTGAAATGAAATCACATCCAGCTTACTGGTGTAAGGGTTTGTCTCTCGCTTATAGCCATTGAGTTGGTAGTTCTGCGTTCGAGCGGTTTCTCCGACAACAAACACCAGTAGTGTCGGCTTGTTCTGTGCTTGCTTTACTGCGCTATCTGACTGCTTTGCATCGATTCCAATCTCGCGGTACGGTTCTGGCGTGGTGAAGTATTTCTCCTTTACATACCCAGTCGCGCTGTAAACGAATTGAGTGGGAATAATGATTTTTTTCAGATAGCTGTTATTGCGACCGACAGATGCATAGTCTTGGTAGTAAACACTGGCAATAACAGCAATTACTGCAAGAGATGACAACATCGACACCAACTTCGTGAGAGAAAAATACAGCAATTGGTGGCGCTGAGATTGCAACTTGACCTTATAGACAATCATCGCAGGGACGCCCCCCATAAGTAGCGTCCAGATTACAGAATAAGTACTCAGGTAAGAGCTTGCCTCGCTCGAATCGGTTTCAGCAATATTAGCAATCATTCCAGAATCGAAAAGCGTGCCATAGTTGTAACTTGCGTAGCTCACCATACTCGAAATTATGAGCAAAATAATAAAGAATGGCTTTCCAACCCAAGGCCAACTAAATAAGTTAAAAAGGAAATTGAGCGCGGCAAGAAAGAAAATGGGTATCGTAATAATAAAACCAATTTTGACATTATCTAGGCTTGAAAAAATACCATTCAGCTCTTTGTAAATAGGAATGTTTACAACCAGCGCGAAATAGAGTGCCAACAAGAAAGTAAAGGTAACGTACGAGATACCTTTCTGTTGCAAATTATGTGTCTTCATAAGTAAATGTCTTGAATCAAAATCAGAGCAAGAACGAAGCCCAAATAAAAAGGGCAAGAGTGAGCGCAACAAATACTGCAGCCGAGCCGATATCTTTGGCTCTACCACTGAGCTCGTGCCAGTCATCGCTAACACGGTCGACAACCGCTTCTATGGCGGAATTAATAAGTTCGACGATCAGGACCAATAACAGGCTACTGATCATCAGTACTCTTTCAAATGTGGTGACTGGAAGGAAAAAAGCACAGACGGAAAGCACTAAGGCTAGAATCAATTCTTGTCTGAAGGCGGCTTCGTATTTCCATGCGGCTTTCAATCCCTGAAATGAATAGCCGGTCGCATCCATGACACGGCGTAGACCTGTTTTACCTGGCTTCAAAATATGACCTTACTACAGCTTAATAATTTAAATTGTGCATCTATCCAAACGATGAAAAGAGACTAATCGTTCTTGCGTGAAACATTTGTGAATGGCGTTCATCACACAACGATATAGGGTTTGAATAAGAAAAAAGAGTTGAATTAATCAAGGTCGTAGACGGTATAGCCTTTATTCTGAAGGCATTTTCGCAGTACGAGAGATTGTGTCTTGGTGGAGTCATTGCTTCCACTCAACGCTCCGGCCCCTGCTCCTACAGCACCGCCTGCAGCGGCACCTACAGCAGCCCCTCCTATCCCGCTTTCTAGTGCTCCAGCTGCCGCCCCAATTAGTGCACCTGTAACTGCACCATTAGCGGTTTCAGATTTAGCAGCTTCCGCTTTGTCTACGTTATCCGCATACCCTTGGCAATAAAGAAAATCTTGTTCATATTTAGCAGGATCAACATTGGTCATGTCGACAACAGGCTTTTGATTATAAGTACAAGCGGTAAGAGTAGAGGCAAGCGTCATAACCAGAATAAAAGGTTTGTACATGAGTATTATCCATTTGTTCTGTGAATTTATGGATTAAATGTACACTGTTTTATTGTTGGGCTCTGTCGCTGGAGTGTATTGAAGTGTCGTCTTCTGTAAAGGGGGAAAGACGTTAGCTTAACTGTCTGATTTTGGGAGACGAAGTGTGAAGCAAGCACCACCAAGTGGGCTATGAGAAATCGAAACCTCACCATGTTGAAGTTCCATTATTTGCCTGACGATCGCCAAACCGAGCCCAAATCCACTCGTGTTTTTGTTTCGGGACTCATCCGCGCTATAAAATGCTTCAAAAAGGTGAGGCCAATGCTGCTCTTCTATACCTATACCATCATCATGTACATGGATTAAGCAGCTTTGCTGATCACTTTTTATCTCAACCATAATTTGAGTATTTGCGTATCGCATTGCATTGCGTAGCAGATTATCCAAGGCACGTTTTAGCAGTTTTGGATCAGCGAATGCGCGTGCGTTTTCAGAGTTTGTTTCATTGAGTGAGATAGATAACTTGGTCTCTTTTTGCCATCTCTGTTTTAACTCACTAACTAACTTGGCGAGTGCTACGTTTTCTGTTTGCAACGCCGTATCTGGGCGTTCCATTTTGGCGTAATAAAGCAGCTCTTCAACCATATCTTCCATCTCGTCAATGTCCTCGACGATACTACGTACATGCTTTTTCTGTTGTTCGGTTAATGTAGAGTCCGATAACAAGTCAGCTTGCCACTGCAAACGAAAAATAGGAGTGCGTAATTCATGCGCAACTGCATTGGTCAGCATTTTATTGCTAGTGATCAGGCGAGAAACTTTGTCAGCCATCGTATTAAAGCTTTTGTTCAGCGTTCCAACGGACTTGGCACTTGAGGTGCTTGCTCGTGCTTTGAAGTTGCCTGAAGCAAACTCTACCGTGACTCTTTCTAACTCACGAATTCGACGACTCAAAAACCAGATCAGCAGTATGCAATACAGAGCAAATCCGGCTAAAAAGAATAACCATACAATGTTGTCATCAAAGTTAATCGCCTGAATAACTGAGCTATCCGGATCATCGATCATTTTGAAAATAGGGGTGTCCGCATCTAGGCGGAACCATATATCCCTTTCTTCGTCGTAAGCAACGTTAACAGAGGTGTCACTTTCAAATGCTTTTCTGATGTCCTCTGGAAGTTCTTCGAGCGTGTGAGGAATCAACAAGCGATGGCTGGACGTGGCAAATTGCTCAAGCTGTTGTTGAGTGTATTCTAGTCCGTGCTCTTCGTAGATAGGATAGATAAGATCGTGGAAAGCTTGACCTTCTTGCTCTTGTAGCAGGTAATCGTAATCTGTGTTGATCTCATAGACTAAGAATTCGTAACCCCACAAACTCACCATAAATAGAATGATAAGACCGACAAAGCTTTCCAGATAAATCCGTCTCATTATTCATTCCATGCATCAGGCATAAATAGGTAGCCTTTGCCGCGAACCGTAATGATTTTTTGTGGAGAGCAAGAAGCATCGCCTAATTTTTTTCTCAATGTCACAATACGGTTGTCAATGGTGCGATCTGTACCGTCGTACTCAATACCACGTAGTGTTTTCGTTAACCACTCACGTGAGAGTGTTTTTTCTGCGTGTGTTGCGAGAACCCATAATAAATCGAACTCACCGTCAGTCAGCGCAATTTCTTCCTGGTTCATGACGCATGATTTACGTAATCGGTTTAAAAACAGCACTCCAATTTGTAGACCGTTTTCGGACTCGGTAGAGGCTGCCTCTTTTCTTCTCAATAGCATGCGAATGCGTGCCAGCAGCACGCGAGGTTTGATAGGCTTGGTAACAAAGTCATCGGCGCCAATTTCTAATGCGGCGACGTGATCGAAGTCGTCATCACTCGCTGTCAGCATCAACACTTTGCCTTTGTAGCATTCACGGATTTGACGACATACGCTCAGGCCGTCTTGTCCAGGTAGCATCAAATCTAACAAAACCACGTCTGGCTGTGTGTCAATAATCGCTTCCGGTGCGTCTGTCCCGTTGTCGATACATTTGACCTGGAAACCTTGTTCAACAAAATACTCTCCCAGCATAGCTTGTAATTTGGGATCGTCTTCCACGATGATTAAAGATGGTTTGACTTGTTGTGCGTTCATTTGAGTGATGTATACAATATTTAATATCACTGGAACTTAAACAAATTTACGAATTATTTCAAATAAAGCTTTCTCAGAATAAGGTTATCGGATGAGTTGATTCGATAAATACCCCAAGTAATGATTCAAACTTAATCATTAATCACATTTTGAAAAGTCTAAAAAAGGCGCAACTGTTGCGCCTTAATATGGAATATTAGAGTGAACTTACGTTTTATTCGGTGGTGCACACGACACTGTTGTCGCTGCCAAAAGCATTGGGAACATAAGCGTCGGCTTGAGGGTCGTTTTCCCACTTTGCATCATTGAGCAAGTAGCGGAACTGAACATTCTGCTCTTTAGGTAAGCGCGTTTTAAATTTAAATTGACGGCTTTTCTTCATTAATTTCATCGGTTCTGGCTGCCAGTTGTTAAAATCCCCAGCAATATGAATGGAGTCCCACTGGTCTTTATCTAGCTCGAACGTGACTTCAACTTCATCTTTTGTCTTAAAGAATCTCTTTTTAAGCATTGATCTTTCCTTGTTCGTACAAAAACTGTTCTAACTATTACTCGTGTTTCATAACGATTTCAAGTTTTATCGAATTGTCGCTGGTATCAGGTGAAGAACTATCTAAATGATGAATAGCTTAATCGCTATGAGTTCTTGTGAGAGGGGAGCGGTATTGAGAAGCCTCAAGGGTAAGGAACCGTTAACGTACCAAGTTTTTAGGCGAGGCGGAACTCAGAGTCCGTATCTTGAAGTCAAACCGTTATCATGTATTATCTTAAATCACCATTTTTGTTGATGTAGCTATGTTGAAGTTTAACCGCACATTGTTGACCGCGATAGTTTGTTTAGCCGCTATGCTTTTGAGCAGTGTCGCTCCTATGGCGAAGGCTTCAGCCCCGGTGAAAACAATTGAAGTACGCGATATTATTGTTCAACAGGCTGCTCTGCACAAACAACTTGGCGTCAATGACGACTGCGTAGAGTCACATCACGATGGGTCAACTATCAATAAGGTGCAACAGTCTCACACGAGTTGTAGCTCTTCCTGCATGGTCAAAATTCCCGCCAACTTATCTCAAAACGACTTACTGCTTCTTCCTTACAGCCTTGCATTGATTGATAGGCCTTTAGTCGAAAAAGTAGTGACAGTGATCACCAAGCTTTATCGTCCTCCGATTGTTTAATTCCTCATCTCAAATTACTTGGGGTTTCCCCCTTTTTACCAAATGAAATGATTTGGCATTTGAATGCCACAAGGAAATAAACAATGAAAAAACTACTTGCCTTATGTAGTGCACTTTTACTGACTTTTACCGCTCACGCAGCGCAATTTGAAGAAGGGAAGCACTACAAAGTTCTGGATGTTAAGAAAGCATCGAAACCTGTTGTGACGGAATTCTTTTCTTTTTATTGCCCACATTGCTACAAGTTTGAGTCGCTTATTGAGCGTTTAAAACCTGCTCTGCCAAAAGAGGCAAAGTTTGAAAAGGTACATGTGGGGTTCATGGGCGGAGATATGGCGATTCCGATGGCCAAGTCCTACGCGACGATGGTATCGCTCGGGGTTGAAGATACAATGATTCCTGCCATGTTTGCCCAAATTCATCAAAAGCGACAAGCGCCAAAAGATGACGCTGAGCTGAAACAGCTCTTCGTTGATAATGGCGTAGAAGGTAAGAAGTTTGATGCCGCTTACAATAGCTTTGCCGTAAACTCAATGCAGAAAGGCTTTGACAAACAATTTGCAGCCAGCACGTTAAGAGGGGTTCCAGGTGTGGTTGTGAACAATAAATACATTGTTTTGGCCAACGAAATTCGTACTTACGACGAGTACAATCAATTAGTTAATTACTTATTGACGCTGTAACTATAAATAGCATTGATGCTTAAAAATGGCGACGATAGAGTCGCCATTTTTTATGCTTATCACTTTCGCATTATCTAAGAACGCTTGTACATGCTTGAGTCGGAACACTAGTCATAAATATGGCATGCGGATAAAACAAGCTAGCAGCAGTGATTGCAACATTACATGGCTGAGCAATCGTAGTTTTAATCACATTGGTAAGCACGGCGCCTGTATTATTTACTGTTTGAGCGGCGGCTTGTTGTGCCTGGTAAGACACGCAACCTGTCGTTGCATTGATCATCGCAGTGCTAAACAAAAGTTTGCGAAAAAACATATTCATATCCTTTGTGAATGCTTTGAAATACTTATATGTGGATTGATTCATAAATAAAACAAAACAGTGTTCAAAATATGTGTGCATTCACGAAATGAACATTGTTTTATAAAAAGACGTTTTTTTGTGATCTTAGCACTGGACAGACCAGGCTATGAAACTAAAGCCAATCCGTGCATTACGATTACGCTGAAGGTCAGCTTGCTCCTCATTCCTTGATATCCCTTGGGCTCGGCGTCTTGTTCGACTTTCCTCACGAGTTTTTCTGCATACCAAATAGCAAGATACCCAATTGCTAAGAGTAGGGTAGCGACCGCGTAATGTTTGTGACCCTGCAGTAATGCGCCCCAAGCAAGTAAGACAAAAAGGTTGCTGAGAATTAATATATTTCTGCTAAGGCGGTGGTAGTAATGCTCAATGCCGTTACCCCAAAGGATGCCGGATAAAAAACTTAATATAACGGCGCTGTATGCGATGAAAAATTGCTGGCCACTTAAATTGAACAGTGAGATGTCAGTGAAAATCAGCCCTAAACTAAACACAAATGGAACCAGGCCTAAGTAACCGAGTTGTAGCATGGTTGAGCGTGTTGTCATGGTCGTCACCTTACAATTGTTGCTCTATCATATTGGTAAGCGTAGTACTTGTCGGTGATGTGGAGCTTGGAAAAGTGGCAATAACTTTGCCTTCGGAGCTAATTAGAAACTTATAGAAGTTCCATTTTGGTTTGATGCCAGCTTGGTTAGTAATCTCGCTGAATACGGGGTTTGCATCTACGCCTAATACTGAGGAGCGAGCCATCATTGGAAAGGTGACCCCGTAATCGAGATAACAGACTTTCGCTGTGTTTGTTTCGCTTCCTCTATCCTGTCGGAAGTCATTGCTCGGGAAGCCTATAACGGTGAAGTTTTGGTCTTTGTAAGTTTGATAGAGGGTTTCTAACTGTTCGAACTGAGGAGTGAAGCCGCACTGGCTTGCTGTATTGACGACTAGTAGTGTCTTTCCCTTAAAGCTTTCGCATAGATCGACTTCTTCTGTTGAGTTTAACAACCTTTGCTTACCTTGAAGAATATCAGGGCACTCAGATGCAAGAGCAAGCGAATTCATGGAGAGAAAGCCAACGAGAGCGACGAGTTTCAGTAATCCTTTCATGGTGTTGTTCCCTTTGTTTTCAATAAGTATAACTACTCAAGTGCAAAGAGGATCGATCAAAAAAGCCGCACAAATGCGCGGCTTCTTTCAGAGCTGGGATTTAATTATGCCAGTTTTAATTCGAACTGGTTGCGGTACATCACCATGTCTTCAATAGTCAGCACTGGCATGTTGTGCAGGCGACCAAACGCAACGATCTCTGGTGCTTTTGCCATCGTGCCATCTGGGTTGGTCACTTCACATAGTACGCCAGCGGGTTGAAGCCCTGCCATTTGCATCAGGTCAATCGTACCTTCTGTGTGACCACGGCGAGTCATTACACCACCTGGACGTGCGCGCAGAGGGAATACGTGGCCCGGGCGAGCAAGATCCTCAGGTTTCGCATGCGGGTTTGCCGCCGTTTTAATGGTCGTCACTCGGTCTGCTGCTGAAACCCCCGTTGTTACACCAACTTTCGCTTCAATAGAAACCGTAAATGCGGTTTGGTTTGCGCTGTTGTTGTTTACTACCATTGGAGGCAGTTCCAGTTTGTCTGCTTGAGCATCTGTTAAGCACAAACAAACGATGCCGCTACATTCGCGGATCATCAATGCCATTTGCTCGTTAGTGAGGTGCTCGACTGAATAAATGATATCGCCTTCGTTTTCGCGATCTTCATCATCAAGAAGTAGTACGCCACGACCTTCTTTTAAAGCGATAAGTGCGTTTTCAACGCGAGTAATTGGGTCGCCGAATTCGGCAAGTAGTGATGACTGATTCATGGTTAACTCCTAAATTTCACCAGAATCAGGGCGGTATGAGAGATCGTCGTAAAATACGATCAAAAAGAAGTGCACCAGCACTCTTAGCAATCTGACTCGCTATGCTGGTGTATTCTTATTCTCTTTCATCCGGACTATAACCGTCGGCTCTGGCATCTCACCAGATCTGCTGACCTCGACGAATCGAGCGCTCGCGGGCTCACTTGAAAAAGTATACCGCCGGTGGGGAATTTCGCCCCGCCCTGAGAACAATTAAAAATGTGCCACTTCATCCAAGTTGTGAGGAAGTGGAGCTAGGATAGTACTGCGAACTGAATAGCTTGGAAAGTCGATTCCATCTGTATGATGGAAAAGTGTGCTATCGACGGAAATAATCTGTGCGAATAAAGTGATCAATCTGCTGTGGCACGAAGGTGTTGTAAATCAGGCTCGTATGCGTTTGTTTCACTTCGATATGATCTTGCATACCTTCCAGTCTTGTCTCTTCTACGGTAACCGTACCGTCCGACATGGTGTTGTCATTACGGATCAACAATGGGCGAGCGCCAATCGGCATCGTTCCTGCGATACTGCCGAGTTTTTGAGGGAAATCCCAAGCGTCATCATGTCTGTTTAATCCGTGGTGTGGCGAATTGCCTAAAATTGCACCCAATCCGAGATCTTGAATCCGACCTACTATGGACGCGCCTTTAAGAGGCGAACCGATAGCGACAACATGAGAGATTAAGTTAGTGCTCGGTTTTCTGTTGGCGAGATAGCGCTTAATCATCAAGCCTCCCAAGCTGTGTCCCACGAGCACGTTTGTGGTCAGTGGATTAAGCGAATGATCAATAGAATCAAACAGTGAAGACTCATCGATAGCAACAGTGTTATAGCTGAGTACTTGCGTTTCGTATCCGAGTTTTCTCAGCTTTTGGCTAAGAGGCTGCATGACCAGCCCATGCATATAAAGACCATGTAAGATGATGATTTTCATAATACCTCCTAGATTTATGACGTCGTAGATATCCTACTCTAATTAACAAAGAACTACTTGTGCTTTGTGGTGCATATTTACGTTTTGCTGCAAAGTTTGACTGCTGTAGCAAGCGACTCAGCCCAGTAAATCCTGTACTTGTTGTTGCAATTGATTACGATTTAAAGACGCAGGACTTAACACTTCACCGATAACAACATCCACTTTTGACCAAAAACGAGTCGGTCGTTTTGTGAGAGCATGTCCGCCTTTGTGGCTGAAAAAAGAACCCCAAAGCCCTTTTAACGCCATAGGGATGACAGGAACAGGGTTACGTTCAAGGATTTTATCTACACCAGGGCGAAACTCACCCAATTGACCGTTAGACGTTAAACGACCCTCAGGGAAGATACAGACAACCTCACCGTCGTTAAGTGCTTGTTCAATCTGTTCAAATGCTCGTCGGTAAGTGTCGGCACACTTACGTGGAGAACAGATCGGGATAACACCGGCATGACGGAATACATATTTAAGAACAGGTAGCTCGCTGATGGACTTGTCCATCACAAAACGAACCGGGCGAGTAGAGGTTCCCATCAAAATCAATGCATCGACATAGCTAACATGGTTAGCCACGATTAACGCAGCACCTTGTTCAGGAATATGTTGGCGCCCCTTTACGGACACACGATACATACAATGGCTGAGTAAATAACTGATAAAGCGTTGTGTAAATTCCGGTACTTGGCGATAGACATAGATCGCCACGAAAAAGTTACCTATTGCCATCATGGCAAACAGTTCCACAATAGAAAGCTCTAGTACGCTGAGTACAACGATCGAAACCAAAGCAGACACCACCATAAACAACGCATTCATGATGTTGTTAGCAGCAATGGCACGTGCACACTCCCCTTTGTTTGAACGCGATTGGATGAACGCATAAAGCGGAACAATAAAGACACCGCCGCTTACACCAACAAGGAACAGGTCAATCATGACGCGCAGATGTTTTGATTCAGCAACGAAGCTTTGCACATCATAAAAGTGCACCGGAAGTGATGGATAACTTGGGACTGCCCATAGCAAGTCGACGCCAAAGACTGTCAGACCAAGGATACCGAATGGCAAAATACCAAGCTCAACGTGGTTGAAAGAAAGTTTTTCACACAACCAAGAGCCTGTCGCGATACCAATGGAAAACAATGCCAACAGTAAAGAAACGACAGTGCTATCTGCGAACAAGTGTTCGCGTGCGAAGTTAGGGAATTGAGTTAGGTAAGTCGCACCCATGAACCAGAACCAACTAATGGCAAGAATAGACATCCAAATGCCTCTCTGTTTTTTTGCCACTTTTAACGTGTCCTTTAAACCAGAAATCGGTTCAAATTTCGCTTTGTCATTCGATTGGCTAGGCATCGCTGGAATATTCACGCTGCTCATGAACCCAAGCAAAGACAAGGCAATCACAACACAAGAAGCAATCAAGGTACCATTAGGAATGGCTAGCAGCAGGCCTGCGCTTAGCGTACCTATAAGAATCGAAAGGAACGTGCCCATTTCAACCCAAGCATTTCCTTTAACAAGCTCATTTGGTTTGAGCGCTTGTGGTAGCAAGGCGTATTTCACGGGACCAAAATAGGCCGATTGAGTGCCTGTCATAAACAGCAGAACCAGCATCAGCATGGCACTTTGGGTGGCAATAGCGGTTGCAGCGCAAGACATGATAGCCAGCTCGATGAGCTTTAGACGTCGGATTAATTTGGCTTTGTCCATGCTGTCAGCGACGGCACCAGCATGCGCAGAGAATAGAAAGAAAGGTAAGATGAATAAGCCTGCTGCCAAATTAACAAATAGATTAACGGATATTGGTAGGTTATCAATTTGGCTGTAAGTCACCATCAATAACAGAACGTTTTTGTAGATGTTGTCATTGAGTGCGCCAAGGCATTGCGTCACAAAGTAAGGAAAAAAGCGTTTTGAGAAAAACATGCTGGCCCAGATTAAACAAAGTCGAATGAGATAGGAGCACTTTATGCTCAATGAACGATTAAACCAGCTTTCTCTTTCAAGTGACGTTGCATGTCACCAAAAGTAACGAAATTCGTTACTTTCATTTTCATTTGTTTATTGAGTTACTAATTTCGAGACTTCTGAGTGGATTTTCTTTCCCATGGTTCAAACAGAGGGAACGTCCAGCGACGCATCGCAATAATCAGAGAGGTGCCGTGTTTCTCGTCCATATCGAGAGAGCTATCACTTTGGCAAGCCTGATAAAACTCATCGATGACCTTTTGCAGTTTCTGTTGCAGCTTCTTGTTGGTTGGTACGCTCATCAATCCTGTTGCCATGGACAACTGTTCATCTTCACCGGAAAAGTAGCTTTGGAAAAAGGCGTCTTGAACTTGCTGTTGGAAGAACCGTTGAATAGGGCCGCCCATCTGCCACTTAAATGTCGGAGATATACGCAAACGAATTTTGTTATTTGGCTGCAAGTCGATGATGTTAATACGATCCAACTGAGCCAGCTTTTGCACCAGTTCCAACTCATTGAAGGTGTATTGCTGAACGATTTGTTCAAACTGATAGCCATTTACAACACAGATCGCCACGAGTAGCAGGGCTTTATCGTCAACCAACTGCTTTTCTTGCTCTAATGTTAGCGACTCTAGACCTTTATTGTGCGCAGCCGCGAGCTTAAACAGTTCCGCCATTTCTAAGCCAATCAATTGGCAAATTCGCTCTAAGCGCTCAAGGCTAATGTGTTGACCTTCAGCGAGTAAACGTTTGACGCTTCCTTCACTTAAATCAAGGTGTTGTGCAACATCGGCATAATGCAGCCCAGCTAACTTTAGTTGGCGTTTAAGCTCTTTAATTAACGTATAGCTTTCTGACATTTATGCTGTCACCTCGTCGTGTAATTGCTCTATATACGCTTGCATAAAGGCTTTGCGTTTTTGAGCTTCGCGTCTCGCTGACTCCGTGTTCATGGTTTCAGCGATTTTGAATAACTTGGTTTGAAAGTGATCCAGAGTGAATTGTTTATCGTCGAGCTCTCGCTGTTGAGCAAAGATGTCTTTGTCATCGTAAAGTTGCGCATCAAACTCAGTGCTCACTTGTATACAGCGAGTAATGCCAATTGCGCCTAAAGCGTCCAGACGGTCGGCATCTTGAACGACTTTTGCCTCCAATGTGTTGGGTCTGATATTAGCGCTAAAGCTGTGTGCTTCTATCGCATGGGCAATGGCATCATGGTATTGCTGCGGATAATCGATACTTTCTAAAAACGCGACCGCTTTTTTGGCTGCAATGATTGAGCTCTGCTTGCGGTTTGGATGATCTTTCGGATAGGTAAAACAATCATGTAAATAGGCGGCGGGAAGCACAATAGATAAGTCGGCGCCTTCTTCTACAGCCAGTTTTTTTGCAGTGTTTACGACCCGTTGAACATGGCTTATGTCATGCGCCGCATCGACTTGCATCTCTTGCTGCATAAATTCCAAAAATTGCGATTCTATCTGGCTTAATAAGGTCATGAGTTATATCTACAACTAAAGTGAAGGCAGAAGTATGCCGAACGCAGAGAGGAATTTCCAAGTTCGATAGTGTAATTGAGATTTAGCCATCAGAACCTTATGCAACTTAGTGAGTCTCGGGTCATCTTAAATAGCATTTTTGTGCGTTCGGTTGGCTATTAAGGTGGTAAGACACAGAACAGCAGTGACGTTTGCCAATAGCAAAAGGGCCTGATGATTTCGTCAGACCCTTTTTCGTTTTAGTCGGTATTTTTACGAACCTTAGCGCTTGAACGTCACTTGCTCTGCTTGTTCAAGATGAATATGAGTCGTCGCAGGCTGTGTCTCTGCAATGACTTTACCGTGACGAACCGAGTAGCGAACCGGCACTTGGCGACGTACTGCGTCAAAAACATTTTCTGCAGGAAGAATCAGTAAACTACCTGGCTTACCTGTTTCAATGCCGTGCTTGTCTTGAATGTTAAGTGTACGTGCTGAATTGGTGCTGATCAGATCCAGTGAGTTGTTGATTTGGTCGTAACCCATCACCTGACACACGTGCAGACCCATATGCAGCACTTGCAGCATGTTTGCTGTACCAAGTGGATACCATGGGTCGAATACGTCATCGTGTCCAAAGCAGACGTTGATGTTGGCATTCAGCATCTCTTTTACTCGTGTTACGCCACGACGTTTCGGATAATCATCAAAACGGCCTTGTAAGTGAATGTTCACCAATGGATTTGCCACGAAGTTGATACCGGACATGCGTAATAAACGGAACAGGCGAGATGCGTATGCGCCGTTGTAGGAACCCATCGCTGTTGTGTGACTGGCCGTGACTTTATTTCCCATATCGAACTTGTGCGCTAATGCTGCCAGCGTTTCAACGAAGCGAGATTGCTCGTCATCGATTTCATCACAATGCACGTCGATCAGACGGTCGTATTTTTGCGCTAACTCGAATACGTAGTGCAGCGATTCAATGCCGTATTCGCGTGTGAATTCAAAGTGTGGAATCGCGCCAATAACGTCCGCACCTAATTTGACGGCTTCTTCTAGTAGCTCTTTGCCATTTGGGTAAGAGAGAATACCTTCCTGCGGGAAGGCGACGATTTGGATATCTACCCACTCTTTCATCTCTGCACGCACTTCTACCATCGCTTTTAGGGCAATTAGGGTAGGGTCTGAAACATCGACGTGGGTACGAACGTGTTGTACACCGTTTGCGATCTGCCATTTTAAGGTTTGTTTTGCGCGCGTTTTCACGTCTTCAATCGACAGTATTTCTTTGCGCTCAGCCCAACGTTCAATACCCTCAAACAATGTGCCAGAGATGTTCCAGCTTGGCTCGCCAGCGGTTTGCGTTGTATCTAGGTGAATGTGTGGCTCGCAGAAAGGCGCCACCGCCATGCCGCCTTCAGCATCGATGGTATCACCGTTATGATTAAGCTCCACATCGTTGTTTTCAATGCGCTTGAATTGACCATCTTCAATCAAAATTTGCTGTAGACCTTCTTGTCCTTTTAGCGTTACGTTTTTGATCAGTAGTGTTGTCATGATGGTTCCTTACGCTGGCTGTGTAGCCAGTGCTTTTTTGTTGAGAATAGGATTAAGAATCAGGAAGCTAATTGCGCCGCCAAGTACAGCGTTAATCGGTACTACGCCAGGAAGGAAGTGTCCCACACCAACGCCAATCGCTACAGCGATAATGCCAGCCCAGTTTACGCTTTGGAACTGGGCGGCTTCAAAGTTTGCGTAGCGCTTACGGTTCGTGAAGAAGTCAGCGATGATCACGCCGCCAATCGGTGGAATTGCCAACGATAGGAAGGTTAGCCAGCCAACAAAGTTATTGTAGAGCCAGAGAGCGCAAAGTGTGCCAACAAGCCCGTTCGCCATCGAGATGTATTTACTTGGTAAGCCTGTGATGTTGGAAAATCCAAGACCCGATGCGTAGAGCGCGTTGTCGTTAGTCGTCCAAATGTTTAACCCAAGTACGATGATGGCAGGAATCAATAAACCTTGCGCAATCATCACTTCAGATATGTCTGATTGACCAGTCACCGACGCACCTGCCGCGCCAAAGATAAACATTAACGAGTTACCGATGAAAAATGCCACCATTGTGATCATCACAGCGCTGCGCGGCTTTTTGCCAAAGCGCACGAAATCTGCCGTTAATGTACCAGCACTGACAAAAGAGCCGACAACCATCGCGAGAGCTATTGAAAAATCGAGTGGCTCGGTTGGTTGAACTTGTTGTAGTTCGCTAATACCGCCAACGCTATTTATTGCCTCTACGACAGAGTAGCCGCCAAGTAGCGCAATGGCAGGAACGGCAATTGCTGACAACACCATCAGTGCTGAGATGCCAAAGTAAACGGTCGCGGTCATGAGCAAACCGGAAACGAGGATCAATGTATTGGTATCGATGCCCGTTGCTTTATGCACCGGAATCGCAAACATCGCGACACCAACTCCAAACCACCCAACTTGAGTACCACCAAGAAGAGCAGAAGGAAGCCAAGATCCTTTAGAACCAAAAGAGAAACGAGCAAGAAGGTGAGTAGAGAGACCAGTAGAAGCGCCGATGTAACCGAGGAAAGAAGTGTAAATACCGAGGATTAGGTTACCGATGAGAACAGCGAGGAAAAAATCATTAAAGGAGAGCCCAGTACCGAGAGAACCCCCTGTCCACATACTTGCGGAGAAAAAAGTGAGTCCTAACATCACCATGGTTAGTGACGCCACGCCTTTTCTGGCCGTGTTGGGAACTGGTCCAAGACTGTAGTTATTGTCTCCAGCCATTATTACCTCCGCACATTGAAATATTAAATTATAGCACCTGGTTTTCAGGCAAACGGCGCGTATTATCGTGATGTAAATTTAATAGTCAATGATAAAATTGCAATTTAAACGTTTGCTTGATTTTTGGTGTCTGTTTTTTCTTTTAATAACAATTGTTTGGTTTTTAAGTTCTAAAAGTGAAAAGTTTATTTTTACGTATTTTTTATGATTTATAGACAGGTTTTCTATGTGAAATGAATGTTTTGAATTACTATTTGTTTTTATGGATTAAATTTATCTATAACTCTGGATTGTTCAGTCGATTTCTATGAAAGGAAAACGATTTCATGATGAGATTTTTGGTTTGGACGTTATTTGTTCTTTTTTTGGGTGTGTTTTCTTGGTTTTATTTTATGTAGGTGATTTGTTTTTGTTGAGGCTGGTATTTCTAATGGTTTAGTGGGCGAATATTTGAATTTTATAAACAGTAAACAATCTGTTGTGGGCAAGAAAAGTACAACCGAGCTCGGTCAGAGGATAAGAGAGCAATAGCCACATAAAAAAAAGGCCAACCGCAAAGAGTGCGATTGGCTTATATACATGTGAACAAAATCAAGTTCACTAACAACGTCAGTTGGCTAGGTGACCCTCGGCTTAAGAAGGGTCGATTTATATAATGCAGTTACTGTGCCAACTTTAATATGCCCTAAAATACGTAGTTTCTGTGACATGCGTTGCTTAAAGTTTGAGTTTGTTTGCAATTTGCAACTGCGTTATGCAATTTGACTCTATTATGCTAATGATTGATTAATAAACAGTGGACTTTTTAGAGCATGACTAAACTCGCCGTTCCCAAAAAGGCGAAGAAACCAACCACATCTGTCACTGTTGTTAGAATCACCGAGCCAGCCAAAGCAGGGTCCAATTTAAACTTATCCAAAATAATGGGTATCAACACACCAAATAAAGCAGCGGTAATAATGTTGACGATAATGGCCAGCGCGATGGTTCCGCCTAAAACTGGCGATTGGAACCACAATCCGGCTAACCCGCCGATGATTAGCGCCCAAGCAATGCCGTTCAGTGAGCCTATGCCCAACTCATTTTTTAAGAATTTGAATCGGTTACCTGGGGTAATCTGATTAAGCGCCATCGCACGAACCATTAGAGTCAGGGTTTGGCTGCCTGCAATGCCACCCATCGATGCAACAATTGGCATTAGTACGGCCAAAGCAACCACTTGAGCAATCACGTCTTCAAATAGCCCGATAGTGACAGATGCTAAAATTGCAGTCAGCAAATTGATGCCCAGCCACACGCCGCGTTTTTGTGAGCTTTTTAATACTGGCGCAAATAAGTCATCGCCTTCATCCATACCAGTACCGGCCATTAAGCGCGCTTCGTAGATTTCACGTTGCGTACTTAATGCAAATTGCCAATCGACTTCACCAATCAGAGTTTGGTCTGCATCAGTCACAGGTAGAGCGGGCAGTGTGCTGTGCTCCAATGCTTCTACCGCTTCGGGAAGCATCATCTTACTGTCTAGCACCGTCACCGCTTCAATAACGAGTGTTTTCAAGCGAGTATCAGGATCACTACGTAAAATTTCGTAGTAATTGACTGTCCCTCGATACTGTTTATTACGGTTGATCAGGTAGACCTGTTGAGGCGTGTCGTAGCTATAGCGCTCCATTAACTGCTTAGCCGTTCCAATCGTAATATTAAAGGGCAGGGTGATGATTTTACGCTCAGCCCAGTGGCCGAGTTCTTCATCTTCATATTCGTTTGCCTGATCGTAAAGCTCTAACTCATCTTTTTCGATTAACGCGAGCGCTTCGTTGATGATCGACTCAGGCAACGAATCCGCCCATTCGATCAGCGATAAGTTATCAAGTTTAGCGAGGGTGAGTTTTAGCTCGACTTCAGATAATGCATTGATGATAGAAAAACGTACGTCGGCACGCATTTCCGTTAACACGTCGATATGCAGTTCTAGTGGCAAAGCTCGCCATAAGCGAACACGATCATCGATTGGAAAGGCTTCCAGAATTAGGGCGACTGCGCCAGGTTCGAGACCCGCTTCAATAGATTCATTGAGCGTTGCGACTTGATCCGCTTCTTCGGCTTGGCCAATTTGCTGGATTAGAGTGGAGAGATCTTGAAACTTGCTCACCGAGTACCCCGATAGTTAATTCGTTTTATGGAAGTATGGCATGTTATTGAGATGCACAACTATGCATCTTAACCTTGCTCAAGGTACTTGAAAGTAACAGAAAAACAATAGGCTATTCGCTGTTGATAGTGAGATATGGCTGTACCAATTGGCGAATGTTCACTTTTGCGCCAATTCTCGCTGCGAGCAAATACATGCCACCAATTTTACGATGTAAAAATAGGGCATCGGCAGGTGGGGTATGCCAGTACTCTTGTTCCATGCTCAAAATAGTGCCGGCTTCGCGAAGTTTTTGCGCTAAGCCACTGGCTTTAAAATCATATGGCTCATCGACTAACATGGGTTCACATGCCATTTTTACTAAATCGAGAATCGCTTGGCGCTGATCAGGTAAGATGGTTTGGCTGAAGAAGCCAATTTGCTCAAGCGCGTCATTCAAGCCTTGTTCGTCATTATTCATGACGGACGCAAAGGCTTGGCGATAGCCGGCACTGAATCGTTCGCTGTATTCGCGAGTTGCACCGAAATCTAACAAGCCGATTTGGCGAGTACTTTCAATGTACAAGTAATTGGCGAAGTTAGGATCGGTTTGCACCATCTTGAATTCGAACAGCTCTCTGAACAGCAATTCGAGCAAACTGTGCATGACAAAATCTCGCGTACTTTGATCATAATGTTCGATGTGTTCAATGGGTACGCCGTCAATAAACTCCATGGCGAGAACGGAGTCTGAGCAACTTTCAGTGTGAATCTTTGGTACGACAAGATGAGGATGCTCCTTCAAAGCATCATGGTAACGAATCGCAAATTGCGCTTCTCGGGTGTAATCGGCTTCATCATGCAGTTGCTTTTTCGCTTCTTCGAGCAATCCTTTGTAGTCGACAGACTCGGGAATCAACCCAACGACCTTGAGCAGTGTACCGACATTATCGACGTCGCTATCAATACTTTTTCGTATGCCCGGATATTGCACTTTGACGGCTAGGTTATCGCCCGCATCGCTGTAGGCTTGGTGCACTTGTCCTATTGATGCACTGGCGATTGGTTTGAAGTTAAATGACAGAAACTCAGCTTTCCAATTCGTTCCAAGCGAACTTTCCATTACTGCGTTGAGTTGTTTTGCAGGCATTGGGTCTGCGTCGGAACGAAGACGGGAAAGAATATCGGCAAGTTCAGGTTCTAAAACATCACCAGCATCCATTGACAGCATTTGACCAAGCTTCATTGCAGCGCCACGTAGGTGAGCGAGTTGGTCGGTTAAACGCGCGATGTTCTGTGGCGTCAGCAAGAGGTCTTTCGCTTTTGGTTTGTTGCCTTTGGCTATCTGCTTCGTGCCTTCTGCAATCACATTGCCTGCGACACGGGTAGCAAGTGAGGCGAATTTGCTGAATCTTGAGATGCGATGGGTAGGTAGGCTTCTTTCCTTTGCCGACATGAATCTTCTCCGCTATTTACTAACTAATTGTTATACGGGAAAAGGATATGTTTGGATACAAATGAAAAGAAAACCGCCAGCGTAACTGGCGGTTTGCGAGTTTAGATAGAGTAGAAGAAGTACAGTTGAGACTTCATTCGGATGATGATCCCGCGAATCACATCTAAGAAGGCCATGAAGCCTATCGGTTTTTCACCGCTGACCCATGCGAGGCCAACAGAGCCAACAGGGATGTCGTAGCCTTCTGGCTCATCAATCTTAAGACGAACAAAGTGGTGTTTGTTCTGTAAGTTCTTGCCGGTTGTCACGCGAACAGAATCATCGAAACCCAGCAGATTACCTTGTGACTCACCTGTTGCTTCAACAATGCCTTCGACGGTCGCTGAGAAGATCTTGCCTGGGTAAACGGACGAAGAGAATTCCGCTGGCTGACCCGGTTTGATGTTACGAATCGCCTGGTGGTTGACTCGCATCAGCACGTACTTCTCGTTAGTGTACATATTAATACGTGGCATCATCGATACACGCTGACCTTCACGCAGGATAAAGTTGGTCACAAAGCCATCTGTTGGGGCATGAACTTTGGTGCTGTTCAAATCCCATTGCGCTTTTGCAATTTGCTCTTCAGCTTGGCGCAGTTCGGCTTGTTTGGTTTCAACTGCGAGCTCTGCTTTATGAATCGCCAGTTTTGCACGTGAAATATCGACTTGTTTCTTCTTAATTTGAGACTCAAGGGTTAACACGTTGTGACGTGCCATATCAACCGCACTCGATTGTTTGTCGATGTCGCTTTCCGTGATGGTGTTTTGCACCACTCGGTTTTGCTCAACATAACGATCTAGCATCTTTTTCTGCAATTTGTAGTCAACGTTCGCCGCTTCCAATTGGCTCTTTGATGTTTCTAGATCTTGCACCAATGCTTGATGATTCGCTTCTTCAATCTCGATGTCGCCTTTTGCCGTAGCTAATGCGACTCGTGCAGAATCGGCGGATACGCTCGCCTGATTTAATGCGATTTCGTATTGTGTTGGGTCAAGTTCATAAATAAGCTGACCTTCTTTAACTTGTTGATTTGGCTTAATGTAAATGTGGTCAACTTTACCCTTCACATTGGTTGAATCCGGACGCAACTGGATGTGTGGTGACTGCACCACTGAGCCGCCGGAGAGATCCATCGGCGTGAAGTTGATGAGGCCTACCCAGACGAACATTAACCAACCCAAGCCGCCTAGGTAAGCGAACGATTTGGTTGCTTTGTTCCAAGGCATGCCGACTAAACGGAGCAGATAGATGAAGAGTGCCCATACCGCTAAACCTTCTAACATTATGCCTCCTCTTGTGGCTGTGTTTCTGTTTGCGGTTTACTTTTCCATGTATCACGCAGATTGATGATGGCTTTTTCCATATCAACGAATGCAAAGATCACGGCTAGCACCCATACCCAGTACCAGACAAACCCTATCCAGGTCAGCGCAGTGATGAGCCCTATCTGATGATGGTCTTTGCTGTGTGCTTTATTGATAGGTAATTCATGGATTTTCCAAAAGCCGTAACACGCGCCCGCGACACTCGCGATTAAAACGACAGCAGCGACAACATGTAACGTCGTATCTGCGCCTGTACCGACAAATGGGACACTCAGTAAACTCATTAAACACTCCTCTATCAAACGGTTGGCGTATTGTGATCTGGATTTGATTTAGGTCTTTCTTTGTGACAGATTAAATCAATAGAGGGTTAAATTTGATGTGATTGGTAATGAAGACGGTTCGATTTATTCGCGCGATGGGCATTCTAAACATGCATAACCTCGCGTTATCTAAATATAATTTGGGCTCGGATGAACTGGGGATTCCGTCGTCGGTGTTTCGCAACCCAATGACACTGATCCCGCTAAAAGCCGTCGCAGAATGGTATCGTTGTGTTGAACAAGCCAGTGGTGACCCGGATGTGGTATTGAGTCTCAGCCGAGGTATTGAACTGCAAAAGCTTGGACCTGTGGGACGCTGGCTATTTTCTGGGAATGATTTAGCCAGCGCGATTCGACGCGTTAATTATGGTGCGAGTAACTTACAATCTGGGGCGTTTTTCGCTGGCGAACAGTCGGGCAAAATCATCAAATGGACTTACCACAATCCGTTTATAGAAACGTCAGTAAAGGTGCACGATAGTATCCGCTGTGCGGTATTTATGATTAAAGTGCTACGCGAATTTCTTGGTAAAGACTATCAGCCTTTGCGCGTCAAGATTTCAGGGTCGAGAAAAAATACTGAGCGATACCGGGAATATTTCGGCTGCGAGGTGGAATGGAGTCAGCCAAAAACAGAAATATGGATCCCGGGAGATGACCGATTAGCTTCCCGCCAAGTGAGCCATCGCGAGGACAGCCGTCTAGCGATGAGTTTTTCCGATTTGGATGATTTGCTTAATATGCCCGACCCAGAAGATGAGTTGAAAGTGATTTATGAAGTGGTGAACTACAGCAGTCATTATGGATTGCCAACGTTAGAGCGCGTTTCTTCTCTGCTTGATTTATCTGAACAGCAGTTTCAACGTCGTTTGCACAAATTAGGCCTCAACTTCTCGATGGTATCCGGCTATGTATTGAGTAATGTTGCGGCTGGGTTATTGAGTAAGCGCGTGAGTATTGATGACATAGCCATGCGCCTTGGTTACACCAATGTGGCGAGCTTCAATCGTATGTTTAAGAAACATCGTGGATTAACGCCCAAGCAGTATGCGGGAAGATTAGAAAAGTAATGCTTCACTTGTCTTTATGAAAACAAGCAATAAAAGCCCTCAAGGTAGAGGGCTTTATTATTTTTTTTGTGTGGTGTTGTTTAATGTAATGGCTATTTCTTAGGGCGCCAGCTTAGTGCACTTGCAACAGCGCCGATGGCAATCACATCCTTTTTTTGTTCACTAAGTTCTGGGAGCATTTGTACCGCAATGGTACCGTTCGTCTGTACAGCGGCAATTTCTTGTGTGCCTTCCTTAAAGCTATAACCCAATGGAATGTCTACCGCCATCATGGCGTCGGGACTAGTATGTACGGTTTCTACATTAAAGTGGGTGCTGCCGATACGCACTACGCCAGTCTCTTTTTTCTCGAAGCTGATGTCGATGAGAGCGGATTTTGGCTCCATAGCAAATTCTCCCACTTTGACGCCATCTTGGGTGATATCACAGGTGTAAGGATCATTCCCACCAAAATCGACGCCCATGTAGTTAACCGACATACCGCCTCCAGAGCAGCTCAGAAGCCAAGTTTCCCCGTTGTCGATACGAGTAACTTCTGCGCCCATCGTCCCTTCTTTGAAAGAGATATGGTTAAACCAACTTGAGTTAGAAGCACTGCGTGAATAGTTGCCTTTGTACTTACCAGCAAAATCAAAATGACCATCTGCACCGAATCCCCAAAAATCTCCGTCGGTTTTGATCTGCATTTCTGGTTGTGCTTTTACGGCATCAGTACGATCCATGACGGCTAGGCCACCACAACCTGCAAGGAGTAGGGGAGCGAATAGAGTAAGTTTCTTCATGTTTTTCATCGTTTATAACTCGGTTACATCTAAGATTTGGTCGGTGAATTGGATCTTTTGAATGTCGTACAACTCGTCAGTGCCTGTACTCGGGCACTCAACAGAAACGCTCTTTGCTTTGATAACGGTACATTCTGCCAGTTTGTGTGGCACGATATAGGTGTTGACGCCGCCTTCACCATAAATGTTGTTGTCTTTGCTGTTGCCTTCAAAGGTATTGTCTTGGTCATTACCGATGACATTCATTGCGTCGTCGCCAATGATCTTCACTCTTGTCAGCCACTGAGATTTGTAGGTGTATGCTTCTATCAAGCCGTCTTTGTTGGGAGCCATACGGAAGGTAGGCACTGTGCCTGGATTTGTCTTTTCTGTGTAAAGTTTGACGCCCGCAGAGTCGATGTTCGCGGTGTATTGCAAGTATCCGTGGAATAAGCCGCTGATCCAATCAACGGCTTGTGGATCTTGAGTTTGCATTTCTTCACGTGTTAACGCTTGGTAGCCATCTAAACCTTGTCCGTTTGCTTTTGCTACACCCATGTAAGCTTCAAAAGCGGCAGCAAAGTATTCGTGAGAATATGAAGGGCCCGTTTGTTTAACACTTTCAGGATCGAAGTCGTCCGATTTCCAATCGTCCCAGTCATACTGAGTTGGGCGCCACACCGTCGGTTTGCCCGCTTGAATATCGTTATAGATTTTTAACGCATGAGCTTGAATGTCATTTTGCAGTGCCGCAGTCCCCGTGTTAGGTGCAATACCTTGCGCTTGGACCAAGTGTAAAATTTCCTCAAAAGCGGCGTCTCGTTCGGCTTTTTTACCAAGATTGGCACAGTAATCGGCAAAATTACTCATGTAATGGCAATCGCCTTCAACTGTCAGTTCTCGATACATCAAAGATTGGCTGTTCCTTAGCCAGTTTGGTGTTTCTTTACTATTTACTAATGTTGCCACGATAGATGTGACAAGTGTATCCATATCATCTTCGTTAAGTACCATCATGCTTACAACAAACTTTTCTAGAGAACTTGTATCAAAAGAGTGTGCTAAGCCCGAGTTTGTCACTGCATCGTTCAGTTTGTCTTGGCGAATCAGTTCGTTGATAAAGATTTTGGTTAACATCTCATCATTCTGTTCGTCGTTTTCGGTCAGCATTAGTGTGGCATCACGCTCGGCTAATGTCTTAGCGATACGAGACTTGTCAGCGCCGTACTTAGAGTCTGGTTGGTTGGTGAGAAGGTGTTGGATGATTTTGGCTGCACGAACGATTTTTTCATTATTCGCACCGTCATCAACAGCCACAATGTGAAATGCATCATTGTTATTTGCTTCAGAAAGGGAGATTTTCACATAGTGGGTGAAGCCCGCATCAGCAGCCACTTTTAACTTGGCTGGAAGCTCTGTAGAAACGACAGTTGGGATTGTGACAGTGCTCAATGTTGGCGCTGGTGGTGTTGGAGGTGTCGTTGTCGATGGTTTCGAATTAGATTCACTGTCGCCGCAAGCAGTTAGACTTATCGCGCAAAATATGGCTAAAGGTGTTAATTGGGAATATCTCATTTCATGTTACTCGTAGACTTTATTAGAGCAAGAAACTTAGAAGCAACATAAAGTCCTGTCTATATAAGCAAACCAAGTCATATATATCGATATTGTTTTTTGGTAAGGACTATCATTCGATATATTTAAAAATGTAGTAGATTTTTATTCCGAAATTTATTTTTTATGTGAAGCTATATTCTGCTAATAAATAAAACATCAGGTTATTGCATGGTTTTAGGGGCGTGGAATGATTAGGATTATCGTATATGTATGGTTTGTAAGCGTATGTAAGCCCGCTTTTTATTAAAATTATCATTTAAGTGGGTTGCGCAGTATAGGACGAACGATATACTCCCTCCATCATATTGGTGGAGTAAATGATTCATGGTGGGCAATACAATCTTACTGGTAGAAGACGACTCAGAGATTGCTCGATTAACCAAAATGTACCTCGAAGCCGAAGGCTATACAGTAACCGTTATCGACAACGGTCAAAATGCATTAGAAACGATTCACGGACTCAATCCGGACCTAGTGCTGTTAGATTTGATGTTGCCGGGAAAAAATGGCGCAGAAATATGCCAAGAGGCACGTAAATTTTATCATGGGATTATCATTGTTTTGACTGCAACCGATGATGAAATGAGCGAGGTGAGCTTATTTAAGTTCGGTGCTGATGATTACCTTACCAAACCGATAAAAGGCAATATCCTTCTCGCCCGTATTGAAGCGGCGCTACGTCGCTATCGTCGTCAAGTTGATACCGTTGAAGAAGAAAAGCTGAGCCGATATGGCATTAGCCTTTGTCTTCGTCGCTCCCAAGCATTTTATTTGCAAAAAGATATTGGTTTAACGAGCTCTGAGTTTGAAATTCTAGAGCTCCTGATGCTGAATGTCGATAAGCCAGTATCTCGTGAATCATGTTGCCGTCTTGCCAGAGGCATTGAATACTGCATTACTGATCGTTCGATTGATATGCGTATATCCTCACTAAGGAAGAAATTCTCTAAGGCTCATATCCATACTGCTACCATTAAGACCATACGTCACCACGGCTATATGCTGACAGGTAAATGACGCATGTTTTCCCTGTTTACTCGTCTATATGTGGGGTTAGTTACTGGCCTTGCGCTGACTGTTGCTTTGTTTCTCTTTATGGGGGAAGAGTACATGCGCAAAACAGAAGTCGGCGTTTTTTTGAGTGATGGTGCTTATTTTGTCGATCAATACATTGAACAACGAGGCACTCCGGATTCTCTCTATAAGAAGTTAACCGAAAACGGCAAGCAAGATTTCTTTATCTTTGATTTAACATTGGTTGAAAACTGGGACGGATCACCGCCTTGTCGAGATTGTAAGCTGCTGTACCGAATACAAGGGATACCTGTTTATCTTATTGATGGCAGTACCTATGCCGCGGTATTCCCTTTACCTAACACCTCGAAGAGTTTAGTTTTCAAAGAAAAAACGGATTTCTTTAGCCCAGATGTTGATTGGAATGAAGATTCTGAGATTGTATTTATACTTACTCTGCTTTTGGTTGTTGTGTGCAGTTTAGGCATTATGGTTTACATACCTGTACGACGTCTTGACCGCCAAATTCGACAACTAACGGCTGTACAACAACAATTTGGTTATGGTGAGTTGAATACGCGAGTCGATCTAAAGCAATTTTCGCAACCCGTGAAAGAGCTCGCCCAAGGCTTCAACAGCATGTCTGAAGAGATTGAGAGACGAGTACGTCAAACACACATCTTTACTCAAGCTATTCCTCATGAAGTGCGCACACCGCTGAGTCGTATTCAGCTAGCGACGGATTTAGCTAGGCGCACGAGTGGTGAAATGCAGGCAGAGTTACATGACGATATTGAACGATACGTTGATGTAGTGACGGATTTAACGTCCGACATTGTCATGCTGTCTCGCTTGAGTGTGAAAAACCATTCTTTGAGCGATTCTGTTGAAACCATGGAACTGCCTCTTTGGTGTAAAAGCCGCATGAATTACCTAGGCTTAGAGTCCGCCATGTTGAGAGCAGAAAATGAACTCGCGAACCAATTGATTCACTTTCAGCCTACTTTGGGTAACCTCGTCCTCGATAATTTATTGCAAAACGCCAAGCGTTACGGTGAATCCTGCGTTGAGGTGACGATTCGAATGGTAGCGGATTGCTGGAGCATCGATATTGAGGACGATGGTCCGGGCATACCTGAAGCGATGCGAGAAGAAGTATTTATGCCATTTTCACGTTTAGATAAAAGCCGCAACGCCGACGTGAAAGGCTTTGGTTTAGGGCTTGCTATCGCTACCAGTGCAGCGCGGCAACTGGGTTGGGAGCTTTCCGTCGGCGAGAGTCACTTAGGCGGCGCACGTTTTACGGTGCTTATTCCTGCCAACGATTAGAGTAGGCACTGCGGTAGTCTGGCTCAGCGATACCTTCATACAAATCGTCACAAGCTTGCAGTGGACCTACGACGGTTCGGTAGGGTAGGACACCTGCCCAAACAGGAATATCCATGTCTTCCGCATCGTCGTTGACGCCAAAATTGCTGATTTTCACAGATGCCTCTGTGAGTGGGATACGCAGCAGCATGGTGGCTTTGAGCTCTTTTTCATTACTCAAACGGACTTGTTTTGTTCTCCCTGGAGCGATCTGTTCGATAAAGTGATTCAGCAACCTGTCTTTTTCTTGGTTATTCTCCACCATCTCAAACTGGCCAAAGACCACGGCGCTACGATAATGCGCACTGTGGTGAAATGCACTTCGAGCCAATACCCAACCATCAAGCAAAGTAAAGGTTAAGCACGTTTGCACTCCTTGTTTGAGTGAGCGTAACAGTCGACTGTTGTTGGCACCATGGATATACACGTAATCATCGACACGCCATGCCAGCATAGGGATGACCACAGGGCCTGACTCGTTGGTTATCGCAATATGAGCGATTAGGCTTTCATCTATGATGGCGTGCAGTTTGCTAACATCAGAGACGGCTTTATGTGCGCCTTTCTTAATTTCCGTTCTATTGGTGTTGGATAGCATTTTCTCTCCTTGTTTGCTCACGATTACGAGCGATTGATCCTCATTCTTTGATTGCAATGTAGCGTTTAACTGGTAGCTTAAAGAGAGCCACTTTTAACTAATGGATGGATCCAGTTTGTCTTTGATTGATATCGGTGACCTGCATTTAAAAGACAGTGATGGAACGCGTCAGCAAGCGTTGTTTTTTGCTATTCGCAAGAAAATTGTTCAAGGATTGTGGGTGAAGAATGGGAAGTTGCCTTCTACGCGGAAGCTTTCACAAGCGCTTAATCTAAGTAGGAATACCGTGATTTCTGCTTACGAGCAGTTAGTGGCGGAAGGTTACTTGAACAGCCAAAAAGGTTCGGGTTTTTATGTTGCCGTAGAACTGCCGGAGCAGTACTTGCCTGAACCTAATTCAGTTCAGAGAGACTCATCACCGAAAACCAACTTTGACATCAACCGCGCATTTGCACCGGGTGTGCCGGATTTGGACGCATTTCCGATGGCGCAATGGCAAAAGTTACTTGCTCGCCACATGTCCCGCCCCTGCTTGTTGGGGAATCAAGATATTCAGGGCAGTTGGGCATTGCGCAGTGCTTTAGCTGACTACCTCGCATCAAGTCGCTCAGTGAATTGTTCTCCAGAGCGCATTATTATTACCTCTGGGGCACAGCAAGCGTTGTCAATCGCGACGATGGTAGCTCTAAAACAAGGTGATAAGGTTTTGATGGAGCAACCGGGTTACGCGCAAATGCGGAAGTTGATTCAGTTCCAAAACTATCAATTTGAGCCTTTGTTCGTAAGAGAGAAATTAGGTTTTGATGTGGAAGCTGTGACCTCAAGCGATGCCGATGCGCTGTATATCACACCAAGTAATCAATATCCGATGGGTACCACACTCAATACCGAGCAAAGAGGAAAGATCATCAACTGGGCGGTCGAACAATCAAGTTGGATAATCGAGGATGATTATGACAGCGAATTTCAGTTTGCTCATCGTCCCTACACCAGCTTACAGGGGCTAGCCGCTCAAATGGGTCGAGATGATCGTGTGTTGTATGTGGGTTCCTTCAGTAAAGTAATGTTTAACGGATTGCGGCTTGGCTACCTTGTGGTTCCTGAACGTTTAGTAGAGCAATGTTTGGTGGTTAAAGATGCGTTAAGTGGTGATTCACCGACGCACACTCAAGAAGCGTTGGCAGATTTTATTACTGAAGGTGGGTTATTACGTCATATTCGAAAAATGCGTCGACTGTACAAAACTAAGCATGAACAGATGCATTTATCCATTCAACAGCATTTTGGCGACAGTGTTTGCGTCGTTAGCCAAGCGGCGGGGCTTCATATTACGTTGAAATGGCAAAACGGTATGGATGAGCTGCGTTTTACAAAACTGGCAGAACATGAAGGGATCATCTTGCGACCTTTGAGCTATTATGAACATCCAGGTTTCCGAGCACGTCACTGGCATGGTGCCGTGCTTGGTTACGGTAATATCGCGTTAGAGAACATAGACGCTGGTATCCAACGTTTAGCCCAAATTTTTCGACATGGGAAGCGGTGACTATTCAACTGCGCGTGTTTGTCGTTTATGTCGCCACTGTTTCCAAGGCAGTAAAAGTAGAGTGAAAATGCCAAGTGCATAAAACATTGACCAGCCTAAACATATAAAAACACCGGTACAAAGCAGTAGAGAAAGTCCCGCAAGCGCTTTACCAAACCCACGAAGCAATTTATAAGCGGCTAACATCGCCAACATGTAAACCAAAACGAATACACTATTTGCTAGTTTTAGGAAAAACTCCAGATCGAGCTGCGATAGCGTTCCTATCACGCAAGATATTAGCAGTACGCCGCCAACTAATAAGGTGGCTGAGAAAGGGACACCACGACGCGAAATCTTGGCTAGTGGGCTGTAAGGACGATGTTCCCGAGCTTGAGCCCAGACCATTCGCGCTAGGCTCTGTGTGTATAAGTTAACGCTCGCGAAACAAGCGGAGAATCCGATCAAACTGATTATCCATTTGGCCCCATCGCCAAGTAGTTGAGCACTCAACCATGGAATCGATGCATTATCGAATTGAGCATTACCATATGCACCAAACTTTAAAATAACAACAGAGCAAGCCCAGTACGTAGCTCCCGCTACAAAACAACCGACAATAATGGCAATAGGGAAATCTCTTTGAGGGTTTTTGAATTCTTCCCCCATATGAGCAAAAGCCTCTATGCCAACAAAACACCAGAACATCACGCCAAGCGCTGCGGTAATAGGCCAAATTGACTCTTGTGTGATAGCTGGCATCACGAGATCGGCGCTGTTAACGTCACCTTTCCATAAAAATGTGCCAACGAGCGCAAAGACACTCAAAGCAATAAGAGTTTGTAAATGACCTGATGACTTAGTGCCCATCAAGTTGACGAACACAAGAAGTAATACCGTTAGAATTTGTGCAAACAGATTATTGCTAATAGGCTCTGGCAATATTTGCTGTAGAAAGCCTGCGGCGAGTGCAATCGCGGCCGGAACCCCTACCGGAATGACACTAACAAATAGCCAAGCTACACTACTTTCCAGCTTGGCGTTAAATGCTTTACGCACAAAAAATGCGGTTCCGCCCGCGTTGGGATATCGCTTGCCTAGCTGGGCAAAAGTCAGCGCAATAGGACAAATGGCGATGAATAATAAAATCCAGGCCCATAGTGAAAAATGACCCGCTATGCCTGCTGCAATGGCTGGTATCATAAAAAGCCCCGTTCCCATTAATGTTGTGGATAGTTGGGCGATACCGGATGTGAGTGAAATGTCTTTTTTGAGCTGTTCCATGCTAATTGATTCATCCAATGTTGTAGAGCTTATGACGAAAACGCTTGTGGCTTCTAATTATCTCATTTATTGGAGTTTAATGAGCCCGCTAGTGCGCTGAGTGCATAAGAAGCGTATTTGATTTCAATGCGTTATCGCTCTTTTATTTGAATGGATAACGGTGCTCATCTCATGCTTACCAAATAGCATATCCAAAATCTTAATAACAAAATGATTTACTGAACCGTCAATATGACGGTTGTTTTAAATATTTCCAACAAAATGTTGGTTTCTTATGCAGTTAGAATCGGTATAGAATGAGAAAAATAAGGAAAGCTTGGTAAGTATATGGACAAGTTTGATCACAAGATTGTGGATCTTCTCCGACACAACGCTCGGCTGTCGGTGACTGAAATTGCGGATAAAGTGAACCTTTCTCGTTCTGCGGTGACTGCTCGTATTCGTAAGCTAGAACATGACAAAGTGATTCTCGGGTATCACGCTGAAATTGCCTCTTCAGGCGGGGACTCGATTTGTGCTTATTTTGCTCTAAAGTTCGATAAATCTACATCCACGTATTATTGCGAATCATATGCCGACGAACTATACAAAATCGATGGCGTAAAATGGTGCCATGCAATCAGTGGTGAAACGGATATGATGGTTTTTGTCGAAGTACCTACGATGACTCGTTTGAACGAAATCAGAGATCAAATTCAACGTTACCCAGAGCTAAGGCACCTCATGACTCATACCGTTTTAGCTGAGTTCTTTAATACGACTGGCAACCAGTTTGTGAAATAAGCATCATGGGTGCCATTATTTATTAAACCTTCTTGAGCCGGTATGTTAAACAACATCAATTTGAATCTACTTAGGTCCTTGCATGTACTTTTAGAAGAGTGTCATGTCAGCCGAACTGCAGAACGTTTGCACATTACTCAGTCTGCGGTTAGCCGACAGCTTGCACAATTGCGCGATCTGTGTGGTGACCCACTGCTTATTCGTCAAGGTAATCAGCTGATACCAACCCCGCGAGCAATAGCATTAAAATCAAAGCTTGATGCGTTACTGGCTGAGTTTGACCATTTACTCGATGACAAACCTTTTGAGCCGCAACTGTGGCAAGGCGAGCTGGTTATAGCCTCAAGCGATTACGTGGCACAATACGTTTTGCCCGATATTGCATCTCACTTGGGTGAACAAGCACCACAATTGGATTTGGCGTATCGACTGTGGCAGCTAGATTTTATCGATAAGCTTCACGAGTTAGGAATCCACCTTGCTTCTTCTATGTATCCCACTCAGCCTGAAGGTGTATCTAGCATCAATATTGGTTCTGATAAGTCAGTTTGTTTGATGAAGGCGTCTCACCCTTTAGCTGGTAAGGCTTCGATTTCTGTAGAGGACCTCATTAGTCATTCGCATATTCAAGTGACGGGTGGGGGAGACAAAGACTCAAGTACCGATATGGCACTAAAAGACAGGGGGCTGATGCGTCATGTTACCTTTAAAGTGCCTTTTTTCTCTGCGGCGGTAAATCGTTTGATCTCAAGTGAGCACTTAATGGTAGTTCCGGAGCACATTGCAAATAATTTGGCCAAGCACTGGCCTTTGGTTCATAAAGCGCTTCCTTTTGAGACACCTACCCATGAATATTGGCTGATGTGGCATCCTAAATACGACAATGATCCAGCTCATCAGTGGGTGCGAGAGCAAATCCACGCGGTGATGAAAATATCGGAATACTCCATTCATTAGGTTATGATTTTAAATCATGACTTTTATGCGAAACTTTGATTTCAAATTATAGCTCTTCAATTGATAGATTGAGTTCAAATGGAGAGAGGTTATTTATGACACTAACAGTTTGGTTATCACTTTTTACCGTGTGTTTACTCGGTGCTATGTCACCTGGGCCTAGCCTAGCGATTGTGGCAAAACATGCCTTGGCTGGTGGACGCATCAATGGTTTGGCAACGGCTTGGGCACACGCTTTTGGAATTGGCATTTATGCGTTTATTACGCTGATTGGCCTCGCTGTTGTTTTGCAGCAAAGCCCGATGTTGTTCAAGACGATCAGCCTTGCAGGCGCGGCATATCTTGCATATTTAGGGTTCAATGCGCTGCGTTCGAAAGGCGGTGTGGCGGCGAAGTTGGAGTCAGGCGAAGAAACAACGGTAAGCCAGTCTGCTCGAGAAGGTTTTTTTATCTCGATTTTAAGCCCCAAAATTGCCTTGTTTTTTATCGCACTATTTAGTCAGTTTGTAGCGCTAGGTAATGATTTGAGCAATCAAATGATCATTGTGGCTACACCATTTGTTGTGGACGGGCTTTGGTATACCTTTATCACCCTAGTGTTATCAAGCTCTAAAGTGGTGGACAGAATTCGTTCTAAAGCAGTGTTAATTGATCGTTTGTCAGGGATTGTTCTCATGCTATTGGCATTTCGAGTGGTCGTAACCGTATAAATTTGCCAAGACAACAAAATATTAAAGGCAGCCCGGATGGCTGCCTTTTTTGTAAAAAAGCACCCTGCCATTGTAAAAGACAGGGTGAAAGCAAGAAGTTTCTCAGGAGCAGTCGGGGGAGAGAAACTTATATAAATTCTATTTACTTATCGGCGAACCTCTTCGAACTCACCTTCAATAGCATCGGCTTTACCAGTATTGAATTCATACTCTTCATGCATTTCTTTCTGCATTTTCTTCACGCGCTTCTCAATACGCTTGCCTGTAATTAACGCTGCGATGGTCAACGGAATCGCAATGATCAAGCTAAATACTAATGTAAAAAAGCCCGTAATCAGTGCTAGTGCGGTAACAATAATCCGATTCATAATCATGACCTCTCTGTAATTCATGTGTTCAGATTAATGCTGTGAACATGAACAAAACATGAATCATAGTCTTTACTTTGTCCGGAGAGTGTCAAATGAGCGAAATGAAAAAACGCCTGAGGGTGATCAGGCGTATAAACGGGGAAAAATATTAGTAATGCGCTTCGCGCTTATTATTTAGAACAAATATGAGATATTGTCCGTTACGCTATGTGGTTAACGTTGTGGAGCAAAGTTCACCTATCGAGGGAATGTTTGGTAACGAACACCCATCATTTGTTCCATACAGTGCACAACTTGGCAGCTGTAACCGAATTCGTTGTCGTACCAGATGTAAAGTACGCAACGTTTGTCTTGTGCGATAGTCGCTTGACCATCCACGACGCCTGCATGGCGAGAACCAACTAAGTCAGTTGATACAATTTCTGTTGAATCGGTGTAGTCAATCTGTGCCGAAAGCTCAGAGTTCAACGCCATTTCACGCAAGTAATCGTTCAGTGAATCACGGTCTACGTCTTCACCTAAGTTTAGGTTAGCGACTGCCATCGAAACGTTTGGTGTCGGTACGCGAATTGCGTTACCTGTTAGCTTACCAGCTAGCTCTGGCAGTGCTTTTGCTACTGCTTTAGCTGCGCCAGTTGAAGTTAGAACCATGTTCAGAGAAGCACTACGTCCACGGCGGTCACCAGAGTGGAAATTGTCGATCAAGTTTTGGTCGTTTGTGTATGAGTGCACGGTTTCGATGTGACCAGAAAGGACACCATATTTATCATTCAGCGCTTTAAGAACCGGCGTGATTGCGTTTGTGGTACAGCTCGCTGCAGAGATGATGGTGTCATCTTCTTGAATAACTGATTCATTTACACCGAATACAACGTTTTTGATGTCACCTTTACCTGGTGCCGTTAGCAGCACTTTCTCTGCACCTTGACACGCTAAGTGTTGGCTTAGACCTTCAGAATCACGCCAAACACCTGTGTTATCAACAACAAGCGCGTTGTTAATACCGTAAGCAGAGTAGTCCACTTCGCTTGGATTGTTTGCGTAGATGATTTGGATGTAGTTACCGTTAACGATCAGAGCTTTACGTTCCTCATCGATCACGATGCTACCGTTGAACTGACCGTGGACTGAGTCACGACGCAGTAAGCTAGCACGCTTCTCTAAATCGCCTTTTTTACCGCCACGAACCACAATCGCTCGTAGTCGTAGTGGGTAACCTGGGCCACTTTTCTCGATCAGAAGGCGAGTTAGTAGTCGACCAATGCGACCAAAACCATAAAGAACTACATCACGCGCTTTCAATGAAGAGTCTGCATCGCGTGCGCCATCGAGTGCAGTGATAAGGAAATCATTTAGAGATGCAGTATCGTCATGCTCATTCCAGTACTTAGTTGCCAATTGGCCAACATCGACACGACACGAAGAAATGCTCATTTCACATAGCGCTTGAATGATAGGCATCGTGTGCTCAAGTGAGAGTGGGCTGCCTGTATAACGTCTTGCAACGCGATGAGTTTTGAGAATGTCTATAGTAGTAGCATTGATAAGCGTTTTACCAAACAGAACCACTTCGATTCCTTTTTGACGATATAGCTTACCAATTAGAGGGGAAATAGATTCAGCAATCGTTTGGCTAGTTTGCCAGTCTTGGAGATATTTCTCTGGACTCATTGTTGTATTAGACCTTTCACGTTTTGGGGGCTAACCATACTCTCTGCTGTTGCCTCTTCGGCAGCGTGCAAGAGTGTGGTGGGTTATGTAATCGGGTTGTAATAGTTATGTGTGCGGATTCTAAGGTCGGAGCCCTTATTCTGCTAGGAAAATTAAATCCAGTGTAAAACACTAGTTAAGGTCGTGTTAGTGGTGAATTAATGTGACTAAAGCGGTGGTTTTCACGTATTGACATTTAAAAAGTCATCCACTTTTTTCGCGATGATAATGTGTGTTTTCAAATTAGTTTTGTTGTCACTGTTAATTCGTTTGCATTTTTGTGTGATTTGTCTCGATAAGGCAACGAAATAGGTGAACATATGGTTTGGAATTTTATGAAAAGTGATGTGCATCTTAGGTATGAGTGAAACTTCACTGTTTGTACTCAGCTTGAAGATCAAAAAGTATGATTCGAGTCACAATTACCATTTCATTGACCGATGGCGAAATAAGCGGAATGACCATGGTTTTGGTAGGTGAATGTTGTTTTAAAGTAACCATGTCGTATATGCCTTTCAATGCTAGAAACTAGTCTAGTATTAAATAATCGGATGAGATCAACCATTGGGCTGATGGATGTTGAGATTATCAATAAAAACACGCTTAGCACTCCTCGCACTATTACCCACGGTGGTGATAGTGGTTTTTGCAGTTCAGCAGTTTTCTGACAATGCGTTGCGCGTAAGCCGTCTCAATCAAACGGTAATCAATATCCAAGGTTTCCAGTTGATATCCCAAGCCTCTCACTTTATATACTCCATAGAGAAAGCACGCCGCCAGCCTACGCTTCAAGCATCAGCCGCACTTAATATAGAAGAACAAGACGGTGTTATTTCTTCCATGCATCAAAAATTCGTCAGTAACCCCAATACCGCGGAATATGCTGATGAGCTGAAAGAGGCCATGCTAGGGGTATTATCCGGTAGGTTGGACGAGATGGATGACCTTGGCGATTGGGCATTTCAACTGCTTCAAAATATGTCGCGCTCTTTGCTACAAAATCATCAGTGGTATGGCAGTGAGGACGGTATTCGAATGCAGAATTTTATTGCTTACCTTGCTCAGCTGTCTTTTTGGACACAGAAAGAAGCCTGGTTGACGCATCGCCTAGTTCAAGATCCTAAGAGTCGGTTGAGTCAGAGTCTGTTTTTTCAGGCTATTGATCGACAGCAGCAAAATTTGGATGCGTTTTTAAATTTAGGAGGGTCATACGATCAAGTTGATAAACTGCTAGGCTTGTTTACGTCGCCCAGATATCAGAGAAATTTGGCATCTCGTGGGCGATTAATGTCAGGGGACATGTCACGTAGTGACTATGAAGCGTATTTGAGAGAACTCGATTTCCGTGTGCAACGCTTGCAAGTACTCATTGATGGGTTCACGAAACAAACAGAGCAATCGCTCCTAACACAAGTTCATGAACAAAAGACCAATATTGCGATGATTACCTCTGGCGTTATTTTGGTTATCGTCATGCTTTGCTGGCTTGGCTTTGGCACTTGGTTTCGGGTTAATAGCAAACTAGATGCGATTATTCATACCTTAACGGCGCTGATCAACGATGAAGAGAAACAGACGAAAGTCAAAGTCGATGGCAGTGATGAACTGACGATTTTCGCTCAGCAAGTGAATCGAGTGGTTGAAGAAAAGCAGAGACAAACAGACGAAATACTCCATGCTAAAGAGTCAGCAGTGTCTGCTAATCGCGCTAAATCAGTATTTCTTGCCAACATGTCGCATGAAATACGTACCCCCCTAAACGGTATTATGGGCATGACGGAGATACTCTCTCAAAGCGAGTTATCTTCCCATCAACAAGAAGTCGTTGATGACATTGACTCTTCATCTCAAACATTGCTTACCTTGCTTAACGATATTTTGGATCTTTCTAAAATCGAATCTGGTCGACTGGAGTTGTCGCTAGTCGAGGCCGATATCCGAGAGGTGGTGTACCAGTCGATGGTTTTATTTCAATCCAAAGCCACATCTAAACAGCTAGAGCTGGGGATTAACTTAGCTGAAAACATTCCAACTCGAGTGATGGTTGATGATCATCGCATCAAGCAGGTCATCACGAATCTGGTATCGAATGCGGTCAAGTTTACCGAAAGCGGTCATATACGTGTTGATGTCAGTTATGACGAGTTACCTGAGAACGAGCGCGGAACGCTGATGTTTAAAGTCGAAGATACCGGGATAGGCATTGAACAAGATAAGTTAACGACGATTTTTGAACCCTTTACTCAGGAAGATGAAGGGGTGTCGAGGCAGTTCGGTGGAACGGGGCTGGGATTGGCAATTTGTCGTCAACTGGTATCCATGATGGGAGGGCAGCTTATAGCGACATCCACAAAAGGAGTGGGCACATGCTTTGAATTCTCTATTGAGGTTGACGTTATTCCGATGTTTGGCTGGCGCTCGGACGTGATAAATAAAGGGCTCTTGATCTGCACAAATTACGATTACGCTGATCAACTTTTGAAAGAGTGTCGATTAGCGAAAATCAATCTCTTTGGTGCGAATAATGTTAATGAAGTAAAAGCAATAAACGATGACTTTGATGTCATATTTCTGTGCCATAGTGACGACTCCAATACGGATGAAGCCTTAGATGAGTTGTCACTCAAGTATGATCTTCGTCGTGTGATTATTTGTCAGCATCATCTATCCACTCCCTACGACAATGCAGAAAGAGTACATGCTGTGCTCACATTGCCTTTTCTTGGCAATCGATTTAAGCATGTCATTGACGATTTAGCGAAGGTAGAAAAAACCATTTCAAGTGACGCTGTCACTAATGGTATTCCAAAGTCTGAATATCGAACGTCGCGCTCTCACAGGAGGATCTTAATCGCGGAGGATAACTTGATGAATCAGAAAATAGCGAGTTTCTTTCTGGATAAAGCAGGATATGACTATTTGATAACAAGCAATGGACAAGAAGCGTTGGAAGCCATCACAAAGGGAGAAGAATTCGATGCAATTTTAATGGATTGTATGATGCCGGTGATGGATGGACTGACCGCGACGAAAGAAATTCGTCGTTGGGAAAAGAAAGCCGGGCGTGAGAAAACGACCATTATTGCGCTCACCGCGAGTGTTTTGGAAGAAGACATTCACAACTGTTTTGCTGCAGGTATGGATGCTTATTTACCTAAGCCTTATAAATCGAATCAGCTATTTGAGCTCTTCAATGAATTAAAACTCGCCTAAATCGATAACATTTCAAGACGATAAAGCCCCAATCAAAGGGGCTTTATTTTAACCATGTATTGTTATGCGTTTGCTTGAGCGCCAGCGAGTTTACGTATGGTTTGTCGATAGGTTAGGTAAGCGGAAATGCCCGCCAGAATGTTGCCCATACAAGCGCCTAAAAGTAGACCTCGGATTCCCCCCATTTGAGCGCCAACCCATAAGCAAGGAAGGAAAAAGACAAACAAGCGTAGCGCTGAAATGGTGAGCGCGGTGTAAGACTTACCTAATGCATTGCAAAGAGAAACCATCAACATACATACACCTAGTGAACCTAAGCTGATAGGAACAATCAGCAAATGCATTTCTAATACTTGCTCTACTTGAACATCACTGGTCATCAGTAGTGCAAGTGGGTTTGCGACGGCAAACGTAATGGCTGCGATCAAAAGTTGAAAGCCCAGAATGAATTTTACGGCAATACTGACTAGCGATTGGATATCTTGGTAGTTCTTTGCGCCAAGTAAGCGCCCGACCATTGGGGGCATAGACATTGTCAGCGCTAACACCGAAACGATAGCAAAGAATTCGTAGCGTGAACCGAGCGCCCAAGCGGCGACTGCTGCGGTCCCGAAGCTTGCCAACAACTTTGTTGCCAACATGGACGACAACGGAGGCAGCAGTTGGCTGATCATCGCAGGTCCCATGATGTTACCGATAGACGCAACACTTTTAGTTACGTTGAGGTCTTGCCACTGCGTTGTTGCCCAGTGATTCTTTTTTACGCGAGGCGCGACGACTAAAATACCAAACCCAAAAGCAACGATGGTTGCTATTGCGGCTCCGTTAATGCCCAAGTCAAACGTGAAAATAAATAGTGGATCGAGCACAAGGTTCACGCCGCTGGTCACCATCATCATTGTGCCAGGCAACATGGTGTTGCCGTTAGCTCGGCAAATACTGTAGTAAAAATATAAAACCGCGCCAGTCCATGAACTTAGCAGCCACCAAGGCCAGTAGCTGTCGATAATCGGCATCACAGACTCTGGAGCACTTAATAGAGATAAAATGGGGTAGCGCAAAAGCCAAATTAGCCCTCCAAAAACGGCTACACCGATTGAGCCAATCATCAAAACTAAGCCACCGAGCTGTTTGGCATAACGACTTTCATTCGCACCAAGCGCTTTAGAAATGACAGCAGTCGTGGCGATACCTAAACCGACTTGAATGCCGATAATGACCATTTGCAACGGAAGAGTAAAACCTTGAGCGGCCAAAGGTAAAACGCCGAGCTGACCGATAAACGCACTATCTACAAGCTGAAAGCTCATTAAAGATAGAACGCCAAATAGCATTGGCCAAGTCATCGTAAATAATTGTTTTGCAAGTGTTGGTTGTGTACTTGTCGTAGTTGAGGACATAGAAAGCTGAATGCGTTAGGAATAAGAGTTGGATTGATTGTACACGGCGCTTAGTTTAGAGACAAAAATAAACCCCGAGTAAGGTAGCCTTACTCAGGGTTGGAAAATCTAGCTTAAGCGTTTATTTTTTGCCGCTAGTTTGCTTGTCTTCTTCAGTCAGTTCGCGAATACGACGGCTGATGTCACGACGTGCTTTAGAGATTTCTGCACTTTTGATGATGTGGTCATCAACACGATCTTCGTAGTCTGCTTTCATATTTTTGATGATTGCGACGATTTCATCGTGAGTCATTTCTGGTTTGATGTAATCTAGAAGGTTTTCTAGAAGGTCAACACGTTTGCGGTTATCACGAACTTTCTTTTCGTTATCAAGCAGCTCACGTTTTAGTTTGTTTTTACGACGAGCTTGGTTAACGATTTCAAATACGCTACTCATAGTTCTCTTTCCTAATTTTATGAATATCTCCCTCGATTAAAGCACAACATCCAGTGGCATAACAGTCTTTAGATCAATCACAATGCAGAGTTGAACATTTCTCAACCAATTGCGATGTGTCTACATAATCACGCTTCTTTAATCGAGTTTTGGGCAACATCGTAGAATCCATCGATGCATTGTCATAACGTGGCCTTCACTATATTATCAACACCATTGAATGCAAAATGATGAACTTGATATGGACTCTGGGAACACTGCGGAGCAAGTAAGTAGTCAAGATAATGAGCAAGCCACTCGCTCTGTGGCTGAAAAGTTAAAAACAGCGTATATCAACGCTCGCGAGCAACTCGAAATCATCGAAGTTGAGCTGAATCGTTCAAAAATAATGATGGTTGATCAAGATGGCAATTTGACGAAAGTGCCAATTCTCTCGGAGCATTGATACCTGACCCGATTCGCAAAGGGTGCCAGGTCTTGCGCTATGCTTTAGCCTGACACCGACACCTGAATCGTTAACGCTTCTTGCATCTCTTTGCCAATGTATGATGCATGATTTCGAAGCGATTTAGGTACCAAGTCAAATGCAAAAATAATAAGGAAATGCATTATGAAAGTTGAGCTAACGGCAATTGAAGCACGAGTCATTGGTTGCTTGATCGAAAAAGAAGTCACCACCCCAGATCTTTACCCCCTCAGCCTAAACGCTTTAACCAACGCGTGTAATCAAAAAAGCAACCGTGATCCCGTAATGTCGCTCTCTGAGTCAGACGTTCTCGATGCCGTTGATGCTCTAATTGAGCGTAGGCTCGTCAGTGACGAAAGTGCGTTTAACAGCCGTGTTAGCAAGTATCAGCACCGTTTCTGTAATACGGAGTTTGGTGATTTAAAACTGACAGAACAAGAGAAGGGAATCGTGTGCTGTATGCTTTTGCGTGGTGCTCAAACGCCTGGGGAAATTCGCACTCGTACCAATCGTCTCGCGACATTTCATGATGTAAAAGAAGTTGAAACGGTTCTGGAGCACTTAGCAAGCGAAGACAAAGGGCCATTAGTGGTCAAGTTACCGCGTGAAGCCGGAAAGCGAGAGTCACGCTATATGCATTTGTTCTGTGGCGACGTTGACGTCTTTGAGCTAGCAGTGCCAGTGTCAGCGGCTGGCTCTAATTCTGATCGAGTCAGCCAGTTAGAGCTCGAAGTTGCTCAGCTTAAAGAAGAGCTCGATGAACTAAAAGCTAAGGTCGAGTCACTACTTTCATGATTGAAAATACAGCGCAGCGTTGGAGTGTCTATTTGATACGAAATAACCGCAATGCGCTGTATTGCGGTGTCACAAACAATGTTGAGCGAAGATTCAATCAGCACCAAACGGGCAAAGGAGCGAAAGCTTTAAAAGGAAAAGGTCCCTTGGTATTGGAGTGGTCTTCGGATTTTGATTCAAAGACACTTGCCATGCGGGCTGAGTATTATATTAAGCAACTAACAAAAGCTAAGAAAGAGCTGCTTGTTACGTCAAAAGCAAGTATTGTCGTTGATGAAAATCAGCAGATGATGTTAGAAATGGCTTTATCGAAATAAGCGTTCGCGACATGCCGAATAACAAAGAAACCGTCCACTGAGGCGGTTTCTTTTTAGTTTTGGAGTACCATGTAAGAACAAACTGACGCATAATGGGTTGGTGTTCTGTTTAAACACTCAGAGTATGAAAAGGAGAAATGATATTTTGTGACCTTACAATTAGGTACACAATAAACGTTTATTCGTTCCAACTCAGACTAAGAACCAATTTATTATTGAAACAGGCACTCAGAGGAAGGTAGATTACAAGAGTAAAGGATGACTCGGCTAGGTAACGAATAGAGCTGAATTAGGCTCATAAAAAGCTAAAAGAGCAGTAGATGAAAAAAGCGTTAGTATTCTCCCTGATGTCAATGGCCACTGTCGCGCCGATAGCGCAAGCCACTCAAGTCCTCAACGGGTATTGGGCATATCAAGAATTTTTAGACCAGTTTCCAGAACAGAAGCAGTTAACGAATGCGTTGGCTGACGCCGTGCGAGAGACTCCCGTTCCGGTTGAAAGAGACAAAAAGCGTCCGTTAAAAATTTCTGTGGTTTATCCAGGTCAACAGATTTCGGATTATTGGATTCGAAATATCGACGCATTTGAACAGCGTTTAGATAAACTCGATATCGACTATCAACTTAATCAAGTATTTACCCGTCCCAACGCAGATATTAAGCAACAAAGTTTGTCTTTAATGGAAGCGCTGAAGAGCAACTCCGATTATCTGATTTTCACTCTCGATACCACTAGGCATCGTAAGTTTGTTGAACACGTCTTAGACTCAAAGAAAACCAAGTTGATCTTACAAAATATCACTACACCGGTAAGAGATTGGGAGGATCACCAACCGTTCCTTTATGTTGGTTTTGATCATGCTGAAGGCAGCCGTGAGCTTGCAGTGGAGTTTGGTAAGCGTTTTCCAAAACAGAGCCATTATAGTGTGCTCTACTTTTCAGAAGGGTATATCAGCGATATCAGAGGCAACACCTTTATCAATCAAGTCAACCGTGATAACAACTTTGAACTACAATCTGCTTATTATACCAAAGCGACAAAGCAGTCTGGGTATGAAGCAGCAAAAGCGAGTTTGGAAAAATACCCTGACGTCGATTTTATTTATGCGTGTTCTACAGATGTTGCGCTAGGTGCTGTTGATGCGCTGAAAGAGTTAGGGCGTGATGATGTCATGATCAACGGCTGGGGTGGCGGCTCTGCAGAATTAGAAGCGCTTTCGAAAGGGGAGTTAGACGTTACTGTTATGCGTATGAACGATGATACTGGCATTGCAATGGCAGAAGCGATTAAGTGGGATCTTGAAGGGAAACCCGTTCCAACCGTTTATTCTGGTGATTTTGAAGTCGTCACGAAATCTGATTCTCCAGAAAGAATTGAAGCATTAAGAAAACGCGCATTTAGATACTCAGACAATTGATGACAACTACATCAAAAACAAGAAAGCGTCGCTCATTGTCGACGCTTATTACGAAAATAATCATTCTCGTACTTGCTCCGATCATTTTAGGTATCTTCGTTCAGAGTTATTACTTCTCGAAGCAAATTATTTGGCAGGAAGTCGACAGAACTAAGCAACAGACGTCAGCGCTGATTCTTAATATTTTTGATAGCCATTTTGCTGCGATTCAGATTCATCACAACAGTAACTCGAAGAGTGATGTTGTTTTAGATTTTTATACAGAACGGGATGAAGAAGCTCTCAATTACTTTTTCATGAGTATTGACCAGAGTGATCCTTCTCATACGCCAGAATTTCGCTTTCTCACCGATCATCAAGGCATTATTTGGGATGATGGGAATGCGCATTTCTATGGCATCAATAACTTGATTCTCAATGACCTCGCGAGCCAAGTGACTTTTAGCAACAATTGGTATTACCTTCCTTCACATACCCCAATGGGAACTCGCCACCTGTTACTGCGTCGTGTACCGGTTTTACAACCTAAAACCGGTGAAGTGATGGGGTATTCTTACAATGTTGTTGTTCTAGATAACAACTTCGGGTTGATGGAAAGACTAAAAAACGAAGGGAACGTTGATAATGTTGTTTTGGTGGCCAACGATACGCCACTAGCTAGCTCACTAGTCGGAGATGAAGCGTACAAGATATTTGATGTTCTGAAGCGGCGAGAGTCTCAGCAAAAGCTTGACCAGTTGTTGATCATTAAAACCCCTATCGAAGTCAATGCTGCCACGACGGATTTGTGTTTACTAACCGTGCAGGACAATCAGAGTGTTGTGACGCTGCAAATCCAGCACCTTTTAGCGATGCTGGCTTCGGTTATCGGGATGGTGATGATTGCGTTGATGACCAAAGAGTGGATTGAGAATCGAGTCGTCGAAGAGCTTGGCTCGTTGATGGCATACACTCGTTCGGCTCGTGAAGAAAAAAGGTTCGAACGGTTTGGCGGGTCGGATATCGAGGAGTTCGATCATATTGGTTCGACACTAGAAAACACCTTTGAAGAGCTGGAAGCGCAAAAGCGTTCATTCCGCGATCTGTTTAACTTTGCGTTATCGCCGATTATGGTGTGGTCAGAGTCTGGTGTACTCATCCAAATCAACCCGGCAGCCCGCAAAGAATTGGTCATGGAAAACGACATTGAAACCATGCACCCAGTGTTTAAAGGCTTCAAAGAAAAGTTGATGCCGCACCTGCGAATGGCAGCTCAAGGAGCCACGTTAACTGGCGTCAATGTACCAATTGGAGACAAGGTATATCGCTGGAACTTATCGCCGATTCGAGTTGACGGTGATATCAGCGGTATCATTGTTCAAGGTCAGGATATTACGACGCTTATTGAAGCGGAAAAACAAAGTAACTTGGCACGTAAAGAGGCAGAAAAATCCGCCCAAGCACGTGCCGATTTTCTGGCTAAAATGAGCCATGAAATCCGAACGCCAATCAATGGCATTCTAGGAGTTGCTCAATTATTAAAAGACTCGGTCGAAACGGAAGAACAGAATAACCAAATTGACGTACTTCGACATAGTGGTGAGCACTTACTTGCTGTTTTGAATGATATTTTGGATTTTTCGAAGATTGAGCAGGGTAAGTTTAATATTCAAAAGCACCCGTTTTCTTTCACTGACACGATTCGAACGTTAGAAAACATTTATCGTCCAATTTGCGAAAATAAAGGCGTTAACCTCGTCATTGAAAACAAGATTGATCCCAATGTTGAAATCTTTACTGACCAAGTTCGTCTGAACCAAATTTTATTCAACTTAGTCAGTAACTCAGTTAAGTTTACCCCCTCGGGCAGCGTACGCTTGCATGCTGAACTGGAGCAGTTCTACGGCGCTGAAAATAGTGTGTTGGTAGTGGAAATTACGGATACGGGCATCGGCATAGAGCCCGATAAGCTTGACCAAATGTTCGAACCTTTCGTTCAAGAGGAAGCAACGACCACTCGAGAATACGGTGGCAGTGGCTTGGGACTGACCATTGTGAAAAGCCTCGTCGATATGCTGGAAGGTGACGTTCAAGTACGTAGTCAAAAAGGTTTAGGCACGACCTTTGTTATTACAATGCCAGTGAAAGATCGTGAGCGAGTGCTCACCCCTCTTGATTCAAGCTTGAGAGTTAAACCTGGTGAGTTATTCGCAGAGAGTCTAAAAGTACTGTTGGTAGAAGATAACCATACTAATGCCTTCATTCTCAAAGCATTTTGTAACAAGTACAAAATGCAGGTTGATTGGGCAAAAGATGGATTGGAAGCGATGGAGTTCTTAAAAGATCATACTTACGATTTGATTTTGATGGACAACCAACTGCCGCATCTTGGAGGAATTGAAACAACCAAAGAGATCCGACAGAAGCTGAAGTTAGGCACGCCAATTTATGCTTGTACTGCCGATACGGCGAAAGAAACCAGTGATGCGTTTATGGAGGCGGGCGCGAATTACGTATTGCTCAAACCGATTAAAGAAAATGCGCTGCATGAAGCCTTTGTTGACTTCAAGCAGCGATTCTTAATTGAACGAACGTGATGAACTCATTCGCTATGAGCCTTAATTGATAATTCAATCGCTCACTAAACCGAAAAGCACAACGCCATAACTTAGGGTTGTGCTTTTTTTGTATCTCAATGCTTCACTTGTTGATAAGCCAGGAGTGCTGATATCACCTTTAGTGTCGTATATCACTACTATTCAACCCAAGTACTACGTTGCGTTACGCAAACTTGTTCCCCAATGGCATATTCTATGTGATTTAAATCACAAAAACTTATTTACTTAGCGTGCTAACTATTTTATATTACTTAGCAAGCTAAGTAATTGAGTAGATCTTATGATTCAAGACATCAACAGTTTGCGCGACCTTTCTCTGGCTGAAAAGTTATCTCGTGTTGCCCGTTTGTGGAAAATGGTTGCAGATCGCGAGTTGGAGCCTTTAAACCTGACGTACCCGCGTTGGACTGCGTTATGGAAACTTTATCGAATGGGCGACAACGTTAGTCAGAAGCATTTGGCTGAAGCGCTTGAGATTGAGTTGGCATCGCTGATGCGCACATTAAAGCTATTAGAAGAGCAATCTCTGATCACTCGCCATTGCAGTGAGCATGACAAGCGAGCACGCATTGTTAGCCTTACAGAAGAAGGTAAAACCCTACTCAAGCAAATGGAGACTCGAATTCTTCAAGTACGGAGCAAGCTACTGACGGAAATCAATGACCAAGAGCTTCAAAAGCTTTCATTGATCCTCGATCAGATTGCTCACAATGCACTTGATTCACTTAGCGAATAAGTCAGAAACCCGAATTAAAAGAGAAGTAAACGCCTATGACTCCAGATCAAAAATTCGCACGTTGGATCAAGTATTCTTGCGTCGCGTTTGTCCTTGTCTTTGCCTATTTTCTAGTCGCAGATCTCGCCATGCCATTGACGCCTCAGGCAATGGCAACGCGAGTGGTAACTAAAGTAGCTCCCCGTGTGAGTGGACAGATTACGCATCTTTATGTTGCCAACAACCAAGAAATAAGCCAAGGCGATCTACTATTCCAGATTGATCCACAGCCTTATCAGCTCGCCGTAGAAAAGGCTCAACTTAACCTTGAGCGTGTGATTCAAAATAATGAACAGCTTGATGCCTCTATTGCAGCGGCAAAAGCGGACGTTGAAGCAAGCAAAATTGTCGCCGAGCAAAAAGTTCGCGAAGCCAAACGTCTTGATACATTGTTTCATCGCAATGGCACCTCGCAACAACAGCGTGATGATGCACAAAGTAGTGCAACGGCAGCCAGAGCAAACTTACTGGCCGCGCGCGCTCGTTTAAAAGAGTTGGAAGTAAACCGAGGCGATTTAGGTGCAACGAATGTAAATATCCGCGTGGCACAAAACCAGCTAAAACAAGCGGAACTTAATCTGTCTTACACTCAAGTAATTGCTGAACATGATGGCGTTGTCGCTAACTTGCAACTGGAAACGGGTGCCTATGCGGCCGCTGGTACACCTCTTGTGGCTTTAGTCTCGGATGACGTGGATATTATTGCCGACTTTCGTGAAAAGAGTCTGCGACACTTCAATCAGAACAGTCGGGCGTTAGTGGCCTTTGATAGCTTGCCAGGTGACGTATTTGAAGCTCGTATTACGAGTGTGGATGCGGGGGTAAGCTCGGGCCAGTTTGATGCGGATGGCCGTTTAGCGACACCGACAGACTCAAACCGTTGGGTGAGAGACGCGCAGCGTTTACGTTTACATTTAGCTATCGATGAACCTCAACAGCGCGCATTTCCGGCCGGGGCACGTGCGACTGTGCAACTGTTGCCAGAAAACTCGTTATCTGGCTGGTTAGCGAGATGTCAGATCCGATTTTTGAGTCTTCTTCATTACATTTATTAACGGGGAGGCGATATGAAGTTATGGGATCATCCCATGTCGGAAAACGACTTCCGTCAGTGTTTGCGCATTGCAACTGGCGCGACCATTGGCTTCACCTTATGTAAGGTCTTTGGCTGGAATTATGGCGTATTTTTTACCGTAACACCGATGTTGTTACTTGGAATGGTACCAGTCATGAGCCTGCATGCTGCACGACAGCTGATTTTTTCAGCGGTCGTATGCGGATTGGAGGTCGGTATTCTTGGTGGGCTATTTGGTGGACATCCTGGCATGATGACGATCATCGCCTTCGGGTTGTTTTTGTATAAGTTCGCCTGTATGTCAAAAGGGAGCTTATTCCTGTTTGGGGCAAATAGCGTGCTGAGCTTGAGCATCATGCTGCATTTTGCGAGTTATCCAACAACCGACTTAAATGATCTGATATTCAGCAACCTACAAGCGAATGTTATTTCAGTGATCGTGGCCTACGTCGTGACATTTTTGATCCCTGATGCAGAGCCTCGTCAGCCACCGGCCAAACCATCTCAGCCTAAACAGAGTCACCGCATGCGGCATGAAGCCCTTATGGGGGCGAGTATCGCTACAATGTCTTTCCTTGTATTCCAGCTATTTGACCTCAGTGATTCTATGTCCGCTCAGGCGACAACCTTGCTTTTATTGTTTCCTATGCATTGGAACGGTGCTTTAGGGTATGCGCGCAAAAGAGCAATGGGGACCTTGATGGGGGTAACCTTTGGTATTGCTGGGCAGCTCGTACTATACGATTGGTCGGATACCTTGCTGTTTATCGTCCCATTGCTGTGGATTGGCGCGATGATGTTCAGCTATATGCATGTAAAAGAGTCTAGTGGGTCAGGAGCTGGGTTTGGCGGATTAACTACATTAGGTATTTTATTTGGCCAATACCTGACCCCGGATGGCGATTTAATGTTCAGCGCGCTGTATCGCGTGAGTAGTATTTTGTTTGCTATTGTTGTCACTCTGCTCTTGACCTATGCGGTGCACAGAGTGCTCAACAGCTTTGAGGCGACGCGCTTTAGCCAGCAGTAAGTTCAGACGTTACTGGTTAGAAAGGACTGCTCCAGTAACTCTGTTTTTAGCTCGTGACTCATCGCTATTGGGCTTTCAAACTTAATTCCTATTACCCAGCCTTTCACCAACTTCTTAATGTTGGCAATGACACACCGATTTTCTTCTCCGATATAGTGACTTAGAGAAGAGTCGATAGTGACACTTTCACCAACGTTGAATTCAGGCTCTATAAAGGTTGAGATACCAATACCTGCCAGTGAGAAGTCGATAAGGCTACCGTCGTAAACATTCCCCGCATGAACAATCTTACAATCCATTTGCAGCTTATATCGTTCGTGTTCCCGGACTGGTTTGGTTGCAAATGTTCCTGGAATTCGAATAAATAAAAGGGGCGAAGGACGAACCGCAGTTGTTAGAACACTGGATTTAAATGCAATGACATGGCCTAACTCCGTATCTGATACACCACGCACGATGACATCGGCGTTTGGGAGTTTTCTCATCACTTGCTCTTCAAGCAAACGCATCGGTATATCAAGAATCAAATACGCGTTCTCTTTCATCCCAAGATAGGTGGTGGAATACGTATACTGGTCCTTAGGCCCAAACTCGAAATTAGTCGAAAGTTTCATTCCCGGTTTGAGGAATCTATGCAGTTCATCTTTAGTATGAGTGGCAGGCATTACATTGGCGTTTTAATTATTGGTTAAATCGAGGCTATCAAAACGCCATTTTGTTATTCAAGATAGTAGGACAAAAGTTTTTGTAAAATTATCGCTATCTGTGAAGTGGTGGGCGATAAGTTTGGCTCATTCCATCTTTCATAAAGATTTGGCTTGCCACAATACTGCCGCAGGTTACCAGCATCAGCGCTAACCAAGTAAGTGAATCTGGTTGTTCACCAAAGATTGGAACGGCAAGAAGTGTCGCGACGACTGGAGTTAATGACCCAAAAGCAGCACTGGCTTCGGCGCCAATAATTCGGATTGCATAGATAAAGGTAAAAGAGGCGATTAAGCCTGCGCCGACACCTTGCAACATCGCGTGGCCAAATAACTCTTCCCACGGCCACTGACTGCTCGGCGTTATCGCTAGGTAACTATCTACCCATCCGAAGCCAACCGCAATGATGAGCAGTGCCAAAGACGCGATTGCAACGAACCCAGCACAGACATGCGCATTAAGGTTAGCAACACGAGCACTGATGGTGAAAACGGCCCACATAATGCTACCGGTTAGAAACAAGATGTGGCCTTGTAATTGAGACCAGTTGTACTCTGCACCGCTATTAGAAAGAAGGAATACGAAAATCCCTAACAACACCGTAGAAAGCCCGATTAAGCGGTGAGCACTCAGCGACTGTTGATAGCACAACACCGCGATAGCAGAAACAAACAATGGCAAAGTGCCAGGTACTAATGCACTGCCGTGCGCCACGGGAGCGAAGTGCATAGCTGTGCCGACGACCAGCAGGTAGGGCAGGCCACTCCCTACCACAACACCAGTTAGGTAGCGTTTAGGCACGACGCGAAGCGCCTGCTTATGCTTAATCACAAATGGTAATAAAATTAAACTTGGGATTAGAAAGCGAACTAGCGCGATATCGGCTGGCTGCAAGTTAGAAATTGCGCCCCCTTTTAAAGAAATAAAGAAACCAGACCAAAGCAGTAAGGTCGTTAATATAGCTGCGTATCCCAAGATCATTGTCGGCATGTCCATTTGTAAATGATGTGTTAATTGTTGAATAAAACTCGTGCCAAGGGGAGGCAAAATTTGACGTAATTAAGCTTGATGTTGGTGATAAAGCGCGTATAAGTGTCAATTGTTAGTGATTATTGGCATGGAAGGAAAAATGGACAAAATTGACAGGCAACTGATCAACTTGATGCAGAAGGATGCAACCCTGACTACGGCAGAGCTCGCTGACAAAGTAGGATTATCGGCATCACCTTGTGCAAGACGCATTAAGCGTTTAGAGCAGGAGGGCGTAATTAGCGGTTATCGAGCCATTGTGTCCAGAGACACGGTGGGTATTGCGATGACCGTATTTGTTGAAGTCAGTTTGAACAACCACCAAGCTTCTTCGATTGATGAATTTGAACATGCTGTTGTTGAAATGGACGAGGTGATCTCGTGCCATGTTGTATCAGGGGCTTATGATTATTTGTTAGAAGTGGTCAGCAAAGATCTCGCTGGCTATGAAACATTCACTAGAAAGCTACAACGATTAGAAAACGTAAAAGATATCCATACGCACTTGGCGATTAGACAAGTGAAAGGAAATGGAAGCTTGCCGATTTATGCATAAGAAAGATGAAATTTCTCGATAGACTTAAGATTGCTCACTATCACCGAAAGCGATACCGACAGTTCGGTACAGACAGAGCGCGAACGCTGGGATGGAGAGATAAGTACAGCCAAATCAGTCGATTTGAAGCCTTGTGCCGTGGGTTAACGTTAGACGGTTCAAGTCTTTTAGATATTGGGTGCGGCTACGGAGACTTATTAGCGTTTATTGAGTTCAATAATCTGCGCCCCCAAAGTTATATTGGCATTGATCAGCAAAAACAGTTTATCTCTGAGGCCAGAAAGCGGGACTTTCGTACTCAAAGTGAGTTCGTATGCGGTGACTTTTCAACGTTGGTATTGCCCCGTAGTGATTATGTCTTTGCTTCTGGATCATTGAATTATCAATCCGCGAATCCAAATCATACCATTGAGATGATTGAGAAAATGTACCGGACCGCAGAGAAAGGGTGCGTGTTTAACTTATTGGATGAAGAAAAGCTGCCGAGCATGAGAATGCTCGCATCGCATAATAAAGTTGGGGTGTTACGCTATTGCCGATGGCTATGTCCAGACGCACAATTGATTGAGGGTTATTCCGATCACGACTTTACGATTGCGATGATCAAAAAAGCGGAATCAGTTTCCTGACTCCGCCTTATAAATTCTTAAGCCTTATTGGTGCTTGTATTGTGAGATTTCACAGTTACCTGTGTATCTATCAACCTTGAATGAGAACGCAGCTGAATGGTATTCCCTCCCATCACTCCAAATTGTTTCTCCGAAGATTTTACAAAGGTCCAAATCGCTAATTGAACCAAACTCTTTTACGTGCCTAACTACTGACAAAAACTTGGCTTTGGTAGCATTAGGACAGTCCCTGTTACTTAATCGATTGATAACCATGGTTGTAGCATCATCTCCAGCCAAATGTGACTTTTTATTAAATTTTATTAATGGGTAAATTAACCAAAAATTGGCCATAAGTAAAGTATTATTGTGACGTATGTCTCTATAAGTTGCCTCTCTTGGTCATGGTTTAGTCAAGTTTGTAAAAGGGAACAGTCCCATTTTTTACATATAATGTTGGGATCACTAAAAGAGGGAATTAAAGCACGAATAACGTCCAATATTGGAGTGAAAACCCGACATCGTCTTTTCAAAACGGGCTCGATTTTTACCTCGAAACATCTTGAGCGTATTGAAGCGATCTCGCTTCTTTATCATAGAGTTGCGCTAGTGCTTGGTACTGTGAAGAAAGGCGTTTGTAATCCTCGGTAAGTTGCAAAGCGTTGGTGTTATACCACTCCGCAGTGATTTGATTGGCAGTTTCGTTTGACTCACGGCACTTTTGGGCAAGTTTCTTCCATCCATTTGCTGACCATTGAGATTGTGTGCTCAATTTAATCAACTCATTAGCTTTAGTCGTGAGTTCTTCTTTATATTGAATGGAGGCTTTTAATTGAGCTTTGAACGCATTTTGGTTCGAGCGGGCGCGCCAAAGTAATACGAGTTCATGTAGGGAAAAGGTTTGGGACAATAACTGACGCTGCTTATGTTCGGCTAAAAGTGCATTGAATACCTCAACATGCTTATTGTAATTGGACTCTAAACGATTGAATTGGGTAAGATTGTCATTCCACGACGATGGGTTACATTGAATATTGGCGTGCCCCATAATGGGGAACAGAAGAAGCAACAGTATCCAATTGAGTTTGTTGATCATTATTGCTCGCGTTAGTTGACCGACCCTTTTGAGTATATACCCAAATTTCCGCGACATGCGTGTTGCCGGTGAGATAAGAACAAAGAATGAAAAGGAAAAGTACATGAAGAAAATTCTCATCGCATTGATTGTCATACTGTTGCTCGGTGGGGCGGGTGCTGGATACTATTTCTTCTTTATGCAAAAAGATGAACCTGAAGCGCCAAAAGCTGCGCAAGTGGAGCAAGCGCCAGTGGAAGAAGAAACATCCAAACCGATTCTGGATTTAGAAACCTCCCCTCCTGAAGTGACTGAATACTATGTCATTGAGCGTCGAATCAATGTTTACAATAAGCCAAATGCTAATGCTTTGGTTGTCGATACGCTCTATAAGGGAGAAAAAGTATCGGTGTTAGAAAAAGTGGATGGTTGGTATCGAATCTCTGGTTACCTTGTTTATGAAGAGGGCGGTGAAGAAAAAGCTGAGTGGTTGAATGCCGAAGGATTATCTGATGCAGAGCCAGTTATTAAAGAACAAGAGCGTTTGGAAATACTGGATGGATATTTGCAGAAGTCGGATGATTTAAAAGTCCACTTGGACATCTTCCGCAAGAAAACCCAGCAATTGTTAGACGATGAAACCTGTGATCCGAGTGATTTTGAAGAGCTCGGTGGCTGGGTTCGTTCGGTTACTTATGACAAGCGCAATGTGTACTTCATTTATTGTGGTGGTTTGGAGCAAGAAAACAAAATCTATTTAGATGTCGATAAAGGCGATATCTTTTACCGCTAACAGAGCGCCTTTAGTTTAAAGCCTCTAGAGATTTATAACTTTTTAGTTGTGAACCATAATTAATAGGAATACTATCATCGAGTCGAGTGAAAAAACTCGACTCGTTTTGTTTTTAGTGAGTTATTATGTCTCAGATTTGCTTGAAAAAATTGCTTTTTATGCTGCTTGCGATGGTGTTGCTACCAGCGCATGTTTTTGCTGCGCAAATCGATCAGAAAGCTCATTTACCTTACTTTTCTAAGCTGCAACCATTTGTTGCGAGTATTGCTTTTGCAAATACCTCAATCGATTTTTCTGAGGTCTCAGAAGAAACGACGCAGTCTCCGATTTCTGAAAGTCACGCAAGACTCGATACGCTAGCCCTATTTAACACTCAACGTTGGGTTTCTCACTTACGTGAAGGCCTCGATGATGAGCATGTTGACGTTGTTGGTGACCTAAACACGCCTTTCTATGCTGACGCAGGTTATGCCTACAGCCTGATGGATATCAATTGGCGTCAAAACCAGTACACTTTTTATCATTTCACAAGCGAGCATCGCATTTCTGGTTGGAAAGAGACCAACGCAATGTACGTCGCACTCAATAGTCAGTTTTCTGCCTAAACACCATCTATTTGCACCATTGTGCACTCTTAACACGACGATTGTATTCAACAGGGCGTAACCGTCCTGAGCATTTCATACCCTGAATTTTTTCTGGGGGCATCTGTCGTGTGTTAAGCCTTGTTATTAAAAGCTTCACTTCGTAGTGAAGGGATGATGTTTACATGAAAAAAACAGCAAAGCAGCAAAAGAACAGAAAGCTGATGAATCACTATTCAGCTTGGAAATATGTCGTATTAATCACGACGGTCATTATCTTAACGTTAAGCGCGATTCCGACTTGGTTCGGTGAGCAACCATCGATCCAGCTAACGTTTTCAAACCAAAACAGCAGTGAAATGTCGGTTGTTCAGTTGAATCAACTACTGAAAACCAATCACATCTCAGCAGACAAAATCATCGAAAAAGATGGTAAAACAACCATTGTATTCGATGATGAAAATGCGCAAAGCAAAGCTCGTGCGTTACTAAACAATGAGCTAAATAAAGAAGACAGCATTACCTTCTCATATGTGTCTGTTGCTCCAGAGTGGCTGAATGAGATGGGGTTTAGCCCAATCAAACTCGGTCTTGACCTTCGCGGTGGGGTACAGTTCCTCTTGAATGTTGACGTAAATAAAGCATTTGAGGAGCAACGTAATGCTTTGATCGATGAGATCAAAGCAAGCCTGCGAGATCAGCGCGTGCGTGGTGTACAAATTCGCGCAGAAAGTGGTAACCGCATTGCGGTAAACAGTGAGAGTGATACCGCCCTAGCTGAAGTAAACAAATTCTTGCGTCAAAACTATCCAGGTTGGGTGGTGAAAAGCTCGTCTCGCGGTTTTGTTCTTGAGCCAAGTGAGCAGAATATTCAAGAGTTCCAATCAACGACATTGCAACAAAACTTGAAGATTATGCGTGGTCGTATTGAAGAGCTAGGCATTACGGAAGCATTAGTTCAGCGTCAGGGTAAAGACAGCATTCGTATTGAGCTCCCAGGTGTACAAGACCCAGCACAAGCGAAAAACGTTATTGGTGCCACTGCGAGTTTGGCATTCTACGAAGTGAAAGATGCAAGCCAAGCGCGAAGCGGCCAAGATCTTGTGCTGAAAGATAACGATGGCCGAACGGTTATTCTGGAGAAACGACCAGTCCTAACGGGTGAGCACATTGTTAACGCTCGTGCAGGCGTCGACAATATGGGTATGTCAGAAGTTAACATCTCGCTTGACCACGCGGGCGGTAAAAAGATGAGTGATTTCTCTGCAACGCATATTGGCAAACCAATGGCGACGGTTTATCGCGAATACAAGACAAACGATCGTGGCGTAACAGAGCGCAGCGAGCGCGTTATCAGCGTTGCGACTATTCAATCTCAACTTGGTAGCCAGTTCCGTATTACCGGCGCTGGCAGCATGGACGAAGCGCAGCAGTTAGCGCTATTACTTCGTGCGGGGTCGCTAACAGCCCCGGTTACTATCGTAGAAGAGCGCACTATTGGTGCTTCTTTGGGAGCTGAAAACATTGAAAATGGTTTTGCGGCACTTGCTTTAGGTATGGGGTTAACACTGACCTTTATGGCACTTTGGTACCGCCGCTTAGGTTGGGTGGCGAATGTGGCGCTTTGTGCCAACATGCTTTGTTTGCTTGGCCTAATTGCCTTGTTACCAGGTGCGGTGCTAACGCTTCCAGGTATTGCAGGTTTGGTGTTAACCGTTGGTATGGCAGTGGACACCAACGTTATTATCTTCGAACGTATTAAGGACAAAATGCGTGAAGGCCGCAGTTTCGCTCAAGCGATTGATCTGGGCTTTGATAGCGCGTTCTCGACCATCCTTGATGCCAACATTACTACCATGATCACCGCCGTGATTTTATACGCCATCGGTAACGGTCCAATTCAAGGCTTTGCCTTAACACTCGGATTAGGTTTGTTAACCAGTATGTTTACAGGCGTATTTGCCTCTCGAGCAATGATCAATTTAATTTGGGGCCGAGATGCCCGTCGTGATGTGAGGGTTTAATCATGGTCGAAATGCTAAAACAAAATATTCGTAAAATTCGCCACTTTACTACGCTAGTTTCTATCGTTTTGACGGTGATCGCACTTGGTGCTCTGGGCTTTAAAGGGTTGAATCTTGGCTTGGATTTCACTGGTGGTATGGTGACAGAAGTGAAAGTCGATAAGTCGTTAACCAACCACGATCTGCTTGATGCACTGCAACCAAAACTTGGTGAATCAACCTCTGTCACCCGCACAGGTGAAGATGGTCGTTGGCTTATTCGCTACTCCGCCCCAGAAGAAGGACAAACTCTGCCGAGTGTGGAAGAGGTATTAAAGCCAGTTTCACATCAAGTTGATGTCGTCAGCAACAGTATTGTTGGTGCTCAAGTTGGTCAGGATTTGTTTGATCAAGGCGGTTTAGCACTATTGATTTGTGTGCTGAGCATCCTTGGTTACTTGTGTTTCCGTTTTGAATGGCGCTTAGCGAGTGGCTCTGTATTTGCTCTGGCTCATGACGTAATTGTCGTCCTCGGCTTCTTTGCCGTTACCCAAATGGAATTCAACTTAACGGTTTTTGCTGCCGTATTGGCAATTTTAGGCTACTCATTGAATGATTCGATCATCATTTCAGATCGAATTCGTGAGCTACTGATCGCGAAACAAAGTTGGAAAATGGAAGACATCAATGATCAGGCTGTCATCGCGACGTTCTCTAGAACGATGGTGACATCAGGCACAACACTGATTACTGTTGGTGCACTATGGATTATGGGGGGAGCACCGCTAGCGGGTTTCTCAACCGCGATGTTTATTGGTGTGCTATCAGGTACATGGTCTTCCATTTCCATTGGTACCGTATTACCTGAACTGTTCAAACTAGAACCGAAGCACTACTTACCTGTCGAGATTGATACCGCGCCGTAATGCGAGGTGCTGAAGGTAAAAAGTGCTTGCGCCACTCTGTTTGAGTGGCGTTTTACTTTGTGCTATTTCACACGCATCAGGCGGTGTTTGACGTGACCTAAGTCGAACTCAATGATTTGAGAGCGCTTCATCGATTCAACCAGGCGCAGCATGGATGTGTGATAACCTTTCTTTTTCATCCATTGCAATGGCTCGGAAAAGCTGTCTTCGTTTACAACGTAAGATTCGCCTTTGTGTTCTCCAGCATAAACGTTTACGACCCAAACCCGGGCCTGAAAATCTAATACTTCACTTATGTTTCGCGTAATTTTTCTTAGGATATTTTTCATCATTTCCAGCGTTGCTTTAGCTCAGTAATAGCCAAACACCAACCCCCATCATTAAAGTGCCCGCGATACGGTTCATCAGGCGCACATTCTTTGATTGACCCAACACGCGTTTCAGTCCTTTACCACCCGTGGCATACAGAGACATACAAATGAACTCAAAAAGAAGAATGATGGAGACAAGCACGATCAGCTGTGGAGCAAGAGCCGCATTTTGATCGATAAAAGGCGGCAGTAGAGAAATCATAAATGCCCAGCCTTTTGGGTTTGCGATAGCGGTAACGAAGCCTTGCATGATGAGCGCGACATTGCCACTTTTGGGTTTTTCTAAATTATCGACATTTATTGCTAACTTACCTCGAGATCGCCACATTTCTACACCAAGATAGAGTAAGTAGCCGCCACCAATAAACTTTAGTGCGATAAACATCCAAGGATAGTTGAGCATGATCGCGGCGATCCCTAGTACTGCCGAGACTGAAACCAGCGCGACACCGACGAGTTCACCAATCATCATCAATAATGTGCGGCGATAACCGATACTCATTCCTAGCGTTAAGGCGAGCGTCATGCACATTCCTGGTGTAATTGAGACAAAAAAGAAGGTAGGGATGAACATACTGAGCAATGCAAGATTCATGTTTGTTGATAACTAAGTGATTTGATAGAAGCCACAAAGATAGTGCAAATTAATAAAGGATACTATCCCCAAATATCCCCAAATATCCCCAAATAACCTCAAGGTGCTAGGTTCAGCGAGAATGACTTGGCTCACAGGCACGGCAACGATTTGAAGATCTAGTGGTTCTAAATCAAAAATCGTTAACAAAGGCTGTGGGATAAGGAAACTCGCCCTGCGGAGCATGTCACTGACACGATTTCTGCATCTTGACGTCATTTGGGTATAACATCAATTTACTGGGTTAAAGAATCTAGATGATTGCTTTAGGAGATGGCACTATCGAATATTGCACCGTACCGGTACTTCAATAGATAAAAAGTGATTCGATACGTTAAATGCTAATTAATTGATGTTATTTGGATATTTAAAATAAAACTGAAATTATTTTTTAATTGCTGCGTCATAATAGTGCGAACTGCACCAAAATGAGACGTTTTCTTCTATTTTTTACATTCTAAATATACCAGTTTTCATAAGTAAAACTATAAATATAAAATTAAGGTTATACTATCAGTAATACCATTTAAGTTAGTAATTAAATGATATTACTGACAATTGCTTATATTGATATTTGAATTATTATTCTAATCGTATTTATAGAGAACAACTCTGAGCATGAGAGTAGTATCTGAAATCATGAGATGATGTAACGTCCACTGCTCGGTATGTAAATTATTGATAAATAATGATTAAATTTATGTTCTGATAAGCTTGTGTTTAACTTTATTTTATTTAAAACAATGACTTATAAATAGTTAACCATTTTATAACATTTCATGTTTAATGAGATCTAAATCAATCTTATGCAAATGGATTAGTTTTTTATTTGAAATGTAATATTTCTGGTTTAACTTAAAATAAAAGGCATCACAGGATTGATAGCCAAAAGAATAAATAAACACGTCAGTTGGTGATTTATTTCATCAGTGTATTTAGTTTGCTTTTTTAAATGCCGTTAAGAATGGAGTCTTCGATGAAGAAAGTCGCTTTGATCACCGGATCAAAAGGCGGAATTGGTTCTGCTATTTCCTCTCAATTAGTGAATGATGGTTACCGTGTAATCGCTACGTATTTCACAGGCAACTATGAATGTGCGTTGGAGTGGTTCAACAGTAAAGGGTTTACCAAAGATCAGGTTCGCCTTTTTGAGTTGGACGTAACAAACACTGCAGAGTGTGCAGCAAAGTTAGCGCAATTGCTTGAGGAAGAAGGGACCATTGATGTCGTTATCAACAACGCAGGTATCACACGTGATGGCGTGTTTAAAAAGATGACTGCGCAAGCTTGGAATGACGTCATTAATACCAACCTCAATAGTCTATTCAACGTTACGCAACCTCTATTCGCTGCGATGTGCGAAAAAGGCGGTGGTCGTGTCATTAACATCTCTTCAGTCAATGGCCTAAAAGGGCAGTTTGGTCAAGCAAACTACTCGGCGGCGAAAGCTGGGATGATAGGTTTCTCTAAAGCCTTGGCGTATGAAGGTGCTCGCTCGGGTGTGACAGTAAATGTTATTGCGCCAGGTTACACTGGTACACCAATGGTTGAGCAAATGAAGCCAGAAGTATTGGAATCCATCACGAATCAAATCCCAATGAAACGCCTTGCTACACCAGAAGAAATTGCAGCATCAGTGAGCTTCTTGGTCAGCGATGCAGGGGCCTATATCACCGGTGAGACTTTGTCGGTGAATGGCGGCCTATACATGCACTAAGGAGAGAAGATGATGGAAAAAGTGTTTATCGTAGCGGCGAAGCGCACTCCAATTGGCGCCTTTGGTGGCAGTCTTAAAAATACCTCTGCTGGCAATTTGGCAGCAGTAGCGATTAAGGGCGCATTGGAAGCGGCGAAGTTGAATGGCGACAAGATTGACGAAGTCATTGTTGGCAACGTTGTCGGCGCAGGTCAAGGCATGGGAGTCGGTCGTCAGGCGGCATTGTTCGCTGGGATTCCGGACGCGGTTCCTGCGTATGGCGTAAACATGGTGTGCGGCAGTGGCATGAAAACCGTCATGGATGCGGTTTCACATATCCGTAGTGGCGATACAGAGATTGTTGTTGCAGCAGGTGTTGAGGTCATGTCTCAGATTCCGTTTGCCGCGCCAAGTAGTATTCGTGATGGCAACAAAATGGGCAACCTAGAGCTGAAAGACCTGCTCGTAGCAGACGGTTTAACCGACGTTTATAACCAATATCACATGGGTGTGACGGCAGAAAACGTTGCAAAAGAAATCGGCCTAACCCGTCAACAGCAAGACGAGTATGCGCTGTCTAGCCAACAGAAAGCGGTGGCGGCAATCGAAGCGGGCAAATTCAAAGACGAAATTGTGCCTGTAGAAGTAAAGCAACGCCGTGAAACGGTGCTATTCGATACCGACGAATACCCAAAGGCTAATGCGACTATGGAAGCGTTAAGCAAGCTGCGCCCTGCTTTTGACCGTGAAGGCACTGTGACTGCGGGGAATGCATCAGGTATTAACGATGGTGCGAGTGCAATTATCGTCGCGTCTGAGAGCGCAGTTAAAGCACATGGACTCACGCCTATTGCTGAGATCGTAAGCTATGCGCAATCGGGGCTTGATCCGAAAATTATGGGTCTAGGTCCAGTGGAGTCAGTCAATAAAGCATTAGCAAAAGCGGAATTAACGGTAAACGACATTGACGTTTACGAGTTAAACGAAGCATTTGCTGCGCAAGCACTTGGCGTGATTCATCAGTTGGCGGAAACCAACCAAGTTCCCGTTAACGCGATTCAAGATAAAGCGAACTTTAATGGTGGTGCTATCGCGCTAGGTCACCCACTTGGTGCATCGGGCAACCGAATCTTAGTGACGCTTGTTCACGAGCTTCATAAGCAAAATGGTCAATATGGTGTCGCATCACTTTGTGTGGGCGGCGGCATGGGGACGGCTGTGGTTATAAAAGCAGTTAAGTAATTATTTAAACGGACATTTTTAATTCTTTCTCTAGGAGATAAACCATGTACACAGATTTCTTCAAAACCTTTAGCGATCAAACTGAAAAAAATCTAGAACCTTACTTGAAGTTCAACAAGCTAGTGACAAAAAACGTAGAAGTGTTGACTGAGCTTCAACTGAACGCAATTCGTACTTACAGCGAAGTGGGTCTGAACCAAATGAAAGCGGCATCAGAAATCAAAGACGTAACGTCATTGACTGCTTTCAACAGCCAGCAACTAAGCGTTCTTACTAAGCTTTCTCAACAAATGATGGACGACAGCAACAAGCTTCAAGCTATTGCAAAAGAGTTCAAAGAAGACGTTGAGAAAATGACTTCGGAAAATCTAAAGACTGTTACTCCAGCGTAATTTGTCCGATTCTCGCCGCCTTAGGGTCTCTAGACCCTAATTTGGGCGGCGTTGTTTTTTCCGAATATAGGAGTAAGACTATGTTTCAGCACTTCTTTTCGGACTATCTTGTACAGCTTCAACAAACCAATCAACAGTGGTGGCATGATTTCGAAGTGAACAAGGCAGTCGTGAACTCTCCTTTAAATAAGGCCATGCAAGAAGTGAACTTGGAAGACACTGCCAAACTCTTCGAACAAGCTGTAAATCAACCTGCTGCGATCTTAAAACTGCAAGCAGAATGGTGGGAACAGCAGCTACAAATTTGGCAGAATGTCGCGTTGGCGGGTAATCAAAAACAGGTCATCGAAGCAGAAAAAGGGGACAAGCGTTTTTCTAATGAAGCGTGGCAAAATGAGGTGATGTATAGCTTCATTAAGCAATCCTACCTGTTATTCAGTAAGACTTATTTAGATACAATTGAGTCACTCGAAGGTTTGGATGAAAAATCTAAAGAGCGAATACTTTTCTTTTCTCGTCAAGCCATCAATGCACTTTCCCCTTCGAATTTCATCGCGACGAATCCAGAACTCTTGAAACTGACACTTGAGCAAAACGGTCAAAACCTTCTGGCTGGCTTAGAGCAGTTAAAAGAAGACGTTGAGTCCAGTGCGGACATTTTGAAAATTCGTATGACGAACAACAATGCGTTCCGCGTGGGTGATGACGTTGCGACCACTCCGGGCGATGTGGTTTTTCAAAACGAATTGTTTGAGTTGATTCAATATCGACCTCTAACAGAGAAAGTGAATGCGACGCCACTGCTCATCGTTCCGCCTTTCATTAATAAATACTACATCCTTGACTTAACAGCGAAGAACTCAATGGTTCGATGGTTGCTAGAGCAGGGACATAGCGTATTTATGATGTCTTGGCGCAACCCAGGCAAGGCACAAGCGCATGTAGAGTTTGGTGACTATGTGACAGAAGGCGTCGTCAAAGCCGTCGCCGCAATTGAAGATATAACGGGCCAAGAGCAAATCAACGCGGCTGGTTACTGTATCGGTGGTACGGTTCTGGCGAGCACGGTTGCGTACTATGCGGCAAAACGTATGAAGAAGCGTATTAAATCTGCGACTTTCTTCACCACATTGCTCGACTTTTCTCAGCCAGGCGAAGTTGGCGCGTACATCAATGACACCATTGTGAGTGCAATTGAGGCGCAAAACAACGCAAAAGGGTATATGGACGGTCGTTCATTAAGCGTCACATTCAGCTTACTGCGCGAAAATAGCTTGTACTGGAACTACTATGTAGACAACTACTTAAAGGGTAACAGCCCAGTCGATTTTGACTTGTTGTACTGGAACAGTGACAGCACCAACGTGAGTGCTGCCTCCCATAACTTCTTGCTTCGTGAGCTCTATTTAGAGAACAAGCTGGTGCAAGACAAAGGCGTCAAAATTGGTGGGGTATGGATTGACCTAAATAAGATCAAAATTCCTAGCTATTTTGTATCAACGAAAGAAGACCATATTGCGTTATGGCAGGGAACTTATCGTGGTGCCCTGAACACTGGTGGCAACAAAACGTTTGTTCTCGGTGAGTCGGGTCATATTGCGGGTATTGTGAACCCTCCAGCGAAAAATAAGTATGGTTATTGGTTGAACGATACTTTGGATGATTCGGCTGACGAGTGGTTGAATAATGCCGAGCACAAAGAGGGGTCGTGGTGGACACATTGGAATGAATGGCTACTTCAATTCAATCCTAAAGAGCAAGTCGAACCATTCCCTATTGGCTCGGAAGACCACCCAGCAATCGATGAAGCTCCAGGGCAATACGTCAAGCAGGTTCTGCCAGTAAAAGAATCTTAAACAACTCCCTATAGCAGTAAATTTTAGCGACCTTTATGGTCGCTTTTTTTGGTCGTTACTGACTACCTTATTATACCGATTGAGTATATGTATCGGTTGAGGACATTTTGGGCCGAAAGTGACGGTGAATAAAAAAGCGCCGAGTAGATACTCAGCGCTTAGTGTCAACAAATAGGCAAGTTGACGGGTAGAGGTGCGTTACGTTACACCTCTTTATCCTTACCAAATGACAGCAGCCAGAGAGAGATTGCTGCTACTGCCACAAAGCCGGAAAGAATAATCACAGGCATGGCGCTATAGCCAAGGATATGCCAAATTACAGATTCTAAAGTACTCATGGGAAGTCTCCTTAGTGCCAGCCTTCAACGCCGCTCATGTCCGGTAGTTTGTGCGCGATGCCTTTGTGACAATCAACGCAGGTTTTCTCTCCAGAAGCTAGCGCAGTAGAGTGCTGTTCCGCTGCTCGTGAGCCTTGTTGAGAGTAATCCATATAATCAAACTCGTGACAGTTACGACACTCAAGAGAGTCATTCTTTTTCATTCGTGCCCACTCTCGCTCAGCAAGGTGTCCTCGACGCTCTTGGAACTTCTCTGGTGTATCGATAGTACGCAGAACATAGTGAGCGAATAGCTCTTTGGATGCTTGTACTTTACGAACGATCTTATCTGTCCATTCATGAGGAACGTGACAGTCTGAGCAGATGGCACGAACACCAGAACGGTTAGAGTAGTGAATTGTTTCTTGAATTTCAGCAACGATTGGTGCGTGACAGCCAGAACAGAACTCTTCTGTGTTGGTTGCCTCCATACCTGTGTTGAATGCGCCCCAAAACAAAAGACCGCCAGCAAAACCTAAGAACAAAACCAAACCAGCGGCAGCTTTACTTGGGTTCTTCAGTCTTTTCCAAAACGCTTTAAGTATTTTCATAAATAACCTCTTCGTACTCGCGTTTCAATTACTGAAGCGAATCAACTGCCTCGAACTTGTTTTCAACTAGTGGCTTAGCATTAGTTTGTGGCACGTGGCATTGCAAACAGAAGTAACGACGAGGAGACATATCCGCCAATACAGCATCTTCTCGGTTTACATAGTGCGTTACGCTAATTTTAGTCGCGCCTGACTCTTTTGCATTTTTCCAGCTGTGGCACGCAAGACACTTATTAGCATTTAACGACACTTCGTAGTGACGGATGCTGTGTGGGATCAACGGTGGTTGATAAACAAAGCTATCTTCAACAATCTGGTCTTTAGGGAAGTCTTTGAACTCATCTGCTGGGCGTGTGTCTTCCAATTGAGACATTCCACGTAGAGACTCTAGACCACCAATGCCACCTGGATTATCTAACTCAGCTTGCGCAATGCCTGTCACTAAAGCACCTACAGATAAAAGTGCGACAAGTAATTTTTTCATCATTTCATCTCCGCCTTTATGGCTTAAATTCTTTATTAGGCCGCCATAGTGACGGCCGTAGCATTCGGTATCTGAAGGTTAAGCAATCTTAGTGATTTTGACTGGACACTTCTTAAAGTCTGTCTGTTTAGACAGTGGGTCAGTCGCATCTAGGATGAGCTTATTAATCAAAATACGTGCATCAAAGAACGGTACGAATACCAAACCTTTTGGCGGACGGTTACGACCGCGAGTTTCAACACGAACGCGTACTTCGCCGCGTTTGTTTGCCATGAGTACTTCTTCACCACGACGAACGTTACGCGCTTTTGCGTCTTCAGGGTGCATGTAACACACTGCGTCTGGTACTGCTTTGTATAGCTCAGGTACACGACGAGTCATGGTGCCTGTGTGCCAATGTTCAAGAACACGACCAGTACATAGCCACATATCAAACTCATCGTTTGGCACTTCTGGTGGCGCTTCATATGGTGCAGAGATAATCTTCGCTTTGCCGTCAGCATTGCCGTAGAAATCCCAACCAGAACCTTCTTTTGCGTATGGGTCAGAACCTTCTTTAAAGCGCCATTGTGTTTCCTTACCATCAACAACTGGCCAACGTAGACCACGCACTTCATGGTAACGGTCGTATGGTGCTAAATCATGCCCGTGACCACGGCCAAATGTTGCGTATTCCTCAAACAGACCTTTTTGAACATAGAAACCGAAGTGGTGGGCATCGTCATTCAGTTCGCGTGCTTCTTCGATAGGGAACTTGTCGACATTACCATTGCGGTATAGTACGTCGTACATGGTTTTACCACGGTACTGAGGCGCTTTCGCTAGTAGCTCTTCAGGCCACACTTCTTCCATTTTGAAGCGTTTCGAGAACTCCATTAGCTGCCATAGGTCAGATTTTGCCTGACCGACCGTGCCCACTTGTTGGTACCAAGCTTGAGTACGACGCTCTGCGTTACCGTAAGCACCTTCTTTCTCAATCCACATTGCAGTTGGAAGAATAAGGTCTGCTGCTTGCGCTGTCGCTGTTGGGTATGGGTCAGACACAACGATGAAGTTTTCAGGGTTGCGGTAACCTGGAAGACGTTCTGTGTTGATGTTTGGACCCGCTTGCATGTTGTTATTACATTGAACCCAATAACAGTTCAGAACGCCGTCATTCAACATGCGGTCTTGCAATACGGCGTGGAAGCCAGGTTTTGGTGGAATCGTACCTTCTGGCAGTTTCCAGATGTCTTCCGCAATCTTACGGTGTTTCGGGTTAGCTACTACCATGTCTGCAGGTAGACGGTGAGCGAAAGTACCAACCTCACGAGCGGTACCACACGCAGATGGTTGACCCGTTAGTGAGAATGGGCTGTTACCCGGAGTCGAGATCTTACCGGTTAGTAGGTGGATGTTGTAAACCAAGTTATTCATCCACACGCCACGAGTATGTTGGTTCATACCCATTGTCCAAAGTGACATTACTTTCGTATTTGGATTGGCGTATTGCTTCGCAAGCTCGATAAGCTTCTCTTTTTCAACACCAGAGATTTCAGAGGCTTTTTCAGCTGTGTAAGGTGCAACAGACTTTTTGTACTTTTCGAAAGAGATAGACGTTAGCTTGCCTGAGTTAGGGTTCTTCGCTGCTTTTTGTAGCGGATCATCGTCACGTAGGCCGTAACCGATGTCGGTATCTGCTTGAGTGAAGTTAGTGTGCTTGTTCACGAAGTCCCAGTTTACCGCATCGTTTTCGATGATGTAGTTCGCGATGAAGTTAGCAATCGCTAGGTCAGACTGTGGATTAAAAATGTAGCCGTGATCTGCCAACTCAAATGAACGGTGGTAGTAAGTAGAAAGCACGTTCACTTTAACGTGAGGGTGACTTAGGCGACGGTCAGTAATACGAGTCCATAGAACAGGGTGCATCTCTGCCATGTTCGAGCCCCATAGAACGAATGCGTCTGCGTTCTCAAAGTCATCGTAACAACCCATCGGCTCATCGATACCGAATGCGCGCATAAAGCCAACTACAGCAGAAGCCATACAGTGACGAGCGTTTGGATCAATGTTGTTTGAACGGAAGCCCGCTTTCATTAGCTTTGACGCAGCGTAGCCTTCCATTACTGTCCATTGGCCTGAGCCAAACATACCTACGCTTGTTGGACCTTTTTTCTCGAGGGAAGCTTTCCATTTCTCAGCCATGATGTCGAAAGCGTCATCCCAAGAGATAGGTGTAAATTCACCGTCTTTGTGGAATTTGCCATCTTTCATTCTCAGCATCGGCTGAGTCAGGCGGTCTTGACCGTACATGATCTTAGAAAGGAAGTAGCCTTTAATACAGTTTAGGCCTTTGTTTACTGGTGCTTCTGGGTCACCCTGTGTTGCTACCACTTTGCCATTTTGAGTACCAACAAGAACAGAACAGCCTGTACCACAGAAACGACAAGGTGCTTTGTCCCATGTGATTTTGGTTTGATCAGAGCTTGCAATCAGGTTGGCTGCAGATGCTGGTAGTGTCACACCTGCGACAGCAGCAGCTGATGCAGCCGCGTTTGCTTTCACAAACGCACGTCTTGTCATTTTCATACTTCACCCTCGATTTGGGAATGTTGTGTTCCAGTGTCTTCTTCATCCGTTTCTTCAAGCCCAGTTTCGATTTGGTGATAAACCAATACCGTGCTCAAGACATTCGGTAAATTGTTAATGGCATCGATAGTGTCTGTGATAAAACCTTGGTTTTCGGTTTCAAGCACGACGATAATCTTGCCTTCTGGACTGTCACCATAGATTTCCGCATTTTCATGTGCTTCGATCTGTTGTTTGATGTCGTCCAGATGTTCTGGCAGTACGTGTACTACCAAACTTGAAATATGCACTTCATTTAGTGACATATAGCTCTCTCATTTATTGCCTTTGGCCGACGACATACGGCTTAGGCTGTTATATTGCTCACATTGATGGATGAAGTCGGGCACACTGAAACACAGGCGCCGCAGCCGTTACACTCATCAAGGTCTAAATTGGGTTGTGCTACTTTCCCCAGCTCTAATTTGAACTGAATTGCCATTGGGTCGCACATATCCCCACAGCTTCGGCATTCGACATTTTGTTTTGCTAAGCAGCTATCGTTGATGATTGCTTTCGCTTGCCAAGGTTGCTCTGTTTTTGGCAAGAAAAGGGGCTCAGGACAGGCGTCTGCACACTGATAACAAAATGTGCATTCATCAATAGAAAAATCGACCGAAGGGAATCCGCCATCACTTTTAGTTATAATCTTTGTTTCGCAGGCCTCAATGCATTTACCGCAGCGAGTGCAATCGTCCGTAAACTGTTCTGGCTTGGTTAACCAAGGCAAACGTACGGCGTTGTCGGGGTGCGCTTTTCTTGCAAAGAGTCTTCTTCTGGAAAGGTCTACCACTTAGTCACCTCGAAACTTGGAACCCAAACTAAGCATAGTCCACAATTTTCATTAATAAACTGTCATTTAAACTAACGAAATTGTAGTTTTTGACATATTTGTATAAATACCTCTTAGGAGGTAAATGGGATGCAATATTGTTTTGGATCAATAAATTCCGTCGCAGGTGATCACATATTGATAAAGTTGAAAGGTAATGGGTTCATTGCACGTACAAATAGGGTTGTTAATGGGCGAGGAACTCAGATTGTTTAAAAATGTGAAAAAGTCAGTGACGCGCACGATTGCGTCCGCGATGCTTCTTATTTTGCTGCTTTCAGTTGCTACGACTGGTTTTGCAATTTTTACGTTAGCGTCAAGCTTGAATGATGCAGAAGCCGTCAATGTTGCTGGCTCAATGCGAATGCAAAGTTATCGTTTGGCACATGATATTCAGATTAAATCTGTTGATTACTCTTCACATATTGACGCATTTGAACATTCGATATACTCACCTTCCATGAAAGCACTCCAGCATTGGTCAGTGCCAGACGACATTACTCATGATTACTACCGTCTTATTATGAGATGGCATGAGCTCAAGTCGGTGTTGAGAGGAGACAACCCGGCGGAGTACCAACTCCTAGTGGCTGGTTTTGTAAAGCAGATCGATGAGTTTGTATTTAAGCTGCAAAGCTTTTCGGAGCAAAAGCTGATTAACTTAGCTTGGATTGGCGGGTTAGGGTTAGGCGGTATCCTTTGTGTCAGTATGTTTGTTGTCCATTTTGTGCGCCTCGAAGTTGTACGGCCCTTGCGTGCTTTAGTTTTTGCTAGCGAGCAAATTAAGAATCGCTCATTTAATATATCGCTTGATGTATCCAGCGATAATGAAATGGGGATCCTGACTCGAACCTTTAATCGGATGGCGACGGACCTTGGTAAGTTATACCGAGGGCTAGAACAAGCGGTTGATGAAAAAACGCGTAAATTACAGCATGCGAATCAGTCTTTAGAAGTATTGTATGACTCGTCGAAAGAGTTAACGGCTTCGCGTATTAATCAGGATAACTTCCAAGCCATATTGCAACATATTGCAAGTCTTGAAGGCATTAAAGCGGTCAAACTTGAAATAGAGCAATTGGGAGAACCGAGTTGGATATTGATGGAAGGGGAAGAGTGCTGCCACGACTGTGATGAAGATTGCCATAGTAAGGCTCTAACGTTAGACGGTGAGCACTTAGGCTATTTGTATTGGAAGGCCGGGTTACCTTGTCCGAATGAGGCACTGATTGACAACTTTGTGCAGATTTTATCGCGTGCCGTGTATTACAATCGAGCCCAACGCCAAGCAGAACAAATCCTACTGATGGAAGAGCGAGCCACCATTGCTCGGGAACTGCATGATTCATTAGCTCAAGCACTCTCTTATTTAAAAATTCAGGTCGCTTTATTAAAGAGAAGCGTAAAGAATTTGCCTGATGAAAAAGCGATAGCTCAGGCGAATCAAGTCATTGCCGAGTTGGATACGGGCTTATCTGCTGCTTATACCCAACTACGCGAATTACTGACGACGTTTCGTCTTACGATTAAAGAGGGCAGTTTTGGCCAAGCATTGCAAGATATGGTCGAAACGCTCAACGAACAAACCGTCGCTGACATTACGTTAAAAAATAGACTTTCTTCAACTGAACTGGATGCACACCAGCAGGTTCATTTACTACAGTTGATAAGAGAAGCGGCAATTAATGCCATCAAGCATGCGCAAGCAGATAATATTCACATTCAATGTCTTGATAATGATGGAAAAGTCACAGTAACCGTTACCGATGATGGAATAGGCTTTGAACATCAAGACGAAAAATTAAATCATTACGGTATGAGTATCATGCAAGAGCGAGCCGCTAGGCTGCATGCCGATCTTCACATTGAAGCATCGATAAACAAAGGCTGTACCGTAAAACTAGAATTCCAACATAGTAAGGAAGTAAACAGTGACAGTGTGTAAAGTAATGCTGGTGGATGATCATCCACTCATGCGACGAGGTATTCACCAACTTTTAAGCTTTGAGCCTGAGTTTGAAGTCGTTGCAGAAGCAAGTAATGGCGCAGATGCGGTAGCGAAAGCGCATGAGCTGGAACTGGATCTTGTACTTCTTGATCTCAATATGAAAGGCATGTCAGGCCTCGATACCTTACAAGCGCTACGTGCTGATGGTTGTGAAGCTCGAATTGTTATCTTAACCGTATCGGATAGCCCAGCTGACATAGAAGCAATAGTTAGAAGTGGTGCCGATGGCTATTTATTGAAAGACACTGAGCCCGATGAGTTGGTTGAGTTGCTAAAACAAGCACATCAAGGCGACAAAGCTTACAGCCAAGAAGTTTCTAAGTATTTGAGTGAGCGTTCAGGACAAGAGGACGTTTTTGATACGCTGACGGATCGCGAAACGCAGATCTTAAGAGAGGTGGCAAGAGGTTTCCGCAACAAGCAGATTGCCGACCGTCTTTTTATTTCTGAATCCACGGTTAAAGTGCATATGAAGAGTTTACTTAAAAAGCTTCAAGTTCCTTCTCGTACTGCGGCAACGGTTCTTTATCTTGAGCGCTTTGGCGATATCAAATAATACAGTTGAAGGTTAATCCAAAATTACTAATACAATCAATTATTTAGTGTGATTTTGATGGTAAAAAAACCGCCTTTAAGGCGGTTTTTTTATTTGTCTGGGCGAATAGAGTACAAGTCACTGTTGTGCTTACCGCACTCCAAATAGTACTGATAAGCCACTTTTTTGCTTTCAGCAATGACTCTCATGCAGTGCATTTTCCCCTGTTCAAAATATCGAATCTCATATTCTACACTGGTATCAAGTTGCTCAGCGGCTGCCATACTTCGCCTCCATAAACCATCCAAAAAACATCCATGCAAATTATATGCCGTTATAGGGAGCGTCGTTCGGTGCATTTTTTAGCCGATAATTGCGCTCTAACTCACTTTTTTGCGGATAGCTGTGATCAAAAAGTTAATTTCAAACTCTATATATTATTAAGGTGGCAATCAATATTTGTCACACTGGTGTAAGTTTGCCGCAATATTAAGTGATACAAGTTGAGTATAGAACTTAATCAATAGAAAAGGGAATACGAATAAGTGACTAAATTACAGGGTGTATCTAATAAGGTGCTTCGCTATGGCCTTCTATTTTGTTTCGTATTTCTTCTTGCCGGATGTACGAAGAAGTTTCTATACAGCAATATCGATTGGTTCGTTATCGATTACATAGAGGATTATGTTTCTCTGCAAGGTGAACAAGAAGTCCTAGTGGAAGAACGCTTATTATTGTTAGCAGAATGGCATAAGAAAGAAGAGTTACCGTTATATATCGATCATTTAAAAGAGCTTGAGAGATTAAAAGCGAGCGATATCACCCTAAATTATTTGCAGGAAAATCGAGATAGAATGCGAGCGCATTACGATAGAGTGGTAAGCAAAGCGGCACCAGACCTTTTTGCTTTGAGTTTACAGTTAACGAAAGATCAAGAACGGGAATTTCTGAGTAATGTACAAGAGCATTATCAAGAGCGAAACGCAAAATATGCGGATAAAACGGAAGATGAAATACGTGAAATTATTCTAGATAACACAGAAGAATGGATGGAAGAGTGGTTGGGAAGCCTATCAGAAAGTCAGCGCCAATTAGCTCAAACGTTTTCTCAGCAAGTCACTCTTAACAGTCCTTTATGGAGAGGTTATCGAGCAACGATATATCAAGAGCTTGAATATCTGTTCGACAACAAGTCCAATGCTGTCACTTATCAGGATATATTTATGCGCCTGTTGTTCGAGCCAGAGAGCTATTACAGTGAGCAGCTTTCTAAAAATATTGATTCTAACTTTGTGCTGGTCGATCAACTGACATTAGATATTTCTCAATCTATGACCGATAAACAATGGCGTCATTTTCGCGGTAAGGTAAAAGAGTGGCGAGTACTAGCTGAGGAATTATTAGATTAGATTCATGCTTCAATTGACGAGGGGATGTGCATTAGCCTTTCTTATGAAAAAATGATTCAAAGCAAATTCTTATTGAGCTAAGAGCGTAACATAGCTTGAGGTTTGATGAGGTAAGGTCAGCTTACTGATGGTTGATAAAGCCTCATCGTATAAAAACAATGAGAATAAATATGAAACATTTAGTTGAAAGATTTCTTCGCTACGTCACGTTCGATACCCAATCAAATCCACATGTTACGCTTTGCCCAAGCTCGCCTGGTCAGCTTGTGTTTGCTGAGTTGCTTAAGAAAGAGATGATCGAACTTGGCTTAAGTGATGTGACATTAGATAAAAATGGCTACTTGATGGCTAGACTGCCAGCTAACGTTGATTATGAGGTGCCGCCTATCGGCTTTATTGCCCATATGGATACCGCGCCTGACGCCTCAGGAAAAAACGTAAAACCGCAATTTATTGAAGATTATCAAGGTGGCGATATTGCGCTAGGGTTGGGGGATGAAGTGCTATCTCCGGTGCAATATCCAGATTTACATCATCTACATGGCCACAATCTTATCACTACCGATGGCACTACATTACTTGGCGCGGATAACAAAGCTGGTATTGCTGAGATTCTCTCTGCAGTCGCGCTGTTACTAGAAAATCCAGACATTCCACACGGCGACATTTGTATCGGCTTTACACCAGATGAAGAGATTGGCCGGGGCGCAGATTTATTTGATGTTGAAAAGTTTGGCGCGAAATGGGCATACACTATTGATGGTGGCCCGCAAGGTGAACTGGAATACGAAAACTTTAATGCGGCAAACGCCGATGTGATTTTTCATGGTGTTAGCGTTCATCCAGGTACCGCAAAAGGCAAAATGGTCAATGCGATGAACTTGGCTGCGAAATTTCAAGTTCAAATGCCCCAAGATCAAACTCCGGAAACAACCGAAGGCTACGAAGGGTTCTTCCATTTAAAATCGGCAGAAATGGGCGTGGCGCGAAGCGAGCTTGGTTACATTATCCGAGACTTTGATCGTCAGGGGCTTGAAGAGCGTAAAGCCTTTATGCAGAAACTCGTTGATGATATGAACGCGGGCTTACGCCATGGTTCTGTAGAACTGAAAATAACAGACAGCTATTACAATATGAGAGAAATGGTTGAGCCTTACCCGCATATCATTGAGCTAGCAAAGCAAGCGATGGAAGCGTGTGATGTGGAGCCAATTATAAAACCTATTCGTGGTGGTACAGATGGCGCTCGTTTATCTTTTATGGGGTTGCCGTGCCCGAATATCTTCACTGGTGGTTTTAACTTCCATGGGATTCATGAGTTTATTTCGGTTGAAATGATGGAGAAGTCAGTGCTTGTCATCGTCAAAATTGCTGAACTCACCGCTAAAAAACACGGTTAACAGATCAGGTCGAGCGGTTCTTGTCGATTGAATGGGGAAAAATAGCCCAGAGTCATCTGGGCTATTTTTAAATTCAAAAACGAAACATTAACGTACGTCTTTGTCTTCAATTTCTATGTCTTCTAGTGGTAGCCAGTCGACTTTCACACCCGCTTGGTCGAACATGTCTTGGCTGACTTGGATTTTATCTCCCCAGCGAGATAGAAAGTCTTCAGATTGCTCAGGGCAGTGAACGTGTGAGATCCCTGTTTGAATGATCTTTGCCGCGCAGTTAGGGCATGGAAAATGCGTCACCCAAATATCACATCCGTCTAAATCACGTTTTGAGAACAAAATTGCGTTCTCTTCTGCATGCAGTGTTTTTAGATATTTCAACTCGCGTTCATCGGTATCGACACTGTCAGAAACACCGTGCGGGTAGCCATTAAATCCAACAGATACAATGCGATTCTGTTTAGTGATAACTGCACCGACTTGTGTTGATGGGTCCTTACTCCAAGACGCCACTAGTTCTGCCATCTGGTAAAAGCGTTTTGCCCATTTAGAAATCATAGTCATCCTCTCTGTCGAAGGCGTTGAATTAATTGAATGATAACCCATTTATATTAAAAAAATAGTCAAAATCGAGGTCTTGAGTATGAAGGCGTCATTTTTTGTCTTTTTAACCATAAAACGTTCTTATCTTGAGCACCGAATCTCACTTTCCGTCTTTATACGATATCTTAATTCGCGTTTCCTAGCGCCCTAAATGCACGATGCCTGAGAGTGTATATCAAATAGTTATGATTGAGCTGTTTGTATATTGCTCATTAAATATCACTGTTAACTAAATTACTTTATTTTCTTTTTGTTTCTCATGTTTACATTTAGAAACATTTTGGGGGCTTTTGAGTGAAGTTTTCAGTTGCAGCAAGGAGTAAGGTTGATGGGAATTCAACAATATCCTGTTCTATAAAGACGGTAAATACATGCAAAAGAAACCACTTGTCGCACTAATGGCGGCTACAGCAATCCTCGCTGGATGCGGGGAAGCTAATAATGCCCAAAGGGAAGGCCAGGCGCCTCTCGTAGTGACTCAGGATGTCACGGTTATCGACTACCAACCGAGCAAGTCTTATATCGGTCGCATTGAAGCAGTAGAAGATACCAATATTACCGCGCAGATTTCTGGCTATTTAAAAGCTCGTCACTTTGAAGAGGGGCAAATGGTAGAAAAAGGACAGCTTCTTTATTCTATCGAGCCATCTTCTTTTGAAGCACAAGTCGCGAGCGCTAAAGCGGCACTTGCACAAGCAAAAGCCGCGCTAAAAAAAGCGGAACTAGACCACACCCGAGGTAAAAACTTGTTGCCTCGTGGTAGTATCTCTCAATCTGAGTTTGACGCCTTAACTGCGGCACTTCTTGGTGCGAAAGCCGAGCTAGAAGCAGCAAACGCTCAGCTTAAGCTTGCTGAAGTTAACCTTTCTTATACTCAAATCCGAGCTCCGTTCAGCGGTCGTATTAGCGATACCAAAGTGAGTACCGGTGATCTTGTTTCCCCTTCATCTGGCGTGCTGACGACATTGGTGAGCTTAGACCCAGTGCATACTTCATTTAGTGTGAGTGAGCGCGAGCGTTTAGCCATGGGGATGGATCAAGTCAAAGGCGACGGCTCAGCAGAATCAAACAGAGTTGAAGTTCAGCTTGAGCTGGAAAATGGTCAGTTTTTTGAGCATCTCGGTAAGCTCGATTTCTTAGGTAATCGTATTGATACCAAAACTGGTACGATTGCAATGCGTGCGCTAGTGCCAAACCCAGAGCAGAAGTTACTTCCGGGTCAGCACATCAAAGTGAACTTGAGAGATAAGAACACAAAAGACGTTATTGTTATCCCACGACGTGCCGTACAGACTGACTTAGAAGGTGACTTTGTGATGGTGATGGCTGAGGGAAGTGTGGCTGAGCGTCGTAACGTCGAGCTTGGACCTCAGGTTGAACAAGGCATTATCATTCGAGAAGGCCTCGAACAGGAAGATACGGTTATTACACAGGGCCTACAGCGTGTGCGTAATGGTGTAGAAGTGCGCATTCAAACACCTGCTGAAGATAAGCAGTAGGGGGCACTATGTTAAGTCGTTTCTTTATTCAGAGACCTAAATTCGCGCTGGTTATTTCGATCATATTAACGCTAGCAGGCGCGATCTCACTGGCGATTTTGCCAGTGGCGGAGTACCCACAGATAAGTCCGCCATCAGTCAGCGTTTCGGCATACTACACCGGTGCGAGTGCGGAAGTTGTCGAGCAGGCCATTGCGGACCCCATAGAGACGTCGGTCAATGGCGTTGAGGACATGATCTACATGTCTTCAAAGAGCGCGAACGATGGCTCATACAGCCTAAACGTTACGTTCGATGTCGGGACCGATCCAGACATGGCGCAAGTAAACGTGCAAAACCGTGTGTCACAGATCGAGTCAAAACTGCCTCAAGAAGTGCGCATGGTTGGTGTGACGGTGAAAAAACGCTCACCTGACTTGCTGATGGTCCTTAACTTCTATTCACCTGATGGTAAATATGACGATCAGTTCTTGATTAACTACATTAACTTGAATGTAAAAGATCAGCTGGCTCGTGCGAAAGGCATTAGTGAAGTTAACGTGATTGGTGGTGGCGAATACGCAATGCGTGTTTGGTTAGATCCGGAAAAAATGGCCAACCTTAAGCTAACCACGTCAGACGTATACGCCGCTTTGGCTGAACAAAACGTTCAAGTTGCGGCAGGGCGTGTTGGTGCAGCACCATACAACAATCCACAAGAAGTTCAGTTTAACCTTGTGACCAAAGGTCGCTTGGAAAGCGTGAGTGAGTTTGAGAACGTTGTCCTTCGAGCTAATCCCAATGGATCTACGGTTTATCTGAAAGATGTTGCTCGCGTTGAACTAGGCAAAAAGTTCTACGATGGTAACGGTAAATTCCGTGGTCAGGACGCGTCAATTGTTGCATTGTCTCTTCAATCAGATGCGAACGCGTTAGAAAGTGGTCAGGCCGTCATGGAGCTGCTTGAGGACTTGAGTAAAAACTTCCCTGAGGGCATGGCGTACGAGACCAGCTACGATACAACCGTGTTCGTATCTGAATCGATCAAAGGGGTAGTAAAAACACTGATTGAAGCGATTCTATTGGTGATTGCTGTAACTTACTTGTTCTTGGGTAGTGCGCGCGCAACTTTGATTCCTGTTGTTGCGATCCCCGTTTCTCTGATTGGTACGTTTGCCATCATGCAGGCGACGGGCTTCACCATCAATACGGTCACTTTGTTTGGTTTGATCCTCGCGATTGGTATCGTGGTGGACGATGCGATTCTGGTTATCGAAAACGTCGATACCACCATGGCGAAAGACCCAACCATTTCACCGCGTAAAGCGACATTGCTAGCGATGAAAGAAGTAACGGGCCCAATCATCACGTCGACCTTGGTTCTACTTGCGGTATTCATACCAGTCGCGATGCTGCCGGGTATCACTGGAATCATGTATCGCCAGTTCGCTTTGACCATCTGTATTTCGGTTGTGATTTCATCCATCAATGCATTGACGCTGTCTCCAGCACTTTGTTCTCTGGTATTGAAGCAGGGTGGGGGCAACACGGCTAACTGGTTCCAGGCTTTCAACCGAGGCTTAGAGCGTATCACAACGCGTTATGGTCAGGTCGCTGGTTTCTTGGTGAAGAAATCTTTGCTACTCGTGACGTTCTTTATAGTCGCTATCGCGGCGGTCACTTTCTTTGCGAAAACCACCTCAACAGCGTTTGTTCCTCAAGAAGATAAAGGCATTTTGCTGGTTAACGTTCAGCTACCAGATTCAGCATCTTTATCTCGTACTGAAGAAGTCACCAATGATTTAATGAACATGATTGGTGAAGAACCTGGTGTGGATGGCGTGACGGTTGCGAACGGTTACTCGTTTATGACAGGCGCAGCGGCATCAAACGGTGCATCTGTGTTTATCAAACTGCATGACTGGGATACTCGTAACTCGTTGCAAGGGGAACACTCTGCCAATGCCATCGCGGCGCGTATTAACGGTCGTGCTGCAACAGAGTTGCCTCAAGCGGTTGTGTTTGCGATGGGGCCACCAGCGGTTCCTGGTATGGGGGCAGCGTCTGGTTTTGAGTTTGTGCTTGAAGATACGCTAGGGCGAAGCCGTACCGATTTGTCGATGGTCATGGGAGAAATGATCCAAGCGGCCAACCAAGCCCCTGAAATTGCCTACACGTTTAGTACGTTCCGCGCGAATGTCCCGCACTACTACGTTGATATCGACCGTGAGAAAGCACAGCAGTTGGGTATTTCGCTATCGTCTATTTTCCAAACCTTGCAAGGCAACTTAGGTTCGCTTTATGTGAATGACTTCACCATGTTTGGTAAGAACTTCCGCGTAACCATGCAAGCTGATAGCCAGCACCGTAGCAGCATGGAAGATCTAGAGCGTTTCCATGTTCGTTCTTCGAACGGCGATATGGTTCCGCTAAGTACGCTAGTGAGCTACGAGCAAGTGTTTGAGCCTGATGTGGCATGGCGTTACAACATGTACCGCAGTGCTATCATTCAAGGCCAACCAGCTCCGGGTTACTCTAGTGGTGATGCGATTGCTGCAATGGAACGCGTTGCTGCTGAAGTTCTCCCACAGGGGTACACGTATGAATGGACAGGTATGGCTTATCAGGAAGTACTTGCGGGTAACCAAGCCATTTATGCGTTTGCGCTGGCTTTGATCTTCATTTACTTGTTCATGGTTGCACAATATGAGAGCTGGAGTATTCCATTAGCCATCATTTTGGTGGTGCCAGTAGCAACGTTAGGCTCCTTCTTAGCGTTGAATCTGACTGGGACACCGCTTAACTTGTATGCGCAAATTGGTCTTGTCTTGCTCATAGCCTTGGCGGCGAAAAACGCAATTTTGATTGTGGAGTTCGCCAAGCAAGAACGTGAAGAAAAAGATGCTGATATCGATAGTGCTGCGGTTAAAGGAGGCACGTTACGTTTCCGCGCTGTGAATATGACATCTTGGTCGTTTATCCTGGGTATCTTCCCGCTGATCTTCGCCGCAGGTGCAGGGCACGTGAGCCAAAACTCGCTCGGTGTGTCGCTGATTGGTGGTCTATTGTGTGTGCTTCTAGCAGGTACATTCTTGATCCCTGGCTTCTACGCTATGGTGCAAAGACAGCGTGAGAAAGTTCATGGCGGCAACACCAAGTTGGTTCCTCTTGATGATGAGTAATCACACCCGCAGTGCACAGTAGAGCACGAAGTTAAAGTCGAAAAAAAGCCCGAAGCAATGATTGCCTCGGGCTTTTTATTTGTAGGGAAGGTTATTTTAGCGCGGTTTTAAATTGTGCAACGGCTTCGTCCATATCATGAGCTTGAGCAGAAACAGAGTTCACTTCGTGCAAGCATTCCTGAGCGGATTGCATGTTGTTTTCAGATATCGCGTTAAGCTCGGTGATTGAGCCACTAACTTGGTTCATCACGATACCTTGCTCTTCAATCGCAGAAGCAATGCGCTCCGAATTGCCTTGAATTGCATGCATGTCAGTGATGATCTGCTGCAGGCTAGAATCAAGTTTTTCAGAGGCATTAAGCGTTTGTTGTCCTTGATCGTTACATTGATCAATATCCGCCACGACCGTCGACATTTGAGCTTGAATATCAACAACAACTCGCGTGATTTCCTCGGTAGATTGATGAGTTCGGCTAGCTAGGGCTCGTACTTCATCGGCAACAACGGCGAAGCCACGACCTTGTTCGCCCGCTCGCGCGGCTTCAATTGCTGCATTGAGAGCCAGTAAGTTAGTTTGTTCCGCAATTTCTTGGATGATGTTCACCGCACCACCAATTTTATCTACATGTTGGTTCAACGAGCCAATCGACTGCTGACTGTTCGATAAAATACTGGTCAATTGACCAATGTTGGTTACAGTAGTTTCAACAACACTTCGGCCTTGTTCGGCATTATTCGCGGCTTGATGTACACCCTCTACCGCAACCGACGTGCTTTCCGATATTTCGCCTATCGTTGCCACCATTTGCTGAACCGCAGTAGCCATCGATGCAGTGTGGTCCGTTTGAGTATGGAACTGCTCCATAACTCCTTCTAGCTCACGATGCATATTATCGGTACTGGCCGTTAACTGCGCAGATTTTTCTTGGGTGCCACTAATTAACTGCTCAAGCTTATCCAACAGATCATTGAGGTGGTGGCTGATATCAAATAGCTCATCTTTGCCTTTCAAGTCAGAGCGCAGTCCCATGTTGTTTGTTTCGCTAATGCTTCGAATGGTGCCAAGCAAGCTGTTTACTCGTGTATTGATTGAGCGAGAGATCTGCCAAATCAATGCGAAAATAACACCTAAGATCAGAGCAGTAATGACTTGCTTGATGGTCGACATTTGTTCATCACGCTTTGCAGCAGCAGAGCTAAGGGCTGTCGAAAAGGTTTCAAATTGTTCTTCTACGGCATGAGATAATGCGCGAGTTTCACCAAGTAGGCCTTGGTCGTAAGCGACTCCTACAACTTGTTTTTGTGTCGCTACTAGCTTACCTGTTTTGGTGAGCTCCGGAGCATATAGCCCAACAAGCAAATCACTATTGAATTGACCTGATTTAACCGCAGAGTCAAAACGAACCAACGCCAGCAATTGCTGGTGGTCGGAGCGTTGCTTGGCTTCTAACAGTGCTTGCTCGTAAGCAGCAAGAAGGCCACTCTTTGCATCAAGTCCGTAGCGTTGGTAAGCACTGACCAGATTCTGAAAGCCCTTTTGGTATGCAAGGAGGTCTTGTTTGAATCGTTGACTGGAAGGTAATTCATTGCTCGTGAGTATGTTCGCAAGCTCTCTTTCTGTATTTAGAAACTTATCAACATTCGCATCAAATTTGTTTAGGTATTTGTCATTACTACGCAGTAAGAAATCTTTCTCGTTTCTGCGTAAGTTGAGTAAACGTATTTCTAGATCGCCAACGAGTTTGATGGCGTGGTTAAGTTCATTGCTCTTATTGGCGAAATGGGATGACGTACCCAAAAGGGCCACGATGCCTAAAATGGCGATAACTCCGAGGAAGTAGAGTTTTTGCCTAATAGTCATATTGTTGTTTCCTGAATAAGTAACTAAAAAGAGAAATCCAATGAGATTTCCCAAGGGCTAGCAAACGTTGTTCAACTAACATGTCGAGAAAACGACATGCATTAATACAGCACTTTCTTACGTTGCTGCTTTTTCGCTCCATGCTTGTTCTTGGTATCAAGTCTTCGGCGTTGAGAAGCGCGGGTTGGTTTCGTTTTAATACGCTTCTTCTCCTGTAAGGCGGCAGCTTTAATTAAAGCTTGAAGCCGATTCAGGGCGTCTTCCTTATTTTGTTCTTGCGTGCGAAATTGTTGCGCTTTGATGATGATCACGCCATCTTTAGTTATACGACTGTCAGAAAGAGCAAGTAATCGTTCTTTGTAGAAGTCAGGTAAGCTGGAATGTCGGATATCAAAGCGTAAATGTATAGCGGACGCTACCTTGTTAACGTTCTGGCCACCATTTCCTTGAGCTCTAATTGGGGATAATTGAATTTCCCACTCTTGAATTGTGACGGAGTTCGAAATTTTGAGCATGATAAGTAAATGCCGGTAAGGACGATTGAAAGAGCTGATAAATTAACATCACAGATGTACAAATAGAAGAAAAGACATGAGCACGATTGATTTTAGGCCCTATGAGGGATTCATATTTGATATGGATGGTACTTTAATAGATACCATGCCAGCCCATTTGGCTGCTTGGCAAGCAACCGCAGATCGCTTTGATTTTCCGTTTTGTCAGGAGTGGTTTCACAGTTTAGGGGGCATGCCGAGCTTTAAAATTGTTGAGGAGCTAAACCGTGTGCATGAGCTTTCATTAGATCCTAAAACCGTCGCTACATTTAAAATGGAAACGTTCGCTGCTATGGAGCTGCACGGGGACGTTATTCCGTGCACTAATATCGTGTTAGAAGAATATTTAGGCCACAAGAAAATAGCGGTCGGGACTGGCAGTCAACGAGAAAGTGCCATGCGCTTATTGAGCCACTCCGGTTTATTGGACAAGTTGGATGTTGTGGTAACTGCAAGTGATGTAGAGAACCATAAGCCTTTTCCGGATACCTTTTTGGTGGCGGCCGAGCATCTTGGGTTGGAAGCGTCACAATGTCTTGTATTCGAGGATACCGAGCTAGGTAAACGAGCGGCGCATGCAGCGGGTATGGATTGCGTTATGGTGCAAGATAACGAGTTAATCTTTTTTCCAAAACCATAGTAAAAAGAGCGATAAAGCGAGATCAAAATGGGGTGCAAACGCACCCCATTAACTTTTACAACATCATAGATAAAATATCATAAATGTTTATTCAGGTTGAACTAGTTCTTGGTATTCAAACGAAGGAACCACAACCTCTACGCGACGGTTTTTCTCACGACCTTCACGAGTGCTGTTGTCAGCAACTGGGTTTTCTTCACCCATGCCTTTCACAGTTAAACGATCTGAGTCAATGCCTGCAGCAGTTAGGTAATCCGCAACAGATTGAGCACGACGCTCAGACAGTTTTTGGTTGTAAGTCGCAGGACCAGAGCTATCCGTGTAGCCAGTGATCTCTACTTGAGCTTGTGGGTATTCGTTCAAGAATGATACGAAGTTGTCTAGACGCTCCGAAACAGAGTCTGTTAGCTTAGCACTGTCGAATTCAAACGTACCTGTACCGTACTCTTCTTTGTGCACTTTGCTCATCATCACTGGTTCTGGATCTGGTTCAACCACTTCTTCTGTTACAACTGCCGCAACCACTGGCGCAGCCGCAAATTTGTAGTTAAAGCCGATACCGAAGAAGTTAGCGTCCATGTCGTCCCATACGTCATCAGACAGATCTTGATAGCGTTGATATTCTGCGCGTACGCTCCAGTTTCTGTCGATAGTGTATTCAGCACCTAGCGAGCCAGTTGGAACGAAATCTTTTTCGTCATCAGACATCATGTAAGCACCACCGATCTTAGCGAATAAATTCCAAGATTCGTTCAAGTGCCAGTTGAATTTAGGTGCGAGAGTTAAAGCCGTTAAATTGCCGTCGATCGTATTAACTGTATTAGCCCCTGACTTAAAGTTAGCTTTGTAATCGCCTAAGAAGTCGACACCATACTCTAGCCCGATGATATCGGTGAAGTCATAACCGATATGTAGTCCAGCACCAAAAGCTTCATCATCACAAGGGCTATTTAGATAGCAAGCATCGTCAAGTGTAGTCATGCCTACTTTGCCCCCGATATACATTTCAGCTTGAGCAGAGTTTAAAAGCGCGCTACTACCAGCTACCACTGCTGCTACTGCAATTGCTACTTTGTTCATAATGTTTCCTTGTATTGATTGCATATTAACTTCTACTTCGTTTTATCAAAAAATTAGAAAAAACCAGCGTTTATAAGAAATTAGTTTAATATTCTAATCATTTCATATCAAGCAACAATATCTTTGAACTTGATCAACATTTACTAACCAATAACACCTCACAAACTTCTGATATTTCTTACATTGTAGTAAAGATTTTTGGGGTCATAAGAAAATTGATGATTATTTTGAACTTTTTTTCGTAAAGTTTATTTTACATTGTGCGCGGTGGTTAACAGGTGGTTTTTATTTGCATTTATTTGCAAAAACTGATTGCAAGTCTACGCCTAAGCCGATAAGTTACTTAAACGCTAGACAGAAAATGACCAGAGCCCTTGATGCTGCTCGCTTTGTGAACAATGTTGCAATGAGTTCAGTTGGCAAAAAATTGGGTCGGAAATAAAAACCAGGAAGTAGAAGTAATGTTTCAAACTGATGATGTAAGAATAAATAGAGTAAAAGAGTTATTGCCACCTGTAGCAGTATTAGAGAAGTTCCCAGCGACTGAAACCGCTTCTTCGACCACTTTTGATTGCCGTAATGCCATTCACAATATTCTTGAAGGAAAAGATGACCGATTACTTGTAACTGTTGGCCCGTGTTCCATTCACGATCCTGCTGCTGCGGTTGAATATGGTAAAAAGCTAAAAGTATTACGTGATGAACTTGGTGAACAACTAGAAGTTGTGATGCGAGTTTATTTTGAGAAACCGCGTACAACGGTAGGATGGAAAGGTCTGATCAACGACCCTTACCTGAATGATACCTACAAGCTGAATGATGGTCTGCGTATTGGACGTAAGCTTCTTCTTGATCTTACCGATATGGGCTTGCCAACCGCGAGTGAGTTCCTAGATATGATTACGCCTCAGTACGTGGCGGATCTGATCAGTTGGGGTGCTATCGGTGCTCGTACGACAGAATCTCAGGTTCACCGTGAGCTTGCTTCTGGTCTTTCTTGTCCTGTTGGGTTTAAAAATGGTACAGACGGGAACATTAAGATCGCGAGCGATGCGATTCGTTCTGCAAGTGCTTCTCACCACTTCTTATCAGTAACAAAATACGGACATTCTGCGATCGTAGAAACCGCTGGCAATCCTGATTGCCATATCATTCTCCGTGGTGGTAAAGAGCCAAACTACAGTGCAGCGCATGTTGCTCAAATTAAAGATGAGTTAGATGGTGCAGGGCTACCGAAAAAAGTGATGATTGATTTTAGCCACGCTAACAGCTCGAAGCAGTTTAAACGTCAAATGTTGGTGTCTGATGACGTATCAGAGCAAATAGCTGGTGGCGAAGAAGCAATTTTTGGTGTGATGATTGAGTCTCATTTAGTTGAAGGTCGCCAAGACTTAGTGGATGGTAAAGCGGCCACTTATGGTCAGTCGATTACCGATGCATGTATCGGTTGGGAAGATACGGAAACCGTACTTCGTCAGCTTTCAGATGCAGTAAAAGCGCGCCGTAACAAATAAGCTCAACAGAAAGAACTTTTTAAAGAGCCAGAGGCATTGTGCTTCTGGCTCTTTTTTATTGAGAATTACTCGCATCTCTTTCTATTGTTTCTGCTTTCCTATATGTTATCTGTATGCGCTGTAACCAAAAGGAATTTGGAATTGAATCGTAATGTATGGCTATTATCCCTTTGCCAAGCCCTATTAATGACAGGGAATATTTTACTCATATCTGTTATTGCCCTTATTGGCAAAACACTTGCGCCGTCATCAAGCTTTATTACGTTGCCCGTTGCGCTGCAATTTTTAGGACTGATGGCTGCGACGATCCCTGCGTCACTAATTATGGGCAAGTTGGGACGTCGCCTTGGGTTTAGTCTCGGTAATGTTATTGGCATTTTGGGTGCCAGCCTAGCGACGTATGCGTTAAGTCAACAGAACTTCTATCTGTTCTGTGTTTCTACCTTTTTGCTCGGTGTTGGTATTGGCTTCGGAACGCTATACAGATTTGCTGCTATTGAAGTGTGTGAAGAGTCGGCAAGACACAGGGCGATTTCGATATCTATGGCGGGAGGGGTACTAGCGGCGATACTTGGCCCTAATTTGGCGGTGTATTCACAGCAATGGTCAGATGATGGTTTGTACATTAGTGCTTTTGCCGTGCTTATTGGACTTTATATAACTGCGTTGATCGTGCTGCAAACGATTCGTTTTCCACCAGCACACACGCAAGTTCTACATACTAAAGCGGATAAAGTGGGGCATATTATCCGTCGACCTAATTTCATGCTAGCGGTTATCGCCGCAATGGTTGCGTATGCGGTGATGAACATTTTAATGACAGCAACGCCTCTGGCGATGATTGGTTGTGGCTTTGATTTTGACAAAGCGGCAGGAGTGATCGAATGGCATGTGCTGGGCATGTTTGCACCGGCGTTTGTCACGGGACGCTTGATAGAGCGGTTTGGCGCGAAGAATATGATTTTAGCCGGTGGATTGCTATTTGTTGCTTGTATTGGAATTAACATACACGGAGTGTCCATTTGGCACTTTAGTCTTGCTTTAGTTCTGTTAGGCGTTGGTTGGAACTTTATGTTTATCGCGGCAACTGGGTTATTTAGTCAAAGCTATGAAGCGAAAAACAGGAGCAAGGCTCAAGCGTTTAATGAATTCTTCGTGTTCAGTTGTGTCACTATCACTGCATTACTATCTGGCTGGCTTGAATCCACCGTAGGTTGGCAAAACCTTAATTTGTACGTTCTTCCTTTTGTGTTACTCGTCATCGTGATGTTTGCTTTGAAAACGAACAAAGAAACGGAATCCCAAACTGCTTGATTAGATCTTCTATACATAGCCCGGCATAACGTGTCGGGTTTTGTTTATTAGCTCAACTCCACAACTTCTTCTTTATATTTTTATTGATAATGTGAATTCCCACACTAAAAATGTCGAATTGATAAGACTTTTTGTCTAACTTTTTGTAATAAAAATAAAAATCCTGTATATATCTTGCCGAAAATCAATAAAAACTACAGAAGTTTCGTCTATGTCAGTCAATATTTCTCATAAAGCTCAAGAAACTCTCGTGAGGGAGTCTGAGGAACTCGTCTCAACAACTAACCTACAAGGTGTTATTACGTATTGTAACGAAGCCTTTTGCCGTGTTGCTGAGTACACTCACGAAGAACTCGTCGGCCAGAACCACAATATCGTTCGCCACAATGACATGCCTAAAGCCGCTTTCGGCGATATGTGGGCACGTCTTAAGCAAGGCAAAGCCTGGCGCGGCATGGTTAAGAATGCCACTAAGTCGGGCGGTTACTATTGGGTTGATGCCTATGTCACCCCTATTTATGAAAATAACCACGTTGTTGGTTATCAATCTGTGCGCGTGAAGCCAAAGCGAGAGTGGGTTGATATAGCCACGAAAGCCTACAAGAGTATGCGCGCCGCCGAGAAGTCAGGTCGTACTTGGTCGTTGAAACTCAATGAAACCATTCGCTATGCGATTCTACTTGGCGCATTGACCGCACCTGCAGCCGCATATGCATTGTCTATTGAAGGTCCATTGGCTTGGCTTGCAAGTGCACTACCTGCGAGTGTTCTAGCGTTGTTATTCCGCCAAGAATTGATTGATACGCCTAAACAACTGAAAAAGTTACAAAAGCAATACGACAGCGTGAGTCGCTTGATCTATTCCGGCAATACGGCATTTTCGATTGCCGATTTCCATATCAAAATGCTGTCCGCAAGAATTCGAACCGTGTTGGGAAGAATGACAGACTCCGCACTGCCGTTGCAGCATTGCGCCGAAGAACTCAGTCAAACCACAGCAGAAGTTTCGGCTGCATTAAATCAGCAAAACACCGATATTCATCGCGTACGTGATGCGACTCAAGAGGTGGAGTCTTCGGCGAATTCAGTCTCTTCTAGCACCAATGATGCCCATATGCTAATTGATGACACATTGAAGTCATGCTTGATGGCGAAGGAAACCATCGATCAAACGCACACCAATCTAACGCAGTTGAGCCTTCAAGCAGAAAAAGCGACGGAAACGACGTATCAACTGAGTGATCAGGCGCAGAAAGTGAATCATTTGATGGAAGAGATTGGTGGGATCGCAGAACAAACCAATTTACTGGCACTTAACGCGGCAATTGAAGCGGCGAGGGCGGGTGAGCAAGGTCGTGGTTTTGCTGTTGTTGCCGATGAGGTGCGCGCGCTCTCTGGTCGCACATCCAATGCAACTGAACAAATCCAAGCGTCTATCTCTGCTATGTTGGCGACGATACAAAGTTGGCAAAAAGACATTCTGGCAAACAAAGAGCAAACGGATACCTGTTCTCAGGTTGCAGAGCAAAGCGCGCTTCGTTTGTCTGAGGTTGAACAGATGATGCAAAGCATGAGTGGGTTGATGGTCGATGTGGCGGAAGCGGCAAATAACCAGCTGAAGCTATCCAGCGATGTAAATCAGCATATTCACTCTATTGCTTCTACGGCAGAGCAAAACTTGGCAGCAACGCACTCCGTAGAGCAAAACAGCCGTCAGTTGAAAGAGCAAGTACAAGATTTCTATCAGCTCGCGCTTCGATTTGAAGACAAATAGCCGTAACGAAAGTCGTTGTGTTCACTTTCTGGCTGTGTTTACACAAATAGGGGCCAGATAAAAGAAAGCCCCGCCATTGCTGGCGGGGCTTTTCAGTTTTCACATTCGCAATAGAGAAAACTGATTATCTTTTTACTGCAATTACGCTAGTAGTTCTTTTGCTGTATTTACTACGTTTTCAGTAGTGAAACCGAACATTTTGAACAGTTCACCAGCAGGTGCAGATTCACCGAATGAAGTCATACCGATGATGCGACCGTCGAAGCCTACGTACTTGTACCAGAAGTCAGCAATACCTGCTTCGATAGCGATACGAGCTGTTACGTCTGATGGTAGAACGGCTTCACGGTAAGCGGCGTCTTGCTTGTCGAATGCATCTGTTGATGGCATTGAAACAACGCGTACTTTCTTACCTTCAGCAGTTAGCTGTGCTGCTGCTTCTACTGCTAGTTCAACTTCAGAACCTGTTGCGATAAGGATTAGCTCTGGCTTGCCTTCGCAATCTTTCAGGATGTAACCGCCTTTTGCGATGTCAGCAACTTGTTCAGCTGTGCGCTCTTGTTGCGCTAGGTTTTGACGTGAGAAGATAAGCGCAGTTGGTGCATCTTTACGTTCAATCGCTAGTTTCCAAGCCACTGCTGATTCAACTTGGTCACATGGACGCCATGTGCTCATGTTTGGCGTTAGACGTAGCGATGCCATTTGCTCAACCGGTTGGTGAGTTGGGCCATCTTCGCCAAGACCGATAGAATCGTGCGTGTACACTTGGATGTTCTGAATCTTCATCAGAGCCGCCATACGCATTGCGTTACGAGCATATTCCATGAACATTAGGAATGTCGCGCCGTAAGGAACGAAACCACCGTGTAGCGCAATACCGTTCATGATCGCCGTCATACCGAATTCACGTACACCGTAGTGGATGTAGTTACCAGAGAAGTCACTTGCTTCTAGAGACTTAGAACCAGACCACATGGTTAGGTTAGACGGCGCTAGGTCAGCAGAGCCGCCCATGAACTCAGGTAGTAGAGCACCAAATGCCTCTAGAGCGTTTTGAGATGCTTTACGTGACGCAATGTTTGCTGGGTTTGCTTGAAGATCGGCAATGATTTGGCTTGCTTTCTCTTCCCACTGTGCAGGAAGTTCACCGTTTACGCGGCGTTTAAATTCAGCTGCCAGCTCAGGGTACGCTGCTTCATAAGCTGCAAATTTCTCGTTCCACGCTGCTTCCTTAGCTGCGCCTGTTTCTTTCGCTGACCATTCTGCGTAGACTTCTTGCGGAATTTCAAAAGGACCGTGCTCCCAACCTAGTTCTTTGCGTGTTGCTGCGATTTCTTCTGCACCTAGTGGCGCACCGTGACAATCGTGTGAACCAGATTTGTTTGGTGAACCAAAACCGATGATTGTCTTAGTACAGATAAGTGTAGGACGTGGATCCGCTTTCGCCGCTTCGATTGCTGCGTTGATCGCTTCAGAGTCGTGACCGTCTACTGCTGGGATTACGTGCCAGCCGTAAGCTTCAAAACGCTTAGGCGTGTCGTCAGAGAACCAACCTTCAACGTGACCATCGATTGAGATGCCGTTGTCATCCCAGAATGCGATCAGTTTGCCTAGACCTAGTGTACCAGCTAGAGAACATGCCTCGTGCGAGATGCCTTCCATCAGACAGCCGTCGCCCATGAACACGTAAGTGAAGTGGTCAACGATGTCGTGGCCTTCTTTGTTGAACTGTGCTGCTAGCGCTTTCTCAGCTAGAGCCATACCAACCGCGTTAGTGATGCCTTGACCTAGAGGACCCGTTGTTGTCTCGATACCAGGCGCGTAGCCGTACTCTGGGTGACCAGGAGTCTTAGAGTGAAGCTGACGGAAGTTTTTCAGATCATCGATAGATAGCTCGTAACCGCTCAAGTGCAGTAGAGAGTAAATTAGCATTGAGCCGTGGCCGTTAGACAGTACGAAACGGTCGCGGTCTGCCCACTCAGGGTTTGATGGGTTGTGGTTTAGGTGAGAACGCCAAAGAACTTCAGCGATATCAGCCATGCCCATAGGTGCACCTGGGTGACCAGAGTTAGCTTGTTGAACACCATCCATGCTTAGCGCACGGATTGCATTTGCTAGATATTTACGATCCATAGTGATTACTTCTCGATAAGGGTTTAAATAGAGGGAACTCGTCGAAACAAGTTCAAATAGAAAATCTTGAATAAGCGCTGATGGTAAAAGCGAGTAGACGGGCTACTCGCTTTTGGTAAGCAATTAAAGCTTAGCTTCGATCATCGCTTCTAGTTTACCTTGGTCAACGGCGAAGTTGCGGATGCCTTCAGCCAGTTTCTCAACCGCCATTGGGTCTTGGTTGTGTTCCCATAGGAACTCAGAATGAGTCATTGGTGCAGGACGCTCAGCTGCGCCTTTAGAATCAACTAGCTTCTCAACCACTTCACCTTCTGCAGCTTCTAGCTCAGCAAGTAGAGCAGGCGCGATAGTTAGACGGTCACAGCCAGCTAGTTCTAGGATCTCACCGATGTTACGGAAGCTTGCGCCCATTACGACAGTTTTGTAGCCGTACTCTTTGTAGTAGTTGTAGATCTTAGTTACAGACAGTACGCCTGGATCTTCTGAAGCTTCGAAGTCACGGCCTTCTTTCGCTTTGTACCAGTCCATAATACGGCCAACGAATGGAGAGATTAGGAATACGCCAGCTTCTGCACAAGCACGCGCTTGAGCGAATGAGAATAGAAGCGTTAGGTTACAGTTGATGCCTTCTTTCTCTAGGATTTCTGCTGCGCGGATACCTTCCCAAGTAGACGCTAGTTTGATAAGGATGCGGTCGTTAGTGATGCCTGCATCGTTGTACATTTTTACTAGTTGACGTGCTTTCGCTACGCTTCCTTCCATATCGTAAGATAGGCGTGCGTCAACTTCTGTAGAGATACGACCTGGAATAGTTTTTAGGATTTCTTTACCGATGTTTACTGCAAGCATGTCACAAGTGTCTTGAACTTGTTGAGCTTTGTCGTTGCTCTGTGCTTTAGCATATTCGATTGAAGCATCGATTAGAGGTGCGTACTCTGCGATTTGAGCGGCTTTCAGGATAAGAGAAGGGTTAGTTGTTGCGTCTTCTGGTTGATACTTTTTGATTGCATCAATTTCGCCAGTGTCTGCTACTACAGTCGTTAGTTTACGAAGTTGCTCTAACTTGTTGCTCATAATCGATCATCCTATTTAAATGGGCTTAAGCGTGATTTTTGTTATCACAGCTTGTGCATTTGCAAGCGAGTTAGCTAATCGTCTCATCGCATTTAATGAGACATCTGCTCAGCCAACTACGGAAAATTTCGTTACCGAACAAATGCAATGAACATTTGATCGATAGCTGAGTAAATGATGTGTCCATATTTATCCTATCTATGCTGAAAGTCAATCGCTGAAATCGACTTATAGTGAACTTCATCAACGTTTTTTTACTGTGTGTGTAGTGGTTAACCCAAATAAACGTTTGCCCTTATTGTTCAAAGGTTGAGCGTTGTACGTGAGGGTAAAAAATTGTAGTGAGAAAATGTTATTGCGATGAGCAAATGTAGCGTTTAAATTGATAAAGAACATATGCTAAGTCGATGAGCATATGCTCACTTATTGCATACAATATCGATCCTCTTAAAGGGCGAGAGAAACCATGAGCAGTTCTAATCAAGATATTTCCATTGAAAACACGGATTTGTTGACAGAGATTTCCGTCGCGTATTATCAAGACGGTGCGACTCAGGAAGAGATATCGAGAAAATTTGCCATATCACGCGCAAAGGTCGGGCGAATGCTCAAGCAGGCGCGTGATGAAGGCATCGTTGAAATCACCGTTAAATACCACCCGGTGTTTAGCGCCAAGATTGAGCAACGTTTGATCGAGCGATTCGGCGTTAAGCGTGCGCTTGTCGCTCTTGATCAGCCAAATGAAGAGGCACAGCGACTACAGGTGTCGGGATTGGTGTCCAATTATCTCACCAGCACGCTTAAAAACGGCATGGTGGTGACCGTTGGACAAGGGCGTAACGTATCTTCCGTCGCTCACCATATTGGTGTTATTACGCCGCGTGACTGTAAATTTGTATGTGGTATCGGCGGTATTCACCCACGTGGTGGTATGTATAACGCCGATCACATTTGTCGTCAGTTAGCGAAAAAGTACGGTGGAACGTCCGAAACTCTCTATGCGCCGGCTTATGCAGAGAACAGAGAACAGAAGTTGGCTTTCATGCAAAATGCAACCGTGAAACAAACGCTCGACCTAGCACGTAAAGCTGATGTCGCTTTGGTCGGTATTGGTGACATGAGCGAAAACAGCTACATGGTGGACTTAGGTTGGTTTACGCCTGATGAAGTGGTTCAGTCGAGACTTCAACAAGGCGTGGTCGGGGACTTTGCAGGTTATGATTTCTTTGATATTCACGGTAATGTTGCCAACACCGTAATGAGTGACCGAGTGATTGGCCTTGGTATTGAAGAGTTTCGCCCAATATCGGAAGTCATCGCGATTGCAGCGGAGAACAGTAAGCCGCTCGCCTTACTTGGAGCATTAAGAACCGGAGCGATAGACGTGATCGCCACAAGCGTCAGCAATGCATTAACGGTACTCAACTTAGATGAGCAAATGCACGGCAACGCGGCATCTGAGAGTTAGCACAAATAATATGCAACTTATGTAATCAGGCTGCGAGGAGTTATAAATGACTCGCAGCCTGATTTCGTTTTCAAGTTAAAAATATTCTCTAGGAGTAGCTTTAAATTTGTACATCTACTCTGGAGAACACAATGAAAAAGACACTTCTTGCTGCACTGATTATGGGGCTGACTGGTGCGGCGCAAGCTGAGCAAAAAGTCGTGGCGGGTTACTTTGCGGATTGGCAGTACGCAAATGCAGAAAACCCATACACGGTGAACGATATTCCCGCCGATAAGCTGACACACGTGATTTACGCGTTTCTTAGTATGTGCGGCCCTCATGCCGGTGCTTCTGAAACGGTACAAAAACTGGTTGCCGAACAATGTGAAGGAAAAGATCCGTATACGGCGATCATTGTCGATACCGAAGCAGCATTAGAAAAGGACTTTGGCGATGTCTCCGTTAACGTGCCATACAAAGGCCACTTCGCTCAACTTGCTGAAATGAAGAAACAACATCCTGATCTCAAAATTCTCCCTTCTTTTGGTGGTTGGACAATGTCCGAACCGTTCCATGCTATGGCAAAAAACAAACAAGCGATGGATCAATTCTCAAAAACTGCCGTTGAGTTGATTGCTCAATATGATTTCTTTGATGGTATTGATCTGGATTGGGAATACCCTGGTGGTGGCGGTTTAACAACGTCGCCTTGGAATCCTGACACCAAGCTTTCTGATGAGCAAAAAGTATCTGAGCGTGATGCCTTTACCTATTTGGTGAAAACCATGCGTGCAGAATTAGATGAACTCACAAATCAAACCAAACGTGAATACGAGCTCTCTACTGCTGTTGGCGTTGGTCCAAAAGCAGCAGGTATCGATTGGAAAGCCGCGGAGCCGTACCTAACTAACATGTTTGCGATGACGTATGACTTCCTTGGTGGTTGGGGGCAGCAAACCGGGCATACTACCAACTTGCATGCGACTGAGCGAAGCTGGTGGGGCATGGGCGCAGACGTGTTCATCAATCAGATGATTGAGCTCGGTATTCCAAGTGAGAAACTGGTGATTGGCGCTGCGTTTTACGGGCGTGGCTGGCAAGGCACCAAAGACTTCTCGGGTGGCTTACCAACGCAAGATCTTGTATCCGAGCAAGGAGCGCAGTTTGGTACGGGTGAGAACGGCTATTTCATGTTTTGGGATTTGGTGAAGAACTATGGAGCGGAGCAGGGCTACGAGTACAAGTATGATGAGCAATCTCAAGCGCCTTACTTGTGGCATCCTGTAAAGAAAGTCTTTATCTCTTACGAAGATCAACGCTCGATCAAAGCCAAAGCAAATTGGGCTAAACAGGCGAACTTAGGCGGTATTTTTACTTGGGAATTGTCAGGCGATCCGAAAGGAGAGTTGGTGGAGGTGATGTACCAAGAAATGAATAAATAAAACCTTCTAAGCAAAGCGATCGTAGTTATTCAACTACGGTTTCTTTGCTTTGGTTCTGCTTCGTAAAAGCGATCAAGTCTTCAAGCGATAAAGGTTTAGAGTAGAAGTAGCCCTGAATCAAATCACAACCGCAAGCTTTTAACTCATTCAGTTGTTGCAGCGTCTCTACTCCTTCAGCCAGTACTTTCATTTCAAAGTTTTTGCCGATAGAAATGATATTCTTAACCATATTCAGCGCTTTTTTGTCATGCTCAATGTGATCGACAAAGCTCTTGTCAATCTTCACCTCGTCAATAGGTAGCGTACGCAACATGCTTAATGAAGAGTAGCCAGTCCCGAAATCATCGAGCGAGATTTTAAAGCCAAGAGCATGCAAGCGCTCGCAAATTGGTGCGAACTTTTCAAGATCTTCAATAAACAGGTTTTCGGTGATCTCTAGGGTAATCTTTGAACATTCGATGCCGCGTTTCTCAATAGCATTCATAAGATTAGTAATGAATTTGGCGTGAACAAACTGTTTGACCGAGATGTTAATAGACATCTGGATAGATGTATCAATATTACCAGTCAGTTTAGCCATATCTGTCAGGCTATTTTCAATGATTTGTTCACCAATACGAACCATCAACCCTGTGCTTTCTGCGACGGGAATAAATTCACTTGGTGGGACTAAGCCGAGCTCATCATCACTCCAACGAATAAGCGCTTCGACACCATAAATATCGCCTTCTAGGTTTAACTGAGGTTGATAAACCATATGAAGCGCTTGCTTATCTATCGCGAGCCTCAAGCGTTGCTCAATTTTCATTTTACGCAGGTGTGTAGCTTGCATCTGCTGATTGAACAGGCTGTATACGTTGCGTTGTTTTTTCGCTTGATACATCGCAATATCGGCTGACAGGAGCAATTCATCTAATGTTTCACCATGGTGTGGATAGCAGGCAATACCAATACTGCAACTGAGCAGGAACTGACTGTCATTGACTTCGTAGGGTTCTGATAGCGCCTTTATTAAGTCGCTCGCTAGTCTTTTAACGCTTACTTCATCAATTCGATTCGTTAGAAAAATAAACTCGTCACTGGCTTCACGGATGATTAATCGGCCATCGTTAACAAAGGTGTTTAAGCGGATAGATATTTGTTTTAGAACTTCGTCGCCAAAGTCATGACCATGTGTGTCGTTGACTGATTTGAAATTATCAATATCGATAAACATCAAAGAAAAAGGGTTCCCTTTCCCAGAAAGCCAGTGTCGAATGTTTGCGCGTAGGTACTCTCGGTTTGGTAATCCAGTGAGATGATCGTGGTTCGCTTGATAGAGCAAACGCAGTTTTGTTTTATGTTCATTGTTCGCAATGGAGCGGAATAAAGCGTAAAAAGCACCTTGGACGATAAGAAAAACAATCGAGTACAGTGCAAACTGTTCGTAAAATCCGCGCTTAATAAAATTCAAATCTGTCGAGGAAGAGGCCCAAAGATGATAATCAGGAAGGTATCTCAATGTGATTAACTCACTCAGGCGAGAATTGTCGACAACAATATTTAGCGCTCGTGTGAGCTTTTTTAGTTGCGCTATATCCCAGCCTGAATCTTTTGTGATTTGAGCCATAACGGCTTTTATATCTAAATCATTGGCAGGTTTTAGGTAATCTTCTAGGGTTGTGTCTTCTGACGAGCTAAAAGTAAGGTAGCCATCACTGCGGATCAATGTGACCCGGTTGTGCTCATTGGCATGGATGTCGTTACGAAAAACCGAAGATGAATTCATATTAAAGCCAGCCGTCATCACTGCTTGTACAACACCATCTTTATTTGGAATTGCTTTTCGGATCGGAATCACAAGTGAATCTTGAGCTGGCATAAAATACGTTCGACCTATAATCATTCGGTCGGAGTTGAGCGCTGCCAAAAAGGTATCACGAGTCAATGGATCTTGTTTTAGATTATGCAGCTTTGCCAAGATCAAGTTGGAGCTTACGGCGATGTAGTCTCCATCGGGGTTGGTTAGGCCGAATCCAATAATCGCCGGATGGATACTGAGCAGTTTGTCCAGCATCGGGCGAGTTTGAACTGCTGCTGTACGAGTAAAGTCATTTCTCTCGACCAACTGATGACCAATGACTTCAAGTAACGATTCTTGTCCTTTCAGAAGTGATTCGACAGAAGAGGCAAACAGCTCCAATTGTAGGAGCTGCTTATCTTTGTACTTATTCAGGGTTGACTCATAATGGTAGCGGCCAAACAACACGAACAGCACGGCACTTATCGTAAGTAGCGCCATGTATAGTGTCCAAATGTTCTTCTTTAACCTGACCATGCCGCTTCGATAGCTCCTAGATTAGCGAGTAATGGGTAATGAGTGGTCTGCGCCCCATTCTGTCCATGACCCGTCATAGACCGATAAATCACGCCAACCTAACTGGTATGCTGCTAGCAGCAAAATACAGGCCGTTACACCTGAGCCACAACTGAAAATGATTGATTTATCATTATATAACGTTAGTGCACTAAATGCTTGTTTCAATTCCGAGTCTGCCTTTATAAAGCCATTACTCAATAATGTTTGGAAAGGGAGGCAAACAGAATTAGGAATATGACCAGAACGCAGTCCTTCTCTTGGCTCTGGTACCTCGCCTAAAAAACGTGCACGTGAGCGAGCGTCAACAATGTTTGCACTGCAATTGTTTGAGTACTCTAATATTGCATTTGCGTCCAAAAAAGCATGTTTATTTAATTTCCCGGTAAAGTTTCCGAGCTGCTTAGCTTCTGACAAGACACCCGTGACAGGCAGTCCAGCCTCAATCCAAGCCGGGAGGCCACCATTAAGCACTTTGACATTATTGTGCCCCATTGCCTTAAACATCCACCATGCGCGCGGAGAGGCGAGTGTTCCTGAGTTGTCATAAACAACAATAAGGTCTTCGTTGTTCAGGCCAAGTTTCTGAGCGCTGTTATTAAATTCTTCTTCTGTTGGCATCATATGAGGGAGATTGGTATCTGGCAGACAAAAGTCATTGTCGTAGTCGAAACGCAATGAGCCTGGAATCCACTTATTGGTGATCTTTTTCCCTTCGGAAGGAATTTGAAAACGAATACTCGCGTCTAGAAGTTTTACATTTGGTTGGTCTAATAAAGCATGAAGTTCTTTGGCATCGATCAATGCTTGCATGGTTAAATCCTTCTGATTTGGGAAGTTCGCACAGTATCTTTACTCACAGCGAATGAATGAAAGGGATGAGTCAAAACTTGAGCGGGATGCTTGGTGGAACAACGCAATAGAGCCCACTGGACAAGATGCGGACACTGGAACCGTCACTCGTTGTTGCTCTATCTCAGGTGAATTAATAGTGAGGTACCGACGTTGACCATCAAGGGACTGAGTTAAAGTGTTGCTAATGACGGTGGCTGAAACCGTGTTTTCATCCGTTTGCTTAATGAGCAACAAGAGCACAAGTAGGGCAATGAAACCGCTGAAGACCAACATATAGGTTTTGGGATTATCCAATTTGCGCTCCATTGCTATTGTTTCAAGTAATCATTTTGTTTTACAACAAAAAAATCGCATGTTCAAAGAACGATGCGATTTTGTCTTAAAACCTGTGGCTTGCGCCAGTCCCGAGTATCAATGCTCACCAATAGAGCATCTTACATGCGCCATGTCGTATTTCCGGTTGAGACGACTTTTTGAAGAGGTTCTGAGCCATCGTAGAACCAAATTTCGACTAACAGGTTATCTTGGCTGTCCGAGGTGGAGAAGTCTAATTTAGCTTTCCCACTCGTCAGCGCAGCAGAAGCAATATTGCTCGAATATTTCGCTTGGTAGGTTCCAGACGCATCTTCACGGTACTCCTTATAAATGCTCAGATGTGCGCGCTGTAAAGAGTAACCACTAATATCTACCGCAAGTGAGCTTTCTAACCTTGGGTCATAATCGAACCCATCTGGTACGTCTAAATTTTGCATGCTTGGCTCTTCAACAATAACGGTAGTTTGAGCTGGAGGTGGAGTAGCGCTATCGTTGCTTTTGTCTCCACCGCCGCCACCGCCACCGCCGCAGGCTGTTAACGCTAATCCCATGATGATTGTGATTAAGTTTTTCATGATGCTTCTCCTATGGAATGTAACGTTTGTTTGCTTTAGGTAGGGTATGCCAGTTTGCTCCTTCTCGCCCACCAGACTCGGCGTAGGTGGCAAACTCTGGGTAAGCGTCTACTAAGTCAACTTTCTCTAGCGGCCAATTCCACTCTTCGACGATAAGCAATGCCCAAGGAAGATTGTTCGCTGTTTTGAAGTACACGCCTCGAGTCGGGTCACTTGCGTCTACGCCCACGCCATATAGGTTTGCGTCATCAAACTGCTCAGTTGGTGCTTGGTCTGGCAAATGTACTTCCCATTTTCTACCTGGTTGAAAGGTGATACCATCGCCGTGATATGTATTGGGTGTGGCAAAGATAAATGGGTCATAAGGCATGGCCTGTAGCGCTGAGCGGTCGGCTCCTTCCTTAAAGTAGATGGTCAGTGTGAAAGACAACGCGACGTTATCATTACAACCCGTTTGGGTTCTAAAATACGCACATTGACTTTGCGCATACTGACTGAGGTCGTCACTGATAATGAAGATGGCTTCTTCTGATATAGCTTCTAGACCGTTGGTCGGTTGTTCTTTGCCATTAAACGTTAGCTTTGTTAAGCCGTTTTCAATGCTTGCTTTCGAAACGCCAGGTAGACGAATAGCAAAGCCATTTTTATAGCCAGCCCCATAGGCGGCCAGATCTCCGCTAATTTGGATATTTTCCACCGTGCCGTCCATACGTGTTTCAGTCATACGGAACTTAATTACAACGTCATTCATGTCGTAGTCAGCGGTGTAAGGCCAGTTGTCTTCATACGCGACCGTTGCGTAGGAATCGGCACTTGGGAAGTGCTGTACGGATACGCCGTTTTCAGTGATTGTGATTGGGTAATCTTCTACTTCACCTGATGTTGATCCGCCATCGAAGTTCAGACCAGTTTGTTGGCTAAAGCGGAATCGGCTCCAGCTAGGACCTGCGGTTGCCAGTTCAGAGACGACAAATGGAAGCGTATTGCTGCCTGCAGAGAGTAACTCATCAGTGAATACTTGCTCACCTTCGTCAGCAAAGTCACCATCTCGGTTCCAGTCAAACCAAGCTGACAAGTAGCCGGATGTCGATGCAGTTACGTTCACTAGTGAACTTAACCCTGGGTCGAGTGCGGTAACAAAGCCGACGCCATCTTCATCTGCTGTACCAACTTTGTTATCTCCAGACGGAGCCACTTGTCCATCGGCATCACCATCTGGCGCAATTGTGCCAAGCCAAGTTACACCATCAACAGCGTGGCGTGGTCCGTTAGAAGAAAGCAAGGTAGCGTAAGTGTCAGGTGCGTCACCAAAGTCAATTGGCTCGTCTTCGTCAATAACAGGAGCGTTCGCGCATCGGGCACCGTCATTTTGGCTGGAACTTGGACCGTTAGACACAAACTCTACAGCAGGAACAATGCCCGCAGCGATATTGGCTGCATTGTTTTCTGATAAGTCGACGCGATAAATTTTGCCGTCCTGATTACGCGATACGTAGTAGTTTCCGTTTACATCAAAGTAGCCTGCACCAAAGGTACCCGTTTCCCCTGTATTGCCGATCGCGGTTGCTTGGCCTGTTTTTGTATCGAATTTATACAATACGCCAGACCCATTATCGATACCATAGAGCGCCCCGTCGCCAGGGTGGAACGCAAAGTCGGTTAAACTCACGCTTGCATTTGATGTGATTTTATTCAGGGTTAAGGTAGCATTTGGGTCCGTATCTAACGGCGACAGATCAATGGAAAATAGTCCTTTACCTTTGCGATACAAGTAGTAGACGTGGTTGTACACGTCGCCGACAAAAAACGTATGGCTAGGAAGCCCTTGTACGTTGAGAGTTTCTGCTTGAAAGTCCTGGCCTAAACGTACGATTTTCAAGTTGGTTGTATCGTAACCATAGATGTATCGATCAGTGAAGTTGAAACCGACGCCGTTAATACCAGATGCTAAGCCCACATCGTCGGTCAGTAACTTGGTTGATCCGGTAACCAGATTAACGCCGTAAACTTGCACTGGGGTCGATTGGAATAAATATGCTTTGCTCGGACAAGTGTCGAATGGCGCTGCGCTTACGTATGCGCTTGCGAACAGAGATCCAAGTAATAGTGATGTCCTTTTCATGATTCGCCCTCTCATTGGTTTGTATGATATGCAATGAAAGGAATGTGCCAGTTTTTAACTTACTGTTTATAATGAATTTTATATCGGTAAGTTATTTGGTTCGAAATATGAATCTCAGAATAAGAAAAAGCTCAACGTTACGTTGAGCTTTTTGAGAATCTTCATTGATAAGCTGACAGCGTTACTTAGCCACAAACAGGGCAGGTCGGCATTTTCATCAAATTCATTTCCCGCCAGGACATGCTAAACGCATCGAGAATGAGGATCTTCCCTTTTTTGGGTTGGCCGTAATTTGCAATCACCTTGATGGTTTCCATCGCTTGTACAGCGCCAACAATACCCACAACAGGCGCCATTACGCCAGCTTCAACGCAACTTAATGCACTGCTGCCGAATAGCGCGCTCAAACACTGATAGCACGGTTGAGTTGGGTCGTCGTACGTAAACACACTCACTTGGCCTTCCATACGAATGGCTGCACCAGAAATAAGCGGTGTTTTTGTTGCAAAGCAGAGTCGGTTGAGTTGATTGCGAGTGTCGACGTTATCTGAAGCATCGACCACCACAGTGTGTTGTTCAATCAAAGCTTGAAGTTGAGCATCATCGAGACGTTTAGCAACGGTGTTTACTTCGATATGAGGATTAAGTTCCCGCAACGCATCCGCCGCGGAGTCAACCTTTTTACGGCCAATATCGGCGTCGTGGTGCAATACTTGGCGTTGTAAATTGGAGAGTTCAACAATATCGTCATCGATAAAAGTAATATTGCCAACACCAGCCGTGGCAAGGTATTGGCTAGAAGCGCAACCTAAACCGCCAGCACCCAAAATAAGCACCGAGCTTTGTTTGAGCGCTTCTTGCCCTTCGAAATCGAACTGACGAAGAATGATCTGGCGGTTATAGCGCAGCATCTCCTGATCGGAAAGAATATCCACGGTACGTTCCTAGTATAACGTTGAGTTAAACAGTTGGATTTGAACCGTTTCGCCAACTTCCACACGGCCACGCTCACGTTCCAACACAACAAAGCAGTTTGCCAAACTCATTGAGCGAAAGGCTCCTGAACTTTGGTTGCCAGTGGTTTCAACGACAAATTTACCGTTTTCTAGAGTATAGATACCGCGTTGGTAGTCCGTGCGGCCTGGCGCTTTCTTAAATGCAGTTTTTGTCGTAGCAGGGATAGACTCAGGTGCTTTCCATTCAGTATGGCCAGCCAATTTAGCCAACATTGGTTGAACAAGTACGTACATGGTTAGCACCGCAGATACAGGGTTACCTGGTAGCCCACAGAACCAAGCAGTACTTAACTTGCCAAATGCGAAAGGTTTACCCGGCTTGATTGCCAGTTTCCAGAAACCGATTTCGCCAAGTTCTTCAAGAATGTCTTTGGTGTAATCTGCTTCACCAACGCTGACACCGCCAGACGTTACAACCACATCCGCAAGCGTTTGTGCTTTTTCAAACGTTGCTTTTAATGTTTCTGGGCAATCAGGGATAATGCCAAGATCAATCGCTTCACAACCAAAGTTTTCAATCAGCGGCTTAATACCGTAACGATTACTGTCGTAGATTTGCCCCGCCTTGAGTGGCTCACCCAATGGTTTAAGTTCATCACCTGTGGAGAAAAATGCCACCTTTGGCTTACGCACGACGGTGACATGGCTGACACCAAGAGAGGCAATCATTGGAATATCGCGCGGTGTCAGGCGCGCGCCTTTTGCCAATACAATATCGCCTTGCTTGATGTCGTCACCCGTAGGGCGGATGTTATTTTGCGGCTTCACATCCGTTTGGTTGAACTGGATACCAGCGTCGGTCACTTCCGTATTTTCTTGCATGATAACGGCATCACAGCCTTCCGGAATTTTCGCGCCAGTCATGATTCGAACACAAGTGCCTGCCGGCCATTCACTTTCAAAAGGCTGACCAGCGAAGGATTTACCTGCCAGAGGCAACACAGTAGACACTTCTAGGTCTTGAATACGAATGGCATAACCGTCCATTGCTGAATTGTCGAAAGGGGGCACGTGAATTGGCGATAAAATGTCTTCAGCCAGCACAAAGCCCAGAGCGTCAGCAAGAGGAAGAGAAAGTGTCGTTTGGATAGGTTTGATTCGCGATAGCATCTTATCCATCGCTTCTTCAATTGGCATCAAGCCAGGTGCGTCGCAGCAGCCCATTGAGATAATCCTATGTTCTTTTGTTTTGTGGCAACTCTACCATAAAAGGGGACCGAGTAAGAATGTCCACCTATAAAATATGGGTGTAATTATTCAAAAATCCGAGTATCCTTGTCACCCATCCGAAAGGGGTAAAGTTCCTACGGAGCATGAGAAAATAGCTCAGTGTATTCTTGTTATGTGCCTTGGCGTTATAAACATCGGACTGAGCGACTTTAACGCTACGGGATGAAAACACGGCAATTGTATTTCACACCGAGAGTGGTAGTTACAAAAGAGGAAGTGGAATGTCAGGTCTTAGCGAGTCAGCAAAGTTAGTGAAAGAAGCGCTAGAGCAACGCGGGTTAGAAACACCAATGCGCCCTAATGCCGTTAGCCGTGAAGAGAAGAAGGAAAAGATTGAATACCACATGCGTGAGATTCTTGGTCTGCTTCAGCTCGACCTTACGGATGATAGCTTAGAGGAAACGCCACACCGCATTGCAAAAATGTACGTGGACGAGATTTTCTCTGGTTTGGATTACTCCAACTTCCCCAAGATCACAGTTATCGAAAACAAGATGAACGTGAGCGAAATGGTTCGCGTGAAAGACATTACTGTGACCAGTACGTGCGAACACCATCTTGTGACAATCGACGGAAAAGCCGCTGTTGCTTATATTCCTCGCGGTAAGATCATTGGCTTGTCTAAGATCAACCGTATTGTTCGTTTCTTTGCGCAACGCCCTCAAGTTCAAGAGCGTATGACCCAGCAAATCCTTGTTGCTTTGCAAACATTGCTTGAGTCTGACGATGTAGCGGTGACTATCGACGCGACGCATTACTGTGTGAAATCACGCGGTGTGATGGATGCCACCAGTGAAACCACGACTACAGCGTTAGGTGGTATTTTTAAGAGCAACCCAGCGACCCGTGCTGAATTTCTGCATGGCCTGCGTTAATCAAATCGACAAATAAAATTGAGAGAGGATGGCGAGTTGCCATCCTTTTTTATATCTTTTATATCCAAATCATCGTCAAGTGAGCCGCAATAAATAGTAATTATGCAATTGTGTATTGACAGTCACATTCGTTGCTCTTAATATATGCGCCCAATGAACGGCTACAACTTGTAATCGTTTGTTTTAAAAAGAGATATTTCTCTAAGTTCAGCTGATCTCGGTCAGTTGTCTTTCTATTTTCTAATAATAGAAAGACAACAAATTTGGGACTCGGCATGACTACACAAAGCACTATCAGCACCTCCTCTATTTCAGCTCCAGTTACAGAAAGCCGTTGGCAAAAGAAAGCCATGCTCAGTGTCGCTTTTTTGATGGCGACAACCTCTGTTGGTCCCGGCTTTTTGACTCAAACCGCAGTCTTCACAAATATCTACAAAGTCGACATGGCATTTCCAGTTTTGGCTTCCATTTTTATCACGTTTGGTATCGTGATGAACTTGTGGCGTATTGTCGGCGTTTCTGGCATGCGAATCCAAGACATTGCGAACAAAGTGGCCCCCGGCATGGGTTATGGTGTTGGTATTCTCCTTGCGCTTGGTGCAGTGGCGTTTAACTTTGGCAACGTGAGTGGCGCAGCGTTAGGCATCAATGTGCTAACGGGCGTGGACACAACATGGGGCGCACTGTTTACCGGTGTCGTTGGCTGTTTGTTGTTTATGGTTCATAACGCCTCCAAACGAATGGACCAAATGGCCCGCTACCTTGGCTTGTTCATGATTGTTCTGATCGCATACGTGGCTATGACGAGCTTACCTCCGATGGGAGAGACACTAAGTGCAGCGGTGATGCCTATGGATGTTGGTAGTTTGCTTCTGCCTACGTTGACTATCGTTGGCGGTGCAGTTGGCGGTTACTACACGGGTGCACAACGCCTAGTAGACATCGGCTTGAAAGGCAAAGAGAACGTGCCTTCCATCACCTCAACAGCGTGGGCTGGTATCTCTATTGCGGTGGTTATTCGAATCCTACTGTTTTTGGCAGTGTTTGGCGTTATCGCGACAGGCGCAACGCTGGATACGGCTAACCCTGCGGCGGATGCTTTCCGTCAAGGTGCTGGCCAGCTTGGTTACTTCATCTTTGGCTTAGTACTGTTTGTAGCTTCCATCACGTCTGTGGTTGGCAACTCTTACATGGCTATATCATTAATTAAGACGCTTTTCCCAGTTGTCGCGCGAAACGAGAAAGCGTGGTGTGTTGGTTTCATTATCCTAACCTCGCTAGGCACGGTAACCATGGACATGCCAATTCTTCTTTTGATGCTAGCGGGCCTAGTGAACAGCATTATTCTTCCTATCGTTTTGGGCACTGTATTGGTTGCGACAAAACGCAAAGATATTGTCGGTGACTACCAACACCCAATGTACTTAACGCTAACTGGAGCAGCGATTGTTATCGTAATGGCGGCATCGAGTTTGACTAACATTGGGAACTTCATGGCGAAGTTTGCGGGTTGATGTCTTATTGATAGAGATAAACAGCGGCCTCAGATGAGGCCGTTTTTTTATGCTTGTTTAGAGGGCGACTTAACGATTTCTGGCCAATACATTTTGATGTAACCTGCCGATACCCAAACCACCAACACAGTCGCAATGCTGAGCTCTAAAAAGCCAAAATCGTGTAGCCAGTGCCAATGTGGATGCGATTCGGCAAAAAAGGAGGTTAAGCGGTGCATCGCAATGGCACTGATCACGGAAGGAAAGGTTACCGCCGCGATAGAAGGTTGAAACTTCAATCGAAGTAAGCGGAAGTAACACAGGTAGATCAATAACGTCATGGTGATAGCAATCCCTGCTAATGCGCCAGTCAGTATCGGATCGGGCAGGGGAAAGTTCACCAAGTATGCCGCCAATGACAAGTTTACCGGTGCGGCCATAATTGCGAGGGTCGGCCTGGCTCGTCTCGGTAGAGATCCGAAAAACACCAAACGATAGAGCACCAGCGGTAACATAAAGAAATAAATGCCAATGCACATCATCGCTAAGGTTTCAGAGAATAGGTTGTGACCCAATTGGGAGCCTGCTAATGAGCTGCTGATCAGTCCCACTGGATAGAGAAACCAGCTAGGTACAATATTCGACATTTTGAAGTTCATTAGCTGAAAGCTAAAAAACAGTACCATCATAGTAAAATGCAGCAAAAGTGCCATAAACCAGAGTGGATAAGCAATGATTGGCGCTACAGAAGCAAGATAATCTGCAAGGATCAGTAACGCCATACTCATGGGGGCCATTAAGCTACCGCTCAATGGGTGACGAATGTCGACCATAAATAATCGTGGATTCGTGGCATATTTTATCAGCACAGGGGCGAGTAAAAGCGCGCCGAGTGACGCTAAAAATGGGCGTATTGGTTCACCAATTTCAGGGACATAGAGTGCCCAAGCTTGTCCTAAACCTATCATACCTAGCGCTAACGCGGCTTGAGACGGCGGAACGCTATAAAACTGCACAAGTCTTCTCCAGTTCAAATCTACTCCATTTGATTTTTGCCTGAATGAAACGAAACGTGATGATTTGGATGAAATGCTCTATTTGAGTAGCGAATACTAGCAAGTTTAGAGAGTGCTTACTCATGAAAGGTGGTGAGGAAATATCAGAGAATGGTGTTTTTGTGAGTTTGGTATCGAATATTTTGGAAAAGATGTAAAAATGTAGAGTTTATCGCTCCAAACCCTTCGATAGTTTGGAGCGAAATAATAACAAAGCGAGAATTATGTCGATTGGTTTTCAGGAAGATCCTGCTGACGTAACTTATCGTTTTTGATTGTACGATGTAGCAACTGGCTGTAAATCGGTTGTCCGCCAAACAACTGAGCAATAATCACGGCACCTAAACAAGTAATGATAAGTGGTAGAATTAAGTAGTAGTTATTGGTCATTTCAATCACCAACAAAATGCCCGTGATCGGTGCGCGTACCGTTGCAGCAAACAGGGCCCCCATGCCCGCAATAGCAAATACGCCAGGTTCGATATCAAGCGTAGGAAGCAACACATCAGCACTCGCTCCGAATGCATAGCCAAACAAGGTCCCCAGAGCAAGCATCGGTGCAAAGATACCGCCCGGCGCACCAGAGCCAAAGCATAGCAACGTCGTGATGACGCGACCAAAGAAAAGCAGAACTAAAACGGATACCGAGTAGTTGCCATTGGTAATATCAGGAATAAGGCCGATGCCACCGCCAGTTAGCTGTGGCACGTATAAGAGAAGCAGACCAAAAATGCCACCAAGTAGTGAACCCACGATTAAATAGCGTTTACGATCGTTTTTGTGAATTGCGACAAAACTGTCTTGTGCCACGGTAATCAATTTATTGAAGATCACTCCGAATACGCCAAACAATGCGCCAAGCAATAAAAATAACCAAAGGGACTGAAGCTCTGGAGAGTGATATTGCGGCATTGTGATGACAGCGTCTTGCCCGTTGATGGCGCGAAACACAATGTTGGCCATAATAGCAGAGATGATCACCGCGCGAATTGAGATCAGAGAATAGCGAAACTGAGGTCGCATTTCCTCTACAACGAACATAATGCCTGCGAGTGGGGCATTAAAGGCGGCAGCCAAACCACCAGCGGCACCTGAAGCGAGTAGGGAATGACGAGTATCGTCATCTTTCACACGGAAAATATCGGTCACCATTCGACCAACTGCGCCGCCCATTTGAACTGTCGGACCTTCGCGACCAAGTACCATTCCGGAGCCAAGTGCACCCATGCCGCCGAAGAATTTAACAGGTAGAACTCGCCACCAACGCACTGGACGAATGTTGTCCATCGCGCCTTCTATTTCTGGGATGCCTGATCCCGCAGCCTCCGGAGCAAAGCGGTGAACAAGAAAGTAACCAATAAAAGCAAGCAACGCGCTGATCAGCACCGCAGCAAGCCAAAGAGGAAGTACGCTACCGATTTCGCTTCTTAGCCATTCGGTACGGGTTTCAGAAACAAAATGAACCGCAAGTTCGAAGTAAGTGCCGACAAAACCAGCTAGTGTGCCAACGATTGCGGCCATAATCAGGACAGAAAATGGTGTGGACCCTCGAGAGACAAACTGGTTAATCGCATCTTTCGGTACGTGCGCTAACACAGATTTCACAATTCTCTCTCGTTTGGTCATTAACAAGTTCTCCTGTTGCTGGTGGAAGGGACGCGAGAAAGTATACGCTTCGCAGAGTCTAGACCTAATCAATAAAGATGCAATTTAGCTTTTCACTATTGAGTGTTCGAAGTGTCGCGATGTCATTCATTCACCAAGACTGTGCTATTGCTCTCATAATTTGGGATAAAAAACTTGTTTTTTGAGCAAAATGAACCATGCTTTAGGTGTAAAGCAACATGACTGCTTCAGAAGGAGGGATGTGAGGTTTTACACACAATTTGGATGGATTCAAACCCTACGGTAAGTCCTCGTTTTATGTTCGGGATGCATCAATAGACATCTCCGATTCGCACACTCACGATTGAGTAACGAGGTAGAGGCGCACGCAAATGTGCGCCTTCTTAATTTCTGCTCTACAACTTTCCGCACTACTTGCCACTATTTTTATCTTGAACAATTTCTACTAGTCGGTAATGTCTGGGGTCGATGTTAATCAACCAGAGTAATTCATGCGCTTTTATCCTCGAGTCCTGTTTTCTTTATGTTGTTTTTCGGTAACGTTTCCAGCATTTTCGACGCCGAGTTGGTGGCAGGACACGTTGTCTGCAATGCCGTACTCCAATTTAAAAGAGCGTATAGAAACAAGGGGAGGCTGGTATCGCTGTGACGTGCAGCAGCAAGATGCTTCAACGTATTTCAGCACATTTTGTTTGGACGATTTTTCGTACTATCAGCAGCATCTGTATGGTGAAGTTGTTTTGGGAAAGGACAGTGCTCAGTTCTCTTTTTTGACCGAATATCAATGGCAAAGTCTCAATGACTTAATCCTCAATTTAAGAAAAGACGGGTTGGTTTTACGTAGTATAACTATCGGACAAGAGAACTATGACGTCTTTGAAGCGCTGGAAAAGAAATCTTCTGAGCTCGTCGATAAAGAAGTTATCTTGTTGATAAACCGCTATCCGCAAGAAATGATTCGAAGCTTATTTTGGGTAAAACCGGACGAGTTTTCGTCGCCATCACCGTCTTTAAATGTGGAATTGCACAGCGATGGCGAAATTATCGATGTTAAAGTGACTCGTTTTTAGATTCTTTATGGAGAGATAGGAAGGTCGCCATCGCAGACTCGTCCAAAAATCCATCCGATTTTTTGTGCGCGCGCAGGTATTGATAGCCAGCAATGAGCTTACGGTGCTGTTCTTCTGCCTCATCTGGCAACGGCTGATTCATAACGTGTTGAAATGCAAGTTTGTACGCATCCATATCTACGACTTCAGCGCGGCGATATAAATAACCACATCCGGTCGCTAACCATTCAAGAGAGCAGTTGGCTCGCATCGCAATTTGATTTGCTTTCGTTAGGCTCGGTTCACTGCCTTTTAAATATTTGCGTATTAAAGCTTCAGACACATCAACGCGCCGTGCAAATCCGCTGATGCTTTCTTCTCCGATCAAGGTGGCTAGGCGTTGGGCAAAAGACATATTTCGTACTCCAGTTCGAATTGCCAAAGTTTACCCGTTGAGCCGATGTGAAAACAAGACTACGATGAATGCAGATCAATTGAAGGAGAAAAACCATGGTTGCAAAAGTTGTAACTGCACCAAAAGGACCTGAGTTCTCAGAACTGGTTCAAGGATATTGGCGTGCAGTTGATTGGGGCATGACTGCTCAAGAGCGCTTGTCATTCCTCAAGCAACATATTGAGTTAGGCATTACCACGGTCGATCACGCAGACATATACGGTAATTACGAGTGTGAGAAGTTGTTTGGTGAAGCACTTGCTCTCGATAAGAGCGTGCGAGAGCAGGTTCAAATCGTCACAAAGTGTGATATCAACCTGTGTGGAGATAAAACACCAGAGCGTAAGATCAATCACTACGATACGAGTTCCGCTCACATCTACCAATCGGTGAATAACTCGCTTGAGCGTTTGAATGTGGACGAAATCGATGTGCTTTTAATCCATCGCCCTGACGTGTTAATGGATGCCGATGAAGTGGCTGAAGCATTCTCAGAGCTACACAAAGTGGGTAAAGTGAAGCACTTTGGTGTGTCTAACTTTACTCCACGTCAGTTCGAATTGTTGCAATCTCGTTTGGGTAAGCCTCTTGTGACTAACCAAGTGGAAATCAACCCGCTTAATTTTGAAGTTGCACACGATGGAACGCTTGATCAAATGCAAATGTTGCGTACGCGCCCAATGGCTTGGTCTTGCCTCGGTGGTGGCTCAATCTTCAGTGGTGACAGTGAGCAAGCCGTTCGTGTTCGCAACGAATTAGAAGCGATTCGCGAAGAAGTGGGGGCGACTAGCATTGACCAAGTGATTTACGCTTGGGTACGTCGTTTGCCATCTAACCCAATTCCAATCATTGGCTCTGGTAAGATTGAGCGTGTGCAAACGGCAGTAAATGCGCTGAATATCGAATTGACTCGAGAGCAATGGTATCGCGTATGGGTGGCTTCTAAAGGTCACGGTGTGCCATAGACGTGACATTTTATTGATGAATACATTATTCAAGGCACCCTATGAAAGGGTGCTTTTTTATTGCTACGCGATACCGATTTACCCAGTACTCATACTGAGCAGATAGAGTGGGAGTAAAAACGGATTTTTAATTTAAAATGCAACTTTGTGCTTATTTTTAATGGAGGCGTTTTATCCATGTTTGTTTCATGTCACTAAACAGCGAATGGGATGTTTGCTTTTTCGCCATTTTGTTCACTCATCCATTCATATTGCGTATGCTTATTGAATAAAAAAAGAAATAAAAACTCGTCCGTTTTCTCGTATTACATGCTGTAACAATCTGTTAGACTCCGGCGCAGATTGTGGAATATAAAAAGGTGATTGAATGTCTTTTCCCGTACTCATCTGTGATGATTCAGCGTTAGCACGCAAACAGATGGCGAGATCACTACCAGCCACATTGAATGCCGATATTACGTTTGCTATCCACGGAAAAAATGCGCTAGAAGAACTCGAAAAGAACGAGTTTAAATTGATGTTTCTTGATTTGACCATGCCAGAAATGGATGGCTTTGAAACACTAGAAAACATGCAGCGGTTAGGGAATACAACTCCGGTGGTTGTGGTGTCGGGGGATATCCAACCTAAAGCGAAAGAGCGCGTGTTCGCACTGGGTGCAAAAGCGTTTATTCAAAAACCGATCGCCAAAGATGAACTCAAGAATGCGCTTAAAGAGTTGGTTGAGCCAGAGCCTCGTCCTCAAATTATCACGCCTGTTTCTATTGAGTTACCGATTTTACGTCGTCGCGATATTTATATGGAAGTGGCGAACGTCTCTATTGGTCGAGCCGCAGATGCATTGGCGCGTCATTTTGATGTGTTTGTGCAATTACCGCTTCCGAACGTTAATATCTTCGAAGTGAGCGAACTACACATGGCACTCCGTGACTTAGCGTCGCATGATAACGTATCGGGCGTTTGTCAGGGCTTTTGTGGCGAAGGTATTGCGGGTGAAGCGCTGGTGATTTTGAGCGATTCGAGCGTATCGGATCTCAAGAAGTTGATGAAAGTGCCAGCTGATAGCGACGAACTGGAAGAGCTTGAGCTGCTCATGGATATTTCCAATATCTTGGTGGGGTCATTCTTAAATGGCTTGGGCGAACAATCTGAAGTGCGATTCTTCCAAAGCCCTCCAGTGCTTCTTGGTCAGCATATATCAATTGATTCGATCATTGAGTCTACGACGGGCGCATTCAGCCGCACCATGACATTCGAGGTGAGCTACAACATTGAGGGAACGTCAATCCGTTGTGATTTATTGTTTATGTTCGTCGATGAATCTTTGCCGCTGCTCGATAACAAACTGTCATATCTAATGGAGGAGTTCTAATGTTGAATATGCCAGCAGAGTTTGAACAATTCCATTGGATGGTAGACATGGTACAAAACGTCGACATGGGGCTCGTCGTCATTGACCGAGATTATAATGTGCAAGTGTGGAATGGGTTTATGACTCATCACAGTGGTTTGCAATCTCATGATGCAATTGGTCGTTCTATCTTTGATATCTTCCCTGAAATCCCGCAGGAATGGTTTAAGTTAAAAACAAAGCCCGTGTATGATTTAGGTTGCCGCAGCTTTATTACGTGGCGCCAGCGTCCTTACTTGTTCCGCTGCCGTAACGTACGTCCTGTCACTCAGCAAGCGGAGTTTATGTACCAGAACGTTACGCTGAACCCCATGCGTACACCGACTGGAAAAATTAATTCGTTGTTTTTATCTATACAAGACGCGACGGCTGAAGCATTGATGTCTCAGAGTCAGTAGCGATAAAAAAATTTCTCAAAAGCCAAGGTTCGCCTTGGCTTTTTTGTATACTTATAATTGTGTTTCCTAATGCGCAGAACGTGAAGATGGACTTTAATCTCGCCCTAAAACTCTACACCTCAGAACAAGTAAAAAACGGTGAAACGCTGGCAGCGCAAATGGCTGGTGTTTCTATGTATAGCCTAATGCAACGCGCAGGTATGGCTGTATATGAGCGTTTTTTACACTTGTATCCCAAATCAAAAAATATCTTAGTCATTTGTGGCAAAGGGAATAATGGTGGTGACGGATACGTATTTGCCTCGCTTGCTAAACAAGCGCAACTCAATGTACAGGTTTTCCAACTTGGTGATGTGACTGCGCTCAAAGGTGATGCTTTACGCGCATATCAAGATTGGCAGTCCATCGATGGTGTTAACAATGATTGGGATGAGTGGAATACCGCATTGCTAGAAGCCGATGTGATCATTGATGCCATGTTAGGCACTGGTTTAAGTGGTGAGGTTCGTTCGGAGTACCGTCGCTACATTGAGCAAATCAATCAAATTCACACCCCAGTGATTGCAGTCGATATTCCTTCCGGGTTGTGTGCAAATACAGGTGCTATTTTAGGCGATGCCATTCATGCTGAGCATACTGTAACCTTCATTGGTGTTAAGCAAGGCTTGTGCACCGGACAAGCGAGAGATCGAGTTGGTGAACTCCACTTTTGTGGGTTGGGTGTAAATGTTGAGTTTGATTCTATCGAAGTAGAAAGTGCACTAGGTATTGATCATCAGGTTGTTTCAAGGTTAATGCCCAAGCCAAACCCGACAGCACACAAAGGTGACAATGGCAAACTACTTTGTGTCGGTGGTAACCAAGGTATGTCAGGAGCGATTCGCTTATGTTCCTCCGCTGCGGTTAGATCCGGAGCGGGTTTAACTGCCGCAATTACTCACCCGAGTAGCCTTATCCCACTACAGATTGGCTGCCCAGAAGTAATGAGCCAAAGCATCACCGCCGACTTACTCAGGGATACTGAGAACGACTTAACCAAACGCATTCGCTGGGCTGAAGTATTGGTGTTTGGTCCAGGTTTTGGTGATGATGAGTGGGCTTATCAAGCCTATCAATATCTGGCTCAAGAACAGAAACCTAAAGTTGTTGATGCTGATGGGCTCAATATTCTAGCGATGCTAAGCCAACGATGTGATGGCACTTTGGTGTGCGACAACCAGCGAGTGATCACGCCGCATCCTGGAGAGGCAGCTCGACTATTAAATGTGACCACTCAACAAATAGAAAGTGACCGATATTCTGCTGCAAGACAACTGCAAGAGCGTTATGGCGGTGTGGTGGTTTTAAAAGGTGCGGGAACGCTTATTTACGATGGAACGAGAATGTACGTCTGCCTAGCGGGTAATGCCGGAATGGCGACGGGCGGAATGGGAGATGTGCTATCTGGTGTTATTGGTGCGTTGCTAGCTAAAGGGTTACCCATTTCCGTTGCGGCACGTTTAGGTGTGGTACTCCACAGTCATGCTGCGGATATAAACGTGAGTCAGCATGGTCAAGTTGGTCTTTTGGCAAGTGATGTTATAGGCACACTTCGTACCGCTATTACTCAACAAATCGATAGGACGTAGTTAGATCTCGCCCATTACTATGAAAAAGTGGGCGATTTTTTGAGTACTTTTTCCGAATTAGCAGCACATCTTAGTATTAGGTGATTGAGTTTTAGGCAGATTTGAGAGGTTGTGCGTTTTCATTTTAAAGGTATGACGCAAAGGTTTGCGCAATAGGTTAACTTAAAGGTTTTCTTAAGTTGTTGATAATTATAAATAATGAGAAAAAATAACGACTTGAGGAGTGTTTTTGATATGCGATTATCAAGATGGTATCACAAAAAAAATTCAAATATCAGACTTGTAGGAAATAAATCACAGCCTATAATGCTGAAAACCGGAGCGTCTGCCAACGCTCCGGTTTTTTTGTGTCCGAAGAACAGTGAACTCGTCTGCCAACGAAATCACTACGCACTCTGAGATGACACATATACATATGAATCAAGGAATTACACAATGCGTATCGAACAAGAACTTAAGTTAGGTTTTAAAGATGTACTGTTTCGCCCGAAACGTTCTACCCTTAAGAGCCGTTCTCAAGTAAATTTAACCCGCGATTTTACATTCAAGCATAGTGGTCGTCAATGGTCTGGTGTGCCTGTAATCGCAGCAAACATGGATTCGGTTGGTAGCTTTGCAATGGCTAAAGCGCTAGCTGAGCATGGTGTAATGACTGCTGTTCACAAACATTACACGGTAGAAGATTGGGCTGAGTTTGCTAAATCAGCTGATAAAGCAACCCTGAATAACGTAATGGTGTCTACGGGAACATCTGACGCAGACTTCCAAAAAACCAAAGATATTATGGCGCTTTCAGATGAATTTATTTTCATCTGTATCGACATTGCAAATGGTTACTCAGAGCATTTAGTCGAGTATGTTGAACGCGTGCGAGCAGAGTTCCCAGACAAGGTGATTTCTGCGGGTAACGTGGTTACTGGTGATATGTGTGAAGAGTTGATTCTCGCTGGTGCAGACATCGTGAAAGTAGGCATTGGCCCTGGCTCAGTTTGTACAACTCGTGTAAAAACGGGTGTTGGTTACCCGCAGCTTTCTGCAATCATCGAGTGTGGCGATGCAGCGCACGGCCTTGGTGGCATGATCATCGGTGACGGTGGTTGCTCATGCGCAGGTGATGTATCCAAAGCATTCGGCGGCGGTGCGGACTTTGTTATGCTAGGCGGCATGTTAGCGGGCCACGAAGAGTCAGGCGGCGAAGTGATCGAGAAAGACGGCGAGAAGTTCATGAAATTCTACGGCATGTCTTCTAAGAGCGCGATGGAGAAGCACTCAGGTGGTGTCGCTGGCTACCGTGCGGCCGAAGGCAAAACAGTGTTATTGCCATACCGTGGCAGCGTTCACGGCACTATTCAAGACATCCTTGGTGGCGTTCGCTCAACTTGTACATACGTGGGTGCAGCAAAGCTTAAAGAGCTAACCAAGCGTACTACATTCATCCGCGTTCAAGAACAAGAGAACAACGTGTTCGGTAAAGAGTAAATCGACTGAATGTAACAAGTGTAAAAGCAACCATACGTTATATCTATAGCAGATAAAACTATACTATATGCAGCTATGAGCCAGAGTGAGATTAATTTCTTACTCTGGCTTTTTTATTAGATTTATAGCGATTATCTTGTTTAGTTCCAGATAAATTAAGAATAGTGAATTTAGCAGTTTGTCTTTTAAAAGCCCCGCTTAGAAAGCGGGGCTTTCTACTTCTCATTTGTTTGCGCTTCAAAATTAACTCTAAGCGATTTTAATAGTTGGTCGAGATTCGACTTGTTCAAACGGTAATGATGTTGTAACTGGCATGAGCTGTAAAACGCTTGAAATCTGACAGTCTCTATTTAATCCAATATAGTCTTTGACATTGGCTACTCGCCAAGTCATGTCTCCGTAAGTACGCAGATAGAACGCGGGTGACTGATGACTGTTATGTCTAATAACGCTCCATTGGGTGATATCACTAAAAAAGACTTCAGGGTTATCGGATGTCTCAAGCTCATTCGCCATGATGCCCAAAGGTATATCAACGCGATTAAGTAGCTTTTGTCCGAGTGAGAAGGCTTCGTCGAAGTTAGTTGGTTGTTCGCTTAACTGCTTAATTACATAGGTTTGTACAAATCGAGACGGCGGTGTTGGGTCGGCGGGTAGGCCCATCAAGCCAGCGCCATTGATTGATTGAAGTGGGCCAGGCACTTGGACATGACGTTGCATGGTTACTTCATTGTTCGGTTCTGGGTTGTAGTTGCGCAAATTGGAAAAATATGAGAGGTGATTGACATGCCAATGGTAATTTGGGCAGTTAGTCATTACTCCTACGTAGGAGTGGTCCACAACCACTTTATAATCATCAAAGTCATATTCGGTACATTGATAGCGTGCTTGCTGATTTTCCTCTTTGCTGAACATATCGCTTTCTTTAAATGCTCGATAGATATGCATATTACCGTTAAGAAACTCAATGATTGCACTGTCATTATTTGCATCGTGAATCACGAAATGCTGGTCCAACGTCATGTTTTCACTCTCTGTTTCACCAGTTGAAATAGTCGAGTTAAACACGTAAACGGGGTGAGTAGTGAAGTACGTCACCATCTCGTCCACAGTATTAAACGTAGACAAGATAAAAGTACCAAACAGGCCGCTGCCTAATGCAAAGGCATCATCAGGGATGTGAGAGGTCGATACATTTTGATTGAGAATGGGCAAGTACAGTGACCCAACAGAAAGGCCAGATTCATTAATGCCATCAGCTGTTAAAAGAGGGTGGGTAATGGCGTTGCAGTGGATGAAGCTCAACTCTCCCTGCCAATTTGCTCGAAACTCACATTCTTTACTGTGACGTTTTGGCGGCTGACCATTGAAAACACGGTCGGCTTTTCCGTCGGAAGTAAAGGTCGTAATTTGGTAAGTTTGTTGGGCTCGAAACCAAATCTCGGTCTGAAGGTTAACTGCAAACTCCATGGTTCTAGCGGATAAGGTTTGGTTGTTGCAACCATAATTGATATTCACATCTGTACACATAGCCACGCTTTCCGTTGTTTATTTTGAATGATGCATATCCAAGAAACTCTCTGAATCAAATGCTTAGAGATTACGTGGATATAGAAGAATTGCGCTTTAATAATGGTTTTAGCCATTGAGATAAGCACATGCTATTAAGTTAAGCATTCAATCAAAAAACGTCAGTAGCAGTTTAGTATCAGTTGATAGAGTTAAAATAAAAAGTGATGTATTAAGTCAAACTCTTTGATCTTAGAGATCAATAATATATTTATTTTTTCAATCTTGGTTACTCTAGATTTAAAGTTGGTTTTAAAAGTGATTTTTATTGATTCGATTATCTTGCAGTGGTGATATAAAGTGAGAACATAAAGTTAACAATTTCAGATTATGATTGAAAATAGGGAGAGTCTTCAATCCAAATACCGAGAAATGAAACTGCCCGAGAAGTTGTTTAACAGTCTCGGGCGAAGTGATGAATCGGGTAAGCGGCTATAAAGTTTTCTCACAAGAACCGCTAAGTGGTGGAGATATTTTTAAATTATCATTAAAGATTTCCACAGCGACGGGGCCTTTATTTTCGTCTTTTGCATAGTATGCACAAGACTTGTCCCCAGTATTCAAGTCGAAACGGACCTCCATTTCCGGAGAGTCTTTAAATCTCACATACCCGGTGATTTTATCGCTGGAATTATTTTTAACGTAAAATGCCCCCTTAGTTGTCATAATTTTTCCTCTTTTTTAACTTTCTATACGTGATAGAGCGTCCAAATGACGGCCTGTAAATATATGCTTTTTAAGATGCATATTGATGTTAAATGATGGTCTTATTAGTTCTAAGATGATTAAACTTATCCTTAGCGTATTTTTCTTTTATACCGATTAAGTCGCGGTAGCTTCGATCAAAATAAACGCTTGTCGGAATTGCCGGATCTTTAAAGCTGATGAAGGCACCATAGGTTCCCGGTATATCAGCTTCTCTGGCTTTATCAATCCAGTCCATGGCTCTGTTTACATCAACAAGTACTGGGTTATTTTGTAGTTCTAGTTTTTGCTTTATCTCTTCATTCCACCAAGTTTGGTATTGGACTGTATATTGACACTGGCGGTAGGGGAAAGATATGTCTTCAAGGTCGTCTGAGTGATGATAAAAGCCACCAGTGATCGCACCTAAGGTTACGTAACTAAATAGCCCTTGATCGCGGTTTTCTGGCTTTATCAAAGGCGAAGTTAAGCTTTGCAAAAGTGCAGTATAGCCTTCTGCTTTAAGACCTCGCTCTGACACCAATCGCGAAGTGATTTTGTGAGGTGCTGGGGCGTCATAATCTGGAGGGAAAGGAGAACCGCTTTGACACAAAGAATCGCGCCCCCATGTGCTCATCAGGGAGTGATCGTATTTCTTCCCGTCAAAATCAGTGCCATGTGCTTCATAGACTTGAACTAAATCAGGGGAGCAGGCGCCAAATTGAACGGCTATAAATTGGTGAAGATCTTGTTCTGTTCCTTCCCAGTAGCCATACATGGTGCAGTGATGGCTGATGGTTTCGAGATCACAGTGGTTAGATGATTCAGGCAGAGCATCAATTTGCAAGTTGGTGCCAAGAAGTTTAGGCGTATCAAGGCTTTTTATAGCCTGCTCCCAATTTTTTAGCACATCTATGGTAGGGTGCGTTGGTATTGGCTGAAGCATACCGTTGATTTTTGGATAGAGGTTCCACTGAAGCTCGAAGCGGTGGATCTCTTTGGGTAAAGGGAATGTTTTTACGCGTAGCTCGGTAACAATGCCATAACTCATGCCTCCGCCGCCTCTTAGTGCCCAAAATAGGTGAGGGTTGGACTCTGCTGAGACTTCTGTGATCGTACCATCACCCAATACCACGGTTGCACTCACTAGGTGCTCACAACACATGCCGTATTTTCGCGTCCAAGGGCCCCATCCTCCGCCTTGAATATAGCCAGTCAACCCAACTGTGGCACAGGTTCCATGTGCAATCATTCGATCATGCTCTGCAAGTTTTGGTGTCAGTTGATAGAAGCGATAGCCAGCACCAATGGTGGCAATATTTTCACACAATTGGAAGGTCTTAATTCTGCTCACGTCAATCAAAATGACGTTGTCACCACTGCATTCACCTGCGTGATCATGCCCTCCTGAGCGAACACGAATCGGGAGATTGAATCGAGTTGCTGTTAGATAGGCTTGCTGAACTTCTTGCGTACTTTCGCACATGACAATGACAAAGGGTTGGTGTTGATAGCGAGTATTGAAGATGAGTGACTCGACTTGATATTGGTTCAAACCGGGAACCGGTGAAACCGTGTTTTCAAGAGGTGTCAGTAGTCGCTCTTTAGGAAAACCGCATTTATCCATTTTCTGAATAAACAGTTTGGCATTATTGATTGAGATTGAGTACGCGTTAAGTACAGCGAGGCGTTGTATTTGAGGGTTAGGGTGCTGTTCTACCACTTGGTTTTCTTTAGTTCCCTGCATCCATTCTTGTTCCATTATTTTTTCCATTTGGCTTATGTATTGAATAGTTGTTTAAATATTAACTCGCACGCATATGTTCGCCATATCAGTTTGGTATCAGTTGTTCTGTACAAATCGCCAAAAGCATCAGCGAGAGAGCAATAATATCTGGTTGATGAAAAGAACGAGCGGCATCTGCGTGACCGTAGATAATTTATGTAGTCAAGTAGATCTGAGCCTAAAGTGATACTGAACTTGAATGACGTGTTATCTACATTGAATGGGTCACTGACGACAATAAATTCAGTTGGAGAACACAGTGAAAATGGAATCAAAAGAATCACAAGCAATTTTTACTGCTCATTATCAAATTGGTAACGGCTTACCTGGAGGAGTGAACTTCGATGTTAATCTACTCGTGGCCAGCGAAGACAAATCAATAGTGGGTAAAGGACATATCTTTCAGGCCATTAACCCACCGTTAAATGTGGTGTCTGATCTCAATGGCAGTTTCAACTATCAATGCACGATGCGTGATTGTCATATCATGGTGACGTTGCAGGGCTACCAGCCTTACCTAGGCATTGCTCCTCTAGGAGCAGATCTTCACAACGTAACGCTCAACATCCTACTTAATGATGATTGGAAGTCAGGCGTGGCATTCTATCGATATAAAAATAGTTCAGGTAAATGGGTTGAAGTAGCAAATCAACGCGTTACTCTACTTTTACCTGAGCATGTTCCTAGCATCGAAAACTTTAAGGTGGAGCAAAGTGATCATGCGCCAGCATAAATCTAATCAGCGATGACACTGTGTCAAAACACAGATATTCGATGGTTTCGAATATCTGTGTTTGACGAGGTAAATCGAGCAAACAAGATTATTTGACAGTGCAATTAGTCGACTTTCTTCGTTTATTGAATATTTCATGGTTGAGTAGATGTGAAGAGCCAATGGTCGAGCTCATCAACACTTATTTGAGCCTGGTTCAGTTGATGCTTACGCGCGGCCTGATTGAAGTTTAACAACTCAGAGACGGAGCTGGACTGGTCGAGTAAGGCAAGCATCAGATTCGCTTGTTCAATATAAAAATCACCCCATGGATGCGGATCTTCTCGGGTGAAGTTAGCAAGCTTATCGCGATATTTTCGAAGTAGCGTAGGCTGCTTATACTGCCACGCTACTTGGATTCCTTGTTGGTAAAAGCGTAAATAGTTATGACCAACACAGGTAGATTCTAGCCAAGCCTCACCAGTGCGCAAAGCGGAGAGGGCCGTTGATTCATCGCCACAAATAAGTGCCTTGGTAGATACGAGCCAAGGACCAATAAAATTGTGTAGCTTATTGATATGAACAAGCTCTAGAGCCGTGTCGATGTCCGAAAGGGCTTTCTCCTCTTTTCCCTGATACCAGTGCAATCTTGCATTGGACTCCAAAAGAAAAGCGACAAATCGATGAGCATTAAGCTGTTTTGAAAGTTGCAGAGCGGTCGAGATTTCGTTTTCAGCTTGCACCAAGACATTACGGTCGAGAAAGATCCATGCTGCCGTAAGCCTGGAAACAATTTCTGCTCGGCGGTTTGCCGTGAGATAGGCAAGATTCGAGGCATGCTGAGCCTGTTTTAGTGCTTCGTCAGATTGCAGTTGATAGATCATCACTGTTGCCAGCATGTAGCGATTGGCAGTTTCAATCGAAAGTAACTGATGCTCTTCACACAGCTGCAAACACTCGGTTAAGTGCTCGTATGAGCGGGCCATTTTCCCTTGTGCGTAGGCACAATCACCGAGGCCGCCAAGCGATTTCGCTTTCGCGCGAAAACAGTTTGCTCGTTGACTGTAATCTAATGCAAGCAAATGTTCTTTCTCACATTCGTCTAGCTGCCCAGTAGGGAACAGCATATTACCTCTCATCGAATGAATTTCACACAAAGATTTATTTAACGTCAGCTTTTCACACAGGGTTTGGGCTTGGTCTAAAATCGACATCGCTTGTACAAAGTTGTCGGTTAAGCGATAGGGGCTAATGAGGTCTAAATAGTATTGAACACGTTCAGCATCATTTTCTGTGTGATGAATCGCTTGCTCAAGAACTTCAATACTCTCTTTGATGCGTCCCATCGAATACAGGCAGTTTCCTTTCATATTTAGTGCATACGCCATCTGTTCTTTAGGTGACTCTTTAATAGCGTACTCAATAAGAGTCAGTGCTTTTTCAAACTGATAATTACTCAGGTAATGTTTGGCGGTCTGTTCAAGAACAGTAAATACACCTTCGACCTTGGCATGATTAATATGGACGGCATATAAGAATCGATCTCGGTTCTCATACCATTTTGCACAGGCCATGTGTATTTTTGAACACTGTGACTTGTCTATTTGACGGAAAACAGCATTGCAAATCAAATCATGATGGAAAAGGTATTGATCGCCATTGAGTTTTACTAAGCCAGCGTCGACTAACTTATCTGGTACGTAGCCGGGAATTCGAGTGATTTCACGCAGTTGCTCCAGTTGAAAGCACTGCCCCAACACAGAGGCAGTACAGAGTGCTTGGCGATCTTGGGCTGGAAGTTGAGCTAATTGTATCGAAACTAAATGCTCCAATGACTCCGGAACGTCTTTATCAAACTGAGAGCAAAGCAGTGTTTGGCGCAAGTATAAAGGATGGCCTTTCGCAAGCTTTATACAGTCATTGATATGTTTATTCTGTTGGCATGTGATTGAGCAAGCTAACTCGTAAGACTCTTCAGATGATAACTCCCTAAGTTCGATTAGATTCACGTTGGTAAACCAAGATTGTTTGGAACTAAGTCGTTTTTGCTGCCTAAACGTCAGAAAGAGCAAAATATTGGTGTTTGTAATATGAGGTAGCAGTGTCTCAAGAAATGCCAACATTACCTCGTCGGCCCAATGGACATCTTCAACAATTATCAAATGCGGTTTGCTGGTCTGCCGTTGTTGAATTAAGAAAGGGATAGATTGCTCTATCGTTTGTTTCAGCGTTTGGAACTCCATTAAGTTCAGCAACTGCTTTTCTGATTCGTTGAGTGCTACCCCCATTAACCAATAAAGGCAGAGGTGGAAAGAAGAGGGAATTGATGACTCGACAGTTTGCTGACGAATAGAATCATCGGTATCTTCACGAGTAAATGAACAAATTGCCCGAGTGAATATATTTTGAGGGGACAAGAGATCAGCACTACCATGATTCAGGATTTGAATCTCTGTGGTTAAACACGAGGATCGATTCAAAGACGCAATGACCTGGTTGAGTAGGCTGGTCTTTCCTATCCCTGCGGTACCAGTAATACAATACGTTTGGCCTGCTTCTTGTTTTTGCCATCGCTTGATTCCGCTATTCAATGTTTCTAGTTCAAGTTTACGCCCTACAAAACAGTCAGTATGGCTTTGGTGTAAGGATACAAGATGCCAGTTGTTGAAGTCTGGCTCTCCTGTTAGAAACGGTTTTATTGGTCTGGCACAATTGGACGAGATAAAGCAAGGACAAGCAGCTATTTCTCCCCAAGGGATTTTAACTAGGATTTCATTGATTGGGGTTATCGCATTCGGATGTTCCGATAGCTCAGTGACTCGATGCTTGTATTTCACATTGATAAAAGACCGAATCGAAGCCGAAAGAGCAACCTGTAATTGAAGGGCTAGTTGTCGAATTCGTTCAAAAACATATTCGTCCGATTCCTGTATAGACCAAGTAAGAACAAACGTCCGGTTTTGTATTATGGGTGTAGTGTTTTGGCTGAAAAGTAATGTTTGCAGAGTCTTTACGGTCAAATCACACTTTGCTTCGATTGCAAAAATAAAAAAATATGGTGGTGATGAAGACACATTTGTAAGTAATGGTTCTGAGGCGCGATCTATTAAGAGGTCCTCTACGGGGACAGAAAAGTATTCCGCGAGATTGGATGCGGTACGATACAGCACATTCGCCCCAGACTCTGCTCGCTTTATGGAAGCAATAGATACGACAAAACCCTGTTGAAAGCATTCTTCCGCCAGTCTTTCTTGGCTCAGTCCTAATTTCTTTCTCAGTTCTTTGAGTCGTAATACGTTGAGTGGAATTCTTCCATCCCTATTTGCCATATTTCACTCCGTTGTAACGTATAGCTTTTCCCAGTAAACCTGAATCGATTGGATATGTTGAGTGAATAAATTTATCTTATTTCACTACATATAATACTAGTAGTTAAAATGTTATATACGAAAATGAAATGGGCATTTTAATCTTCAAACTACCTCAATTCATTGTTGTATTAGTGGTGTTTTTGTTATTAATAATTTTGATAATTATTGTTGTGAATTCATGTTTTTCTTAATAAGTTTTTTGAAATATCTTTAAATGTATATCTTTTAAAAGATTGCACACCTTAAACTTATATTGGTTTATATTAAACTTTAACAATTAAATTCTTTAATTTTAAAGATATAAATTGACAATTTTATTTTTAGTGTTTTTTTTATTTCTATTCTGGCGAGTTAAGTTTTTCTAGTCTATAAATTAAACATCGGCGCTTTCTAAATAACTGCCGATAAAAATAATTTTAATTTCAATATTATAAATAGTTGGCTTTATACAATGGATATTGGCTTTTTCTGCCTGTTAAAAGGATTTCATATTACACCACACTTGAATGCCGCGCTTACCTCTATCAAGGAGACTGCGTGGCTGCCACATGTCAAACGATCTTGTTATCGAGGGGATTGGCAAGCGCTTGCTTTAGAAGAATCCTATCGAAAGGCCTATTACCCTAACTATTTACTACTCTCTGAATTTCCAGAATTGGAACTGTTTTTATCTCAATTTTGCTGCCCAATTTTGTCAGTACGGTTTATGAAATTGGATCCGTGAGATCAGATATTATAACGCCGAGCTTATGGCGTATGTTTTTCTCAAGTACAGGCTTGTTTACATCATTAACTACTGCTACAGCGGCAATTGAGGTTCATGAATTATGCAAAAGGGCTCACCTATAGAATTCTACCAGCAACGTCCTCAATCTCGTGAGACGGTCGGTGTTGAAGAAGTGCAGCAACAAACTCAACAGTTTGGTTTTGCTGAACCCGAAATGGATGAGCTGCTTAAGTACTCATTACGGACTCAACTTGAGGCTATGCTCCAAAACCAACTCAGCACGGCTGAACGCCAACGGCAACTGAAAGAGAGTTTCGCTGCGGCAGTTGAGCTCGTATTGAAGGAGACAAAAGTTGAGCACCAAACACTGGTGCAAGCCTTTCAGACCATGTATGGCAACGCTTGCCAATCTCTTTCTCTGGCTAAACTCACTCAAGAGGAACTGACCCGACAGTACATTTCCACATCTGGGCTGGACGCTGGGATGTCATTGCTTCAGCACGCTTCAGCCTGCGAGTAAAGATTACGTTATGGGTTGGTTTTAACTTAAGTGTATACGTTAAAAGGAAGAACAGTATGGCTACAGAACCGTATCTTGGGACACTAACCGCATTTGGCGGCAATTTTGCAATTAGAAATTGGGCAATGTGCTCGGGGCAAATGCAGGCAATTGAAGATAATCCAGCACTCTTCTCTCTAGTTAGCACTCTATACGGAGGTGACGCCCGAACTACCTTTGGTTTACCTGATTTGCGTGGCCGCAGTCCAGTTGGTGTAGGCACACGACCTGGGGGGATGGATTATCATCAGGGAGAAAGATTGGGTACTGAACTGGTAACTATTGATATAACCCAAATGCCAGCACACTTACATACGGCAATTTTTACCCCTCTTGGCACTTCTGCACCTGTAACAGGCAGGATGCAGGTTGCTACCAATGCTGCAAATACACAGGTACCCGATAGTAATTCGTATATAGCGCAAAACTCTACCCCTGGGTTCTATAAACCGACGTTTCAGCAACCAGATTTGACTGAGATCGAAGGCTTAAGTGTGTCTGGTGGTGGCTCGGAAGGAGGTACTGTAACTGTGACTGAAACAGGCGGTTCAGCGCCACTTAATATTTTGAGCCCGGTATTGCCGATTAATTGGTTAATTGCCACTGCGGGAGTATACCCACCACGCAGCTAATCAACCAAGAAAGAATTGGCTGAAACTTTCGCTAATCCTTTCCTATAAAAAAATTAAACATTTAAGTTGATTATGATAACCCGGCTATGTTGATAAGGCCGTCATCTTCAGGAGAGGAAAATGAGATTACGTCGTCAGGTAGCGATCGCAATTACAACAGCATGGGTGTCCTCAGCGTTTTTTTCCGGTGAAGTCTGGGCCGCACAGCAAACGATTAACTACTCTAATGGTTCAGGTTCCAATTTTAGTGAGGTGGAGACAGGCGTCACTGGGGGTATGCCCTCGGTCACTCTTACCAATACAGGTGCTGTGTCTATGGTATTAGATGCCGGCAATAGCACTGATAGCACTCCGTTTACTGGCCTAAATGACCTCGGGTTTGTAGCTGGTGTTTTTTTCTCAAATACCATGATTAATGAGTTCAACAATCGTGGCTTCCGCTTTTTTGAGAGATCAAGTACTAACTTCAGTTTCGACGAAATTACCTTTATGCAGGGGTCGGCCCGAGACTCAGATAAAACGTATCAACTTGTGTTAACTGGCTTCTCTAATAATACTCAAACAGTGACCGAAACTGTCACCTTGCCAAAAGGTGGTGAAGCAAACTCAGGGTTACAGGATTTGTTTACCCTGACCCGTGGTACAGACTTTACTGATTCTGCATGGCAGGACGTTGATACAGTGACTATGGCGTTTACCCGAAGTCCGGGTGCTGACTCTCGTTATCTTATCAAAAGTATCAAGATTGATGACGCTGCGGTTTCAGACTCAACCGCGCCTACTTTTGTCAGTGCGAGCTCAACCCCCACTGATGATGCAACCAATGTTTCTGTTAGCAACAACATCGAGATTGCCTTTGATGAGAATATTGAGCTGAAGAACGGCAATATTACCATTCGTAATGTTACAGACAGTCGCGACTTTGAAGTATTTAATGTTGCCACCGAAAGCGATGGCACAACAACATCACCAGGCGCTGGCCGAATCAGTGTTACCAACGATAAAGTTTATTTAAACCCAACCAGTGATCTGATAGGAAACCGGACTTACGCCATTCATATTGAATCCAGTGCCGTGGCTGACACCGAAAATAATAGCTTTGCCGGGATCAGCGATGATGCCACATTTAACTTTACTACAGTCGATACCACGCCAAATGCGCCATCTACACCCGATTTAGATGCTAGTTCGGATACCGGATCATTAAATACTGATAATATTACCAGTGACACTACTCCAACGTTTAGTGGGATTTCTGAGAGTGGATCGATCGTTACTTTATACAGTGATCAAGTCGGTGGAGGTGCAACGGTTATTGGCACAGGCACTGCTACTGGAGGAAACTGGCAGATAACAACCAATGAGTTGGCGTCTGGTATTACACATGCAATAAGTGCTAAAGCGTCTGATAGCGATGATAATGTTAGCTCGGCATCCAACGCGTTAAGTGTCACCATTGATACAATAGCACCATCCGCAGTGAGCATTACCACGCCGATTGAGACTGACAGTATCGTCAACGCTGCAGAAGACAACGATGTGTTGATCGCTGGCTCCGGCGCGGAAGCAGGCAACAGCGTGACCGTGACTATCACAGACAATAACAGCTCTGTCAGTCGTACGGTGATGGCCGACAACTCAGGCAACTGGACGTTGAGCGGCAGCGAGCTGGATATCAGTGGCCTGAACAATGGTACCCTGACTGTGTCTGCAACCCAAGCTGATATAGCAGGTAATATCTCCACCGCAGCCACACAGAGCATTACCCTGGACAATGCTGGCCCATCAGCAGTGACCATCACCACGCCGATTGAAACCGATGGTATTGTCAATGCAGTGGAAGATAACGATGTGTTGATTGCTGGCTCCGGCGCGGAAGCAGGCAACAGCGTGACCGTGACCATCACGGACAATAACAGCTTTGTCAGTCGTACGGTGACGGCCGACAACTCAGGCAACTGGACGTTGAGCGGCAGCGAGCTTGATGTAAGTGCGTTTAACAATGGCACCCTGACGGTGTCTGCAACCCAAGCAGATATAGCAGGTAATACTTCCACCGCCGTCACCCAGAGCATTACCCTGGATAACGCCGCACCATCAGCTGTGACCATCACCACGCCGATTGAAACTGATGGCATCGTCAATGCGGCAGAAGACAACGACGTGCTGATTGCTGGCTCCGGCGCGGAAGCAGGCAATAGCGTGACCGTGACCATCACGGACTACAGCAATTATGCCAGTCGTACGGTGACGGCCGACAACTCAGGCAACTGGACGTTGAGCGGCAGTGAGCTTGATGTAAGTGCGTTTAACAACGGCACCCTGACGGTCGCGGCTAGCCAGAGCGATGCTGCAGGCAACACCTCCAGTGCAGCTAGCAAAACATTTACGTTAGATAACGTGCAGCCAACTGTTTCTTTGAGCAGTTCAGACCTCGATTTGATCTCTGGCGAAACGGCGAGTATCACGTTCACCTTAAGTGAGTCATCAAGTGACTTTGCTGAGTCAGATGTCACCGTCACTGGCGGCAGTTTGTCCAACTTTGCGGGCAGCGGTAGCAGTTACACGGCGACCTTTACACCAACGGAAGAGAGTGTGGCGAGCGGCACCATTGATGTTGCCACAGGCACATTTACCGATGCCTCTGGTAACAGCAATAGCGCAGCAACACCACTTTCCATCAGCGTCGATACTGTGCTTCCAACCGTCAGTATCACTAGCTCCAGTTCTGCGCTGAAAGCGGGTGAAACGGCAACACTCACGTTTACCTTGAGTGAAGCCGCAACTGATTTTTCCGAAGCCGATGTGACCGTTGCTGGCGGAACTCTTTCTAACTTTGCGGGCAGTGGCGCCAGTTACACGGCTACCTTTACACCTGCAGAAGAAAGCACTGAGGATGCAACTATTAATGTTGCAGCAGAGCAATTTAGCGATGCAGCTGGCAACCTCAATACTGCAGCGACTCAGTTGTTGATCTCAGTGGATACGGGGATCCCGACTGGACATAGCATCAGCATTGATCAGGAGAGCATTAACAAAACCAACGAACAGGCGATGAGCTTTACCTTCGCAGCAGCTGAAGTGAACGCGATGTTCACTTATCGCGTGACTGACGGTGCCACGACCATTGACGGCGCTAGTCAAACAATCTCCTCGGAGACCATGCAAGTAACGGGCATTGACGTCACTGGTTTGCAAGAGGGGACGTTGACAGTAAGCGTGGTGGTAACCGATGCCGCAGGCAATGCATCTGATGCAGTGACGGATACGGTGACTAAACGCTACGATGTCGCGCCAACGGCAGTTGATGATAGCTTCTCGACTGAGGAAGATACGGCGAAACAATTTGATCTGTTAGCCAACGATTCCGATATTAATGATGACATGGTCGCTTCTTCTGCAACGGTTAAAACGCAACCAATTAAAGGTCAGGTGTCGATCAGCAACGGCGTTGTTACCTATACGCCAAATAGTAATGAGACAGGTACGGATAGCTTTACCTATACTGTGAAAGATGCCCTGTTACAGGAGTCACAAGACGCGACAGTGACCGTCACTATCATGGCTATAAATGATGCGCCAGTCGCGAAAGCGCTGACCATTAACACTGACGAAGATACCGCAAGCGCAGCAGTCACCGCGCGTAGTCAAGCGAAGGATGTTGAAGATGGCATCCCAACGGGTGATTTAGCGTTAGTTAGTTTGCCTCAAAAAGGACAAGTCGCCATTGATCAAACTGCAGGCACTTTTGTATATACGCCGAATGCGAATGAAAATGGTAGCGACAGTTTTACTTACACGATCGCAGACAGTGAAGGCGGCGTTTCTCTTGCGGCCACGGTCAGCGTCAATATCGGTTCCGTCAATGACTCACCAGTGGCGGCGGCAGACAGTTTTACCTTTGATGAAGATGTCACATCGACACTCGATGTTTTAAGTAACGACAGTGATATTGAAGATGGGTCATTCACCGCGAGTAGTATTACCTTACAAGATCTTGGTCAAGGAGAGGGGGGATACAGTTTTGCCACGGTCAGTGTCAATGCCGATGGGACCTTAAAGATTGTGCCAACAGCGAACGTTAATGGTCAACATAGCTTTACCTACACGTTAACCGATAGTGGTCAGGCAGTCTCCGTGCCAGCAACCGTCACACTCAATATTACGCCAGTGAATGATGCCCCCGTTGCTGTTGATAACAGTGCACAACTACTGGAGGGAGGCTCCTTTGAAGTCAACGTATTAGGCAATGATAGTGATGCCGATGCTGGAGACAGTTTTGAACTCACTAGTGTCACAGTCGTCGATACGCCAGCATATGGCAGTGTGAACGTGACGGCGTCTGGAGCGATTGTTTACAACCCCAATGAAAACTACTTCGGTGAAGACAGCTTCACCTATACGGTGGCAGACTTAGCAGGTGCTGTATCTAACGTCGCAACAGTGACCATGACGGTAACACCGGTCAACGACGCACCAATGGCGCAAGCACAGTCACAAACGCTTGATGAAGACAATAGTTTGGTGATCACGTTGGTTGGTTCAGATATTGATAACGATGATGACACTCTGCAGTATCTTATCACTGAGCAAGTCAGTCATGGCGTGCTAGAGCAGTTGACCAATAATGGTTGGCGCTATACACCAGAAGCGAACTTCAATGGCTCCGACTTCTTCTTGTTCAAGGTCAACGACGGTGATCTCGACTCGACAGAGGTTCGTGTCGATTTGACGGTGAATGCAGTCAACGATACACCAACTGCGACCGATGTCAGTGCTACGGGAGAGGAAGAGATACCGCTGACCATTACTTTAAATGGTAACGATGCAGAAGGCTCATCTTTGAGCTATCAAATTGTAACATCGCCAGTCAACGGTAATGTTACCGTCACAGGCAATCACGCGGTTTATACGGGTAACAGTAACTTCTTTGGTCAGGACAGTTTCACTTACAGCGTAAGTGACGGAGAACTTACCTCTGGAGTGGCGTTAGTGACCATCACGGTGAATAACGTTAATGACTCGCCAGTGATTACGGGTACCCCATCGACGCAAGTGGATGAAGATAGTGTGTATCAGTTTGTGCCCGCGGCATTGGACGATGACCCAGCGGATACTCTGACCTACTTGATAGCTAACAAGCCACCTTGGGCTACATTTGACAAGACAACAGGAGCACTTTCTGGCACGCCAAGTAACAGTGATGTGGGTACTTATCCAGATATCGTGATTAGCGTATCCGATGGTACTATTTCTTCCTCATTGTCAGCGTTTTCGATTACTGTGAATAACGTGAATGATGCACCTGTTATCTCTGGCTCACCAGCAACACAAGTGAATGAAGACAGCGCCTATCTGTTCACGCCACAAGTGTCAGATGTTGACAGCCAAGCCTTTACTTTCAGTATCGTGAACAAGCCATCTTGGGCTAGCTTTGATGCATCAACAGGCACGCTCAGTGGTACACCAGATAATGGTGATGTTGGCAAATATCAAGGCATTGTTATCTCGGTTTCTGATGGTCTCACGACCACAATGCTCAATAGATTCAGTATTGTGGTTAACAATGTCAATGACGCGCCAGTGATGAGTGGCACTCCTGCTCTTACTGTCAACGAAGGCAGTACGTATCGCTTTGCGCTGCAGGCATCGGATGTTGATAGTAGTAGCTTGAGCTTTTCAATCCGCAATAAACCATCATGGGCAACCTTTAATAGAGCAACTGGGTTGCTAAGTGGTACGCCGGAAAATGAGCATGTTGGCAGCACCAATAATATTGTTATTAGTGTCTCTGACGGTGAGCTAAGCGCTTCTCTAGCAGCGTTTAGCATCACGGTAATCAACGTCAATGATGAACCAATGGCAGTTAATGATACCTATGTCTTTACCGAGAGTAACGATGGTAGCTACTTATTGGATGTACTCAGCAACGACAGCGATATTGATCTAGACACATTACAACTGGAATGGGTTAAACCTACATCTGGAACGGCAACAATTGTGGGCAGTCAAATCCAATTGGTAACGACCTCAATTGGTACAGTGACAGTGCAATACAGTGTGAAAGATGGTAATGGTGGAAAGGCCACCGCGAAAGCAATCGTGACAATTAAAAGTGCGAAATTGGACGCACCAACAATAACCGCACCTTCAGATATCGAAGTGAACGCAAGTTCGCTCTTTACTAAAGTTGCATTAGGCTCTGCCGTGGCCCGAGATAGCACAGGCAAGCTATTACCTGTTTCATTGGTCGACAGCACGACCTTCTTCCGACCTGGAACTAATACGGTCTATTGGCGTACTCAAGACTCTGATGGAAACGTCGCTGAGGCTAGCCAAACGGTAACAGTGTATCCACTGATAAGTATCTCCAAAGATGCGCAAACCACGGAAGGCACCAACCATAGCGTAACGATACACCTTAACGGCCCTTCGCCGAGTTACCCAGTAGTCGTACCTTACACGGTTTCAGGAAGCACAGACAGTGATGACCACACACTCACCTCTGGCGAAGTGGTGATAACTAGTGGTACCGAAGGCACACTTTCGTTCGAACTACTTAATGATGGACAAAGTGAAGGCGTTGAAACCTTAGTGATTGATTTGGACAGCACCCTTAATCTAGGTAGTAAGCGTCGTTACACCTTGACAATCTTTGAAGAGAATGTGGCTCCGAAGGTCTCGGTAAGTGTATCTCAGGCGGGGGAGCAGCGGAGCCAAATTGAAAATGGTGTTGAACCGGTCACAATCACAAGCAGTGTTAATGATGCAAATATGTCAGATATACACAGTTTCAGATGGACTAGTGATAGCGATGTACTTAACCAAGCGATTGCGGGGCAGATGTACAGCGAAACATTGACTTTCTCTCCGCAATTACTGAGTTCAGCGATTTACAATTTGCAATTGACAGTTACTGACAATGGCACTCCACCATTATCAGTGACACGGAATGTCTATTTAGAAGTGGTACAAACATTGGCGGAGCTCGGAAGTGAAGATAGTGATGGCGACTTAATCCCGGATGATCAAGAAGGTCATAATGATAGTGATGGTGATGGCATTCCTGACTATCTTGACGCAATTTCTGACTGTAACGTAATTCAACAGGTTGTGTCAGAAAAAGATCGCTTCCTCATTGAGGGGCAGCCAGGTGTCTGTTTACGCAAAGGAATAACCATTCTGACTAACACAACAGGAGGAGCTTTATTGCTAGATGAGGAGCTTCCTAAAGATATCAACATGAAGAGCATCGGGGGAATCTTTGATTTTGTAGCAACTAATTTGCCGCTGCCCGGCCAAAGCTATCAATTAGTTTTGCCTCAGCGTTTACCTGTTCCAGCAAATGCAGTGTACCGAAAGTATAACGCTGAACAGGGGTGGATAGACTTTATTGAGGATGCTCAAAACACAGTTTCTTCTAGTGCTGGCGAGGCTGGTTATTGTCCGCCACCAGGGCACAGTTCATGGTCACAGGGTCTGACTGAAGGTGACTGGTGTGTACAACTTACCATTGAAGACGGTGGTCCGAACGATGATGACGGATTGGCTAATGGCAGTGTCGTTGACCCTGGCGTCGTTGCCGCTCGTGTAAACAATAATGCACTCCCTCAAGCGATTGACGACAATGCGTTTGTTAGTCTCAATGGTACGGTGACGCTCGATGTATTGAGCAATGATACCGATGCTGATGGTGATGGGCTGAAGGTAAGTCGCGCTTCTGTAGATATTGGTAGTGTTAGTGTGGTTGATAACAAACTAAGTTATGTCACTCAACCACAGTACTACGGGGAGGCTTTGATCACTTATAGCGTAACGGATGGTAATGGTGGAACGGGATCGGCGAAGGTGACGGTGAATGTGGTAAACAGTCAGAATCCGAATGCGGTGGACGATAATATTACCACCGATGATCGTACCCCTGTCACGGTTTATGTCCTTGCTAACGATACCGATCCGGATAACGACACATTGAAGTTGGTTTCAGTCCAAGCGCAGTATGGGCAGGTGGTCATGAATGCAGATCAGAGCGTGACCTATACCCCTACCTCAGGGTTTGAAGGCAATGATGTGTTGACATATATCATTCAAGATAGCCAAGGCCTGCAAGACACAGGGAAAGTTATAGTGACAGTTAAGTTGGTAAGAGATGTAAAGGTTGAAAATACTTCAGCAGGATCATTGGGTGGCATGGTGTTGATGCTTTTGATTTTGTTAGGAGCCATGAAACGTTATGGAAGAAACAGTGCTCTAGCACTAATTGCTGTGTTTAGTTTTAGTAGTCAAGCGGGTTGGTATGTTGATGTTCAAATGGGGTCAAGCCATGCAGATGAGCGTGATGCTGTTAAAGGTGATAACGTAATCTCTACTGACAACACCGGGCTCTACCGTTCTATCGGGTTTGGATATGCTTTTTCTGAGCAATGGTCAGGAACTATCCGTTATATTGATATGGGTGAAGGTAGTGCAACATTGCGTAGTGCTACTACTTCACCAGAAGACTATCACGTTAGTGTCGCATCTATAGCACCACTCCTTGTTAAGGGCATAGGCTTCGACATCGGTTATAAGTTCTGGCAATACAATTCATGGTCCGCAAAACTGAGTTTGGGGGGCTTGTTCTGGGATACCGATATTGAAAGTACGTATCAAGGCAGCAAGATAACGACGGAAGTGGATGGTTTTGATGGATATATTGGTGCAGAAGTTGGCTACAACCTCTCAGATAATTGGGAGATCGGTGTCCAAGGCGCTCGTTATTTTTTACATGAAAATGATGTTGATATAATTGCGCTACAACTTCGTTATTTTTTTGAGCCGTTATCAGTGTATTAATTTATGGTTTGGTATTTTTCGATAATTTGTATCCCAAGTGATCATGAAGCGGTATGGTAAATTACTGGAGATTAATGCGTGATACGTCGCTTTACTTTGAACCTAGTACGTTTATAGTCGAAGAAATATAGTGTTGGGGCTGAAGCAAAACAAGCGGGTTAGAGCGACACAATTCGTAGTGAACCCTTATTGAGTTGAAAAGCGTTCCAAGCTCGCAGTTGCTCTGACTCTGCTGGTGATAACACGACGATAAATTGATACCTATCAAGACGATAGTTTGATATTGCCTCTTCATAAGTTTATTGCTTTTTAGGTTTATGACATTTTTGAAGGGGCAATTTTATATCTGCTTTAGGATGAGATACTTGCTACTATCTCGGTTTAATCTAATACTGATTGAATAATATCAAATGCTTTTTCTATTTTTGGGGTAGGGATAATGCCAAACCCAAATAAGAGGGCATTAGAATGATTGTTGATAGAAAAATGCGATGATGGATAAACCGCTACATTTGATGAAGCAAGTTTATTCATCATTTGTGTCGCGCATCCCGATACTTCAGCTGCTATATGCAATCCACCTTGGTTTGGAATACGTTGTAAGCAATCTATGTTGTCAATTAATTGAGTGAGTTTATGATACCTTTCGCTATAGATTTTATTCATATTGAGTAAATGGTGAGAGAAATGACCGTCACGCATGAATTCGTCAAGTAGGATTTGAGACACTACAGATGTACTTCTTCCTAAGTGCCATAACATATTTGAAATTGGCTCCATTAAAGACTTTGGTGGAATCATATAGCCAATGCGTATGCCGGGAAATAGTATTTTAGAGAAACTGCCTATCATAATGACGCAGTCATTTTTGTCTTGTGATTTGAGAGCTTGCTTACTGGTATTGAGATAGTGATATTCCGCATCATAATCATCTTCGATAATGATTGCGTTATTAACTTCTGCCCACCTCAACAGTTCTAACTTTCTTTCGACGGAGTAGCTAAAGCCTAAAGGGAACTGATGACTAGGCGTTGTATAAATAATTTTGGTATTAGAAGGGATTGATTCAACGACAACGCCTTGGTCGTCCATCGGCACGGTGCCTATTTGCGCGCCAAGTAATCGAGCTTGATTTCGAAAAACAGGATATCCTGGATCTTCCGTCGACACGAGGTCCCCCGGAGAGAGCAATGTAAGGAGAGTCGTCATTATTGCCTGCTGGCACCCTTGCGTAATGATGATATCTTCAGGGTCACAGATTACGCCTCTCGAATGTCTTACATACTCGCAGATAGACTCTCGTAAACAAGCTAGTCCTTGCAAATCACCACCATGTGCAAACTCTGGAGTTAATGCATTGAGCCTACTCAGTCTTGAGTGTCGCCAAATATGCTTTGCTATTCTCTGATGATCAGGAACGCCTAAAGTGAAGTCATAGTCTAGATTCTTTGGTGCGATGATCTCTGGCTTCTTCGCTGCGTTAGTGCCAAACACCCCTAGTTGGTAGTGTTTTATTGGTCTCTTATCTTGATTCACCGTTTGCTCTAGAGCATTACTTACGTACGTGCCAGACCCTGCCTTTTTTACTATCCACCCCTCGAACTGAAGTCGCTCATACACCGAAATGACAGTGTTTCTTGCTATGCCTAACTTTTTTGACAACATGCGAGTCGACGGTAATCTCTCATTTGATCGTAATCTGCCTTCTAATATCCCTTGGTATATCTCGGAATAAAGCTGTTGGCTGGTGACTTTTCCAGTTTCGAAGTGTAGTGAAAATGGCATCGTTTTCTCTGTAGACGTTGAAAAGTGGTTCTAAAGCGTTGTGAGGATGTGGATCTGTATACATTAGGTATATCTACCTAGTATACCGTTATCGTGATATGGAGAAAGCGTAATTGAGTACACTATTTCCCCATTTTGCAAACGGATGTTACTTACATTCGTATCTAATCGGCCTACCTATCAACGGTGATCAGGTTTAAACCTGTTTATATCGCACTAAAAATTTGAAGATACAGTGTTATTCATCGGGGGTTAACGATTGGAGTTCTTCAAGTCAGGATTACTTTTATATAAAAAGCTAAAAGTCTTGGAATAAACTAGAAATTAATTATAAGTGAAAATTAAAAATTGAGGGTTCAATGAAATTAAACAATGCCTTGGTGGCTATTTTATCGCTCACTTCTTTCGTCACGTTTGCGAAAACGGAGTCAACGGTTAGCAGTCAATTAAAGAGCGTAGTTGATGAATGTGCTAAAGGATTAATGAACGAATACGATATTCCGGGGTTGGCTGTTGCAGTAACGATTGATGGTAAGCGTTATTTTTACAATTACGGTTTCGCTGACGAAAGTAAGGGGAGTTTAGTCACTAACGACACAATTTTTGAACTCGGCTCTATCAGTAAAACTTTTGCCGCTACTTTGACTGGGTACGCCCAAGAAAAAGGTAAGTTGAACATGGATGACAAGGTCAAAGATTATATTCCAGAATTAGAAAATAGTGTCCTGGGTAATACCAAGCTAGTTCATGTCGCAACCTACACTGCAGGTGGTCTACCATTGCAATTCCCTAGCGAAGTAACGAACGACGCTGAAATGATGCAGTACTACAAAACGTGGAAACCGGAGTACGAAGCCGGTACTAAGAGGAAGTACTCAAACCCTAGTATTGGTCTATTTGGCTACATCGGTGCCTTGAGTATGAAGTCAGACTATACGGAAATGATGGAGACTCTCATCCTGCCTAAGCTCGGTATGACTAATACGTTTGTCGATGTACCAAAGGATAAGCTTAACAACTATGCTTTTGGTTATAGTTCTGAGGGAAAACCCGTTAGAGTTAATCCAGGTATTCTTGATGCACAAGCCTATGGTATTAAATCAACAAGCTTAGATATGCTTCAATATATCGAAGCAAATATGGGTCAAGCGCAACTTAATACTGGTATAGAAAATGCGCTAGAGCGAACTCATACTAAGTATTTTGATACAGACACGTTTACGCAAGCCGTAGGGTGGGAAGGGTATGATTACCCCGTTTCACTTTCGCAATTATTGAAGGGTAACTCCAGCGACGTAATTCTCAACGCTAAACCGGTTCAAGCAAGTGAATCCGGTACTCTCGGTCGTGACGTTTGGTATAACAAAACGGGCTCAACAGGTGGCTTTGGGGCATATGTCGCGTATGTACCCTCTGAAAAAATAGGCATAGTGATTCTAGCGAATAAAAACTACCCTAATGCAGAAAGAGTAGAGGCTGCTTACAATATTATTAGCTCGGTGGTGAAGTAAATTTTAGTGGTAATAGGCACTACGTAATTATTAGAGCTTATTTAGATACATACTATCTGCATTGTTTTATTCGATAGTATTTATAGGAGTATTCATGAAAACTAAGCATTGGTCTAAGGTGACTTTGCTACATGAAGTTGTTACGAACCCAAATATAACGATTAAAGGTAAACATAGTTATTACAGTGATTGTTGGGACGCCGGTTTTGAGGAGTCCGTTGTAAGATATCTACAAGGCGATGAGTTCAGCCGAGATTGGGAACCAAAATGGAAGATTGATAAGTTACATATAGGTGACTTTGTCTGTATTGCAGCGGAAGTTGTGATTGTTATGGGGGGAAATAGCACACATAGAGCTGATTGGTTCTCCTTGTACCCATTTATGGACTTTATTGAAGAAGCGTACGTCGGGAAAGGAGATACTCACATTGGCGATGGCGCCTGGCTCGGTATGCGATCCATGATAATGCCGGGTGTGACTATCGGAGAAGGAGCAATCGTTGCGGCAAACAGCGTGGTGACGAAAGATGTTGAGCCTTACAGCATGGTTGCAGGCTCACCAGCTAAGCATGTCAAATATCGCTTTTCTCGCGAGACGATAGACGAATTGCTCGCCCTTAGGATATATGATTGGCCTGATAAGAAAATCGACAGTCTGAAGAGGTTGTTATGTTCAGACGATTTAGAAGGGCTGAAAAAGGCAAGCGCTGAATACGATAGAAACCATTCAGAAGAGTGACGATGTCACTATTTTAAAAAACAGAAGAGGCTCATTATAGAGCCTCTTTTTAGTGTGATGGATCTCTGCAACCACCACACTTCCTTATCAACTCATCATTCAGCAAGTCGCCAACTAGAATCGGAAACCTTTTAGTTTCATCTTTGCAGGGAAGGTTACCTCAATAGCTGGCTCTTTCAATTGTTAGCAGAGACGCTCATAACTGTTTTGTTTGAGCAATTCGGTTAAGTCGCCTTGACCATATTTTAGAGTTGCTTGGTGTTCTTGATGTCGAATGACCTGATCAAAAGTAGGTCGAGTCACTGAACGAAAAACGCCCACGGGTACGGGAAAGTCTGGATAGCTCAAGTTAGCAAGCGCATAAGCATAGTATGACTCCTCGCATTGACTGGAGTGGAGCAAAAGGTTCGGGGCCTCTGATTCGACAATCTCGAAACCAAACCCTCTATTGATCAACGCTTTTGAGTGTGTTTTACCAAACAATAACGGTTCATTATCTGAGAGATAAAGTAGGTGTTCGCTTCTATTAGCTGGGCCGTTGTAAGGTTCGTGCACTTTATCGTTAAAAATGACGCAGTTTTGCAGGATTTCAACCACAGCAGTGCCCGAATGCGCGGCGGCTGCCTCTAACACCATCGTCATGTGTGTAGGATCATTGTCTGATGTTCGTGCTATGAACGTAGCACCTGCGGATGCTGCTAATGCCAGAGGTTTAAGCGCTTGATCGGGAGAACCTTCAGGACTCGACTTAGAAATGAAGCCCTGTTCGCTTGTCGGGGAAAATTGGCCTTTGGTCAGTCCATAGACAGCATTATTAAAAAGCAAAATTTTAATGTCTTGGTTGCGTCGAATCGCGTGAATAAAGTGATTACCGCCAATACTCAGTGCGTCACCATCGCCAGTTACAACCCAAACATCTAACTCTGGATTGCTCGCTTTTACACCAGTAGCGATGGCAGGGGCACGGCCGTGAATCGTATGAAATCCATAAGTATCGAGATAATAAGGAAAACGAGATGAGCAGCCAATCCCTGAGATGAATACGGTGTTCTCTTTAGTTCGACCTAATCGTGCTAGAACGGATTGCATCGTTTTTAATACGTTAAAATCACCACAGCCTCGACACCATTTGACTTCAACATCAGATGCGAAATCTTTGCGGTTGAGTACCTTAGTCGTCATTTTTAATATCCTTCAGGTGGTGGTTAATAGACTCAATGACCTCGTGAACTTTGAATGGTAACCCCTTAACTTGGGTTACGGAGCGTGCAGAAATGGCATATTGTGAGCGAATCACTTTGATGAGTTGTTGGTTATTCAACTCAAAAACAAGCACATGTTTGAATTGGCTAATGATCTCTTCCAAATTGATTGGAAACGGGTTTAGATACTTAATATGGGCGTGAGCAACCGATGCGCCTTGCTTTCTCAGATGCTCAATTGCGGTCGACACAGAACCTTGCGTGCCTCCCCAACTTAGCACTAGCAGTGAGTCTTGAGTACTGCCTGTTAGCGTTTGTTTAGGGATGAAATGGCAGATGTTATTTATTTTTTTTGCTCTTTCATCAGTCATGCGCTGGTGGTTTTCAGGATCATGAGAAGGGTTGCCTGTAATCGCTTGCTTTTCCAATCCTCCAATGCGGTGCATTTTCTCTTTTGTACCAGGCGTGACCCACTCTCTGCTGTAATACACGTCATCACGGGCATAGGGATAAAACGGGCTTATGTTTGCTTTTGTTGCCTCGGCAGTTAGCTTAATCTCATCAGGGTTGGGCACGAGCCAAGATTCGGAGCCGTTTGCTAAGTAGCCGTCACTCAATAAGATCACTGGCGTCATAAATGTAGTAGCAATTCGACAGGCCTCGATTGCCATGTCAAAGCAGTCTGCGGGAGAAGCAGGAGCCAACACTGGGAGTGGTGAATCCCCATTTCTACCATACAAAGACAAAAGCAAGTCTGATTGCTCTGTTTTAGTCGGTAGGCCAGTTGAGGGGCCTCCACGTTGTACGTTGATAACAACCATTGGCAACTCCGCCATTACGGCAAGGTTAATGGTCTCTGCTTTCAAACATAATCCAGGGCCAGACGTTGATGTGACTCCTAAACCTCCAGCATAAGATGCACCTAAAGCTGAGCAAGCAGCTGCAATCTCATCTTCTGCTTGGAATGTCGTGACCCCAAAGTGTTGATAGGTTGATAGCGTGTGTAGAATATCTGAGGCGGGTGTTATGGGGTACGAGCCCAAAAATAGCTGGCGTTGGAGTTTTTCTGCTGCGCATATTAACCCAAGCGATAATGCTTCGTTCCCTGAAACAGTACGATACAAGCCAGCTTTATCTGCTACGGGAGCAACCTGAAAACAGTCGCTGAATATTTCGGTTGTTTCAGCATAATTAAATCCCGACTTTATAGCTAAAGTGTTTGCCTCTCTCACTTGCGAATTGTCAGCGAATTTATTATTTAGCCATTCAATGGTCGGTTCTAGCGGACGGCTGTAAATCCATAAAACAATACCAAGCATAAAAAAGTTTTTGCTTCGCTTCACTATTTTAGGCGCAATGTTTAACTCAGAAAGAGATTGAACGGTTAAACGCGTAAAACTGTCACTAATCACTCGATAATCTGCGAGGCTACCATCGCTCAATGGGTTAGATTCATAGCCAGCAAGCTCAAGGTTTTTTTTATTAAAACCATCGAGATCAATAAGCACCAAACCGCCTTCAACGAGTTGTGAGATTTTGGTTTTTAATGCAGCGGCATTCAGAGCGATTAAGACTGAAAAATCGTCGCCAGGAGTATAAATCTCTGTTGAGGCAAATTGCATCTGAAAAGCCGATACTCCAGATGTGGTTCCTGCCGGAGCCCGTATCTCAGCTGGATAATCAGGTAACGTCATGACATCGTTTCCTTGTTTCGACGAGTTGTCTGAAAAGCGTTCTCCAAGTAATTGGATACCATCTCCAGAATCGCCAGCAAAACAGATCACTTCGCGTTTAAGTTGAATTCTTGTCATTAAAACCTCTTACCGTGTTAGAGCAGGTTCAGTATGTTTCATTGCACTTAATGAGATGCAATGGAATAAAGGTTGGAGAAAATGCCGTAAGCCCGAGCATTCTGAGTGTAGAGTTAATGGTGTTGGCTTTATTTGTCGTCTCTGAGGTCAGTAGAAATATCCATAGCTAGGTATGCTTTTCCGAAATACTAGAAAAGTTTGCATGACACAAAAATACTTTTTCTGTCATATTAGATGTGATTATTTTTCATTAATTGTGAGCGTTATGGATAAGCTGTCATTAATAAAGTTGTTTGTATCTGTTGTGGACTTAGGGAACTTTACAGCAGTTGCGAATCAATTAGGGCAGTCGCCTTCTACTGTTAGTAAAGCGATTGCTCGCCTAGAACAGGATTTGGGTGTTCGGTTAGTTCACCGTACTACACGTCAACTCCAGCTCACTGAAGCGGGGTTTAACTACCTTGATACGGCAAGAGAAGTGATCAACTTGCTCAAAAGTCGTGAAGAGCAGCTTCATCAAAGTATTGCATCTCCGTTTGGTACACTTCGTGTCAGCCTTCCTTTATCGTTCGGGCAAAACTATATAACTCCGCTGATTCCAGAGTTTTGCGAACGTTACCCTGAAGTGAAGCTGGATCTTAGCTTTTCTGATGAATACACCAGTATATTGGAGAGTGGGATGGACGTTGCTATTCGAAGCGGGAGACTAAATGACAGCAACCTGATTGCGAGGCGATTATGTCCTATTGATATGGGTATGTTTGCCAGTCCGGAGTACATAAAGAAGTTTGGTCGGCCTCAGAGTGTTGAAGCGCTTAACCAGCACAAATGGATAATGTACCGCTATAAACAATCGGGGCGCTTACTTACCTTGACGATGCCTTTAGATGGGCAATTAGTAGAATTTAGTCCTACACATCAAGTGACAGTAGACAATGGTTATGCGATGGCCTCTTTAGCGAGTTTAGGAGCAGGGATTGCACTGATGCCCCAATATCTTGCTCGAGACTTAGTACGGCAAGGTAAACTGATGTTGGTTTCTGAACCTCAAAGAACCGATGGTCAAGGTGTCTATATATACTATCCAAGTCGTAAGTTTGTGCCTGCGAAAGTAAAAGTATTTATTGACTATATTATTCATAAACTGGATGAGCAGGGAGAGGCGATCAACAGCAGTTGGATGCTGAACCATTAAAGCTCTTACAGGAGGATGATAGCTTTTTCTGAAGTCTAAGCGTGTTACGTGCCAGCAAGTTTGCTACATTCAGTTGTGCCCACAAAAATATTAACTCATGGGTCTGTAAACAAAGATTTGCATCATTAAGAGCCGCATATAGCGGCTCTTTTTTGTCCTGAACTTGGAAAGTGGCGACAGGTCTTGAAGTGCTCAGAGGGTTACGAGGACTCGCTTCAGATAAATGAAGAAAGATCGAACCGAAGTATTTTATTGCCGGTTTGACTGCCTATACCGTTGCCATTCCGCTGTTAATTCAGCTTTTTCTTTTCTCGCTGCAATCAGCATTTCTATATTAACGTCAGTGTTTGGGTGCTTTTGAATGTATCGCTCGTAATCAACCGGAATGCCATTGATGTGCAGTTCAAGATGTAAATGCGGCCCTGTTGTTCTTCCTGTGTTACCCGTTTTTCCTATCACTTGTCCTCGGCTGATCTTCTCGCCAACGTGGACGTGGCGTTGAGATAAGTGTAGGTACCGTGATACCGCACCATTTGTGTGGCGGATATTAATGTAGTTGCCCGCAAAACGGTTGTAACGAGACTTTAAAACGATACCATCAGCAATACTACGAATCGGTGTGCCTACTGGTGTTGCATAGTCAGTGCCTAAGTGCGGAGTTGTTATATTAGTTACTGGGTGTGTTCGTTTTAAGTCATAGCCAGAGCTTACTCTGTAGCTTTTATCAAAGGGAACGGAAAATCGGAGTTTATTTTTTATTGACACGCCATGTTCATCAAATATGTTACCTTGCCCATCATTGATAATAAATAAATCGGTTTTACTACCTAAATAGTAAAAAGAACTAATATAGGTTTCTTTTCTACTATTTAACTTAGTTCTTAAGATAAAATGGTCATCTCTCTTAACTGAATCAATAATATTAAAGTTACTTTTAATAAGGGCCAATAGCAAATTAATCTCTTTTTGACTTATCCCTGATTTTAACAATGAAGCGACAAACGAGTACTCAACCACACCTATGGTGATTTTTTGTCTAAGAGTACCCACCTCAAAAGGCGTTTGAACTCCCTCACTCTTGAACTCCAAAGGCTTAACGGTAGGCAGTCTATCCATGGGAGTGAGGATGTGGTGAGAAAGAGATACGCCAATAAAAATGAGTAAGGCAATGGTGAGAAGGGTTGCGGTAGGAGTTCGCACACTCCTTTTTATTATCAAAATAGTCATTAGTTTTGGTGGTTTATCAAGGCTGACAGTTGTGCGTAGAGTATAATATTTTAAATAAAACCTAGCATTAAAGTATGGCTAATTCCTCTGTTTTAACTAAGTGAATAATTATAGGTGATGATTTTAATTTAATAATTTAGTAAAAGTGACGGTTGGTCTGGTGTTTTTGGCTTTTTAAATGGTGTTATTGTCACGTTGAGAAAATATTTTACAATAATATAATCTCGGCAAAATATATTTTGCCAAATTACTATGTTCGCTAAAAATACGCTGAAATTAACATTAGGTCTTACGCTTACATCTCTTTTATTGAGTGCATGTGGTGGTGGTGATGGAGGAGACAACACACCTCCAGCTAGAAGCAAAGGAAGCATTTCCGGTATGGTTTTTGACGCCCCTGTAAATGGCGCAAAGATTGAGGTTTTCGAGTTCAAAAATGGAAACTTAGGCCGGAAGTTGGCTAACACGACGTCTGATGCGTTCGGAAACTATCTGCTAGAGTTTGAATCGTCTTCAATGCCTCTTTTTGTTGTTGCAAAAGAGGGGAGTTATACCGACCCGTTTACGAATGAAACGGTATCAGTGAGCAATGCGAAGACACTTAAATTTGAAGGTGTTGTGAACTTTAAAGAGGGGAGTGAGCAAAAGTTAATGCTTACTCCGCTGTCGAACTTGGCAGCAGGCTTGGCAAAGTACAAAATTTCTCAAGGATCCACAGATGAGAGTGCCTTTTCAACCGCTTTGGATAGTATCAATAGCATGTATGGGTTTGACGTAAATGAGACCAAACCTATTGATATAACCAAAGGTGGGCAAAGCAGTTTTGCTAGTGCTGGGCATCAATACGGCGCTTTATTAACTGCATACTCGTCTTACTCTTACGATCTTATAAAAAAATACGGCAACAGCGATAACGTCTACACTTCAATGCATTTCGCTGACATCCAATATCGGGATGTTATTGCAGATGGTGTTCTTGATGGTCTTGAAGTGAGCCAGACTTCAGGAGCAGTGACTCCCCTCAGCTTTGGACAGAAAAAGATAAATAGCGACATTTATACACGTGATTTATCTCAGCATGTTCTGATCGTGGTAAACGATCCAAGTGTCAATATCTCTGGTACTGATGCCGCAGACTATGTCGACTTTAGTAAGAAGCTTAATGACCTAGGTACATATGGCAGTACTGATGGCGTCATTCCGCCGCGAGATGGTACGGATATCGATACAGATGCGCCAATAGTTACTCGTACGGACAGTGATGTGCTCGCTGGCACCGATAAAGTTGATCTAAAGATTGTAGATGATATCGGCGTAGAAGACGTATCCGCCTTTATTCAGTATCAGGTTAATGGCTCTTGGTCTGGTGAATTTCAATGTAACGACATACAAGATTTTGGAAGCACATTCTGTTCGGTTGAATTTGATGATTTTGAAGTTGGCCTTCGAGAAACCAACGTTAAAGTTAACATTAATACCAAAGAGATCGATAGTGTGGATATGAGCACTGCCACAGGGCTCTCAAACGTAACAGCAGCACGATTAGTCTTATATACAGCGGATGTACTGGGTAATGAGTTAATTCCAGGCAGCCATTCGGGTCTTCATATCGATTTTGAGTGGGATAACGATGCGCCTGTTATCGATATTACATCGGCGAGTGCAATTAATAACCAACTTAAAGAGTATGTTCTGAAAGGGGTTGTAAAAGAAAGCTCGCAAGAGATCAGTTCGGTCAGTATTTCATTTAAAGATGGCTTACATGAGGACGTCACATGTTCTCCTGTCACTGTAGAGTCTGGAAATGCTTGTGAGTTTAGCAAGGCTTACCCAACTGATGAATTCCTATCTACTACGGTCTTTGAGGTTCGAGCGAAGGATAGCAAAGGTAATACGGGCACCGCTCAGCATGCAGTAAGTCGTGACGATCAAGCGCCAGCACAAACGATTACTTATCCTGAAGGTGCGTCAATGACGTACGTAAATGTCGGTTTAGATGGTGAACGAACCACTTACGATGGTATCTACTCTCAAGATACGTACACGCCCGACAATGTTCAAGCAAGCCGCGATTTCCTAAAGATTGACTATGCTTACGCGAGTATAGGGATTCAGAACTCATTAAAAGGGATAGATTTTAGTAACTTCAACGCTAATTTATTGAAAGAGAATAAAATCCCTTATGTTCGTGTGAAAGTATCAGACGTAAATACCGATACGGTTTTAGGCTCCAACGCTAATAAGCTTAAGCTCGTCGTCAAGTACTACGTAAGCCAAAACAACGATAACAACTACTCACTTCAGCAAGTTATTGATACAACTGCATCAGATGACGATTACATCGCAAAAATTCCGCACGAAACGCTGTTAGATAGCAATGGGCGAGTAGAGGATGTCATCTATTACATTCCGTTTGTAAGAGATATTTTGGGTGACAGCTTTAAATCGGTATCAGAAAACAGTAGTCAAAAGTTAGTCATTCAAACCGTCGATGAGTCTGATAACGAAAGCACTCCAAGAGAAGTATATTTTAGAAGTAGCTTTGACCTACCAACCATAAAAGTGGTGACACCATTTATTGGTGCGCGAGCTCAACTTGAAGGGTTGAGCCCAAGTGGTGAATTCACTTCACTTGCGAGTTGTACCACTATCCAACAATTGGAAAGTGATCAATCAATGGCTCTTGACGTCGCGAGTTGTGAAACCACAACTGATGTTGTGAATTATGACTTCATGCGTGTTCGTTTAATTGGTATCGAGGGCAGCGAGCCATACTACTATCAATGGAAAAGAGATCCAGGAACCAAAAAAGTAACGGTTGATTTAAACAAGGCCAATATTGGTGTGTACTTTAAGCTCAATGGCTCTCAGACTTACTATATTACTGAACTATCGACATATCAGACTAGCTTGTTTGATTTCCAGTGGGATCAAGTCACTGCCGGAGAGAAAACTTCTGAGCGTGCGATTCAAATTCTTGATGAGGTGCGCTACGCGTTATCAGGTACGAACAACAATTCATTCTTTGGGTTTGATCCAACGGTTGTGCCTTATGCAACGAACGAAATGCTTGCTACTAAAGCGATTCCAGAAAAGCCATCAAACGATTATCTACACCGATTTCTTGTCGAAGCCATCGATAGTATTGCTCAAGGAATGCCGAGAAATAACTCATTAGATTTTGCCTCCGCTATTTACGATGATTTGAGCTTTGATGGAAAAGCGAATGGTATTGGTGTTGGTGGACGTCAGGTTATGCTCGATTCTTATCAATTCGGTTCCGATACTTATCGAAAGGATTTAGCGCAATCGTATTACGAAATCATGGCGAGCAAATACGGTATTGAGACCAATATCGCGCAGCTCTATGCTGATGATATTTCGATGGCTAATCCTAACTTAAATGGTAAGAACATTTTTGATACAGAGGGTAGCAGTATCGATATCTTGCCTCCACAGCCAAAATTAACGATTGAAAGCGGTCGAGAGACGATGGTTGGCAATAGGCTTTATATTGCTGGTGAAGTTGTTTCTAAAATTATCCTAGACGATCCTTCTGGTATTGTAGAAACCGACGCTTATGGTCCGAAGTTTAGCACGATGTGGTATCAAGCCAGTGAGCCAAACATTGAAATACCGCTGGACATTAACATTGTAGAGAACCCTGGCAACAGCAATGCTTATCGAAAAGAGTACCTCTTTACCCTTAACTCTCAGTCTAGTGAACTAAAAGATATTGTAGAGTTTGCTGTGGAAACCAGTGCTATGGACCCACATGGCAATGCGTATGGTTACGATGGCAAAGCTCCGTTTATAGAAACAGTATTTATTGATAATGATTTCCCTAAAACGAGTTACCTCCCACCTAATGATGTCGATGGTAAACCTGTAGAAGACGGTATTTATTTAAATGCCAAAAATACCCATGAATTGACCTTCAAGGTTGAAGATGTTGTGGGTGACAAGCTTTCTTCAAGAGGTCTTGTTTTCTACCAGCAAACGGGTGAAAAAGTCACATACACACCAGAGGACTTTTCGAATAACTCGAAAGACGCCTTTAAAGTCAAATTATGTACGGGGGAGCTTTGTTCAAATCAAGGCGCGACGATTTACCCGGGTGATGGTGATTGGTTAGTTGTTGCCGCAGCAGAGGACAACTTAGGTAACTCCGTTTCAGAGTTAACTAGCACCGCTCCGAGATTCAATATTCGTATCGACTCTGAAGCTCCTATTGTAAAAAGCGAGCAGGTTCAAAGCCGTTTAGGTGGTAATAACCAATGGACACCTGTCATTGATTGGGGGACGTTAAGCTCTGGCAATAACGTAAAAATAGATCTGCGCCGCGGATCTGGTCAGGCTCTGACATTAGAAAGCTGTGACCCTCTAACAGAGGCGTGTGACGTACCATACCTAGTTGGTGAACAGCCTGACGTCAAAGTCCAACTGGTTTCAAAAGCATTTGATTACGATGAATGGAATGAATTTTACGTCACTGCGACGGACAACGCTTACCCTGCCAATGTCAGTACAACAGGGAAATTCACCTTCCAAGTCGATAACAAAGGCCCCGAAATCATCCTAAATACGCCTTGGGTTGAAGACACATTGTCTAAAGAGAACTATGTCATAGGGCGTGAGTTCAATGTGCGATTTAAATCCGTAATAGACGATTCAGACCTTGAGCAAGTCTCGCTGTATCAAAGTGGTAAAGATTCGCCAATTAAGACAATTGTGCCAACGGATTCATCTAAAGAGTTTGTCATGTCTCTTATCAAGAGTGACACAGATAAAATAGACATTTCTGAAGATGAAAAAACAACGTCATTGTATGTAAAAGCAACCGATATTTATGGTTTTGAGTCTAGTTCTAACACGCACAAGGTTATTCTTGATCGTGATGGGCCAACATTAGGGTTAAGTGGTTTCAATGCGAATGACTACTACTTAGGAAACTATGTCTTTGACCTAACGGCGTTAGACCTAAATGCCAACGGTGATATTTCAATTAATGGTGTAAACCGAGAAAGCTTAGAGTATTGGACGTTTAGCGATCTGGAGCCATTACCTGGCTCTCCAGGTAAAAAAATCAATGAAGATCTCAAAGTGAGCCTTGGTGATTTAGGCACAGGTACACACAAGATTCGTTTAAAAGGGTCTGATGTTCGTGGCAACACAACCTTAACCAGTGGTGAGCAAGATTTTACCGTTAAAGTGTACAATTCCATCCCGCAGGTAACGCTAGCGATGAGTTACACGGATGGAACGCCAATTACAAACAACACCATCTATCAAGATGGAAATATCGTACTTACGCTTGATATTGTTGATGATAGTGGCGTTGATCGAATTGACTCAACGTATAGATTTTCTGGAGAGCAAAACGGGACTAACTTTACGTTCTCAGAAACCGCAGATGGCACTTGGACGGCAACGCTGCTTTCTACACAAATTGCCAAAGATGGTAACTATGAACTTGATATAAAGGTTTACAACAAAGTTCGTTACCTTGACGAAAAAGACAGAAAGGTTGGAAAAGTAAATCAAACCTTTAGCGTACAGCGTGAAGGCATGGTTCTCTCGGTTGCAAGTCCGCTGGACTTCCAAAACTACTTATCTGATGGTGTTCTTGATGTCACCTTTACTACATTAAGTGCGGTCAAAGCCAAAACGTTAGAGTGTTGGGTTCGTGAAGAGTACAACTCTCTAGATGCACCACCAACTAATGAGCAACCAACTTCTGGTGTTATCAACGTATCGCAAGAACCTTACAGTTGTAGTGTCAATGTTGGGCAAAACATGACGAAAGCACCTGTCACTTTGATCACTAAAACCTTGGGTACAAATGGGCGTGAAACGATCAACAAGTTCAATTTTTCGATGGTGGATATTGATGCACCAACAGTCGTTGATGGTAACTCATACAGTTTTAAAGGAAGTGATGTTTGGTTTGATGAAGCTTTGAAGAAGAAGATGCTCACATTTGAGCTCTCTTTCAATGATGCTTTATCAGGCGTGAATACTGAAAGTTCAGATAAGTATCCAAAGTTGGTTCGTAATCTTGGCAACAAAGCTTATACACCAACGACCTGTGCCAAAGGTGTTGGAAATATCAAGTGTACGTACTCTGAATCCTACGCCGATATTATTGATGGTCTGAGTACAACTCAAGAATACAAAATCAAAAACGTATCTGACTTAGCAGGAAACTTGACGCCAGAGCATGATCTACTGCTTGAATTACCTAAAGGTTCGGTAGTCGTTGAAATTACTGATCCGGTCGGAAACACAACCATTAATGGCCAGCAGCTTGTCGCTAAATTCAGAATTAAGTTGTATGAAAACTCTAGGCTAGACAATGTGATGGCCAGATTTGGAACGGAATCCTACAACTATAAAGATAATCCGGAGAAGTTTGCGCAATTGGAAGTGTGTGCAGATGACCCAACCTACAAGTGTTCAACATTTACGAGTGAACTTCCTAGCGATGCTGATGGAAAAACGATCAGGACAATTATTACCGCAACGGATGTGTGGTCGAGAGTCGGTGAAGCGACCGTTGATATTAAAGTTGACAATACACCTCCAAGTGTTGGCGATGAGATTATCGTAACTGAATCGCCAACAAATCCAGATAATGTTCGTTTTCGTTTCGACATAACGGACACTGGTAGCAGCCTCGCAAAAGTAAACTACTCGGTTTTAAACCCGAGTTATCAAGAAGAAAGAGTAGAGGATGGGAATGGTTCATCTACGTACTTTGAACTACCGAAATCTCAGTTAGAGGGGCGTGGTTCAATCACAGTAGACATCAAAGCGACAGATAGCGTCGGACTGTATTCTGATATCAGAAAAGTCATTGATATTAGTGTTCCTAAAGTCACGGTTGATTTCGATGGAATTACGAGTTTGCAGGGTGGGAAACTGTTTTTAACCAAGGCGAGCCAGCCGTTTACGCTATCTACGGTGGAAGGAGAAAGAGTGAAAGCTTCACAATATTCTGTGGAGCTTATTCCAAGCCTCGGTGATTCCTTGCGTTACTCAGGTGATGTTATCTCATCTAGTGGTAATGGAATGATGAACTTTGCCGTCGATAATCAAGGGTCATATACCCTTAAGGTGACGGTGACGGACTCAGTTGGAAGAGAGAATACAAGCTTTGAATTACTAGGCAAAAGTTATGATGGACAAGTTATCGAGTCTATTGTTGATTATGACGTTCCAAGTATTTCTGGCTTAAGTGCTAATCAAATCTCTAAGATACCGACAAACGATAAGTATCAGCTAGAAATTAGCGCATACATTACAGATAAAAATTTAAACCTCGTCACGTCAAAAGCGGTGAGTGGTGGCAGCACTGTGGCTCCTCAAGCGATTACTGAGCCGACAACCGAAGCGGGGCCTTATGTCATAAGCTATTTGTTACCTAAAGGCGATCATACGATCACGGTGGCAGCAAAAGACAAGGTTGATAACAAGAGTGAAAGTTCTATTGACGCGCATGTGGAAGCGGCAACCGTTCCCGGGCTAAGTATCTCTACCGCCTCAAGCGCCCCTCTTTTTGGAGGCAAAGAGATTACGCTTGCGTTTAACTTTACAGAAGAAGTTACGAACTTTGATATCTCAGATGTCCATCTTGTCGCTAGTGATAGCGGTGCAACAGGAACGTTAAAACAAGATACTTGGTCGACTTCAGACAATATTACGTGGACGGTTAACTATGTCAGCCCAGAAAAACAAGATAAAAATATCACTATTCAGGTAGAAGACAATAGCTATCAAAGTACCAACACAATTCCTGGAAAAGGAAGCAGCTTAAGTATCGCGGTTGAAGGAACCTTACCAAAACTAACCAATGTGACATTTAACCCCGAGCATCAGAGTGTGGGTCAAAGCGTGAATGTATCGCTTGAGTTTGATAAAGAGATCCAAGAGGCGACCGCTACGCTTGGCGGCAATCGCGTCAGTTCTCTGTCCGCAACGGCAGATAAAAAGGTCTGGGTTGGTGATGTACAAGTTCCGAGCACCACGCTGTTAAGTGTCGACTTGGTTGTTAGTCAGTTTAAAGATTTGACTGGTAACATAGGGGAGGATAACACCGCTCACGAATTACCGATCACGCCGACCTTAGCCATCACTCCAGTGGGCAGTGTGAATGAAATGCAAGCCGCCACGTTACAATTCGAAGGTACGTCAACACGTTTTGACGGACAGTCCCTGCGTCTTGAAGTGAAAGCCCAAGGCAGTGCGACGGTATTGAAAAGCAGCAGTGCAACGGTACAAGCTGGTGGCACTTGGACCAGTGACGCAATGGACATGAGTCACCAAACCAACGGCACTTACACCGTGATTGTGACAGGGACGAACTCAGCTGGCATTGAAGTGAGTGAAAGCCAGAGCTTTACATTGGCGCAATCTCTGCCAACCTTGACTAACGTGACCTTTACTCCTGAGCATCAAGCCATCGGCCAAAGCGTGACGGTGACGCTGGAATTCGATAAAGATTTGCAATCTGCCGCTGCGGAGTTAGGTGGTACCACGATCACCTCATTAGTGGCAACCGGGGATCCAAGCGTTTGGACTGGTGATGTGGTGGTACCAAGTACGTCAGAGCTCAATGTGGCGTTGCTTGTTCGTGACTACCAAGACTTATCAGGAAATACCGGTAGCCAGAACACGGCTTACTCCATGCCGATCACGCCGACCTTAGCTATTACGCCGGTGGGCAGTGTGAATGAAATGCAATCCGCCACGCTACAATTCGAAGGTACGTCGACACGTTTTGACGGTCAGTCCTTGCGTCTTGAAGTGAAAGCCCAAGGCAGCGCGACGGTATTGAAAAGCAGCAGCGCGACAGTACAAGCCGGTGGCACTTGGATCAGTGACGCGATTGATATGAGTCACCAAACCAACGGTACTTATACTGTGATGGTGACGGGGACGAACTCTGCGGGCATTGAAGTGAGTGAAAGCCAGAGCTTTACACTCGCGCAGTCTCTGCCAACGCTGACTAACGTGACGTTTACGCCTGAGCACCAATCTATCGGCCAAAGCGTGACGGTGACGTTGGAATTCGATAAAGATCTGCAATCCGCCGCAGCGGAGTTAGGTGGCACGACGATCACTTCATTAGTGGCAACCGCGGACCCAAGCGTTTGGACTGGTGATGTGGTGGTACCAAGCACGTCAGAGCTCAATGTGGCGTTGCTTGTTCGTGACTTCCAAGACTTATCAGGGAATACCGGTAGCAAGAATACGGCTTACTCCATGCCGATCACGCCGACCTTAGCCATCACGCCAGTGGGCAATGTGGATGAAACGCATGCCGCCACGCTACAATTCGAAGGCACGTCGACACGTTTTGACGGTCAGTCCCTGCGTCTTGAAGTGAAAGCCCAAGGCAGCGCGACGGTATTGAAAAGCAGCAGTGCAACAGTACAAGCCGGTGGCATTTGGACCAGTGACGCGATTGATATGAGTCACCAAACCAACGGTACTTATACTGTGATTGTGACAGGGACGAACTCAGCGGGTATTGAAGTGAGTGAAAGCCAGAGCTTTACTCTCGCGCAATCCTTGCCAACACTGACTAACGTGACGTTTACGCCTGAGCATCAAGCCATCGGCCAAAGCGTGACGGTAACGCTGGAATTCGATAAAGATCTGCAATCCGCCGCAGCGGAGTTAGGTGGCACGACGATCACTTCATTAGTGGCAACCGCGGACCCAAGCGTTTGGACTGGTGATGTGGTAGTACCAAGCACGTCAGATCTCAATGTTGAGTTGCTTGTTCGTGACTACCAAGACTTATCAGGGAATACAGGTAGCCAGAACGCGGCTTACTCCATGCCGATCACGCCGACCTTAGCTATTACGCCTGTGGGCAGTGTGGATGAAACGCATGCAGCCACGCTACAATTCGAAGGCACGTCAACACGTTTTGACGGACAGTCCCTGCGTCTTGAAGTGAAGGCTCAAGGCAGCGCGACGGTATTGAAAAGTAGCAGTGCGACAGTACAAGCCGGTGGCACTTGGACCAGTGACGTAATTGATATGAGTCACCAAACCAATGGCACTTACACCGTGATGGTAACGGGGACGAACTCAGCGGGCATTGAAGTGAGTGAAAGCCAGAGCTTTACACTCGCGCAGTCTCTGCCAACGCTGACTAACGTGGCGTTTACGCCTGAGCACCAAGCCATCGGCCAAAGCGTGACGGTAATGCTGGAATTCGATAAAGCATTGCAAGGTGCTGTGGCGGAGTTAGGTGGTACGACGATCACTTCATTAGTGGCAACCGCGGACCCAAGCGTTTGGACTGGTGATGTGGTGGTACCAAGCACGTCAGAGCTCAATGTGGCGTTGCTGGTTCGTGACTACCAAGACTTATCAGGGAATACAGGTAGCCAGAACACGACTTACTCCTTGCCAATCACACCAACAATACATCTAGATGCTATCAACGATGTTACTGGAGTGGAAAGCGTGACAGTAAGTGGTAGCAGTGAACGGTTTGAAGATGGTGAGTATATAGATATCAAAGCAGTCGACGCTGATGGTACAGAGGCTACAGGCATGGCAACCGTATTTTCAGACTCATGGACAATTGACTTAGATCTTTCAGGACTGAAAGACGGGGCGGTGACGATTTATGTGAATGGTACCAACAAGCTGTCTGCCTCTGCTGAAGAGGCTCAAGCAACATTTAACTATGATCGTTACGCAAGTACGGCCTCTTTAGGAGCTGTCTATAACCGATATTTTGGCGAGAACAGAACCTTTAAAGATGCCGCATAAATAAAGCGAGCGTTTAGCTCGCTTTATTTATTTGGGACTTTTTGTGATATTTATCAAAATAATTGCCTTTATTGATAAGTTACTCGAATTAATGAATCGTCTTAATACAAGGCTGAATATCTATAATAACTAGGCCAATGTTGCTTTTAGGTGTGTATGACGTGATTGTGATGGCCGCTCGGTAGATGCTGTGGTGAATGTGTCGCGTTGAAAATCTTTTTAAATATTATATATTTACGCTCGTTTCTATACTCTGAGTATAGTGTTCTGCATGAGGTCGATGGGTAATACCTCGCCTCTTTAACTCGCGATGAAGCAAATTTAATCCTAGCAAGCTTCAGAGCAGTTACTTTTGTGAGTGCGTAATGCGCTCACCTTTTTATTTAAACTTCCTCAGTAACAGTCAATTTGTTGTTTGTTGCTGAGGAGGGCATATCATCAGCTTCTGACTTTCCGAGCGCTTACCTCAAGCTCACGTTATTACGATTTTTGTTAACTTCAGTCCATAAATTAAATTTTTTTAGATAGTAAGATTTTACCATTTTGACAGAGTGGGTGATGTTACTGGCTTTTATTGTGGTTAAATCGCATGTTTTGATAGTAAAAATTACCATTTTTTTGGTGTTTTTTGATTTCGGGCGATTTTTCTATCTCGTTGAAAATAAATGGCTAAGTAAGTAGGATACGCAGACCAAATCGTACTTGTAAGCCTTATCAGCTTAATTGTCACCGCAGCCATATTTACGATGTTGGTTGTGGAGAATTCAAATGCATTTAGTTTGCAAATTTATACCTAGCTCGAAGCTATCCTCCAACGAGCTATCTTATGTTCTTACACCGGACGAGTGTATAGGGCAGCTTTCGCGTTTGCGCAATTCAGATGACATCCTTAGAAACCTCCCTAAAGAGTTGGCGCAAAAGATTTCCATCTCTGCCAAAAAAACGACCAGCGCATTGCTAGCTGCTATAAGAATCGAATTGGGAAAAGGCAATTGGGTGTCATTATCTACCGTTGCTCGTCGGTCGCCATTGACGGACTCTCAGCTGCAAAGCTTCCCTAGACTTAAAACACTCGTTGACTCTGTATCTGCTTCGAATGAAAGCAAAGCTTTTAAAGCAGGATACAAGCAGGTTACCGAAGATGTTGCTTTAGTTCGTAGTTACACGCATGTCCCCTCTGAGCCAAGTCCAGATCAAAAAATCGTTGTCGAGTTTGCAGGGCAGTGGTCTAGCAACGCGGCATGTTTGATGTTGGGAAAAACCGAAGCTCAAAAAGAAAAAGTTACTGTAGGCAAGGCCGATACAGAAAATAAACACCGCAGCCTCGCGACATTTAAAGATCTCGAGGCTGAGGGCAAAACGCTTTATATCAAAATCCCATGTACTGACCAGCCTCAGCCAATCCTGCTTAAACTCGCAGAAGACCTGCAACCCGTTGATAAAGACACTCAGATGGATGAGTGGGATAACGTGTTGGTGCCTGTGGTTCCGCTGCACTTCCCTAGTAGCGATAAATCAGATGAAGCTGCAGAAGTGTTTACATCAGGCTACGTGTATGTTGTTTGGAACAATAAAATTTGGCGCGAAGTGGCAATTACGGAAAATGGTTACTTTTCAGATACGGACATTAATAGTGTTCGTGAAGGCTCTAGACGCAAAAGGCACGCCGATATCTATATGACCAATCCTGAAACAGGCGGTGTTTTCGCTTATGAGCCTTTCCAAATCGTGCAGAACGGCAAGGTGGTAAGTGAAGGCTCTTTGAATGGTTCTGGAGAGGCTCGAGTGTTCAACTTAGTTGAGGAAGAAGTTGAGATAGTCATGACCGGCTATGAGCCACAAATCAAAGAAAAGATTGAAACAAATTTGAGCCCTATTAATGCTTCTAGCCCAGTGAAGCGGAGCGCGCAAGGTTACCCTCTCCCGCATATATGGCTTCCTTACAAGATTAAAGGTGAGCCTCAAGAAGTATATTTGGCTTATAACAGTAAACGATTGAGCGAGAGTGAACTATCTGAACTAGAGAGTGATCCCGGAACCAAGGCCATAAAAGTCACTGATCTTAACCATTACAGCAGTGAGAAAAGCTTTAAAATTGGAGACGGTTCTGTTCGCCTGCTCTCAGTATTACCAAGTGCTGCGACCTCAAAACCTGAAAAATACGCAATGTTACGAAGCCAGGTAAATAAAAATGTAGCGGTCGTGTATTTACTTAAATCTGTCGAGATAGTTTTCGAATATCCGGGCTATACGACGCTGGACGAGTCAGATGATTACTTTGAGTTAAGGCAAAGCGATGGTGATTGGTCGCAGCGAGTGTGCTTGCGCCAATGTATAAAAAAAGAGAATGGTTCTAGGTTGATTCGTTTTACTGGTTGGCCTGCAGAGGTTAAAGAAGTGGATCTTCTCCGTGGTTATCAGGGCAATAGTCATCACGGAAGAGATAATAAAACGGTCATTTTTGCTCAAACACCCATTGCGGATTTACTGGCTTATAAGAAAAAAGATCAGACAAGTTAACAAAACAACTTATTCGGGTTGCGTTGTCACACCATTAAACGCGATCGAGAAAGATAACGAAGAGAATATAAGATGAATCTACGTCATACATTATGCTTGATTACTTTAGCGGTCTTATCTGGCTGTAATCAAGAATCGGCCAAGGAACCTGAACAACACGCGCCAAAACCTCAGACGGTTCAAGACCGAATCGCAGAAAAAAATGCTCAACAGTGGGAAGATGGTCGTGTTTATATCACAGAAAACAATTACGTTATTTATGACAAAGAGACGGGTAAACCTAAACACTTTATTTTTAAAGCTAAAGAATGGCCACGTGAAGATCTCACCAATGAAGGCTCTTATGATTTACCACGTGTAGTGTTTCGTTGGGATAACGCCCGAAATGAAGCGAAAGACCACTATGATCAAAGGGATAAAGTGTGGAGTATCAAAACGGATGGGACAGACTTACGTCTGGTCGCAGATGAGTTTGTTGGCAAAGTTCGTCTAATGCGTGTCTCTCCAAATAATCGCTACTTGGCTTTGGCCTATTCGGCCTCAGAAGGGATGTTTAAAGTAATTAAAGATCTTAAGACGGGTGAGTATATTGAACTAGGTCGTTCACGTGGCTACCCAGAGTTTCTATGGGCAGAAGACAGCAGCTATCTTTACTACGTAGACAAGTTTAAAGACTGGAAGTACACCTTAGCGACAGGCGACAAACAGCAAGTAGACACAGAGTTTAATGAGTACTCCGTGATTTATGATGGCAAGCGTTATATGGTCGATGAATATGGGGTTGGTGTCTTTGATGAGCGCACGGGAAAGGAGCTTTACTCGATAGTGCCGGATAGTTCACGTTCTGCAGATGAAGCCCGTTTTCGTAAGAAATCAATTAGCCCAACGGGGCGCTATTCTTGGGCCGAAACTAGAACGCACCGTTATCTTATTGATACCCAAAGTAGAACCTTCCAATCAGAAGAAATCGTACCGCGAGCGGTAGGTAAACTGCGCTATTTTGAGATTTTGAGTAAAGATGCGAATTATGCTCGGGATGGAGCGGCACGGGCCATCCTCAGTAAACTAAAAGAAAATAAAGAATTTGGTTCTTATTTAAAATGGGAGCAAATAGGGACGGGCCACAGTGCCAGTAATTCTTCTCTTTACAATGCCTTTGCCAACAATGGTGATTTTGTTAAAGGGGATGAACTGTGAGCACTCATGATACCTGTAACGCGATACCTTTGCGTGCCAATTACTATTTGTTTGGTGCTTATTTTCCTGCTACTCAGGAGGGTAGAAAAAACGTCTATCCAACTTGGCACGAAGAGCCTAGCTTGCTTAAAAATAAAGACGTGACTAATCTTCGCCCTTTAGCGAAAGTGCCGATGCTTAACGTCACCGATAGCGATAGGCCTAAGCTTTGGGCTACCGACCATAAATTTAAGTTATGTTCACTGGGTAACGGAAAGCCCGATCAATATGGGGCTTTTGAGGTTCTGACACCAGAGCACACAATTCATGCTTTAGGTAGGGATCTACCCAAAGAGGGTGAGCAGACCTTCACTTTCCGCTTTCCGCCCTTGCCTTTAATAGCTTCACTTTCTGAGTTAAACCCCAAAGAGTTAGCTACAAAAGTTGCAGAGTTGAGTAGCCAGTTGGAAAACAGCGAAGCAAAACTGACCTTGACAGAGATCAGCATTGAACAATTGGCTAAGCCTTACGAACCAGCTGCGAACGGGGGGCTCAGCGAAGAACAGGCAGAATATAACAAGTGGTATGAAGATGTAAGTGAATCGGGAGAGACACTAAAAGGCTTCGTTTTACCTGTTGTGGCGAGTTGCGCTGTAGTTTTTTCTGATCAAGGTTATGAAAGTGCGACGGTTACTTTGCAAAAATTTGACTCAACCAAAGAAGGTGGGGAATACAAAACAATAGGTTCTTCAGTACAAGCAGCATTACCTGAAGATGAGCATTCAGAAGAAAATGCTAAGCAATACCCATGCGCGATGTTTCACGTTGATCCTGCTGATTTTAAAGAAGGCTTATACAGTATCCGTGTTGAATTTATTCCAAGCCAGATGAAAAATGGCGTTCCACAGTTCATTAAAGACGCTCATATTCAGCAATTTTCTGAAGGTTTAGATACAGTCTACACTTACGAGCTACGTGAACAGATTACCTTTTCTTCAAGCACTCCGTTAGGGAAATTTGCTATTGTCAGTGGCGATATGATCTCCCTTGAGGAATCCTTGATTTATCAATACCCTCAGTACTTTGGAAATATGAAACATTACCTTCACGGTAATGTACAAGGTGCAACTGCCAATACGCCAGCTTCAAGAAGTATTGCGTTACTCAAGAATATCCGAGATGTGTCTGCTCAGCTAGGAGCAGGGCTGCTGAGCGGTAGCTTGCAAGACACTTTAGACCGTGATGGCCGCCAAGCGGTGTTTAATAACGTCTCGAAACTGTATTGGGATGCAGTTAAGTCCGAGATGCCGCCTGCGATGAAAGCGGCGGGCGAATTGTATTACGGTATTTACAGTACGAAAGAAGCGCTTGATAAATTGCAGGAACTCCACAATCCAGCTATCGCGGGTATTGGTTGGAAGGCGCTATTTCACGATAAGGTTTTTAACACCAATGAAGCTCGGGCAAGCGCACTAGCACTTTCTTTAGAATCACGTCTGGGTAACCGACGTGTGGTTGCCGGGCGAGTTGCGGAAGCTTGGCTTTCTGGTGGTAAAACCGTTGGTTTTAATGGCTTCGGAACGGGACTGACAGCACTTAGTTTGTATAAAAAAGCTAAACAGCTGGTTAATCAAAATAAAAAGGTTGATAAAGCAGAGCAAGGAACAGAAGAAGTTACAAAAGACTACCTTGCTCAAATTCCAGTTTGGAAGACAGCTAACCATATCCAGGAAGAAAAACTAGAACAGGCTTTAAAAGATGCGCGTGATCAATCTGGCAATCAGATTGACGCCATTCTCGTAAATAGCTCTAGAGGCGCAGGAATAAAAATAGAATTTGCCTTTAACTCGCGTGAAAAAGAGTTAAAGGATCATGCATCTATATTTAAACAGCTTGCTGCTTCTCTTGCCAACGTTTTAGAGAATGAGCCAAACCTTAGAGTAGAGATAGAAGGGCATGCTTGCCAAGTCGGTACCGAGAAAGCAAATATGCAGGTCTCGGCAGAGCGCGCAGAATATGCGAAAAAACTGCTCATGAAAGAGTTCCCTGTTTTTGAAGGTCGTGTTTCGGTAGCCGCTTTTGGTGAAAGTAAACCTGTCTATGTTCCCAAACAAGGTGAAAAAGTCGACCGCAACAACCCTAATCTAAGACAAAACCGTCGGGTTGTAATCCGTATTTACCTGCAATCCCTGAACATATTCTTTCATCCCAGTCGCTATGGCTCGCATGCAATGGAACGCTCTAGGCTTGCTCTAGAAGCTGAGATGGTTGCGCAAGATAAAGCAGAAGTCGCACTGCGAATGGCGATTTTTGACAGTGTCGTTGACGTCGCTTCCTATATTCCTGCTATAGCTCCTGCGGCAAGAGGGTTTATGCTTGCCATAGAGGGGTCAAAGACAGCAATATCTGCGGTGAAAGTGATTGATAGTTTAATGTTGGACTCCTTCCTAGAAGAGTTAAAGCAAAGCCATGAGGTTGTCAGTGAGCTTGAAAGGCTAGCAAAAATACATATCGAGTTACTTAACGATTTGCGACGCAGTAAGGTAGATGTAGGTATTGAATGTAGGTCTTATCAGGAACTCATTACTCACCTTGAGAGCGAAGAAGCTCGTAAGGAGGTGTTAAAACGCTACCAACTACGAGCGCTTGCTATTAATGGCTTAGTGTTATTACTTGCTGACCTAGGATCTCAAACCAAACGGAATTCTAATATCTCGTTTAGGTTTTTGGTTGAGCGTTACAAGGTGAAGGAATACATTGAGAATTACATTTTGAGCGATGATTGGTCTGTACATACGATCAAAGGAAACACCTTAGCGGCTAACTGGAAGAACCGTTGTGATAACGAGTACTACATCGAATTATCGACAAATATGCCACAAGGTGCACAGCATTGGCCTGCTCCAATAACAACTAATAGCAAAGTTTCTCATCTCTCTATAACCGAAAACAGGGATAGCCTTAAAGCGGCAGGTGCATTTAATCAAATCTTCCCGATACAAACTATGTTGTTTGAACATCCAAATGAAACGATGTTTGATAACTTTACCGAGTCATTTAACCCGCAGGGAAGTGAGTTAAAGAAAGATGAAATCGGCTATTGTCGAATACTAGTTCAGTCAGCTCGCTATGCTGAAAGTGATGAACCGGAATGGATGTCATACGATAGTTGGATTCAGCAATCTAGCAACAGTCGTCTAGGTCCATACGATAAAGTGAAAGTGCAGTTGGTACTTAAAAAAGAAAACAAGTATGCGAAACCAGTTACTATTGGCTACGATCGCGTCGACGGGCTCGAAAATATTAAAGGCCCAGCTTTCAGTGACTGGATGTTGCCAATGAAGGTTAGTGACTTCAAAGCTGATCCTGATGGGCGAATAAGTGCTTTTTACAAGCAACAGGGGATTGATGACGGCGCTACGTTGATTGCTATTGAGCATATTCCCTCATTCCGCTTCGGTGATGTGATGATCGACGGTATGAAACCAATGACCTCTAAAGCAAAGCTAATATTCTCTGATGCAATGTTCAGTATGGCAGTTTCCGGAGCAGCGATATCGGGTCAGCCAAGCGACTATTTTGCAGAAGCGGATTCCTTTAAGCGCTATGTAAAAGGCGGAGGCTTCCAAAATATGCGTTACTGCTTGGGAATTAGAACGAATCAAGGGCAACATAGTTTTTACTTACCACAAGAGTACAGTCTGGGGCAGAAGTTTGATGATGCTGAAGATGAGTTGCAAATTGGCGCTTTAAGTACAGAAACTAGACTGGTTTTGCTTGATACCTACTTGGGAGAGCAGCAACTGCGTCTACGTGAACAGGACCTTATGGTAGAGAGCTTTACCTTAATGGCAGGTGAGGGAGACAAAAATACCATCCCTATACTTCATGGCATTAAACAGCAATTGGTGGCTATAGACACCAAAGCGTCTGGTTTGAACTTTTTCAGTGAAAGAAAGTGGTACCAATCGGCTGATAATATCTGGCGTGATGGTTTCTCATGGGGAAACAAAAAGAAAGACGATCCTGCCAGTATTTATGTACTGATTTTGGGTGAGAGTCATGAAAAAGCACTTTATGAACGTTTGGGTATGCCGTGGGAAGCTGTGAATATGTGTATTCAACTGGCGCTCGACGGAAATGATGGCAAGCCAGTTAAAGGTCCTCTTTACTTCACCGATATGTATCATATTGGTGAGTTTGCCTATAAAAACGAAGAATGGATGTTTACTGAATCTATTTCAGAAAACCATCGAGAACAAGTTGATGCCATGAGTGAGTTTATAGGTGAAGCTGTAGGTAGTCTCACTAAAGAGAATGAACTATCTAAGAGCAAAAACTATACGATGTACTGCATGAGGTTTAACTTGGAATATGTTGCACCAACGGGAGTTAGGTTAAAAGGCCTAAGACCGTTTGGTGGTGTAATTGGTGGTAAAGCGAACTTGGAGCTTTCGGTTGCTCATCTAAAACAAGTCGGATTAAATGGAGTTGATGACTATGATATTGGTCGTGATGCTGTAATTTCTATTCCTTCTTTAAATGCGGATAGTGCTTTGGCTGGTAATTTCTTTAGTGATATGCCTTGGTTAATTGAGAAAGAGTCGACAGAGGAAGGCGTAGACAAGTCTGCGGCTGAAACTTGGAAGCAGTATAACGAATCTCAACGCAAGAAATGGCTGAAAGATTGGATTGAGAAACAACCTGCGGTAACTCAAGCACCCAAGCCCTTGGAAAAGTCACTTGATAACCCTTCCTAGATGCAAAAAAAACCGCCTTCGGGCGGTTTTTCTTTTCTTATGACTTCATACTGAATTTAGAATTTTCTTTTTAAGCCCCATCAACCCGCTGCAGAAATATCGTATTTCTTCATCTTATGGTTGAGAGTGCTCATTGGCAGCGCCAATTGCTCAGCGGCCTTCTTGGTGTGCCAATTGCAGGCATTTAAGCAGTCGATGATCACAGTACGCTCGTATTGGCTAACGACGTCCTTAAGGCTCTTTGAAGCGTCTTCTAAATCCGCTTGTGCCTGCCGCTCGTAAGCAGGTTGGTCTGGGGTAGGTGAGGCTGCTTTCATGTCGATACTTGGCACATCTTCTGGGATTTGTTCGCCAAACTCGATGTGAGTAATGGTTTCAAAATCAGACAGTAGCACCGAGCGCTCGATGATGTTCTTAAGCTCACGCACGTTCCCGGGGTATTGATAGGCAAGAAGCTGTTTACGTACGTTGGCACTTAACCCTGGCGCTTGCGGCAAACCTAGCGTGTTGGTTGTGTGTTGCACGAAATGTTCGGCAAGGGGAATAATGTCTGACTTGCGTGCTCTCAGTGGTGGTAATGTAATAGGGAACACATTCAAACGATAGAACAAATCGGCACGGAATCCGCCATCTTTGATTTGCTGCATAAGATTACAGTGGGTTGCGGCGATAACGCGAACGTCCACTTCAATCTCTTTGCTAGTGCCGATTGGGCGAACTTTACGCTCTTGCAGTACACGCAGTAACTTCGCTTGTAGTAGCATTGGCATATCGCCAATTTCATCTAGGAAAAGCGTGCCGCCGTTGGCTGCTTCAAACAAACCGACTTTGTCTTTGTCTGCGCCCGTAAATGAGCCTTTCTTATGGCCAAAGAGTTCTGACTCTAATAACTGCTCTGGGATGGCGGCACAGTTCTGTACGATCAAAGGTTGTTCTGAACGATTAGAGTTTTCGTGAATGTATTTCGCGATCACCTCTTTACCAGCGCCCGTTTCACCACGCAACAGCACATCGACAGGAAGAGATAGCACCTTATCAAGACGATTCAAGACATTGAGCATTTCTTCGCTCTCTGCAATAGGACCTTGATAGGCTTTCTGGGTACGCTTTTTGAGCTGAGTGTTCTCGCGTACTAAGGCTTGATTGTCGGCATTGAGATTTTTTATTACTTGCCCGTATTGCTCTAACCAAACGGCTTGGCGAATATTACTCGCAGCCATACGACAAAACTCAGTCAAGGCTGCCTCGTTGTCGATGACGTTCAAATCGAGTAAGACTAACAGTCCAATGGTTTTGCTTTCGCTATCAATCAAAGGCCAAGCCAGTAAGTTCTCGCTTTTTAATCCCAGTGTCTGCTCAGTTTGATAGATGCTTTCGCAGTCATAGCCGTTGTACTTATACAACTCGTTAATCAACACCACTTCACCATTACGAATGGCAAAGTTAAATGGGTCGTTCTCACTGGCTGAGTCTAACTGTAATGCTTCCCAAGGGTGGGAAACAATCGTTTTATCGTTATGGTGAGCGGTACTTGGAATCAACGCTTGCCCAGTCTGGTCCAAAACATAAATGATGCCGTGCTTTGCGAGGGTCATTTGTCTCGCCGCGGTCAACACAGCATCCAATGTTTGGGTAAGCTGGCTGCGATCAGCCAAAGACTGACTGATCGCAAGTAGGGCGTTACTAAGTTCGCTATGGTTAGCTGAACGCATAGGTTAGTGTTCCTTGCTCATCGACAGACACTTCGATTTGCGTATGTGAATCATCCTTGTCATGCACTAATAGCTGAGTCGATAGTTGCGGCAGCAACTGACGGTTGATGACCGCGTCGATATTACGCGCGCCTGTTTCAGCAAGGCGACAGTTACCTAGTACGAACTCAACCAAGCTTTCTTCGTAGCTTAGCGACAACTTGTGATGGCTCTGTAGACGTTGAGAAACTTTGTTCAGCTTGTGGTGAATGATTTCTGTCATCGCTTCATCAGACAGCGGAACAAACGGAAGCACAGACATACGCGCCAACAGCGCCGGCTTGAAGTGTTGGTTCAAAGTAGGGCGAATAGCTTCTGCGATGATGTTCGCATCGATGTCTTTTGATTGATGAACCAAAGATTCGATCTCATGCGTTGCAAGGTTACTGGTCATGATGATCAGCGTGTTCTTGAAGTCGATGGTGCGACCTTCGCCGTCGTTCAGCGTGCCTTTGTCGAACACTTGGTAGAACAGGTTCAACACTTCAGGGTCGGCTTTTTCCACTTCATCAAGAAGAACAACAGAGTATGGACGTTGACGAACCGCTTCTGTCAGCATGCCGCCTTCACCGTAACCTACGTAACCCGGAGGCGAACCGATTAGGCGAGATACCGTGTGCTTCTCTTGGAACTCAGACATGTTAATGGTCGTCATAAAGCGCTCACCACCAAACATTTGATCAGCGATCGCACGAGCCGTTTCGGTTTTACCCACGCCACTTGGGCCAACCAGCAGGAATACGCCTGTTGGTGCGTCTGGGTTACCTAGACCAGCTTTCGCAGTTTGAATGCCTTCAGACAGTGCATCGATAGCGTATTCTTGGCCTTTGATGCTCTGTGTTAGGCTTTCTTTCAGTTTTAGCGTGGTTTCTGCTTCGTCTTGAAGCATCTTACCCATAGGAATACCAGTCCAGTCCGAGATCACGTGGCTGACTTCATCTGGGCCCACTTCAAAGTGAACTAGTGGGTTGCCATTGCGGATTGCATCTAGCTGTTCTTGGCAGGCCGAAATTGCAATGCGAACGGCTTCTTCATCCATTTCTGCATATGGAGAAACGTCTTGCTCTGAATCTTCGTCTGCAACAAGCTCTTCTTCATTTGTTTCGCCGAAGACCAGTTCATGTAAGCGAGAGCGTAGAGCAATCATCTCTTGGATCTGCTCTTTTTCTTTGTGCCATTGCGTTTCTTGTTCTGCTAGCTCTTCTTTCGTTGTTTCCATTGCCAGTTTTAGGTCTGGAATGTTAGCAAGGCTGTGCTTGTCGCCAGTTTGCTGCAGAGCATCACGCTCAAGTGCTTCAAGCTCGCGCTGTTGAGCTGCAAGTTCTTGTTGCAGGGTCTCTACAGAAGCAGGAATAGCATTAAGGCTGATGTTCACTCGTGCACACGCCGTATCTAGTACATCGATCGCTTTGTCTGGTAGTTGACGACCAGAGATGTAACGAGCAGAAAGCGTTGCCGCAGCAGTGATGGCGTCATCACGCACGTAAACGTTGTGTGACTTCTCGTACGCTGGGCGCAGACCACGAATGATCAATGCTGCTTGTTCAGGAGACGGTTCGTCGAGTTTCACCAATTGGAAACGACGCGCAAGAGCAGGATCTTTCTCGAAGTACTTCTTGTATTCCGACCATGTTGTCGCAGCGATGGTTTTCACTTCACCACGCGCTAGGGCTGGTTTTAGCAAGTTTGCCGCGTCGCTGCCGCCTGCTTGGTTACCACCGCCAACAAGGGTGTGTGCTTCATCGATGAATAGAATGATTGGAGTTGGCGAGTTTTTCACTTCATCCAATACTGCGTTTAGGCGTTTTTCGAATTCGCCTTTTACGCTTGCACCAGCTTGCAGAAGACCCATGTCCAGGCCGTAAAGCTCAACACCTTTGAGGTTGTCTGGTACGTCACCTTGTACAATCTTAAGTGCCAAACCTTCTACTACTGCGGTTTTACCAACGCCCGGTTCACCAACAGCAATAGGGTTGTTTTTACGGCGACGAGCAAGAATGTCTACGATTTGGCGAATTTCTTGGTCGCGGCAGAAAACAGGATCGATTTCGCCTTTGCGTGCTTTACCAGTGAAGTCGGTTGTGAACTTGCTCAGTGCTGAGCCATCTTCACGAGCTTGTGTTTTCTCTGAAGTAGCAACTTGCGCCTCAATAGAGTGGCTTGTTAGTTCTGCAAAGTTACGTTTAAGGCTATCAGGGTTTACTGCTTCAAGGATAGAGGCGTAACCATGTTGGCCGTAACGGAGAGGGTTGCTAACAAGAGTAAGGAGTAGGGCGCCAGAGCGGATTTGTGTTTCGGATAGATCTAAAGAAGAAACCAGCCAGCTTTCTTGTAACCATTCGATTAATAAAGCAGAAAAAACAGGTTTGCTGCCATTTCCTTTGGCGTTGGTGTCGAGTGTAGATCGAACCGATTGTCTTAATAAGTTCTCAGAACAATCAAAATGACTTAATAAGACGTCAAAATCACTATTTGGCCTTTCTAATAGACTCAGTAAATAATGCTCAATTTGAACTTCGTTTGCTTTTTCAGAGACTGCAAGTGCAGCGGCGTCTTCTAATGCTACTTTTGCAATCGGGTGTAGACGCTGAATTAATGAAGAAAGGTTTATATTTATCATAGCCATTTTATTCTTTAGAGGAAAAGAGTAGCGGCTATTATACTAAAAGTGATTGCGTTCTTTTTTTATCAAGATATTTTGACTATCGTTTGTTGGTTATTTTTAATGATTATTGTGACATTAATGTTTGTGGTTATTTTAATGACGTTGTTATTCTAAATTAATTGATAGTAAAAGTGTCGGATTTATTAGTTTTAATGACTTTATTTACACAGTTTTATATGGTTATTTTCACTTTTTAAAATTAGAACAATTTATTATTATCTTAATCCAACTTTTTGTTTTTTTATCCAATAAATTGTACTCAAGATATTAGTGAATAATGTCTTAATTTGTTTAACTCGTTGTTTTTGTTGTGTTTTTAAAGTTGGCACGGACTTTGATTATACCAAGTAGTCGCGGTGATAAGCGATTTGGTGATTTAAACAAAACAGATTTTAGAAAAGGAAATAGCGATGCCAACTCCAGCATATATGTCTATCCAAGGTGAGACTCAAGGCCATATTACTAAAGATACTTACTCTGCAGATTCAGTAGGTAACACATGGCAAGAAGCTCACGTTGATGAGTTCCTAGTACAAGAACTTGATCACGTGCTAACTGTTCCACGTGATCCACAAAGTGGTCAGCCAACTGGTCAACGTGTACACCGTCCACTTGTTGTAACTAAAGTTCAAGATCGCTCATCTCCACTACTATTCAACGCACTAGTATCTGGCGAAAAACTTCCTGAGTGTGTGATCCGCTTCTACCGTACTTCAGTTCAAGGTAAACAAGAGCACTACTACTCAATCAAATTGATTGATGCGCTACTTGTCGATATCCAAACTCGTATGAACCACTGTCAAGACGCAGCAACAGCTGACCGCGTGACAGAAGAAGTGCTTAAGTTCACTTACCGTGCGATCGAAGTAACTCACGAAAACTGTGGTACTGCGGGTAACGACGACTGGCGTGCTCCACGCGAAGCTTAATTGCTCGTCGCGTAAAGATTCAGGGCCAACGATTGTTGGCCCTAATTCGATTATTTGTATCAGGTAAAAGATATGGTGAATGACGTAGAATTTAAATTTGAAGTGCCTGGATGTGGGCATGAATTTCGGGTTGAGAGCTTTCATGTTCATGAAGAGTTATCTAAGCCTTTCCACATCAATCTCTCATTACTTTCACTTGATCCAGATATCTCGTTCGATGAGTTAATACGTAAAGCAGGAACATTGACACTTTACGGACAAGGTGTTGGGGCTGCGCGTGTGTTCAACGGCGTGGTGAATGAAGTTCGTTACTTAGGGACTGGACGTCGTTTTTCTCGTTATCAATTAGTATTGGTTCCTCAAGCTTGGTTCTTATCTCAGCGCCAAGATTGTCGTATTTTCCAGCAAAAGTCAGCGCAAGACATCATCACAGAAGTACTCGATGATGGGGCAGTCACCGATTACCGATTTGAAGTGTCGGGTACTTATCCTCCAAAAGAATACGTTCTGCAATATCGTGAGTCTGACTTGCACTTCGTGCAGCGCATGATGGCTGAACACGGTATGTGGTATTACTTTGACCATAGCGATTCAAATCATACGATGGTCATTGTCGACAGTAATGACGCGATTGCACCTTTGATAAGCTCACCACTAAATGCTTCATACATTGGGCCGATTGTTTATCATGCCGATGGTGGCGGTGTTGCCGATCGCGAACATATCTCTGATCTCGAGTTAGTTAACCGCGTTAGAACGGGACAGGTTACGTACACAGATTACAACTACGAACACCCTAAAATTCCACAAGAGATGACACAGGCTGGCGAGCTCGACCAAGATCTCAAGCAGTTTGATTATCCTGGACGATACGTTGACCCGCTGATGGGCCAAGTGAGAACCACGGAGTGGATGTCGGAACACATAGTCGATAATCAACAAGTGGAAGCAACGAGTGACGTAATGCGCTTAGCATCTGGTTACAGCTTTAACGTCAGTGACCACCCACGTTCTGAGATTAACCGCGATTACCTCATGTTGTCTGTAATGCACACAGGGCAAGATCCGCAAGTGCATGAAGATGAAGCGAGTGGTATGCCAACCACTTACTACAACCAGTTCTCATGTATTCCACGTGATGTGGTTTTTAAAGCGCCTAAACTAGCAGCACCAGTGGTTGATGGCCCTCAAACGGCGGTCGTTGTAGGACCAGAAGGTGAAGAGATTTACACCGACAAACTTGGTCGAGTGAAAGTACAGTTCCATTGGGATCGCTATGGCGATAACGATGAACATTCAAGTTGCTGGATCCGCGTAAGCCAATCCATGGCGGCGCCAACTTGGGGCGCAGTGTACTTGCCGCGTATTGGCCATGAAGTCGTAGTGACTTTCCTTGAGGGGGATCCAGATCGCCCGTTAGTTACGGGCGCAGTTTACAACGGTTTGCATTTCCCACCGTACTCTTTGCCAGAAAACAAAACTCGTACCACGTTCCGCACGCAAACGCATAAAGGAACAGGTTACAACGAGTTGAGTTTTGAAGACGAAGCGAACCAAGAAGAAGTCTATATTCACGCTCAAAAAGACATGTCGACCAAGGTGCTCAACAACCGTTACCGTGATATCGGTCAAGATGAATTCTTGAAGGTTGCACGTCACCAAACGAATGAAGTTCATGGTGACCATAAAGAAACCATTCATGGGCATAAAACGACACAAGTAAACAGTACGTTTACCGAGACAGTCGAGCAAGACGTTACCGTCACATACAACGCGAATGAAGCTCAGTATGTGAAAAACAATTCTGACTTAGAAATTGGTGATAACCGTACGACTAAGATCGGCAAAAATGATGACTTAGATATTGGTGAAAACAGTAACCTTACTATCGGTGCGTCTAAGAGTTCAGACATTGGTGCTGATGATAACCAGACGGTTGGTGGCAACTTAACGGTATCAGTGAAAGGGAACACCGCTTATAAAGCCGATGGTGCGACGCAAATTATCAGTGGCGACAAGATTGTATTGAAAACGGGTGGTTCCTCTTTAGTGATGAACAGTGATGGTTCAATAAAGTTATCAGGCTCGGCTATTACGATCGAAGGCAGTGACAAAGTCGTCGTGAAAGGTGGCAACGTAGTGGTTAACTAACAATGGAAAAACTACCTCTTACAACAGAAGTAATATCAGAGCAGCAAGCCGAATCAACGGCTTGCTTTTCGCGTTTTGGAATAATAGTGGCTATCAATGAGTCTACGGGCAGTGTGCGAGTTGATTTTGATGGTAACCCATTTAAGCAGCCACTCACTGCGAGGCTAGGACGTGGCTTTCGTCGTTCTGAACTGCAAATGGCTATTGATAATCGATTAAGTTGTCGAATTGAGTTTTTGAACGACGACTTAAGCTTGCCTCTTGTGACGGACATTTTCTTCTCCATTCTGGATGACTCTGATGAGTTTGTATTGCGAGCGAAGAAGATGGTTATCGAGACAGAACAAGAGTTGGTAGTCAAAAGTGGTGAGACAGAAACTCGCTATAGCGGGCGCGATGGACGAATTACCACTAAAGCGAAGTACGTCACTTCTCAAGCAGAAAACGCACAAAAAATTCAAGGCGGAACGATAGCAATTAACTAATTACCTCGCGTTAGCTAATGGTTTTGTGTTAACAAGTTACGCCGAGTTAGCTAATTACTTCGTATTAACTAATTGCAATCGCGTTATGGCACGCTAATAACGGATAACTAGATGCGACAAAGAATCGGTGTCGAGCACCTAAAGGCACCCATAACCAATCAAGAAGTCGAAGGCGCGTTAGCAAAAGCTGAGCGCGCTGTGAACGACCTTTCCCAGTTGCCAGTAACATGGCTGGATTTCTGTAATGAAAAGCTGTCCATTGCTTCTGAAAGTATCGGGTTTTTAATCAGGCAGCGAGTTCAAATTCACAAAAGGGGTTATCCAAGTCGTGAGTTGGCGTATCTCAAGCTGATCGAACGCCAAATTGAAGAACTGGAGCAGGTGTACTTGTCGTTTTATCGATTAGCGCCGGGCTTACTCCATCAATTAAGAAGCAAAGAGCCAGAAATCTATATCTGGCTCATGTTACAAGGAGAGCTAGGTTCAGATCTTGATAACCTTTTGTGTGGACTGAGTTTGCTCGAAGATATTGACGCTAAAACTGCAATGGTCGTTGCCGTGCAATCTCCGGTTGAATCTATGGATAGCACGCTTTCGGAGCTTATTGAGGGTAATGCGACATCCAGTGCGTTTTACTTTGAATGCTTACGTGTACGTCAAACACTAAGCGTCTCTCTCATCAAGCGCTGGAACAAAGCCAGCATCATTAGCTCTCATGTTGCTTTGCCACTACTCGCTTTACAAGACGTGAAAGAGGGGATTGATTGGCTTAATGACAATGCAGGCAGCGAACAATATCTATTTGAACGCTTGATTGCCAAACGTGACAGAGGCACTTGGTTCCGTCAGAGCTTTGGCATCGAACCAAGTGGATTACCATCAGCGCAAGTGCTCACTTATGCCAAGTTGCTTGAGTTAAAAGAGTTTGAGGCGTTTGATATCTCTTCTCCATTAGCACCTGTTGATTTTGCTCTGAGTGGTGATTGGAAGTTGATGCCCCCAATCATCGAGCACTTGGAAAGTCTGGAGGAAGCTGAGGGTGAAATTTGGCTTCAAGCCTTGTATGTCGTCTACGGAAAACTTCTTCCTCTGACTCCGCAAGATGTTGGTGTCGAGTATGAATGGGAAGAGATCGTCGATCTTCTCAATGAGTGGGTGGAAGATGAAAAATATATCCAAAATCTACCAAGCCGCTTGGGTTACGCATTGAGCTTCGAGTCTACGTTAGCTGCGATGCAAGATGCTAACGTTGATGTGCTGTTCCGCGATTGGCTATGGCGTCAACTCTGTATTCAATCCAGAGCCTACGTGCCTTGGGATATGGCAATGCCGATTCATCAACAAGACTGGAACTTTAACAATTTAAAGGCCGCACCTTCTGCGAGCGAACGATTCAACTTAAGGAATAGCAATGCAGTTATGGGATATTGAGGCGCACCCTGAGCTATCACTTAAAGGTCGTTTTCAACGTGACGAAAACGGCGATGAAGTCTGGGTTGTGGTCGCCAAACGCACATGGCAATTCGATGGTGTGGTTTGGCAAGAATTAGGTGAAAGTGAAATCTTCGATGATCCCCAATATTTGGGCGAAGAAGGCTTCTCTGCGATGAAAGTTGACCACGAGTTCGCGTATACCAAAGAAAACACAGATGTACTTGTTTACGGCAAAGCGCGCAGCTACGCGAAAAAGCCAGTGACATACCAAGAGTGTCGTGTGCTGATTGATGGTCATATCGATAAGACTCTCGCTATTCACGGGGAACGCGTATGGGTTGAGCATGCTGGCAGTATCACGCTGAGTAACCCAGTCCCATTTATTGAAAAAGACATTGATTACACTCGCGCGATTGGTGGTGATTTACGTAACCGAATAGGCGGTGGGGTTGCCGATTCCAACAAAGAACTGCTTGAGCAGAAAGTGCCCTCGGTTTTTTATCCTCGTGAAGACTGGAGTGCCGCCGCGAAAAAACTACGCGTTGCGGGGTTCGGGCCCGTGCCTCCTTTCTTTGAGTCGCGCCAGAAGCTGGCCGGCACGTTCGATGACGATTGGATTGAGAACCGCAAGCCAATGTTGCCACTCGATTTTGATAAGCGTTTCTTCCAAAGCGCGCCTATTGATCAACAGTGCAAAGGCTTCCTTCGTGGAGGAGAGCGTTTGATGATGAGTGGCTTTTGTCATGATGACACGCTTTCATTCCGCATTCCTAAAGAGAAATATCGAGCAACTGCCGTTTTTAATAACGATAGCTATCAAGTTGATATGGCGATGTACACCTTATTCGTTGATGCTGAAAAGAAAACTATATCAATCAGTTACACCGCCGCGTTTCCTTGTCAGGGGAAAGAACACTTGCTGGTGTCTACATCTATCGCTAAGTTGGAAGAGGTAAGCGAGCATGCATAATTCAACAGGCCGTTACGTGCTAGGTATGGAAGTGATGACGCCAACCGGTATGAATTTAGATATTGCCAGTGCAGTTTCGTATGCTGATTTAGGAAGATTCGACCAATGTGTAGGGGATGATGGTATCGAGCGTTTTACTTACGCAAAAATCGAATACACCAAAGAAATTGAGCAGTTTGAGAAAACGTGTGAGTTAATAACCCACTTGCTTGATTCATTGTTAGCGCAGTTACCACGTTCATTGAGACCAATACCTTTGCTTATAGCGGTGCCTGCGTCTGTTTCACTAGTAAAGGTGCAAGAATGGCTTGGTGAAAGTCACTACGCTGACTTTCTCTCTGTGGTGAATGCAGTCCATGCCAGTGGGCCTAGTTTCGTTCTCCAGGCCATGAAATCATTGGATAAATATGATGCCATGATGTGTATCAGTGTCGATTCCTTGGTGAATTCGATGCAAACACTCATCGACGATGCGATGGTAATGAGTACGAATAATCCATGGGGCGTTATTCCGAGCGAGGGTGGGGCAGGTTTAATTCTTTGTCGCAGAAATACCATAGAGGCATTGAAACTTAAGCCTCAAGCGCAGCTTGGCTACATTGATACGGAATTAAACACTTCAGACCGAAGAGGCATGTTTCGACTTGTTCAACGTGCGAGTAAAAAGCTCGATTCATTTGGTGAAGTGTATTCCGATATGACGAACCTTCGCATGCACTCGGAAGATTACGGCTTTGCTCTGGGGGCTAAAGCAGAACGATTCACGAACCCAGAACAACCGCAGCTTATCAATGAGTTGTGGGGCACGATGGGCAGTTGCTCTTCTCTAGCCTTAATCGCCTTTGCGGTCAGAGATCACCATTTTAGGCAACCAACCACGTTGTTAATGTTTGACTTTCATGGTGACAAGGGGATTCTCCAGTTGCTGCAATGTTAGTAGGCACTCATCGAACAAATGGCAATGAAAATACACTCATATTATTAGGTTTACGTTTGTATCATGAAAAAGCGTATAACTGATGCAGTGAAAGCGTAAGTAAAAAACTCTAATAAGTTAGTAATAATAACTAAAATAATAGGCTTACTGTTTGTTTTAAATACTAGCCTTGATACAAGTATGTTCAAGAAAATATTATTCAACTCTAATAATATTTATTCTATGAAAGAGTACTAAGTGTCTAATAATCAGAGTACAGCCAAAGGATATATCGATCAGTTGGTTGTGAAAGCTATTGAGAAAAAGAAACTGAATGAGCAAAGGCTAGCAGAAAAAAATAAGCCAAAGCTTGAGTACGTGCTTTTTTCACAATTTGATGTATTAGACAAGCTTCCCTCTAAAAATGGTAAAACAACCGTTTATCATCTCGCAAAAAAAGGGCAGCCAGAAAAGCAGATCTGTTGCAAAGTTATCAATGATGACTCGCCAGAATTTGCGAGCAAAATGTTGGTTAACGAAGCGAGTCGATTAGAGCTTTCCCAACATCCGAGCGTGGCTAACTTCATAAAAATCGGCAACGAATTCGAACGCCCATATTTGATGTACGAGTGGATCCAAGGTGAATCACTCGCAGAAAAGATGGAGCGCCACTCTTCTAAAGGTTTCCGCCACGACCATATCGCTTGGTTGGTATATCAACTCGCTGGTGCCTTAGAGTTTATGCACACAAGAGGCATCTGCCATCTTGATATTAAGCCATCCAACGTACTATTGAGTGAAGGCGATTACGTTAAACTCATCGATTTCGGTGCTGCTCGTTATATTGGAGAAACGGAACCTTACGCAGAAGCAAGCTTGAACTACGCTTCACCTCTTTATATCGAAACTGGCATCGCGGAACCGCAAGATGATGTTTACTCCCTTGCTTTGCTCGCTGGACATTTATTTTTGGGTTCAATATTTGGTGATACTTGGAATAAACAATTAAAAGACCGAAAGCGTCCTGCATTGATCCCGGCTCATATTTGGAAGTTGTTGAAACAAGTCATCAATAAACCAAGAGGGCATGGCTATACCGCTATTTCTTTCGCCCAGCAGTTAGCACGAATCGATACTCAATCGATTAACTCAAATTCTAACGCACCAATTTTTAGTAGCTTGCGTAATGCGGATCTTCTGCTTACACACTGTAAGTCGAATGATAAAACAGCGTACGGACGCTTCAAACTATTGGAGGCGAGTTTAGTGTTGAGTGTGGTGGCAATGACAGGAAGTTATTTGTATCAGCAAAATTCGGATGCATTGGATGCTATTTTTGCCAAAGAAACGACACCTTTAAGTCACACAATCACGCCCACAGATACTGCTTCTTTTTTGGCTGAGCCGCCATGGGATATCAAAGAAGTATTAGCAAAAACTGAGCAGAGCGTTGATACGACTGAAGCCTACCGAGAAGCGTATCGAGTTCAGCAACTAAGCCTTTCGGGTTTATATAATGAAAAACAGACTCAGTTGAAGTCTTATCAAGCTTTAGCTGATGGACTACCACAGACATTAGTGGATTTACGCAAGGAGCTTGTCACGTTGCGAGAGGAACTCGTTCGTGATGGTGCATTGTTTCCCTATGCGGACGAAACACTGACTAAAGTGATGTCGGGTTTGAATGTCGCCTCTGTTGATTCCATGAAAGTATCTGCCATTGCTGGCAGTCGTGATAAGCAGATTGCTCACTTAATTTTAGATGGTGAAGCTAAGCTCGCAGAAGAAGAAATGAAAGAGGCGTGGTTATTAAACCAGTCACAGGCATATTTCTATAGCCAAATCTTACCAAAGAGAGTGATGGAAAATATTAATGATTCCATTGATAAACATGCAGAAGCGCACTTTTATACCAAAGCGATTGAAGAAGCTGAATTAGCCAAAGACTACTTTGGTAATACGCCAGAACTAGAAAAAAAAATAACAGACTTAATCATCGCAAGAAGCGAATTTATTTTGTTTAGTACGGTGATGGAGCAATCCATTTTCGACAAACAGAAATTGCATGAGTCCCTTGCTGATTTAGAACGAAATGCGCCAAGAAAATTTACAGAAATCACAAAAATTCTAGATAGCATGGCGTCGGATGCGATTAATCAGAGTCATCAGTTTTCTAAGCCTGCAAATGGTGCCATTGCCGTAGCTCGTGCATTGAGAGACTACTTGACTGAAGGAGATGCGAATTTTGTCCAACATTGATACTGATCACCTTCTTAAACCGATTTCTGATGAATCTCCTGCGGGTAACGATGCTCGTTACGAGTTTTGCTATGAAATGATGGAAGCCGAGGTAAAAAAGTTCGGCTCTCTATTTGGCGAAACAGTCGACTGGAATGTAGTAAAAACCAATGCGATGGAAGTGCTCGAGCATCATAGTAAAGATTTAAAAGCACTTTGCTATTTAGTACGAGCGCTTGCCGAGGAATCTGGGCTCAAAGGTTTTGAGCAAGGTCTGAAACTGATTAATGAGGCGTTAGCTTGCTTCGGTAGTGATCTTTACCCGTCACGGAAACGCGGTAGAGACGGAGCGGTGGAGTGGTTGAATCATCAATTTAAATTGATGAGCACTAAGCTTGCGGACAGTGCGCAATCTTGGGAATTAGTTTCAGGCTGTATTTCGGCGATTGAAGAAGTGCAGCGTCAGTACGACGATGTTTACCAAGACTCCGAAGCTGACTTCTTTGAGATTCGCACGCAGCTCAATGTTTTATCTCAACAAGCAGCTGCCGATGACCAGAGCGATGACTCAGTCGCTACCATCGAACAAGCGGCACCAGCTACGCAGCCTGCCGCGGTAGAAACGCCAGCACAGAACGATGTTCAAACCGCTTCAGCGAAGACGGTTCCGCCGGCCCCTAAACCTGCGCCAGTTAAGAAAGCCGTAGCAAAAGAAGTCGATGTCGATACAGATTTCTCATCGCCTACGGCTTCAAAACGCACGTTAAAAAAAGTCGCGGAAGTCATGCTTCATGCGAATCCAAGTGATCCGCTGGCTTACCGAATTTATCGTCATCTGACTTGGGATGACATTGATGGTCTACCTGACCACCAAAACGATCAAACGCCATTGAGCTTGGCGGTATCGTCCGATCAACAAGCGGAATACCGCGACAAAGCCAATCAGGAAAGTGACATCGACACGATTAAACGTTTGGAGCGCACGCTAACTGACGCGCCATTTTGGCTCACAGGCCACCATTTCGTGTATTTGATGCTTACTAACTTAGGTTTTGATGACGCAGCACTTGCCGTGAAACAAGAAGTAAAGCGGTTTGTTGAGTCACTGGAGGGCATCGAACGCCTCTCTTTTAAGAATTCTATACCATTTGCAGATGAAGCAACATTGAGTTGGTTGTCTACTCAAGATGCTACTTCATCGGCAGCACAAACTGTTGTACAGACGGTTGTGATCGCTGAAGAAGATTCATTGCTGGTGGAGGATATCACTCTAGAAAATCTAGGGGAATATGCCGCAGAACTCGCCCGCAAACTTGAGCTGGATGGCTCAGGGCGTGGACAGTTCATGCTGTATTTACAATTGATAGCAGCTTACCAGTCTGTTGGATTATACCCGTTGTGTTTGCCGTATCTTGAGAAGGGGTGGGAAGTACAAAATGCGTTTAATCTCGCGAGCTGGGAACCCCACTTATCGTCGCAGTTAGAAGACCTGATTCGAAAAACACTCCATCAGTTATTCAGAAGTAAGGATCTTTTACCTGAGAAGTATGAAGAGTGGAAAGCAATTTATGACTAATTAAAGAGTTAGATAAGGAACGAATTATGTCACGTGACGGCTCGGTGGCTCCTAAAGAGCGAATTAATATCCGTTATGTTCCAGCAACTGGCGATACGCAAGAAGACGTAGAACTGCCGCTAAGCATGATGGTGGTTGGCGACTTTACTGCACGTGCAGATGAGACGCCAATTGAAGAACGCACTCCAATCAATATCGATAAAGACAACTTTAACGAAGTGCTAGAAGGCATGTCTCCAAACGTTAAAGTGAACGTTGAAAACCGTCTTTCTGATGAAGAAGGCGGCCAAATCGGTGTTGATCTAACGTTCCAAAACATGAAGGACTTCTCTCCAGAAGCGATTGCGAAAAGCGTGCCTGAACTAAACAGCCTGCTTGAACTTCGCGAAGCCTTGGTGGCGCTGAAAGGCCCTCTAGGTAATGTTCCTGCATTCCGCAAGAAGATCGCATCAGTACTTCAAGATGAAGACGCGAGAAAGAAACTGTTGGATGAACTAAGCATTGGCAACGACCAAGAAGCGAAAGAAGAGTAAGGGATATCATGTCTGCAGAAGCACAAGCGCCAGAACAAGAAGCAGCCTTAGTTGAATCAGGCTCACTTCTGGATAGCATTCTTAACGAAACTCGTTTAAAGCCAAGTGATGAAGGTTTTGACGTTGCAAAACGTGGCGTAGAAGCATTCATCAGTGAGTTACTAAGCAGTTCGAACACAGAGAAAGTCGACCAATCTCTGGTTGATCTGATGATCTCTGAAATCGACCAAAAATTGTCCAAGCAAGTTGATGCAATTCTTCACAACGAAGAAGTTCAAGCGATTGAATCAACGTGGCGCGGCCTTAAGTACCTGGTTGATCACACTGACTTCCGTGAGAACATTCAAATTGAATTGATCTCTGCAAAGAAAGATGAAGTTCTTGATGACTTCGAAGACGCACCAGAAGTGGTGAAGTCTGGTTTGTACAAACAAATCTATACGCGTGAATATGGCCAATTTGGTGGTAAACCTGTTGGCGCAGTCATTTGTGACTACGATATGTCGGCTTCGTCTCCAGACATCAAACTGATGGAGTACATGGCAAACGTGGGTGCAATGTCTCATGCACCATTTATTACATCGGCGTCTGCGAAGTTCTTTGGTTTAGATAGCTATGAAGAGCTACCGAATCTAAAAGATCTTAAGTCAGTATTTGAAGGCCCACAATACACTAAATGGCGTAGTCTACGTGAACACGAAGATGCACGTTACCTAGGTCTATGTACGTCTCGCTTTATGCTACGTACACCTTACTCTGTAGAAGATAACCCAATTAAGGCGTTTGACTACGATGAGCAAGTAACAGACAGCCATGACAACTACCTATGGGGTAACTCTGCGTACGCGATGGCATCAAAAATTAGTGAATCTTTCGCTAAGTACCGTTGGTGTCCAAACATCATTGGTCCTCAAAGCGGTGGTACTGTGCATGACTTACCGGTTTACAACTTTGAAGCCATGGGTCAAATCGAAACTAAGATCCCAACTGAGATTCTTGTTTCTGACCGTCGTGAGTACGAGCTAGCAGAAGAAGGCTTCATTGCGCTAACTATGCGTAAAGGTTCTGACAATGCGGCGTTCTTCTCTGCAAACTCAGTTCAAAAACCGAAAGTGTTTGCGAACACGCCAGAAGGCAAACAAGCAGAGATGAACTACAAGCTAGGTACTCAGCTTCCTTACATGTTCATCATCAACCGTCTAGCACACTACATCAAAGTGCTACAGCGTGAGCAAATTGGTTCTTGGAAAGAGCGTTCTGACCTAGAAATCGAACTGAACAAGTGGATTCGTCAATACGTTTCTGACCAGGAAAACCCGCCAGCGGAAGTTCGTGGTCGCCGTCCGCTTCGTGCTGCTAAGGTTGAAGTATCAGACGTAGAAGGCGACCCAGGTTGGTACAAAGTATCAATGTCTGTACGTCCTCACTTCAAGTACATGGGTGCAAGCTTCGACTTGTCTTTAGTTGGTAAGTTAGACCAATAACCCATTGCTGAAACCATAAAGCAGCCAGTAAAGACTGGCTGCTTTTTTCGTAGGAGTGAAGATGGAAAAAGGTTATCGCCTTTTAGAGCGGATTGAGCTTGGTGAACCCAAAAACTGTTACGAGAAAGTCGTTTCTCACAAGCATTTGATTGAATCTATTCATTCTCATCTCGCAGACTTGCTGAATACCCATTCTGGGAATGCAATGATCGACAATGAGTATGGTTTACCAGATTTTAATGACGTACTTTCTAACAACACGAACCTAGTTCGCCACATTCAAAAAAACATCACGTCAACCATAGAACGCTTTGAACCGCGACTGTTGAATGTCGAGGTTAATTATCGTGAAGATCACCATAACCCGCTACAACTCGGCTTTGGTATTCGCGGCGAAGTTTCCCATAACGGCGGTAAAGTCCCAATGTCGATAGACGTCTACATGGGAACCGACGGCCAATTTAACGTTTAGTAGGTGCCACTTGAGTAACAGTAAATACTTTCAAGATGAACTCACGTATTTGCGTGAGTCGGGTAGTGAGTTTGCCAAATATCATCCGAAGTTAACTCACTTTCTCTCTGAGGGAACCTTTGACCCAGATGTCGAACGACTGCTCGAAGGTTTTGCCTTTCTGACAGGTCGAATCCGCGAGAAGATTGATGATGAACTGCCTGAGCTGACGCAATCTCTGATGACTTTGCTGTGGCCACATTACATGCGTTCGATTCCGTCTTTGTGCATTAGCGAACTAAAACCGCATACCGGAAGTGTTACTGAGAAAACCGTGGTGAAACGTGGCGCAGAAATGGCAAGTGAACAGGTAGAGGGCACGCAATGTTTGTTCCGTACTTGTTACGACGTCAATCTATACCCAATTACGATCACTAACATCGAACAGACCAACAGCCGCACCAGTTCGATGATTGATGTGACTTTATCGACGGAGCATGGTCTTGAACTGTCTCGGATCGGTTTAGACACGCTGCGATTACACCTACATGGCGAGATTCATATTACTCGAACTGTCTTTTTATGGCTGTTCCGTTACCTAGATTATGTCGAATTAGATGTTGGTGGTGGTTACAAACATCGCTTAGGGCCAGAATACGTTAAGCCAGTTGGGCATGAAGAGGACGAAGCGCTCCTGCCTTACAGCAAAAATTCATTTGCAGGCTATCGTTTGCTGCAAGAATTCTTCTCTTTGCCAGATAAGTTCATGTTCTTCGACATTAAAGGCTTAGAGTGGCTAAAAGGCATTCCACAACGTAGCACGGTCAAAATCAAATTCCACTTTAAGCGTGCATTACCGTCAGAAGTGGTGCTTAAAGATAAACACTTGAAGTTGCACTGTACGCCTGCCGTTAATTTATTTGAAAAAGATGGCGATCCAATTCGTTTAGAGCACCGACGTAACGAGTACAAGGTACGTCCGCAAAGCAACACTCAGGAGCATTACGAAGTCTATTCCATTGAGCAAGTGGAAAGCTGGAGTAAGGACGAGCGTCGTCGAAAGTCTCTGATTGAATTTGAATCATTTGAGCATCAAATTAACCAACGAGATAAGCGCGAGTTCTACAAATCTAAAGTTGCTGAGCGTGTAAGCGGTAGAGGCCTTGAACGCTACATATCATTTCATACTCATAATGGGGATATTGCGGAACTGGGGACAGAAACGGTACTCATGAAACTGCAATGTAGTAACGCAGATTTGGCGGAACGTTTGTCAGTGGGGGATATCACTTACGCGACTCATAAATCACCGACCTATGCGACGTTTAGGAATATTACCAAGCCCACTCAATCGGTCAGTCCGCAAGTGAATGGTGAGCTTCAGTGGCAGCTAATTGCGAATATGTCACTCAACTATTTATCGCTGGCAAATATTGATGTACTTAAAGTACTTCTCTCTACCTATGATTTCCACTCTCGAGTTGACAGACAAGCGCACCGTGCATCAATTCATCGACTTGATGGGGTTATCTCTTCGGAAATGAAACCAATCGACCGTGTGTTTCGTGGCGTTTCGGTACGCGGCAATCAGTTTAAGTTGGTCACCAATTCCAAATTTTTTGTCAATGAAGGCGACATGTTCTTGATGGCGACGGTGCTTAACGAATTCATCCGTTTGTATTCGAGTGTGAACTCCTTTACCGAACTGGAAGTGTTTGATGAAGCGACAGGCGAGGTTTATAACTGGGCAAGTCTTATCGGACAGCAGACGATACTATGATTAATACACTTTCTGATAAGTCGAATGAGTTTAGTTTCTATCAAGCAGTCTTGCTGCTAGAGAAGCATTATCAACTAGAGCCGAACTCTAACTTTGTCGCCGTCGGTGAGAACAAGTACTTCCACCAAGAACGTATTGAGTTCAGCGTTTCGCCAAACTTATCTTTTCCAAAGAGCGATATGGACTTTATTGCTCATATGGAGAGAAATGGCCAGCAGTATTCTAGAGTCGAAACCAACTTTCTTGGCTTGCATGGTTCAAGCTCACCACTTCCTGCTTCTTATACTGAGAAACTGGCAGGGCGAGATCCTGAAGACAATCCGGTAAAAGATTTCTTTGATTTTTTCCATAATCGGTACACCAGTTTGTTGTACCGGGTTTGGAAGAAATACCGATATCACGTGCAGTACCAAAGCGGGGCAAGTGATGCCTTCTCTGGACGTATTCTGCACTTGGCGGGCCTATCTAGCGTAATGCAAGATAGTAAGGTCGCAGAGTTAGATCGAGCGAAAATACTGTCTTATGTAAACCAACTTTCTACGCGTACACGCTCTCCAAAGCTGATATCCGGTATTGTTTCGCACTACTTTTCACTGCCGAATGTGCGCATTGAAGAGTGGGTATATCGCCGCGTAGAAATCGCAGAAAGCCAACGGAATAAACTCAACCGTGCTAATTGCATATTAGGGCAAAATTTGCACTTAGGACAAAGCATTGCGGATTTAAACGGCAAATTTAACCTCTGCATCGACAGCATCGATTTTGAAACATTTAAGCAGTTTTCCTACGATGGTGAGTTACACAAAACACTGGTTGGCCTGATGCGTTTCATTTTGCGTGACCCGATGTCGTGGGACTTAAAGTTGACAGTTAACTTAGATAGTATTCCAGAGAATAAGCTAGGTAATGGGGAAGGGAACCACTTAGGACAAACATTCTGGTTAGGTAACCCAAGTGATAAAGATGCCAAAATCCGAGTTATCGGAAGCATATAAGAAAGCCGCTCTACGAGCGGCTTTTTATGTTGTCATCAAAAAGGTCAGAAAAGCTTAACGGCTGATCGGCTGGTGAAGTACGACGGTAGTATCAAGCCTTTGAATCCCGTTAAATGACTCAATTTCGTTACAAAGATGATGAATAGACTGCAGATCGGGCGCTTCAATTAGGGCAATAATATCAAAGTTGCCACCAACAACGCTTGTTAAGCGAACCTCAGGGATTTCTTTAAGCGCATTTGTTACATCATTTTTCTTACCCTTTTCACAAGATATCAATAGATAGCTTGCGGCTTTGCGCCCTTCGTTTTCTACACGAATTTGTGCGGTATAGCCTTTGATAATACCGGTCTTTTCTAAACGATTAATCCTTTCTGCTACTGCTGTACGAGACAAACCAATGTTTCGAGATAGATTCGCAATAGACTCACGCCCGTTTGACAATAGACTTGAAAGTATTTTTCGATCTAATTTATCTAAACCTTGTAAAGTCATGTTTGAAATCATGTGTTCTGCCTATTTTGTTTTTATATTGTTATTTAATCGACTCTGGGAGCGTAAAGTTATATAGCTCAGCAAGAGTGAATGGGTTTTTCTGCGTCAATGGAGTGATGCGTAAGCTTAAGTCCCTCCCTGACACTTTTATGTCACTGACAAAGCTGCCGTTATGAGTGTTTGTCAAGGTCGAGTCACCTAGCAATCTGTATATCGCCCATTGACCACTCTTATTTAAAACGTGCTGTCTACCTTCGTCGGTTACATCCTGGAGTGTGATACTAATATTGAAGTCACCATTTTGCGGTGGCCAGGCCATTTCACGAATTCGGCTTGGACCGTGGTAGTAACTCATATTGGTATCCGCAATTTTTAAACTGGCTCTAATTGCACTAGAGTCAAGGTCGAGTACTCTTGCACTAAACGGAATATGAACTCGGTTGGTGCTTTTATTAATTAATGTATCTCGAATGACATTATAGTTGCGTAGTTGCACTAGCAGAGCTGGAGAGATTGGCATCGTCTCACCATCTACCTGCTTTGGCGTCCACAAGTTCGTATCGTAGAACGGTGCAAAGTTTTTCTGAATAAATGTGTCTAACAAGCCACCTGAAGCAAATAGCAATTCGAAATCTTCAATTGAGATTTCCTCGGTCGCTGTTAGGTCAAATGGATATTTCCCTAATCCAATCTCTTTAAACTTGGTATAAATTTCACTGTACCACTGAGTTTGGATGCCTTTTGCGGACTCTGTAATCATTACTGACCAGCTTTGCTGAACCACATCTAGTAACCAGCTGCGAACGGGTTCTGGTGATTTTTGTGCAATCTGTTTAAGCTTGATTAATGGGTCCGCCTCAGTACTGTTCATTCGATGCTGTGCTGCTGCTAGCGCCGCCATTTGTGGATCTGGCGCGTCGGCGATGTCCTTCATGTAGGTGCGAACACGGCTCAACGCTGCAACGGTCTCATCCCAAGGAGTTGGGGAGTTTGGTGTCTCACTCACTTGAAGCTGGTTTAATAGGTGAAAGGCTTGCTCAACACGTTGCATTAGCAAGTAATCAGGCTTTACCACTTCTTCTACGGCATCTGATGCAGAATCTGCTGCTGCCGCGAGTTTCGGGTCAAGTTTTGAAATTAGAGCGCTTTTTTCGCCAACGGGTGAAAATTGTGTGTTGGCATAGACCTGCTTCAATACCGTTGTCATTGGTGAAGAAGGGCCAGAGATTAAGTCTATCGCGTTGGTCAGGTCACCAACGTTGTCATAGTTTTGGACTTTGAGCTCACTCAGCGCATTACGCCAGTTATTGATGTAGTCATCAGTATATTTTTTTCGCACTTCTTCTTTAAAGGCTTCTTGCTCTTCGTTGGTAGGGATGACATGTTGCGATAGACCTAGAACCCAGTTGTCGCTGATTACTCGTTGTGACATTAAGTCCACGCGTGGTCGATAAAAGGTGCTGAAACCAGTGGAGGTATAGATCTTATCGACGATTAAGCGTTCGCTATCGATTGGCGTATTAAATACATTGCTAAACTCAAAACCGACGGCTCGTTGCAGATCTAATGTTCCTAAATCAATAGAGCTTGCTTCGTTTAAAATGCCTGCATACACGAGGTCGACATTCGAATTTGCAAGTAATGAGCGACGTGTTGCACGAACAAGATCCATGTTGATATCGATTGGAGCAAATTGTGTGCGAAAGTAGGCGTCTAAGTAGCGCATGGCCTGATCAACGACGTCACTTTGGTTACTCAAATCACTCATCATTTGGAGTGTTTGATGACGTAAAAAACGGATATCACGCTTAGATGGATCGTTAAGCATTAAATACCCCTTCAATAGAGGTAAAGCGCGCGTGAAAGCGTTTTGACTTTGTGCTAATTGTAGGCGGTAACCTTTCTCAATCAGAGGTATTAGCTGCTGAGCGACTTCCTTAAGTAACGCTTCGTAGGCAATGCGAGTGCTTTGATCCAAACGGCTAATATTGAGTGGTAATATTTCCTCATCTAAAGCCTTAGAACCTTTAAGCCATGCCCCATAAGACGGTTCTATCGCTTTGGTTGCATTTTCTAAAAGCTCACTAAATCTTGCATCGTGCTCTGCTTGTGATTTGTCATCAATACTTAGTAGTTGATTCATCACATGTAAATTACTGTCTAACGTAGTTGCAAAAAAGTAACCACCGCCAGCAAGCAGAATAATGGAGCCGAGTATGGCTAAACGGCTTTGTCTCTGAATTAGACGAAGATACGTCTTGTTTTCTCCCGCAAAATCGCTCTCAGGCAATATTTGCGAATCAATCAGAAAGCGAGAAAAATACGGTGTTTCCGTCAACTGGGTATGCTCTGAGGCGATAATTGGTAAGTTGAAGTAATTACTACAACTTTTTGCTAGTAAATTGTATTTACGACCGCCCTGTAAATTTGAGCTAAAGAAAATTTCACGGATATCTAGCGAATAAACACCGTTGTTAACATCACACAGACGCTCAAGAACATAGCTGACTTCAGACTGACATAGCTCAAACTGCTTAGGGAAAGCGAGAATTGCCTGTTTCTCGTCGATATCTGTTGAGTTAGCTGATGCATCTAGCGCGTTACTTTCAAGCACTTTAACTAGATTTCGGTAGCTATCACGGTAGTATTCTGAAAAAACACCTTTGGCCTCTTTCAGCGGGATAGAAAGGAACTCTACACGTGTCTTAAGAGAACTAAAGTGCATGTATTCTTTAAATCCATCTAACTTGTCTAGCTTCGACATAATTAGATAAATGGGTAATGCTGACGACGTTTTAGAGTTGATAGTGCTCAAGCGCTCCAATAACGACGAAATAGTGTACTCTTTTTGTTCTGGCTCAGAGACGATCATGAACTCGAAGTCGATAAAGAATAAACAGCCAGAAAATGGTTTTCTAGGTCGGTGGCGAATCACTTCTTCGATGAATGTATTCCATAAAGAAGCATCACTGCTTGATATTTCTTGAAACACTAAGCGTTGGTCAGGTTTGATGTATACAGCGCTGTCAGATTCGTACCATTCAAAAAAATCATTCTTAGCGGTTCTCGTGCGATCCATTGGTTTAATTGCACTAGAATTAAATAAAAATTGACGTCGCCCTGACCCTTTATTACCAAGCATCAGATAAATTGGTTTCTTGCCTGAGTTAGCAAGAAGAGGTTGGATAACCATAGAAAGAGCTTCTTCCTCAGTTTCCAAATTTTGAGCTTTAGCGCTGTTCTTTTTTTTCAACCATAGTGTGAATTGAAAAGTGATGTAGAAAATGGCGATAACACCAAGGCTCAGCCAAAGATACAGTTTATCTGCATCTTTTAGAAAAAGAAGATAAATAGCGGTAATGGTTATCGCCACTAAAAGCGTTAATATAGTAGAAATCACAACTGGATTTCTAAACAGTTTTTGTTTGAACATAAGCCTAAAACTTCTTTAATTGTATTGTTATTTATTGTCAGTTTTTTCAGCTTGTAGCTGACTCAATTTATATAGGTAGATGTTCAGTAAAAGGGTTGCGCGGTCAATTTCCTTTTGCTGTGAATACTTTTCAGCGTATTCAATACGACCTAGAAGCGGGAATAGTGAGTTACTATATTCGTACGCCGTTTTAGAGTTCTTATCTACATTCTGTCTAGCTACGTTGGCAAACACCGTTCTTGCGTCTGAGAATCGCTTATACACATCCATAAACTGGTCTTCTAAATGGGCGCTCTGTGTCAAAAAGTTTTGACGTAGCTGCTGGGCAGAAGATGAATCTGGATAGATTGCGATTAATTCATTGGTCAAGCTATCGAGCTCGCTGACGTTACTTACTTTGGCCGAGTCTAAAAACCAGTTATTCATCATAATATCTACGCGATTAATAGTTGGTGTTTTCAGTGACTGGGCATATTTTTTATTTTCGTAATCTAACGAGGCGACCAACTTTACAAGTTCATTAAGTGAAGATTGACTAATTTTTTGCTCCAGCGTTCGATAGCGTTGTTGTTCGTAAACAAAATGTGAACATATCGCCGTAACAATCAAGCCAATGATGAAGTAGATCATAAATCGGCCGGACTTTGTTGGGGTCGTTTTTTCACTGTTGTTGAGGGGGGATGGCGAGTCCGGGGCAGGAGAGGGAGATACATTCACTTTAATTTCAGGTGTTGCCTGTGCGGAAGCTGAAGCGTTAGTATTTGCTTGTTTTTTCTCGCGTAACTCTATGGCATGTTGTTGTTCTTTTATCTGTTCAGCCCATTGATTTAAGATACGACGAATGCGACCAAATGAAGGCGCTTGAATACCGTAATGAAGGCGAAGCTCTTCCTCTATTCTTAAACACAACTGGTGCGCAGCTTCAATCAGTGGAAGTTCTTCCGGCAACGCACGGTGCTTATTAATACGTTTTTCAGTATGCTCCACCATCCACTCAATTGCGCTCATTCGTGCTTTTGACTTTGAATGTTCAGGGTATGCGGTGTTCCAATAGACGACACACACATCAAGCAATGAATTTAACCCTTCAACAAGGCCTCTTAGACCATCGTTATATGTTGATGCGACCGTGAAGTAGCAGCAACAACGTAAGTCTTTTGCGTGAGTGCTCAAGATTTTTTTTGAGAGTGTTTGAACCGTTTTCCAAGAGACTCTTCCGGTGACTTTATTAAGATTATTTATTTGACGTTTTATTTCGTCAAAGTCTTCAGAGCCATTAGGGTTAGAGCCGCTTGGGTTATTTTCATCGATTGGTCTTCGAGCGAAGTCGCTAAAAAACATAAGGCAAATTCCAACTGATCATATAGAAGTATTAAGGTATATAGGACTCCACTGCTGTTATATTAAATTGTAAGCAGTGCATTACCGAAGTGATTCTATAGACAAAAGAAGTTGTTTAGATAATAAAAACACTTAAAAAATAAATTAAATTATCCTTAGTGTGATCTTTGTTCATAATATTAATGTCAATAGTTCGATTTGTTTTTAAGGAGAGCCTTATATATGACGAAGTCGATCTTTTGAGTTAATAAATGTGATTAAATTGTTAATTTTGTCTGTTTTTTGTTCGTCTGTGTTCTTTAAAATAGCCCTCTTAAATTGGTGATAGAGCCTTCTTAATTTTTATTTAATTAAATAGGTTTACAGGCTCATTGCTTTAACTCAGTTCGGTCCATTAGTTTTTGTTTGTAGGTAAAATAACCAACCCTGTAGTTGAAATGTATTAAGTTATAGGTGTTTTTTTAGGCTTATTGAAAAAGAGAATATAATTGATATCTTTCGCCTCTAAGTAGAATATCGGTTTTCCTAGAGGGACGAAATGCTAAAACCAAGTCAAATCGGGCTGATTTCAGCCATGTGTCTATTTTCTTCTTTTGCAGTCGCAAAGGGAGAGCGTTATGGACTCTCTGCCAGTATGTTGACTATCGATAGCATTAATTACGAAGAAGGTAACAGTGGTGAACAAGACACTCTGAGGTTTGGCTTGGTTCATTCTCGCCCTATTGATGAAAATAATAACCGTTGGCGCTGGTGGTTAGGGTTTAACTACCTAGCAGAAGATATCGAAGCGCCAGCTAGCGGTCTATATCAAGAAGTAACTAACTATGAACTTCGTGTTGTACCGCAATATGCGCTGGCTTCTTGGAGCGTTTTCACACCGTACGTAGGTGCTGGTTTATCTGCAGGTTACTCACAATATTCAAACCGTTGGCAAGTTGACCCAGAAGGTTACCGCTATAAGAGTGTCGAGGACATCGATCAGTTCGAGCTGGGTGCAGTTATCGCCGTTGGTACGGTCATTAAGCTAGGTAGTAACCCAGATGCTCATATACAAATCATTCCTCAAGCCTCTTATATTCTCCCAGTTATCAATGATGGGATAGGTGGGCTTGAACTGTCTGTTTCTATGCTATTTTGAGGTATATAGATGCACTCAAATCAGCTAGTTCTATTTATTTCTAAATGCCCAGAGGAATACACAGGTGTCAAGCACATTGAAATGCCCGAGAGTGGTGGTTCAATAGGGCGTTCACCAAGTTGTAGTGTGTCTTTAACCGATCACAACCGCTTTATATCAGGCACTCATTGCCTGATCAGTGTGTATGGAGATACCTACTATATTAGTGACGTATCCACTAATGGCACTATGGTTAACGGAAACAAAATACTGAAAAATCAACCTGTTGCGATAGTCGATGGCGATATTATTTCTTTAGGACAATATGAAATTGGCGTTTCTCTGGAGCATGTTACCTCGACACAAGACATTGCCGCTGATATAGCCCCTGAGCGAGTATCCAATGATCCTTTGGTTAGCCTCGGTGACGCAGTTGTCGAAGAAGAAGAAAAAGTAGGCGCTTTAGAAGATTTGTTTATGGAGACTAAACAGGATGACATTGATTGTCATGATCCTGTTGCGCACCTTAACTTTTCAATGCAGCGAGATGATGATTATTTAATTCGTGACGATGAGCATCCAGAACCTGAACAGCCTAAAACGGTGGAAAGCACACGTCAGGTGGTCGATGACAGTTTCAGCATATACTCCGAGTTCGATCAGCCAAGCCTCATCCCTGAAGATTGGATGGCTACGGAGACCAAGAGTAACGCATCAATAAATGGTTCGTTAGGGATAGAGGTAGAGAACGGTACGCCACATAGAGAAGATATTGTCTCAGAAGAGACGGTTCAACCCCAAACGACGATTCTAGATAGGGCAGTTCAAAGACAACATCGTGCACCTAACTCCACAGAGACGATCGTCGAACATACTGCTAAAGGTTCAAAATGGGAAGAGATGACACAGTCATTTACTCCTTCTTCTCAAACTAATCAGCCACTTCAAATGCCTGCGGTAGAACCTACGATAAACAGTACGACTAAAGAGCAAGCGGGTATCGAAGCAACCGCCTGTTCTCAAGATATAGCACAAGCGTTTTTTGATGGTTTGGGTATAAGAAATCCTGAGCTAATGACGAATGAAGCTCAGTTGTTCAAACAAATGGGCACTTGTTTGCGCTTATGTATTGATAACCTGCAGAAAGAATTACACGAAGTAGAGTCCTTGAAAGAAGAGCAGAGTACGAGTGAGTCTAACTCTAACATTGCAGAGCTGATGCTGACTCTCAATAGCCAACATCTACTGGCTCCAAATGAACTGGTAGAACAAATGCTTGATGAGTTGAATGACCACCAAGTCATGTTTAACAAAGCGCTGAATGAGCTCATTTTAGAACAATCAGAGACGAACGATCCCGTTGCATTTGCTAACAAAGTGGCGAGTCAATCTTTGTTCTCAACGAAGTCAAAACTGTGGGGCGAATATTTAGATTTCTACTCTAACAATCGTCGCCTGCTCAACGAAACATCCTTAAAAGGGCTGATTAAGAAAAACTATAACAAAGTGATTAAGGGAAACCATGCGTAGTATCGCCGTATTACTCGGATTTGCCATGTTGTCCGGTTGTTCCATGTGGGATCAATTTAAAGAGTCCACGGGTATCACACCAGAAACTTCGTCCATTGAATTGGTTATTGAGGCGTCACCTGTACTCAATGTGAGAGATGGGGGGCAGTCATCTCCGGTCATTCTCCGCCTTCACGAATTAAATTCGCCAGTTTTATTCCGGAGCTTAGATTTTTTTGCGCTGTTTGAAAACGATAAAGCGTCGTTGGGTGATGAGTACATCAAACGTTATGAATATCAAATACAGCCAGGTGGAAAAGTTCATGAAATGCTAACGCTAGACCCTGACACTCGTGCCATCGGTTTTTCTGTGGCCTTTCGTGATATTGATGGTTCGTCATGGCGTAAAGTTGAAGTCATTGAAGAGAAGAGCGAGTACTACATCAAGCTCAAGTTAGAAGGCAGTGAGTTAATTTCTGATAATACTCGCGGCATTGAACAGGTTTACTTTTAAGGGATAGAAACATGTCTTTATACAATCCAGTTGTTTGGCAAGATGGAATGTTCATGAAGCCGCAGCATTTTCAACAACTCGATCGTTCGCAAAGTAAACTGTCGAGTATGTTGAGCAGCAACGCATCTCCTTTACATTGGGGGATTAAGCGTTTGGAAATAAATTCACAACTGCTAGCCCTCGGTAAAATTGGTATTACGCGTGCAGAAGGCATCCTACAGGACCGCACGCCATTTGAGCTTCCACTGCTCGCTGAACTACCAGAAGTGAAAGATGTGGATCCTTCAATTGCCGATAAAGTGGTTTATTTGTGCTGTCCGTTACCATCGGAACGTTCTGAGTTATTTGGCACTAAAAAAGACGGTGCACGTTATACGATGGAATCTCAAGAAGCGGTTGATGCTTGTTATGATTCGGAAGACATGGCAAATATCGTCGTCGGTAAGCTTAACTTTTGCTTAATGTACGACCATGAAGATAAAAGTGCTTACACGTCTATTCCGATCCTCAAGATCTCGGAAGTGAAGCCAGATGGCAGCGTGATCTTAGATGATAGTTTCATTCCTACCTGTATTGATATTCACGCATCTACGGTACTTAATAAGTTCGCGACGGAGTTTGCTTCTATGCTCAAGCACCGCGCAGAATCCATAGTTCAGCGACTGGGAGTGGTGGATCAACAAGGCGTATCATCAGTTTCTGACTTTATGCTATTGCAAGCGCTCAATAGATACGAACCCTTGTTTTGGCATTTTGCAAACACAGAAGCTGTACACCCTGAGTCTTTGTATCGAATTCTTCTTCAGGCAGAGGGCGAGCTTTCGACGCTGTGCTCGACGACACGCCGACCTATTGAGTTTACTAAATACAATCATGGTGATCTTACTAGCTGTCTTTCTCGCGTTCTAGACAGTGCGAAAATGACATTGAGCGTGATGTCTGAACAAAGAGCAATTCCACTGACCTTAAAAGATCAGAACTATGGCATCAGAACGGCAGCGATCCCTGACAATAAGATCATTGATACGACGACCTTTATTCTTGCAGTTAAAGCCGACGTTACCTTGGATGTCCTGCATACGCAGTTTGTCAGCCAAACGAAGATCGGTTCAATCGATAACATTCGCGACTTGATTAACCTTCAACTGCCTGGGATTGAGATCAAACCAATGCCAGTTGTGCCACGCGCGCTGCCGTATCACGCTGGCTATACCTATTTCGAGCTCGATAAAACGGGCGAAGAGTGGATGGCATTGAAGAACACTGCTGCGATTGCGATTCACGTTGCGGGCGATTTCGCTAACTTATCATTGCAACTTTGGGCCGTTCGTCTATGAGTTACGCAGAAACAGACGTCACCGTAGTCTTATTCCAACCAGAGCCTGGCAAACCAATGGAGGTAATGCCAGCGCCTGACTTATCGAGAAACATCGCAGTACAAGATCTATCTATCGACAACATGGGTATTAACCCGCTGGTAGATCAATTCTCATGGTTGATCGCCAGTCTGTCTTGTATGTCTTCGATCCCTTGGCTTGATGACCCGATGCCATTTCGTGAACAAGTGGCACGTGAGATTCGAAAAGGCGAACGAAAACTTAATGAAATGGAGCTCGATCGTGCTTCGGTTCTTGTTATTCGTTACTGCTTGTGTGCGGCGATTGATGAATCTGTTTGTCGGCAAGAATGGGGAGCAAATAGTCACTGGAGCCAGAACAGCTTACTGTCTGAATTCCATAACGAAACATCTGGTGGTGACAAGTTTTTCGTTATTCTCGACCGCTTAAAAGCTGACCCTCGCAAATACCGTCACGTTATAGAGTTTCTCTATTTATTGCTTCAACTTGGTTTCCAAGGCAAGTACGGCCGTGAAGAGCGTGGTAACGAAAAGTTAGCGGAAATTGGCAGCACCATTTATCGATTAGTGCGAGATGACCGCCTAGCAGAACAAGAAAAAGTTTCTTTAATCAACCTTAAAGCTAAATACCTAAAGAAGCCGTTAAAAAGGGTAATTTCACCCAAGCTGATCTTGAGTCTTAGTGCGATTACGTTTGCGCTTATGTATGCGGCAACCTACATCGTCATAGACTTAAAATTCCAGCAACTGCTTGAAGTGTATAGATAACCAGAAATCTAAAAATGAGATCTTCTGCCAGTTTTAAGGTTTGCTGTGAATATCACTGGTCTTTTAGTGAAATTCACTAGTCATTTAGAGAGATTGCAATGTGCGATCTCTTTTATCATTCAATCAATAAAATTCAAATGGATTGGTTATGGGCGTAACAGTTGGTGCGAATGGACTTTCGATAGTTCATAAAGGCTCAGGTGGTGAAGCGAATGCAACGCTCCCAGATGTTTGTTTAACTAAGGTCGGCAAGCCAGTCGTTCCTATCCCTTATGGCAACAATGCTAAATCAGCAGACCTTGCTGGTGGGACTACGACAGTCTCTATGGATGGCGGTAACAGTGTCGCTATCAAGGGCAGTACGTTCTCAAAAAGTACTGGCGATGCGGGCGGTGACAGAAAAGGCGTTGCCTCAGGCACGATAGAAGCCGAAGCAAAATTCATTTCAGCTTCACCAACGGTTAAATTTGAGGGCAAAGGCGTATGTCGTCTATCCGATCAAATGACCATGAACAAAGCTAATACCATGTGTCTTGGTGGGGCACAAAACCCATCGGTTTCTGTGACGGAAGAGCAGGAAGGGACGTATACGGTTGACTTATACCTCTCATACTCAGACGGTGAACCCGTTCAAGGCGCAACATACACTCTCACAGATCAATCTGGCGCGGTGTTTGAAGGAACTCTCGACAACAACGGTAAAGCATCTGTTGGTGGCGTTGCTCCGGGTGAGTTTGCCATAGAGTACGGCGAGGACAGCCGAGACTTTATGCCGAATGTTCCAACTAAGACCAATCCGAACTTTAATCCTAGTGCTAACGCTCAACTGATCATTGAAGAAACAAAGAAAGGCGAAGTTGGTTTCTGGGAAAATGCTTGGACGCGAATGTCTGGTGCTGCCAGCTGGATTTGGGGTGTGATTCTTGGTGATTTCAACGATGATGCTTCTGTCGAGCAGATCATCGCCAATACGGCGCTGACGATGATTCCTGTTGTAGACCAAGCTGCTGATGTACGCGATTTATCTGCGAACATTATGACTTTGTTGAGTGAAGAAGAGCGTGATAAGCCCGAAAATTGGTTAGCACTTTCACTTACCCTTGTCGGCTGTGTTCCTACGTTTGGTAGTGCGGTTAAAGGCACATGTAAAGTTGCGCTAAAAGGCGGTAAAGGAACATCAAAAGATACTTTGCTGGCCGTTTTAAGAGGCATGGGTAAAGGCGATCCAGAAAAATTTTTGCGCACGTTAGATTGGGTGGATTACGCGAAACAAACCAGCCAGATTGTTAGCGATGTTCTAAAACCTTGTATTGAAGTGGCAACTGAGTTGGCGTCTTACGCAAATAGAATGGGCGCAGATGAGCTCGGTGCGTATTTCTTAAAGTTAGCGGATGAGGTAAAAATCATCGATAAGATGGTGCCGGACAAGCTTAAAGAAGCGATGGGCGAGTTTGATGATCTTTTTGCTCGAATCTTAGGTAAGGGCGAGAAAACGTACCCAGCAAAAGTAAAACATAATACCGGTGAGTCTGCTCAGTCAGGAAAGAACTCTGCAAAGGCGAATGAGGATAAAGATAAGAAACCGATCAAATGTAAGGTTTGTAAGCGTATTGCGGGTAGAAAGAAAGGTCAATGCCAAGAAGCGTTGAAAATGTGAGGATGTTATGGGGATCATCAAAGATAAAGGTCGTTGGGAGCGTTCTAGTTTAAGCAACAGCAAAGTTAAATCGCTGCGTAATAAGCATCCACTTAACTTTCAAACTTACTCGATGGCTGCTCACCACTTAATTTCTTGCGAGGTTGCAAAAAAGTTATCAAGCATCAGAAAAAAGCAAATTGTTTACAAGGGTTATGATATTAACTATCTGTATAATTTAGTATTATTACCAACGATTGACCAAGTTTCATGCCAGTATAACGTACCATTGCATAAATCAGGGCATACCGATCGTCGCCTCGAAGAGTATTTTCAGAGAGAATCCGGAAAAAACCTTGAAGGCGAGCTGTCCGAGTTAGAAAGTGGTCTCAAGCAAGAGGCAGATGCGGATAAATCAAAGTTGCTAGCTGGAGATTTGTCTATGGTTGCTAGTGTGCGAGGTTATCACAAGGTCGTTGGCTCTATGTTAGCTAAAACGTTAAAAAATTTAGATTGTGACACAGAGGCTCAAGAGTATGTTGATAGCTTGGATGAATTATCTATCGATATTGCCGATCTTTTGGGTTGCCACAAACTTCATTTGATTTCACGTGGTAGGCATTTGACTCCTTCAGGTGGAGGTTGTCATATGTGTAGAAGTGGTAAAGTAGGCACACCAAGATTGCATTACTTGAGTGGAAGCAGAGATTTTGATGAACCAGTGCCTAGTCAAGCCAAGGTCAAAAAGTTCTGTTTTGAAGGGGCATCATTAAAAACAATGGGAGAATTAGTTTAGCCTATGAACTTTTCAATAATTAGTGAAAACTTTCATGAGTCTACAACAAGTTTTGTTTGTATTGACAGTAGAGAACCATTGTATAGCAAAGCGCAATTTGAGCCCACAAGCTCTTTAGAGCCTATTGTTTGGGAATCTACGGATGGTTTTATTAAAGGTGTAGGTAATATTGCGGATAATGGTGATCTCTGTGTTAGTAAGGAGTTCGCTGAACTGGTGATGAGTTTTGACCCTTATGGGATCGAATGTTACCCCGCAGAACTTAGATTACCAGATGGCTCGTTATCAAATCGTTATTTGTTGGCACTAAATAATGTTTTAGATGTTATTGATGAATCTAAATCTAGAATGAGAAAGTCACCCAAGAGAAATAAGATGTTAGTTATGGAACTTTATTTATCTGAGGAGAAATTAAAAAAAATCCCTCTTCAAAATAGAGTTTTGTTCCGCGTTAAAGGGGCAGAGACCGCAACAATTTTCTGTGAGGAAATTTTTGATCTTGTGAGTGGCACTGAATCATTTAGTGATTTAAGAGCTTTTAAATTGGATTGTGATAAGGAAGTACCAAAGTACTGAGGCTTAAAATGAAAGAACAATATCATTTACTAACTAAACAAGACCTAGGTAACTTCCCATTCCAACAAAGCCCTAAGCCAATAGTGCCAGTAGAGCCAGATTTGCTTTTGGAAATGACCTTTTCTCCAAAGCTATTTATCATCAGTGATATTGCGTCAAAAGTAGAGAAACTGGTCGTACATGGAGTAGAGTGGTTAGACGCTCGCGTGGATTGTTCTCCAAGCCAACCATCTGATGATGAAATTAAAGTTTACGAAGATTATCGTATGCCTTATATCCATCAAACTTATAAATTGACGGATAAAGAAAAACAATACGGTAAGTTGAACTGGTTAGATATCGAGTCAACAGAGTTTGATTTCTCTAAATTAGAAAATATTCCCTTAGAGGAACGATTAATATTTAAACTAGAAGAAGATTTTGGCTTCGTTTTCATTCACCAAAGTGTGATTGATCTTCTTAAAAAAGACGTCAAGGACGTTTGGGTTAGGGATGTATAATAAGCGCCGAAAGGCGCTTTTTCTTTTATTAAAAATAAAGTATGGTCTCCCTCCTTTTAAAATGGTAAGTGTTGAATAATTCTACAGTGGTTAGGTAAATGAATAAAATAACTAAACTCGCTTTGGCTTTGTCCGTATTGACATCTGTTGTTGGGTGTCAACTGGTGTCAAATACGCCGATGCAATCGACAGCAACGAAGGAAATAATTGAAAAAGCAAAGGCAGAGTTTGATGGACAACGTTTTTATAAGTTGAATGAATATGATCAAGAAATCAACGTTTCAGATGACGGGGTCATTACCTTCAAGTCTTACTTACCACGCAGCGGCGGCTATGAATGGGTACCAATTGTGATACGCGATACTAGTTTTCGTGTTTCTTGCGATTATTTCAGTGAATATGTTGAAGCTGGAATGGTTGTTCAGGTTCAGTTTGTAGGTAAACGCGGGCGCATTGAAAATTACGACAAGCAACGTTGTGAAGAGTTTGGTGAGCCAACATGGCAATAAGAGCTATAGATAATTAAAGCGCCGACAGGCGCTTTTTATTTACGCCTTAATTAACGTTAGAAGAGGTTTAGACCAATCTTCGGAATATTAGGCAAGCAATGCGTAGTATCTGGTTAACGAAAAAATACGAAAGTTGCAACAATGTACGTGTCAGTAAAGTAGGAGCGATAAAGCATCCGCGTACTGTACTCATCGTGTGTTACGTTAATTAGGAGTGTCTACCATGAAAAGCCAGAACGACAATCAAGCAAGTTACCAAGATGAACCTGATGAAGGTCGTCGCAATATGATGAAAATGACGGGTGCCAGCGTGGTTGCTATGGGAGTTGGAGCGCTCTCAACGAGTTCTGTTCAAGCTGAGACGCAAATAAATCTTGGTGACACCTGGGATAAAACATTTACGAAAAGTAACCAAGTTCAACATCGCAAAGTGAGTTTTAAAAACCGTTATGGCATCACGTTGGCAGCGGATCTTTATCGACCTAAAAATAAAAGTGGCAAGCTTGCGGCTATCGTCATTAGTGGTCCATTTGGCGCTGTGAAAGAGCAGTCTTCAGGGTTATATGCTCAAACATTAGCCGAGCGAGGCTTCATTACTTTAGCGTTTGATCCGTCGTATACCGGAGAGAGTGGTGGTGAACCAAGAAACGTTGCATCACCTGATATCAATACAGAGGACTTTAGCGCAGCTGTGGACTTTATTGGCCTACAGAAAGACGTTGATCGTCAGAAAATTGGTGTGATAGGCATATGTGGTTGGGGCGGCATGGCGTTAAACGCAGTTGCTGCAGATAAACGCGTCAAAGCAGTCGCAACCAGTACGATGTATGATATGACCCGTGTAATGTCTAAAGGCTATAACGACAGCACGACGTTTGAACAGCGCACGCAAACGTTAGAGCAGCTAAGTCTGCAGCGATGGGAAGATGCCGAAAATGGAACACCTACTTACGGGCCAGTATCGCTTGAGTTAGTTGGAGGTGAGCCCCAATTTGTTATTGAGTATGCAGCCTATTACAAGTCTCCTGAACGTGGCTTTCATCCACGAGCGATTAACTCAAATGCAGCATGGACACTCACAACGCCGCTGTCGTTTATGAATATGCCAATTCTGACCTACATTGAAGAGATATCTCCACGCCCAGTGTTGTTCATTCATGGCGAAAAGGCGCACTCTCGCTATTTCAGTGAAACGGCGTATGAAGCGGCGGCAGAGCCTAAAGAATTGATGATCATTCCAAATGCGAATCATACGGATCTCTACGATCAATTGGATGTGATCCCATTTGATAAATTAGAGAGCTTCTTTAAGGTTAATTTAGTTTAGATCGCCCTCTAGAAGACAACTGAGGAGCGGTTACTATTGTGCTCCTCAGTTCCTATTGATTGAAAAATTCTCTAGATTCTCGGTGAACCATTACGGAGAGTATTTCATTATTATACTCACAAGTCGGTATGAACTCGCCTTTTAGAAAACGCTAATAAAATCGCTAAACAGCTACATGCTAGTAGAACGACACCTAAGTTTTGTGCTGTTCCAGCCATCGCTAATCCCGTCCCGATCATGATGTAGTACATGAGCCCAAATAAAGCGCCTGCGCTACCTACCTGTTGTTTATAATCAACGAGTGCGTCACTGAGTATATTGGGTATCGCAATCCCATACGACATGACGACTAACACCATTGGAGCAACAAACCAGATTGATTGGTTCAGAATCAACACACCGACTGATCCAACGCTAATCAATATTGCTGAGAACCAAAGTAGCTGACTTTTTTGAACATTTTTGGACACTAGGGATTTGTTTAAATAACTTCCAAGCATAGTGCCTAACCCCAGTACCATGCCACTGTATCCAAATTGTTCGGAGTTATACCCAAGTGCTGAGAAAGTAAATGCGCCAAGCTGGTAATAAGAAAATAGAGCAATGTTATACAAAGCGACCAGTAATCCTGAGCGCCAAATTCGCGCGTCTCTTACCATTTTCCAGCTAAGTTGACGCAACCGTACTGGTGTCTGTTCTTTCTGTGTTTCAGGAAGCTTAATAACGTTATAAGCGAGCAATACTAACGCGATTAAAAATAAAGCGAAAAACACATAACGATATCCACCAAGCCCTGTAAGCTGTCCGCCTAATAGCATGCCTACTACCGGGCTGATTGATATACCCATTCCCATTAAGCTGAAAACTTTACTCAGTTCTTGACCGTCAAACGCGTCACGAAGCATGGTCTGTGTGACAACGGAACCTACCGCGATACCAAATGCGCTCAGGGCCCGCGCAGCCATGACAACAGCAAAGCTTTCGGTTTGAGTTGCGAGTAAAGATGCACAACCATAGATAAAGAGCCCAATAAGCATGGTGGGCCTTCTTCCCAGTTTATCTGCGAGCACTCCCCAAACTACAACGCCAATGGCAAAAGCTAGGAAGTAAATCGACAATGTTTGGGCTGCTTGTGCGTGGTTTACATCAAATGATAGAGCGATTGAGCTCAACGCTGGGCTATAGATGGTTTCTACAATTTGTGGAAACATCAACATAACCAGCATGAGCCATAAAGAGGGCTTAGTATTCATATTTTTACCCATCGTTAATGAAGTTGGCGGGCAGTATAAATGAGGCTATGATTGAGCCAATAACAACATAAAAACCAAATACATCAATATTCGGACAAAATGGCACTTATTGACGAAGAAACACCATTTGACGCAGACAAAATTTCTAATTGTGTAGTGGGAATTGCTGCGGATATTGGCAAGCACGACTCAGGCATGCATCAGCACAAGAAAGGGCAATTGTTGTACGCACCTCAAGGTTGTATGAGTTTTGCTCTGAAAGACTCGATTTGTATTCTGCCCCCGACAAAGGCGGTTTGGATCCCACCTAATACGCCGCATCGCGCGCTGATGACGAATGTGGTTGCGTATCGATCTTTGTATTTTGATTGTGAGGTGTTTGCGTGTCCGAGTGAGATTGCGATGATAGAAGTGAATACTTTACTCCAAGCTCTCATTGATAAAATGTCATTCTGGGAGTGGGATAAGCGTAAGAGCGAGATGATAAATACGACAGCACTCTTCTGGGAGGAGTTTTATGCTGCGAAACGTTATTCGTTTCAGTTGCCTTTGCCATCACATCTGCGCTTAACAACATTTCGCCGGGAGTTGGTTGAACCTTCATTTCTCGCTCCTTCGCTTACTACTCTTGCAAGCAAAGTGGGGGCAAGTACCAAGACGGTAACACGATTATTTAAGTCGGAAACGGGTATGAATTATCAAGATTGGCGTCAACAGTGGAGGCTCTTAAAAGCAGTTGAATTGTTATCAACGGGAATGCAAGTCAGCGCAGTTGCTGAGTGGCTGGAGTTTTCGTCAGACAGTGCTTTTATTGCATTTTTCAAAAAGCAAACTGGGCAAACACCGCTAATGTTTATGAAAACTAGACCTTAAAACATCACGATGCTTACGTATTTCTTTAGTACAAATTTGGGCTCTATAGATTCCGTATATATTGGTTCACATAGGGAAATTCTATCGAGCACTTTACTTGTGCTTACTCGGCAGCTGACGAAAATATTGAGTAGCAAAATCAACAAAGGCTCGGATGCGTTTTGGTTGATGTCGGTCGTGATGATAAAGGAGTGAAAACTCCACACTCGGAATGCTCCAGTCGGTAAACACTTCTTTTAGCTTGCCTGTCTGGAGTTCTTGTTGGCAATAAAGTGCTGGTACACGGATGATACCATTTCCCGCCAACGCTGCTTTTATCATTACTCTGCCACTCTTACATCGTAACTGTCCACGTATCTGGTGTTCCGTTGACTGCTTTGTATTTGTGTTCTCGAATGCCCAGCGTGTCACACTACCTGTCAAACAAATGTGTTTTTCTAAGTCTTTTGGATGCGAAGGATAGCCATGTGTTTCTAAATAACTTGGGCTTGCGTACGTCCCCATTTCCACATCAATCAGTTTGCGAGCGATAAAGTTGGAGTCGTCTAACTTTCCCATTCGAAAAGCGATGTCGAATTCATCCGCGATTAAATCGACACGATGGCTGCTAAAATCTAAGTTAATGTTCACTTGTGGGTGTTGGATTAGAAACTGAGCAACGATATCTGCGACAACGTCTTCCCCTAAATAACCCCCCACGCAGTTGATACGAATTTCGCCTCTTAATTCTTCTACATCATCAACCACTGCCATAACAGCTTGATCAATATTATGAAGGGCAGTTTCACACTGTTTATACAGAACCTTGCCTGCTTCGGTGAGGTTCAGTGTTCGAGTGGTTCTTTGTAGCAAAGTGGCACCAATCTGTTGTTCCAGATTTGTTATTTGACGTGAAACGTGTGAGCGAGAAACGCCAAGTTCCTCTGCTGCTTTTGTGAAGTTTCCTAGTTGAGCGATTAGGACGAAAGAGCGAATATCCGCAAGGTTGATGTGTGTTTGCATGATGACTTCTGCGTAATTCAAAAAAGTATTGTTGCAGTATAACAACAGTGTTTCAACTAGGTCGGTATATATCAACAAACAAAGTTTTCTTAAACTTATCGCCATTGAGGTAAACCGTTCTACTAAGGATTCAAAATGAAAAAGTTAATTGTTATTACAGGCGCTAGTTCAGGCATTGGTGAAGCGATTGCACGTCATTTCAGCGAACAGGGCCATGCTCTTCTTTTGTTAGCAAGACGTGTAGAACGTTTAGAAGCATTAAACTTACCAAATACGCTTTGTGAAAAGGTAGATGTGACCGATAAAGCTTCTTTTGAAGCGGCAATTGAGAAAGCAGAAGCGTTGTATGGTCCGGTAGATGCACTTGTAAATAACGCAGGCGTTATGCTTCTAGGCCAGATAGATACTCAGGACGCATCGGAGTGGAAGCGCATGTTTGATGTGAACGTACTTGGCTTGCTAAATGGCATGCAGTCCGTTTTAGCACCGATGAAAGCGCGTAACAGTGGTACGATCATTAATATCAGCTCTATTGCGGGCAAGAAAACATTTCCTGATCATGCCGCTTACTGTGGTACCAAATTTGCGGTTCATGCGATTTCTGAAAACGTACGTGAAGAAGTCGCATCATCGAATGTTCGTGTTACGACTATTGCACCTGGCGCAGTGGAAACTGAATTACTTTCACATACTACGTCTCAAGATATTAAAGATGGCTATGATGCTTGGAAAGAGGATATGGGGGGCGTGTTGGCAGCCGACGATATTGCACGAGCAGTGCTGTTTGCTTATCAGCAACCGCAAGGTGTATGTGTTCGCGAAATTGCTTTGGCACCAACAAAACAGCAACCTTAACATTAATTTACAGCGACTTCTGGATCATTAGGGCTGTGAATATTTGCACACTGATTCGTGATTGATATGGCATCTTTCAACTAAGTCGTATGAAAATTTAGGTTACCCATTTAAGTCCGTAGTCTAAGTGTGTTATTGCTTATACCCAAGTTACTCAAGGTGAGAAAAAACTTTGAGTAATTTGGGTTTTTATTTGGTCTCAATTTTTAGTATGTAGCTCTATTGGGGTCAGCGGGCCACAGTCGTAAAGAAAAGGAGAAGGTGACGTAAAGCAAAATGAAGCAATATCCATAGCTTAATGAGAATTGATTTCATCAACGTCACAAGCCGTTACAATTATCCGTTAGGTATTATACTTTGTGGGTGGTTAATATTTAACCAAACAAGGAGGTGTGTATGAAACGATTCGCGAACATACTTTTTGCAACACAAGGATTGCCTGGTCATAGTGAGGCGCTCGAACAAGCGATGAGGATCGCATCCAGCAACAAAGTACCTGTTTCAGGGCTAATTGCGTGCCCCAATTTCCCCGCGGATATGCTCCAGTATCAGCAAAGTTATGAGCAATCGCTACAAGACTCCCTCAAACAAAGCATTCAGGAATACAGACAGAAGCTCGATCTTTTTGAAGATGATCTGGCATTTCCTCTTACTGTGAAAAGCAGTGAAAAACCCGCTGTCTGTATCATTAAAGAAGCATTAGCTGACAACAAAGATCTTATCATCAAAGAAGCTGAACCACTCGGTGAAGGCGCTGAAGGCTTCAAAGCTATTGATATGACACTGTTACGCAAATGTCCTTGTCCATTATGGTTACACCGACCGATTGATAAGCCGAGAGAAAAACGCCGTGTGGCTGTTGCTATAGATCCGTTAACGGCGAGCGATGAACAGCACTCATTAGCGGTGCGTTTGCTTGAATTATCTCGTTCAATAGCCGACACCTGTGACAGTCGTTTACATGTGATTTCTTGCTGGGAATATTACTTAGAGAACTACCTACATGACAACGCTTGGATTCAAGTCGATGATGCTGAGTTGGAACATGAACTCGACAAAGCAAAAGCCGATCATAAACAAGCTCTACAACAACTGCTGGAAGAGTCGGGGATTACGGGTGAAATTGTGATTCATCATTTACACGGAAAGCCTGATGAAAAAATCCCGGATTACGTAGAAAGCATAGAAGTGGACGTTCTAGTCATGGGTACCTTAGCGAGAACTGGGATATCTGGCTACGTCATTGGTAATACGGCTGAAAACATTTTGCAATCTATAAACTGTAGTTTGGTCGCTCTTAAGCCCGATGGTTTTGTATCGCCGATTCAGTAATTGGTGTGTAACAAACCTAGGTTTAAGTGGTTGTTTTAGGTAAAGGAGGGAGACGGAGTTCTAGAACATGGAATTATCAGTGTATCAATAAGTTATCAGAGGAGAGTGACATGAAAAACCTATGCCCGAAATGCCACACAGAAATGATAGAACGTTCGAACGTTTATGTTTGTCCGAGAAATGATATCGGTGACTGCACCTACGATGCGTTCGAGTTAACTGATGACGATAATCCATACACATTCAGTCGAGAACACGTAAGTAGTGATCTACGTTCTTACACCGTAGCGGACAGTAAGTAGCTGTTTGTATTAACGTTCCTTTAAGTAGCATTCAGTGATTGCTGTTTGCTACTTATCCCTTGGTTTTATGATCTTTTTTGAAATACTTGGGCTAAATCAATCAAGTGGAGCTTTTTATCTTTGCGCCAAATAGGGCGAACTTTCTTATAAAAATGAATGGGCTGCGATGTTGAATAGCATAACGGGTAAAGAAAACCTGCCGAAAAATCCCGATAATCAGTTGGTCTTACTGATTTTCCCTGTGCTGCCAATTTTAATCTTCTCTTTTCTTTTTTACATCTACACACCCGCAGGCGTAAGCTGGAATGCGGAATGGATACCTGGCCTCGATATTAACTTCAGCTTTAGGTTAGATGGTCTGTCATTCCTTTTTGCCGGGCTGATCAGCGGGATTGGCGCACTGATCCAAATATACGCTTTGGCTTACTTACGAGAGAGTGATAGCCGATTTTCCTTTCATTTATACCTAACCCTATTCATGCTTGCCATGCTAGGGATTGTGATGAGCGATAACATCCTATTGTTGTTCGTTTTCTGGGAACTCACCACCATCACTTCTTACTTGCTGATTGGTTTTAATCACGAAAACAAAACGTCACGAAAAAATGCACTGCAGTCGTTGATCGTTACCGGTGCTGGTGGATTAGCGTTGTTAGCTGGCCTTATCTTGTTGGGAGCGATGGCAGGGAGTTATGAGTTACATACGATCATCGCTCAGGCGGACACGATTGCGCAGCACGAATGGTTTATGCCATCTCTAGTGCTCATACTACTTGGTGCATTTACTAAATCTGCGCAGTTCCCGTTTCATTTTTGGCTACCTAACGCGATGGCAGCGCCCACTCCAGTCAGTGCGTATTTACACTCGGCAACAATGGTAAAGGCGGGCATTTACTTGTTAGCGCGTTTATCGCCAGTTTATGCTCATAGCGAGGTTTGGTTTTATGCCCTAGTGATCACAGGGAGTATCACCGCCGTTTGGTGCACGTTTGTCGCATTAAAACAAACTGACTTGAAGCTGATGCTAGCCTACAGCACGAATGTTGCTTTGGGTAAATTAACATTATTACTAGGTATGGGCACAGATTTGGCCGTTAGTGCAGTATTGATGTTTATTCTCGCTCACTCTTTCTATAAAGCTGCACTGTTTATGGTGGTGGGCAATATCGACAAAGCGACAGGAACACGAGATATCGATCAACTGTACGGCTTGAAGTCAGTGCTCGTCATCAGTATGGTTGCGGCGAGTTTGGCTGCATTGTCTAAAGCTGGGTTTCCGCCGTTGTTAGGCTTTTTGAGCAAAGAATACATGTACAAATCCGCAGTAGAGCTCAATAACTGGATCGCCTTTGTACTTTTAATGGTCAATATATTGATGGTTGCGCTAACCATTATGCTTATTGCGAGACCATTCTTTGCTCGCCGTGATCTCGTGCCAATTGAAACGAAGCCAGTTGAGACAAAAAAAGCCATGTGGATCTCACCTTTACTCTTGGCACTTGGCAGTCTCATCGTTCCTTTAGTCGGTTTAAATTGGTTAGATCACCACATCATCTTTCCTGGTTCTGCTGACATTCTGCCTGCAGCCGATATTAAAGCTACATTATTATGGCATGGCGTGAATGTACCGCTGGTCCTAAGCGTTATCACGCTAGTATTGGGGTATGTGGTGTACCGTGTTTATCCTACTGTGTCTGCATTTTTTCAGCGGTTACATCTGTTCGTACCTAAAGCGGAGAACGCTTTTGAACGACTATTAGATGGCATGATGACACTGGCGAAGTGGCAAACGGCGCTGTTGCAGCAAAAGCAGTTGAGTCGTTATGTTCTGCTATTTTTCACGGTACTCGCCGTCGCTTTGCTTGGTCAGGTAGCATTTATTCCTCTGCCTTTGTTTGAACAGCTTTCAAACGTGGCTTTCTATGAAATTGGCATTGCCTTATTGCTGGTTGGTGCAGCGATCGTATGTACGTTGTCTCACTCAAGGCTTCTTGCGATTTCTGCGCTAGGTATGATTGGTTTTATGACCACGCTTGTTTTTATGATCTACAGTGCTCCGGACGTCGCGAAGACTCTACTGTTAGTGGAAACATTAATGGTGGTCTTTTTAGCATTGTTAATGCGTCATATGCCGCGTTTAACCACCGTGCCCAAGCATTCAATAAAACGCAAATTGGCGAATGTTTGTATAGCGGGCGTGATAGGTGTTTCGATTACTTTCCTCTTGTTAGGAATCACGTCCCAGCCGATGGATTCATCGGTGTCGGATTTCTTTGCGGAAAATAGTGTCCCAGGCGGGCATGGGCGCAATATTGTCAACGTCATTCTCGTCGACTTTCGTGCGTTCGATACATTGGGAGAGGTTGTCGTCGTTGTCATTGCTGGGATTGCAGCAGTGAGCTTGCTTAAGACAAGAGCGAAAAAGCAAAACCGTATTCAATCATTAATTTTTGCAACCACGGCACATATCGTTGCGGCGCTCATGCTCGTGTTCTCAGTGTATCTGTTATTACGTGGTCATAACGAACCGGGTGGTGGCTTCATTGGTGCATTGATTGCCGTTATTGGCTTATCGCTTCTCATGTTCGCGGAATCACCGAAATACGTTCGTTCTAGATTGTATTTCAAGCCGTTTTTCATTGCGTTATTTGGCATCGCATTGAGCTTGATATCAGGAGCTTTGAGCTTTGCGTTTGATAAACCGTTTTTAACCGGGTTGTGGTGGAAAGATGTGATACCACTAGGGACGCCATTGGTTTTTGATGTTGGTGTTTATCTTGCCGTTATAGGTGGCGTGATGGGGATGCTGCTTCGTATTAATGAGGAGCTAGAGTGATGGAAATAGTCTGGAGTGTTGTCGTTGGAGTATTTGTCGCCGCAGGCATTTACTTAATGCTAGAAAAACATATCTTGCGTCTTTTGTTCGGTATCATGTTACTCAGCAGTGCGGTTAACCTTGCTATTTTTACCGCGGGAAGGCTGACTCCTGGAGAGCCGCCATTGATTGGCGATAATGCTCTTTTGCCACCAGATAGCGCAGCAAACCCATTACCTCAAGCGCTAATTTTAACCGCGATAGTCATCGGTTTTGGGCTACTTATTTTTGCTTTAATGTTGTTCTATCGAGCTTATAAAGATTCTGGAACCGCAGACGTCGACGAAATGCAACGTTCTGAGGAGGGTCAATGAGTTCGATTTTGCTGACGTTACCTGTTGTTCTTTCATTGAGTACGGCGCTGACCATTTTCTTTGTACGTCGCTCAACAAAAAGTGCTGAGTGGTTAAGTGGCGCGAGTGCGATTTTGAACCTTGTTGTCACAGGCCTTCTCACAGAAAACATCATAAGTAATGGTATTCAAGCCGTTGCTTTTGGCCAGTGGCAAGCACCGTTTGGTATCGTCTTTGTCGCAGATTACTTCAGCGTTGCCATGGTGATGACTACGGCAGTAATTGGTGCGATATGTGTTTTCTATGCCATGGCGGACCTTCACCGAAAACCTTCCTATAGCAATTACCATGCGTTGACGCACGTGTTGCTTGCTGGTGTTTATGGCGCGTTCCTCACCGGAGATATTTTTAATCTGTATGTTTGGTTCGAGGTCATGCTCATCGCGTCATTTGGTTTAATGGTATTAGATGCAACGAAAACTCAAATTGATGGGGCAGTGAAGTATGTGATGTTGAACCTGATTTCGACGCTAGTGTTCTTACTTGCCATCGGTTTGTTGTATGGCGCAACGGGCACCTTGAACTTGGCCGATCTCTATACCAAAGCGGGAGAGAGCGAACTGAGCATCAACATGATGTTGTCCGCCTTGTTTTTGTTTGCCTTTTCTATCAAAGCGGCACTATTTCCTTTATTTGCTTGGTTGCCAGCTTCTTATCACACCTTACCAAGTGGTGTGGTTGCGCTGTTTGCTGCGTTGCTTACTAAAGTCGGCGTATACGCGTTAATACGAGTCTTCACATTAGTATTTCCGCTCGCCGAGAGTGGTTGGCAGCCGACGTTGATTTGGATTGCTGGCCTCACCATGTTAACGGGCGTTTTGGGGGCGGCAAGTCAATTCGACATTAAGAAAATTCTTTCTTTTCACATTATTAGCCAAATAGGTTACATGATAATGGGATTAGCGATTTACACTCCTTTAGCTTTGGCTGGCGCTATTTTCTACATTATCCATCACATCATTGTAAAAGCGAATTTGTTCTTAATCGGTGGCTTTATTGAGCGCAAATATGGGTCTAGTCAACTTGAACAGTTGGGCGGGGTATATAAAGCAATGCCTTGGTTAGCGTTCTTGTTTCTTGTCCCTGCGTTTTCTCTGGCAGGATTTCCGCCGCTCTCTGGTTTCTGGGGCAAATTCTTGGTGATCAAATCGAGTTTACAGGCTGAATATTACTGGTTAGCAGGTACCGCGCTATTGGTGGGGCTGCTTACCGTCTACTCGATGACGAAAATTTGGAGTGAGGCATTCTGGAAAAAGCCGGTTAGGGAGAAAACAGAACAGACTCTGCAAGTCAAAGTACATTGGTTGTATTGCGTTCCAATTGCCGTATTGACCATGTTCACGTTGATCATAGGCTTGGTGGCGGAGCCTTTTTATCAGTTTTCTGTTCAAGCCGCTGAACAACTGTTAAATCCGAATGAATACATTCGAGCGGTATTGGGAGGAAATTTATGATCTATCTATTCCTCAATCTTTTCTTAGCATTAGCATGGATGTTGTTAAACGGCAGTTATTCGAGTTTGAATTTTATTGTCGGATTTACGGTCGGTTTTTTTGCCTTACGGTTGAGCCAACCATTTGGATTAAAAACCAGCTACTTTCGACGTTTTGCGTCGGCATTAAAGTTACTGGTGTACTTCGCTTATGAAATGATCATATCGGTTGCAAGAGTCGTGTGGGATGTCGTGACGCCAACGCATTTGAGCCAGCCAGATATCGTCTATGTTCCTTTGGACGTCGATTCCGACCTTGAAATCACCTTACTTGCGAATATGGTTTCTTTAACACCGGGCACACTCAGTTTGGACGTTACGCCTGATAAAAAGCATCTTATCGTTCATGCCATGTTTGCGCCTGAGCATGAAGAAGTTATCCGTGGAATTAAAAACGGATTAGAGCATCGAATTTTGGAGGTGACGCGTGGATAGTTGGCTGCAAATAAGTGTCACTTTTGCCTATGCAGGGCTATTACTCAGTTTTGTTATGGCTTTCTTCCGTTTAATTTTAGGACCAACGCTGGCTGACCGAGTTGTGGCGTTAGATTTGATTTCATTTATCACCATCGGTTTTATTACGGTTTACACCTTAGACAGTGGTGAGGATGCCTTGTTAGATATCGCCATTACATTAGGTTTGGTCGCATTTCTTGGCACAATCGCATTTGCGCGTTTGATCGTTAAAAGGAAGGAGAAAGAATAATGGATGTGCTGATTGGGCTGTTTTTATGTTTAGGGACGTTATTGATCCTAAGCGCTAGTTTAGGTGTGTTGCGGTTGCCAGATTTATATACCCGAATGCATGCCGCAACCAAAGCCGGTACCGTCGGAGTTAGTTGCTTACTACTAGCAGTTGCCTTCTCAATTCCTGAAGTCACCGTGATCTCCCGAGTTATCGGTACGATGTTGTTTATCGTTCTCACGGCACCAATCGCCTCCCACCTGCTCGGAAGAGCAATGCGAGAGGTCGGCTACAAAATTTGGCGTAATGATTAAGTTTTTCTTGTTTAACCAATTGTCACTATTGATTCAGCTGGCTAATTTCTTCCAGCACTTCTGGGTTAGCAATGGCACCAATATTTTTTACAGCTTGCCCGTTCACCAATTGTTTCACGGCTAGTTCAACGAGTTTGCCTGATCGCGTTTTAGGAATATCACTGATAGCAAAAATTTGGCGTGGCACATGGCGTGGTGAACATTTTGATTTTAGTGTTTGGCGAATTGAATCGGTGAGTTGTTGGGTTAACTCGACCTCGTGAGCGAGTTTTACTAGTAACCAGATTTCTTCAGACTGCTGGTTTAACTTGCCGACGGCGATGGAGTCCTCGACCTCGGGTAACGCGTTCACTTGCTGATAGATCTCAGCGGTGCCGATTCGTACGCCGCCTGGATTCAATGTCGCATCGCTACGGCCATAAAAAATAAAGCCGCCATGTTCGGTTTGCATCACATCGTCGCCGTGGTGCCAGATATCAGTAAACTTGCTCCAATAAGCGTTGTGATAGCGTTCGCCGTTGTCGTGCCAAAACCCAATAGGGAAGTTAGGTAGTGAGTTATTGCAAGTCAGTTCGCCGCGTTGCTGTGTAATGGTTTTTCCCTCGTCGTCCAAAACACGCACGTCGATTCCCAGCCCTGCGCCTTGGCATTCACCTTTGTAAACTGGTGAGATAGGGTTTCCAAGTACAAAGCACCCGCAAATATCCGTGCCGCCAGCGATAGAAGCGAGATGCAAGTCCTGCTTGATGTGCTGATAGACATAATTAAATTGTTCTGGGTAAAGCACCGAACCAGTCGAACACAGGGTTGTGAGTGATTTCAGGTCATGTTCTGACTTGGGAGAGTAGCTCGCATGCTCCAGTGCCTCTAAGTATTTCGCTGAAGTACCAAACAGCGACACGCTATGTTCTTCTGCTAATCGCCATAAGACGGAGTGATCAGGGTAAACCGGACTACCGTCGTAAATCACTAAGGTTGCACCACTCGCAAGAGCGGAAACATGCCAGTTCCACATCATCCAACCACATGTTGTGTAGTAGAAAACCTTGTCTTGTGGTTTGATATCGCAATGTAGTTGGTGTTCTTTGAGGTGATTGAGCAGGGTTCCGCCCACGGAATGGACAATACACTTTGGTTGCCCCGTTGTGCCAGAAGAATACAAAATGAATAACGGGTCATTAAACAGTGTTGATTGATATTGAATTGATTGTGGAGAAAAGTGGTGAGTAATATCAGACCAATACACAAAGTCAGAAGTGCTAGCGTTCTTAGCATTTTGTAAATATTCGATTTGGCATACGCTAATAGTAGCGTCTTCGGAGGTACTGCTTAACTTACTACTAAGAGTGATGTTTTTCTCTACCATATCGAAGGTTTTGCCTCCGAACTGGTATCCGTCACAGCAAAAAATTACTTTCGGTTTGACCTGACCAAAACGCTCTACAACGCTATCGATACCAAAATCAGGCGAGGTTGAAGTCCAAATGGCACCAAGGCTTGTAGTTGCTAACATACCTATAACGGTCTCTGGGAGATAGGGCAAGTAGCCTGCAACGACATCGCCTTTACCAACATCACAAGTGAGTAGCCATTGCTGAACGACAGACACTTGTTCCAGTAACTGTTTCCCGGTGAGCTGCCTGTGTTCACCGCTTTCATTAGTAAAAACGATAAACTCACGCTCAGGTGTTTGTTCGGCCTGAGAGAGGAGATTCTCTGCGTAGTTAAGCGTGGCGTCAGCAAACCATACTGTGTCTCTATTTACATGGTTATAAGTAGAACTTGGTTGTGTCCATTTGGGACTGCCAAGGCTTTTGACTTGCGAGCCAATATTTCCAATGACGTTACAGAAATGCCAGGTATGTCGCCAAAATTCGTCATTGTGGTCAATGGACCACTGGTGTAAAGACGTGTAATTATTGATTGAGATATCTTCGGTTTGGTGCGCATTAACCGTCTCGATAAATCGTAGCAAGTTGCTATTGCTGATGCGATCAGCAGATGGTGACCAAATAGGTGCAGAATTTTGCATAGGTCCCTCTAATTTCGATTCTTTTTGAATATGACCAAAACAAAATAAAGGGGCGAACATAGCAGTGTTCGCCCCTTATCTGATTGTTTAAAGTTGTTCGGCAAGTTGAGGTAGTACCTCAAATAAATCACCAACCAATCCATAGTCGGCAACTTCAAAGATAGGAGATTCTGGATCTTTGTTGATCGCGACAATCACTTTGGATTCCTTCATTCCTGCAAGGTGTTGGATGGCACCGGAGATCCCAACTGCAATATAAAGCTTAGGCGCAACGATTTTACCGGTTTGACCCACTTGTAAATCGTTGGCAACAAACCCAGCATCAACCGCCGCGCGAGAAGCGCCAATGGCGGCCCCCAGTTTATCGGCGACTTGTTCGATCAATGCGAAGTTCTCTTTGCTACCGACTCCGCGTCCACCTGACACAACCACCTCTGCCGCGCTTAATTCAGGACGCTCTGACACGGTTTTATCGACAGAAACCAATTCAACCAATGGAGTTGAGATGGTGACTTGCTGATGCTCGATATCAGCTTGGTTGTGACAAGTAACCGGCTCAAACGCAGACGCGCGCACGGTGATGACGCGAACCTTGTCGCTGGTGGTCACTTTGGCAAATGCATTCCCTGCGTAAATAGGGCGGATAAAAGTGTTTTCATCGATAACTTGGACAATATCGGAAATTTGCCCAACGCCGAACTTCGCTGCTATTCGCGGTGCAAGATCTTTCCCTTTTGATGATGAGCTAGCCCAGATTGCGTCAAAACCTTCAGCAATACTCACCACAATAGGTGCGATACTCTCGGCAAATTGATGCTTAAGTTGCTCATCATCGACACAAATTACGTTTGATATACCATCAACGCGACAAGCTTGCTGAGCGACTTCTTCACACTGGTGGCCCACTACGATCAAAACATTGTCTTGACTGACTTGTTTTGCTGCATTAACCACTTTGAGTGTGTCCGCATGCAATTGGTTATTGTCATGTTCCGCTATGATTAAGTTCTTCATGAAATCACCTTCGCTTCGTTACGCAGCTTATCGAGAAGCTCTGAGACAGATTCAACCTTGATGCCACCTTTTCTCTGCGCTGGTGGTGTGACTTCTTGAATGGTTTGGCTAAATACCACTTCAACACTCAGACTGTCAGGTGTGATTGTATCTAACGGCTTGCGCTTAGCTTTCATGATATTAGGCAATGAGGCAAAACGCGGTTCATTCAGGCGTAAGTCAGTACTGATCACTGCAGGTAAGTTCATAGCGACCGTCATCAAGCCGCCATCCACTTCTCTCACGACCTGAACTTTTTGATCTTCTATCTTAACGTCGGAAGCGAAAGTTGCTTGAGGCCAGTCAAGTAGGGCTGCAAGCATCTGAGCCACTTGGTTGTTGTCCGTATCAATGGATTGTTTACCCGTAATCACAAGCTGTGCTTGTTCTTGCTCAACCAGAGCTTTGAGCAGCTTAGCGACAACTAATGGCTCTATTTTGTCTTCAGTATCGACATGGATAGCGCGATCGGCTCCTAATGCAAGCGCAGTACGTAGTTGCTCCTGACATTGGCTACCGCCGGCACTGACAACGATGACTTCATCTGCAATACCTTGCTCTTTTAGTCGTACGGCTTCTTCAACGGCTATTTCGCAAAATGGATTAATCGTCATCTTGACGTTATTGGTTTCAACATCGCTATGGTCCGCTTTCACGCGAACTTTAATGTAGGGATCAATGACCCTTTTGATTGGCACTAGTATTTTCACGTTAGATTCCTTTTTACAGTGAAGACTATGTGTTTACAGGGAAGACGATGTGATGACGTCTTTAAAATGATGTTAATTTACCTTTACGTTTGCGTCAACTTTAAATATATTGTTGCTTAACAAGTTGGCAACATGCAAAGAAAAAGGAATGCAATCATGGAAAGAGACTGCATGGAATTTGATGTTCTGATTGTAGGCGCTGGTCCCGCAGGTTTGTCTGCGGCATGCCGAATCAAACAATTAGCAGCAGAAAAAGAACAAGACCTCACTGTTTGCGTGGTAGAAAAAGGCTCTGAAGTTGGAGCGCATATTTTATCGGGTGCGGTGTTTGAAACGCGCAGTTTGGATGAGCTGTTTCCAGGTTGGCAGGAGAAAGGCGCACCACTCAATACCAAAGTAAACCAAGATAAAACCTATTATCTGGGCAACGAAATCAATGGTCATGAACTGCCTTCTTGGGCAGTGCCTAATACGTTACATAACGACGGTAATTACATTATAAGTTTGGGCAGTCTATGCCGATGGATGGCGTTGCAGGCTGAGAACTTAGGGGTGGAGATCTACCCAGGTTTTACCGCCAGTCAAGCCATCATCGATGAAGACAACCGCGTTTGTGGCGTGATCACGGGCGATATGGGATTAGACAAAAATGGTGAACAAAAAGGAAATTTCGAACCTGGTATTGAACTGCGAGCGAAGTTTACTTTATTTGCTGAAGGCGCGCGGGGTCATATTGGTAAGCAGTTGATTAATCGATTTAATCTCGCTGAAGATAAAACGCCTCAACATTACGCTATCGGCTTTAAAGAGCTGTGGGAAATACCACCAGAGCAGCATCAACAAGGGTTAGTGGTTCACGGCTTAGGCTGGCCGTTAGCGAACGAAGCCACAGGTGGCAGCTACCTCTACCATTTAGAGGGAAACCAAGTTGCCGTTGGGTTGATAGTTGACTTGAATTATAAGAACCCGCACTTGAGTCCATTCGATGAATTTCAGCGTTTTAAACATCATCCGATGATTGAGCAATACCTCAAAAATGGTAAACGCATTAGTTATGGCGCGAGAGCGATTACCAAGGGCGGCTTTCATTCGCTTCCCACGCAACAGTTTGCTGGTGGCTTGTTGATTGGCTGTGATGCTGGAACGCTAAATGGAGCAAAAATCAAAGGCACACACACCGCAATGAAATCTGGCATGCTTGCCGCTGAAGCTGTAGTTGAAGCCCTTGATAATCAGGAGATTACCGCTGACTATCGAAAACACTTCAAACAGTCTTGGCTGTATGAAGAGCTTTATCAAGCACGTAACTTCTCAAGTGGCATTCACCGCTTTGGATCCTGGCTGGGCGGTGGTTTAGCACTGTTGGAACATAACGTGTTAAAAGGCAAAGCTAAGTGGCATATCCGTTGTGATAAGCCCGACCATCAGTCTCTGCTATTGTCGGAAAACAGCAATGAAATTGTCTATCCAAAGCCTGACGGTGTTTTAAGTTTCGATCGCCTCTCTTCTGTTTATCTATCCAATATCTTCCATGAGGAAGATCAGCCGTGCCACTTACGTTTGGCGAACCAGCGCATTCCCATCGAGCAGAATCTTGAATTATATGCAGAGCCAGCACAGCGCTATTGCCCGGCTGGCGTTTATGAAATCGTACAAGGGGATCAGCAGCCAGAGCTACGAATAAATGCGGCGAACTGTATCCACTGTAAGACCTGCGACATCAAAGATCCAAGTCAAAATATTACCTGGACACCGCCGGAAGGTGGTGGTGGCCCTAACTATCCGAATATGTAGTCGTCTGAGAATAATTTTTATTAACAATTTATTTACTTAAAGTTTGCGTTAGTTCAAATCTTTCTCGATGAACTCGATTGCAACTTAATCTTTCAAGCACTATTCTGATTTTAAATTGACGTTTACGTAAACTGAATACAAAGTTGATGCATAGGTGTAAAAGCGGTTACCAGTATCAAAGTTAGGTTTGATCAAATAGTGCTCAATGGAACGCACTTAAATAACGAAAGGGAGATCAACTATGGTATCGGAATCGCCTCTGTTGCAGGTAAACGATATTTCATTGGCTTTTGGTGGGGTGAAAGCTTTAACTGACGTGAGCTTCCATGTGAATGAAAAGGAAATCTTTTCAATCATTGGTCCAAACGGTGCAGGTAAAACCTCAATGCTCAATTGCATCTCTGGTCGATACACACCAAACAAAGGCTCTGTAATCTTCGCTGGAGATGATGTAACCAAACGAACGCCTAGCCAACGAGCTGAGTTAGGGTTGGGAAGAACCTTCCAGAACTTAGCACTCTTTTCTCATATGTCGGTACTCGACAACATTATGGTTGGTCGACATCACCTACTGAAAAACAACTTCGTCACAGGGCCACTTTACTGGTTCTCTAACGCGCAGAAAGAAGAAATGGCGCACCGTAAATACGTAGAAGACGTAATCGATTTTCTTGAAATTCAGCACATTCGCAAAGCCACCGCTGGCACACTTTCTTACGGTTTACGTAAACGTGTAGAGCTTGCTCGTGCCATTGCCTTAAAACCTAAGTTACTGCTGCTTGATGAACCAATGGCAGGCATGAACTTGGAAGAAAAGGAAGACATGGCGCGTTACATCATGGATTTAAACGAAGAGTTAGACATCACCATCATCATGATCGAGCACGATATGGGCGTGGTGATGGATATCTCTAACCGCGTATTGGTGTTGGATTTTGGTAAACACATTGCTATGGGCGAGCCAGAAGAAGTGATGGCCAACCCGCATGTGAAACAAGCGTACTTAGGCGAAGAGCTACCGACATTAGAGGAGAGTGCATAATGGCACAGCAACATAATGATTGGGCAGATATAACCCGCTTAGATACCTTTCCAAAAGTATTGCAGCACAACGCCAAGCACTGGCCCGAGCAAGTCGCAATGCGTGAAAAGGAGTTTGGTATTTGGCGAGAGTTCACTTGGCAAGATTATGAAAACCGAGTGAAGTGGATGTCTCTGGCACTGCAAGATTTAGGTGTTGGTGAGCAAGACGTTGTTGGTTTGCTGGGTGATAACCGCCCGGAATGGGTATGGGGCGAGTTGGCCGCACATGCGATCAAAGGTTTCTCGCTGGGCATCTATCAAGATTCCATGCACGAAGAGGTGGCGTACCTCATAAACTATGCCAAAGCAAAAGTCGTGGTTGCGGAAGATGAGGAGCAATGCGATAAGCTACTTGAGCTCGGTGATGAGATCCCAAGCGTAGAACTCATTATCTATTGTGACCCGCGTGGAATGCGCAAGTACGACGACCCACGACTGATTGATGTTGAGCAGGTCTATAAAAAAGGTCAACTGATCGACAAAGCGGATCCCGATAAATATCTCAATATGGTTGCGGCAACCAAAGGCAGCGATCTTTCGATTCTTTGTACCACGTCGGGTACGACTTCCAAACCAAAATTAGCTCAGCTACACAGCGGCACGTTCTTGGATCACTGTGCGGCTTATCTGCGTGCAGACCCGCGCTCTCCAGGCGACAACTACGTTTCTGTTCTGCCTTTGCCTTGGATTATGGAGCAGGTGTATGTGGTTGGTCAGGCGTTGATTTCTCGTCAAATCGTTAACTTCGTGGAAGAACAAGAAACCATGATGTCTGACTTGCGCGAAATCGGTCCAAACTTTGTACTGTTAGCGCCGCGAGTGTGGGAAAACATTGTGGCAGACGTGTCTGCACGAATGATGGATTCCACACCGTTTAAGCAAAAGATGTACAAACTGGGCATGAGCTTAGCTAACAAAGCGTTAGAGCAGGGCAAACGCTCTAAGTTGGCTGAATGGATTCTTCTGCGTGCTCTGCGTGACCGTTTAGGGTTTTCGAACCTGACATCTGCGGCAACCGGCGGTGCGGCGATGGGACCGGATACTTTCCGTTACTTGCAAGCGATCGGTGTACCACTCAAGCAGCTTTACGGTCAAACCGAAATGTGTGGTGCGTACACCGTCCACCAAGCCGATGACGTGGATTATGATTCCGTCGGCGTCGCGTTTGATAATGCAGAAGTGAAAGTCATCAACCCAGACAGCAATGGCGTGGGTGAGATCATCGCGAAAAGTACGGGCATGTTTACTGGCTACTTGAACAACCAAGAAGCGTATGACGAAGACGTACAAGACGGATGGATTCACACGGGCGATGCGGGTTACTTTAAAGACTCTGGCCACTTGGTGGTGATTGATCGTCTGAAAGATATGTCGGAAACCAGCCATGGCGACCGCTACTCTCCGCAGTTCATTGAAAACAAACTCAAGTTCTCGCCGTTTATTGCAGAAGCCGTAGTGGTGGGCAAAGGTCGACCTTGGCTATCCGCCATCATCTGTATTCGCTACGCGATTGTTGCGAAGTGGGCAGAGCAGCGCGGTTTGGCATTCACTAACTACACCAACTTATCCGCTCAACCAGAAGTGTATCAAGCGATTCGTGAAGAAGTACTGAAAGTGAACGAATCACTGCCGGATGCACAGAAGATCAGCAAATTCATTCTACTTTACAAAGAGCTAGATGCCGACGATGGCGAGTTAACTCGTACGCGTAAAGTGCGCCGTGGTGTGGTTGCGGAGAAATACGGAGACATCATTGAAACCATCTACAGCGACGATCCAAAAGTCGATGTGGATACGGTGATCACTTATCAGGATGGCACCAAAACACGCATTCAAACGTCGCTAGTGATTGAAACGCTTATTGAACATGAGCCAACACTGGTGGATAGCGAACAACGGAGGATCGCATAGTGAATACGGATTTATTACTGCAACTCGTCATTAATGGCGTGATCGTTGGCATGTTGTATGGCGTTGTCGCCATGTGCTTTGTATTGATTTACAAATCGACCCAGGTGGTCAACTTTGCTCAGGGTGAGTTCTTGTTGATTGGCGCGTGGGTATGTTGGGCGGCATTGGTACACCTACAGTTACCGTTTTTTATCGGCTTTTTACTCACGCTTGCGTTCATGATGGTGTTCGGTATTGCGGTGCAAACCATTGTGCTCAGGCCGTTAATTGGTGAGCCGATTATCTCGGTGATCATGGTGACCATCGGTCTGTCCATGTTCTTCCAAGCATTGATGAAATGGATATTTGGTGTCTCGGCTGTGTCGTATCCGCAAGTGTTCGAAACAAATGTGGTGAATATCGGTGGTTTGAACGTTGAGTTCGCTTACATTCTGAGTTTGATCTTCTCGATGCTCATCATGGGCGCGTTCTACTGGTTCTTCAAATTTAGCAAAATGGGTCTGGCAATGCGCGCAACGGCATTTAACCAGCAAGTAGCCCAGAGTCTTGGCATTTCCATCAAGAAAGTGTTCGCCATTAGTTGGGCTATTTCGGCAATGGTATCTGCAACAGCAGGGATTGTTATCGGGATCGTTAACGGCGTATCTGACGCGCTATCCATTATTGGTATCAAAGTTTTCCCAGCCGTTATTTTAGGTGGCTTAGATTCTGTAGTCGGCGCAATTGTCGGTGGTATCACCATCGGGGTGCTAGAGAACTTAGCTGAGTTTTTTGATAGCCAATACCTGCAAGTGGGTAACCTGTACAACATCGCACCATTCTATGTGCTGTTAATCATTCTTGCCTTCAAGCCATACGGCCTGTTTGGTACCAAAGATATCGAGCGTATTTAAGGAGAAATAACATGGCTCAACTTAGCATGCGCCCATGTGGGGATTTTCGAACCACATACAAAAGTGATACGCCAATTTTTGAAACCAAAACCATCAGAAGCCTTGCGATTGCAGGTGTCATCGCCATGCTGGCAGCACCGCTGGTCTTGGATATTTACTTCCTAAACCTGTTTATTCAGATTGCATACCTCGGTATCGCGGCATTGGGCTTAAACATTCTGGTTGGTTTTACCGGACAAATCTCGCTAGGTCACGGTGCGTTCTTTGGCTTTGGCGCCTTTGCATCGGCTTGGCTAAATAACCAGTTTAACATTCCAGTCGTGTTTGCGATTCCGCTCGCGGGTTACTTAACCATGATTGTAGGGATGCTGTTTGGTCTGCCAGCTGCCCGAATTAAAGGTTTATATCTAGCTATCGCAACGTTGGCGGCGCAGTTTATTTTAGAGGACTTCTTTGCTCGTGCAGACTGGTTCAGTGGCGGCTCATATGGTGCTGGTGCAAACCCTATCAATCTGTTTGGCTTTGAGTTTACGACCGACGAAAGTTTCTTCTACATCGCTCTATTTGCGCTGATCTTCATGTATATGTGGGCATCGAACTTGATCCGTTCTCGTGATGGTCGCGCGTTTGTCTCGGTACGAGATCACTATCTGTCGGCAGAAATCATGGGCATCAACCTAACTAAGTATCGTCTGCTCTCATTTGGTGTATGCGCATTCTATGCGGGCATCGGGGGCGCACTCTACGGACATTATCTAGGTTTTGTATCAGCAGAAGGTTTCACCATCATGATGTCTATCCAGTTTTTGGCAATGATCATCATTGGTGGCTTGGGTTCAGTCAAAGGCACATTGATGGGTACGATATTTATCGTATTGCTGCCTGAAGTTTTGGAGTTTGGCGTGACGGGGTTGGCTGAGTTTAGCAATAACACTTCGTTCATTGATGGCCTGGCTTACTTCAAAGAAATGGCGATTGGCTTGGTCATCATGCTGTTCCTCATTTTCGAACCTCAAGGGTTATCGCATCGCTGGCAACAGATTCGAGCATATTGGAAACACTATCCGTTCTCATATTAACGTGGAATTAAGTGGAATATACCTCAATAACAAGGACAACGAGTTATGAACAAAGGACATTTAGCGACAACGTTGGTGCTATCTTCGGCACTGTTTACTACCGCCACTTGGGCAAAAGACTCTGTATTTGTCGGGCAATTGGTCGACTTTTCTGGACCAACAGCCTACGTGAGTAAGCCTTATGGTTCTGGTGTGCGAGACGCATTACGATGGATCAACCAAAACGGTGGCATTAACGGTACTGAGCTCGAATTTGAAACGGTAGACATGGCGTATAAAGTGCCAGTAGCCATTTCCAACTACAAACGTTGGGTGGCGCGTAAAGACATGGTTGCGCTACAAGGTTGGGGCACGGCAGATACCGAAGCACTCATCTCGTTTGTGACCAAAGACAAAGTGCCAGTGTTCTCTGCCTCTTATTCAGGTCACTTAACGGACCCAACCGGCAAGAACCCAAAAACCGCGAAACCAGCGCCTTATAACTTCTTCTATGGTGCGTCGTACTCAGATGCGTGTCGTGCACTAGTGAAGTGGGCGAAAGAAGATTGGGAATCAAAGGGCAACCAAGGTGCGCCGAAATTTACCCATATTGGCGATAACCACCCATTCCCGAATGCGCCAAAAGAAGCGTGTGCAGAATATGCTGAAGAGCTTGGTTTTGAGGTACAAAACCCAGTCGTTGTGTCACTCAAACCGGGTGATTTCAAAGCACAATGTCTGTCACTCAAAGAGTCTGGCACCAACTACGGTTACATTGCCAATATCGGTAGCTCGGTAATCTCACTCGTGAAGTCTTGTAATACGGTTGGTACAGAGTTCCAGTACATGGCGAACATTTGGGGCGGTGACAAACCAGTACTTGAAGCGGCGGGCGATGGCCTTAAAGATTATGTTTTTCCTGGCATGACGGCGTTTTGGGGAGACGATAACGAAGGCATGAAACTGGTTCGTGAGATTTCTAAGCAGTCTGAATCAGAGCCTGGCGAGTTTAGAACTCACCACTACATTCGCGGCATTTGTTCTGCGTTCTACATGAAAGAAGCGATGGAGTGGGCGAAAGACAACGGTGGCATCACGGGTGAAAACATCAAGAAGGGCATGTATGTCCATGACAACTGGGTCCCACAAGGCTTAGAAGGTGTTTGTGTACCTGCGAACTGGAAACCGGAAGATCACCGTGGCACAACAACCGTGAACGTGTTTATGGGTAACAACAACGGCGGCGCAGTAGATATAAAGAAAGTGTCTCAAGTGACATTGTCACGTCGTGACGATTGGCTAGGTTACTAATCTACGACTTATTAATAACAAAGCTTACTGAAAATAAGGATGGGTGAGAGGACACTCTCACCCTAGCAAGGAGTAGCTTGATGGCTGAATTAGCAACGAATATCGAACCGGCAGAAATACTGCTTTCAGTGAACAACATTGAAGTCGTCTACGACGAAGTAATACTAGTACTTCGCGGTGTGAGCTTAGAAGTTCCAAAAGGGCAGATTGTGACCTTACTGGGCGCCAACGGTGCGGGTAAATCCACGACGTTAAAAGCTATTTCTGGTTTGTTGAAAACCGAAGATGGTGAAGTGACGCGCGGTGAAATCAACTTCATGGGCGAGCGCATAGACAACAAAAGCCCGGAAGAGATCGTCCGTTCGGGCATCTTCCAAGTTATGGAAGGGCGCCGAATTGTTGAAGACATGACGGTAATAGAAAATCTTCGCTTAGGGGCTTACACGCGTACGGACAACGAAGTCGAGCAAGACATCGAAATGGTGTTTGATTATTTCCCTCGCCTTAAAGAGCGCACCGGTCTAGCGGGTTATTTGTCAGGTGGTGAGCAGCAAATGCTAGCGATTGGTCGTGCACTGATGGCTCGTCCAAAAATGATCTTGTTGGATGAACCTTCGATGGGGCTTTCGCCGCTGTTGGTGAAGGAGGTGTTCAGCATTATTAACAAGATTAATAAAGATCAAGGCATTACCATGCTTTTGGTTGAGCAGAATGCCAACTTTGCCCTTCAAGCGGCCGATTACGGTTACATCATGGAATCAGGCAAAATCGTACTGGATGGCAGCAAGCACGAACTGCTAAACAATGAAGATGTGAAAGAGTTCTACCTTGGCGGCGGCGATGAAGATCGCAAGAGCTTCAAGAATCTGAAATCTTACAAACGTCGTAAGCGTTGGTTGTAAGGAGCGATGATGAACGAACTATTTGATGCGAAAGAATCGTTGTTTCCGCAGGCACGAGAAGAATCGTTGTTTCAACGTCTGCCAACGTTGATTGAAAATGCAAAAGCCAACAGCGAACATTATGCAGCGCATTTTTCTGAGTTAGATCCTACATTGGCGAATAATCGTGAAGGGCTTACCCAGTTTCCAATTACGCGCAAATTCAATATGCCAAACCAGCAGCAACTTAAACCGCCGTTTGGTGGTTTAAATAGTGTTGCGATTGGTCAGATGGCGCGTGTTTTTCAGTCTCCGGGGCCGTTGTATGAGGCACAAACGGATGAGGCGGATTTCTGGCGTATGGGGCGCGCGTTTCACGCAGCTGGGTTTTGTGCGGGCGATTTAGTGCATAACACGCTCTCTTACCATTTCTCGCCTGGCGGGTTTATTATGGATGGAGGCGCAAGAGCTTGTGGCTGTGCGGTATTTCCGGCGGGTGTCGGGAATACCGAAGCACAAGTTGAAGCAATTAAACAGCTGCAGCCAACGGGTTACACGGGCACGCCGTCTTATTTGCTGACGTTGCTACAAAAGTACCAAGAGAAATATGGTGAGTCGCCGAGTTTTACCAAAGCGCTGGTCTCTGGTGAAGCAGTCACTGCAGACATGCAACAGGCGTTTTCGGACAAAGGCATTGCAGTCTCTCAAGCCTACGCAAGTGCTGAGCTTGGTTTGATTGCTTATCAAGTTACAGGCGAGCAAGGCTTGGTGATTGCCGAAGATATTATCGTTGAAATCGTTAATCCTGATGGCATTCCTGTACAACCGGGAGAAGTCGGCGAAGTGGTCGTGACATCGCTCGATGAGAAGTTTCCGCTGATTCGCTACGCAACGGGAGATTTATCGGCATACCTAGAAAGGGGCTCGGATTCGCCACGCACGAATGCGCGAATTAAAGGCTGGATGGGGCGTGCGGACTCAGCGGTGAAAGTGAAAGGCCTGTTTGTTTATCCGCATCAGATCCAAGAAGTCTGTCGTCGCCACGATATTAAAGGCTCCTTGAAAATTGAGCGTGATGGCTTCAACGATACCATTACTTTCTGCTGTCATGATGTTCATGTATCAGCAGAGGACATTCAAGCGACACTTCAGTCTGTCACCAAACTGAAAGGCAATGTCCAGTTCGTGCCCAACCAGACCGAACAGCCGTTAATCAATGACTTACGCAGTTAATCCGTCATTGTAAACCGCAGTTATAAAAAGCTAACAACGTAAAAATCAAAGGCTAGGAGAGGGGATACCACATTGTGCTGCGTATCCCTTTCTTTTTGTGCCAGTACAGTCAGGAGGGCGATAAATGAAACAGGCACCGACCATCAATCAACAGTTTTGGGATAATTTGTTTACCCAAGGCACCATGCCGTGGGATGCCAAAACCACACCTCAAGAGCTAAAAGCTTACCTAGAAAACGCGCTTCATAGCGGTCAATCTGTATTTATCCCTGGCTGTGGTGCTGCTTATGAACTCAGCTCTTTTATTCAATATGGGCATGATGTGATCGCGATGGATTACAGCCAACAAGCAGTAAAAATGGCGCAATCGACGTTAGGCAAGCACAAAGATAAAGTCGTGCTGGGGGATGTATTTAACGCTGACTCTACGCACTCATTTGATGTGATTTACGAGCGTGCCTTTCTCGCTGCACTACCGAGAGACCAGTGGCCAGATTACTTTGCTATGGTGGATAAATTGCTGCCAAGAGACGGTTTGTTAATTGGTTATTTCGTTATAGATGATGATTACCACTCTCGCTTCCCTCCATTTTGTTTGCGAAGTGGGGAGTTGGAGGGTTATCTAGAACCGGAGTTTAAGCTTGTGGAATCCTCAGTGGTGGCAAACAGTGTTGAGGTTTTTAAAGGTAGAGAGCGCTGGATAGTGTGGCAGAAGTGTTAGTCGCTTTTAATCTTTTTGAAGAAGTATTCGCGGAAACTTTCTGGCTCTTTTTTAATCGCTGAAAAGTAAGTCACAAATGTATGATATTTGGTCGATGCCATGAGCCAGAGAGCGATAATAGGAAAAAGTACAAAACTAACAAAAAAAAATTTATGTTCATCTTCAAGAAGGAATAGGCCAAGAGCGTAAACAAGGAGCTGAAAGTAAATATTGATTAAGTTGATTTCTGCCGCTTTAGGTTTGCCTCTAACAATCATCATGTTTGGGATAACAAGCAGTAGAGTCATGAGCCCAGCAAAAGAAAAGTTTAGAGCCAAGAAAGCATCAGTTGTTAAGTGCTCAGACGACTGGTCAATCAATATTGCCAGCAACGTTACTGCCATGCCGCCTCCCATCATAATCAAGGTAATGACTGCCACGCCAACAAGAAAAACCCAAATAGAAAGGTAATGGTTGTCAAAAAACTCTTCTGCCTTCAATCTCTTAAACCTCATCGATACGTGCTGTGAAATAACAGAGGCTACTTCACTCTATTCTTGTAGAGGGGATGCTCACATAGAAAGAATACGTATGTAAAATATCAATAAGCGTTAGTTTTAAAGGCGGGAGTTACCCCCATAATAGGTCGAAAGGTATTTCAGAATGGCTTCGCGATCATCACCCGGCAGTTCATCCATCCCTTGCTCTTCAATCATCCAGTCTAAGGTTTCATCCCATCGTTGGCGGCTTAGTCCTTGTTGTGTGACCATGTGTAACGAATGACAGGCTGAGCAGATTGCCGCGACGAGCTCCATATTCTCTCCCGGCCTTAATATCCCATCACCTGGCGATTTAACCTCCAATCCTGATGATGTCATATTCCAATTGGGTGGTGTCGGGTTTTTCGTTGCAAGCCATGCAATGATAGCCGCGCGCGCACCGGGATCTGTTACGCTAGGGAAGATCATGTTGGTCCCTGGCGCGAAGTCATTCGGAGCGGATAAAAATGCGTCCAACTTTTCTGCGTCCGATTTTCCTTGATGTTGTCTAATTCCGTTGCTGTAATTGAAGCCCTCAAAACTGGCGATATTGCGCTCTGCTAGCCCCCATAAGGGCGGGCCAACCACCGTTACGCCATTCGGCTCAAACTGATAGCAAGCTTTACAAACCATGGCTTGCTGCTCGCCTGCTGCAATCAACTCGTCGTTACTCGCAAGGACAGGGTCGCTCAACAAAGCCAAAAGGGTGAAAGCGAGCGGGAGTACCCGCTCTGATGGTTGTTTTGTTCTCACCTTGTTATGTCCCCTAAGTTCTCACTATTCTGCTACTGACTCTTTAGCTTCGTACAATCAATGCGATGCGGTGGAAAGTGTTGTTGAGGTAAGCTTTCGGATTCCATGCGATGGTAAAAGGCTGGCTGACACCTTGATCGTCAGTTGCTTTCGCCCACACTTCGTAGTAACCCGCTTGAGGGCACTTCACCTTAGCATTGAACGTTTGCCAAGCACCGTCATTGGTAGGAGCTGCGAGGTCGGCATCCATCCATGTTGCGCCAAAATCAATCCTTTCTCGCTGCACTACCGAGAGACCAGTGGCCAGATTACTTTGCTATGGTGGATAAATTGCTGCCAAGAGACGGTTTGTTAATTGGTTATTTCGTTATAGATGATGATTACCATTCTCGCTTCCCTCCATTTTGTTTGCGAAGTGGGGAGTTGGAGGGTTATCTAGAACCGACGTTTAAGCTTGTGGAATCCTCAGAGGTGGCAAACAGTGTTGAGGTTTTTAAAGGTAGAGAGCGCTGGATGGTGTGGCAGAAAAGCTGCGGTATTTAAACGCTATGGCATCAAATAATGAATACAAAATCAGCGTCAAATAATGCATATTTTAAAGACAATTATTCTTGTGGTAACGATAAGTGTTGTGAATTGGCGAAGTTGTGAGAAATGTAGATCATGTCCTTTAAAAACATAAGGATATATAATATGGACAAATCATTTTCTCTCATCGATAAGCCTACCTTCTTAGGCTCACTCTTTCTTTTACTCAGCGTCGTTATACCTTTAATTTTATTTCCCACACAAGGTGCGGATTGGATAGCTTCGGCCAAATTTTTCATGACCGATAAGCTTGGTGTGTTATACCTCGCACTGGGTATCGCAGCAATGTGTTTTATGATTTACACCGTGTTCAGCGATCTTGGCCAAATCAAACTTGGTGAAGCCGACGAGCAACCAGAATTTGGTAACGCCTCATGGGCTGCAATGCTATTTTGTGGAGGTATTGGCGCAAGTATTCTGTATTGGGGGTGTATCGAGTGGGCATACTACTATCAATCACCACCATTTCAGTTGGAAGCAGGCAGTGAAGAAGCCATTCGCTGGGCCGCGACTTATGGTCTGTTTCACTGGGGACCGATCGCTTGGTCAATTTACCTTATTCCTGCTCTGCCTATCGCTTACTTCTTTTATGTACGCAAACAACCTGTTTTGAAAATCTCTAGTGCGTTAATGCCTGTATTAGGAGAAAAGCGCGCAAACGGTGGTATTGGCAAGTTTATTGATGTGCTGTTTATTTTTGGTATGTTGGGTGGCGCGGCGACTACGCTTGGCTTAGCAGCGCCTCTTATCAACGGTGGTCTACATCATATCTTCGGTCTTCCAAACAATACCTTCAGCCAAGTGGCTGTATTACTTCTCTGTACTGCGATTTTTGGTTACTCCGCGTATGCAGGGCTTGAGAAGGGGATAAAATTCCTTAGTAACATTAACTTCTGGGGTGCAATGGGCTTGTTACTCTTTGTACTTGCCGTTGGGCCAACCGTGTTCATGTTAGAAACGGGCTTAGACTCTATTGGTCGTATGTTGTCTAACTTCTTTGTTATGGCAACCTGGGCGGAGCCGTTTGGTGGTTATGGTGAGTTTACAGATACACACTTCCCGCAAGACTGGACTATTTTCTACTGGGCATGGTGGTTGGTCTTTGCTCCTTGCATGGGATTGTTTGTTGCGCGTATCTCGCGTGGAAGAACGATCAAACAGATGGTCGTAGGTTCGATATTTTACGGTTCTTTAGGCTGTTTCTTATTCTTCATTGTTTTAGGTAACTACGGTTTATCGTTGCAATTGACGGGTGAGCTTGATGTCATCGCAATCCTCAACGAATCGGGCGCACCGGCGGCTATTTTTGCAACGTTAGACACACTACCGTTAGGGGCAATCGTTATTGGTGTTTTTACACTGTTGTGTATCATTTTTACGGCGACGTCGTTTGACTCTATCTCGTACATTCTTGCGTCTGTGGTTCAAAATGATGTGACGGAAGAACCGATGCGCTGGAACCGTTTGTTCTGGGCGTTTACTTTGTCTTTTCTGCCAACCGTCCTAATGTTCATGGGAGGTTTATCGACATTACAAACCGCTGCGATCGTGGGCGGTTTACCGTTGTTAGTTATCTCGGTGATGTTGATGGTGTCCTTTGTTCGCGCGGCGAGTCTAGATATTAAACATCAAGCAGAATACGAAGAGCCAACCATTAACATTGAAGAACTGCCGGAAATTGACCCTTGGTCAACAGAGGGAATGGCTTTGGCGAAATTTGAGCGCTTTAAAGACTTAGCTCAACAGGCGGCTGAAGAAGAGCGCGAAGCAATGGCGGCCCTGATGAGCATGCGTAAGAGAATTCGCGCATTTGCCTTAGAGCACTGCTGTGAATCTGGGTTTTCGGACCATCATTTACCAGAAGAGATGCAAACAGAGCTACAGCAACTAACCGAAGCGCTTGAGTTGGCTCAACAGAAGAAGCAAGAACTGTCTGAACAAGCCCAAGAATCTCGAATGGAGTTTAATCATGTGTTATTAGGTGGCGCGTCGGCAGGTTTAGCAACGTCGCAGGCTTAAGAACAGACACACAAGAGCCGAGTACAAACTCGGCTCTTTTTTATGTGGATATCTTACAGTTAAAGATTCTGCTCAGTCAGTGTTAATGCTTATACTATTTTAGGTTGACCATCTGATGCGGTGGCACCGCCGTCTACAGGTAGGTTTACGCCATTAATGAAAGATGCGTCATCACTTGCCAAGAAAGTCACGACAGACGCAATTTCTTCAGGTTCGGCTGCTCGGCCGAGCGCAATGCGCTCATTGAATTTATCGCGGATTTCCTGCGGCCAGCCGTTCGTCATGTTGGTTTTTACTAAGCTTGGGCATACGGCGTTAATTCTTACACCCTCCGCACCATGGTCCAATGCCATCGCTCTAGTCAGGTTGACCACAGCGCCTTTACTCGCGCAATAGAATGCGGCACCCCAGTCACCACCCAAACCAGAAACGGACGCGGTATTCACCATACAACCTTTCGTTTTTAAGAGTTCAGGTAACGCAAACTTCGCGCAATAAACGACGCCGTCAATGTTTACACCAGAGATCTTCTTCCAGTCTTCCACACTACCTTCAATCACTGAACCAGGGACATGTACGCCGGCATTGTTTACTAAAATATCCAGTTTACCGAAACGGGTAACAACATCAGAAATCAGTGCTGCGACTTTGTCTGGATCAGAAACATCAATGGAATGCGCAGACACGCGCTGTTTATCAAAGCCCTCAACGGCGTTTGCCAACTGCTCTTCATTCCAATCGGCAAGAGCGACGTTTGCGCCTTCTTCATACAGACGTTTTGCGATGGCCAAACCAATACCATTGGCAGAACCAGTGACGAGTGCGACTTTATTTTTTAATCCTCTCATGCGATTTCTCCTTCGAAACTTACAAAAACGGGATCTTGATTTTTCTCTGTGCGCGGCAACATCAGTTTGTCGTTGTCGCTGTAATCTACGGGGATAGCCACCACTGCTGGTCCTTCAACGTCCATGGCTCTATTCAATGTCGGTAGCAATTCGTGTTGACTAGTCACTGCGAAGCCTTTCGCGCCAAATGATTCGGCGTACGCCTTGAAATCAATTGGTCCAAATTTCACACCAGAGCAGCGCTGATATTTGTTGATCTCTTGCATTTCTACCATGTTGTAGGCGTTATCAACCCACACAATATGGACGATATTGCAGTTCAGTCTAACCGCGGTTTCTAACTCCATGCTCGATTGCATAAAACCGCCGTCTCCCGATATCGATACCACTTTACTACCAGGTTTTAGTAGGCTGGCACCAATGGCCCATGGCAGTGCAACGCCCATCGTTTGTTGGCCGTTAGACACCAGCATTTGGCGAGCTCGAAAACAACTTAAGTAACGAGCGATCCAGATGTGGAAGCTCCCCATATCAAGACATAGCGTGGTATCTGGTGTGATGATAGATTGCATAGCTTTTATTAACGCCAGTGGATGAAACCCTTGCTTGTTATAGACATTGGGATAGGTCTTGATCACTTGCCGTTGCAGTGCTACCTCTTCCAGTACCGAAAGTGCCGTTGGGGAAAGGCGAGCATATTCAGAGATATAGCTGCCCATTTTGTCTAATGACTGCGCAATGTTTCCGACGATTTCAACACAAGGTTGATAATTAAGTTGGTATTCTGCTGGTTCAATATCGAGGTGAATCACTGGTTTGCGGTGGCTGTTCCAAAGCTCAGGGTCATACTCTATTGGGCTAAAGCCGATGGTGAGAATTAAATCGGCGTCCCGCAGTAAAACATCGCCAGGTTGGTTATTAAACAAACCGACACGCCCAGCAAAGTGATGATAGTAATTGATGTCTACCGTGCCGGCGGCTTGGTAAGTGCCGACAACGGGTAGCTGCGTATTTTGAAGAAATCGGGCGATAGCAGCAGCGTTTTTACTGCGGCTCGCGTGAAGGCCAAGTAAAACCACACAGCGCTTTGCTTTACTGATTCGACTGACCGCTTCTTCGATTGCTGCGATGTCTGCGCAACCAGGCTGTGTGTAAGGCGAGGGGACAATAATGTCCGTTTGGGTTTGCTCGGATAAAACATCTTGGGGGAGACTCAAAAAGCAAGCCCCAGGACGACCTGACTCTGCGATACGAAATGCGTTCGCCATGATCTCGCTTGCGGCGTCCACATGCTGCACTTCGGCACTGAACTTGGTTATAGAGCGAAAAATACTGACGGTATCCATGCTCTGGTGTGTTTGTTTTTGCTGGTCAGTTCGTTTCACAGCGCCACCGATAGCAATCAGCGGATCGCCTTCGGAGTTTGCTGTTGCCACCCCTGTAACTAGGTTTCCACAGCCTGGACCTGACGTAACCATTGTGACGCCTGCTTTGCCGGTTAGTCTTCCCATAACGCCCGCCATAAACGCGCCGTTAGCCTCGTGACGTACCGGAATCATTTGGATGTTAGTGTCTTCAATCGCATCGAACAGTCGATCGATTTTTGCACCGGGAATACCGAAAATGTACTTAATGCCGAGAGACTCTAGCTGTTGAGCGATCAACTGAGCTCCATTTTTATTTGAAGGTTTGGATTGCATTTGTTGTCCTTATTATTTGCCTGACTTTGTTACTTTTCCGCCTTTTCTATGGTGGTATTTATATCTTCCGGAGCCAAATTGGCGTTGAGGAAGTCTGTCGATACTGGGGTATCAATCACTAGCCGTGAGACTTTGCCAATCTGGAGAAATCCTGACGAAATGCTGTAATCCTGGATATGACCACCTCCTTGGCGGTCATCGGTAATAAAATGTTCGTGATAGCCGGGTACATTGATGCCAGTCGTATATTTAGGACTGCGAAAGCCGGCGACCACGCCTTGCTTATGCGTGAAGCGGAATGTCGGTTGTTCTTTGACCACTTCAAGCATTGGCCGATAAGGGCGTGTTTGTTTAGGTACGGTGCGAGTACGAACTGAATCGAAAACGCCATCAATGCGCACTGCGCAAAATAGGTTGTCACTTGGAACCATGTCGTCTATGAGGCTATGGACTTCATGACGTGACATGCGCGATGTTAGTGGCAGCTCGATATCAGGCTTAAAAAAAGTCATGACAGCAAAGGGCGTTTTTTGCGCCAGATCTGCCGGGTTTGCGGAGCCATCCGACTTGAGTTGAAAAACTTCCTTATCAAACGCAATCAACTCACCATCCAATTCATTGAACGTACCTAAACCAAAATCACCATGTTTCAGGAGTTCTTCTATGGTTGTTGAGCCTTCGTAAACACCAGCGATCAAAGCACTCATTAACGAAGTCTGATAAATCTCACCATCTCCGGTAACGTGATGGTATTCAGAAAATTCTTTCGCTACTTCAAGCGAACAAGCACATAGAGGGTTATAAAATCCACGCATGAGTAAGACCAGTTATGCAATGAAGAGTATATTTAGATTGACTTCTACAAGGTGCTAAATCCAATATAAAAAAGATTTATTTTGATATGGAAAATATATGGAATTTCGCTACCTGAAGTATTTTGTCGCGGTCGCCGAGACTCGTCACTTTACCCGAGCCGCTGAACAGTTAGGGATTGCGCAACCTCCTTTAAGTCAACAAATCAAAAAGTTAGAGCACGAGCTTGGTGTGGACCTATTTAAGCGCTTGTCTAGAGGGGTAGAACTGACCCATGCTGGGCAAGTCTTCTATACGGATGCGGTAAATATTCTTGCTGATGTGGAACGCGCTAAAGCAAAAGCCCGACAGATTGCCCGTGGTGAAAATACGCAGGTTAAAATCGGGTTCGCAACGTCAACATCAACCTGCATTAAGGTATTAGAGAGGGTGGGGCGTATTCAAGAGAATGGGGTTCATTTACAGGCGGCGGAACTGTCAATGCCAGAGCTTGCCGCTCAGTTAAAAAGCAAACAACTTGATCTCGCAATCATGCGGCTACCCTGTTACGCCAGTGAGCCTTTTGAGCACAAGGTGTTGTTTAACGACCCTTTTGTCGCGGTGATTCCGGCGGGGCACGAACTGGCAAAATATCCCTGTATCCAGATGAAACAGTTGAGAGGCCATAAAATTTTACTGTTTCCACGAGAGACTGGACCTGCATTGTTTGATGGCATGAGCACACTTTTTGCCGACGCAGGAGTAAGGCTCGAACCACAGTTCGCAGCACCGCAACTTCGTACGACGATTGCCATGGCGCAGGCAGGGCTAGGTATTGCTCTCGTTCCGCGCTCACTGGCTGAACATCTCGATGATTCCGCGACAGTCGCCGAGATTGATGATATCCCCCTAACCAGTCGTGTTGTCGTTGCTTGGGAGGCGTCTAATCTCAATAAGCTGGCGTTAAAAGTAGTCACGAACATCAGTCATGTTGAGGCTTAAAGATGAGTTATCGAACTGGCTCTGATAGCCCCAGGCAAATGTGATACTCTCCCTCGCTATATGCAAAGCTATGCTTTGGTTGAATAGACAAACCTTACTCAACGAATAGAACTTACTGAGGATGTGCCAATGATATACGCTGCGGTCTTTGATATGGACGGGTTGCTGATTGATTCAGAACCTTTGTGGAAGGAAGCTGAAAAGCAGGTGTTTTCATCAGTTGGCGTCCAAGTGACCGAAGTATTATCAAAGCAGACTGCAACGATGACGACAGGTGAAGTAACAAGGTTTTGGTATGAACGTAATCCTTGGCAAGAAAAGAGCCTAGAGGAAGTAGAGAATGCTGTTGTGGATAAAGTGGAGGCATTAATAATTGAAAAAGGATGCGAATTAGAGGGTGTTACAGAAACACTCAAATTGCTTAAGGAAAAAGGATTTAAGATAGGGCTGTCTACTAATTCACCTTATCAACTCATTCCCACCATTTTGAACAAACTCGGTATTGCCAGTTACTTTGACGCGATATCATCGTCAGACGATGTAGAAAAGTGCAAGCCAGAGCCAGATGTCTACCTTTCAACAATCAATAAACTAGGTGTAGATTCAAGTAACTGTATTGCCTTTGAAGACTCTTATTCGGGTATGCTTGCGGCAACACGAGCAAACATAAAAACAGTCGTGATACCTCAACCTGATAAGTTCTACCAAGAGTTTAATGAAGCCAGTCTAAAGCTGCGAAAGCTATCAGAGTTTAATGAAAGCCATTTAGTGGATTTAATAGGATAAAGCTATTCATTACGATTGGTAATATTTATGACAGATGTCATACCATATGGAGAACTTTGATGAGATATTAGTTGCTTATGTGTAGGAGTGGTGAGGGATAAAATGAAGCTTAATGTCGTTGCATATTTGATCAAAGAAGGCTACGAAGAGGCCGATATAATCACCCCTAAGAAACAAGAAGAAAGGTGAAGTGCACTTGCCATTTTTTCAAAAGTAAACCTGCGTCATCACAGTAGACGGTTGCAAAACATGGGTTTTACGGTTGAACTAGCCAAGATAGATGCATAAAAAGACTAACAAAGCATTTAAGAGGGACTCCCGAGGCTTGTCATTTTTTGGTTTCGGGTTAATGATAGCGTTGTTCACAACTTAGTGCAGCGTTAAACCGCAAGGATGATGGATGATTAAAGCGCAAGTATATGATGTATTTTGTGATGAATTGGCTCAAGGTAACCCTTGTGGTGTTGTCGAACTAAATCACTGGCTGAGTGATTCTGAGTTACTTCAAATCACTCATCAGGTCGCTCAACCTGTCACATCATTTGTGGTTCAGTCTGGCAGTGACTACCACATTCGCTGGTTTAGCCTAGCAGGAGAGAGCAACCTATGCGGACACGGAAGTTTGGGCGCAGGCGCTGCAATCATTTCCAACTATCATCAGAATGAGGTCATTCTAAAAAGCCAGTATGGTCATATTACCGTTACGGAACTGGGTGGAATGTACAGGATCGTGATGCCAAGTTGGCAAGCTAAGCCTCATGCCATCCCCTTGGATATTTCAGGCTTTTCCAATCGCCCTGTAGATGCTTTTACAACGCGTGATTTGGTTGTTGTTCTCGAGTCCGAAGATGATGTTGCTCACTATAAACCTAACTTTGATGAGCTGGTTAAAATTGATGAGTTTCATGCAGTCATCGTGACGGCTCAAAGCTCTGATAGTGGCTATGTGCTGCGTTACTTTGCACCTAAAATCGGTATTTCAGAAGATCTTGCCACAGGCTCAGCTCAGTGCTCATTAGCGCCTTATTGGTTTGAAAAGCTGGGCAAAGAAAAATTGACGGCTCGTCAGCTATCTCATGCTGGTGGTTATTTTGAAGTGGCTCGTGGTTCAGAATCTACTATCGTATTGTCTGCACACGTAAAAAGTCGGACTTGAATGTAAACGCCTCTAGCTCCTAACGCAAGAGCTAGAGGTCCCCATTTTTTATTGACTTAAAAGTGCCGAGCTAAGATTTTAATCCTGCAGCGGTCATCATGACGCGAAATAACATAGACACTAACCCTAATGCAGCGACGCTAGCGATCCAAATTCCAACCATCCACGCCCATTGGCGACACCAATTTTTGATTTTCATACTCACTCCTCATTAATTCGTTAATGGTACGCTTCGCCTTCTTTTACTTTTCCGGAGAAGACGTAGTAACTCCAAAAGGTGTAAGCCAGAATTATCGGGATGATGATCACCGCTCCAACGAGCATAAAGCGCTGACTGCTTGCAGGAGCCGCTGCTTCCCATATTGATATGCTAGGAGGAATGATATTTGGCCAGATACTGATGCCAAGCCCAGCGAACCCGAGAATCACGATCACCAATGCCATCACGAAAGGGCTGCGCTCTTTACGCTTTTTAACGGAGTCAGCAATCTTCAAACATACCAGTCCAGTAATGACAGGTACGGGCAGTAAGTAGAACAAATTCGGCAGAGAAAACCATCTTTCCGCAATGGCAGGGTAAGCAAGTGGGGTCCAAGCGCTCACAATGACTAATGCGGAGATCATCGCCAGTAGTGTTTTGTTAGTGAAGCGATACATCGTGTTTTGCAGTTCACCTTCCGTCTTCATGATGAGCCATGTGCTACCAAGTAGCGCGTACGTTGCGACTAAACCCAAACCACAAAAGATAGGAAAAGGGGTGAACCAGTCTAGTTGGCTACCTACGAAAACGCGGTTTTCCACCGCAAAGCCTTGAATTACCGCGCCAACAACGATGCCTTGGAAAAACGTGGTTAAAATCGAGCCGACCATAAAAGAGCGATCCCAGAACTTTAAGTGGTTTTCCAATGCTTTAAAGCGAAACTCAAACGCGACGCCACGAAAGATCAAAGCAATCAACATCAACGTCAAAGGGATGGTTAGCGCTTCAATAATTACCGCGTAAGCCATCGGAAAAGCGCCAAATAGAGATGCGCCTCCAAGCACAATCCAAGTTTCGTTGCCGTCCCAAACTGGCGCGACACTGTTGACCATGACGTCTTTTTGTTTTTCATCCTTGATGAAGGGCATCAGTATTCCAATCCCCAAATCGAAGCCGTCCATGATGATGTACATCAAAGTGGCAAAAACGATGATCGCGAACCAAATCACAGATAAATCAAAATGCATATTTTCTACCTTCACTTTGTGACAAATTCTAGATGCGGCCTGAAACGGTCGTCATGTCGTGCTCATCGTGTTCGATTGCATCGGGGCCTTTCTTGATTTGGTGGATCATGTAGTAATAACCAAAACCAAATACCAAGCTGTATACAACAAGGAAACACAGCAGGCTGATGCTCATTTGTAGGTCTCCGTGTGCAGAAACCGCATCACGCGTTTTTTGTACGCCATACACGACCCAAGGTTGCCGACCAACCTCTGTCGTAAACCAGCCAGCGAGTATTGCGATAAGACCAGATGGCCCCATAAACAATGAAAACTTGAGGAACCAACGCGAGGTATAAAGCGTGTTCTTTTTTCGTAACCACATGCTGTAGAAGCTTTGAAAAATCATCAGAAGTCCTAGTCCGACCATGATTCGAAATGACCAAAAGACGATAGGTGAGTTCGGTCGTTCCTCTTTCGGGAAGTCTTTCAGCGCCGGGATTGGCTCAGTTAAACTGTGGCGTAGGATCAAACTTCCTAGAACAGGAATTTCTAAGGCATAGTCTGTGCGTTCTTGTTCCATGTTTGGCATGCCGAACAATATCAATGGGGTTGGTTTGCCATCGCTGTTATCCCAATGTCCTTCGATGGCAGCGATTTTGGCGGGCTGGTGTTTGAGAGTGTTTAACCCGTGTACATCGCCAATCACGGCTTGGAGTGGCGCAAGGAACACTAAGATCCCGAGCGACATCGAAAACATCGTTTTTACCGCAGTCGATTGATTGTCTCTCAATAAATGCCAAGCGGCTGACGCGCCTACAAAGAGTGCGGAACTAACGAAAGCCGCGACGCTCATGTGCGCCAAACGATAAGGAAATGAAGGATTGAAAACGATAGCAAACCAGTCGGTTGGCACCACACGTCCGTCGACAATTTCATAGCCTTGTGGCGTTTGCATCCAACTGTTGGAGGCGAGAATCCAGAACGTCGAAATGATCGTGCCTAACGCCACCATCGAGGTTGCAAAAAAGTGCAGCTTTTCGCCGACGCGACGCCAACCAAATAGCATCACGCCAAGAAATCCAGCTTCGAGAAAGAAAGCCGTTAACACTTCATAAGTCAGTAATGGGCCAGTGATAGAACCAGCGAAGTCGGAGAAACCACTCCAGTTGGTGCCGAATTGATAGGCCATGACAAGGCCAGATACAACGCCCATCCCAAAGTTAACCGCAAAAATTTTCGACCAGAAGTGATAGAGCTTTTGGTAATCGGGATTACGTGTTTTTAGCCATAAGCCTTCCAGCACGGCGAGATAGGTGGCTAGACCTATGGTGATAGCGGGGAAAATAATATGAAAGGATACCGTAAAGGCGAACTGTATCCGTGCAAGCATAAATGCGTCGAGGCCAAACATTAAACTTCCTTTGATCTTTTAAGTTTTATGAGAGAGCTATTTTAAAAGGAGCGGAATGAGGGAAGTAGGTACAGACAGTGACTATAAACCTATAACAGATTAAATATTGAAGTGTTATTATTTTGAATTCAGCTTTATGGAGGGGGATTCGCGTGTGGCGAAGTATCAAGAGTTAGTGGAACAGCTTAAAAGGCAGATAAAATCGGGGATATGGCATCCGGGTGACAAGCTGCCTTCTCTGCGTCGCCAATCTGAACACTCGGGTTTGAGCTTGATGACGGTATTGCACGCTTATCAAATTCTGGAATCTCAAGGCTGGGTAACGTCACAGCCGCGATCTGGTTATCGAGTTGCTCCCTATATTAAGAGTTCAAATGAACCCCAAGCGCCAGCAGCGGTCTCGTGGACAGAGCAGGTAGACATCAATGAGTTTATCTTTGATGTGCTGCAGGCGAGTAAAAACCCATCCATGATCAATTTTGGCTTTGCCTATCCAGATCCAAGTTTGTACCCACGATATCACGTGAATCGGGCGATGAGCGCAGCCGCTCGCAATATGCCGATTTCCACCACCTTTGATAACTTACCGCCGGGAAACGAACAATTACGCACCATCATCGCGAAGCGTTATGCTGCGAAAGGCATTGAAATTTCACCCGATGAAATTGTCATTACGGCAGGCGCGCTGGAGGCGTTAACGCTCAGTTTGCAAGCCTGCACAAGACCGGGAGATTGGGTGGTTGTGGAGTCGCCTGCATTCTATGGCGCATTGCAATCCTTAGAGCGGTTAGGTTTGAAAGCGCTCTCTGTAAGAACAGACCCAGTCACGGGTATTGACCTAGACTCATTGGAACGAGCGCTGCAAACACACGATGTGAAAGCATGTTGGCTGATGTCGAACTTCCAAAATCCTCTGGGTTTTACGCTTTCCAACGAGAAAAAACAAAAGCTGATTGAGCTGACACAGCGATATAACGTGCCAGTGATTGAAGATGATGTGTACAGCGAGCTGCATGCCGGGAATGACTCGGTTTACCCACTAAGAATGTTTGATGACACGGGCAATACCATGTTGTGCTCCTCGTTTTCAAAATCATTAATCGCAGGGCTACGTATTGGTTGGGTTGCGGCGGGAAAGCGGGCGCTAGAGGTACAAAAGTTACAGCTAATGAGTACATTAGCGACGAGTGCACCAGTGCAAATGACATTGGTGCACTATTTAACAAGCCGCAATTATGAATCGCATTTGAAGCAGTTACGGAAAAAGCTGTTTGAACGTAAAAGTAAGATGACGAATCTGCTTAATGAGCTGTTACCTGAAGAAGTCAAAGTGTTAAGCCAAAGCGGCGGGTACTTTATTTGGTTAGAGCTTCCCAAGCATATCGACGCCTTGCAGATATATCGAGAAGCGCTAAAAGATAATATCAGCATCGCACCGGGAAAGATGTTCAGCCTGACAGAACAATACGATCACTGTATTCGTCTTAACGCTTCTTTTGAGCTTAATGACAAATACGTCCATGCTCTCAATTTGCTTGCCAACATTATTCGCGATCATTTGGCAAAATAGCGACTTTCTTCAGTTTTTTGGTTTAATGGAGCGCGCCGGATTTCCAGCAACTCGATCGCCTGGCGCAACATCTTTGGTTACGACAGAGCCAGCGCCGACGACGGCCTCATCGCAAATGGTCACGCCTGGCAGTATGATTGCGCCCCCACCAATCCAAACGTTATTGCCGATTTTTACCGGCTTGGCGATCTCATCTCCGGCTAAGCGTCTTTGTGTATCCAGTGAATGAGCGGCTGTGTAAATTTGCACTCTAGGCCCAATCATGACGTTCGCGCCAATCTCAACCTGCCCATTGTCCAGAATAATGGCATCCCAGTTGATGTAGGTGTTTTCCCCGATGGACAAGTGGCAACCGTAGGTAAGTTGAAGCGGTGGCTCTATACAGGAGCTGTTTTCTAATTGGACGCCCATCTCCGCCAATAGTTGTCTACGGATACCTGGGTTTGGCTCGTGGTTAAATTGGAAGACAAGCTGCGCAGTTTTGGCGCGCATTAGCTTTAGTTCTTCATCCAGGCAATTATAGGTTTCTCCAGAGCGCATCCGAGTCAGTTCTGACATAACAATCATTCCATTAATGGTTTGCAGTTGAGGTCACAATGATAAGTGAGTGTTTCAGTCAATAGGAGATTTTTATTATTAAATCAGATGTTTATCACTGATTTATATTCAATAGGTTAGTTTTGAGTAAGCACTCGTTAAGAGTCATTCAAATAGAGAAGTGAAGTGAATTGGGTAAGTTCCTTTTAGCAGGGGAGGAAAGTATAGATTGGATGTTGCTTTCCTCTCCACAGCTTGATTTGGAGCATTTATTGGCTGTCCCACATCACTTCGCACTCTTCTTTAATAGCCGATTTTAAAAGCTCAATAAGTGGAAATGCTCTGCGTCCTAAACTGACCGTTTGTTCCTCTTGCTCCTCATCTTCTTCCATTGCTTGACTGTTGTTCTTCTCTATCGCTTCTTGTGCTGCGAGACCGGAGGTCAATCTAGATAGAGCATCAGGGATGTCTTGAGCGGAAATAGACCCTGGTACTGAGCCACTATGGCCCATCATTTTGATCATCTTTATCGCAATATCGCCAAACATAGTGACGTTCGAGTGGCTATGGCAACGAAATGTAATAAGCATTTACCTGCTCCTGTTGTAGGTGTTCATTTGAGTATAAATGGTATCTGAGACACGAGGCAATTTAATCCGATAATTCGCAATCTTTCAGATAGCTATCTATCTTTAACGAAAGACAAACATAAGGAGATGATTTTGTTGAACTCCCAACTAAAGACGTTGATTTGGCGGCTTCACAAGCGAATATTTACGTTGCTTATGGTGTTATTCACATGGTCACCTTCTGTCGTTGCTCAACCTTCCATTGTTTTTGGTGTCGTACCGCAACAGTCGGCGACCAAACTAGTGCAACAATGGCAGCCATTACTGCAACGTTGGGGAGATCTTGCTGGCGTTGAGATTAAGTTTGCCACGGCACGTGATATTCCCACGTTCGAAGCACGCTTGATGGCTGGAGCCTACGACATTGCATACATGAACCCATATCACTTTACCTTGGTGAATCAAAACCCAGGTTATACGGCGTTAGCAAGAGCGAAAAATAAGCGCATTACAGGCATTATTGTAGCAAGGCGAGGGAAGCCGGTTTCCCTTGATGAGCTGCAAGAAAAGACCATCGCTTTTCCTGCTCCACGAGCATTTGCTGCCTCTATCATCACACAATCAGAGTTGGCGCAGAAAGGCATCAAGTTTACGCCTAAATACGTTGGTTCGCACGACTCAGTCTATTTGGGGGTACTTAAAGGTTTGTACATTGCTGGTGGTGGCGTGAAGCGTACCTTTGAGAGCTTACCGAGTGAAATAAAAGACCAACTTAGCATCATTTATACAACTGCTGGTTATACGCCTCATGCTATTGCGGTTTCAAATAATGTCGATGAAGAGATTACTCTTGCCTTACGAAAGGCAATTTCGCAACTTAATGATGATCCAAAAGCACAGGAGAGTTTTACTTTACTCAACATTGACGGGTTACAGCTTGCACAAGACCAAGATTGGCAAGATGTTGTTCAATTGGGAATCTCAAGATAAATGGTTGTCCTATGACGCTGCGTTCGAAAACGATACTTGGCATTGCTCTTATTGAGGCCCTTGCGCTCGGTGTACTCATCATTAGTGGGCTTAATTGGTTGGAAAGTTCCAACGAGACTAGCCTCGAGGTTGGGAGCCAACACTTGGTGAGTGTATTTGCTCAGGCGTCGAGAGATGCGGTGATTGCGACGGACTTAGCCTATCTAGACAGTTTTGCTCGCTCTGTCGTGAGTGAGCGCGAGCTGGCTTATATTCGTATTGTTAACCAAGATGGCATCGAGCTGACGCTACAGGGGGATTACAGCGGTGTTGATACTGGTGTGAGACCGTTTGATGTGACCGATGGAGTTTACGATGTTGCGCAAGAGATTACTCTTGGAGAGCAGACTTTCGGTAAGGTTGAAATGGGTGTGAATGTTGAACATGTACATCAAGTTCTTTCATTTGCGACTCATGCAAGTTTGGTTATCGCCTTTATTGAAATGTCGCTGGTGGCCATGTTTTCGTATGCTCTCGGTAGCTATTTGATGAAGCGGCTCGATCTTCTTCGTACTGGGGTAATCAAGGTTTCACAGCAAGGTCCGGGTTCGCAAATTTCGATTTCAGGCAATGACGAAGTTACACGTGTTGGCGAAGCGTTTAACCAAATGTCACGCTCTTTAGCGCAAGCGCAAACTAAACTTCAGCAAGAGCATCACACCCAGCAACAGTTATCGGCCAAAATATCGCAGCTTGCTGAGGTTGCTGAACATGCGCGTGATACCATCATCATTACTCACCCTGACGGCACTATTGCATGGGTAAATCCTGCGTTTGAACAGCTAACCGAATATACGTTGGAAGAAGTTATTGGCAAATCGCCGGGCGAGTTACTCCAAGGGCCAGACACAGACCCAAATACGGTGGCATTGCTCTCAAAAAGTGTCCGTAAGCACTCTCCTATTAGGGTTGAAATACTCAACTATACCAAGTCGAAGCACCCGTATTGGGTCGAGTTGGAGCTCTCTCCTGTGTTTGATGAAGATGGCGGGCTGTTACGTTTTATTGCGGTAGAGCGTGACATCACCGACAGGCGAAGGATGGAGAGGCGTCTGTCGTCTGCTTTAGATAAATCGAAAAAGGCGATGCAAGCCAAATCGGAATTTTTGGCGAACATGAGCCATGAGATTCGCACCCCAATGAACGCGATCATGGGGATCAGCGAGATATTGCTTGAGAACGAAAACCGTCGAGAGCCAAGGGAGTTATTACTCTTGCTGCACAAATCTGCCAACAACCTTGTGACGATCATTAACGACATCCTTGACTACAGCAAAGTAGAAGCGGGCAAGTTGACGTTAGTTGAAGAGGAGTTTGACTTGCGTTCACTCGTCGAGAGCTGCACCGCTTTGTGTGCTTATCAGGCGGATAAAAAGAACCTCAAGTTGTTGGTTGATATGCCATTGGCCATGAATACGGTCGTGGTCGGTGATAAAGGTCGGATTAATCAAATCTTGCTTAACTTGATCGGTAATGCGGTGAAATTCACGGATGAAGGTCATGTGCTACTCAAAGTCAGAGAAAGTGAGCACGGTTTTGATTTTTCCGTGAGTGATACGGGCATTGGTATTCCCGAAGATCGATTGGCTCATATTATGGATAAGTTTGAGCAGGTCGATACCTCCGCGACAAGACGCCATGAAGGTACAGGCTTGGGGTTGGCAATCTCAAAACGTTTGATCAGCATGTACAACGGCGAGCTTTGTGTGCATTCAGATTTTGGAAAAGGGTCGTGTTTTAGCTTTAGTTTGCAGTTGCCTAAGCAAAGTCAGCTTCTTTCCGATCCGATAGAGCTGAGTGCAAATCGACTATTGTTGATTGATGATTATCAACCGCGCGTGCAACACTTGATACATTTAGCTCAAGAGATTGGCATTGAAGTTACTCATGCCAGCGATTGGTCAACTGCGCAGTCTTTGGGTAAAAAATTGGATGGTTTTGATCGTATCCTCGCGAGTGTAAACAATGCTCAAGATAGAGATGCGCTCTATGAGCTTGATGCGACAGAATCCGCCGCCAAACGGGTACTGTTCCTTGCACCTTGCGTGATGGAGGAAGGGCAGGCATGGTCGTGCGAGCGGGATCGTTTATTGCCGCAACCGGTCACGCAGCATAAACTGCAAGCTCTGTTTTCTACTAAGACACAAAAGCGTCGAGAACTTTCCTCAGATGAGAACCCTGACTTTTCTAGCCTGCACCTATTAGTCGCAGAAGACAGCCATATCAATCGAATATTGATTGAAAAAATGTTGCAAGACACAGGTGTTAAACTGACGTTGGCGGAAGATGGTGTTGAAGCCGTTGAACTTTATAAACAGCTTTCTCCGGACTTGGTGATTACCGATATTTCTATGCCAAACAAAGATGGTTTTGGCGTGACAAAAGACATTCGTGAGTTACAGGAAAGTGGTGCGTTTCCTTGGTGTCCAATCGTCGCGTTTTCTGCACATGCGATGCAAGAGCAGCAACAAAAAAGTATCGCATTAGGTATGGATGATTACCTGACAAAACCAGTTCAGAAAAGTGATTTGCTTAATATGATCGCGAAGTTGGGATGCCACACCCTTGCAGAGGAAAAGCACGCTTCTGTTTAGTGTTTCGGTTAGATTAAATCGACTCAAAGAAAACGAGCATGTTATTAAACATGCTCGTTTGTAGTTGTTTATCGTAGGTTGAGCAATTTACAAGCTGTTTGGATCACCCAATGCTAACGCCACTTTCGACATCGGCCGTTTACCTAAGGCTCGGCAAATTTGCCAACCTGCTTGGTTGATTATGTTGAGATCAATCCCCGTTTCAATCCCAAGTTGCTCACACAGATAAAGCACATCTTCCGTTGCAACATTGCCACTGGCTCCTTTGGCGTAAGGGCAGCCGCCCAAACCAGCAACCGCACTATCAATGGTGTTGATGCCTATTAACAAGGCTTGGTAAATATTGGCTAGTGCTTGCCCGTAGGTATCGTGGAAGTGCACGGCTAACGCGTCTTTCGGCAGTTGCGTTAACAGCGAATCCAGCATGGCAATGACACGATTAGGCGTTGCCTTACCGACAGTGTCACCGAGCGAAATCTCATAACATCCCATATCAAACAGTGTATTTGCGACCTTGGTAGTTTGCTCTGGCTTGATTACTCCCTCGTAAGGGCAAACCATGGTGCAAGACAAGTACCCGCGCACAGGTATGTTGTGCTGCTGTGCGAGTTCGATAACGGGCTCAAAGCGAGAGAGGCTTTCGGCAATACTGCAGTTGATATTCTTTTGGCTGAACGCTTCCGAAGCGGAGCCAAATACCGCAATTTGCTTTACACCACTTTCCAGCGCACGTTCTAACCCGGCTAGGTTTGGCGTTAGCGCACTGTAAACCACATCAGGCTTTTGCGTGATACCAGCAAACACCTGATCGGAATCGGCCATTTGAGGCACCCATTTTGGTGAGACGAAAGAGCCTGCTTCAATGTGCTTTAAGCCACTGTTGCTTAGCTGATTGATCAAACGGATTTTATCAACCAGCGTCACTGCCGTTTCGTTTTGCAGGCCGTCGCGAGCACCAACTTCGACGATATTAACCTTCGCTGGTAGCATACTCGCGCTCCTTATCGACATAAGTATTTTCGGGTATCGAAGCTAAATGCAGCAGTATTGAACCATGCTGAACTTGGTCTCCGTGTTGATAAAACACTTCATCAACGATCGCTGCTACTGGAGCGGTGATGGTGTATTCCATTTTCATCGCTTCGAGAACTAACAGCGGATCGCCAGCCGCTACTTCGTCTCCCTTATTCACCATGACCGCCGAGATCACACCGTTCAGTGGCGCGGTTGGGCTAAGTTCATCGTCTTGACCTTTTGCGGATTCAAAACTTGGTTGGTGAGCAAAGGTACGTTGCTGACCAAGATAAAACAGTGTCGTCTTTTGCTCGTTGTTGAGCGCATTAAAGGTGTAACGCACACTATCGATATCGACGATAAACTGGCTCTCACTTTCAAGCAGGATGACTTGATGCAACTCCTCGCCGCATCGGATAGTGAAGTGAGATCCTGTATCTTGCGATGATTGTTGCAAACGTACCTGATGGTTGGCATTGGCATCCGTGAAGTTAAATCGATAAACGTTGTCAACTGACAGTCTAAAACCTCGTTTGGTTGGCGCGGGTAACGTTGAGCTGTCTGATTTTGAAATGAGATCATTCCAGTGAGCAACTGCCGCCAACGTTAGCCATATAGAATCTGACACACTTTGCTGCTCATTTATGCTTTGTTGATGTGTGACGAGGAAACCTGTATTAAGCTCAATGTTGGCAAAGGCTGGCTGCGAAACAATACTGTGCAGATAACCGATGTTTGTCGTCACTCCACGCACGTGATATTGAGTTAACGCCTGCTTAAGCTGCTTTAGAGCGATATTACGAGTTTGCCCCCAAACGATCAGTTTGCTGATCATCGGATCGTAGTATTCGCTGATGGTATCGCCTTGAGTAACACCGCTATCAACACGTACACAAGCTAGGCGCACATTACTGTCTGATACGGGTTCTTTTAAATAATCAATGCGTCCAGTCGACGGCATAAAGTCGTTGTCTGCATCTTCGGCGTAAATTCGCAGCTCGATTGAATGACCGTTGTGGGTGATTTCAGATTGCGAGATCGGTAAGTGCTCGCCAGCCGCAACTTTGAATTGCCATTCAACCAAATCAACGCCGGTGATTGATTCAGTGACAGGGTGTTCAACTTGCAGACGGGTATTCATTTCCATGAAGTAGAACTCACCGCGGCTATCAAGTAAGAATTCAACCGTACCAGCGCCAACATAGTCGATTGCTTGGGCTGCCTGAACCGCCGCTTCACCCATTTGTTTACGCAGTTCATCACTAAGACCGGGAGCAGGCGCTTCTTCGACTACTTTTTGGTGACGACGCTGAATGGAACAGTCGCGGTCAGAAAGGTAAACACAGTTGCCATGTTGGTCAGCAAATACCTGAACTTCAACGTGGCGCGGCTGCAATATGCATTTTTCGATTAGAAGCTGCTTATCGCCAAAGCTTGAAAGCGCTTCACGCTGCGCACCGTCGATGGCCAAGGGCATTTCGGCGGCGCTGTTGACCACTCGCATGCCTTTACCGCCGCCCCCTTGGGTTGCTTTAAGCATCACTGGATAACCGATTTTCTCTGCTTCAGCCAATAAGTGCTCAACGCTGTTGTCTGTGCCGTGATAGCCGGGAACCAAGGGCACGTTCGCCTCAGACATGATGGCTTTGGCTTGCGACTTCGAACCCATTGCTTCAATTGCGCTGGTGGAAGGGCCAATAAAAACAATGCCATTTTCGCTGCACGCTTTGGCTAGTTTTGGGTTCTCGGAAAGAAAACCATACCCGGGGTGGATAGCATCGGCTTGCCATTTTTTTGCAGTGCCGATAATCGCATCGATATCAAGATACGATTCACTCGCCGGAGCCGGCCCAATAAACTCGGCAAAATCCGCCTGTTTTACATGTAAGCTGCTGCGATCCGCTTCGGAATAAACAGCAACCGTTTCGATAGCCATGTGTTTTGCGGTTTTAATGATTCGGCAGGCAATTTCACCGCGGTTTGCGATCAGTATTCTTTTAAACATGATTCCTCCAATTGGCGGCGCGCTTTTCAAAAAATGCACTTAGTCCTTCTTGTCCTTCGCTGGACACGCGGGCGGTTGCAATGGCTTGGCTGGTGTATTCAATTAATGAGTGGTCGATAGGTTGGTTATCACAACGTAAGCAGAGTGCTTTTGCTGCCTGAATCGCTTGCGGGCCATTATTAAGCAGGTGCTCAACCATACGGTTGACCGCCTCTTTTGGCTGGGGATCGATTAGATGAAGAATGTTCATCGAAAGCGCAGTCTCTGCATCAATCAGTTCCGCGGTTAAAAAGTAGCGTCGGCTTTGTCGTTGTCCAATCGCTCGGATTACGTAAGGTCCGATGGTAGCGGGTAATAAACCGAGCTTCACTTCACTCAAACAGAAGCGACTTTCAGGTGTACCGATTGCGATATCGCAGCAGCAGATAAGCCCAAGTGCGCCGCCAAATGCAGCGCCGTGCACCATAGCAATGGTTGGTTTGCTAAAGGTATCCAGCGTATGCAAAAGTTTTGCTAGTTGCTGTGCGTCTTGCAGGTTTTCACTCTCTGTTTTGGTGGCCATTGACTGCATCCAGCCAAGATCCGCACCGGCAGAAAAGTGTTTTCCTTGCGCAGTGAGTACCAACGCGCGTAGAGAGTCGTCTTGCTCAAGTTGTTCCAAAGCTTCGATAAGTGAAGCAATCAATTCATCATCAAACGCGTTGTGTTTCTCTGGCCGATTCAGGCTCAACCAGGCAACGCCATTGCTGTCTTTTTCAAGCAGTAGTCCGGTCATGTGACTTCCTTTGTCTGACATTTCAGTCTGATATTCCAATACTCGCTAATCAGCACTTTATTCATCATTGATGGATAGCGAGGAGTTAGGGTTTTGCTTTGTATCCGACTACATACGGAAGATGCCAAATTTGCTGTCTGGTATTGGTGCATTAAGCGCAGCAGATAGAGCAATACCCACAACATCACGGGTTTTTGCAGGATCAATAATCCCATCGTCCCACAGGCGAGCACTGGCGTAATAAGCATGGCTTTGAGTCTGGTACTGCTGCGCGATAGGACGTTTGAACGCTTCCTCTTCTTCAGTGCTCCAGCTTTCACCTTTGCGCGTTTTGATATCGCGGGTCACTTGCGCCATTACGCCAGCCGCTTGTTCGCCGCCCATGACGGAGATGCGCGCGTTTGGCCACATCCACATCATGGTTGGATCATAAGCTCGGCCGCACATGCCGTAGTTGCCTGCGCCATACGAACCACCAATAACCACGGTAAACTTTGGCACGTCTGCACACGCAACAGCAGTTACCATTTTCGCACCATGTTTGGCGATGCCTTCTGCTTCGTACTTCTGACCGACCATAAAGCCAGTGATGTTTTGCAAGAAAAGCAGAGGAATTTTGCGTTGTGCGCACAGCTCAATAAAATGCGCGCCTTTCTGCGCCGACTCTGAGAATAGAATCCCGTTGTTAGCGACAATGCCAATCGGCATGCCGTGAATATGGGCAAAGCCACAGACCAAGGTTTCACCGAACAAGGCTTTAAATTCATCAAATTGTGAATCATCAATAATTCGGGCAATGACCTCTTTAACATCAAACGGCTTTTTAAGATCGGTTCCGACGATTCCGTACAGCTCTTGCGCAGTAAAGCGTGGTTCCTGTGGCGCTTTTTGCTTGAGTTGGACGGGTTTCAAGTGGTTGATTTGAGAGACCGCTTGTCTTGCCAGCTCTAACGCGTGGTGATCATTTTCTGCATAATAGTCGGCTACGCCAGACGTACGGCAGTGAACGTCTGCGCCACCAAGATCTTCCGCGCTGACTTCTTCTCCTGTTGCTGCTTTTACCAGAGGAGGGCCCGCTAAGAAGATCGTGCCTTGCTCTTTGACTATGATGGAAACATCACACATGGCAGGAACGTACGCCCCGCCAGCGGTACATAGCCCCATGACCACTGCAATTTGCGGGATGCCCTTGGCTGACATTCGAGCTTGGTTGTAGAAAATACGTCCGAAGTGGTCTTTATCAGGGAAGACTTCATCTTGGCGGGGTAGGTTAGCACCGCCAGAGTCGACCAAGTAAACACAAGGCAACTGACACTTCTCTGCGATTTCCTGTGCGCGTAAGTGCTTTTTAACCGTGAGCGGGTAGTAACTACCGCCTTTTACCGTCACGTCGTTGGCAACGATCATGCACTCGGTGCCGTCTATTACACCCACGCCAGCAACCACGCCAGCGCATGGAACGTAATCTGGATACACATCCCAGCCAGCAAACTGACCAACTTCTAGAAAGGATGAACCAGGGTCGAGTAGGGCAAGAATACGCTCGCGTACCGGAAGTTTGCCTTTCTTCTGCTGATGCTCTCTTGCTTTCTCGCCGCCACCATCTTCGATTTGCGCGGTCACGGTATAGAGTTGATCCACAAGAGACGCCATAGATCGGTAGTTTTCCTGATACTGCTCTGAATGGGTATTAATATTGGTCGTCAAACAAGCCATAAATAGCCGATCTCCATTCGGTAAACGGGTGAGAACACCCGTCTTTATTTAGGTTGAATAAGATTTGGGTTGATTAAGAAAATGTTTTTTAGTCAGAACGCCTGGGCTGATTATTAGGCGCTTTCGTTAAACAATTCGCGACCAATAAGCATGCGGCGAATTTCTGAAGTGCCCGCACCGATTTCATACAGCTTGGCATCACGAAGTAAACGGCCCGTATCAAACTCGTTGATGTAGCCGTTACCGCCAAGTAATTGAATCGCATCCAGTGCCATCTTGGTTGCCAGCTCAGCGCTGTAGAGGATCGCACCAGCAGAGTCTTTACGTGTGGTTTCACCACGATCACAAGCGGCAGCGACGGCGTAAACGTAGGCTTTTGCGGCATTCATTTGCGTGTACATATCGGCGATTTTTGCTTGAACAAGCTGGAATTCACCGATGGATTTGCCAAATTGTTTGCGGTCATGGATATAAGGCACAACGATGTCCATACATGCTTGCATAATGCCAAGCGGGCCACCGGCAAGCACCACTCGCTCGTAGTCCAAACCGCTCATCAACACTTTCACACCTTGGTTTTCTTCGCCGAGAATATTTTCCGCAGGGACTTCGCAGTTTTGGAAGACCAGCTCACACGTATTCGAGCCGCGCATACCCAACTTGTCGAGTTTTTGTGCTTGAGTAAATCCAGGAAAGCCGCGTTCCACAATAAACGCCGTGATGCCTTTGGAGTGCTGGCTTGGGTCGGTTTTGGCGTAGACAACATAGGTGTGTGCATCAGGGCCGTTTGTGATCCACATTTTGTTGCCGTTTAGCAGGAAAATATCGCCTTTACGTTCCGCTTTAAGCTGCATAGAGACCACATCAGAGCCGGCGCCGGGTTCACTCATTGCAAGGGCGCCGATATGTTCACCGGAGATGAGCTTAGGTAGGTATTTCTCTTTTTGTGCTTGTGTACCGTTGCGGTGGATTTGGTTGACACAAAGATTGGAGTGAGCGCCGTAACTTAATGCAACCGAAGCGGATGCTCGGCTGATTTCTTCCATAGCGATAACGTGGGCGAGATAACCCATGTTCGCACCACCAAACTGTTCGCTGGTGGTCACACCTAAAAGACCCATGTCACCTAATTTGGACCAAAGATGGTTTGGAAAGTCGTTAGTTTGGTCGATAGATTGCGCTAGCGGCGCAATTTCTCTTGCAGCAAAACTATTGATTTGCTCGCGAAGCAAATCGGTATTTTCGTCATAAACAAAGTTCAGGGAAGAGTAGGTAGATTTCATTGCGTGTCCTTGCCTTTACGTCACCTACATCCCAGAGTTGAGGTGTTAGGTGACTTTTTCGCCTTTCATGGATCTCAGTGTGTTTTGGCATCGCAACTGCGCAGCATTTAACTCCATCATTACCGCTTGAATGTCGTTTGCTTGCTGTTGCAATGCTGCCTTCTTCTCTTCGATCAACCGAATCATATAGTTCAACTGCTCAGTACTTTGATCGGTATCGTAGAGTTCAAATAACTCTTTGATATCTGCAAGAGAAAAGCCCAATCGCTTACCTCGCAAAATCAGTTTTAGTCGAATTCGATCGCGACCATTGTAGATTCGTGTGTTGCCTTTACGTTCTGGAGTTAGGAGACCTAAATCTTCGTAGAAGCGAATACTTCGGGTAGTAATGTCGAACTCTTTCGCGAGCTCGCTGATCTTAAATGTGTTCATTCCTTAACCTTACGACTTTCGTATAACATTCATACGAATATACAATTCGTTAACGTTAAAGTAAACAAACAACATCCACTCTTGAGCCTTGATATCACTCTAATTTACTCGAAATAAAATAATCACTCGAACAAACAATAACCTCAAACTTGACGTTAACGTAAATGTTAGTATAGTTATGACGTAAACGTCAACAAAAGGTTAATGGAATGAAAAATGAAACATGGATTGTTGCCGCCAAGCGAACGCCTATCGGCTCTTTTCAAGGTGCATTAGCTTCAACAGATGTCACGGAACTCGGTGCGAAAGCCATCCAAGGTGCACTAGCCGAAAGCCAACTCGATGTGCAAAAAATAGACGAAGTGTTGATGGGATGCGTTTTACCTGCTGGCGTGGGGCAAGCGCCAGCAAGACAAGCAAGTCTTAAAACAGAAATGCCACAATCGATCGGTTGTACGACACTGAACAAAGTCTGTGGTTCGGGTATGAAAACCGTCATGCTGGGACATGATCTTATTCAATCTGGTAACGCGCACGCGGTTATCGCTGGCGGTATGGAAAACATGTCCTCTTCTCCTTATCTACTTAAGAAAGCGCGTGATGGTTTCCGCTTAGGCCATGAGCAAGTGCTTGATCATATGTTTTATGACGGTTTGCAGGATGCCTACCAAGGCGAATTGATGGGTGTCTTTGCCGAACAAACCGCGCAAAAGTACCAATTCAGCCGTGAAAGTATGGATGCATGGGCGCAGCGGTCGGTGACTCGTGCGCAGCAAGCGATTGAGCAAGGTTTGTTCAAAGAAGAGATCGTGCCTGTTAACGTAAAAAGTCGACGTGGTGACACCTTGGTTGTAGACGATGAGCAACCGAGTAAACTCGACGTCACTAAAATTCCTACCTTACGCCCTGCGTTTGCTAAAGATGGCGGCGTAACGGCAGCCAACTCAAGTTCTATTTCTGATGGTGCATCGGCAATGATCTTAGTCGACAGTGAATTTGGCCGTCTGGAAAACCTTCAACCTCTAGCCAAAATTGTCGCGTACAGCACGCATGCAAGACAGCCTGATGAGTTCACCATCGCCCCCATCTTCGCGATTGAAACGCTGTTGGAAAAAACGGGCTGGGACAAATCAGACGTGGACCTTTGGGAAATCAATGAAGCCTTTGCTGTTGTCACTCAATACGCGGTGAAGACACTCGAACTGGACGCGAGCAAAGTGAACCCTCGCGGCGGCGCTTGTGCGTTGGGGCATCCAATTGGTGCGAGTGGTAACCGAATCCTCGTGACGTTGATCCATGCTCTTAAACAAACAGGCGGTAAACGTGGCGTTGCATCGCTTTGTATTGGTGGCGGCGAGGCAACCGCCATCGCGATTGAAACCTGCTAATTCATTCTCAACAAAGTTTCACTTACATAACAGTAGTCAGTAACAAGCTGAAAAATACAAGGATGTCATCATGACAGAACAAGTAAAGCAGTATATCGGTGGTGAATTTGCCATCTCCGACTCAAAACAATGGCTAGATGTAACTAACCCGGCAACCAACGAAGTGATTGCGCAAGTACCTTGTGCCACGGAATCGGAAATGAATGCGGCGATTGCTAGCGCAACGGAAACGTTCAAGCGTTGGAAAGAAGTTGCCGCTCCGGAGCGTGCGAGATTGATGCTGCGCTACCAACACTTGCTAAAAGAGCAACACGATGAGTTGGCGATACTGCTTTCAAGTGAGACAGGCAAAACTCTTGCGGATGCAAAGGGTGACATTTGGCGCGGGATTGAAGTCGTAGAACAAGCGGCGAACATTTGTAGCTCAATGATGGGTGAAACGGTGGAAAACGTCGCAACCAATATTGATGGTTACTCTTACATTCAACCGCTCGGTGTTTGTGCGGGTATTACTCCGTTTAACTTCCCTGCGATGATTCCATTGTGGATGTTCCCAATGGCGATCGCTTGTGGCAACACCTTTATTTTGAAGCCGTCAGAGCAAGTGCCACTAACGGCAATGAAACTGGCGGAGCTGTTTGAACAAGCAGGTGCACCAAAAGGTGTTTTGCAAATTGTTCACGGCACCAAAGAGCAAGTCGATCGCATTCTGACTGATCCAGTCGTTCGTGCGATCTCTTTTGTTGGCTCAGTGCCAGTTGGTGAGTACATCTACAAAACGGGTACGGACAACCTAAAGCGCGTGCAGTCATTTGCGGGTGCGAAGAACCACATGGTCATCATGCCAGATGCAAACAAGCAGCAAGTCATCAATAACCTAGTTGGCGCGTCAGTCGGTGCCGCAGGCCAACGCTGTATGGCGATTTCGGTGGCAGTATTTGTCGGCGAAAGCAAAGAGTGGATTCCAGAGCTTAAAGAGGCGTTAGCTCAAGTTCAGCCAGGGGCGTGGGACGATGAAACTGCCGGTTATGGCCCACTGATTAGCCCGCAAGCGAAGCAGCGAGTGGTTAATCTGATTAATGAAGGCAAAGTGTCTGGCGCGAACTGTGTTCTGGATGGGACAGATTGCCAAGTACCTGGCTTCCCGAACGGTAACTGGGTGGGACCAACGCTATTCACTAACGTGACTACTGACATGTCGATTTATCAGGAAGAGATTTTTGGTCCAGTATTACTGACGATGGAAGTCGACAATTTAGATGCGGCAATTGAGCTAATCAACGCGAATCGTTTTGGTAACGGTACGTCTATTTTTACGGCGAATGGCGCAGCCGCGAGAAAGTATCAACACAATATTGAAGTGGGTAACGTAGGCATCAACGTGCCGATTCCGGTGCCATTGCCGTTCTTCTCATTTACGGGGTGGAAAGGCAGCTTCTACGGCGACCTGCATGCTTACGGTAAACAAGCGGTTCGCTTCTACACCGAGACGAAAACTGTCACTGCGCGTTGGTTTGAAGATGACATTCCAAGCGGTCCAAACATGACCATTCAACTTAGCTAATTACTGGATTAGCGACACCTCTAGCCAAGCGCCACCGTTTAAGTGGGCTTGGCTCGGATACAAATGCAACGAATTAGACCTTAGGACTTCAAGATGGATTTTGAATTAAACGAAGATCAACTCGCGTTTGCCGAAGTAGCAAAGCAGTTTGCAGACCAAATGTTAGCGCCTCATGCGGCCGAGTGGGATGAAAACCATCATTTCCCTAAAGACGTACTGCGTCAAGCAGGTGAACTTGGTTTTCTGAGCATCTATACGCCGCCAGAGCATGGTGGTTTGGGATTGTCTCGTTTGGATGCGGCGATCATTTTCGAGCAGTTGGCTATGGGTTGTACCGCGACTACTGCGTTTATGACCATTCACAACATGGCGACGTGGATGATCACCAGCTTTGCCAAAGCCGAAGTGGCGCAGCAGTTTAGCGCGGATCTAATTTCGGGTGAAAAGCTCGCTTCCTACTGTTTAACCGAACCCAATGCAGGCTCTGACGCCGCTTCACTGACGACCAGTGCAGTGCGTGACGGCGATGAGTTTGTCCTGAATGGCGCAAAAGTGTTTATCTCTGGTGCGGGTGATACGGACGTTCTTGTCGTGATGGCGCGTTCGTGCGGCGAAGGAGCGGGTGGCGTTTCTGCATTCGTTGTTCCTGCTGATTGCGAAGGCATTAGCTACGGTAAAAAAGAAGCCAAAATGGGTTGGAACTGCCAGCCAACTCGCATGATTACCTTCGAAAATGTTCGTATTCCGGCTGACTATCTGTTGGGTGAAGAGGGAGAAGGCTTTAAGTTCGCCATGCTTGGCCTTGATGGTGGTCGAATCAATATCGCTACTTGTTCCGTCGGTACTGCGCAACAAGCACTGAACGAAGCCAAGCAATACATGAACGAACGCAAACAGTTCGGCCGTTCACTGGCGCAATTTCAAGCGTTGCAGTTCAAGCTTGCTGATATGGCGACTGAGCTGGTCGCTGCGCGTCAAATGGTGCGACTCGCTGCCGCTAAACTCGATGCCCAGCACGCAGAAAAAAGTGCGTACTGTGCCATGGCAAAACGCTTTGCTACTGATGTGGGCTTTAAAGTCTGCGATCAGGCGCTGCAAATTCACGGTGGCTATGGCTACATCAAAGAATATCCAGTCGAGCGCCATTTCCGAGACGTTCGTGTTCACCAAATCCTTGAAGGTACCAACGAAATCATGCGTCTGATCGTCGCAAGACGATTACTAACGGAAGGCGTTGAGCTGCTTTAGTCAGCGAGACACAGCCTTACCTAAAGAAATTAAAAAGGACTGAAAGATTATGACGGCACAAATCAAACTAGAGCGTGAAGCGCACATTGCCAAGCTCACGATTAGTAACCCGCCAGCAAACACCTGGACGCTTGAATCTTTGAATCAGCTAAAAGAGTTTGCGATTGAACTCAGTAATGATCGCTCCATTTATGCGTTGGTATTAACAGGCGAAGGCGAGAAATTCTTTTCTGCTGGAGCGGATCTCAACAACTTTGCATCCGGCGATAAATCGCAAGCAGCAGACATGGCGTTCGCATTTGGTGAAGCCTTTGAAGCGCTGTCTGCGTTCGATGGTGTTTCCATCGCAGCAATTAATGGTTACGCGATGGGCGGCGGTTTGGAAGTGGCGATGGCGTGTGACATTCGCATCGCAGAAGAACAAGTACAAATGGCACTTCCTGAAGCATCGGTAGGCTTGTTGCCGTGTGCGGGCGGGACGCAAAATCTGACAGCATTGGTTGGTGAAGGCTGGGCGAAAAGAATGATCTTGTGTGGTGAGCGTGTGACGGCTGAGCGAGCGGAAAAAATTGGTTTAGTCGAAGAAGTGGTGGCGAAAGGCCAAGCACTAGAAGCGGCGATAGTACTTGCACAGCGTGTTGCTGGCCAATCGCCGAAATCCGTGTCTGCGTGCAAAACTCTCATTCAAGGTCGACGCAGCCAAACTCACGCGGCCGGATTGGTCTCGGAGCGTGAACTGTTCTTGCAGTTGTTCAATACACAAGATCAGACTGAGGGTGTAAACGCCTTCTTGCAAAAGCGTAAGCCACAATGGACAAACAGCTAGCGGAGGCCAAATGACAGGTACAGTAAATGTTTCAAAACTTGAGTGCGCTGATGGCTCTGTCATTGGTGTGTTGGAGCTTGATAATCCAGCCGCCCTTAACGCGCTGAGTTACGTGATGATTGAGCAGTTGTACAAACAGCTTAATGAATGGCAAACGGATGACAGCATCGTCGCGGTATTCTTGCATGCTCAAGGTGAAAAAGCGTTTTGTGCTGGTGGTGACATTCAAGCGATTTACCGTGCACTTGAAAACAAAGAGCAAGACTTTGATTCTGCGTTTTCAGCCATGGAAACCTTCTTTGACCTCGAATATCGCTGTGATCATCTTATCCATACTTATCCAAAACCGATCATCGCGTGGGGGCATGGTTACCTGATGGGCGGCGGTGTGGGCTTGTTTATGGGCGCAAGCCACCGCGTAGCAGAAACGACCACACGCTTTGCGATGCCAGAGATCAAGATCGGCCTTTACCCAGACGTAGGCGCGACGTACTTCCTAAATCAGCTGCCAAAACACTTGGCACTCTTCCTGAGTTTGACGGCTTGCCAAATTAACGCGACAGACATGAAAGCGTTGGGATTAAGCCAATGGATTGCAAAGCCAGAAAGCAAACAAGCACTGTTGGAGCTGCTTGCATCGGTAAGTTGGAAAGGTGAAGCAAACATCAACGAAAAAATCGCCACTACGCTGAGTTTGGTACAAGTGAACGAGTCAAGCGAAGGGATGTTGATGCCATATGCGGGCTTGATTGAGCAGCTCTGTTCGGGTGATTTAGACTCGATTGTTTACGCAATCAGCAGCGCTGAAGTTGATGATAAGTGGTTCGTCAATGCGCAGAAGTCACTGAACTATGGCAGTCCGTTGTCGCTCAGTATCACTTATCAGCAGTTAACGCAGTATCAAAATCTCTCTTTAAAAGAGTGTTTTGATATGGAATTTAACCTGACGCTACGTTGCGGCTTAGAAGGTGATTTTAGAGAAGGGGTTCGTGCGCTGATTATTGATAAAACCAATCAACCGACTTGGCAACATCGCACGGTTTCTGACGTAACGCCACAAGTTTTGGAACGCTTCTTCGCGCCAATTGATTCAGCAGAATACCCACTGACCGCATCCTCGGTTGCCACTGTGGCACTCTAGACAAGGAAGAAATACGACATGGATAAAATTGCATTTATTGGCCTTGGCAACATGGGCGCGCCTATGGCTAAGAACCTACTCACAGCGGGCTTGAACGTCGAAGTGTTTGATTTGAATCCAAACGCTGTGGCAGAACTTACCGCACTTGGTGCGTCGAGTGCAGATTCGGTAAAACAAGCCGTTCAAGGTGCGAGCGTGGTGGTCACCATGCTACCTGCTAGCCAACACGTTCAAAGTGTTTATCTTGGTCAAGACGGGATATTAGATAGCGTAGATTCTGGAACGCTGCTAATCGACTCTTCGACCATCGATCCAGCGACCGCTCGTTTGGTTGGCGAAAAGGCGCTGCAGCTTGGCATCAGCTTTGTTGATGCACCGGTATCTGGTGGCGTTGCGGGCGCAGCGGCAGGTACGTTGACTTTCATTGTTGGCGGCTCACAAGAGAACTTTGTTCAAGCCAAGGTGATGCTTAGCCACATGGGTAAAAACATTTTCCATGCAGGTGATGCCGGAGCCGGTCAGGTGGCGAAGATCTGCAATAACATGATGTTGGGCATTTTGATGAGCGGCACTTGTGAAGCACTCAATTTAGGCATGGAAAACGGACTTGATCCCAAAGTGTTGTCAGACATCATGCTGCAAAGTTCAGGCCGTAGCTGGGCGCTAGAGCTTTACAACCCGTGCCCGGGTGTGATGGAAAATACGCCTGCAAGCAATGGTTATCAGGGCGGCTTTATGAGCCAGTTAATGGCGAAAGATCTCGGTCTTGCGATGGAAGCGGCGGTTGCCAGTCAAACATCAACGCCAATGGGCAGCTTGGCTCGTAACCTGTTTAATTTTCACAACGGTCAGGGCAACGGACAAAAAGATTTTTCAAGCTTGTTTGAGTTCTACCAAAAGCAAAATCAGGCCTAAGGAGTGCTTATGGATCTAGCAAATAAGGTTATTGCGATCACGGGGGCCGGGCAGGGGCTTGGTAAACAAATGGCGCTGTCGCTAGCGGAAAGCGGTGTTCACCTTGCGCTTATCGACCTCAATTCAGACCAACTGGCTGAAACGAAAGCGGAGTGTGAATCTTTCGGCGTCACCACTCGTTTTTATGTAGCGAACGTGACGGAAGAACAAGAAGTGTGCGCTGCTTTTACGCAAATTGAAGCGGATTTCAAACAGCTCAATGGCGTGATCAATAACGCAGGCATTATGCGCGATGGTATGTTCATCAAAGTTAAAGATGGTCAGGTTAATGCGATGTCGCTGGAACAATTTCAGTCTGTTATGGATGTGAATGTGACAGGTACTTTTCTGTGTGGCCGCGAAGCGAGCAAGGTAATGCTGAACACCGACAGTAAAGGTGTGTTGATCAACATCTCTAGCGTCGCGCGTGCTGGGAACATTGGTCAAACTAACTATTCTGCATCCAAAGCGGCGGTAGCCACCATGGCGACGGTGTGGGCGAAAGAGTTAGGGCGTTTCGGAATTCGCTCAGTAGCGATTGCTCCGGGTGTCATCAAGACTGCCATGACGGACCAAATAAAACCTGAAGCGATGGAGCGTTTAGTGAAAATGATTCCTGTCGGACGCTTAGGGCTTGCGGACGAAATTTCATCGACCATCAAATATGTGTTAACCAACGAGTTCGTGACTGGAAGAGTATTCGAAGTCGATGGCGGAATGCGAATGTAGCCCCTCCTCATATTAAAAAGGGGAGCGAGCTTGATTGTCCGCTTCCTTCCTCCTTTCTTATATTGTTTCTATCGATAATTATTAATGGATGTTTTAGTAACGGCTGCTGTACCGATTACATTTACAACTCTTTTGTATTTTTGGTGTGAATAAGTGCTCTCGTGTTAATTTTTATGTAAATGCATTAATTCACAATCAAGACAATTTTTTGTCTCATCGATGAGATTTTGCTTCTTGGGGTATGAAAAATACTCTTATTGATTATATTGTGACCGAAAACCATTTCGACATCTAAAGATGGTGATTTATTATTCAGCGCAAAATACATGGGAATATGAGGCTGGCTGAATAACCTTCAGCTACCTTAATAATAAAATAACCAGAATTCTCTATTACACTGAAGTAACTACCCATTAGGGAAGAGCAATAATGTCACTATTTCATTCGCTTAGGACGATGCCACTACTATTGGGGTGTCTGTGTCTTTCTATTCAGGCATCCGCAGAAAAGGTTGAACAAGAAGGTAAGTTTTTACAGTCGCTAGAAGGCATTGAAAATCAAATTTACGCATTACCTCAGAGCTCTTTAGCTTTGATTGAGGCGTTAGAAGAAGACTCTCTACTACAAAATCAACCAACAGAGCTACTGGTACGTTATTGGCTTGCAAAGTCCACGGTTCTAGAGCTACTTGGGCGCGCGGAAGAGAGCCAAAACGTCGCACAAAAAGGGTTGGAACTTGTGCGTCCACAAAGCCATGAGTATCTCTTGTTTAAGTTGATTCTGATGCGAACTATGGTCGGAAAGAGCGATATCGATACCGCGCTGTCTTCGTTGGATAGCTTGTTGGAAACATCGCGTGAAAATGGCGATAAGCAGCTCGAGTCGGAGATCCTGTTGCTAAAAGGACGTTACTACGATGAGCAGGGCGAGTTTAAAAAATCCTATGCCGCAATTATGTCGTCAATGGATGCGGCTGAGTCCTCTGGCGTTCAAGGATTGGTCGAACGGGCGGCGCTAGAACTTGGTGACGTACTGGTCAAAATTCAGGGCTATGACCGTTCAGAAGCATTGTTGGAACAAGCGTACCGTTATTTTAGGGATAGACGCATGTCGTTCAATGAGCTGCTGAGCGTCTTAACGATAGCAAAGCTTCATAAGGCACAGTTCCAATACGAAGAGGCGATTGTATCGTATCAGAGAGCGCTAAAGCTCGCGCAAATCATCGGTGACGGGCGCTTTAGGTTTCGAGTTAACCTCGAGCTTGCTGCTTTATACCGTGAGACGAACCAAGAAAATAAGATGGTTCGCCACTTAAAGCTGGCGGAGAACTTACAATATAGAGAAACCTCTAGCGCCTACTTAGCGACATTTAAGCTGTTGCAAGCCGAATATATGCTAGAACAGAAGCAGTTTGAGACACTTCTAGCGATGATCGCGCCTATGTTGCCGGAAATTATCGAGAGCCGATATGTTAAGCAACAGCAAATGGAACTACTCAAAGTGGCTGCCATGGCCTACGCGGGAAGCAATGACTTTAAATTAGCGTATAAAACTTACGGCAACTATCACGATAAATTCATCCAATTTAGCAACCAAAGAGAAGTTGAAAATCTTGAGCGCCAGCAGACGTTATTTGAGTTGGAACGACTTGAATATGAGAACGAAGATCTCAACTGGAACAACGTGTTGCAGCGTATGGAACTGGAAAATAACCGTCGTACCTTTTATCTATTGGGTGAAGCGCTACTAGCACTCATTGGTGTTCTCTTTATGATGGCAGTGGTATTCCTTGTTGTGAATCGATCACGTTTAAGAATGCGCCGCCTAGCAAAGACAGATACGTTGACAGGGTTATTCAATCGCCGTTTTTTAGAAGATTGGTTCACTAAACCCGTAGAGACGAAACGTGAACGCAAAGAAAAGCCGACGCCTCAATCTAAGCAAGAAAAGGTGCAGCATTTTGTGTCTGAGCAAGTCGAGCAAGTTAAGTACGGCTACCTAGCTTTAAACAAATGGGTGGATAGCAAACTCGATAAACAGAAAATGGTGCCAAAGAAGCCGCAGTCGGGGCCGGTAAGTTTAGCGCTAATCGATGTAGATTATTTTAAACAGGTGAATGATACCTATGGGCATGTGTTCGGTGATGCCGTACTAACAGGCGTTGCCAAAGTGCTAGAAGAGACGGTGCGTGAAAATGACATTGTTGCACGCTTTGGTGGTGAGGAGTTTGTTGTTGTGATGCCCAATACCGATCATGAAGACTCTCTCATTACCGCTGAACGATTACGTAGCGCTTTATCCTTACATGGGTTCGTCACGGAACAGAATGAAGAAGTGAGAGTGACCTGTAGTTTTGGTGTTGTGACGACTGAAGATAGTGAGATGAATTTTAAATCACTCTGTGATCAGGCAGATAAATTACTTTATCAAGCTAAAGCGGATGGACGTAACTGCGTGAAAGGGCGCAAGCTGACCTAATAAAATCAAGAATGCAGGCTCATCAAACGGTGAGCCTGAACTCATCCTTCCTACTGATTACTTCAAAATCGCTTAGCTTAAGAGTATCGAATTACATACTCATAGCGTTCAGTATTTTCTACTCGTTTTATCTCCCCCATTTTCAAAGTACTAATGTCACTTGTGTATACGAAGCTATAACACACGAGTATGTCTGTTTTTTATACAAACAAAGCCGATACAGGTGAAATGATTAGTGGTCGATGTAAAATTTTTCTGGTGTGGATTTTTGTGGCACGAAAAACAATTCTCTGAAAGGTGTGTTAAAAATTGATTCTTCAATAAGTTATTGGTTTGTTTGTGTTTTTGTTTGGATTTTTAAACACATCTTTGACTTTTACGACAAGTTATTGCATAGAAATTTTGCGTACACCATCAACTTTCCTTCCTTTGTTAATAACCTTTTTCTTAAAAAATGATTTGAGTTCGAACTAATTTTCAGGCATTTTATATTTAACTAACCGTTCAATTAAAAATAACAAGGACGCAAAATGCCAAAGGTGGGGATGCCTGAAATCAGAAAACCACAGCTGGTGAAAGCGACAATGTCAGTGATTGATAGAGTCGGTTTACACGCTGCGAGTATTTCGTTGATCAGTAAAGAAGCAGGTGTATCAACGGGAATTATCAATCACTATTTTGGTGGTAAGCATGGGTTGTTGGAGGAAACGATGCGAGAGATCTTGCGTCAGCTTTCGTCCACTATCACACAGAAGTTACGTGAGCTGCCAAGCGATGCTCATCACCAAAGAATTAATGCCATCATTGACGGTAACTTTGTCGGCTATCAGGCAGAAAACCAAGTTGCGAAGACTTGGCTAGCGTTCTGGTCGTACTCAATGCATGACGAGCAGCTTAAGCGTTTGCAGCGTGTCAATGAACGACGTTTATTGTCCCACCTAAGAAAAGAACTCAAAGCATTATTAAATGCAGAGCAGGCCGAACTGGTTGCTCATGGTATTGCGTCACTTATCGATGGTATTTGGCTGCGCGGAACGCTCAACCCGCAAGGCATTGATGCAGAAAGAGCGAGAATCATCATCAACGACTATCTCGACAAACAACTTACGTTTTATTCTGAAAAAATATAAAAGTCACAGGTCTTCAAAATGGAAATGAAAGCACACTATATCAATGGTGCGATGTACAACGGGTGTTCAGATGAGCACTTCACCACTTACAATCCGGCGAATGGTGAGCCATTGGCCAACATTAAACAAGCGAACCAAGACGATCTCGAAGCGGCGATTGAGTCGGCAAAGAAAGGTTTTGCTGCATGGTCAGCAATGACTGCGATCGAGCGCAGCCGTATTTTACACAAAGCCGTTGCCATTTTACGTGAGCGTAATGACGAGCTGGCGGTATTGGAAGTGGCAGATACTGGTAAGCCAATTCAAGAAGCTGTTGCGGTTGATATAACAACAGGTGCCGATGTTCTTGAGTACTATGCGGGTCTTGCTCCAAGCTTGCAAGGTGAGCAGCAGCCACTCAGCGAAGACCAGTTTTTCTACACACGTCGCGAGCCATTGGGCATTTGCGCAGGTATTGGCGCTTGGAATTATCCAATTCAAATTGCGATGTGGAAATCGGCGCCAGCACTGGCTGCGGGCAACGCTATGATCTTCAAACCATCAGAAGAAACACCATTAACAGCGCTTAAGCTAGCAGAAATTTATTCAGAAGCGGGCATGCCAGATGGCGTATTTAATGTCGTACAAGGGGATTACCGAGTAGGGCAGATGCTAACGGCGCATCCTGACATCGCAAAAGTATCGTTCACGGGCGAATCAGGCACCGGTAAAGTCGTCATGAGTGACAGCGCTAAGACACTAAAACAAGTAACGATGGAGCTGGGTGGTAAGTCTCCACTGATTATTTTTGATGATGCGAAGTTAAACGATGCCGTTTCTGCGGCCATGGTGGCGAACTTCTATACGCAAGGTGAAGTTTGTACGCACGGTACACGCGTGTTTGTTCATGAAGGCATTTATGATGACTTTATTACACAACTTAAAGCTCGAACTGAGTTGTTAGTTGTCGGCGATCCGCTTGATGAGAACACGCAAATTGGCGCGCTGATCTCTAAAGATCATGAATCGAAAGTACTAGAAGCGATTGAAGCCGCGAAAGCGAGTGGCGCGACGTTACTGACTGGTGGTTACAAAGTAACAGAGAATGGCTTAGCCAATGGTAACTTTGTTGCTCCAACCGTATTTGTCGATTGCGATGATGACATGAGCCACGTTCAGCAAGAAATCTTTGGTCCGGTAATGTCAGTGCTAAAATTCCGTGATGAGTCGGAAGTGATTGCGCGTGCAAATGGCACCGATTATGGCTTGGCTGCAGGCGTATTTACTCAAAACCTATCTCGTGCCCACCGCGTGATTCATCAAATTCAAGCGGGTATTTGTTGGGTGAATACATGGGGCGACTCACCTGCGGAAATGCCAGTTGGTGGCTACAAACAATCAGGTGTTGGCCGTGAAAACGGTGTCGAAACCCTTAAACATTACACGCAAACGAAGAGTGTTCTGGTTCAGCTAAGCGACTTCGAAAGCCCTTACAAATGATACCAATCGTAGTAGATAACTGACCACTTTAGCTTGTTAAAATGCTCGATAACTGCGTTGTCAATTTTGATTGTAGGCTAACTACTTATCGAAAATTTCCGCCTTGTTCTCAAGCATTTTTCCTACGCTAATTTCGTTCACTTATCTACGGTGATTAGTATTAACTCCTAGGAGAATCAAATGCAACAACACTACGATTATATCATCGTCGGTGCGGGTTCGGCCGGCTGTGTGTTAGCGGATCGCTTAAGTGAAAGTGGTCAATATTCGGTCCTATTACTCGAAGCGGGTGGGTCGGATAAAAGTATTTTTATCCAAATGCCGACGGCGCTTTCTTACCCGATGAACACTGAAAAATACGCGTGGCAGTTTGAGACAGTTGAAGAGCAAGGATTGGATGGTCGCCAACTTCATTGTCCTCGCGGAAAAGTTCTGGGCGGTAGTTCGTCTATCAACGGCATGGTTTACGTTCGTGGACACGCTTGTGACTTTGACCAGTGGGAAGAGGAAGGCGCGAAAGGCTGGAATTATCAATCGTGTTTGCCTTATTTCCGTAAGGCAGAGTCTTGGATTGGTGGTGCTGATGAATACCGAGGCGATAACGGTCCAGTCGGCACATGTAATGGCAACGATATGAAGCTCAATCCGCTGTATCAAGCTTTTATTGATGCAGGCAAAGAAGCTGGCTACCCAGAAACAAAAGATTACAACGGTTATCAGCAAGAAGGCTTTGGCCCAATGCATATGACCGTTGACAAAGGCGTACGCGCTTCAACCTCTAATGCATACTTAAGCCGTGCTAAAAAACGCAAAAACTTCACCCTAATGAAGCGAGTGACGGTTCATCGCGTTTTACTAGAAGAAACAGGCGCAGAAGGCAAGAAAGCGGTAGGTGTTGAATTCGAAAAGTCAGGTTCAGTTCAGCAATGTTTTGCGAATCATGAAGTGATTTCGAGTGCGGGTTCGGTTGGCTCAGTTCAGCTATTGCAGCTTTCAGGCATTGGCCCTAAAGAAGTATTAGAAAAAGCAGGCATTGAGGTGAAACATCCGTTGGAAGGGGTAGGTAAAAACCTGCAAGATCACTTAGAAGTGTACTTCCAATATCACTGTAAGCAACCTATCACGCTCAACAGCAAATTAGGTTTGGTGAGCAAGGGCTTGATTGGCACTGAGTGGATATTAACTCGCAAAGGCCTTGGGGCTACTAACCACTTTGAATCATGTGCGTTTATTCGTTCTCGTGAGGGACTAAAGTGGCCAAATATTCAATATCACTTTTTGCCAGCGGCAATGCGTTATGACGGACAAGCTGCTTTTGACGGTCATGGTTTCCAAGTGCACGTTGGACCTAACAAGCCCGAAAGTCGCGGCTCGGTCGAAGTTGTATCTGCGAATCCGAATGATAAGCCGAAGATTGAGTTTAACTACATTTCCACTGAACAAGATAAGCAGGATTGGCGTGATTGTATTCGCCTTACTCGCGAGATCCTCAATCAGCCAGCCATGGATGAGTTTCGTGGTGATGAGATCCAGCCGGGTCTGAATATCACAACGGATGAACAAATTGATGAATGGGTGAAGCAGAATGTCGAGAGTGCTTACCATCCATCTTGTACCTGCAAAATGGGCGCAGACAATGACCCATTAGCGGTTTTGAATGAGCGATGCCAAGTACGCGGTATTCAAGGCTTGCGTGTGGTGGACTCTTCTATTTTCCCAACCATTCCGAACGGTAATTTAAATGCGCCAACTATTATGGTGGCAGAACGCGCCGCGGACATGATTTTGGATAACGCCCTGGAAACGTCGAACAACGCACCAGTTTGGATTGCACCGAACTGGCAAGAGATGCAACGAATGCATCCGCCAAAAAGAGATCTCGATTCGATCTCATAAAAACGAAAAAAGTCAGTAATCATTACAAGGAATTCAATATGTCTAAGATGACAAAAATCTTCTCAACAATCGCACTAAGTACTTTAGCAACAGGCGCTTATGCCAACCAATGTGAAACGGTACGTTTTGCAGATGTAGGTTGGACCGACATTACGGCGACCACCGCTGTGACATCTGAGCTGCTAAAAGGGTTGGGGTACAAAACGAAGACCGATCTACTATCGGTACCTGTTACTTACTCTTCTATGGCCAATGGCGATATCGACATTTTCCTAGGTAACTGGATGCCAACGATGGAAGGTGACATCGCGAAATACCGTGATGCAGGTACCGTTGAAACCGTACGAGCGAACCTCGTCGGCGCAAAATACACACTCGCGGTTCCAAAATACGTTTATGACGCAGGCGTGACCAACTTCGCTGACCTAGTAAAACATGCCGACAAATTTAAAGACCGCATTTACGGCATTGAACCAGGTAACGATGGTAACCGCTTAATTCAGTCAATGATTGATAGCAACGCATTCGGCCTAAAAGACTTCAGCCTAGTTGAATCCAGTGAAGCTGGCATGGTGTCTCAAGTATCACGTGCTGCGCGCCGCAACCAATGGATTGTGTACCTAGGTTGGGCCCCGCACCCAATGAACAGCAACGTTGAAATGGAATACCTAGCGGGTGGTGACGACTTCTTCGGCCCTAACTACGGCGGCGCGAATGTGTACACAAACGTACGTAAAAACTACCTTGCTGAGTGTCCAAATGTAGGTCAGCTAGTGAAAAACCTAGAATTCAACCTAGAAATGGAAAACGAATTGATGGAAGCGATTCTCAACCAGAAGCAGAAACCGTCGAAAGCAGCGCAAGCATGGTTGAACGCAAACCAAGAACAAATTGAAGCGTGGCTAGAAGGCGTTAAGACGGTGGATGGTCAAAACGCAGTAACAGCAATTACAAACTATTTAAAAACTAACGCTTAATTAAGCAGTTTTTAAGCGCGTTTTTTTGAAAAAGAAAGTGGGCAGTCATGCCCGCTTCATTAACACAAAGGTTTTATTTTGAATTTTATTACGGACAACAAACTACCGTTGGGCCAATGGATGGAAACTGGCGTCGATTGGTTAACCATCAATGCATCGGGTTTCTTCGATGCAATCTCTATTACACTTGAAACGATCATTCTTTTCGTGGTGGACATTTTTAAATGGATGCCACCTGCAGCGCCAATCATTATGACGGCGGCAATTGCTTGGTTCTTACACCGCAGCATTCCGCTAGTTGTATTCATCGTGTTGGCCTTGCTCGCAATTCTCAACCTTGGTTACTGGCAAGAAATGCTGGAAACCTTTGTCCTTGTGTTTGCAGCGACAACGATTTCCGTATTAATTGGCGTGCCGTTGGGCATTATGGCGGCACACCGTCCTTGGTTATATACCTTGTTGAGACCAATCCTCGATTTGATGCAGACCGTGCCGACATTCGTTTACCTAATTCCAACCTTGGTTCTGTTTGGCTTAGGTATTGTCCCTGGCCTAATCTCGACCATCATTTTCGCTATCGCTGCGCCAATTCGATTGACGTACCTCGGTATTATTAAAGTGCCGGAGGAGCTACTTGAAGCGGGCAAAGCATTTGGTGCAAGCCGCATGAAGTTGCTGTTTAAGGTAGAGTTACCTGCGGCATTACCAAGTATTATGGCCGGTGTTACACAATGTATTATGTTGTCTCTTTCTATGGTAGTTATTGCGGCTCTTGTTGGTGCAGATGGACTTGGTAAGCCAGTCGTACGTGCACTGAATACCGTAAACATCTCGCAAGGTTTTGAAGCGGGTTTAGCGATTGTACTCGTCGCCATCATTCTTGACCGCTTGTGTAAAGCACCAAACCAGAAGGAGGCTTAATCATGGACGCAATTACTATTCAAAATCTTGATGTGGTTTTTGGTCAGCAGCAGTCACAAGCGTTAGCACTACTAGACCAAGGCAAGTCTCGACAAGAAATCATCGACGAAACTGGCCAAGTGGTTGGGGTTGATAATGTTTCGCTGAACGTGAAACAGGGTGAGATCTGTGTTTTGATGGGGCTTTCAGGCTCGGGTAAATCAAGTTTGCTGCGAACAGTTAACGGGTTGAACGAAATTTCTCGTGGCTCTCTGAAAATTAAAGACGGCGACGACATGGTTGAGCTCTCTAACTGTGACGAACAGAAGTTGCGCCACCTTCGTACTCACCGCGTATCCATGGTGTTTCAGAAGTTTGCATTGATGCCATGGTTAACGGTATTAGATAACGTTGCGTTTGGTCTAGAAATGCAAGGCATTGGCAAAGCAGAGCGCCGTAAAAAAGCGCGTGAACAGCTCGAAATGGTCGGTTTGTCTGAGTGGGAAACGAAATTCCCGCACGAGCTCTCTGGTGGTATGCAGCAGCGTGTTGGCCTAGCGCGAGCGTTCGCGATGGACACAGATATCTTGTTAATGGATGAGCCGTTTTCAGCGCTTGACCCATTGATTCGTGCTCAGCTTCAAGATGAATTGATTCTGCTTCAAGAAAAGCTAAACAAAACCATTCTTTTTGTGAGCCACGACTTGGATGAAGCGCTTAAAATCGGTAACAACATCGCCATTATGGAATCAGGAAAGTTGATTCAACACGGCAAGCCAGAACAGATCATTCTTGCTCCAGAAAACGATTATGTGGCTGACTTTGTTGCCCACACTAATCCATTGAACGTACTTAAGGGACGCTCTTTGATGCGTGACGACTTAGTTCGTGAAGATGAGCGTGTTCTAATTTGCCCTGACAAAGATATTTGGGTGACCCAAGAGAGCAAAGGCTTAAGCTTAGCGGGTACAGATAAGTCGTTGGTTCAATGGAAGAGCGATTCTTCGAACCTTGATGAGGTAAACGAAAATTCGCTGGTTCAGGTTAGCCCGGAAATCAGTATGCGAGAAGCGATTGAGCTTAAGCAGCGCAGCAATCAGCCTCTGCTTATGGTGGAGGACAACCAGTTAGTTGGTGTGTTAAGCGACCACGAGCTTTACGATGCATTGCTTGGTAATTTTAAGTCTGAGCAAGTGGCGTAAAGTTAGAGTAGAGTTGGAGCCAAGCTAAAAAAGAGCCGCATATTAGTGCGGCTCTTTTTGGTTTAAACAATGATATAAATAGTTAAGCTAAGGAAACGGCCGATTATAGAGTCGTAATTACATCATCCATCGCAAGGCGAGCTTTTGGTAGACCATGATTATAATCTTCCCCGTCTTTGTGGTAGCCAATCGCCAGTGCAACTTCACAGACATGGCCTTCTAATTCTTCTTTGAATACTTCTCCAATCAGTGTTGGATCTACGCCTTCCATCGGAGTTGAGTCAATACCCAGACGAGCCAAGGTGTGTAGTAGATTGCCTAGCGCTAAATAGACTTGTGCTTTTGTCCAGTTCCCGTTAAAGCCATTTTCATCCGTATTTGCATCGGCAAAAGCGTAGGCGCCCATAAAGTTGTTGTACATTTCCGCCGGTAGGTGGCCAGACGTTACTTCGGCATCCACACGTTTCGCGAACTTCTCTTTGGTGAAGTTTGGATCGTACGCAAAAAGAATCGTATGTGACGCGGCTTTAGCATGTGGCTGGTTAAATTGGTGCATATTTGCAAATGTATCGTGGAAACGTTGCTTGGCCTCATCACTTTCAATCACGATGAATTTCCAAGGTTGCGAGTTAATCGAAGACGCTGAAAGACGGAGTGCTTCTTTGATGATTGCCATGTCTTCTTGAGAAACGCGTTTGGTTTCGTCGTATTTTTTAGCAGTGTAGCGGCTGTTTAGATCAGTAATGATTTGATGAGACACGTTTGTATCCTTTTTATTTTTGTGACAAATGAGGATGCGCTTAGCATCGACAACCATGCGTACCTCGAATATGGATTCATAATACGGGATATTTTTTTATTGATAAGAGGGTGTTTATTTGAATCACTTTTTACTTTTTATTGAAAATTGGCGTGCTTCATAGGGTTGGGCATCATCATTTAGATGCTTTTGATGATTATTAAATTACACTCATATTAAGAGAGTGATGGAGAGCAACATGAACGTGATTCAAGTTTTCAACGATAGTTATGAACGTTGTATCGCGAACCAAGGCTTTTTCGACTTGTTTTACAAGAATTTATGGTCAAAAAGTACAAGCTTCAGACAAAAGTTTGATGGTGTCGACATGCACCAACAGGTGCGAATGCTTAGAGGATCTATCGTGTTTTTTATGATGGCCGATACCTCTAACGAGGCGCACAAGATGGTAGAGAAAGTATGGTAAGAAGCATGCGAGTTCCGATATTGGCATTGAACCACAGGATATTGATGTTTGGTTTGAAAGCCTTATCGAAACGGTTCAAGAGTGTGATTTTGAATACGACGATGATGTCGAAACAGCGTGGAGAGCTTGTTTTAACACAGGTTTGTCGGTAATGAAGCGGGAGTGCTCCAAACACTAAAAGAGAAACTAAATGCTCTTCGAAAACAAGCAAGTTAAAGCAAGGAAGTAACGTGTAAACAGCTTACTTCCTTGAGTATGGCTTTTATTTGTCTTGTGTCTCTTTATTCTTTTTTACCGCTTCGGCGATATCACTGACGGCTTCGACAAGGTTGATCGGCATAGGGAAGATAATAGTCGATGTTTTGTCTGTCGTGATTTCCGTGAGTGTCTGCATGTAACGCAATTGCAGCGCATTCGGCGCTTCGTTGAGCATTTGAGCTGCCTCTTTTAATTTATTAGAAGCTTCTAACTCACCGGTAGCGTGAATGATTTTCGCACGACGGTTACGTTCTGCCTCAGCCTGACGCGCTAGCGCTCTGACCATGCTGTCATTTAAATCAACATGTTTGACTTCAACCGTGGCAATCTTGATGCCCCAGTCATCAGTCTGTTGATCGAGGATGGATTGTAAATCCTTATTGAGACGCTCGCGTTCTGATAGTAATTCATCCAGTTCATGCTGACCTAATACTGATCGCAGCGTGGTTTGCGCTAACTGGCTGGTGGCATCGCTGTAACTTTCAATGTTGTTAATTGCCATTTGAGGATCGACTACGCGAAAATAAACAACCGCATTGACGCGCACAGACACGTTATCTTTGGTTATCAAGTCTTGTGTCGGCACATCCAAAACGACAGTACGTAAATCCACCCGTACCATTTGTTGGATAAATGGGATAAGAATGATTAAGCCAGGGCCTTTTACTTCTTGAAAGCGACCAAGAAAGAATACAACCCCACGTTCATACTCTCTCAAAACCTTAAACATTTGGGTCGCAAGTGCGAACAATAGCACCACGATCACCGCAACGGTATAGAGCATCATAAAGCGCCTCCTATTTATTTTGGCGGTCATCAGGCATCACGGTTAAGGTCAGCCCTTTCACATTCACAATGGTGACATGATCACCTTGTTTGAGTTGTTGATGGTCTTTGGTTTTGGCTCGCCATAGCGCACCATCGAGTTGAACGCGCCCTTCGCCATCGATAAAGTCATCGCTCACGACAGCGATTTTCCCAGGGTAAGTTTCTAAACCTGTTGTCACACGTCGTCGGCGTATTTTGAGCAGCAGGCCGACAGTCAACACGATCAGCGCGACAGAAAAGATGGAAATACCGAAAATTAAAGGAAGGGCGATCTGAAATCCTGGCAACTCACTGTCCATGAGGAAGATGGAACCGAGCACAAAGGCGACAACACCACCTAAGCCCAAAATTCCAAAGCTCGGACTGAATGCTTCCGCGATCATCAGTGCAATTCCGAGTAACAGCAGACCAAGCCCAGCGTAGTTCACAGGCATCATTTGTAATGCATACATGGCGAGGAGCAAACAAATACCACCCAACACGCCGGGTAAGCCAATGCCTGGGTTGTAAAACTCAAGAAGCAAACCGTAGATACCAATGAGCATCAGGATGTAGGCGACGTTTGGGTTTGTGATAACGGCTAGCATTTCTGCTCGCCAATCGGGTGTTCTTTCAATCCATACGGGATTTTCCAGTGACAATGTCACATCGCGATTATTAACTTTAACAGTTTGTCCATCAATGGCTTTGACTAAATCCTCTGGTGAGTTGGCTATATAATCAATAACGTTTAATTCCAATGCCTCAGTGGCGTCCAAACTCGCTGCTTCGCTCACTGCTTTCTCTGCCCACTCTGCATTTCGGCCATGAAGCTTTGCTAAGCCTTTAATATAGGCTCTAGCATCATTAATCACCTTTTTCTCCATTGCGGTTTTCGCGGGAACTTTCTCTGAACCTTCGTTGGTTCCTTCTGACGTTTCTTCCGCGTTTTGATCTTTGCCATCATCTGATGAAGGGGGCTGAGGGGCACCACCTAACGCGACGGGTGTTGCCGCGCCAAGATTAGTGGCTTCAGCCATGGCAGCAACGTGGCTGGCGAGTAAAATGTATGTCCCTGCGCTAGCCGCTCTAGATCCTGACGGGCCAACCCAAGTCGCAATTGGAGTGGAGGAGGTGGTAATCGCGTGAATAATATCTCTCATTGCGCTGTCTAAGCCGCCAGGAGTGTCCATCTCTAAGATCACTAAACTGACACCGTTTAGTTGCGCTTCTTCTATCTCACGAGACAAATAGTCGCTGGTAGCAGGACCTATAGCGCCTTTGACGGGAACAATCCAGACAGTATTGGCCAGTGCTTGACTGGCAAGCAAAAGTAAAGGTAAGACCCATATCCATAGTCGTTTCATGCAGTCCTCCTTGTGCGGTCACAGGGACTTTTTGAAAACCTAATTCAAGTATATACGCAGTAATACTAGTGCAAATAAGTAATTGATCACTCGAGTTAGTCATATCAGCATTTATCATGGCACATCTGAGGCTACGGGCCTTAATATGAATATCGGTAGTCACTAATCGTGGGGCGTCTGGTGTGAAAAGGTTCAACAAAAAGGCAAAGTGACGGTAATCACTTTGCCTTCCTAATGTGTCTTAGAGGAGAGAGACTAACTGTTTACGTGGCGAGAAAATTGAACGAGTGCTTGCTCGGCAGGCATCGGTTTGTGGAAGTAAAACCCTTGCAACTCATCAATATTCCAAACTTTAAGCTTGCGTACTTGGCTCGCGGTTTCAACACCTTCGGCGACAATAGTTAACCCTAGTTCTTGAGACATGTTAGCAATGTTTCTTACCAGTGTTTTTGCTCTGTCATTGGTTTCAATCTCGTCGATATAAGATTTATCCAGCTTCACAATATCCAATGGAAAATTACATACGCTACTGAATGATGCGTATCCAGTACCAAAATCATCCAAAGCGAGTCCAACACCAAGTCGCTTGATGTCTTGAATGCTTTGGATTGATTCTATTTCTCCGCCCATCAACATACTTTCGGTAATTTCAAGCACAAGCTGGCCAGCAGAGAGGTTGTATTGAGCCATCACTTTTTTTAGGTAGGGCATCAGTCCTGAATGATAAAAGTGCTGCGCGCTTAAGTTCACATGCACGCTTAACATCGACAGGCCTTGCGCATGACGAACTCCATTGAGCCGACTGATAAATTCGCAAGATTGTTTGAGAATGGACTCTCCCAATTCGACGATAAGTTTTCCTTGTTCTGCCATCGGAATAAATACTTCTGGTGAAATCATCCCTAATGTTGGATGTTGCCAACGAGCAAGTGCTTCGAAGCTAATGACTTCAGTGGTTTTAGCATCCACGATAGGCTGGAAAAACGGTTTAATCGCATCTTGTCTAATGGCATTTTCTAAATCGCGATTGATCACCATAGATGTTTCCGCCTGCTCTGATAGTTCTTCATCAATCACTAATACTTCGTGAGAGTGACGACCCTTAGCGGATTGTGATGAGAAACGTGCTGCAAGCAGTAAATGCTCGACAGACTGGTGAGTAATGTTTAGATCCATCATCACCGCTTTACTGTCTAATGACATCATGATCCCGGAGAGCTGGACCTTATGTGACAAATGATTCAGTAATCGATTGGTAGCATCTATCGCTTTTTGGTGGTGCTCGATATCTGGAATCAAAACGATAAATTCATGCTCACTAATTCGGCCTATTTGGAATGCCCCTAATTGCTCGCGTATTGCGGATGCGATGTATTGAATCACTTCATCAAAAATGAGGTGACCGTATACCCCTGCAATTTGCTTGAGAGTCTTACTGTTAATGTACACAAACGAAAAATGGTTTGGCCGTGTCTCTACGAGCTCGTGCAGTGCATTGAGAATGACAGGACGATTACAGAAACCGGATACCGGATCAAAGTCGGTGAGTTTTTGGATCATTTCTGCTTGCTGTTTTGTCTCTCTCATATCCTGAAGCAACAACATCAGCGCACTTTGACCATGATGTTGAATGAGCGTGGCTTCTATCAAACAGTCGATTTCTTCTGTATTGCTATCGAGCACTTGCGCTTCGAATTGTGTTTTACCGTTTTTCAGCTCTCTGAACATGGCGTCAACTCGACATTCATCGTCCTCCGATGGGCACAAGGTGTCTAGAGGACGATCTATCAATTGCGATTTGCTGTAGCTCAACAGATCTAACGCTCGTTGGTTTACATCGACAATTTTACGATCAATAACAATTAGCATGCCTAGTGAGGAGCTATGGTACAGAGCACCAAACTTTTCCATCGAGTCTTTCAATTGCAGTTGGGTTAACGATGTATTTTCAGAGAGCTTTTGTACCAGTTTTGTCGCTAACTCTAATTCGTCTACTTTTACAGAATGCAGCCCTTCAAGTTGGTATTGAGAGGCGATTTCGCTTATTCCTTCAGCAAAATGATTAAAGCGAGTGGCGACCTTATTTTTAAACGTGATGTAGGTGCCGGCAGCGATGATTGATGCTACAACGCCAACCGTTGCAAACAGGTACATGAATAGCGTATTACCTTTCGCATAATGCTCTCGCTGTGTTTTCGTTTTTAGCCATGCGATTGGTTCACCAGATAAATCAGAGAGTGAGGCCCATTTTGTTATTGACCGCGAGGTCTTCTCTATATCTCGCATCTCACTACTGTCTGATCCACTTACCATCTGCGTCTCTAATGAGTTTTCCGCAGTTAAAATGGATTTAAAGTCTCCAGGAAAGCGCAAAGATAGGTTTCTTCCCCAAAGCATCCATCCGTTAGAAGGGCGGTCGCCTTCACTATTTCTAACTGGGCTGAGGCTAAGACCCCAAATAGTATCGTTGATTTTAAACAACCCTGAGATGCTCTCTCTATGGATATCAAGCTTGTGATTCATGGACTTGATGTAATCTTGAAGAGTAGGTTGATTCGCCATTTTAGCGGTGAGTTCTGAAGAAGTGTCGGGGTTATCCTCACGAGTTAAGGAGAGCAGGGTTTGCCCATTAGTCGTGATAAACGCCATCATATCGAGGTTTAACGCATCAATGCTCTCTGTGTAAAGGTTTCGCTCGGTATATTTCGCAATATCACGATCAACAAACAGATCGTATGTTTCGTCCCAGTACGCCCAATCGTATGAGGCGCTTTCTTGCTGGCTCACCATCATGTCGATGACAGCGAGTGCTTGCTGATTCGCATGGTTAATTTCCATGTCTTCGAGCTCATCTAAGCTATACAGGAAAAAATAACGGCTAATAAAAAGGAAGCTGATGACCATGCCCAGCAGTCCTAATGAAAAGTATAAGGCGGTTTTATAGCGAAGATTCAAGTTAAACAAGCGAAGTGTTTTCATTAAAAAATAGTTATAGATGTTAATTCACTGAAAGTGTACGACATGTTCTAACAGAAATTGTTGATATAGATTCAAATTATAGAGATAAAATGAAGGATTTGCTGAGCTGATATGGTAAGTGAAACGTTTGCCCTAATTACTAGATTTTCGTGTTTGCAATTAAAATGCTCAATAACGTACCGCGCATTCAAATTACGGTTTAATCGTGCAGCTAGTAAAGGTATAAATCTTTTTATAAAACAGTCTATTAGTGTAACTAGTGCTTTTCTTCTGTATCTAAACTTCTTTTGTAATAGTAAACTGCGAAAAAATGATGGGTAATTATGATGTTTATTGTTCAACGCTTGGTCAAACTGGCCATTATCTGTGCCATTTTCTTTACTATCTTCGATCTCATCTCCTATGGTGAGATTACTTGGGTTCAAAGGTTGCTGGCTTCTATAAGCTAAAATATGCACACATAACTCCACGAAGCGAGTCAATTCTTCGTTACTCGCCTTCGTCATTTGCTCCTTATGTGAGCTTTAAATAAAAGTCCCTCCGCGTGCAGCTCTGGTAACCGTTTTCCATTAATGGAAAAAACCTAAAAATGCAACTAACTTCATACTAATGGCAAGTGTAAGGTATGCAGTTGATGAGGCAATTCAGCATAATCACATTAGTTGTTGTGGCACTCATTTTGAGCCAAGCAACAATCGCAAGAAATGCTAAGGTGCTAGGTGATATTTCGTTAGTTCAGCCGATAGAAGGTGACCCTGTCGTAGATATTAAGCTGGCGAGAATTGGCTGGCATCTCTTTCGTGATCCTCAGCTATCTTCAAACGGTAGCATCAGTTGTGCGACGTGCCACAACTTGCAAACCAATGGCGCTGAAAATACCCCCGTCTCTACAGGAGTGAAAGGTGATGGAACTCGAAATTCCATCACAGTGTTTAATGCAGCGTTAAATTATCGTTTTTTATGGGATGGTACCGAAAACACTTTGATGGCTCAGATTGATGGGCCAATCCACAATCCAATAGAAATGGACTCAAACTGGCAAACAATAGAGCAGTACGTGAAAGGAAGCGAACGTTATCAAGCGCTATTTAGTCGTGATGGTGAGCTACCGATTAATATTAACAATATTAAGTCCGCCATTGTGGAGTTTGTCGAAGGGCTCCAAACTCCAGGTGCACCATTCGATGCCTACTTACTGGGTTACACCCATGTCCTCAGTGAGCAGCAAATTAGGGGGTGGAAAACATTTCAGTCTTCAGGTTGCGTACAGTGTCATCAGGGCAAAAATATTGGCGGAGCGATGATACAAAGGTTCGCCTATTTCAAAGATAAGCCAGTAGTAGAGGATTCGGGACGGCACCTGATTACGACGGAAAGTGAAGAACAATTCTATTTTAGAGTCGCCAGTTTACGTAATGTCGCCCTAACAAGCCCTTATTTTCATAACGGACGAGTTGACCAGTTATCTGAGGCGATACAGATTATGGCGAAAACGCAGCTCGGAATTACGATGAGCGATGAAAGTGTCGCTGATATTGAAGCGTTCTTACAGTCCTTGACAGCACCCAGACCCGTGATTTTAGAGGTGTTGGAAAATGAGTAAATTCAAACTGGTTAATCTCTGCTTTTTTATTGCCATGCTGACGTGTTGTGTATTGGCGTACATGTCACATGTGAATTCAAAAAGTGCACAAGAATTCCACGCGGAGTTGACGGATATTGGGCACAAGTTGATTGAAGAGCGCGATGTTATCGTGAATCGATATGCGGTTGAAGATAGGAAGAATTATGAACTGACGACATCTTTAGTAGATATAGAAGTCGCAGCTGAGAACTTGCTAAATTCATCAAGGGAGTCAGTTTGGTTCCCTGTTACGCCCAATCATAAAAAAGTTGAGGATACGCTCAATCTATTCAAAAACCGTGTGCTTGATACAACGCTGAAGCTCGATATGTTGATTGGCGTTCAGGTGGAGAATCAATACGCGTTATTAATGCTATTCAACTTATATCAGCAAGATATTTCTACCGATACCCGAAAGACGTTGAGTGGGCATCACTATTTTGAGTTTCTCAACCAACTGCTTTTGACACAAAACGTAGTTGAGAGTGAAAGTGAAGCCAATTTCTTAGATCGGCTTCAAGCGAGCGATAAAAGGATAGAACTACTCACGAATGAACTGCTTGATCATGGATACTTTGTTTTTATCGAGGATGCGGAGCATCGGCTGCTCAATATTGCCCAAAGTGAAGCGCGTTTTACTTGGTTGTTTGTTTTTATTGCCGTGATGTTGTTAGTCAGTGCATTCTTGTATCAGTCGCAATATCGAATGTACAACTTGAAACAATTAAACCTCGAAATCGAGGAGGCGCGAAATAAAGCCGAGCGAGCAGCAAAAGCCAAATCAAGTTTTCTCGCCGCAATGAGTCACGAATTAAGAACGCCGATGAATGGTGTATTGGGCCTTTCTCAAATGATTGCAGAGGAAACTAAAGAGCCGACGACTAAAGAGTACGTGAAAGTCATTCTTGATTCTGGCCAACACTTGATGACGATTCTCAACGATATTTTGGATTTCTCTAAAGTTGAAGAAAACAAACTGGAATTTGAGCAGGCTAAGTTCAATTTAGATCAAGTCATTTCTCCTGTGTGTAGCGCAATAAAACCGCTCATCGATGAAAAAAATATCGAATTGATCGTGGAAAATGAAGTGCCTGAATACGTTGAATTTACCGGAGACTGCGCACGTTTACGACAGATCTTGTTTAATCTTGCTGGCAACGCGGTGAAGTTTACCAGTGAAGGGCATGTGTTAATCAGAACAGAACTTGATAAGGTAAATCATTGCTTGGTGATGATTGTGAGTGATACTGGTATTGGTATCGCGCTAGACAAGCAAGAACATGTTTTCAACTCGTTTGAGCAAGCCGATTCTTCAACTACCCGAAAATTTGGAGGCACAGGGCTTGGTTTGGCAATAGTTAAAAAATTAACTGGCTTGATGGATGGCAAGATTACATTGAAAAGTGTGGAGGGCGTCGGAAGTCAATTCATCGTCGAACTGCCCATTCCTTGGGTTGAATGCGAACTTCCAAAGGCACAAGAGCCACCAAAAACGCGCAAGAAAACACACAATTTGCAGATATTGCTTGCTGAAGATAATCGAGTGAACGCCATTGTGGCGAAAGGGTTTTGCGAAAAGTTGGGACATGAGGTGGATGTTGCTGAAAACGGATTGGTGGCGGTTAAAAAGGCGAGAGATAACGAATATGACCTGATTCTGATGGACAATCACATGCCTGAGATGAATGGTGTTGAAGCGACGCGTGTGATTCGACAAGAGTTAGGTATCAAGACATTACTCTTTGCGTATACGGCTGATGTATTTCGTGAGGCGCATGATAGCTTTATTGAAGCCGGAGCGGATCATGTGCTTACAAAACCGCTACAGCAAGAGAGCTTTTCGGACGCTCTTAAACAGTTTGCTGCGAGGCTCGAACCAAAAGAGAATTTACCATTAACGAATGACAACAATGTTCTCCAGTTGCAGCGCAAGCCAATAGAGAAGTTACGGCTGACAGAAGAAGAGTTATCCAGTTCAGAGATGCTCATTTCTTTGCAAGAAGCGCCGGAAGCGATAGATGAGCTACTAAAAAGTATTATTGTCGATTTTGAATCATCGGTTGATGAACTTATTGATTATTTTATGGCTGAAGATTTCGCGTCTCTAGAAGACACGTTGCATAAAACAAAAGGTATGGCATTGAACCTTGGTTTGCCGATTTTAGCTGGACAAACGGAGGCGCTAGAAAACGCGCTCAAAGCGAAGCAAACTCCTGAAATTGAGCGGTTACAGATGCTAATCAACCGATTACAAGTTAACATCCATCAGGCTAATCGACTTCTGGATGACATACAGAAAAAAAACGTCGATCCTCAACAAATTTTGTAACCTCTCTGAGTTCATGCGTTCCTTACCTTGTTTCGTTATGGTTTACTATGACGTGAATGGATGTGTTGATTCGTCAATGAGAAAATCAGGGAGTTAGAATGAGTAAGCATTCCGCTTTAATCGAATGGCATCGCGAAGCTGACGAAGTATTCAGTGATAACCAGTATAGTCGGGCGCACATTTGGAAGTTTGATGGCGGGTTGCAAGTCCCTGCGTCACCATCTCCACACGTAGTGCCGTTGCCATTATCTGTAGAAGAAAACGTTGATCCGGAAGAAGCATTTGTTGCGGCACTTTCCAGTTGTCACATGCTTGTTTTTCTTTCTATTGCGGCGAAACGACGTTACGTTGTGGATCGCTACCTAGATGAAGCAGTAGGGGAGCTGAAAAAAGGTGAAAATGGAAAAGAATGGGTGTCTAAGGTAACACTAAACCCTAAGATAACATTTGCTGGTGATAATCAACCGACACGATCTCAATTAGAAAAAATGCACCACATGGCTCATGAGAATTGTTTTATCGCCAATTCGGTTAAAACTGAAGTGACGACGCTTATTGCAGATTAAATGAAGCTCTTTGTCAAAGCGCAGTGTATCGCCGAATAGTGTTAAGCCAGCAGTCAGGCTGCTGGCTATTGTGAACTAAACGATGCCTTGCTCGATCATCGCATCAGCGACTCTTCTAAAGCCGGCAATGTTTGCGCCTAAAACTAAATTACCAGGTTGACCAAACTCTCGACTGGTTTCGTTTGCATTAATAAAGATGTTTTTCATGATGGTCTGTAACTGGCTATCGACTTGCTCAAAGGTCCAGTTTTGCATGCTGGCATTTTGTGCCATTTCAAGCTGACTGGTTGCAACGCCGCCTGCATTGGCTGCTTTCGCTGGCCCATAAGCCATTTCGGAATCCACGATGATATTGGCCGCATCACGAGTGGTTGGCATGTTTGCGCCTTCACTAATCAAAACACACCCATTATCGATAAGAGCAAGAGCATCGTTTGACGTTAGTTCATTTTGGGTCGCGCAAGGGAATGCGGCGTCAGCTTGATATCGCCATACAGCATGCCCTTCATTAGGATAGTCACCCAACGGCGTATACTCTGCTTCAGGGTAAGTGTCTAAATACTCTTCTAAACTTGCTCTTTTCACTTCTTTAAGTTGCTTGAGGAGCTGCAGGTCAATACCGTGCTCATGATAGATCGTGCCTCTAGAATCGCTGCATGTTACTGGGGTTGCTCCCATGTGGTATAGCTTTTCAATTGCATAGATAGCGACGTTACCTGCGCCAGAAACGAGGCAAGTTTTGCCTTTGAGTGAATCATTACGGTCATTGAGCATGCATTCCGCAAAATATACGGTTCCATATCCCGTTGCTTCTTTCCTAACAAGTGAGCCCCCCCAAAGAAGGCTCTTGCCTGTAAGTACCCCTTCGTAGCGGCCCGTCAATCGCTTATATTGACCAAACATATAACCAATTTCACGCGCACCGACGCCGATATCGCCAGCAGGAACATCGGTAGCAGGGCCAATGTGGCGGTATAACTCGTTCATAAATGATTGGCAAAATCGCATGATTTCACCGTCAGATTTTCCTTTAGGATCGAAGTTTGAACCGCCTTTTCCACCACCAATTGGAAGGCCAGTAAGCGCGTTTTTAAAAATCTGTTCAAAGCCGAGGAACTTTATGATGCTCGCGTTCACTGAATGATGGAACCTCAGTCCGCCTTTGTATGGACCTAACGCGGAGTTAAACTCGACGCGGTAGCCTTTGTTTACTTGCACATTCCCTGCGTCATCGACCCAAGGAACTCGAAACATGATTTGACGTTCTGGTTCTACGATTCTTTGGATAATCGCTTGTTCTTTATATTTATTATTGCTTTCTATGACTGGAGCGAGAGAAGTTAATACTTCTTCTACGGCTTGGTAAAACTCTTTTTGAGCCGGGCTACTGTGTTGCAACGCAACAATAGTATCGTGTATGTGTGACATAGATCTCTTCCTTGATATGAATAAGCAATCAGTTTATATGAATTTATTCCCATTAAATAGTGATTTTGACCAATTCTCAATGGCGATAATGGTCTTTCCTGTGGATTAGAACGCTCAATTTCCAACTTCTGTTCGTATTGATGAGGAAGATTAAGTGAGTGACATGAGTGGATAGTTGAGTGATCGGTTTCACATATAGCGAGCCGAAGCCAAATTAGTCGATATTGTTGTGCTGTCACGCAAATTGTTTTTGTTAACGCAGTGTTAACATCTGAGCGTGTTGACTCGAAAAAGATAAAAATATGCATGAGCTTAAGACTCTGGACTCGTTTATGCAGCAAGACGGTCTACCAGTGTTTGGCCATCTTGATGGGATTCCCACATCTTTACAGTTAGATAAGTTTACCTACCTTGATGAGATGGATAAGCCAGCGTCTAAGTGGCGCCGTTACTGTGATTATAAGCAGTTTCAGTTCGTTAATTTGGTCACACCTAACTACGTGATTGGGGTTGCGATTGCGGATATTAGGTATTTAGCATCTGGTTTTTGCTATCTGTTTGACATTCAAAATAATGAGTTAGTGGAGCAGCAGTGGTTAAAGCCTTTTAATATTGATTATCAAACTCAGCCTTCCAGTTGGTCTAGTCATGCCCATATTGCTGACAAAAGTATTCAGTTTTCTATTCAGAATGGTATTTGGCACGTCCACTTTGTGACAAAGTCTGTCAATGCTGATCTCTACTTACGTCCAGAAAGTATGAGTTTGCCATTAATGTTATGTACGCCAACCGGTTATGCGGGTTGGACTTATACGCAGAAGCATAATGCGTTAACGGTAGATGGCAACTTATTCATATTAGGAAAGGAACAAGATCTCTCAGAAGTAGCTGCTGGTTACGACTTTTCCACTGGGTACATGCGACGGGAGACAAGCTGGCGCTGGGCGAGTATTAATTGCTTTGAAAGCGGCAGACGGTTGGGGCTGAACTTAGCTGCGGGTGTCAATGAAACGGGCTACTGTGAAAATGTATTCTGGATTAATGGTGAACGGCATTTTTTACAGCCTGTTCAGTTTCAATTTTCACGAAATGATGAAGGACAAAGGTGGCATATCACGTCGGAAGATAAACGGATTGACCTAGTATTCACGCCTTTAAATCGACGTTCAGAAAAGAAGAACTTTTGGTTTCTCAAAAGCAATTTTCGTCAATATATCGGCTATTTCTCTGGCTACATCGTTGATGGGAATGGTATCAAACATCAGTTAGAAGAAGTCATAGGTCTTACTGAAGATCACTATGCAAAATGGTAGAAACACAATGGATTGGACACAGTTGATGGAACGCCCTGAATTACTTCTGATGATTTTGGCGCCTGTTTTCTTTTTATGTATGGTTGCAGAGTACTGGTTTGGACAACGAAGGGGACGTTTACCTGAAAGCGCGACGTATTATATTCCGGAAGTTGTATGTAATTTTGTGCTTGCGGGCTTACACCAAGCGACAGACATACTCACGGGTTTAGTGATTGCTCAGCTATATTTGTGGTGGTTTGATTGGCGATTGTTTGATATCGAAATGAGCGTTTCAGCGTTTTTGTTACTTGTCGTTCTGCAAGACTTTTTCTATTACTGGTTTCATCGGGCTAGCCACCGTATTCGTTGGATGTGGGCTGCGCACGTGGTCCATCACAGCTCGGAGAGAATGAATTTCAGCACCGCGTTTCGTCAAAGCTTGATGTATCCGTTAGCGGGGATGTGGATTTTCTGGTTGCCTTTGGTGATTATTGGCTTTGATCCTAAGTGGGTCGTCTTCGTTGTGCTGTTTAATCTGGGCTTACAGTTTTTTGTTCATACTCAATCAATTCGCTCGCTTGGACCGCTAGAGTGGGTATTTAATACGCCATCTCATCATCGTGTTCATCATGGTATAAACCGTCAGTACATCGACAAAAATTACGCGGGAGTGTTGATTATCTGGGATCGGATGTTTGGAACGTTTGAACCAGAAGTGGAAACCGTTAGGTATGGAATTTCTAAACCTGTAAACAGCTTTAATCCCATTCGTGTGACGTTTGCAGAATGGAAAGATATGTTTTATGACGTAACACGACCAAATTTAACGTGGAAACAACGTTGGCGCTGTCTATTTGCTCCGCCATCGGATTCTTTTGAGTAGATTGAGATAAAAGAGATTGGAGCGGGCAGCGGGAATCGAACCCGCATCATCAGCTTGGAAGGCTGAGGTAATAGCCATTATACGATGCCCGCGCATCGATAGGACGCAGTTAATATGCCACACTGAACGAAAAAGAAAAGTCTTTTCTCATCAATTGTTTGTCAGATGCCTAAAAAAGTAGCGTCTTGGTGTTAAAGTGTTCATTGTCTCTGTTTTTCAGGAGGGTCAGAGATTCCGCTTCTAAAATCGATGGCTGCTAATTAGGGGCAAACACACTGTCTACTAGCGTTTAGGCATTGATGATATTCAAGATTGTCAGTGTAAAGGTTAATCGCGTTTATTGAACAGTCAGGTTTCATGGTCAAGACTAGATATTGAAATGATTACTTTTTACTGCTGAAGCGTATGTATAGCACTAGCGTAATTCCGCTGAAACAGTCAGCTTAACCAAAGGAGATTTAACATGTGGAAAGGTTTGATATTAGGGGCGGTGATGATGCTCGTGTCTGCTTGTACAACCGTAACAACGGATGTTGATAAGCAAGCCGATTTTTCAGCTTACAGAACGTTTGATTTCGGTGCCCAAGCAGAAGCCCCTACGAGTATTGATGGTCGACGTATTGAACAAGGATTGGCTGAACAGCTTGAAGACAAGGGCCTAATTAAAGTGAATAGTGGTGGGGACCTTTACGTTCATCATGATATCGTCGAAGAGTCCGAGCTTGTCTCTTCTGGGTCTTCGGTGAGTTTCGGTTATGGTTGGAATAGCTTTGGCGTGATCACTTCAAGCCCGGAACGATACAAAGAACGTAAGTATGGCAAACTGGTGGTAGAGCTTGTTGATGCAAAGGCTAATCAGATTGTGTGGAAAGGTGTTTCAAGTAGGAAACTATCTGAGTCTATGAGCTCTGAGAAAAGAGAATCTCTGATTGAAGAAGAAATTGCGAAAATGTTTGAAAACTACCCTTACGGTGAAAAATAATTAGTATTCTTAACGATTAAGAATACTAATTGCCAATCGTTACGCACAGGGTTAAAAGAACTTATTATTTTGGTTTTGGTTACCTTTGTGCGTACGACTCTGATTGCTTTACTCGGACTACTTTTCTGCTTGTTGGCTCCGAGCATGAGTCTGGCGCACTCATACCCAAATATTCTTTCCTTTCATAACCAGAATATTGCTGTTGACGCTAAGTCGAAGCACTTTTCAGAATACCCTGTCTCTCCAATACAACAAGACTATCCGAGTTTAAACAGCCGGAATATATTGAGGGTTAGCCATTCTAAGGAAACGAGCTCGAACGACGATGTAGAACTCGAATGGTTTGAAACGCTTGCTGTAGTTTGGTGGACACATCGTTCGGCAATTCACTCGATGGGGCTGCTAAAACGCATCGGCAATGAGGCTTTAGGTCGTTGTGTTGAAAGTATTTTTACTCATTCTAAATACAGAATCGGTGCGAGGAAAGAATCGAATCTCATATACCGCTTTATACATGCTCGCTAACACATTCCATGTTTTTACAATTTTTGGTTAGTTATGCTTAGGAGCGGTTTATGTTTGATTCGATAATTCAGGTCTTGAGTGCCTTTTGGCATCAAGATTTTACGGCGTTAATGGCGCCAGGCGGTGCAGGATTGGTTTATTTTGTTGTTGCTGCGCTTATCTTTTTGGAAAGTGGTTTTATTCCTGCTGCGCCATTCCCATGCGACAGTGTCGTCGTATTATCCGGTACGCTGGCGGCGGTTGGCGTCCTTGATCCAATTATGATTATGTTGGTGATAGCTGTTAGTGCGGGGCTGGGAAGTTGGGCGGCTTACTTACAAGGCAAGTGGCTAAATTGCTTACCTAAGGTACGAGGCTGGGTGAGCGCGGTTCCTCAAAAGCGTTTGGAACAGGTCGACGTATTACTCAGTAAACATGGATTGATTGCGCTTTTTTGTGCGCGGTTTATTCCGGTTGTTCGTTCCCTATTGCCATTAATGATGGGGTTGCGAGTGAAAGGTATTAGTAAATTCCATTACTTTGCATGGCTGAGTGCGATTTTATGGACGCTGATATTATGCGGTTTTGGTTTATTGCTTCCTTTGCTACCAGAGAATATGAGCAAAGCGATCACAATGCTATTAATGGCGGCCCCAATAATTACTCTTATGATTGGGGTGCTTAGTTTCTTGTTTGTTAAAGCACGTCGAGCGTTCTGTAAATCCAAGGATGTGTCAGAGTTTTCTCAGTAAGTTTACTTTGATTTGCACTTTTAAGCTTGTATACAGATTAGACATCTAATCGGCTGGTTTTTATCAGTAAAAAGAAAGGCGCAATGTATGCGCCTTTCTTTATGAGTGTCGTTAGGGTTTTGAGTTTAATAGCCAATGCTATATAGATACTCGCCAACCTCTTTACACTGAGACTTGTAGATATTTTCTACTTCGGATTCATTCTTATCTGCTGCTTTAAATTCAAGCTCAGCAGAAGATAACTGGCTGAAACTATAGTTTCTTTCAGACATTAGGTAGTGTCTGAACATCGCTCTGTGTTCAGGAACCGCAATACGTGCATTAGAAACATTGGCACACTCTAGCAGAGTCTCATTGCTCATTTCTTCTGGCTTTGCTTCTGTGTTAGCGAAGGCAGAGCCCGTTGCAAATAGTAATGCTAGTGCGATAGTCGTAGTGAATTTTGTCATTATATGGACCTCAAATTGGTTCTAGTAACAATGAGCGTATTGGTTCTCATCGTTACATTTCCGTGTTCTCTGTATGTCATAAAAAGTTAAACAACAGGGAAGGCGTTGCGACCATGAGTAAAGACGTACATCAAATTGGCTTCTTTTCTTCCTGAGAGGCGATAGAGAGAGCGTTTACTCATCAGCCCGCCATAACCATCAAGAGGTAAGCGAGATGCTTGTTTTGCCAATTCCAATAGTGGCGGGGAAGAGAAAGCAACAAGTAAAAAATAATCAGGAGTAAAATCTGATGATAAAACACCATCAGTGGCGGATGTTCGACGGCAGGAAACCAGCGCTAACAACTCGCGCTTTATGTGCAGATAATAACCTTCTGAGCCCCAAGAACTTGGAGAGGCAAATGTATGGAATTCGCTGTGTGCTAGTTCAAAATCGTCTTGTTGCGCAAGTTTAAGCAAGCGTTCTGAGGTGTAATGTTTAGTGTGGTGATACGTATGCGCATATGAGGCAGCGATGAACCCTGAAAATAGGGACAATGAAAGCATCAATAATATACGGTGTAGATAACGCAAGAAGTAACCCTAAACATATAACGTCATAGACTATCACTATGACTACGGAATCTTAGTGACACTATGATAACAATGAAAATCGGTGTCTGACCAACTCAGCGTATACTAACGAGATGGAAGAGGGATGAACAGAGTTTTCTGATGTTATTTGGGTATAAGCTAATACCTAAATAACTTTAGCGTTGAAGCAAGCGAAAACTGGATAAACAGGTAAAGAGAGTCTTGATAAAAGGAAGCTTGAGCCAATCCAATTATTTGTTAGGGAAGAAATAGAGCATTCTTCCCCACATAATTTGCACCGTGTTATGCGCTTGCATAAATAACACTGCCGCCTTTTATGGTGTCAATGATCTCACGAGACAACTTCTTTGGCAGTGCAGGGCAACCCCAACTGCGCCCAAGGTAACCATTCTTCTTGATAAAAGAAGGGTTAGCATAGTCGGCACCGTGCACAACGATATAACGCTCGCGAGCTTTATCGTTCAACCCTGAGCTTAGACCATCAAGTCGAAGTGAATAGCCATTTGAGCCGTAGTAGGTGGTGTCAGTCAAAAACGTGCCCAGTGATGTTTTACGCGAGTTCACCACATTTGAAAACTGCGTCGCTGTTTTCTTTCCACTGTTCACACCGTGAGAAACATAAGTATTGTAGATAAGCTTCTTTTTATCTAAATCAACCACATAAAAGCGTTTTTCAGTCGATGGTTTACTATAGTCGATGATGGTTAGTACTGATTTCTTTCTATCAGGTGTTTTTTGGTACGCGATGTAAGCGTCACGAAACAATTTAAAGTCTACTACGCCATCTAACTTTGCTTGTTTGAACACTTGTTCAATTTGATTCTGTGGTATGTGACTTTTGACTTCGTTATCTGCTTGTTTTGCAAAGGCAAAAGGAGAGGCAGACAGAAATGTCCATATAAATAATAAAATTAACTTTTTCATCTTGGCTAAATAAAACTCTATGGTGTTACAAATTTACCGATTGCTTCATGCATTCGTTAAAACAACATGCACATCAATATAATTCTATTCCCAATGTTTCTTATTGTACGCTTAGGTACTTAATATTGGGTTAACGATAAGTTTTCAAGTTAAAAACTAACTGTTTGAAACTCAAATAAATTATGAAGTTAATCGATTGTTTCGATAAACTTCGGCATAAATAATATCTGATATGCGTAATTAATAAAACTGTGTTTAAGGATATTTGTGAGGTGGCGAATTTATAAAAACGACGTTTTATTTTTTCTAGATTAGAAACTCTTTTTATTTCAATGTGTTTGTCTTTTGTACGTCTATTCAGCCTGCGTTTAGATTTGTGATTTGACTCGTAACAAATCGTAACGTCAACTCGTTATGTGTGTTAGTGCATTTTAAGTGAGTGGGTAAACAACAAGATGGATAAGAAAGGTAGAGAAATACCGAGAAGAAGGGCATTTCCTGTTCACAAGTGATAAAGCTAAGTCTAAGTGGAGCCGACAAATGAGCTTCTACACGAATCATTTAAGTCGGTGATCAGCAGTACAAAAGTAAAGTTTGTCAGCTTTTACTTATTTTCTTATTTCCTTATGTCTTCAATTAAAGAAGTAAAAACAGAACTAAACTTACCAAAAAGTAATTCTATCGTTTTGATTAAATATTTAAATAACTGAGAGATTTCATCGAAAAATAATAATACCAAAAATTAACGTACGAACTTATGTGGTTGCTTATATTATTGAAACTAAGGGTAAAGTCTTGTTTCTATATTATATAAGTACAGCAGCCACATACATGGCTTCTGTACTTAATCTTTAATAAGATGTCCCTTGAACAGTAATTGAACCTACTATGGAACCATCGAAGCGGCTATCGTCATTTGCGGATTGCCACCACAAATTCAGTTGTTCCTTACTCATTGGCTTACCAAATAAATAGCCTTGCATATAGTCACAGCGGTAGGACGATAACCATTCATGCATCACATTGTGCTCAATACCTTCTGCGGTGACCGTTTTATTTTGAGCGTGGCATAGATCGATGATGGGTTTGATCACATGACCGTTGTTGGTTTTCATCAATGTAACGAGGAACTCTCGGTCAAACTTGATCTTTTGAACTGGATATTGAACAAGTTGAGTCAGCGATGTATAGCCAGAGCCAAAGTCATCAATGGCGAGACGATAGCCACGCTTCGACAGCTCATCAAGTAACGCTGTACCTTGTTGTTCTGCGGCAAAGGTTTCTGTTATTTCTAACTCAATACATTCTGGCTTCACGCCGTTTTTGCTTGCTTGGTCGTGAATATAATTCGCCATTTCGATGGAGTTAAGTTCTGCTGAAGAGAGGTTGATCGAAAGGACAATGTCTTTACCAAAAATATTTCTTAATTGGTGATATTCCGCTGTAGCGTTGGCGAAAACCCAGCGATCAATTTTATCAAATAAGCCCGCCTGTTCCGCGATTGGGATAAACTCTTTCGGAGGCACGGGACCAATGCCTTCCGCTTCCCAGCGCAATAATACCTCTAGTCCTTCAATCTCGTTGTCCCGATTATTCATATAGGGTTGAAAAACGAGATGGAATTCTTCTTCCACGTTGCTTTTTCTGAGCGCTCGCTCAAGCTGACTGCGTCTTTGAGACTCAACATTGAGAGCTGCTGAGTAATAAGCGTACTGGTTTTTCCCGGCTCGTTTGGCTTGATACATTGCCGCATCGGCACTGGAGAGTAATTTCGCGACGTCTGTACCGTCTTGAGGGTACTGAGCGATACCTACGCTTGCAGTCACGGGGAATGAATTACTCCAAGATGGACTGAGATTGCTAATCGGTTTTAGCAACTCTGAGGCCAGCAAGTCAGGTAGGCGTTGTACATCCTGATTTGAGCTCAATAAAATAGCAAATTCGTCACCAGACAATCTTGCAGCAAAACAGGGACTATCGTAGTCGTGCGAGAATTTTTGACAGACATTTTTGATGTGTGATGAAAACACCTTTAATAAGTTGTCTCCCAGTTCATGCCCGTATTAGTCATTAACGTACTTAAAGTTATCGAGATCGACATAAATGACCCACAAATGCTGCGAAGGGGAGACGAGTTCACGAGTTGCAAGTTCATGGAAACGATGGCGATTAGCGAGTTGCGTTAGGTGATCCGTTTCAGCCAGGCGTTTTGTCTTCTTATATATGACGTTGAGCTCTTCATACATATCAAAAAAGCGTGAGGATAAGCGTCCTATTTCATCGTTTGTTTCTAGCTTTTCAATGTTGCCGCGTTGATTTGTTTCCAGCTCTTGTAGCTGTTTATCGAGGCGAGAAACGGGGTGTAATACATAACGATACAAAACCAAAACCATTAAGGTGATGGTACAAAACGCCGCCACACCAAAGGAAAGGGCCAGTTCTAGCCACACTTTATCGACTTTATTCCACATCAAATATTCAGCGGGGGAGAGTACCGCATAAAAGTGTGGCAATAGTTCAATCGTCTGAGCGAGAGGAATATCGAGATAAATAGGCTTGTCGGCAAAAGTTATCACGCTATGCGTGTCGAACTCGATTTCGTGCTTGATCTCATTGAAGGCTTCGAGCGATACCGATACCACCACGAAAAAGACATTTTGCGGATCAAAACTTAGAGGTTGTGTCCCTGTTCGTTTGTCGATCAGTTCGTATTGCAGAAGAATACTTTGCCCGCTGGAATTGTAAATAAAGCCAGTATGGTTAAACGTTTCTCTCGTACTAAAGCTTCGCGAGATGTAATCCAATACCTTAGGGTCGACTACACCTGAAGATTCGTAGTATTTATTTTCTGTGTAATAAAGAAGGTTTTGTTTCCCGTCGAGAATCGCCATGCTTGCATCGCCTGTATAGCCATGGCTTAACACATCTGCGGTTTCATCGAGTCGGTTAAATAACACGCGCTCACGATACGGATTGCTATGATTCACCAAGTAGTCTTGCAATACATCACTTTTGCTTAATGTGTATGCATAACTATTGAGGAATATGTTGGCTTGTCGGAACTGCCCTGCGAGCTTTTCCATTTGCAATTGGATATAGCTGTCTTCTCGCTTGATGAGCGTTACTTTTTGAATGCTGTAAATAATATAACTTGATACCAGCGCGCTTAATAAGATCACTGGCGCGACAAGCAAGATGACTCGATTGCTTAACTTCATTATGGCTTTTAGTTTCCGTTTGTGTCCCTACAAACGTCGCATACCATATAAGGTACTGAACGGATGATGTGTTTTGCAAATTGTAACCAGATTGTAAGGTGAGCGTTCTCCAAAATCAGACAACCATCCAAGAACTGTGATGATGTGTAAGGTTTCCATCTCATTAACTAGAGTGTTTCTCAGTAATGGGACGTATCTCTTTTTCAACTGTCTTTAAAAACCTCACTTCAAGTGTAGATTAAGCTGTCATCGAAACGTTTCGATGGTAAAGTGTGACTCATGTACCTTTTTACTATTCGATGACCCGTTAATTACGGATCATTCTCACACCTTATCAATCTCACTCTGGTCAAATTACCACAACGAATTATTATTTCATCGAAACGTTTCGATGAGTTTTCTGTTAATAACGAAAACACTTTAAAACAGGCGCTCATGGTTGTATGAACGTGTAACCGAAAGGTCGATGAGATGAAAAAAAGTACCCTAATTAACTCAGATATTTCTTACTTGGTGGCGACGCTAGGCCACACCGATGAGATCACGATATGTGACGCTGGCCTGCCAATCCCTGAGCATGTACAGCGAATTGATTTGGCGCTAACGCATGGCGTACCAAGTTTTCTTGATACTGTTCGCGTGATTCTATCTGAGTCGCAAATCGAAGGGGTCATCATTGCGGAAGAGTTTTCTGATGTAAGCCCTGTTTTGCATCAAGCATTGCTTAACGAACTGAGCAAAGAGAGCGAAGAAACGGGTAAATCTATCGAGATCAGCTACGTGTCACATGAAGCATTTAAAGCACGCACGGCACAAAGCCGCGCTGTCGTTCGAACTGGCGAATGCTCGCCATACGCGAACGTTATCTTTCAAGCGGGCGTGGTTTTTTAAGCCAGAGATATTGAGGACAGATTATGACTCAAGCCATTCTACAACTGAGCGACATTGAGAAAGCGTTCCCGGGCGTAAAAGCACTGGACAAAGCGAGCCTGAATGTTTACCCAGGCCGTGTCATGGCGCTCATGGGAGAAAATGGAGCAGGCAAGTCAACATTGATGAAGGTGCTGACTGGCATCTATCACATGGATGCGGGTAGCATCCAATATCAAGGCCAACCTGCCGCGTTTACAGGGCCGCGTGACTCTCAGGAAGCGGGCATCAGCATCATTCACCAAGAATTGAACTTGATCCCTGAACTAACGATTGCTGAAAACATCTATCTAGGTCGTGAATTTACCGGCACGATGGGGCGTATTCAGTGGGGCAAGATGTATGAAGAAGCAGACAAGTTGCTTCAACGCCTTAACGTAAAGCACTCATCGAAAACGTTGCTTGGTGATTTGAGCCTAGGTGAACAGCAAATGGTGGAGATCGCGAAAGCGCTTTCGTTTGAATCGAAAGTCATCATTATGGATGAGCCAACTGACGCGCTGACCGATACCGAGACGGAGTCACTATTTAAAGTGATCAACGAACTTCGAGAGCAGGGCTGCGGCATCGTTTACATCTCACACCGTCTTAAAGAAATCTTTGAAATCTGTGACGACATTACCGTGCTTCGTGACGGTAAATTTATCGGTGAATGCAAAGTAGCAGACACTGATGAAGACGGCCTGATCGAAATGATGGTTGGTCGTAAGTTAGAAGAGCAATACCCACGTATTGATGTGCGACATGGCGAAACTTGCCTTGAAGTGATTGGCCTGACTGGCTCTGGCGTTCACGATGTGAGCTTCACGCTGAAACGCGGTGAGATATTGGGTATTTCTGGTTTGATGGGGGCAGGCCGCACCGAACTGATGAAAGTGATTTACGGCGCGTTGCCAAGTGAGCATGGTGTTATCAACCTCGATAACAAAACCATTAACCCGGTTAGCCCACAAGATGGCTTAGCAAATGGCATCGCTTATATCTCTGAAGACCGCAAAGGCGATGGCTTGGTGTTAGGTCTCTCGGTTAAGGAGAATATGTCACTTTGTTCACTCAATCAGTTGACTAAAGGCTTCCAAATCCAACATAGCGATGAAGTGATTGCCGTGGAAGATTTTATCAAGCTATTTAATATCAAAACCCCTACGCGCGACCAAATCATTGGTAACTTATCCGGCGGTAACCAGCAAAAAGTGGCGATCGCGAAAGGGTTAATGACCAAACCTAAAGTTCTGATTCTCGATGAGCCAACACGTGGCGTCGATGTCGGTGCGAAAAAAGAAATTTATCAACTCATCAACAAGTTCAAAGCCGAAGGCATGAGCATCATCTTGGTGTCTTCCGAGATGCCAGAAGTGCTCGGTATGAGTGACCGCATTCTGGTTATGCATGAAGGTCGTATTACTGGCGAATTCGATGCGAAAGACGCCGATCAAGAAAAATTACTCGCCTGTGCCGTAGGCAAAAAGATCAATGAGGAAGCAGCATGAGTACTAATACCATGAGCAAACCAACCGAAGCTAGCAACAAGAAGTTGTTCACAAAAGAGTGGTTGATTGAGCAAAAATCACTGATAGCACTGATTTTTTTGATTGTTGTTGTGTCATTTTTGAACCCGAACTTCTTTACGGTCGACAACATTCTCAACATTCTTCGTCAAACCTCAGTGAATGCCATTATCGCGGTAGGTATGACACTGGTTATTTTAACCGCAGGCATCGACTTGAGTGTTGGTTCCGTACTGGCGCTATGTGGTGCCTTTGCGGCAAGCATGATTGCGCTTGAAGTCCCGGTGCTGGTGGCGGTTCCGACTGCTTTAGTCGCAGGTGCAGCGTTAGGTGCAATTAGCGGCATCATCATTGCTAAGGGCAAAGTACAGGCCTTTATCGCTACGCTGGTTACCATGACGTTACTACGCGGTGTGACTATGGTGTACACCGAAGGTCGTCCAATCTCGACAGGTTTTACTGACACAGCTGATGCGTTTGCATGGTTTGGTACCGGCTACGCGCTAGGTATTCCAGTACCTGTTTGGTTAATGGTGGTTGTGTTCGCAGCGGCTTGGTACTTACTTAACCACACTCGCTTTGGTCGCTACGTTTACGCACTAGGTGGCAACGAATCAGCGACTCGTCTATCTGGTATCAATGTAGACCGAGTGAAGATTGGTGTATACGCAATCTGCGGTATGCTGGCAGCGCTTGCAGGCATCATCGTGACTTCTCGTCTGTCTTCGGCGCAGCCAACAGCGGGTATGGGTTACGAGTTAGATGCGATTGCTGCGGTTGTACTTGGCGGTACCAGCTTGATGGGCGGCAAAGGACGCATCATGGGTACGCTAATTGGTGCGCTGATCATCGGTTTCTTAAACAACGCTCTTAACCTACTAGACGTTTCCTCATACTACCAAATGATTGCCAAAGCAGTGGTTATCTTGCTCGCAGTACTGGTAGACAACAAAAACAAATAATCCATAACCATTAAATCCTGAATACAAACCGAGCCAGTGGGCGTGTGCTGGCTCACCCTACACAAAGGACTAGAACGATGAAAAAACTTGCAACTCTTATCTCTGCTGCACTTCTTTCTTCCACTGTATCAGTAGCGGCACAAGCCCAAGATACGATGGCGATTGTGGTTTCGACGCTAAACAACCCGTTCTTCGTAACGATGAAAGACGGTGCGGAAGCTAAAGCGAAAGAATTGGGGTACGACTTAATTGTACTGGACTCGCAAAATGACCCGAGCAAAGAACTGTCGAACATCGAGGATTTAAGTATTCGCGGTGTAAAAGCAATTCTTATCAACCCAACGGATTCTGATGCTGTGTCTAATGCGATTCGTATGGCGAACCGTTCTAAGATCCCTGTATTGACACTAGACCGTGGCGCAAGCCGTGGTGAAGTCGTGAGTCACATCGCGTCCGACAACGTGATCGGTGGTGAAATGGCAGGCCATTACATCATGGAAAAAGTTGGCGAAAAAGCAAAAGTAATTCAGCTTGAAGGCATTGCGGGCACATCGGCGGCGCGCGAGCGTGGTGAAGGTTTCATGAATGCCGTGAAGGGCAGCGATATGGATCTTCTTGCCAGCCAGCCAGCAGACTTTGACCGTACTAAAGGCCTAAACGTGATGGAAAACCTACTCGCGGCTAACCCTGATGTACAAGCGGTGTTCGCACAGAATGATGAAATGGCGCTAGGTGCACTTCGCGCCGTTCAAGCTTCTGGCAAAGACGTCGTTATCGTTGGTTTTGATGGCACGGAAGACGGCATTGCCGCAGTTAACCGTGGCAAGCTAGCAGCAACCATCGCACAGCAACCAGATCTTATTGGTGCTTTAGGTGTTGAAACGGCTGACAAAGTCTTGAAAGGTGAAAAAGTAGAAGAATACATTCCGGTGCCACTAAAAGTAGTGACTAAATAAGTTTGACGTTCAATAAAGCGTCCTAATTTTTGCTCTCTCCTCCGTTTATATCTGTCGTTTAGGAGGAGAGGGCAAACATACCCAAGAGACTTAAAAATGCAGGGTATAGATGCCTTTGACTTTTTATCGTGACTCCTTCGTTAGGAAGAGAAGTTAAAGTCATCTAATGTATTTTCCAAAATAGTTTTTCAAAAAAAGGGTTCATTCAGAACCGAGGATAACCGTATGAATAAGTTAGTGGTGTTAGGTAGTGTAAACGCTGACCATGTTCTTCAAGTGCCTTCTTTCCCTCGCCCTGGCGAAACGCTACATGGTCGCAACTATCAAGTTATCCCAGGTGGCAAAGGTGCCAACCAAGCTGTTGCTGCAGCTCGACTCAAGGCTGATATTGGCTTTATTGCTTGTGTAGGCGATGACTCGTTCGGCATCAATATTCGTGAAAACTTCAATATGGACGGCATCGACATCACAGGTGTGAAGATGCAACCAAACTGCCCAACTGGCATTGCGATGATTCAAGTGTCGGATAGTGGTGAAAACAGCATTTGTATTTCAGCAGAAGCGAATGCCAAATTGACAGCAGAAGCGATTGAGCCAGATTTAGATCGCATTCGCCAAGCGGATTACCTGCTGATGCAATTGGAAACGCCGATGTGCGGCATTGAGAAAGCCGCGCGAGTGGCGAAAGATGCAAAAACTAACGTCATTTTAAACCCTGCCCCTGCTCGTGAACTGTCAGACGAACTACTTGCTTGTATTGATGTCATTACACCAAATGAAACCGAAGCTGAAGTCCTGACGGGGGTAACGGTAACGGATAATGACAGCGCGCAAGAAGCGGCGAATGTGCTTCATAGCAAAGGTATCGAAATTGTCATGATCACTCTCGGTGCGAAGGGTGTTTGGTTAAGTCAAAATGGTAGAGGTGAGCTCATCCCGGGGTTCCGTGTTGACGCGACTGATACCACCGCAGCAGGGGATACGTTTAATGGGGCATTCGTCACTGGCCTGTTAGAGGATTTACCTTTAGAATCAGCGATTAAGTTTGCACATGCGGCGGCTGCAATTTCTGTGACCCGCTTTGGCGCGCAGACGTCGATCCCAACTCGCGAAGAGGTGGACGCGTTTCTCGCAGCACAATAGGGCTTAAACGCCTCATCAATTAGGAGTAATAACATGGCGACGATGAAAGACATCGCAAAACTGGCAGGGGTTTCCACTTCAACAGTGAGCCATGTTATTAACAAGACGCGTTTTGTGAGTGAAGAGATCTCCGAACGCGTCAATAATGCCGCAAAAGAACTCAACTACTATGCGCCATCAGCTTTGGCGCGTAGCCTCAAAGTCAATCGTACCAAAACCATTGGTATGCTAGTGACAACTTCAACCAACCCATTCTTTGGCGAAGTCGTAAAAGGCGTCGAACGCAGTTGCTATCACAAAGGCTATAGTCTCATTCTATGTAACACAGAAGGTGATAATGAACGCATGCGCCAATCCATTAATACGCTTTTGCAAAAGCGTGTCGATGGTTTGATCTTGATGTGCTCCTCGCTAGAAGGGGAGCGTATCGATGTATTTGAGCGTTATCCTGATATCCCTGTCGTGGTGATGGATTGGGGGCCGATGCTGTTTACGAGCGATAAAATTCAAGATAACTCGCTTCGTGGCGGTTACCTAGCGGCGAAATACCTGATTGATTGTGGCCACACAGAAATAGGATGTATCACCGGCCCTTTGATTAAGCACCAAGCGCAAATGCGATACGAAGGTTACAAACGTGCGATGAACGAAGCAGGCTTGGAATTTAATGCCAACTGGATAATTGAATCGGACTTCGAATGTGAAGGCGGATACCAAGCATTTATGAAAATGGCGCAGCGAGGCACCTTACCCAGCTCGATTTTCGTTTCCAATGATATGATGGCGATGGGGGTGATTAACGCCGCAAATGAGCTCAATATTAAAGTCCCGGAACAGATTTCAATCATCGGTTACGATGACATACATATCGCGAAGTTCATGTCGCCATCACTCACCACAATTCACCAGCCTAAATACCGTCTTGGGCAAGCTGCCGTGGAAACGCTTGTCCGAAAATTGGATGATAAATCAACAGAAGCGCAAGTCGTGCAATTAGAACCTACCTTAGTTGAACGAAAAAGTGTCAAGATATTAAAGTCAAGCAGCACTAGATGACCTGTGATGTTGAGCTAAAAAATCAAAAAAGTCGTTTCTCTTTATACTATAAAGCCTTACTATCACCATTGATTATAAATAAAAATATTAATTGTTGTCTGGCGGATTAGTTAAATGTTATCAAAAGGTTACGCTAAGTTCTCCGTAAAGCATCCTTGGTTTCACCGAGTTAATGTTATTGCGGTCATACTGATTTTTTTTGTGAGCTGTTATCAGCTCTTGGTGAATGAAGCATTCGAGTACGCAATTGGGTTTGTTATTACACTTTTGGCGTCAGCTTTATTTGCATCAGCTTCCGCATTCAAAAAGCGCTATTTAGGTTTGGATTCTTAGGCGCGTTAATTTCCAAGCGGTTCAATTGAGTCATTTATTGCTTTCAAGCAAATATTGAACTGAATTATGATCGAGTGCATCAAGAGGGGGACAAATGTCCTCCTTTTTGTTAGGTGTCACGCCCTAATATAGGCATATTCCCAAACAAAATAATAAAGGACATCGACATGGACCTACTTGCCTTACTCGATATAAACAACACCCTGGTTAACATTCCAATTGGCGGCGGTTACGCAATGAGTTGGATCGAAGCTTTCGGTACGGTTTTTGGATTGCTTTGCATTTGGTTTGCTAGCCAAGAAAAAACCATCAACTACTTATTCGGTTTGCTGAATGTCACTCTTTTTGCCGTTATCTTTTTCCAAATTCAGTTATACGGATTATTACTTCTTCAACTGTTTTTCTTCTGTGCGAACATTTACGGTTGGTATGCGTGGACTCGTCCAAACGCGGAAGGTGAAACGCTGGAAGTACGCTGGTTAAACAAACAGAAACTCATCGCCACTGCTTCTATTAGCGTTGTGTCTATCGCGTTGTTAACCATCTACATCGACCCCTTTTTCTTTGCATTAGCAAACATTGCTGTTGATAGCTTGAATCTATTTGGTGCAGGTTTGGCTGATCCGGTACTTGAACCTGATGCGTTCCCGTTTTGGGATGCAACCATGACAGTACTTTCTGTTGTTGCACAAATTCTGATGACACGTAAATATGTGGAAAACTGGATCCTTTGGGTTGTGATTAACATCATCAGTGTTGGCATTTACGCGACACAGGGTGTTTATGCGATGTCCGTTCAGTATGCGATTTTGATGTTCATTGCTGCCAATGGTACGCGTGAATGGGCCCGTAGCGCCAAGCGCAATGGCGATAAAACCTTAGCTCAAGCTGCAGCATAAGGAACGAAAAATGGCTAAACAACCTCATATCGGTGTTGATGAAACACAAGTCGCTTCTCTCGTCATTGTATGTGGTGAGCCAGACCGAGCTAATCGTATTGCCGCATTATTGGATGATGCAGAAATGATCTCGGAAAATCGCGAGTACCGTGTTTTTACTGGCAAATACAAAGACCAGCCTGTTTCAGTATGCAGCACAGGTATCGGCGCCCCATCGATGATCATCGCAGTTGAAGAGCTAAAACAGTGCGGCGTAACTCATGTAGTACGTGTTGGATCGGCAGGTGCGATGCAATCAGGCATTCAGCTTGGCGAGCTAATCATTGCCGAAGGTGCGGTAAGAGATGAAGGCGGATCCAAAGCGTATGTGGATTCGGCTTATCCGGCGTACGCAAGTTTTTCCTTATTAAAGGAAGTTGAGCGTTACCTGTCGGTGCAAGAGGCGCGTTATCATTTCGGTGTGGTACGTTCTCACGACAGTTTCTATACCGATGACGAAGATGCGATATGCCAATACTGGAACAAGAAGGGCGTCTTAGGTGCCGATATGGAAACCTCAGCTTTGTTTGCCGTTGGCCGATTACGTGGTCTTCATGTGGCTTCGATCTTAAATAACGTCGTTCTGTACCAACAAGATGTGAAAGAAGGGGTTGGCCAGTACGTTGATGAAGCGAAAGTAATGATGCAAGGTGAGAAGCTTGCTGCAATGACGGCGTTAGAAGCGCTGATCGCTCAGAGGTAGTCCGTACTAACCTCAGTAACTCTTATAAATCAATGAATGTAAAGCGACAGGCCACTGTCGCTTTTTTATTTGGTGTTACGGGGTACAATCCACCTGAGATAGTTATCAGTAACTTTTCTGAGAGAGCAGAGAATGAAAATCAGCCCGTATCCAACTGGCCGCTTCAAAACATACCTTGAAAAAAAGAGCGTTGCCTTTCGTGAGATGATCTATCAGTGTCAAATTAGTACGCGTTACTTTGATGCTGGGGAAGAAATTCTCCGCCAAGGTGAGCAACTTCAGTACTTATATGTTGTGCCGGTAGGTCGAGTGTCAATGAGTATATTGGCCGCGAATGGGCGACGCTTTCAATTAGGAGAGGCAAACTGCGACTACCATATCTATGGTGAAATGGAGTACTTCACTCAGACTCCTTGCCAATGGAATGTGATTGCAGATGAGCACATGCAGGTTGATGTCATCTGCATCCAAAAACTAACTGAAGCGCTACAAAAGCATCCAGAAATGATGGTGTTCTTTGCTTCAGCGTTGGCCGAAGATTATCAAGATTCTATGGATATCTATACCAATCGGTTATTGCATCCCATTACTTATAATATTGCGTATGATCTTTTCGTCCGTAATCAAACCAACACATTGCTCGGTGGCTTTGACAAAGTAAATCAAGAAGCTGAGCGATTTGGTACTTCTGGTCGTGTTTATCGACGTGCAGTTAAAGATTTGATTGAAAAGGGATTGATTGCAAAAACGGAAAACGGGTTGGAGATTATTGATGAGCTTGCACTTAAAGCATTTATCGAAGCGCATGAATGATACACCTAGATATTGCAATGAATGGTTTTTATAAGTCTTTGATATAGTTGAAGCTCGAATAAGCGTAACTAATGTAAAGTACCTTAAATTTTGTTGAATGCAGTAAAGAGTAACGTTATATTGCGAACGCGCATGATAATAGATCTCATTAAGGCTTAACAAAATGAAAAAATTCGTCGGTGCGGCTATGTTGTCGCTATTTACTGTTTCTCCTTCTTTCGCTGCTAAGGTTGTGATTGACCATTACATGGGTCAAACCGAGCTAGAACAATCACCAGATCGCGTGGTTGTGATTGGCTTTGGTCCGCTAGATGCGCTGGACAACTTTGGTATCGATCCTGTTGCAGTCTCTAACTCTTCTAATCTGCCTAGCTACCTTTCAAAATACAGCAAAGATAACTACACCTCTGCGGGTAGTTTGTTTGAACCTGACTTTGAAACCATTTACATGCAAAAACCAGATTTGATATTGGTTGGTCCGCGAGCGTCTGCGAAATATGAAGAGCTGAGTGAAATTGCTCCTACGGTCGTTTTTGCTGCGAAAGAGAATCAAGGTTACTGGGAAGGTACGCAAGCACAGTGGCGCAATATTGGTAAAATCTTCAATATCGAAGAAAAAGTAGAGCAGAAAATTGAAGCGCTAGATGCTCAATTCAAAGCAATTCGTGACTACAACCAATCAAATAACAATGATGCGTTAACGATTTTAAGCATGGGTGACAACATCAGTGCGTTTGGATCTCAATCGCGATTTGGTGTGATTTATAACGATTTCGGTTTCTTGGAAACGGTTGAACACGTGAAAACGGGCACTCACGGAGATGTTATTTCTTATGAATTTATTCGTGAAGCTAACCCGAAAAATATACTCGTAGTTGACCGCAATTCGTTAAAAGGCACGCCAGATAACGATATTCGTAAGTCCATGGATAACGACTTAGTCAAAGCAACCGCCGCATATAAGAATCACAAAATCACTTATTTAGATGTGGACGCGTGGTACTTGTCGATGTCTGGTGTGACTGCAACAGAAAAAATGGTCAGTGAGATCAAGCAAACCGTTGAACTGTAATCCAAGATAGCAGAGGTTAACTTTGAAAAAGTTATTGCTAACCCTTGTGGTTTTAAGCACGGTTTCGTTGTTTGTTGGGGTGGCAAACATGATGCCCCAACAGTTATTTTCGGGTGATGAGAAAGCGTTAGAGCTTTTCTTTACCAGCCGTATACCACGTTTATTCGCCATACTGCTTGCTGGTGCAGGCTTAAGTATTGCAGGCCTTATTATGCAGCAAATCAGCCAGAACCGATTTGCTGCACCTTCTACAACCGGTACGATCGAATGCGCCATGCTGGGCTATGTACTGAGCGTGGTTTTCTTTGGCAACGACAATCACCTTTGGCTCGTATTCGGCATCTCGGTATTTGGGACGCTGGCGTTTATTTTCTTTATTCAGCGCATTCAATTTAAGAGTGTGGTTTTTGTGCCTCTTGTCGGGATTATTTTCGGCAATGTCATCCAATCCATGACCACGTTTATCGCTTACAAATACGATGCACTTCAAAGTCTGAATGCTTGGACAGTCGCAAACTTCGCCAACATCTTGCGTGGTGATTTTGAACTGCTGTACATCGCGGTACCAATGGCTATTCTCAGCTATCTTTTTGCCGCACGGATTTCAGCCGTGGGTATCGGAAAAGATTTCGCGGTTAACTTGGGGTTAAATTATCAGCAGGTTGTCACGATTGGCGTTCTATTGGTGTCAATCATGTCAGCAAGTGTCGTGATGATTGTGGGGCAGCTGCCATTCCTTGGTCTGATTGTGCCGAACCTCGTTAGTCACTTTTATGGTGATAACCTCAAAAAGAACATTCCGCTTACGGCCATGTATGGTGCGACTTTAGTGCTGTGTTGCGACTTGGTGAGTCGTTTGATTATCTTCCCTCATGAAATGCCAATCTCTATCGTGATCAGCATATTGGGTGGTGTGGTATTCATCGCGATGTTGTTGCGAGGTAAGCAACATGCGTGATTCAACGAAAATCCTACTGCTAGGTGGCATTGCGGTACTTTTTGCATGTTTGTTTATTGGTATTGGGCTAACGGCTGACAACTACCAGTATTTTTTATCTCGTAGAGTTCCTAAAGTATTGGCGATAGTGCTAGCGGGTGTGGCTATTGCTCAGTCTTCACTTGTATTTCAAACCATTACGCACAACCGAATTTTAACGCCAAGTATCATGGGGTTTGATGCGTTGTATGTGTTGACGCAAATTTTGATCGTGCTGATTTTTGGTGGTTTGAGTACTTTAGTTCTTAACTTGTACGTCAATTTCACGATTGCCGTAATTGTAATGGTGTCGTTTTCATTATTGTTGTTTGGTTTTTACTTTTCTAAAGGAAGCAAGAACTTGATTACGTTGCTATTGGTCGGCTTGATCTTTGGCCAGCTATTTTCCAATGCAGCGTCATTTTTCTCTTTGCTGATGGATCCAAATACGTTTGCAATCGTTCAATCGAAACTTTACGCCAGCTTTAATAATGTCAAAGTGAATTTGGTTTACTTTAGTGCACCAGCTTTGATGTTTGCATGTTGGTTGCTATTTAGTATGCATCGCACTTTAGATGTGTTTTGGCTCGACCAAGACAATGCGAAAAGTTTGGGCGTCAACGTACCTAAGGTGACGCGAAATGTATTCATTATCTCGGCGGTTCTGATTGCTATTTCTACGGCTCTAGTGGGACCAATCATGTTCTTTGGTTTGCTGGTGACCAACTTAAGCCGCGAAATGTTCCGAAGTTACCAACACAAAACGCTACTGGTTGGTTGTTCGTTTCTCTCCATCAGCTCGTTACTGGCTGGGCAATGGATTATCGAGAACGTGTTCAGTTTTGAGACGACGTTGAGTGTCGTTATTAACTTTATTGGTGGTGCGTATTTCTTATACCTACTACTGAAAAACAAAGTTGTATAAATATGATAGTGATAGACAAATTAACGAAGGCCTTCGGTTCAAATAAAGTGGTTGATGAGGCCAATACTCAGTTTGAAAAGGGCAAGGTAACATCGATTATTGGCCCGAATGGCGCGGGAAAGAGCACGCTGTTATCTATGGCTTCGCGCTTAACGGAGCGGGATGGTGGTAGTGTTGTCATTGATTGCAAGGAAATTGCGGAATGGGACACTAAAGAGTTAGCGAAAAAGCTGGCGGTACTTCGTCAAGCCAACTCGATTACCATGCGATTTACCGTGAAGGAGTTGGTCTCTTTTGGCCGTTTCCCATACTCCAAAGGAAATCTGACCAAAGAAGATCATGCGGTGATTGAACAAGCGATCGACTATCTAGATTTACAAGGTATCCAAGACAAATATTTGGATGAATTAAGTGGTGGTCAGCGACAGCTTGCGTTTATTGCCATGGTGATTGCACAAGATACAGACTACGTTTTTCTTGATGAACCACTTAACAATCTAGATATCAAACACTCTCTTCAGATCATGAAAGTGGTCCAGCGGTTAGCTCATGACATGAACAAAGCCATGGTGGTGGTTATTCATGATATTAATTTCGCAGCGTGCTACTCGGATGTCATATTGGCGCTTAAGCAAGGCAAAGTTGTGGCAAGTGGTGCGGTGGAAGAGGTGATTCAGGCGTCTACGCTAGAGGATATCTACGAAACGCCGTTTAACATTATCGAATTAAACGGCAAGCGCATGTGTACTTACCACTGATCGAGCCACTGGGCTTAATGAAAGCGATTCCTTAATGAGGATAGATAGGCGAGTTTACTTGGTGAGCTCGTCTATGATTGGGCATCGGCTTTCAGCGTCTCCCGGACAAGAAGAAACCCAACCCTCAAGTTGCGTTTTGATCTCCATAAGGTGCGCGATTTTTTCTTCAACTTCTCTTAGCTTATCCATGGTTCTTGCTTTTACTTCGCTGCTTTTTCGGTTGGGATTATGGGCAAGTTGCACAAACTCTTTGCATTCTTGCAGTGAAAAGCCAGCGTTTTTTGCGCGTGATACTAAGTTAAGCTCTTGAATATGATTATCTGAATATTCTCGATAGCCAGAGTCGCTGCGCGCTGGTGGAGATATGATCCCTTTGTCTTCATACAATCGAATCGACTTAGATGAAAGCCCAGTAAGCTTTGCAACAGCACCAATATTCATGTTTAACCTCCATAACGTTTAAGGCGAGTATATACCGATGTTGCGGATAAGACACTCCTAAATAACAGTCAGTTACCTGGGGCCTCTTTACTCTTTTATCACTTCATGCGGTGGTACACCAAATACCTTTTTGAAAGCGCAGGTGAAGTTGGAAGGGTGGTGGTATCCGGCTTCATAAGCCGCTTCCGTGATCGTCACTAGGCCACGTTCCAAGTGTTGCCTCGCAATCTCAAGGCGACGAAAGCGAATATAACCATTTACGGTCATATTCAGTGATTGTTTAAATCGGCGCTGCAGGTTTGAAACGCTCATTGAAAACACGCTTGCCAACTTTTCTAAGCCTAGTTCTTGCTCAAGGTGAGTTTCTATATAGCTAACAATATCCTCTATTCGACCATCTGTGTGCCGTTCAAGGTTATTTTTATTAGCGCTGAAGTGCTTGGGGATTTGTTCAGTCGCTTGATGCAAAATTTGATAGATCAAGCTTTCAACTTCCAACTTATCTTGGAATTCTTGTGGTGTTTCTCGGCTTGTCAGCGTTTCAGCTAGTTCGCATAACGCCTGATTAAGCTCTAGAGGATGAAACGCCTGATGAGAGTTAAAAAAGGACCGATGACGACAGGTTTGGTCAAGGCGAGCCTCTAGCCACTGGGGCTTAACCAATATGTTGATCTTATTAATGAGGTTATCTTTGAGCAGTGAACGACGAAAGTTTGCAGGTTTGAGTAGGTTTACCACGACACCTTTAGGGCCGTCGCTTGCGTCTAAATCAAATTGCAAATCGTCGTAGCCAAACGAGAGCTTACCTTCTAAAAGAATAGTGACCAACAGTGAGGCGTGTGCAGTAGAAACAATATGTGAATCAACAAGCTCTAGGCAACGTCCACCATGAACAAAGATTTGATCATTGTACTGATATGATAGGAATTTGCCTTCTGCCAGTTGAATTTGACAAGGTTGACCTTGCGTGACGATCCACTGCTTTTCTGTGGCTTCCAGTTTTTGGGTTAAAGCGATCTTGGCAATTCTAGTTCGTTTTGGTGTGACTTCCTGCATTTGACACTTCCTCATAACACTTGTGCGATTTCGCATAATCAAATCGCCTTTGTATTTATAAAACTCATGCTTATTATACCTGAGAATTATTATCATTAATATTTAGGAATGAAGTTATGGAAAGCCCTGCTTGTTCATCTATCAAGCTTTCAAGCCTTTGCCTTGCAGTGGGAATGGCGCTATCAAACCCTGTTTTAGCTCAAGATACCGAGTCACATTTTGAAGAAGTCGTTGTATGGGGAACAAAAGTTTCTAGCAATACCGAGTCGATGTTTGCAGACGATATGTCACTGAAGCAAGCGGATCATATGTCTGATTTACTGCGCGATATTCCCGGTGTGGATGTTGGTGGAACACACTCTGTGAATCAACGTATTACCATTCGTGGTTTGAGCGAAACCGATTTGGACATTCGTCTTGATGGTGCTTCTCAGCATGCGAGCATGTTCCATCACATTGGTAACTTGACGCTAAACCCTGACATTCTCAAATCTGCCGATATCCAGGTAGGTAATAACTCTGTGACTCAAAATGGCTTAGGCGGCTCGGTTTATTTTGAAACGAAAGACGCTCGTGACTTACTTCGTTACGATGAAACGTTTGGCGCTCGTGTTTATGGCGGTTATGCATCCAACGACAACCAACAAGGCTCGTTGACACTGTACGGGCTTTTGTCCGAAAACATTGATGCGATGGTTTATGGCCATTACGTTACGCGTGATGATTTTGAAGATGGTGATGGCAATAAAACCTATGGTGCTGCAGGTGATGTTTACAACATTCTGGCTAAGCTAGGGTATGAACTAAATGACATCCATCGTTTTGAGCTCTCTTATGACATGTACCGAGACAGTGGTGATTACAGTCCGCGTCCTGATATGTCGGGTAGTGCGAACAATGGCTTATCGAGCACGTTACTTATTCCTACGGATTATGACCGAGATACCGTTACCTTGAGTTACGAGCTGCGAGGCGAACAGCATAAAGGTAACGTCACACTTTATAATACCGAGACAGAAATTAAACGGGATGAGAGCGTTATGGCTCCTCGCTGGCCTTCGAACCGTTTATCGAAGAACACCGCTAAAAACCAAAACTTTGGTTTGAATGGTAAGTTCCAGTCGGATGTTATGTTAGGTGAGTTTGATAATCGAATCACCTATGGTTTCGACTACATGGATAAGACATCTTCAAGTTACTACGGTAGTCGTAAGTTCATGGATGAATCGGCCATTTCAACCGCATTGTTTGTAGAAGACCAGTTCTTCTTCTCTGATGCTTTCTTTGTTACCGCAGGTATGCGTTTTGATGATTACAAACGTGAAGCTGAAACGGGGACGAGTAACTATGATGATGTGACCTGGGCCCTAGCAGCAGAATGGGCAGTCACTCAGGATTGGACGTTGTTTGCGAGCGCACGCTCTCTATTCAAAGGCCCTGAGCTGATGGAAACCTTTATTGCTTACCAAGACGTTGCATTTTTAGAGGATGGACTAAAGCCAGAAACGGGGTTGAACACACAGGGTGGTGTCCGTTTTGATAAAACCTTTGATAAGCATTTCTTTGGAGCGAATATTACGGCATTCCAAACGGAAATTGATGATTACATTGCAGACCAGTACCAAAACGCGACTCAAACTTACCTGATTTACAACTTAGGTGATGTTGAGATTAAAGGCTTTGAGGCAAGTGCTTCTTATGGCTACGACAAGTTTAACAGCAAACTTTCTTACTCTAAGTCGGACACCAAAAACAAGAATACCGGTGGCCCTGTTGCTGGGGGTAATGGGCGTAGCATTGATATGGGTGATAGTATTGCTCTAACTTTGGATTACCAGTCAGACGCTTTAGAAACGATCTTCGGGTGGAACTCAATGTTTGTTCTAGAGGAAGACAACGTCTTTGATGGTCAGCCAAAGAAAGCAAGTTATGATGTACATAATCTATATGCTCAATGGGTGCCGTCTAATATTGATGGACTGTCGGTGACCTTTGGTATTGATAATGTATTTGACGAGTTATACAGCTCTCATGCGTCTCGTTCGGGTACGGCACGTGGCTTCACGCTTGATGACTACGAGCCGGGTCGCAACTTCAAACTTTCTGCTGCTTATCAATTCTAATAGGGCTCCCGAGAGGGGGCGCTTCAAAACACGAGTAAATTCATGATTAAAGAAAGCACCCGAATAGATAGCGAACACGCTGACAAATACTTAGTGACGCTTTGTCGGCATTTTGGACGAAAGGTTCCTGCTACTTGGAATGAAAACAGCGGTTTGGTGACATTCCCGACGGGAAAAGCGGAGTTTGCTCTTTGCGAGTCCAGCTTGACCATTATTTGTGAGGCAGATTCAGAAGAGAGATTGAGCACAGTGAAGGCGATAATCTCATCGCATGTAGACATGTTCTCTCGTAGAGAAACATTAGCACTTAACTGGGTTCGCTAGAGCTATTGATGAATGTGCAGAAAATGAGAGCGCATTAAAAGCAAAAAGCCCGCGATCTTATCATTCGCGGGCTTTTATTGTTCGAATGCTATTGCTTTTTAGGCTCTAGATTCTAGGCTTTTTTTTTCCTGTTGCATTTTTGCTAGGAAGTAGATATTAACGCAAGCAATAAAGCCGTTAGTTAATACTACAGGCCAAGAATCAATCATTAGTCCGTAAGCAGTAAATAGCGCACAACCAATAAAGTTAAGGATACGAAGCTTAACAATATCTTTCATAGTTAGCGAAATTGCGACCATGATTGAAGCTGCATAACCTAAAATCTCAACCATATTCATGTCCATTTTTTGACCCTCTTAAAATCTGCCGAATTTTGTCGGTACCAATTCTTCTCATCTTGAGATTAATGAGGAAGCTCCATGCCTCGAATGGTCTTTTTTTGTTGTATGGACGCACTATATCAATGGAAAAACCGTGATAAAAGCCTCAAATCAAGGTTAAGAGAAGGTTAGCGATTACGCAAACGTTTAGGACGGGAATTACTGATAATTTTACTTATTGTGTTGATTGATAATAACGATGGTATTAATAGCTCTCACATCATTGAAAGTGGGGGAATATTTACATATGATTGAAAATGATAATTATTTTCAAGTGTGATGTTTATGTATTTTCTTATTAGCTTGCTCGTATTTTTTTTACTGTATATCAGGACAAAGCCGAATTCGTGGTGCTCGGGAATTCATATTGTGAGCCACATTTTCATGGTTATATTTTGTCCAACGATTTATGTCATTCAATATTTAATCGTCACGTTTTTCTCGTCACCAATATTGATTAAGTTGTCATCACGTTCAGGTGTATACAACATTCTTATTGCTTTTCTTCCATTATTGATTGCAACCGGTAGTTTGGCGTTTAGCTGAGCGTTTTCATCTATCTTCTTTTTTAAAACGACTACACTTATACGGAATAAGACATCAATTTCATATAATTAATCGATATTGCGGTGTTAGGACATGTGTCACATTTCTGTGACTACTAGTAAGTTTTACTTACTTTGCTCATTAGTGCGCCATTTATTGATTGTTTAATGAGTTGATACTTAGTCTAATCGTCTAAAGGTGTGCAGTATGCCGCACTAAATCATTTAAAAACTATCTAAAAAGGTTAATGGGAAACGTAGGCCATTAGCGGAGGTCAGATGAGTACGCAAACCGTGCCGCAGAACGCGATTGTAAATGCTGTTAAAGGTGAAGTCTTGGTTTTAGGTCTGGATGGAAAAGTCAGGTCTATAAAAGCGGGGGATGAGTTAATATCTAGCGAAGTGATCATTACTGAAAATAACGCTTCTCTTGATGTACAGATACATAATGAGCTGTATCTGGTTGATGCTAATTGTGTCGCGTGCCTTCCAGAACCTTCTTTTGAACAACCAGAAACCTTACTGCAATCTCCAGTTAATGGCCAAGTTACTTTCGATCCAACAGCTATCGAAGGTGCTAACTTTGACGCTAATGATGTCGCGGCTATCCAACAGGCCATTTTAGATGGTGCTGACCCGACTGCTATTTTGGAAGCAACGGCTGCTGGTGCTGGCGCTGAAGGCTCAGCCAATGCTGGCTATGTGACCGTTGAATATAATAATCCGGAAGTACTTGCCTCCACCTTTTTTGAGACGTCAGCGACTCGTAGCGGTGTAGAAGAACGCGATGAAGCTGATGATTTAGATGTCACTATCTTTGCCGATGGCGGACAATCACTGCAATCTAGCATAACAGAAGGCTCAATTTCTCTATCAAGCTACCCGCAAACCATTTCTTCTAGTGTGCTGATTGAAGCAGGGGATCTCGCACTTGATACCGCTTCATTTGTACCTGAAACGTCCTCATTAGAGTCTCTGTTAACCGAGCTAAATAGTGATATTACCTCTGCTGGTCAGCCAGTGGCGTTCGTTTATGACGAAGCGCAAAATGTCATTATCGGCACTCAAGAAGGTAACGAAGTGCTTCGTATAGAGATCGAAGCGACATCTTTAGGCCGTGATTTAGAGTTAGAGGTCGTTACCACGATTAGCCAGGGCATTGACCATGTCGCTTCTGTTGCTGATGGTCAAGTTTCCATCTCCGGTGATCAAATCAATATCGCTTTTGACATTACAGGCGCAGATATTGGTGGTAACAGTATTCAAGCACCTATCGATTTCACGACAACCGTTATTGATGGCGATGATCCGGCGCCGCAAAACGTTACTTTCGAAAACGTTGAATCTTCTTCTACTCCGATTACTGGCACCTTTGTTGATATTGGTAGTGATCAATTGGCAACGGTCACATTTAATCAAGAAGGACTTAGTCAATTTGATGGCCTATTGAGTGATAATCAGGCAACAGAGGCGGTACTCTCTGAAGACGGCAGCACTATCACCCTGTCCATTGCAGGCTCTAATGAAACCGTTTTAACCATCAGTCTGAATACTGATGGTACCTACCAATTTGAGCAATTTAAGCCGTTAGAACAAACAAACGGTGAAGATACGATTGAGCTCTCTTTGCCAACCACAATCGTCGATTTCGACCAAGATACGGCAAGTAACACCTTTACGATGACCATCCTTGATGGCGATAACCCGGTGATTGAAAACGTGACGGGATTGTCTTTAGACGAGGCGGGGGTTGACCAAGGTTCACAGGAAGGCGCGGTAGTAACAAGTGGCTCTGGGTCGATCACGACATCGGTCGGTAGTGACATCATTGATCACTATGAGTTGGAACCTACAGAGTTTAATGTTGGTGGAGAACTCCAATCTCAAGGGCAGGTTGTTCAACTGGAACTAGCGTCCGAGAGTAACGGCGTGCGCACTTACGAAGGCTTCATCGAGTTGGATGGCGTGCGTATTACCGTATTTGATGTGGCGATCGATGCCCCTGCATTGGGCGAATATCAATTCAACTTGTATGAACAACTCGACCATACGGGTGCTAATGATGATGCGCTCACTTTCTCACTGCCAGTTTACGCGGTAGATGCGGATGGCGATCGCTCCTCGATTACCGACGGTTCGAACACACCAGAAGCGGCGCAAATTGTCATTCAAGTTCAAGATGACGTTCCTTCGATTGATGGCGTTGATGCGCTAGCCGTCGATGAAGACGATTTATCAAGCATCGGCTCTGATCAAAGCGATTCTGTGCTCGCGCAAGGCAGTTTCACGACGACTCAGGGCTCAGACCGTGTTGTAAGTTATCAATTAGAGAGCGGCACTGATCCACTCAATGGGTTGGAATCACAGGGTCGATCTATCTCTCTGACGGAAACTGTCAACTCAGATGGCAGCTTTACCTATTCTGCAACGGCAGAAGGGGACGCTATCTTCACCTTACAAGTGAACCCTGATGGTTCTTATTCATTTAGTCTTGAAGGCCCAATCGCTCATGCTGTGGGTAGCGATAGCTTAACTCTAGACTTCACGATTGTCGCAACGGACTTTGACGGTGACACCAGTTCACTTGTTCTACCGGTAACCATTGCTGATGATGTGCCAACCATTAACGACGTTGTTGCTCTTACCGTCGATGAAGATGACTTAAGTTCGGTAGGCTCTGACCAATCACAGCCAACGCTGGTTGAAGGTCAGTTCACGACGACTCAGGGTTCTGATGGCGTCGTACAGTATCAGTTGGATGTAAACGCTGATCCTTTAAATGGCCTGCAATCTCAAGGGCAAACCGTCTCAATTGCCGAAACGCAAAATGCAGACGGCAGTTACACTTACAGCGCAACGGCAAATGGCAGTGCAGTCTTCACATTGATTTTGAATACCGACGGCTCGTACAGTTTTGAGCTGCAAGGTCCAATCGACCATGCGGCAAATAGCGACAGCTTAACCCTTGATTTTAGTGTTATTGCTACCGACTTCGATGGTGACACAAGCCAAATCGTACTGCCTGTTACCATCGTGGATGATAAACCGACCATTACCGATGTTGATGCGATTACTGTTGATGAAGATGATTTAGGCACGATTGGCTCAGATCAGACAGACCCGATTTCAATCGATGGCAACTTCACCACCACACAAGGCTCGGACCGAGTAGTGAGCTATCAGCTCGATGCTTCTGCAACACCAGTTGACGGCCTTACATCACAAGGCGTTGCAGTCACGCTAACTGAAACCGCAAACGGTGATGGCAGTTTTACCTACCAAGCAACAGCAGGTACTGAGTCGGTCTTTACACTGACAGTGAACACTGATGGCTCTTATAACTTCACGCTAGAAGGGCCAATTGATCATGCTGTCGATAGCGACGAGTTGACGCTCAACTTCCCAATCATCGCGACCGACTTTGATGGTGATACCACAAACGCGACTATCCCTGTCACCATCGTGGACGATAAGCCAGTGATTACTGACGTAGATGCCATTACGGTTGATGAAGATGATCTAGCATCAATCGGTTCAGACCAAAGTAATCCAATTTCTATTGATGGCAGCTTCATAACCACGCAAGGCTCAGACCGTGTGGTGAGCTACCAACTCGATGCTTCATCAACACCGGTTGACGGTTTAACATCTCAAGGTGTGGCGGTAACGCTAACAGAAACCGCAAATGGTGATGGTAGTTTCAGTTATGAAGCGACTGCGGGTGGTAACCCAGTATTTACTCTGACAGTAGATACTGATGGCTCTTATAACTTCACACTTGAAGGTCCAATTGATCACGCGGTTGATAGTGACGAGTTGACACTCAACTTCCCAATTATCGCAACCGACTTTGATGGCGACACCGTTACTGAAACCATTCCAGTCACAATTGTTGATGATGTACCGACCATCACAGCGGTGGATGCGTTGAGTGTCGACGAAGACGACCTTAGCGGTGTGGGCTCGGCCCCAGGCGGCGATCTGTTCGTTGAAGGGGCGTTTACCACCACTCAAGGCTCAGACCGAGTGGTGAGCTATCAATTGGATTCAACAGCCGATCCTGTTGCGGGCCTGACGTCTCAAGGTGAGGCGATTACCTTGGTGGAAACCGCGAATGGTGACGGCAGCTTTACCTATGTCGCGACCGCAGATGGTAATCTTGTTTTTACCCTAAACGTCGCAACGGATGGTACGTACGACTTTACGCTTCAAGGACCAATCGACCATGCGGCCAACAGCGACAGCCTAACCATTGATTTCCCGATTATTGCCACCGATTTTGATGGTGATACGGCCACGGCAATTATTCCAGTCACGATCACGGATGATGCACCAATCATCGATAATGTCGTGCCTCTGTCTGTCGACGAAGATGATTTATCAGGTATTGGCTCAGACCAAACTGACGCTGTGTTTGTTGAAGGCGCGTTTACGACCACCCAAGGTTCAGACCGTGTGGTGAGCTACCAACTTGATTCAACTTCTGATCCTGTTGCAGGCTTAACTTCTCAAGGCGAGCCAGTTACTCTGGTAGAGACTGCGAATGCCGATGGCAGCTTTACTTACGTTGCTACCGCGGATGGCAATCCGGTCTTCACTATGAATGTGAATGCTGATGGCACATACAACTTCCGTCTGGAAGGGCCAGTCGATCACGCGTTAAACAGCGATGAATTAGTTCTGAACTTCCCAATCATTGCGACGGATTTTGATGGCGATACGACGACTGCGACCATTCCAGTCACCATTACTGATGACGTTCCAAGCATCGACAACGTTGTTCCACTGACAGTAGACGAAGATGATCTCGCCACAATTGGCTCAGACCAAAACGATGATGCGTTTATGTCTGGTTCGTTTAGTACGACAGAAGGCTCGGACAGCGTTGTTAAATACCAGCTTGATGCAACCGCGGATCCTCTAGCAGGGTTAACTTCTCAAGGTGAACCTGTTGTGCTTGCTGAGACGGCAAACGGTGATGGTAGCTTTACTTACACTGCCACAGCAGATGGCAATGCCGTATTTGAATTAGTGCTGAAGCCAGATGGCAGCTACACCTTTACTCTGCTAGGTCCACTAGACCATGCGATGAATAGCGACAGCCTACAAATCGATTTCCCGATTATCGCAACAGACTTTGATGGCGACACTTCAACTAAAATACTGCCTGTCACTATTGTTGATGATCAGCCAAGCATCACTAATGTTGATGCGATCAGCGTGGATGAAGATGACTTGGCTACGATTGGCTCTGATCAAAACGAGTCCGTGTCGATTGATGGTCACTTTGTCACGATGGGTTCTGATCATGTTGTGAGTTATCAGTTAGACGCGTCCTCTAATCCTATTAATGGCTTAACCTCACACGGGGTAGTGGTGACAATGACGGAAAGCGAGAATGCGGATGGCAGTTTCACCTATACCGCTACCGCAGGATCAGAAGCCGTATTTACCTTGACGGTGAACAGCGACGGCAGTTACAACTTCACGCTTGAAGGTCCAATTGACCATGCAACAGGTAGTGATGAGCTCACGCTGAACTTCCCAATCATCGCGACAGATTTTGATGGTGATACCACCACAGAAACGATCCCAGTCACCATCGTGGATGATAAACCGACCATTACCGATGTTGATGCGATTACCGTTGATGAAGATGACTTAGGCACGATTGGCTCAGACCAAACTGACCCGATTTCAATCGATGGCAACTTTACCACCACACAAGGCTCGGACCGAGTGGTGAGTTATCAGCTTGACGCTTCTGCAACACCAGTAGCTGGCCTTACATCACAAGGTGTGGCCGTCACGCTGACTGAAATCGCAAATGGCGACGGTAGCTTTACTTACGAGGCGACGGCGGGGAGTGAAGCGGTCTTTACACTGACAGTGAATACTGATGGAAGCTATAACTTCACGCTTGAAGGTCCAATTGATCATGCTGTTAATAGTGACGAGCTGACACTGAACTTCCCAATCATCGCAACAGACTTTGATGGCGATACCTCTGCTGAGACAATCCCTGTCAAGATCGTTGATGACAAACCGACACTTGGTGGCATCGAAGCAACAAGTGTGCAAACGGTTGACGAGGACGATATCCCAACAGTCGGATCTGATGGTACGCAATCGAACAGCATTGCTGGTAACTTCATCGCGACTGATGGCTCTGATGGCATTGTGGAGTACGGCGTTTCTGACCTAGCGACGTCAGTACAAGGCCTGACCTCAGGTGGTCAATCATTGGTTATGGTTGAAGTATCAAACGCAGGTGGCGTTTCAGTTTACGAAGCTCGTATTGATGGCACGACGACACCAGTATTCCGAGTGACCCTCGATGCCTCTGATGATAGCTACACGTTCGATTTGCTTGCTCCTCTCGATCATCCAAATGCTGATGGCCAAAATGAACTAGTCATCAATTTACCGATAAACGCGACAGACTTTGATGGAGACGTGTCGAACAACATCACCTTACCAATTACGGTTGTGGATGATGTTCCGACCATTGATGGTTTACTAGCAGGCAGTGAACAAACCGTTGATGAAGATGACCTACCAGCAGGTACTGATGCTGCAAGTGCAGAAGATACTGTTATTTCAGGTACTTTTGATATCACCGAAGGTGCTGACCAAGTTGCTTCTATTCAGCTCAGTGACCTGACCACGCCTGTTGCGTCACTGACTTCAGATGGTGATGCTATCACCTTAGTTTTGTCTTCTAGTGCAAACGGCGTGAACGTATACCAAGGTGTCTCTGGCAATCCTGCTGAAGTGGTGTTCGAACTGACGTTGGATGCAACAAACAATTCCTACGAGTTCGATTTACAGAAGCCGCTTGATCACCCAGATGGTAATCAGCAAAACGAGATCATTATTAACCTCCCTGTGACGGCGACGGATAATGATGGTGATACGTCACCAGCCTTCACATTGCCAATTACCGTTGTGGACGATGTTCCGGTTGTTACCAACATTGAAAGTTTACGTGTCGACGAAGATGATTTACCTCTTGGTTCTGATGGCACTAAAGAGCCATTAACGGTATCAGGTGAATTTGACGTTACTAGCGCAGATGGTATTGATGCGTTCGAATTGGATCTGAGCTCAAATCCTATCCCGAATCTGAAATCGGGTGGAGAAGAGGTAACACTTTCTCAAGACGTTGGTGCTTCAACTGCTGACGCGCTTGTTTACGTGGGACAAACTCCGGGTGGAGTGACTGTCTTCACGTTGACACTTCATCAAGATGGTAAATACGACTTTGAGTTATCTGGTCAGTTAGATCACGCGGTTAACTCTGATGAGATTTTGTTGAATCTACCTGTGAAGATTACAGATGGCGACAACGATACCATCACTGCGACCTTGCCAGTGACCATCGTAGATGACAAGCCAACCATTGATGCTATTAGCTCTGGTAGTACCTTGTCTGTGGATGAGGATGATATTCCAAGCCAAGGTTCGGACGACACGCCAGAACCTTATATCATTGGTGGCAACTTTGACGTTACGGATGGTGCTGATTCTATTGTTAGCTTCCAGTTGGATAGCTTAACGTCACCTGTATCAGGACTTACCTCAGGCGGTCAGCCGCTTGAATTGGTTGAGTTTTCAAATTCAAACGGTGTGATTGAGTACCGAGCTTATGTACAAGGTACGACGGATACCGTCTTTAAACTGACGCTAAATGGTTCAGTAGACAGTTATGAATTTGAACTGTTGGGTGCACTTGATCATCCTGCGGGTAACGATGAAAACTCGTTAGTCATCAACTTCCCAGTCAATGCGACCGATTTTGACGGCGATGTGTCCAATAACATCACCTTGCCGATCACTGTGGTGGACGATGTTCCAGCGATTGTGAAAGTGACAGACTCTAGCCAACAAACCGTTGATGAAGATGATCTTGCTGGTGGCTCAGACACGACAAGTGGCGATTCAACGGTATTAACTGGTGGATTTGAAGTCGTTGATGGCGCGGATGAGATAGTCAGCTACCAAGTTTCTGACCTCAATGCGGTTGTGTCTGGCTTAACTTCAAACGGCAACAGCATCGAGTTGAATGTGGTGAGCTCGGTTGGTGGTGTAACCAGTTACCAAGCGGTCATTGCTGGCACCTCAACTAAGATCTTCACGCTGTCTCTTGATGCGAATAACGACAGTTACCAATTTGAACTTTTGGGACCAATCGACCATGATGCTGTTCAAGGTGAAAACAACCTTATCATTGATATCCCAATTACAGTAACAGACTTTGATGGTGACACGTCATCTTCACTGAATCTTCCAATTACCGTGGTTGATGACATTCCCGAAATTAAATCAGCAGATGCTTTGGCTGTTGATGAGGACGACCTCACCAATGGCTCTCAGGCAACCAACAAAGACAGCCTTGAAGCAACGGGTAATTTCGATACGGTGGAAGGGACAGATACCGTTGTCTCTTACCAACTGGACCTGACATCTAACCCAATCCCTGGAGTAACTTCAGGTGGGTTAGCGGTGACACTTGTTCAAACTGCAGTAAGCAACAACAACTACACTTATCAAGGGCAGACTCCGGATGGAAACTCAGTATTCACGCTAGTCTTGAACGCTGACGGCTCTTACAAGTTTACGCTTGAGGGTGTGCTAGACCACTCAATCCAAGGCGAAGATACACTTATACTTGATCTCCCAGTCTTCGCGACCGATGTTGATGGCGATACGGCTGATATCAACTTACCAGTGACGATTACCGATGATGTTCCAACCTTGTACGATGCATCTATTTCGCGTGTTGAGGGACAAGGCAGCCGCACGGTTCACTTATTCCAAGACCCTGTAGAAGGTGATGACGATCTTGGTGCTGACGGCGCACAAGTGACTTCATTTTCGGCTGATGATTCAGGCATTTACTTTAAGCAAAACGGTGTTGATTCCGATTCTGTCGATTTGAACGGCAGTGACCAAGTCGTATTTGTTCACAAGGTTCTTGACGGAGTGGATACTGAAATCGGTCGTTTGGTTGTTCGAACTGATGGCAGTGTGTCATTCCGTCCGAATGACGATCTTGACCATACAGAAACCGACTCGATTGATTTCACCATCAACGTTGTTGCAACCGATGGTGATGGCGATATCGCAGATGCCGATGTGGATATCTCGATAAGAGACCGCAATGCGCAAATTGACACGTCTACCGTTACTGCGTTCGAGGACCAAGGGCGCGATGGTGTCGTTGTGGGCGTTGACTCTGCAAATACTCAGGATAACTTGTCGACGCTGGATGTGACGCCGGCGAAAGTCGATTTGGTTATCGATTTGCATGATATCGATCGTAACGAAAGCTTAGGTGATATCACTATTCGAGATGCTGATACTCACAACGGTACGTTCTACTACCGAGACGGCAGTGGCAACTACATTGAATTAACATCTGTGGGCAATACGGTTGTTCTCGACGCATCAAATGTCGAGCAGTCATTCAATGGTGAGCTTGTCTCGTTAGATAACTTGTACTTCGTACCAGATCGTCATACATCAACCGATGCTTCTGGTATCGATCCTCGTATCCGTGTGGAAATTCTTAACAATGGTACGCCAGATCATACGATTAATGGTCGTTTAGACATTGAAGTTGCTGCCGTTGCAGATATTGCGACTTGGACGACAAGCAGCGAGTTTAACTATTCTGTCGATGAAGACGGAAACAACGTCGCACTTAATATCACGGCGGAAACTCAGGATACTAGTAATCCTGAAGATATAGTGTACGAGCTCGTCTTTACACAAGGGGAAGGTAACGCAGAGTTAGTATATTCGGATGGTAGTGCGATTCCACAAACTGGTGGTGTTTATCTCGTAGATGCCAGCCGAATTGGTGACGTTCAAATTGATCCAATCGATAATTTCTCGGGCGAAATCAAGATTGATGTAACCGCGATTACGACAGAAAACAATAATCCGTTATCAGGAAAGGAAACGGCACGTTCAGAGACAGAAACTATCATCATTGATGTTAACCCAATCGCGGACCCAGGTAGTTTTACGGTCAACCGAATCAATGTCTTTGAGGATAACGCTCGAACTCAAGACACCGTCAATCCTGTCACGGATCATGATCCACTTCAGTTAAGTGAAGTGATTACCATGAAGCCGTCTGCGGATTTAGATGGTTCTGAAGCACTGTTTGTGCGTATTTCTGACTTCTCAATTGATGGCGTTACGTTAGTGTGGCTTGATTCAGCAAACCCAAGCCAAATCGTGGAAGTGACCGATTCAAGCGGCAATGTACTCTATTACGAAGTGCCAGAATCTGAGTTAGCCAACGTCGAAGTGCTTCCTCCGTTGCACAGCAATGATGACTTTACTTTCAACGTTGAAGGTATCGTAAAAGATACGGCATCGTTATCTAGTGGGGTTGCCGAAGATATGTTGTCACTAGGCAGAAAAACAGTGATCGTCGGTGTGAAAGGCGTAGCTGACATACCATTTATTGAGCTTAATGATAAATCAGGGATCTGGCATGAGTTTAATGACGGCAATGTAAGAGGTATTGAGACTAATATCGATGAGAATGGTCAAGTAGAGTTGGGCTTTAGTGTCATCTCTGGCGAGTTACCAGATAACCCGAATGATCACTCAGAGTCGGTTACGGTTCTGCTGTCCAATATTCCGGCAGGTGTCGAGGTATTTGATAGCGATGGTGCATCCGTCGATCTGACCTTTGTAGGCTATGACGCGCAAAATCAGCCAATCTATGAAGCCAATATCACCACGGCGAATATTAATTCTGGAATTGTTATTAAACCGGAAGCGTCATCGACGGAGAACATTCATATTACAGCGACGACGATCGTCACAGAGAATGATGGTCACAGTCGAACCTCATCGGGTGAGATCCGAATTATTGTCGCTCCTGTCATTGATGCGCAAGATAACTACACGGTTCAATCAGAAGGTGATGAAGATACACGCTTTAATATTGATTGGAAGCCAACGTTGGCTCAAAGCCCTGATACAGACGAGTTCTTTAGTGAGGTGACGATTTCTGGATTTCCTCCAGGCAGCACGGTTTATGTCGATGGCGTAGCACAAACATTGGTTTCTGGAACATTAACACTTTCGCCACTAGCGAACGAGTCGGAGCAAGACTTTTCTGCTCGAATCTCTCAAAGCGGGTATGTCCAGGTGCAATTAGAGCAAGACTCTAGTACTGACTTTGATTTGAATACTACGGTGACGGTGAAAGAGATTGACCACGAATATGTCGATGCTTCTAATCCAGGGCAGGGAATTGCAGAAAAAACCATCAATGGCATGGTGCATGTCCAAGTCAATCCAATCGTTGAGCCAGAAAATACAACAGGATCGCTAGACGCCCAGACACGTTTGCTTGTTACTGAAAGCACTGGCGTTGTCACTGACATCGTGAAGTCAGACGGTCAAGGGAACATTGATTTTACGATCAATACTTCAACGGGTGGGGAGTCTGGTGCGAATATCATCAAATACCAAGAGTTTGACGCCTCTTCAGATGAAGTGGTGACTCAGCTTGTTGTTCAGTTCCACAATGTTGACCCTGAGATTCTCAATCAATTGGTCATTGTTGGTGCATTGAACGAAGGCGGCGGTCGATGGACAGTCATTGACGAAGAAAACTTCTCGATTAAAGCGCCTTCGGGTCTTGATTTAACGCCAAACGACGACAGCGATGATGGTGACAACGGCGGTCTATCTCAAATTGGGTTAACCATTTATGCCGAGGTCAACGATTTAGGTGAAGATGCCGTTGAAAAAGACGCAACAGTAGTAAGAGAAACTGACGTGACACTTGAGTTTCCGACGGTTCTCACGCCGCAAACGAGTGTTGCCGCTGAAATTCAGGTGGCTGATGACGTCCAAATTGAAGCATCGGAAGATAATGCGATCGACCTTGGCACTCAATTGACGTCGAAAGTCGATGCGATTAATGCGGATGGTGTGGAAGATGTTTTGACTGTTGTTATTGACCCATCTGCACCCGGTATTCCTCCAGGCTTGGTGATAACAGGCACTGATATCGATTTTGTCAATGGTAAATACGTTTTCCAAGCAGATATTGATGCTAGTGGCAATATCACAGGTTTGGACGGTTTAACGATGCACTTGGCAGAAGATTACGCTGGTGATTTCGAATTGCCTGTGAGGTTTGTCACCAAAGACACAGAGTCTGGCGACGAAAAAGAAAACAACGTGCGAATTCCAGTTCAAGTTTTACCGATTGCAGATGTTCCGAGTTCGGCGGGTGATCAGCCATTAGATGGTGATGTTACACCAAATGTGACAGTGGATATCACAGGTACTCTCGGTTTAGACGCGAACAAACAACCCGTTGATGACCTAAATAACGATGTACCAACGGCGGATGGTGTGGGTTATGAAGATGGTTTAATCCAGCTTAATCTGAATGTCGATTTTGCCGACCGTTATAACAATATCCAAGGTGGTCAGGAAACGCTAACGAATATTAAGTTAGCACTCGATGACACAACACTGGGGGAGTTTGTTGACGCAAATGGCAATAGCTTAGGGACAAGTATTGAGTTTAATGAAGCTGAGATTTTAGCGGGTGCGCTTGATAATGTTCTGTTTAAGCCGAAAGAAAATTATCCCGTAGGTGGGGGACAAAACACCGTCAAGATTAATATCGAAGGAGAGATCACGGACGAGGCTGTATTTGATCAGTCTATCCTAAATAACCCTGGCGATAATATCGATATAAGAACTTTTACTGATGACGTGACATTCGAAGTTACGCCAGTGGTGGACGATATTACGATTACAGGTGCCGATCCTACGAAGCCAATTACCGTGGTTGGTGACGAAGATACTTTAATTTCGTTGAATCAATCAGGCTCTGGGGTTTCGATCAGCTTAAACGATAATGATGGCTCTGAAAGTTTCGTTTCACTCAAGTTAACAGGGATCCCTGATGATTTTGTCGTGCAATCCAATTCCTCTGATTATGTTGTTAAGAACAACGGCGGAGGAGAATGGAGTATTCAGCTAAAAGACCTTACTCAGACATCCGTTGATTTGAGTGACATCCAAATCAAACCGCCGAAAAACTTCAGTGGCGAGGCAGAGATTGGCATTACCGTGTTCATCCAAGAAGAATTGTTACAAGTACCAACTGAGCGAACTAATAACTTTACGCTGGTTGTGAATCCTATTGGCGATGATGTTGATGTGAATCCTGATACTTCAGCTGCGGGGAATGAGGGAGAAGATATTGTTATCAACGTCAATGCGTTGGTGGTTGATAACAAAGAGTCCATCGGAGATGGCGCAACCTACCAGGAAAATGATCCAGAGACGCTGAGAGTTGAGATTTCAAATGTCCCTGATGGGGCGAGTGTTTCATTACCTGATGGAACGGTGTTTACTGACCAAGGAAATGGCGTCTTCGTATTAGAAATCGATGCTCAAGATTTGGATCAAGTGGTCTTTAATTCTGGTGATCGAAACGATAACTCATGGGGAGGGTCACTGCATTTCAAAGTGCAAGCCGTTGATACCGGGCTCGATGGTCGCCAAAATTTAGGTTCAGCCGAGGAGTTTGACGTAGCTGTTGATGTTGAAGCGGTGAATGATCGACCGGACTTCGTGAATGTCATTGACGTTGAAACACCAGAAGACAACGCTATCCTGCTGGATACATTTGGTATTTCGGATATGGATGCGGTACTTGATGATCCTACCGCAGAGTATGTCTTGAATATTGCTGTCGATAGCGGTTACTTGGCGCTCAATCCATCGATTATTGCCAATTACGGATTGACGGTTTCAGGAGACGGCACGGGTTCAATTGAACTGAAAGGAACCGTATCTGACCTTAACGCCGCTATCGCTGATGGTTTAGTGGAGTTTAACCCAGCGCTTAACTTCTTTGGTAACGTCAATGTCGACATCTCTGTCGATGACCAAGGCAACGAAGGTATCGTGATTAGCGGTGTCGATGAAACACTCAATTCAAATAGCAGCCAATTTGTAATTGAAGTCACAGAGGTGAACGATGCGCCAACAACATCGGAAGTGACGCTGACAAGTATTGATGAAGACAGCGGCGCTGTTATTGTTACCGCAGCGGATTTGCTGGTTAATGCTGTTGATATTGAGTCGGACAATTTAACCGTTAGCAATGTTACGCTTGTCGACCCTGCAACAGGGACGCTTACTCAACTGAGCTCAACGGAGTGGAGCTTTGAACCTGCTCCTGATTTTTACGGAGATGTAAGCTTTAATTACGATATTACGGATGATGGCATGACCAATGGCGTCTCGGATCCGAAGACCGTCAGTGGCTCAGCCGTGATGACAGTGCAGGCGATTAACGATGCTCCGGAGATTGATGGCTCAATGGTCACAAATACGATTATGGAGTCATCGGATCAAAAAATCTCAGGTATCGAAATTACCGATGTTGATTTTGCAGGTATTCATGAGAATGAAATCATGACGGTGTCACTCAGCATCGATGAGGGTGATATAAGTGTTCTTGTCCCGGCTGGGAGTGGCATTACTCAAGGCGTTGGTTTAGCAGGTGAAACTGTACTGATGGGGACCTTGTCTCAGCTTAATAGTCTTTTCGCTTCGACGGATCCGGATGCCGGTGTATTTATTGATGCCAGTGACGTGAACAGCAATTCTATTGCGCTTACCGTTACCGCTAATGACAACGGTATCTTCTATGACAACTTAACGGGTACCTCACTACAAACATCAGAAACGTTTGATATTAATGTAACGCCGGTCGCTGACGTACCAAACCTAGGCATTGATCAGAACTTTAGTTACATTCAAAGAATTAGTGCGAGTCAAAGTGCAAGCCGTCAAGGCATCGCGCTGGTGGGTATTATGGCGGCGTTGACCGATGTCGATGAAGTACTGGCCTTAGAGCTCACTGGCGTGCCAAGAGGAGCCACTATCACGAGTGAAGCTACAACATCGAATATCAGCTTTAATGGTACAACATGGACTGTTCCAGAAGATGAAATTGATACGCTACACATCAATAATGCGATCCCGGGAGATTACGATATTACATTGACTGCGGTTTCTACTGCATCAAATGGTGACCAAGCGTATTCAACGCCATTAGATATTAATCTAAACGTTACACTAAATAGTCAAGATATTGATCAGTCTGCTGAAAGTGAAGACAGCTATCTTATTGGTAGTGATGCAGGCATTACTTTAGCAGCAGGTACGGGAGATGATTATATCCTAGGAGGAGATGGAGATGACGTGCTTATCGGCGGACTAGGCTCTGATATTCTGACTGGTGGTGCGGGTAGCGATATCTTTAAATGGACAGAAGATACGGTGGATAATGGTGCGATTGACACCATCACTGACTTTAGCGTTAATGAGGACACCATTGACCTCAAAGACGTGATCGCTGATTTGAATGATCCAACGGCAGGTATTGATGATTTACTTGCGCACATTCAAGCCGATTACGACGCATCAACAGAAAATGTTTCTCTGAACATTACGACGGATGCAAATGTCCAGCAAACCATAGTTGTGGAAAACTTAGGTACATCGATAGACTTCAACGGTCTTAGCTCCAATGAGATTGTAGAGTCATTGCTGAATCACGGTGTTATTGATAACGGATAAGTTTGGATTCAACATAAAACGGGCGGCTTTAACAAGGCGTCCGTTTTTATTGGGAGTTATTGGTTTTTATCGAGACTTATTGAATCGAAATATCAAAACATTAGGTAGCAAAAGAGGGCTTGTTACGGATTTGTAGTGACAGGTCGGAACTAAGAAGTTTTAGACGTGGATATCGAGTAAGCTGCCAATGACTTCATTGTTTTTCTCAATGACGGATGCACCCACTCTGTTGTAACCTGCAGCTTGCGTCAGGTTGATGAGTGATTCAACTTTTTGAGAGGGGAGGCTAGGAGTTGAAGCGGTTATTGCGACATCTGCCACTTTAGCCAAATCGATGTTGTGAGAAGCGATCTCTTCTTTCACTTTACCTAAATTATCATTAATGCCATGCGCGGCTTTTTCAGCCATCTGCTGTGACATCTGAACAATTTGGTGCCCAGATTGAATTCCTGATACAGGCATATCACCACTCCCATTACTATGCTAATGAGAGCATAGGTGGAGTTTATAAAACGTTCAAGTGTTTTATATCAATGATTTGATTAAGCAAACAGTTTAGAAAGCATTTCTCGCTCTTCAACAGAAAGTACTGGGTTTTGCGTTTTGTTTAACTTTACGCTTATCTCACCCTGTAATGATTTCAACTGACTCGCCGTTAAATCGCTGAGCTTTTGTTTAAGTTCATTAAATTGTTGTGCGTTCATCTCAATACCCTCGTTGTAATTCGGTTTATCCTTCATTTCCCGAAATTCTTCGTCCTTTGGATACAACATATTTATTCAACCTAGATAGATTAGAATTTGATCGATTGCTTTTTGTCCGAATATTGTCAAGGTGCGTTAAGTGATACGTCAGATTTTTCCTATGAAGGTACATAATTACCCACTTTGGGGTAGATAGAAAAGTAGAAAGAAAAAAGGAAGCGACAATCCGCTTCCCTTTTCTATCCGTGTGTTACTAGTTAACCCTCACTGCAAACTTACTGGCGAGTGAATGTAGCTCTGGGAGCATGCGATAGATAAGGTGAAGTTGCTGCAATACCATGCGAGCGGAACTATCATCTTCATCTCGCCACTCATTTAAGCGTTGCTCAAGTCCCGCGTCGTCAATATTAGATAAATCGCACTCTTCGCAATGCTGGTGAAGCTGTTTATGGAGAACGTCTAAATGCTGATGAATACAGCGGTGCGCATCTAAAACGAGCTTATGAATAGACTCATCTTCAATGCGAGTTCGGTGCGCGCCAAGAGCAGAAATATAGTTCAGCATTGCGTGATTTAACGTTAAGAAGCGGAAGCTCTCATCAACGGCAGCACGATATTTACCAGGTTCCGCAAGCATTGTACTGATGGCAGAAGAAAGTGAGGCATCACTGTTATGGGCCTGACGACGAGCAATGCGATAGCTCAAGTTGTCCTTTTTACCAATTCGATACTGACCAATGATCTGATCGAGATACTGTTTGTTAGCATCTATCGCATCCGACATGACTTTGTGCAGCCTTCTCGATTGCCAATCTGGCAAAATAACCAGCACGGCTCCTACAGCAAGCACACACCCGATGAGGGTATCAGCTAGTCGAGGAAGCACAACCGCGTAACCTTCACCTAACTGGTTGAATAAGAAGAGGACCAGTAGTGTGATAAAACCGGTTGCGTATCCGTAATTGTTCATCCGAAAGGCGAAAAACATCACGCCAGAAATAACGATGAATACTAACTGGCTTTCTTGAGAAGGGAAGAAAGTCAGTAATGGTACGCCAATTAACAAACCAGCTAATGTGCCTATGACTCGCGCTGTCAATTTTTGACGTGTTGCGCTGTAGTTCGGCTGACACACGAAGAGAGTGGTTAAGAGTATCCAGTAACCTCGGTCGATGTTGAATACTTGAATGATTCCATAACCAATCGTCAAAGCAATCGACATACGCAATGCGTGTCGAAACAGCATCGAATCTTTGTGTAAATTCGCGGATATACGCTGCCACATGGCTTTTAATGTGTGCGGGTTAGTATCGGCGAGCGTATCTTCCTCTAGGCCCTCAACATCTGGGTTGTTAATGTTATTCAGTTGCTTTTCTACCGTCGCTAAGTTATTGAATAAATATGTTAACTGCATTAGCAGACGTTTCCAGTGTCCTTGCTTTTGTTCTTCTAAGTAAGCAAGTGAATTTTGCACTTCAGCTAAGGCCAAGATGGACTGATCGGTATGTGAGTATTCATTCCCTAGCTGAATCGCTAATGCAATATCGCGACACGCTTGGGCTTGAGATTCCAAAAGATATTTAAAACGAAACAGCACATCAAAACGTTCAAATTCAGTTGCTAAATCTTGATAGCGGTAATGGCTAGAGCTGACTCGTTCGTGGATGTCTTGAGCGATGAAGTAGATATTTAAGAATCGGTCACTAGGACCATCAATGTGGCCGCGTTTCGAGCGGTTTAGTAATGTGGCTTTGCAAGCGTTTAGCGCCATCACCGTCGCTGCGTTGCACTTTGCGGCTTCAATCCGAAGTGGCTGTGGCGTTAGGTTGGTGACAGGGTGAAAAAGCTTGGCTTTCGCATCGAGATAATTTGCCATTTGAAAGAACACATTGGCTAAGCTTTGTTGCACAGGCTGAAGAGGCCAAAATATCTGCCAAATCATCGACATGAAGTAATACCAAGCCGCACCAGTTAAAAGCAGTAGTGGCTGAAACCAAATGTTAGTACTTTCATGCGCACCAAGCATGGTGTAAATGGCGATCAGCAAAGAGCCAAAAGCAATGCTCGCGTATTTAGGACCTATCGCTCCAAGAATGATAAAACCAAAGGTTGAGATAAATAACCCTAATGCAAATGCCCAAGGGGTGTCGAACAAGATTTCAATTGAGAAAGCGGCGAGCGCAAAACAGAGAAAGGTCAGAATCAGCGCCTTGATGCGTCCAGTGAAACTATCATCACTCTCTGCCAAAGCAGCAGCAATAACGCCCAGTATTAGCGGCGTGATCAGCGTGTTTTGCTCGAAGTACCAAGTCGGGATAACCACACCCAGTAAGGTGATTAGGATAAGAACGCTGTAATTTATGGTCTTGTTTGCCCAGTAGAGCCGAAATTTAGAAGTTGCTTGCACAATGCGCCTTATGTTTCCGATGAAGAACGGGGGAATACTACCAAACCCACTATAGCGCGTTTATGATTTACTTTAAGAAAAATTCGTTGTTGCTGATAAAATCAACAGGGATGTCATTGACTTATACTAAAGCAGCCACGCAATGTGTCTATAATTGTAAAGTCAGCTTCAAATAGAATGAGCTTTAGGTTACTAAATCGACAGTAATGTGAATTTTATTAAAGAATAAAAGAAGATGCTTACTTAGGTGCTCGCCATTGCTACAATTTGGCGCCTTAAAATGATATAAATCGACAACTTCTAAATTAAAAGGCGCACGTTTCATGCAGCTCACTGCCACTAGCAAAGCACAGTTTTTTATTCAAAATGAGTACCATCACGTCGAAATAAAAGAGAACAGTGTTTTATTAAGCTCAATAGGCAGTGAAGAACATATTCCTTTTACGATCTGGAATGGCAAAGTTAGCGTAAAGCGTGGGTTGTTATGGAGCTCTTTGCAGTTTTTTGCTCATGAGCACGAAGGTAAACAACAAAGCTGGCTAGTACAAGGGCTACCGTGGCCACAATGCCGTAAGTTTGCTCTTGAAGCTGTTCGTCAGTATCAAGAATGGCACAATACTCAGTGCCGAAAACTGGCTGAGTATCTACCTAAGTGGGAAGAAGAGCTCTACAAACTTAAGCATCTTCCTGCCTATCTATCGCACTCTCAAGTGGTCTCCTGGGTGGAAAGTCTTAACCAAGAGTTAAGCGAAATGAAAACCACTCTAGAAGAAGCCAAAATGCGGATGCCGAATCGCATGGCGGAAATAGAACCTTGGCTTATTGATACGTCTGCGACGCTTGGTGAGCGTAATCGTGATTGGCTTGAGGAAGAACGTCCGAATTGGGAAGTGCTGTTTAATCGCATAGAATCTTCGCCTTTAAACTTATCCCAGCAATATGCGGTGTTGCTCAACGATGATCACAACTTAGTCCTTGCTGGCGCAGGCTCTGGCAAAACCAGTGTTTTAACGGCTCGAGTTGCATACTTGTTGCAAAGCCACCAGGCTCAAGCAGAAGAGTTGCTTATGCTGGCTTTCGGTCGTGATGCCGCGACTGAAATGAAAGAGCGTTTAGTGGATAAAGTAGGCATGGCCGCAGACGGTGTGCGTGTGAATACGTTCCATCAACTAGGCTTATATATACTCAATCAAGTTGAGCAACAGCCTGTTGAGATCAGTCCGTTGGCGTTAGATGACAACCAGCGAACAGCATGGTGTGTAGATTGGCTGAAAAAGCATTGGATGACGCCTACTAACTTTAAACGTTGGCAAAAACATTTAGACAAATGGCCGATTGCCTATTTAAAAGGGGACGATGAGTTAGGAAGTCACTCAGAAAACCCAAAACTGATCGCGTGGCTAGACTCTCAGTTGTCTCACTTAGCTGCGGTAGGGCTAACCAAAAAGCAAGTGCAAGAAAAGTTGGTAAATCACCAAGACTATACTCGTTTAAACAGCGAACTCGCCTTGTGTTGGCCATGTTTTACGGCGTGGCAGAAAATGCTTAAAGAAAGCAATCAAGTGGATTTCCCTACCATGATCAGTCGTGCGACAGATTATGTAAATAAAGGGAAATTTGTCTCCCCATGGCGCTTCATTATGGTCGATGAGTACCAAGATATCTCTCCAGACCGTTTAGCACTGATTGAAGCACTGTGTGAATCCACACAGAAACAAGCGGGGGCGACGTTGTTTGCGGTTGGTGATGACTGGCAGGCCATCTATCAGTTTGCTGGTGCGGACGTCGATCTTATCACTGGGTTTAAAGAGCGCTTTGCTCACTCTACCGTTCATCATCTAGATACGACTTATCGTTTCAACAATCAGATTGGTGATGTGGCAAACACTTTTGTGCAGCAAAACCCATCGCAATTGCCGAAAACACTCAATAGCCACAAGCAACGTAAGCAGAAGAGTGTGCATACCGCACCGAGTAACCAAGTTGAAAAGATCTTGGATCAATTGAATCAACAAGCCAAGCAAACCAAGTCAGTCTTATTGTTAGGACGTAATCATTATCATAAGCCCGACTTGTATGACGATTGGTTGCGACGTTTTCCTAATCTCGATATTCGTTTTATGACTTGCCATGCGAGTAAAGGGCGAGAGGCTGATTTTGTCATTATTCTTTCTGTGGATGAGGGGCAATTCCCTGCGAAGAAGAAGCAAATTCACATTGATGGCGCATTGACCGAGTCCAAAGACAAATTCCCTCACGCAGAAGAGCGCAGGCTGTTTTACGTGGCGATTACGCGTGCTAAAGAGAAGGTTTGGATTACGCACACTGGCGCCGGATCTGCATTTGTTCAAGAGCTCGTCAATGGTGATTATCCGATCATCACTTCGCGTTGAAGGCAGAGTTCTGAATTTTAGAAATAATAAAGGCGATACTCAGTATCGCCTTTACGTTATTCGGTTGGCATCAAAGCTTACATGCGTTCAGCAAGATACGCTTCGTAATCCGGTACTTCAATATCCACTTCTTGCTCAAGAAGAGGGGAGTTAAACAAGAACTTAGCGGTGGCTCGGTTCGTTGCCACAGGAATATTCCAAACGCTAGCAATACGAAGAAGCGCTTTAACGTCTGGGTCGTGAGGTACGGCGTTTAGCGGATCCCAGAAGAAAACGAGAACGTCGATTTTGCCTTCTGAAATGAGAGCGCCAAGTTGTTGGTCACCGCCCATTGGGCCACTGATCATGCTCTTAATGGCCAGTCCAGTTTCTTTGCTCAACATGTGTCCGGTTGTGCCAGTCGCGTAAAGAAAGTGACTCTGCAGTTTTTCTTTGTTTTCTTTTACCCAGCGAAGTAGCTCAGGTTTGCAGTTGTCATGGGCAACCAAAGCCACATGTTTGTGGGTTGGCATGGTACGAATGGTTTTTTGCATCAAGATGTTTCCGTTTGTATGATTTTAAAATTGTTGTTATTCAATAGAACACGTTTTTTGTCTTTCAATCAACAGCCTTAACACGGAATGTCGGCCTATATTCTGACGGAGATAACGATTCTTCGATCGTATCGTCATGAAGTGTCTTCGGAGTCAGTGGTTTGATCGTTGGTGAGGCATGTTTGTCATACGCTTCACCCCTTAAGTAATGCGCTGCTTGCATGACGGAAAGCCTGCCTTGCTGCACCATTTTATCTGTTGGTGCGAAGAGCACTTTGTTACGCAATAGTCCTCGGTAAACACCATGACTTAAGTATACAGAAACCAAACTGATCTCCTCAGCTTTGCCTGCGCTACGCAGTTCACTGATAGCGGCTTCAATCGCAACCGCGCTGCCAACGATATAATCTATATTTCCCATATCAATCACACGTTGAACCAAGTTACGCTGTAACTCTTTGTCGTTGTCTGCCCAAAACGAGTCAACGATGTTGATATCACTACCTTGGATCGCTTCATAAAATCCGGCAGTCACGGGCTTCGTACCTCCACGAGTACGCGGCCCCAAAAGTAAGGCAATGTTTGTTTTTCCTGATCCCTTTGGATGGCGAGCAGCCAGATATTTTCCTGCTTCGTATCCCATCCAGTGCCAGTCAACACCGACCGTACCTTTTAACAGCTCACTTTGCTCTTCATCCAGATCGAGTTGGTTCACAGTAGCAAAGACAGGAATGTTTCCGACCCAATTCTTAAGCGAATGTTCATAGGCCTGTGGGTCCACGGTCCCAAGGACAATCGCATCTGCTCCCCATTGGCTGCACAGTGCGAGTTGTTGCTCTTGACGCGTTTTGTTTGGATAGCCGCCTGCTTCAAGGACTCTCAGCTCGACGCCTTCTTTTTTCGCTTCGGACACCATTCCATAGTTTACGGATAACCAGTATGAATCCTTTAGGTGAGGGTAAATGGCACATACTTTTTCTGCTGCAACCACTGGTAAAGAAGCGACAAGGGCTAATGTGACTGCTGAATGTTTGAAAATTGTGCGAAATGCGTGTTGATTTTTAACCATGAAATGAAGTTCGTTGGCATAGATTAAGTAAACACTGCAAAATATAACGTAATATGTCGCTGAACACGAACATTAAGGTCATGAAAATATGTTGCTAGCAACCGCAAGCATCGGTCGTAAACTCTTGTTGTCTTTCATTGCGATGGCAATGCTGGTTATGTTATCGGCACTTATTGGTGTGTCTGGATTTTCTTTAGTTGCTAAGACGGAAAGAAATGTCGTGGATTCTGCAATTCCCGCCATGATTGAAGCGAGGCAAGTCTCTGAGTTGAGTACTCGCATCATTTCGTCTGTACAACTGTTATCAAACGCAAGAAACGAGCAGGAAAGAAAAGAGTCTGGACGTGTGCTTTTCGAACAGCTCGAATCATTGCTTACTCATATCAAAGAGCTGGGGAGTGAGTCGTTTGATTCTCAATTGCTAGAAGATCTCGAGAATAACGTCCAGAACGTTATCGACAACTTGGCAGAACTTGGTGTTTCGGTTGAAAGAAAGCTGTGGCTGGCAAAAGAGATTGATACTCGTGTCGAAGAGATGCGCTTACTGAGTGAAGAGTTGGAACAGCTAACTCGCACGCAAGTTCAGAACACGAGCACCATTGCCGTTGCTAACGTCACACACATCTATGACTTATTAGAATCGAATAAAAAATCGCAAGTTTATCAGGCACTAGATGCGCTGGTGGAAGTGGATCTAGATCTGACGGAGCGATTGCATGAGCTGCACTTATTGGCTTTTAAAATGCTGAATCAAATTGAAGAGGCTCGCACATTAACCAATATTGAGCGAATCCAGCAGGTGCAAAGTGATTTTGAAAGTAATCTCAAAATCATGAAGCGCCGTGTTCTGGCCGTAGAAGATCCCACTCGCTCCAAACAAATGAGCCAACTACTAACAGAGCTCGGTAAGCGTCAAGTCGTGTTCACTATTTTGATGCAGCAGTATGAGAATAATGAACAATCTCAACAACTGATGCAAAAGACACTGGAATTGTTTTCGGAACTGAATGGTACCGTAAATAAATTGGTTGATGATTCAAACAAAACGACGACCGTCGCTGTGGATGAATTGACGAGCACGCTGAAATTCGCTCAGTGGTCTCTAACGGTGATTTCAATTGTTGGTTTGATTGTGTTGGTGCTGATTTTATGGCGTGTTGTATACCTTTCTGTGGTTAAGCGATTGGCAGAGTACTCTGCCGCGCTGCTTTCTGTGGCGCAGGGTAACTTAGCCGTCGAGCTGGAAGTAAAAGGCAAAGATGAGCTAGCACATATGGGGCAAGCTATCATCACGGCTCGAAATACAGCGCAAGCGCTAAAAGTGGTCGCAGAGGGAGAAGCTCAAGCCAAGCGAGAGCTCGAAGAGCACAAAGAGCATTTGGAAGAGCTCGTTGAGCAACGCACTTCACAGTTAAAACAAGCGAACCGCCGTTTGAATGAAGAGGTTTTGAATCACGCGAAAGCTCGTAAGCAAGCAGAGCAAGCGAGTCGAGCTAAATCAGCATTCTTGGCGACCATGAGCCATGAGATCAGAACGCCGATGAATGGAGTGCTCGGAACAGCACGTCTGTTGATTGACTCCGGCCTCAACCCTATTCAAAAGCGTTATGCGGAAATCATTAACCGCAGTGGTAAAACGTTGCTCGCGATTCTGAATGATGTGCTGGACTACTCCAAGATTGAAGCAGGGCATTTAAAGATTCGCCACATGGGCTTCGATTTACACCAAATGGTTGAAGACACTTTCCAGTTAATGAACAGCCGAGCTCAAGAGAAGAAGCTGTTGTTTTCCTATCATATTGAAAGTGATGTAAGTCGCTATTGGAAAGGGGATGTCACCAGAATCAGTCAGGTTCTGAACAACCTCGTCGGAAACGCGATTAAATTTACTGACGAAGGTGAAATTGATATCTATGTGAGCCTCAACCCAGAGGATGAGTCGCAAGTCCTATTCGAAGTATCAGATACCGGGATAGGTATTGCCAAAAAAGATCAGAGAACGTTGTTTGATGCCTTCACGCAAGCCGAAGGTGGGATGAGTCAAACTGGAGGAACGGGGCTTGGCCTTGCCATCAGTAAACGAATTATTGAAGCGATGGGCGGTATTTTAGAAGTCGATTCTGAAGAAGGAGATGGCAGTCGATTCTGGTTCTCCATTCCATTAGAGGAAAGTGAGCCTGTTGAAACCGGTGCAGTGGCAACCGCGCGCTGCAAAGTGAAAGCGAAAGTCTTGTTGGTAGAAGACAATGAAGTAAACCGAGTGGTTGCGGAAGGCTTTTTAGAAAGCATGGGCCACCAGGTCGTGATGGCAGAAAACGGTTCACAGGCAGAGCAACTGATCAGCACGCAGGATTTTGATATCGCTTTAGTCGACATCAACTTGCCAGACTGTGATGGAACCGAGTTAATCCAACGTTTAAAACAAATTGAATGTAACAAACCAGCCAATAAAGCCCTTGCTGCTACGCCTATGATCGCAGTGTCTGCGCACGTTTTTGCCGAAGAAGTTGAGCGCTATTTAGCTGCAGGTTTTGACGGGTATTTACCTAAACCATTGGCAAAAGAAGCACTAGCGGCATTGATTCAGGATGTGCTGGATGGAAAACCGTTGTTATTGCCACAAAATGCCGACTGTACCCCGTTTGATCAAACTTCGTCTCAAGAACAAGCGATACAATCAAAGGTTGTTCAAGTCCCTAAAACAGAGGAATCAGATGTGGTCATCATTAACCCGAGCGTGATTGAGTCCGATATGAAAATCTTGGGCAGAGAGAAGATGTTGCACATCATTAATCTGTTTAGAACGACCAGTGCCGATGTACTAAGCAAGCTGCAAGCGTCTGCTGGTGGTAATGACAGTAAACAAGTGAAGAACCTTGCTCACAAACTAAAAGGCAGCGCAGGGAGTTTAGGGCTTACGGCATTAATGAACTCTTGCCAAGAAATTGAAGCTGCGCCTCAACCTTTAGATACCTACATGGCGACTAAAGATCAATTGGTGTCTCAAGTGTCTGAATCAATTCAAGCTCTTGATGAGTTGATGGCGAAGTAAATAAATTGCATCCCAAAAACAAAAACCTCCGGCAAGCCGGAGGTTTTTTCTATTCGGTCATGTCATCTTCCCACTCGAATCGAGTGTCTAGGGCATAAGGGTCGTCATCAAAAGGATGCTCCACTTTGCCACGCAAGTATTCGAGTTGATGCTCAAGCATGTTGACCGTTTCGTAGTCTCCCTCAGAACAAGCAACGTAAATCTGTTGTTCAAGAGCGGCAATGTTATCTCGGATACCCATGAGAACCCCCTTAAATCATCATCGATTCTCAAAACGATTATAGTCAAGTAATCCAAATTCGATCGGTTGTTTTGTACGGTACCAATTGTGCAGACGATCGCTAAACGGCCAGAATTTTTCTGAGCTTCTGCGAATCGCAAAATTATCCAACAACTTAACGTAATCGGATTCATTTTGGATGGCACTAAATTGATCGACAAATTCTTTTACTTGATTTTCGTTGATCGAGAAAAATGCCGCTGGGTAGCTTCCCACAACGCCACGTACGATGGTCATATCATCGTTAGCAAAGTCGCGGTTGCTTTCTTCATCAAACAAGCTAGAAATATTCGTGTGCGCATTATTGTGAAGTAGGGTGAATAACTCATCTTTTCCAGACTGGCTTCTCACCATAAGCATGGTGATTTGCGGAACGGTTTTCAGGCCTTCTCCACGAACTTGGCCAATACGTTGGAGCTGCTTTTCACTTTGAGCAGAAAGCTCAGTATCTTTAACCTCGTAGCGCGGAAGAAGAACATCTGAAACTCGTTCTCTAAGCAACTCGACTAACTCTGTTTTTGGATCGTCAGTTTTGTACTCGACGCTGGTTGGTTGGTTAAATGGCTTCACGTTGCGTTGTAAAAAGTCACTTAACTGTGGACTTTGATCTTTATACCAGCTTGATTGCAGTTCATGACGCATGTCGGTTGGCAGCAAAGAGATAAAGTTACTTTCGCCTTCCAGACGCAAGAAGTCCATGAACATTCGTGTCATGAGTTGGTGGCCGAAGTTGCCGTACACATCAAACCCAGCAACGAGCAAATAGTGGATGCGTTCTAGTAACGCGTAGTCAAGAATCCATACCGTTTTCGGCTGCTCGCCAACTAACCCTTGTACGACTGACGCGCTGTCAAAGTGGCGGAAAATCGTTAATGCCGCATTGTGGTTGGTACCATTACCGTCCCAAATTACGTCGGTGGATAGGTTTTCGCCTTCCTTAAACCAGTTATTGGTAAATTCAGACTTGGCTTCTAGGTAGCGAGCTTGCTGACGGGCGTATTTAACCCAGTTGGTAACAGGCAGCGTGTTGCTTTCCTGCTCTGCTGGCAGTCTTAGGTTATCAGCCTGAGAACGGTAAAACTCATTTACTTCAGGGATATCTGCTTTATCTGGATCTAGAAAGAATATCCAAAAGCGATCATTGATAACATTCAATGCAAGTTGGCCACGACAAACAGGCCCTTTAATGTAAGCCATGATCGTGTTTTGTGCATTGTCCAACATAAACTTGAAGCGTGATTTAACCGGAAGATCGATAAATGATGTCATCGGGTTTGCAGCAACTTCAGGTTCATAACTCGGTAGTTGATTAACTGTGTAATCAGCATCGATAAACCATGTGTTCCAGTTTTCAATACGTTGCTTGTTTAACGCGAACGGCATGTGCGTTTTATCTACAATCGTCCCTTGTTCTGGAATAATTCGATAAAACACGCGCTCAACCCCGGGATCATCGTACGGGCGACGTGTTGAAATACGTTTTACTGGTTGCCCCGGTGGAGTAGAAGAACGAACTAACGTAAAGAATCGAGGATCTTCAGTGAGTTCTGAAAAGTAGAGGTGAGACAAAAACAAATGCTCGTAAATATAGCGAGCCATCAGTTGATTTTTTAGATCAGCGCGATTGAGCAAAGTCTCATACTTGTCAATTTGAGCTTGCTCTTGTTCACTAATTGGTTGGTGAACGTTCATTATCGCGCCGTTTTCCAGCCAAGTCATCAGTGTGTGGTATTCACTGTTTGATAGGTTTGGCATACCAAAAGGCATTCCCCAGGTTGGGTTATCTTTTTCGTACTGTTCGTACTCTTCAATTGTTGGACAGGTTTGTTCTCGGTCTATCGAAAAATCAAAACCTTCTAACTGGACTTGATCAGGCAGCGGGTGGCGTTCTTTTTGTTGTAGCAAACGTGCAATGAGGCCTGCATCAATGTTGGCCGCCATGCTCTGATCACGTTCGTTAAGTACCGGATGAAAACCCGCATCGCGCCACTCTTGGGTTGTTTCTGCATCTTCGAATAAGCGTGTTGGCGCGGCGGCAGTAAGTCTTGTTCCTTCATATACCAGTGCTTTGCTCGCGCCACGGTCAATACCCTCAACGGAAGAAAGCTTAAGCTGACATGGTGCATCGTAGCACGCATGACAGACGACACAGCGGTTATCCATAATGGGTTTGACTTCGCTTTGGAAGAAGTTTGCTTGAGGTGTAGCCACGTCCGCCGTACGTTCACGAACGAGCTGTGGACCAAACAGTTGGTCATAGTTAAGGCCCGCATAGGTTGCACAGCCAGCAAACAATGTAGCAATGCAAAGTATAAAAATTAAGCGCAAATTCATTGAGTTATTTTACGTGATTAGAATTTGCATTAATTAAAGCAAAATAAGCGGTCAATTACCAAAAGTTGGAGCAATTCGCCGCGATTTCTTTACTTTTTCGCATGCTTAAATACATAACCTTGTCGATGAACGGTCTGAATTCGATCCGCTTTAATCCCTTCGCTAGCCAGTCGTTTTCTTATTCTACTAATGTGCATATCGAGTGCGCGGTCATGCTCTGAGAACGTGCGCTTCAGTACCGTTTCATAAAGGAAAGGTTTGCTAAGTACTTGATCTTGATAATGAGTCAGAGTACGGAGCAGCTCGAATTGAACGCGTGTAAGCTGAACTAACTTTTTGTCTGGCGGACGATTTATCATCACAGTATGGCTGTGCTTGTCCAGTACGAGCTCATATTCATTATTGAGACCGTTATCGGAAGCTGCCGTCTTAGGAGCAGACGAAAGGGTAGACTCAAACATATTGGCATTTTAATTATTAATGATAGTAAAAACTATTATCATTAATGTTGATGTGAAATCAATGCTGTATTTTATTTGTAATGCAATATGTCGGAGTCATATCAAAATTCTGATATGGAAGAAATAACTCTACGAGGGAACGAGCACCAATTTAAATCGCCAAATCAATAAGTACTACCACAATTTCTAAAGTAAATAATCAGCTATTTTGGGGACTAGAGCAGCTGTTAATGTCTCTAAAGTTCTTATTTCTAAGATTCGCTTATCCACTATTTCTAGACTATACATTCTGTTGCAGGAAGCTCTTTTCTAATACACACAGAGGTTTATATGACAGCGAAATATGGCGTAAAACGTCGATTAGCGATTCTTGCCGCCGCCTTAATTAGCGCGACAAGTAGCAGTATCGCGGCAGAGAAACCTAACATTCTCGTCATTTGGGGTGATGATATTGGCCAGTCCAATCTCAGTGCTTACACCTTCGGTTTGATGGGATACAAAACACCAAACATAGACAGCATCGCGAAAGAGGGCATGATGTTCACGGATTATTACGGTGAACAATCTTGTACTGCGGGCCGTTCTACTTTTATCACCGGCCAGACCGTCCTTAGAACGGGTTTAAGTAAAGTAGGGCTTCCTGGCGCAGATCTTGGCTTGAAGGAAGAAGATGCCACCATTGCCGAAATGTTGAAGCCGATGGGCTATATGACGGGTCAATTTGGTAAAAATCATTTAGGCGACAAAGACGAACACCTGCCTACTAACCACGGCTTCGATGAATTTTTTGGCAACCTTTATCACTTGAACGCCGAGGAAGAACCAGAAAACGTCGATTACCCTAAAGATCCAGAATTTCGTAAAAAATTTGGTCCACGAGGTGTTATTCGCTCGTACGCTGACGGCAAAATTGAGGACACCGGGCCTCTGACTCGCAAGCGTATGGAAACCGTGGATGAAGAGACGTTGGATGCGGCTCTCGATTTTATGGATCGTGCCGTCAAAGCTGAAAAACCTTTCTTCGTCTGGTGGAACGCAACGCGTATGCATTTCCGTACCCACGTGAAAGAAGAGAATTCGGGAAAAACAGGCATCAGTGAGTATGCAGATGGTATGGTTGAGCATGATAATCATGTCGGCCAACTACTGAAAAAAGTGGACGATTTGGGCATAAAAGACAACACGATAGTCTTTTATTCAACCGATAATGGTCCACACATGAACTCGTGGCCAGATGCAGGCACAACGCCATTCCGTGGAGAGAAAAATACTAACTGGGAAGGTGCGTATCGAGTCCCTGCGATGGTACGTTGGCCGGGTAAAATTAAAGCTGGCTCTGTCTCGAATGATATCATGCACCATATGGACTGGATGCCAACTTTCGTTGCTGCCGCGGGTGATGACAGTATCAAAGAGAAATTACTCAAAGGCTATAGTGCGAATGGTAAGAAATTCAAAGTGCATCTCGATGGTTACAACTTCCTGCCATATTTAACTGGCAAAGAAGAGAAAGCACCGCGTGAAGAGATTTTTTACTTCTCGGATGATGGAGACTTAACCGCACTTCGTTATAACAAGTGGAAACTGGTTTTCATGGAGCAACGAGCAAAAGGTACGCTGCGCATTTGGGCAGAACCATTCACCACACTTCGAGTTCCTAAGATCTTCAACTTACGTATGGATCCTTACGAAGTCGCTGATATCACTTCCAACACCTACTATGATTGGATGCTAGACCGTGCTTATATGCTGGTTCCTGCCCAAGCTTACGTAGGACGATTCCTCGAAACGTTTAAAGAGTTCCCACCAAGGCAAAAAGCGGCAAGCTTCTCGCTCGATCAGGTGATGGAGAAATTAAAAGAGAACCCAAATAAGTAGGCTAGTGCTACGTAAGCAATACGATGCAACCATATAGAAAAGAGGCTCATATGAGCCTCTTTTTTCCGTCTAATAGAAGCTTTAAGAGCAACGAATGACAAAGAAAATGCGAATCAATAAGGTCTACAAGGAAACTGGCTCGTAGTGGGCAGCCGTTAAGTTCGCTTTAATTTTTTCACGTAGCGCAATATGAGCAGGGTTGTTCATTTCTCGCTTGTGGTAAACAAACTTGTAAGGGATAGCGCATATAGAAATAGGGCAGTGCAGAACTTGAAGCTTAAGGGCTTTACTCCATTTGTTTGCAAAAGATTGAGACACTAAGCCTAAACAATCGCGTTGCGCGACGTACAACGCCATACCAGCAAGCGAAGATGTGATCAAATCGACTTTTCTCTCTTGAATAGTTTCTTGGGATAGCTGTTCAAAACCGCTCATGTTGTTCCATTTCCCTGAAAACAAACAGTGAGTTTCCTCATAAAACTGTTCTTTTGAGAGCGAGCCTTGCACGCGGGGATGATTTTCACGACAGATAATCACCGCCTCTTCTTCGTAGGCATCTTCAATAATAAATGCGGCATCTTTTGTGATAACAGTATCAATGACAAGATCGACTTTTTGTTGTCTTAGAAGCTCAAATAATAAGAACTTTTCGGGTGGCGATTCATAAAAAATAGTGTTCTTTATCGGGTCCATAATGTGCAATAAAATTTCGGAACAACACACTTCAAAATGATTCTTATCGGATATCGCATTATCAATGATATTAACCGCTTGCTGGAATTGCGGTAGCAGTTGATAGGCGGTGGATGTTAGTGCAATACCTCGCCCTTTTTTGACAAATAATTGCTTATCGACCACTTGTTCTAAACGCTTTATTGCAGCGCTCACAGCGGGTTGTGTCAGCCCCAATTGTTCCGCGGCTTTCGTATAAGATTGGAACTCCGCGACAACAAGAAAAGTTTGGATCAAATTCAAGTCCATAACGTTACTCATAAATTTAATTTATAGGTTAACTAATTCTGACTGCATTTATCGCCTGAAATTAGTGCTTTATCTTATATCAACAATGGTATTGAAAAGCGAATACCATTTTTACGCACTAGCGAACTCTTGGAGATAATATGAAAAATGCGACCAAAACGAGCAGTAAAAAACTCGTACTTAACGCATGTACGTTAGCATTAGGCGCTGCATCTGCAGTTGCACACGCAGCGGACAAACCCAACATTCTTGTCATCTTTGGTGATGATGTTGGTTACTGGAACCTTAGTACCTACAACCAAGGCATGATGGCGTACAACACGCCGAACATCGATAGCATTGCTAAAGAAGGTGCGAAGTTCACTAACTTCTACGCACAGCAAAGTTCGACAGCAGGCCGTTCTGCATTCATTACTGGTCAAATGCCAAAACGTACTGGTCTATCAAAAGTGGGCTTACCAGGCGCTCCGCAAGGTATCTCGGAAAAAGATCCAACGATTGCAACCGTGCTTAAGCAAATGGGTTATGCAACCGGACAATTTGGTAAGAACCATTTAGGCGACCGAGACGAACACCTTCCTACCAACCACGGTTTTGATGAGTTTTTCGGCAACCTATATCACTTGAACGCGGAAGAAGAGCCAGAGAACGTGGATTATCCTAAAGATCCAGAGTTCAAGAAGAAATTTGGCCCTCGTGGCGTAATCCACTCTTACGCTGACGGCAAAATTGAAGATACCGGTCCACTTACGCGTAAGCGTATGGAAAATGTTGACGGTGAATTCCTTGATGCCGCGGAAACCTTCATAGAAAAACAAGTAAAAGCGGATAAGCCGTTCTTTACTTGGTTTAACACCACTCGCATGCACAACTTCACGCATGTTCCTGAAGAATACCAAGGTAAAACAGGTGCTGGTTTCTACGCGGATGGTGTCAAGCAGCACGATGATCAAATCGGTCAGCTACTTAATAAGATCAAAGAGTTGGGTGTAGATGACAATACAATCATTGTTTACACCACTGACAACGGTCCTATGGTTGATTTGTGGCCTGATGCAGGGATGACACCATTCCGCTCAGAGAAAAACACTGGTTGGGAAGGCAGTTTCCGTGTGCCGATGTTGATTAAATGGCCAGGAAACATCGAAGCAGGTAAAACGTTCAACGGCATGATGTCATTAGAGGATTTCTTCCCGACATTGGTTGCTGCTGCGGGTGACACCAAAGTTAAAGATGAATTACTAAAAGGTAAGAAAGTTGGTGATATGGACTATAAAGTTCACCTAGACGGTTATAACCAACTGCCATATCTAACAGGTAAATCAGACAAATCTGCTCGTAATGAGTTCGTTTACTGGAGCGATGACGGTGATCTTGTGGCATTACGCCAAGGAAAGTACAAGTTCCACTTTATGATTCAAGAGAATGAAACGGGTATGGATGTATGGCGTAAACCATTCACTAAACTTCGTGTTCCATTGATCTTCGACTTGAGCATCGACCCATTCGAACGTGGTGACCAAGGTATGGGTTACTCTCGTTGGATGTACGAGCGTTCATTCCTAATGATGCCAGCGGTAGAGAAAGTGAAAGAGGTAATGGGTACGTTTAAAGAGTTCCCACCTCGCATGGAAGCAGGTTCATTCGTACCTAAGTCTTCTAAGTAATAAAGAACATCGATAATCCATAGCGCTCTTCGGAGCGCTATATACCCAAATAGCTTCCCGCTTACTGCACTACGCTTACGAGGTTATTTGGGTATATTTAATAGTGAGAAACGTATGAGTAAGATTTCCCCTCGCCATTCTACTACCATGCCTATTGTTCCTCTTAAAACGGCTTCTAAAGCACCGGTTTCGGGCGCGTATGACCGTCGATTCCATGTGATGGCAAAGCCGGGCGGAGCAAAATGCAACATCGATTGTCAGTACTGCTTTTATCTGCATAAAGAAAATCTACTGCACCAAGAAAAGCAGCCAAAAATGGACGACGCTACATTGGAAGCGTTCGTGAAAAACTACATCGAAAGTCAGGATGGCGAAGAAATTGTGTTCTCATGGCAGGGTGGGGAGCCAACGCTGCTTGGGTTGGACTATTTCCGCAATGTCGTAGCTCTGCAAAAGAAACATCAGCCGAAAGGCGTTCGCATTGAAAACGACCTTCAGACCAACGGCATTTTGCTAAACGATGAGTGGTGTGCGTTTTTAAAAGAGCACAACTTCCTAGTTGGCTTGTCGATTGATGGGCCACGAGAGCTGCACGACAAATATCGCAAAACCCGCAGCGGTAAGCCGACGTTTGATCTGGTGATGAAAGCGGTAGATAGGCTCAAAGCGCATGGCGTGAAATTCAACGCGTTGGTGACGGTGAATCGTCACAATGCGAAATACCCGCTCGAAGTGTATCGATTTTTAACCCAAGAATTGGGTGTGACATACATTCAGTTTGCACCGGTGGTTGAAGCGAACGACTTCCAAACAACCGCACCGCAGTTTTGGAACGAACAGATGATCCCAACCAAAGGCAGTGATCTGGCGAAACCGGGTCATCCAATGTCTGTTGTGACGGATTGGTCGGTCGATCCTGAAGACTGGGGACGCTTTTTAATGGCGACCTTTGAAGAATGGGTGAATAACGATCTTGGCCGTGTACTGGTTAACCTGTTTGAAACCGCGGTAGCGCAAGTAATGGGGAAACCGTCTCAGCTTTGCGTGACAGCTGAGTTTTGTGGCAAAGGCTTGGCGATTGAGCACAATGGCGACGTGTTCAGTTGCGACCACTATGTGTACCCAGAATACAAGCTCGCCAACATTCATGAACACTCATTGAATGACATGGCCTTCTCTACACGACAATACACCTTTGGCATGGCAAAACGCGAATCTTTGCCGACGTATTGTAAGCAGTGTCCCTACTTGCCTTATTGCTGGGGCGAGTGTCCGAAAAACCGTCTGATCAAAACGCCGAATGGCGAGGCTGGACTAAACTATCTGTGTTCGGGAATCAAAATGTTCTTTGATTACGCGTTACCGATGTTGGTTGGTCTTGCACAGCTTCTCCAATCTGAAGAACCGCAAAGATAGCATAGTGAATATAACCTTAAGTTATTTCATTTGTTCTTATACTTAACTATTGAAAAGACGGCTTAAACCACTGAAAAGGTACCCTATGAACCACGCACAACAAGCGATAAAAGAACTCATCGAACAAACAGAAAAAAGCGTCATTGGACAAAGCCACGTGGTTCGAGCTTTAGTCATCGGGTTATTAACGAACGGGCACATTCTTCTAGAAGGTTTGCCGGGAACGGCAAAAACACGTTCTGTAAAATCGTTGGCCAACTTGTTAAACACCAGTTTTGGGCGAATCCAGTTTACGCCGGACCTTTTACCATCAGACGTGACGGGGACCGAGGTTTATCAAGAGTTGGATGGCAAGCCGCAACTTCATTTTCAACCAGGGCCAATTTTTAACAGCATAGTGCTTGCCGATGAGGTCAACCGTGCGCCAGCCAAAGTACAAGCCGCACTGCTTGAAGCCATGGCCGAAGGCACAATCACGGTAGGCGATAAAACTCACGTATTGCCAGACTTGTTTATGGTGCTTGCAACGCAAAACCCAGTAGAACAAGAGGGCACGTACCCGCTGCCAGAAGCGCAAATGGACCGTTTTATCATGAAGGTTACCGCCGATTACCCAGAAGACGACGCTGAACGTGACATCATTCGTTTGGTGCGCAGTGAAGAATTAGGTGCGGAAACCAGCAGCGAAATTGTTACGCCAAAACACATCGAGCCAGACGTGGTGCTAGAAGCGCGCCGTCAGTTACCAAACATCGTGGTATCAGACCTAGTGGAGAACTACATTGTCGCGTTAGTGATGGCGACTCGTAAGCCAGAGCGTTATGCCGATTCAAACTTAGCAAAATGGATTGAGATTGGCTCTAGTCCTCGTGCTTCCATCGCACTAGACAAATGCGCTCGTGCGTATGCGTGGATGCAAGGACGTGACCATGTCACTCCTGATGATGTGCGAGCCATGGTTCCGTCTGTACTGGGCCACCGTTTTTCTTTGACCTACGATGCACTAGCAGACGGAGTCGATCACCAACGCGTCGTGCAAGAGCTGCTAGATTGTGTAGAAATTGGGTAAGCGGGAGGCATTATGGCTAAGCCAACTCTTGCGCCAAAATCACAGGGGATGGATCCCCGTTTGTACTGCGATTACGCTCGCTTAGTACGCTTGCAAGCACAAGCAGAATCATTCAGTTTACTTCCTCATCTAAAAGCGGGTAGCGTACTCTCAGGCCGCCACAATTCGCTGTTTCGCGGTCGTGGATTGAACTTCGAAGAGCTGCGCCATTATCAATTGGGTGACGACATTCGTAACCTGGATTGGAAAGTCACGATGCGCACAGGCAAGCCGCACGTGCGCAGCTACACCGAAGAAAAAGATCGCAACGTGATCGTGTGTGTCGACCAGCGCAGCGCAATGTTTTTTGCTTCGACGCAAGTAATGAAATCGGTTGTCGCGGCAGAAATCGCGGCCATGTGCGGGTGGCGCGTGTTAAAAGATGGCGACCGAGTTGGTTTTGTCATCGCATCCCAACAGGCGTTGTTTCACAGCAAGGCGCAGCGTTCGCAAAACGATCTTCTGGCTCAACTTAAGCGTCTCGCTAAAGCCAATCAATCGCTCAATGTGGACTCCCGCAATTCCGAAAAAGTGACGTTCAGTCAATGGATTGAGCTCATTAAACGCATGAAGCTCAAACAATCCACATTGATTTTTATCAGCGACTGGAGCGACTGCGAGGAGCACCACCTTGATCACCTTAAACAGCTACAACAGCACAACGATGTTCTTGCAGTGATGGTCAGTGACCCATTAGAACAAGCGCTACCAGACGATTTGGCAAAATCGAAATGGGTGGTTGGTGATGGGCAGTATCAACTCAATTTAGACAGCAAAGCAAAGATAGAAGCCGCGAGCGCAAAGCTTGAGGCTCGAACTAGCTTACAGCGACAATCACTCTCTCAACTTATGGCGATGAAACACCTTCCGCACATCGAACTCGATACGACAGGCGAGCACATTAAACAATTTCAAAAACTGGTAGGAGGGCGTTAAATGAGTGGTCTTCCTACGCCTCCGAGTACCTACATACTCAGAGAGCTACATGATGTGGCCGTGCCACCAAGCGTGAGTTGGTATCCGCAAACTATTGGCTGGAAGATTTTAGCGGCGGTTGCGCTCATTGCATTGGTGTATGTCGCGTATCGTTTGGCTCAACAGTGGTGGTGTAACCGCTACCGACAAGAAGCTCTGTTGGCGATTTCGCAAATCAAACCGAGCGACAAAGGCATGCCTAAAGCATTGTTCTCTGTGCTTAAAATTGTGTTGATTCATGTTGATAGCCGTAACGCGAAATTGTTTGATACCGCGTTTTTGCGCAAGCTCGATGCGCTATATCCGCAAACCGGAGATTCTCTAGCAAACTCGCAAGTGGTCTTTAACGATGAGCTTTCAAAGCGCTGGCTACAAAGTATTGTTGACCCAAGCGTTACGCTAACCAACGAAGAACGAGTAACGCTTATTGCTCGTGCGAAAAACTGGGTGAGTGAACACCGTTGTGATGTTCAAAAAAGCGCGTCAAAGAAATCACCACTATTGAAACGCAAAGCAAATCAGGGAGGTCAACATGAATGATCTTCTTGCATCGCTAACTGGTTTGTCTGGTTTTGAATTTGCTCACCCAATGTGGTTTCTGATTTTGCCCTTGCCGTTGGTGGTGTACTACTTGGTGCCTGCATATCGCACTAAGCAAATGGCGATCAAAGTGCCGTTTTTTAGTCAGTTGGTGGAAGCGATTGGCGAGACGCCATCAGAAGGTGCAAGTCAGTTAACCCCAAGCTGGTGGCAACGAGCAACGTTAATTCTCTCATGGCTTTTGGTGGTGTGTGCGATGGCCAAACCCACCGTGTTAGGCGAGCCTCAAGTTCGCGAGAGTTTAGGGCGCGATGTGATGGTGGTGGTGGATCTTTCGGGTTCCATGGCTGAGCCTGACTTCACGTCTCGTACAGGTGAAAAAATTTCTCGCCTGGATGCGGCAAAAGAAGTGCTGACGGAGTTTGTTCAGTCTCGTAAAGGTGACCGATTAGGCTTGGTTCTTTTTGGTGATGCCGCTTTTGTGCAAACGCCATTTACCGCAGACCAAAAAGTGTGGCTCGAACTGCTTAACCAAACCGATGTGGCGATGGCAGGGCAGAGTACCCATCTTGGTGATGCGATTGGCCTAGCGATTAAAGTTTTTGAGCAAAGCGATAAGTCGCGTGGTGCTTTAGAACAAGATCAAAACCGTGAAAAAGTCGCGATTGTATTAACCGATGGTAACGACACGGGCAGCTTTGTCGAACCGATTGATGCGGCGAAAGTTGCGAAAGCCAAAGGCGTGCGAGTGCACGTGATTGCGATGGGCGATCCGGAAACGATAGGTGAAACCGCGTTGGATATGGACACGATTCATCGCATTGCGAAAGAATCCGGCGGTGAAGCGTTTGAAGCACTCAACCGTGATGAACTGTCGGCTGCCTACGACGAGATTGGCAAACTGGAACCTCAACTTTACGAAAGCACCACATACCGCCCAAAACAAAGTCTTCACCATTACTTGATGGCGTTAGTGGTCATCATGCATTTACTCGCGTTCAGCATCGCGACACTCAAAAGAAGGGCTGCAACACGATCATCATTAGGAGAGAGCGATGTTTGATTCTCTTAGTTGGACGCAATTCTTTACGCAGTTTCATTTTATCCGACCGCTGTGGTTACTGGCTTTGATCCCTATGTTTTTCTTGGTGTGGTTGCGCTGGCGAGAAGAAAGCAAACCAAGCTGGAAGGATATTCTTCCCGAACATTTACGTAATGCTTTGACGATAGGCGAGCGAGGTTGGCGCAAGCAACTGCCGCTTAAGCTCTTGATGCTGATTGTGCTAATCGCCATTGTGATTTGTGCAGGCCCAACGTGGCAACGTGAATCTTCTCCCTTTGGTGAAGATAAAGCCTCTCTGCTTGTGGTGCTTGATAACAGCGACTCGATGCTGCAAAAAGATCTCCCACCAAGCCGCCTTGAGCGTTCCAAACAGAAAGTACGCGATTTATTAGCTGCGCGAAAAGGCGGAAAAACGGGTTTAGTCGTATTTGCGGGCAGTGCTCATGTGGCGATGCCTGTGACTCAAGACAGCAAAGTATTTGACCCATTTTTGGCGGCCATTACGCCAGAAATCATGCCCGTGCAAGGTAAGCTTGCTGAAAAAGCCTTGCCGTTAATTGATCAACAATTGCAAGGTCAACCAGGCTCCACCGTTTTGTTGGTGAGCGACGGCGTGAACCCGGCCACGATTAAGCAATACCAAGCGTATTTTGCAGGTAAACCTTATCAACTGTTAATTCTTGCTGCGGGGAATACAGACATCGTGAGTAACAACCCGATGGATTTGGATTCTCTGCAAAAACTGGCCAGTCAGACCAACGGTCGATTGGTGGAAGTGACGGTCGATAACAGTGATATCGAACAACTGAATCGATACGTTGAGCGCAATATGCAGCTAAATGGCGAATCTTCAATGCCTTGGAAAGACATGGGTTATCAACTGCTGTTCCCAATCGCGTTAATCATGATGCTGTGGTTTAGAAAAGGGTGGTTAGTGCAGTGGTGCGTGATTGCAATGGTGAGCGGTACACTGTTGATGCCGACCAGTGCAATGGCGGAGAACATTTCTGTTAAAGCCGAACAGCCACAAGTTGTGCAAAAAGTGACGACCTTCGACAAGGTAGCGCAATGGTGGTGGGATTTGTGGCTGACGCCAGACCAACAAGGACAGCGTTTGTTCAACCAACAAGCGTATTTAGAAGCTGCGAAGCATTTTGTCGATCCTTTACGCAAAGGCACGGCATACTACTACGCTAGCGAGTTTGAGCTCGCGCACAGTGCGTTTTTGGAAATGCAAAACGACCCGTCTGAAGAGGTTCGAGATTACGGTCTTTACAATGCGGCGAGCGCATTGGCGCGCCAGCGTGAATATTTGGCTGCACGTGACTTGTTAAAATCCCTAGCCAGTAAGCCAACGTTGAGCGAGTCGTTAAGACCTGATGTTGAGCACAACTTGAAAGTGATTGCTGGCATCGTCGATGAGATAAATCAGATGAGTGAAAGTCAAGCCGGAACAGAGCAAGAGGCGTCAACCGAGCTAGGCGACAACCCTCAAACCGCAGAAGGAGCGGATGAACAAACGTCAGCGGAGTTGATGATTAAAGAGACGTTAAGCGCAGACGACATCTTAGGTAGCCAAGAATTAGCCGACAAGTGGCTAAAGCGAGTCGAAGCGGACCCGAAGTATTTCTTACGCGCTAAATTTCAAATTCAATTACGCTCGCCAACAACGGGTAGCTCAACTACGACAACGGAACACAATACAGAGGAGGCGGCCCAATGATGATGAATGTCCATCGCGTTAACTCTTTTGCTCTTCCTGTACGGATAGTGGCATGGTTAGTGGTTTGTTTGAGTCTATTCGTAAGTCGTCACGTTTCCGCTCAGGATATTTACGATCTTCAACGCAATCATGGTGTTGAGTTGCAAGCGTGGGTTGGTCAACAACCAACGGCTGGGGAAAAGCGTAAAACGCCAAGTTTTAGTGTCAACGAGCAAGTCATTTTAACCATCGAAGTGGCAACGCCGCGCTGGTTTACGGGGGGGACGCGAATTGGCAGTATTGAAATGCCCAATGTTATCGCCAAACAGCGTAATCAGTTAGCCACTAACTTCACGGAGCACAAGGGCGGCCAAACTTGGTCGCGTCAACGCTGGGAAGTGACTTTGTATCCGCAAGCATCTGGTGATTTTGTGATTCCACATGTCGCTGTGGGCGTTCAGGTGTCGGCGCCGGACGGCGAGAAGGTGTCAGGCACACTTTACACGCAGCCGATTAAGTTCAAAACTGTCTTGCCATCGGGATTGTTGAGCGGTGATACGCCTTGGTTTTCTGCAACGCACGTAGACGTAAAACAAGAGTGGGAAACCTCCACTGAGTCACTCAAAGTCGGGGATGCAATCACGCGTAAAATCACTATTTCAGCTCAAGATTCGCTATCTGTGTTGCTACCAGACTTGTTGAAAGGAGAATCAACAACCCGTTACCAAGCGTATCCTCAACCGCACCGTCTTACAGATACGCAAACACGTGGTGATTACCAGTCAACACGCACAGAAGAGAGCGTGTACGTGATTCAACAAGGTGGTGAATTAACCCTGCCAGATTATGAGTTCCGTTGGTGGAACAGTAAGACTCAGCAAGTGGAAACGGTGGTGTTAGAGGGCAAAACATTTGCTGCGAAGCACACGTTGAAATCCTTCATCAAAACGTACTTTGCATGGATTGTATCCACGCTTGTATTGCTGGGTTTTGTGACTGTTTCATTGGTAGCCATTAAACGTTACTACCGCAACAAACCGACACCAGCATGGTTGACGTTCCACCGTTTGTTAAAGGCTAAACGGTGGCCTGAAGCAAGGACCGTATTGTACAAACAATTGCGTTTAAATACGGCAGAGCTGGAAATGACCAAAGCCGATACGAGTGAATCGTGGCAAAAAAGTGCGTCGCGAATGCAAAATGGTGAAAATAGCGCTCATTTAATGAAGTCGATGTGGCGCAAGATCCAGACCAAACAACAACGCTTTAAATTCCGTATACCGCGAGCGTTACCAGAACTGGACAAAGTCATTGGAAGAGATGGCAATGAATAAAACGGGGCGCTAATATAGCGCCTCGTTTTTATTAGAGAATAGAGTTCAAATGAGCCAATTGTTTATGCGCCGCGCATTGGAAGTGTCCAAAAATGCGCTTCCTGAATGTCAACCCAACCCGCCGGTTGGCTGCGTGTTAGTTAAAGACAATCAAATCGTTTCAGAAGGTCATACTCAAGCTATTGGTGGCAACCACGCGGAAGTAGAAGCGCTGAATGCATATCAAGGCTCGTTAGAAGCGGTGACGGCATACGTTACGCTCGAACCGTGTTCGTTTGTAGGTCGCACGCCGGCGTGCGCGTTGACATTAGTAAAATCCGGTATTAGCAAAGTCGTCGTAGCCATATTGGACCCCGACCCGCGAAACAGTGGTCGAGGTATCGAGATTCTAAAACAAGCCGGTATTGAGGTAGAAATTGGTTTATGCGGCGAGGAAGTCAGCGAGTTTCTTACCCCATATTTAGGCAAATCTTAATGTAAGCTTTGGCTTGCACGGTAGCTGCTCACTTATGAGGTGAATGGAGCACGTCAAAATTGAGTTAAAACTCATTAAAACAGGTCGTACCGCCCATTTCTTGTACTTGGCTACGTTAACTATCATGCTGTTAGATTAAAATAGAGAAAGTGATTTTCGAAAAATTTAATAGCATGAAACCGACCGATCTGAATCTTATCCCCATCTTTATTGCCATTTATGAAGAGGGGAACTTATCTAAAGCAGCAGCACGTCTCAGCATCACGCAGCCCGCAGTCAGCAAAGCGTTGGCACGCCTTCGTGATATTTATGACGAACCTTTATTTCATCGCTGTACCAAGGGGGTAGAACCTACCTCTTTTGCTATGGATATTTACCCTGCGCTGCTTACTTCGGTGCAAAACTTTACTTCAACTCTGGCGGCTTCTAGCGAATTTGACCCTAAAGTGTCGAATCGAGTGTTTTCCATTGCTTGTGTCTCTGTTGCAAGTTTTGAGTTGCTCCCTCAAGTCATGAAACAGATCCGTGAGTTAGCACCACATATTGCTTTAGAGGTTCATCCACTCTTCACAGAAGATTTTGAAAGCGATCTGCGTTTGCAACGTTACGACTTGATCATTGATATCGCGCCAAGAGCACGAACGGTTTTAAAAGTTGAAACTGTGCTTACTGAGCGCTTGGTGGTGGTGTCTAGCGAGGAGCACCCACGCTTAAAGGACGAGATTACGGCTGAACAATTTTTTGAAGAAGAACATGTGGTGGTTTCGCAGTGGCAGAGTCGTAAGAGCTTGTTAAACGCCGATGATATTGTCGACTTGGACAAAAGAAAGATAAAGTATCGAGCTTCTGGCGTGTTGGAAATGCTACCTGTTATCTGCGGTAGTGAATATATTGGTTTAATGCCCGAGTCGATGATCAACTTGTTCAACCACACCTATCATGTTAAATCTTTATCTATGCCATTTGATGAACAAACCTATGAGCTCTGCACAATATGGCATCCTAGTCGGACAAACGACAGTGCCCATCAATGGTTGCGATCACAGATTAAACAAGCAGGGAAAGTCATCAACCAATAGGAAGTGCAATGAAGAAGACAATACGTGCCATCCTTAACGGCAAAAAAGCTGGGAACCCAGAGTTAAGAGATGCAATCATGAAAATGAGAGACAAGGGCGTCGATGTGCAAGTGCGAGTGACTTGGGAATCTCAAGACATGCCGCGCTTGGTGAAAGAAGCGGTTGATGAAGGGATTGAACGTATTGTTGTCGCTGGTGGCGATGGGACCGTCAATGAGGCGGCTTCTGCGATTATCCAAATTGAAGAAGAAAAACGCCCTGAGTTAGCCATTATCCCTCTTGGTACCGCAAATGATTTTGCCACCGCGATTCAAGTGCCAGCTTCTATCAAGGCGTCTTTATCTCTCGCCGTAGAAGGGCAGTCTGCTTTGGTCGATTGTGTCAAGGCTAACGATCGCTACTTTATTAACGTGGCAACAGCTGGGTTTGGCGCAGAAGTTACGGCAGAAACGCCTGTTGAACTCAAAAACTTTCTTGGTGGCGGCGCTTATACACTAACTGGTGTTGTAAAAGCGCTCGGCTTTAAACCTTATGACGGAACAATAACAATTGAAGGCGGGGCTTATCAGGGAGAAATGTTGCTTGGCGCTTTCTGTAATGGTCGCTTAGCTGGAGGTGGGCAAGAGTTAGCATCGAAAGCGATGATTAATGATGGCTTGATGGATCTAACATTGGTGCGTCCATTCTTACCTCATGAGCTGCCAAAAGTTATCGAAGAGATCAATAATCCTAGCGAGAAAGGTGAGTTTGTAAAACACACAAGAGCAAGCTGGTTGGAGATAGACTTCCCAAATCCACTACCGCTTAATTTAGATGGCGAACCATATCATTCGAGAACAATACGGTTTGATGTTCAGCCTAAGAGTATACGATTAGTCTTGCCGCAAGATTGTCCTTGCTTGACCAGCTAAACGAGTAGTTTCACGGCCCATAAACAACACAGCCTCCAATATGTGGCTGTGTTGTTTGTGTTGAGGTGTCAGGCGAATTAAAGCTTTTGAATGGTCTCTACGTCAATCTGCGTGGTTGTCCACTCTGAGTCAACTTCGCCTCGAATCGTCACTTTATCGTTTGGACCAACGTCTAGCCCCATCCAATCTTCATTGTCGATTTCCACTTCGATTTCACCAGTCTCATCTTTGAACAAGTAAGTCTCGTTACCAAGAGATTGAACAATGTGCCCGGTTAACATGACGGCGCTGTCGTCGGTTGCGTTGTGCGCCTCTTTCACCGAATTAATTACGCTTACTTCTGGACCATTAAATGCGGCGAAAGCTGAGCTTGAAAGTAGGGCAAACATGGATGCTAAAATCATTTTTTTCATTATCGTCTCCTTAAATTAGAAGTAGTAAGTTGTGCCTACGTTAAAGGATGCAGTGTTTGCGTAGCTGTCTAGTTGATATTTTGCGTTTGCACCAATGGTGAGCTGCGGGAAAATTCGGTATTCCGCACCCACTGAGAACATTGCGCCTAGCTCGTTGTTTTTCTCTGTGTTGTGGAAAAGCGTGTTGTTCATTTCCACATCGTCGTTCGCGACAAGCTCGTATTCTTGATGTTTAGAAACCTTGGCGTTGTATTCCGTGTACGTTAGACCCGCTTTGAATTTTGTTGTCCATTTGTCATTTAATGCATAGTTAAACACAGGTGCCAACGACACTTGCTTGGCTTTGATTGACGCATCCCAATCCATTTCATGATGGTAATCTTTGCCATCAATTTGTTTGATACCAAGGTTCTTTGAACGATTATCATCAAGGTCAAATTGGCTGTAGCCCAACTCTAGCGCCCAGTTGTCATTGAACGCGTAACCGATAAAACCTGAGAAAATACCGTCTTCAAGCTCAGGGTTGAGTGTTACGTTGTCAGTTGAAAAGTGAGGTTCCAAATCATGGTCAGTGGTGCCTAGTCCATATTCCAGACCTACATAAGGAGCCGCAGATACCGAAACTGAGCAGGTAACAAGTAACGCAAGAAGTGTTTTGTTCATTTTATTTTGCCTCTTCAAATCAACTTAGTGAGTAGAAGCGCATTTTGTGTGAAGAAGCGTGAAGCGATCGTGAAGAAACGAAAAAATGTTTAGAAAAAAGAGCAAGGGGCGATAACCGAGGGGCGGTTTGAGTGAACAAACACCAAGTTCTTTATATAGAGTAAGTTAAGTTGCTGCGACGTAACACACCGCAAACGGGACATTAAGGCGAGTAAACTCTTTGATCCAACGCCATTGGTTATCCTGGAGTTTATCGCCAGGGCCTTTCACTTCAATCCACTCGAACTCATTTTCTTTAAAAGCAATGAGATCCGGCATCCCATTGCGGTAAAGCTTAAGGTCGCTCAATTGTATTTTGAACAGAGCCATCAGCATATTGGTTGGGATAGTGTTGAGCGCTGTTTCGAGTAGCTCTTTACTTATTAAATTCCAATGTACAAATGGATTACTAATGCCAAACTTCTCATCGTATTTTGTCAATAACGTCTGGGAGTTGCCTGCTTCTAGCTCGGCAAAAGCGGTGTCTATCAAAGCTTGGCGCTTGGTAACAAAATCCGAGTGATATAAATCTAAAGGACGGTGTTGATAAGCGTTAATGAATGCCCCTTCAATAGGAGCAAAAATCGCATCCCAGAATGTAAGCCCCAGTAGCGAGTTGAGCAACGCATTTTCAGCGTAAAACACATTCCAGCCTAAGGACTCAAAATACGCTTTACTGGCAAGCTCGACTCGTTGTTGAGATAAATCCAGTTCAATATGATATTCGGAGCAGAGTGGCTTCGCTACTCTTGGTACTTTCGCGCCTTGTTTTCGCTTCAACCGTTGCTCAAGTTTTTGTGCGACTTCGAGCTCAGACACATCAATTGGCGACAGCAGTATCTCTGTGACAATGTCACTAAATAAATCATCATGGTTCAGTTTATCATAGATACGTGCACGTCGTTCTCGGCTCGGAGCGAGCTGAGTTTGGCTAAATAGAGATAGGGCGGTCTCTAGCTCATTAATACGCTCATAGTCTCGCGCAATGTCATTTAACATGTGTTCGCGTTTACGATCTACGTAATGGTGACTAACTGGATGAGGCATTGCCTCAATTAATAAGTCGAGGTTCGCTTTGTCTTTTCGATCAAATTGCCAGTACAGGTTGGCCAGTTGGCTTAGTTCAATTAAGCGGTCTATTTGCTCACGTGAATCAAAGAAACGGCGCACTTTACTCAATTGGTATTGCTCGAACTGATGTAGACCTAAGTCATCAAGCACAAACTGACTTAAGTCTTGATGAGTGTTGGCAAAAAACAGGGTGAGTAATACGTCGATCATGTGAGCTGAATTGAGTTTGATGATCGTAAACTCAAGCTGCTCAAAACGATCAAATTCCGTGTTGCTTAAACGCTCTACAAGGGCATCTTTCTTTAATGACTTCGGTAGCTCTGGGTAAAGTGCAGAGATCTCCGGTTTCGTCAGTAAGTTAGACGCTAACTCTTGATGAGAGAGTGTTGGGGAAAGGGCCACAAACTCATGTTGACTCAATTCTGCCAGTGCTTCATTGATAGAAGGTATTTCTTGATAACTCAGCTTATCACTTCGAAACCAACACCCTTTTCGGCTGTATAAACGCACCAACAGGCATTGGGCGTGTTTGCTCAAGGAATCAAACGAGCAAAGCCAAGCGTGTTCATCCTCGGCCAGTAAATCGCTGTACCAGGTTACTGCGTGGTGAGTCAGCTTAAAGAAGTTTTCTAGATAGTAGTCTGGTGCAAGTTCGATAGGGCTTTCCATAAACGACCTGTAACAAAAAAGGCTTAACCCATAGGTTAAGCCTTTTCGCTATCAAATCAATTCGCAATTATGCGTTTTTTAGCTGCGCTACTTTCGCTTCAGACAGTGGCTTAGTGATGAACGCAAGTACGATACATACTGCCATCATTGCTGATGAAATAGTGTAAGCCAAGGTGTAGCCTTCGCCGTTCGTCATAGAGAAGCCAACAACTGCTGCGCCGATTGCACCACCGATACCCCATGCTGTGTAAAGCACGCCGTAGTTAGTACCGTAGTTTTTCAAACCGTAGAACTCGGCCGTTAGAGTAGGGAATACCGCTAGAAGTGTACCGTAACCTACCGCTGCGATCGCAGTGCCAATGATCAGAGTGAACTCAGAGTCGAACGTTGCGAACAACACCATGTTTACGCCTTGTAGGACGAACGCAAGTAGGAGCGTACGAACACCGCCGATTTTATCTGCAAGCATACCCGCAACAACACGGCCGCCTGAGTTAAATACAGCAAGAATAGACGCTAGGTAAACCGCGTTTGGCAAGTTTGCTTGAACGCTTGCGATGGTCGTGATGTTACCGATGATCATTAGACCAACAGAAGCTGCGAACGCGTACATGATCCATAGAGAGTAGAACTGTGGCGTCTTCAGCATTGCTTTCCAAGTTAGGTCATCTGACTTTTTAACCGCTTTAGGTGCTTGACCTTCTTTTACTTTAGGCTCTGCAGGCGTGTAGTCTGCTGGTGGGTTATTGATGGTTGCTGCAAGAGGAACTGCAATTGCTAGGATACCAACACCAAGAACCATAAAGCTCGTTTGAATGCCCATGCTGTCGATCAATGATGATGTTACTGGTGCTAGGTAGATAGCCGCTAGACCGAAACCAGCCGCAATAATGCCGTTAACCATGCCTTTCTTCGAAGCGTGGAACCATTTCATTGCAGAAGGTGATAGGCATGCGTAGCCAAAACCGATACCTGCACCTGTGATCACACCGAAGGTAATGTTCAGCATGAGTGGAGTGTCAACAAAGCCAGACGCGATCATGCCTAGACCTGTAAGAACAGTACCTAGGATAAGGATCATACGTGGACCCATGCGGTCTTGAAGAATACCTGCAACAAGAAGACAGATAGAGAAAGTGATGGTTGCAGTTGCATAAGGTGCAGAAGCTTCTGCAGCACTCCAGCCTGATTCAGTTACCAGTGCCTTGTTGAATACACTCCAAGCATACAGGATGCCAAGACAAAGGTTGATACAGAACCCTGCTAACAGGATGCGCATAGCTTTATCAATCTTGCTCATTTTCATTCTCAGTTTTTCCTCTTGTTGGCAATGCCGCAAAGAGGGTTGGTTTAAAGATGTTTTTTCTCAAAATTAGTTTGCGTTTTTCAACGATTAACGCAATGAGCGCGGATTATAACCAATAAATATGTGATTGGAATCTCTTTTTACCGTTACTGATAAAATAATTTGAAACATTAAAAGCGGATGTGAATTCATGGTTTTGTATGTGGTTGGAGTGTTATCAAAAAGTGATGATTTTTGTTGTAAGGAACGAGGAACTAGTCAAAACAGAGAATTCAGTGCGCAGTTGGGTGCACAGCTCACATTTCATATAAAAAATTTCAAAATGTTACCGTGTTAACTCTCTGTAACAAAAATGACTGAAATATCGTCTTATCGCCGTAAGTATTGGATGTAAAGGGTTTCTTAAATTTAAATTGTTAACCTTTTGTAATAACTAGAGCTGATTAGGTTTTTTGTGCATTAAGTGAACAAAAAAGTCACTTGTAATTGCAGATTATAGGAGCAGAATATAGCGAAAAATGAGATTTCATTTATGAAGGGATGCTTTTTTAGACTTGTTGTGAGGTGACTTATGAAACTGTTCCTATTACTCATGGCTTCGGTATCTGCTGGTGTCGCATCTGCAGACCACATCCATTCATTTATGTTGGGTCTATCTATTGCTTCTCTAGCGGTAGGGAGCTGTTATTTCTTTGCATTCCGTAGCTCGCGCTTTCCACAGCTTGCTTTATTCTTACTAATTTGCGGCATGCTTTCTAAGTTGACGATAACGGTTGTTGGTGTGATGTGGGGAATGTCGGCTGAATTAATTACGTCTCCAATCGTATTCGCACTTTCGTATTTATTCTTCTCCCTCGCCGTGACCTACTTATGGTTTAGTTATCGAGAGAGTATTACTAAGATCCCTGATCGATTTAAGTCAGCGTAAATCGTCAAATAAGAAAACATAATGAAAAAACGCCAGCAAAAGTGCTGGCGTTTTTGTTTAAAGCTAAGTCAGTTAGCTTGTTGTGTTTGGCTCGGTAGGGTTTGTCCTGTATTGACTGATACTGTTAGTGGCGGCTCTGGAACTTCTAAGAAGCAGGCGATTACTCTATAGAGTTCTCCTTCCGCAACGGTAACCTTTCCATCCGATTCAATCGCTAATCGACACGCTTTTACGAACAAGCGACGACTTTTCGGTTTGAGTTGCAGTAGGAGCTCTAAAGCGGCGCGATTTAGGCCCCAGTTCTTATTTGCGGGTTGTAACTCTGCATCATTAAAGCCCAAACAGGTTAGGGCGCTGCTAAATGCACGTTGAGCGTCTTCCGGTTGAGAGTGACTAACCCAAGCCAATTCGCGCAGTAGCCAAAACACACTCTCTTTTAATTGCTTTAAAGATTGGATCTGTTTTGTACATCCATACGATTCGAGTAGTTGCTTCTCCAATAAGTTGATGACACACCATTCTGCGAGTGAGTAGTGGTCATCAGTTTGAGAGAGTTCACGTAGCACCTGGCACAGTCTGTTTTTCTGACCCTCACTTAGCGATTTCAAGGCAGGGATGGAGAGTTCGAGTAATGGAAAGCGTAGATGAAGAGGCAAATCATAATCCAGCCATGGTAATAATTGTGCTTGAGACACATTGGGGATATGACTTTTTATCATCTCTCGCTGGAGTTCACTACCATCAAATATCAAGGCAAAAGCAATAAAGCGCGCACTGTATGGTTCACGAGCGATGTCGACAAGTTCGGAAGGAAGTTGGTTAAGTAGTTGTTGACCTACTTCGCTGAGTTCTGCGGTGGTTGGTTTCTCAGGTTGTGTCGACGTCCCTGATGAGAATCCACTAACGTTATCATTCTCAAAGCTTGTTGTTGGACGATGCGAACTTTGAGAAAAACTTCCATCCCAACCAGGTTCAATTCGGCGAATCCGTTCTTCTAGTGGAGGGTGAGTCGCAAATAGGCCAGAAAAGCCGGAGAGTTTGCTTTGACCAAACATCATATGGCTCATCTCATCGCTTGCTTTTGTATTCAATGAAGAACCCGCAATATGACTACCAATTTTCTTGAGTGCACCAGCAATGCCTTGATCGTTTCGAGTAAATTGAACGGCACTGGCATCAGCGAGAAATTCACGTTGACGAGAGATTGCAGCTTTGATCATCGAGCCAAACAAGGTGCCAATCCAGCCCAGAACCAAACAGATAATCGCAATCAACATGATAACCGCAAAGCCTTTATCGGAATCGGAAGAACTTCTTGATACGCGACTCGTATGATGAGTGTTATCTATGACCAAGTGTCCAAAATGTGCAATGCAAGTGATGCCAAACAGTACGCCGATAAGACGCGTATTCAAACGCATATCTCCGTTTAAGATATGGCTGAATTCATGAGCAATGACACCTTGTAGTTCATCTCGCGTGAAGCTATCCAGTGCGCCTTGTGTGACGCCGATGACGGCATCATCAATGCTCATGCCTGCTGCGAAAGCATTGATACCGCGCTCTTCCTGCATCACATAGACGGGAGGAACCGGAATACCAGATGCAATTGCCATCTCTTCCACAACGTTGAGCAGTTGTCTATGTTTTGCATCTAAGGTGTTTGAGGAAATCAGCTTGCCGCCTATGCTCTCAGCAACACCTCGGCCTCCATTGGAGGTGAGGGCGGACAAGCGAACCATTGAACTTATCGCAACAACCAGCAATACACCGGCAAAGCACAACAAGACGTAGGTAAGTGCGGTTTCTTGATCAAAGTGTTCGCCTGTTACTCCGTAATAGATACCAATCGATAATACGCTTACCAAACCAGTGATGGTGACAACTGCTAAGGAAAACAGGAACACCAAAAGCCCAGTGCGTTGACGCGCGGTATCTTGATGGTCAAAGAAATTCATTAGAACTCAACCTTCGGGGCCGCTTGTATTTCAGCACTGTCAGAAAATTCTAACAGTTTGCCATCTTGGAATCCGAATGCGTTGGAAAACAACACGGGCGGGAACGTTTGTTTGTATGTGTTGTAGCTGGTTACCGCATCATTAAATGCTTGGCGAGCAAACGCAACTTTGTTCTCAGTGCTGGTTAATTCTTCTTGAAGCTGACTCATGGTTTCATTCGCTTTAAGCTCAGGGTAGGCTTCCACTACAACATTCAGTTTGCCCAACGCACTTTGCAGCATGCCTTCTGCTTGGTTTAGTTGGCTAATTGCCGCATCACTACCAGGCGCGTCACTGGCTGCTTTCAGGCCAGCAATTGCTTGATTACGAGCTTGGATGACACGTTCAAATGTTTCTTTTTCGTGTTCCATATAGCCTTTTGCAGTATTAACTAAGTTTGGAATCAAATCGTATCGACGTTTTAATTGAACTTCTATTTGAGCGAAGCTGTTTTTGAAACGGTTTTGTAGAGTAACGAGCTTGTTGTAGATACTGACGGCGTACACCACAATGAGCAGGACAATAACGATAAAGACAATAAATGCAGTCATAATAAATCCCATTTTCTTAATGTATTCAGTTCTTATATAAACTGTTGAGATATTAAGCAAATGCTTCTGAAGAAGCGATGTAATAACCGAGAAATATGTCACGAGTTGAGTAACAATTAAAATGCATTTACAAAGCAATACAGAAAGAATAATGGCACTGGAGAGATGAAAGAAATAGGCCCAGCTAGAAGCCGGGCCTTGTCGATAAGCAATATTGGCGATGCCGTTAGGCACTCATTGGAACAAGCACCATAGTACCAATTATAACTGTGATAAGACCAGCAAGAACCGGAACAGATGTTCGTTTTACAACCTCAAACGGGCTGATGTTCGCCATACCGGATGTCGCAACGATTACGCCAGACACTGGTGAGATAGTACGACCTAGGTTTGATGCTTGAAGCATCGGGATAATTAGGAACGCTGGGTTTAGTCCCATTTTCGCAGCCAAAGATGGTGCCAACTCTACAAATGCATAGAAAGGCGCGTTACCAGACCCCGTTGCAATTGCTGCTGCAACTGTCAATGCAGTAAGGATAAGCATTAAAGCAACACCGCCTGCACCTGCATTGTCTGCAAGGTGAAGTAGGTTATCGATAGCGCCGATAGACATTAGACCTTGAGCAAAAACCCCCGCTGCAACCAAAAGCATCACAACGCCTTTGAACGCGTCAGCCATGCCAGCGTAACAAGAATCTAAATCTTCCAGTGATTTCTTACCATCAAACTTATTTACAACGTAATGGATCAGAGCGCCAAGGAAAATCGAACCGACCACAATAGTGTAAATGTCTAGGCTAAGTCCTGGAATGGTACGACCGTTGAATAGGAACACGCCGATGATAGGTAGAAATGGCAGTGCCGCATAAAACGCTGGTGCATCGGCTTTGATCTCTGATACGTCAATTTTTTCCATTGGCGTATTTTCTTTCTTATCTAAGTATTTGTTCCAGAAGAAAGCCGCGGCAGCCATCACGATGATTGCGCAAATAGAAACAGGCAACACTGTTTGTACCGCAAACACATCAAGCGCCAAGCCAGATTTTTCGGCGGCGATCACCACATCACCAGAGGTTGGAGAAAGAATGATTGCCGCAGGAGAGGCACAAACTGCAACCGCTGCTGGACGAGAGATCCCCATCGCGACCATCATTGGGAACAATGTCGCCATTAATAGTACGCCAAGGCCAGTTGCAGAACTTACCGCAAGAGACATCAAACACGCCACAATGTAAGCCGCTACCAAAAGGACATAAGGAGACTTGATAACAGAAAGCGGTTTAGAGAACTGTTTCACTACAACGTTATTCGCGCCGATGTGAGTCATATAGGAAGCGAAGCCACATAGCAACATGATTTGCATACCAAGGCCGCCGCCGCGGTATTGTAGCATGTATTTCACGTATTCTAGCGCGTCTGTCACCATGTTACCGGTTGAGGTGATTTTTGAGGGCAGCACGTCATGCCCCAATACGCCAGTCATAAGAAGTAAAGCAATACCAGCCGTCAGTAACACGCCCGCTGCTTTATAGCCTTTGACGATAAAGTAACCCACAGCAATGGTGACAACTAAGCCAATTAAGAGCTCTAACATAGGGATCTCCGAATGTTATGAAAAAAAGAAAGAAACTGTTTCAGTTTATGACAAGGAATTTACAGAATTCTTAACTGTGGCACGAGACAAATATGGGGCTTGTATGATCTGAGACAAATAATAATTTAATAATTAATTTCGTTAGATTGTATTGTTGGAATTTGGTTTTCTAAGTGTTATGTGCTGGTTTGAAGCTGTTTGCAGGAAGGAAAATATGACCAGAAATTTGAATAAATAGTGAGGGAATTGATTCAAAATGAGAAAAAGAAACAACTCAGTGAGTTGGAAGAGGGTAATAATCCTTGCAACAAAAAAGCTTCGCCGAAGCGAAGCTAAATCGTAAGGATGGGTTAAGTTAAGCGTATCGGCGCACCATGAGGTTCCAACTGCGTTGTTGCCGCTCGAACTCCGCTTTGATTTGCTGATACTTTATCTTTGTCACAGAGCACTCGTATTTTTTTACCACACTGGCTGTTTTTGCACCGAGTACTTCCTTTCGCATCTCATAATATTCCTGCATGTGATGAACTAGCGCATCAAACTCGTGTTGTAACTGATCGAGAATCGTCTGCGTATTCGGTTTTGCTCCCAGTTTTTCTTTTGCTTTCTTCAAGAGTTGAGTTGCGCGAGCTTTTTCAATTCTAAATGTAGGCGTTGTGCGCAACTTAGATGTGAGTCCAAGCCAAGAACAAGACTTAATCAACCACTTGGTCGGGTCGTAATGCCACCAATACACACCATTACGATAGTCATTCTCGAAGATATGATGGAAATTGTGGTAGCCCTCACCAAATGTGAAAAACGCTAACACGCCGTTGTCGCGAGCGGTGTTTTTGTCCGTGAAAGTCTGCTTTCCCCAAACATGCGCAAGTGAGTTAATGAAAAAGGTCGTGTGGTGGCTCATAAATAGTCGAGCGGCACCAACTACTAATAACATACCCCAAATATCGCCGTAGATAATTCCAAGAGCGACCGGAAAGCCAATATTGGTGAGTAGAGCAAGTGGAACATAGTACTTATGTTGCCACATGACGATTTTGTCACGTTTTAAATCGCGGCAGTTGGTGTATTCGTTTTCCTGCGATTTGTTGTAGACGCGTAACATCCAGCCAATGTGAGAATACCAAAAGCCACGTTTCGCTGAGTAAGGATCTTTGTCGTTATTGTCGACATGCTTGTGGTGTACACGATGATCAGAAGACCAGTGTAATGCACTATTTTGCAAAGAAAATGCTCCTCCAATCGCAAAAATAGCACGTAAAATTGGATGAGCTTCGTATGTTTTGTGGCTCCAGAGTCGGTGATAGCCTGCTGTAATAGAAAGATTCGTAAAACTGAATGCCATCACTCCCCAAACTAGATGCTCCCAACCCAGTCCAAAATGATATGCATACCAAGGCATTACAATAAAAGTCAGAACAAAACTGGAAGAAAATATCAACGTATTCAACCAGATAATGGGTGGTTTGTTTTGAGTCACAGGTGTATTCCTAACTTTGAGCTAACAACTGTTCGCCAGAATATCAGCGTACACGTGTAAGTCAAATTAAAGTTAGACAAATGTGACTGTTCCTTTGGATGTACATTAAGGAACTTGATGGGATATTTTGCTTTTAATTGAATAATGAGTAGTATTAAAAAATGAGCTCTGGCTTAAGGTGTATAAAATCTGCCAAGAAACAAGTGTTATAAAGGTGGAATATGCCGAGACTCTATAAAGAAGCAAAAAATGTAAGAAAATAGGAATACGTAATGGATTTACGATTAGCGGAATATAAGGACTACGAGCGCATTGCGCATCTTCATGCGGATAGTTGGAAGCGTCATTACCGTGGCATTCTTAGTGATAACTATCTTGATAAAGAGGCGATTGACGACAAACTACTGATCTGGCAAACCCGTCTGACCAACCCACCATTCAACCAGCACATTGTCTTGGCGGAAGAGGGTGGTTTGTTGCTCGGCTTCGTTTGTGTGTTTGGCAACCATGATTTCGAGCGTGGAACCTTTATTGACGCACTGCATGTTGATGACAGCTACCGCGGTCGTGGTATTGGCAAGCAGCTATTACTTGCTGTCGCAGAATGGCAACAACAGTATTTTAAAGACACTGGTCTTTATCTAGAAGTCGTATCGCAAAACATTTCTGCAATTGAATTCTACCGCCATATTGGAGGTCAAGAATGTCAAGAGCGAACTTGGCGTGCGCCAGGTGGTACAGAAGTATTGGAGAAGGTATTCCGTTGGAAGAATGCTCAGTCACTAGTCAGTGGGATAGAAGAAAACGTTATTTACTCCTAGTCTGACGTTTTAGCTTAGCAATAAGAGCAGCATCAACGCTGCTCTTTTTTGTGCCTGCCCTAAAGTTTTGTGTTTCAGTGGGCGACTCAAAAGCAAAGCCCCATGGCTTTTAGCTCTGACTCGCATTGCTGAGCATTTTCAAATTGAATGGCTTCCATGCCTACCGCTCGGGCCCCTTCGACGTTGTATGGCATATCATCAAGAAATACCGTTTCCTCGGCCTGAAGCTGATATGTTGAAAGTAGGGCTTGGTAGATCTCAGCTTGTGGCTTTAGTAACTGCACTTCAGAAGAGATGATTGCACCTTCAAACAGCGGCCAGAATTCATAGGTAGCACGAAGATGCTCAACAATTTCGTTGACGTTGTCTGTGAGCGCATAAACGCGATATCCTGCACTTTTTATTCTTTTTAGCAGTTCGACACTGCCGTAAAGTAATATTTGTGTATGTTTTACGTAGTAAAAAAAGCGGTCCATTTCTTCCGCTGTCACTTTGTGCTCACGTTGATAGCACAGTTTGGCTTCCTCTTCGGAAATGATTCCTTTGTTTAAGTCTTTCCAGATTTGTGATGAAAACAGCAACTGGGCCATTTTTTCCGCTTCTACTGAGTGACCAAATGTTAAGCGAACAATCTCTACCGGAGACCAGCGTACTAATACATTTCCCACATCAAAAATTACGTTTTTTATTTGTAAAGGTTCCATAACACACTCCAAGCCAATTGTTCATCACCGCGTTACATCCACAGTGAATGCTGTCGTTAAATCTTTGGAAGTTCGAGCTAAAGGCGCTGTTTAAACGTCTCGAACGTATATGAGATTAACATCCCTTAGGATACAACGCGATTATCGCAAAATTACACTAAACTATATGCAACTTCATTTATTTGGTTGTAAATCAAGTGTCGCTATCTTAAAAGATTGAAATTAAAGACAAGCGTCGCGAAATATTTGCGCCATTTCGCGCTGCTTATAAGCGTTAAGTAATATATAATTACTTAATAATAAAACGATAAGAATGAATGCAAATCACACTATTGGGACGTCAGGCGGAGTAGGCAAAATAGATAATATGGACTCGATACGTAAGGTTTATCAATATGCAGAACCCAACCTGACTCTCGTTGGTTGGATGGGGTTTCTTGGCTTTCCGCTGTACTACTTTGTTTGGGATTTTGTTTTCCCACAGGCTTATGAAAACTTGCCGCTCAGACTGTTTTGTTCACTATTGTTCTTTGGCATCATTTTTAGAAACCGCTTGTCGTCAACGTGGCGAAAATATATCCATATTTACTACCAAGTGACGATAACGATCTGCTTACCGTTTTTCTTTTTCTATATGTTATTGATGAATGACTGGTCCAATGTTTGGGTCATGTCCTTTATGTCCGCGATTTTCTTGCACATTCTATTGGTTCATGTCACAAGAGTTATGTTCGCTCAAACTTTTGCCGGAATAGGTTTAGCGACGTTCTTTGCTTGGGTAGCGAAAGGGTTTCATCTCGATTTAACAATGGACTGGACGCATGTGCCAATCTTTCTCTTTATTTATGTATTTGGCAATTTATTCTACTTTCGGAACCAAGTAGAGCACGAAGCGAAAGTGTCGTTGGCCAAGTCATTCGGGGCCGGAATTGCGCATGAAATGCGTAACCCTTTAAGTGGCCTTTGTACGTCAATCGATGTTATCCAATCAGTCTTACCCAGTAAAAAAGAAGCCGAGAAAGACCAATATCTGATGAGCGGAGAGGATGTCACCCTGCTGCGCGAAGTTAGTGAGGATGCGATGAACATCATCCAGTCGGGCAACGAGACGATAGATTTACTTCTGACATCGATAGACGAAAACCGTGTCTCGCGATCCAGTTTCCAAAAGCATTCTGCTCACTCAGTGGTTGAAAAAGCGATTGAAAGCTTTAGTTATAAGCGTGCGACGGATCGCTTTGCTATATCCCTAGATGCGAGAAGTGAGTTTGATTTTCTTGGTAGCGATACCTTACTCAAATACGTTATGTATAACCTTTTCAAGAACGCCTTCCATCATCGCACATCTGAAGATTTCCACATACATGTCTCCATGACGAGTACGGAGCACTCAAACCAAATCGTTGTAACCGATAATGGTGCAGGCATTGCTCCTGATGTCCTACGTAATATATTTCAGGACTTTTACACAACTGGTAAGTCAGGCAGCTATGGTTTGGGTTTGCCATTTTGTAAAAAAGTGATGCGTTCTTTCGGAGGTAACATTGAATGCCAGTCTCAGCTAGGTGAGTGGTCTCAGTTCACGTTAACTTTCCCGCCGATCACATCTGATATCGTGACTGAAATTAAAAACGATTTGACCAAACTCAAAACCATCCTAACGGTGACTAATCAAGATATTCTTGTGTCGAAAGTGACGGACATTAGCCGTTTTATGGGTTTTGAATCAACGATCTTAGATGTTAATCAAGTGCTCAAAAAGAAAGAGTATGAGTTCGAATTCGACCTGATTTTTATCGATCTTGAGAGCTTGGATGCAAGAGCAAACCAATTGGATAGATTAGAATCTCTTTTGTCTTTCACGGAAGCTCGTATCGTTTATCTTTTTGAGCATCACCCGACACAGAGAGCATGCAAAGCGGCATATGAGCCTATTTGGGTCGAGACTCAAGCCTGGTTATTGAATACTAAGCCAACCATTGACCGTCTCTTGTATGATTCAAGCTATGTATCGACACCAACGGCCTCAGTGGCTTTGGATACGTCAAATAAGCGGACAATTATGGTCGTGGATGATAACGAATCTTTGCGAAAATTTACCGCGATGTTACTCGAAAAGCAGGGCTTTGAAGTGATTCAGAAAGAAGACGGGCAGCAAGCACTGGATACATTAGAGCAAGAGAACGTTGACCTCATTCTTATGGATATCGAGATGCCTATCATGGATGGTGTAGAAGCTTCAAGGCGAATTCGAAGCTCGGATAAAAACTATGCGTCGGTACCTATTATTGCGCATACTGGGGATAGCTCACCTGTTACGCTGGACAAAATAGGCTCTTCTGGCATGTCTGACTTTATCGTAAAACCAGCGGATAAAAATCGCTTATTCGACAAAATCGCAAACTGGATTTAATCACTCGCAACTGTGTTATCTTGAGACGAGTTGATCATAACGCGAATACGGATAAAGAGCTCAGCAAAACTGCTGAGCTCTTTATTTTTACCTACACTCTAGCTTATACAAACTCTAGATCGGGATGAACAAACGCTTCTTGGCAGGCGGAAAGAACGTGATCGACTTCGGCGGCAGTCATGTCCGCATTGACAGAAAAACGAATGATGTTCTTGTTTCTTCCTGTTGCAGGGCGACAGAAAACTGCACCAAAGACATTCCTTTCTTCTAGAAAGTCGCGAACTCGCTCAGTGTTTCTTTCGTTGCCACATTCTAGCGCGATAATTTGCGACTCACTGCGAATAGTAAACCCAATACGTTTTAAACCAACGGCTAGAGACTTCGCTCTTTTAAACAAAATCTCCCGTTTGTCATCGGCTTTTTTTATGACGTCCAGTGTTTTTTCTAACCGAATGATCTCTTGCGGTAACACGGTAGAACTGAAAATGGCAGGATACGCGACAAATGGAAGCGTCTTCGCCAGCTTTTCTGCCCCTAAAATTGCGCCAGCACGATAAGCAAATGTCTTTGCAAGACTTACGGTTACAAAATCCACCATATGAGTCAAATCCAGCTCTTGCAGTAGCCCAGCGCCTTGCGGACCGTGCGTACCTAACGAGTGCGATTCATCCACAACTAAGCCGCAGTCAAACTCTTGTGCTATTTCGTAGATATCACGTAGAGGAGCAATGGTTCCGATAGTGCTGTAAACCGAATCCACAACAATAATTCCCGAACCATGGCGTGAAATCTGTTTTCGCAAGTGGTTGGTGTTGTTATGCATGAACGGATGAATTTGTGCTCCTGCGATACGTGCACCTTCCCATAAAGACATATGCGCAAAGAAGTCGATATACACAGGTATGTTCGGTGCACAAATAGTCTGTAATAAACCGACATTCGCTGCCCATCCCGATTGGGAAAGCAGACAGCTAGGCATGCCGACAAAACTGGCTAGTTGAGTTTCAAATGCAGGTTTCGACTCATCATCTTGCAAGAAAATCGCGGACATCACGACGTTGTCATCGTGTTGAGAAATCGCATCACGATGCGCGTTTTGAATCTCCTTGTTATGAGACAGTGCAAGGTAATCATTGCTTTGCATAACAATAGCATTACATGGTGGACGTTTACCAAGAACAAGGTGTTTTTTGTTCTCGTTCGGTTCAATTAGATCTTGAATATGAAAATCTAGGCGTTCCTCAATAAAGGAAGGAAGTGGTTTGCTTTGTATAGTTTCACTCATAATAAATCTCTTCTTCATATGGAAAAACGCCAGCGCTGACACTTATTCATATTGCGGATTTTGGGGAGAGTGTCACTAACCAGGTTGCATAAGTTTGCAGACCCTTGCAAACTCGACATTTGAGGGTTGGATGGTGGCTGTAACTCTATAGGGGCCCGGGGTCTAAACTAGTTTGTGCTTAAAGTTTATACGGCGATTTTGCGGTGTTTTTTTCGTGCTTCATATCTGGATTTTGTATGAGGAATATAAAGTTTGAAAAGTGAAAAAATGGGCGCATTAGATAACAAAAAAGGCGCGAAAATCGCGCCTTAAAATATGATTGGAAAAAGATAATATCAGTTTATCGCTTATTACGTAGATAGCGCTTGCGGCGCTCTTCTTTACGCTTCGCTTTTTCTTCTTCTTTACGAGCGGTTTCAATCTCGACTTCAATCAGCTCTTGAGTGATCATTTCTGGGCGCTCTAGTGTAATTTGGCCTAGTGTGCCTTGGCGAAGTTCGTGCAACAAAATCTCGGATACTTTGTGCAAGTCCACACGTCCACCTGCGCGTAGTGCGCCACGGCGGCGACCAATTTCTTCCATGATCTCGATATCTGATTCAGGAAGCTCTTCGATTTGGTAACGCTCTTTAAGCTTGTCTGCATAGTGGGCTGCTAGGTACTCAATGGTGTAAAACGCAACCTCGTCGTATTCCATCGCAGTATCTTTTACAGCGCCTGTAGCAGCTAAACGGAAGCCACTGTGTGGGTTTTCCACTTTTGGCCACAGAATCCCTGGAGTATCTGATAAAACGATGCCATTTTGCAGGTTGATGCGCTGCTGACGACGTGTTACCGCGGGCTGGTTACCAGTCACCGCGATCGTTCGACCAGCTAGAGTATTGATGATTGTCGATTTCCCAACGTTTGGGATCCCCATGATCATGGTACGAATGTTTTTACCGATCTCTTCACGGTGTGGGGCAAGTTTACGGCAAAGCTCCATGATTCGATGCACTTCTTGCGGTTCTGACGTCGTGATCGCCATTGCTTTTACGTGTTGCTCTTGCTCCAAGTGCTCAATCCATAATTGAGTTAACTCAGGATCGGCCAAATCACGCTTATTCAAGACTTTAACGACCGGCTTGTCACCACGGATTTGAGAAATCAAAGGGTTTTCACTACTGAAAGGAATACGAGCATCCAGTACTTCGATGATCACATCCACTTGTGGGATTGCTTCTTCGATCTCTTTACGTGCTTTGTGCATGTGGCCAGGAAACCACTGGATTGAGTTATTAACCATTTGAATTTAATACCTTAATTTTCTTACTGCTCCAACGGGCGTACGAGTAGTAATTTGAGCTTCGAGCAGCATAGTTTTAGACAGAGTGTGTTAAAACCGTACTTACTTTTGTGGCTCTGTACCGCAAAGTTGAGCGTTTCTTTCGTGTTAATGAGCTAGTTTATCACGGAATGAAGGCGAAGCATTCAAGATGGAGACAAAAAGCCACGGTTTACAAACGAGCAAGCAAACATTTGTTGAGTATGCTCGCCAACGGACTTACAACAAGTATTCACTTTGGTGAGATATTGAGCGCAAATATTGTGTAGTCAAAGGTGGATTGTTTTGTCGGTTTTTTCTGACTTATTTTAAATTTTTATCTTTATATCAGTAATTTATATTTCATTTCGCTATTAGTCGAAATTTGACATTTAGCCGACACAAATTAATCTGACTGCCCAATCTGAGTAAGGCTTTATGCTCAGTACGATAAGTCGTATTACAGCGTTGTCCGTTGCCACATTTTTGCCAGTGGTTTCTTTTTTAACTCATTGATAGTGAGAGTTATTGAGAACTGATAAGCGGACGGAGTTTTACATTGAGGCTGAGTAATGCTGGTCGATTTTGATCAGCGAGTGGCAGGATTAATTTAACCAATCGAGCAGGAGATCGAAAATATAGACTACTGGATAGAGATAAATGAATACACAGCTTAATGTGATGGTGATTGATGGTCATCCTCTACAAACCAAGATACTTACCCAAATATTGGGTCATAGTGGCGCGTCAGTCAGTACATTCAATTGTGTGGACACTGCTATTCAATGTGCACAAAAGCAATATTTTGATGTGATCTTTTGCGATCTCCAGATGCCGGGAAAAGGCGGTATCGACATCTTGGAAGTATTCGACCAAATTCAGTATCACGGGCAAGTCGTGCTAGTCAGTTTGTTGGAGCAGAGCATCATCTCGGCAGTACGAGAAATGTGCGAAGGGTTTAGTTTTGAGATATTAGGAGAACTGCCTAAGCCGTACGACGAAATGCAAGTGGTTAAACTCCTCAACCAAATAAAAGATGAAAGAACGCGAAAAACAGCGTTTGCTCAACCTATCGTACTGCAAGACCGGGAGTTTTTATTTGCTTTGGGTGAAGGGCGAGTGAAGAATTATTACCAACCTTTGGTAGACGCACACAGTGGTGAGCTTTTAGGTTATGAAGCGTTAGCGCGTTGGGTGCATCCCATTTATGGCGTGTTGTTACCAAACCACTTTCTTCCGATCGTAAAACGATGCCATTTGTCTTCTGAACTTTTTCAATCAGTGCTGATTAATACAATCTATGACATCAAAAATAGGGGATTAACCCAAAAGGTCTCGATTAATGTCGACCACGAAAACTTGAACGACCCTGACTTCTCGCATCGTTTTATTCAACAATGCTCGGAGAGCGGTGTCGACCCGTCACAAATCACCATTGAGATTACAGAGCGAGAAGCTTTCCAAGCTAGCACATCTATCTACAAAAACCTCATCAAGCTCAGAATGAAAGGTGTCACGGTATCAATTGATGATTTTGGTACGGGCTCATCTACATTTGAAAAGTTGGCAAAGTTACCTTTTAACGAGATCAAACTTGACCGCGCTTTTGTCTACGGAGCGAGTGAAGACCTGAAAAAGAAAAGCATTGTCATCGCCATTTGTGCTTTAGCGAAAAACCTAAATATTCGTATTGTCGCCGAAGGTGTCGAAGACGAAGTAACCTATAAAACCATGCGCGAATGTGGAATAGACATCTGCCAAGGCTTTTACATTGATAAGCCCATGCCGTTAGAGGTAATCACTATTTTGAAGTAAAGATATGAAAAAATTGAACTGTTTGATCTTTGATGATCAAATGCTTATCTGTATGGCTATCAGTGATAAAACCGTGAGTACCAAGAAACGTCGATTTCTAGACAAGTTTAATGTGAATAATGTTATTGAACTTGCAAAAGTAGTAGGAACATAAAGTGTTATGAATGTAAGAAGTTTTGTTTCTTCTTTTGCGGTTGCGATGTTGTTATTTATTGTATCGGTGACCATGATTGGTGCTGTTCTCATCTCTTATGAGGAGAAGCAATTTAATACGTACGCTAACAATTTAGCAAAAACAAAGCAGAAGGTCATTCTGCTAGGCTTGTTGACCGAAGCTCAATTGGCGCAGTATGAAAACTTCAGCATCGAACAAATAGAAGTACTGACTGACTTCAGTTTTCAAGATGCAATTTATGCTTTAAGGCCGTATAAAAACCTAGATTATGTAGAAACTGTTGCTCGTAAAGCCCTACACCAAGCAGAAGCACATTTGTCCAATGTCTACGATAGAGAAGACGCCATATTGTACTTTCGTTCTTACACTAGTGACAAACTCATCTTAGAACGACCAATCCCAGCTCTAGAGGGATCTAAAGAGACGTTTGATATAGAATGGTGCAGAGTGAATTCCGCTTGTATTCTTGCCGCGTGGAAAGAGCAGCTCTCCGACCGAGTTCTTATCTCTAAGCCCTTCAAAACCACGTATTCAGATGAGATGGCATTAAGTATCATGAGTCCCGTCTACTATAGAGGGAAGCTTGTCGGCGAATTCTCGGAACAACTGTATTTATCATCGCTTTATAATGAAGGCAAAGCCGTTGACGTAGAGGTTAGTAACGGAAATAAGCAGATAATTATTTACTTTCCGAGCTACCCCTTAGCTCATTTTGCTTACACTCAATCCTATGTTGCCGACAATAATAATCTTGTTATTTACCAATATCCGTTTAGTAAAATAGTGGTGGACTACAGCTTTATTCTTGTCATCTATTCTGTCGTAGCGTTCGCCTATTATCGAAAAGCCAATGAATCTAAACAGAGCAAAATTCAATTAGAAAATGCTCTGAGTGATGTAACGCAAGATGACTTGACCGGATTATTAAATCGGCGAGTATTTAAAGAAGAGCGGTTTAAACATCGAATGGAGGTTGAACCATACTCTATCATTGCGATTGACGGAAATCGTATCAAGAAGATTAATGATCGTTATGGACACCATGTTGGCGATGAAGTCATTGTTATTATTGCAGACTCAATGAGAAAGGTTTTTCGGAACAGTGACTACTTAGTCAGGACTGGTGGTGATGAGTTTATTGTAATTTTGCCCGGATGCAGCATGAGCAAAGCTTCCATGTTAGCGAAAAAGCTCCGTGGCGTTGTTAAACACAATCGTTTAAATACATTAGATATAGAGATCAGCGTTAGTACTGGTGTTGCTGTGCGCGAAGAGGATGAAACGCTGCAAGAGGTGATCGTGAGAGCAGATGAAGAGTTATATGAAATGAAAAAACAGCGTGTTTGAGGACAACAATACATAACCATGACATAACTGTTTGATAAATTTGACCAAGCAGTACCCTTGGTCTTTTATATTAGTCGAGCAATGCATAATGCTCCTTTGATTGCTGATTAGCATAAGACCCAACTGGTACTGTATCGTGAACAAAGACCTTGATCTAAACCTATTAAAAATACTGGTTCTGCTAGAAAAGCATCGTCAGCTTAAACCCGTAGCGAAAGCCTTGGGCAAGAGTGAGGCGTCGATCAGTAAATATCTTGCTCGCTTACGCATCCAGCTTGGTGATGAACTATTCATTCGTCACCCACATCATTTAGAACCCACCAACTTTCTGATGCGTCAGCTACCCAAAATTGCAGATGCATTAGATAACTTAGAAACATGCCTAGTTCGATCAGAATTCAAACCAGAAAAATACAGTAAGGATATAACGGTCTGTTTACCCCAAACGGCTCAGTACTCATTTGGACACTTGTTGGCGATGGATTTAATGACGCTGTTTCCTAAAGCTCATATTACTGTCGCAACCATCACGGAATATACGGTGGACGAAATCCTTTTAGGCAAAGTGGATGCCCAGCTTCATTACTTCAATGATGAATTGCCAAAATCTATCCATCAGAAATTTATTGGCTACGCGCCTGCTGTGGTTGTTGTTCCGGAAGAGCTTGGGATCACCACTCTTGAAGAGGCTGCCAAACTGCCATTTATTATGCTTGAAATTATCGGTTGGAAAGAGAAAGAGCAGCTTGCAAAACGAGCAATGGAGAATCACGGTATGGTGATCAATCGAATTGCAGCGCTAGATAACGTGAGCAGTGTGCTAAAGCTGCTCAAACAAAAAAAGGCGGCGACGGTTTTTCTGGAGTATCAGGCGCCAATCGAAGGATATCGTTTTATTTGTATTCCTGAATCTTATTACCCCAATGGCTGGCCAAAGGTTGTACTTCAGATGAAGCAAAGCCATCGTCACGACGCAATGCACCAGATATTAACCGATGCCATTGCAAAATATATGAAGAACTAACGATCGCATTGAATGTTTTCAGCGCTTGGGATCGTATGCAGTAATTCAATCAATGAATCTGCATGGTATTTTTTCAAAATACGAGTTTTGTAAGTGCTGATGGTTTTAGCGCTGAGCGATAGTTGTTCTGAAATACGTTTATTTGAATAGCCCTGAGCTAAGTAGTGGAACACCATGGCTTCGCGATTGGATAGCGTGACATCACCAGTAGAAGGAGCGTGAGTAGACTTAAACATAGAGTACCCACGTGAGACACTCACAATCGCGTCAGCAATCGCTTCTTTTGTCTCGTTTTTATTCAAGAAACCATGAGCTCCCATCTCGTAAGCCGCTTTAGAAAGGCTGGAATAGTCGCGTGAAGAAATGAAAAGTAATTTACCTTGATAGCCCGTTGCTAAAATATTCTTCGCCAAACGCATACCATCTCGATCACCAAGGACAACGTCTAGAATAATAAAATCAATTTTTGTATTTCGAACTAAGTCCATTACTTCTGCGCTGTCTTTCGACTGAATGACTTCGGCTGTGTTGATTACGCTCTCAACAAGAGAAGTCAGTGCTTCGCTGTAAAGTGGTTGGTCATCAATGATAAGAACACTATTCAAATGGAGCCTCACTACTATCCGAACTGTCATACCGCCCAACGCAATATGATTGTATTAAGAGGGATTGTAGGAAAAACCTTTCTGATGGAAAGGAAAATGACATTTTCTATAATTGAAATTCACTGAGCACAATTGAATAAGATACTGTCGAATACGCCAATACACGAGGGATTTCATATGTGTGGGTATAGTGATAGGCCAACGAAAAACATCAATATTAACCCTAAACTTTTCATCGAAATGGCCGCTAAAAGTGGGAAGGTAAGTTCGCACTAAGTTAACTCATGTTATCCTGTTCAAAAATGAGACATTTTTTCACAGTTTGATATGGAAATGTGCGTTGGCCGTCCTTTTGGTGGTTTACAAACTTTGTTGTAACGACTAAAAAGGATTCTTGGATTTTTAGCCTGAGAATGGCTTCTCATGGCGTTTGCATCAAACTTTTTCTGATGCGTATTTTGGTTGGATAATTGGCTTTATGAGTAACGTAACCAGCACCATTTTGACAGAAAGTGGTACCAATGAGCTTGAAATCATCGAGTTTCATTTAGAAAAAACATTGCCGGATGGCAGCACAAAAACTTGTTATTACGGCATCAACGTTGCGAAAGTACGAGAAGTGATTCGCGTACCAGAGACAACCGATTATCCAAACGCACAACCTCACATGATCGGGGTGTTTTCGTCCAGAGATGTATTGACGCCTTTAGTTGATTTAGCTGGTTGGTTAGGTGTACCAACACGTCAGGACCTAGAGCGTAAGTTTGTTATCGTTACTGATTTCAACAAAATGACCAATGGCTTTCTGATTGATAGTATTTCACGTATTCATCGTATTTCTTGGAATGATGTGGAATCACCAAGTCAGTTTTTGGAAGCGGGCGAACAAGATTGTGTAGTGGCAGTTGTTCGCAAAGAAGGCAACCTGATCATGATTCTCGACTTTGAAAAAATCATCGCGGATATTAACCCAGAGCTGAGTATGGAAAAATACGATGTGAAAGGGGATAAGTCGGTAGATCTAAACCAGAGAATGGTGGGTAAGCGTAATGCTAAAACGATCATGGTGGTGGATGACTCAGCATTTATTCGCTCTTTGATTCAAGATACATTAGCTTCTTCAGGTTACAATGTGATCACTTGTAAAGACGGTGGTGAGGCTCATGAGAAATTAATGAGCTTAATCGAGGTCGCGAAAGAAGAAAACTTGCCAGTTAAAGAGCTGTTAGATGCGGTGGTTACAGACGTAGAAATGCCTCGAATGGATGGTATGCACTTAGTGAAGAGACTACGCGATACTGAAGCGTTTCATGAAATGCCGATCATTATGTTCTCATCATTGATGAGTGAGGATAACCGGGCCAAAGCACTGTCTCTTGGCGCAAATGATACGATTACCAAGCCAGAGATTGGCCGTATGGTGAATATGATGGATAAATACGTGTTTAACTTTGCGTAAACAAACCCGATAAGATTAAAAATAAGGCTGCCGATGGGCAGCCCTGTTGTTTTAAGAACAATGATTAATTACTAGAGTATAGTCTTGGTTTTCTCTAAGTGGTGGACCATAAATGATACTGCACTTCTCTTTTGACGCACTCTTGTCATCTCTTGCCATTATCGCTACGAGCCTTTTATCTTCAAAAGCCTCAATTTTCCAATCTGTTGTACCGTACTGATGTTCAAGTTCATGAACAAGCAACCCCAAAGCAGTCTCATCTGCATCAGGGTATCCGTATAAGAAGACGCATCGCTTGTTGGCGCCAATAGTACAGCCTTCGAAAGGCAGCTCTGCTTTGGTGAATTTATTATCAAAATTTGCAACATATGCTTTGCTCTCCAACCCTGCAATCGCCATTTTCCCATAACCGACACCGAGCGCTGATGCAATCGCGCCCTTCATGCCTTCTAAACGCGCTTCACGCGCATCACTTTGAAGGTTTAAAAAGCGTGGTGCGGCAGTGACAGCAAGAATGCCAAGCACGACAATAACTACGACTAACTCTATTAGAGTAAATCCAGTTTGTTTTCTCATATTATTTTCACAGCAAGTTAAAGGTAGAAAAAGTAACACTGACCGTACACTTGTTGTTGTGTAAATAAGTACGGTAATGACAAAATGATCAATAGTATAAAGCGATGAGTCATAAAGTGCTATACCGACGTAGTGAGAATCGGTTACGCCTATATAGAGCGGGAGGAGGATTCAAAGATCTAATGCGGCCGTTTTTGAGCAGTCATTAATTCCGTGGAAGAAATGCTGCATGAACAGTCGAGCATGAATTCGCCTAGATATAAGCATACGCGTACATCGGCTGAATGAAAGACGAAAAGAAGTGACGGCAAACCGCACAAATGGATTGTCTTTTTGTTCACTTTGATGAATGCTACGCGAGATTCATATCACAACACACTCGACGCATTCATCGTGCGAATGTGCTTTGCTTTCGTGTTTGGCTTTCAAATATAAGAATAATCTAGATGGAATTCGATTCGATAAACTTGCTTGCGATAGGGCTAATATTTCTTGGCTCTTATGTACAAACCGCAATAGGCTTTGGCTTGGCAATTGTTGCCGCACCTTTACTGATTCTTTGGGCGCCGGAGTATGTGCCTGCACCAATCTGTTTAGTCGCGTTATTTATTTCGTTGATGAATGCGATGAAGCACCGCAGTAGTGTTGAAATCGGCGGTTTAAAAATGGCATTGATTGGGCGTGTGCCCGGATCGGTCGCTGGCGGCTTGCTACTGTTTTTTGTCTCGACTCAAGCCCTTACACTTTGGATTGGTTTTTTGGTGTTATTCGCGGTTGTGGTGAGTGTTTTACCGTTTCGGGTTGAACCCACACCTGCGCGTATGACATTAGCAGGATTCTTTTCTGGATTGTTTGGTACCAGTTCGGCGATTGGAGGCCCACCGATGGCGTTGTTGTTGCAACATCAAGAAGCGAATCAGTTACGTGGTAACCTATCGGCATTTTTTGTTTTCAGTTCCATCATTTCGCTCGTTGTTCAAATTCCCGCTGGTTTCTTCACATTACACCATTTGGTGATTACTATTCCGCTATTACCTGCGGCAGCACTTGGGTATTGGCTCGCGATGAAAACCACCCAATCGTTACCAAAAGAAAAAATTCGATTTGGAGCACTTATGTTGTGTTTTGTGAGTGGGTTTACAGCAGTAGTACAAGCGTTGAACCAATAATGCCCTCAGCATCTTAAATTCACAGGGATATCGCGTTCCTTTTATCATGCATAGCGCGATTTGTTTGCGCTGACTTATTCGTTTAGATGAGCGATAGTTTTATGAATAACACTCGTTATGGCACTTTTATGGCAGCATTCTCCTTTGTAATTTGGGGGCTGCTACCCATTTATTATCGTTATTTACCGAATGCTTCAATGGATGAGTTGCTGGCATGGCGAATCATCGGCTCAGTTCCTGTCGGTTTCTTAATTGTGCTTGGTATAACCCGTCGAGGACCGAGTTGGAAAGAAATCTGGTGTGACAAAAAATCTTTGTGGTACACGTTTGTCGCGAGCAGCTTGATGTGTATTTCATGGAGTGCGTTCACTTGGGCTTTGACTCACCATCGAGTCATCGATGCAAGCTTAGGCTTTTTTATTGGACCGTTAGTGTCTGTGGCACTAGGCGTGTTTATTCTTGGAGATAAGCTATCAAAAGGCAAACTCATCGCAATTGTGCTAGCAACAATTGGTGTGATGTATCAAGTGATTCATTATGGCCAGTTGCCTGTTATCGCACTAACGATGGGGTTGTTCTTTGCTTTGTATGGGTTGTACAAAAAGAAGATAAAATATGACTGGAGCACCACCTTATTTGTTGAAGCTCTACTATTGACTCCAGTTGCCGTAGCGTATTTGTTTTACAAACAATGGACAGTGGGTGAGCTGGCTTCAGGCGTAGATATCACAACATTGCTTTTGTACTTTGGCAGCGCACCGATCACGCTTTTACCACTGATTTTTTATTCTATCGCGATACGTATAACAAACTTATCGACAGTTGGTTTAATGCAATACATTGAACCAAGCTTGCAATTTGTTTTGGCTGTGATGTTTTTCGGTGAACTGTTTGATGAAGTTAAAGCAGTGACCTTTGCCTTTATTTGGGTGGGGCTGTTATTTACAATCTTTGAAAGTATTGTCAAAGGGCATAAGCGTAAAAAGCTGGCCAATCATCCTTTATAGTGCACCATTCTTGAATATTCACGATTTCACTCTGACGCCCTCTATTCGAGGGCGTTTTTAGTTCCATAAAGTATTCTCTTACTCGTTTTCTATATTCGAGTCAAAGCATAATTTGAGGTTAACTGACGCATTATCATTAGGATACCGCTATATTTATAGCCAAGTAACACGCTATATAATGAAAACCGGATCAAAAAGGACGACATATGATCACAGCTCTATACGCTAGCATTCTTGCAATACTGATTATTTGGTTGGCCGTTCAAGTGATTAAGCAGCGTCGCTTAAATCAGGTTGCTTATGCTGACGGAGGAGTAGAGGCTCTCCAAATCGCTCGTAGTGCACAGAGTAACGCGACAGAATATATCCCCATTACTCTGATTCTAATGGCACTATTAGAATTCAATAGCACTTACCCAACCTGGATACATCTCACAGGCATTATTTTCGTGATCGGTCGGATTATCCATGCTCGAGGTATATTGAAAGAGGACTTAAAAAGGCGTGTTAGGGGCATGCAGGTGACATTCCTAGTGATACTTTCTCTGGTTGTGCTGAATATGATTTATCTTCCGTACGATAAGTTATGGTAAGTCTTCGTAGCTATATCCCGCCGTCATGGGTACTCGTTCTGATTGGGTTAGTACTGAATATTGGCGCTATCGTTCTTACTAGCTTGGTCCTTGATAGGCTTGGCAAACAGTATTCGCAACTCGCAGAGCAAAAGGCGGAAAACTTGTATTCCATCCAACTCGCGTGGAATAGCGTTGAAACTCTAGAAAGAAAAAGAGAGGCGTTGCTGCTTCACTTGCACATAGGTCAGAGCGCAGCGATACCTTCGGAGATAGAACAGATATTGGAAGGGCACTTATCCTCTTGGACTCATCACGAATCGGATGAAATACAAATAGATAAACTCCCTCAGCTAATGTCAAAGATAAACCAAGCACAAGCTTCGTATAGAGATCGCATTGATGACTATTACATTGAGAATGTAGAGCTCAATGAGGTAATGGCAAAGCAAGATGAAAAGATCGCTTGGTACAAGAATATTGGGCTCTTCTTGCAAGTATTCGGACTCGCATTAATCCTCGCACGTGATTTGGCTAGGAAGCCATAGAACAAAAGTTAATGGTAGAGTCTATTGCGAAATGCCAATTATAATTTGCAAATTGCAATTCATTGCGCGAGCAAACAGTGGCTATTGGTGAAGTTTTAATGAAAGTGGTTAAATAACAACCTGTTTTGTGCGCTGCAAAGTTGGCACGTCTCATGCTTTAGTATGAGTGACCCTTTCTAAGCCGAGGGTCACCTAGCCAACTGACGTTGTTAGTGAACTACTTTGTTCACAAATATATACAGCCAATCACGAATCCTTGTGGTTGGCTTTTTTTTATTTAAATGGCACAGTTTAGAACTGTGCTTTAATCCAGATCATGCGATGGTCGGAAGACACATCTTTGCCATCACCATACTTACCAATACGCGCATCGTTAAATAGCTTACGACCTTCTTCATAAGAAGCTGACCAGTATACACCAGAGTCCACCACATTTAGGTTTGCAGAAGGCAAGGCATAATCTACACCTAAGCCAAACGTCGAAGTGATGCGATTCGGATATGGGTGAGTGGAGCTGCGGTCAACAGCGTGTTCGGCTGCCCCAAAGCTTGTCGGATAAAGCTCGCCATTCATCACGGTTTGGTTAACCAATGGATCATTATGCAGTTCTTGCATTACAGAGCTAATACCGTCACCGGCTACTGGATCAAGGTTTTGATCGCCCATCATTACGAATTTAGCCCCGCTCGCTAAGCCGCCTTTCTTACCAGCATCGTCGTAGAAATAGTCTTTACCTTGAATATAGTGATGCCAGAACTCTACTTCGGCTGCGTTTTGCGCTTTGTTTTTACCTGGGTCGAATACTGGTGGAGTAGGGTGCGACATCAGTAGATGCACAACTTCCTCGCCATTGCGAGTCGGAATGATAATTGGTGCATCTACGTGGTTTTTAGAAGATAGGCGTACTTGATCCCATTCTTCTGCAGAGTACCACTCATCACCACACTTCATGCCATCTGGAATTTTTTGTGAGCCGTCACAGATAGTAATGGTTGGAATCTTCGCACCTTCCATATCTTTCCATTTAAACGCTTGGAACGTGCGCGTATTTGCCGTATCAATCTTGTATTTAGACATTAGGGCAAAGGCGTATTGACCGTGGTACATGCCAAAGCCCCATGCATCGCCCGGCATTTGACCTGCTGTTCCATTGTTGTCGAGGTCAAACTCGCTTAGCAAACCTGTGTTGGTAGAGTAAGACTCCGCGTAAGGATATTCGATAGGTTCAAGGTTCGCTTCACCGCCTGCACCATTGATGCTTTGCGCGACAGACAGGTAGTTCTTCTGGAAGCCTTCAAGGGCAGCTTTATTTTCGCCTGTTCCGTCGTTGTTGTATTCCGCCATCATAAGAACGTCAGGGCGATTCTTCTGAATAATCGCAGCAACGTTCCGAATTTGAATGACTTTTTCCGCAGTGGTTTTGTCTTCAGCGGCGATAGAACCGTCTAAATAGGCAGTAACCAATACAGTTTGCTGCGCTGGTTCAATTTGCATTTCACTCACTAAAGCTTCAAAAGTTGCACGGTCAAAAGAGAGGTTGTAAGTCGCTATTTTTACTTCTTTAGGCTGAACATTGACGTATTCAGTGTCGTCATTACATCCAGATAATAGAGCGGCGCCAACAAGGAGAGCGATAGAGGTTTTGATTGTTTTCATGGGTACGTCATACCTTATAATTGATTCGGCTGAATATTAAAGTCATCAGTAATTGTTTTAAGCGATATCAATCACACAAACGTTTTCATATTTACATGTTCAATTAGTTTTTGTGTGATTTGTGCAATAAACGCAACACTTTCAACACCAAAAGGTTATATGCAAATTGTTAAAAAACGGTGTCGTTTTTAATAGATGAAATGGCACTAAAACATAAGCTGTATGATTGTGTGTGCTAAAATCAATGAGCGGGATGATTACGATAAGTTTGACTTCACTTTTGGGTGAGAAACAAACAAATAAGAACTGGTCAGTTTGGCTTTGCTATTGATGCAAAATAGGGGGCTAACCGATGGGTTCAGTATCAAACTATCAGAGCAGGCTATTTGTCACGGCAATGCTTGCTTCACCACTTCTTTTTTCAACATCTTTATCCGCCGCTCAGTCCGAACGGCTAGAGCAAAACCATGGTCTTGTTGTTGCTTTAGAAAAACGCAACCTTGCAGCCACGCAAAATATAGATCGTGTGTTAGGTTTACAAAATGGAAATCGTTTACAAGAGCTGAAAACCAACCAAGGTAAAAACGGCGGTACGCATAGTCGTTATCAGCAGATGTTTAAAGGCGTCCCGATTTGGGGCAAGCAAATTGTCGTACATCGTGATAAACAGGGCAAAATCAAGCATATCAACGGCACTCTCGTAAAGGATATTGCCCGAGACATCAATGATATGGTGCCTAAATTGTCGCTTTCTCAAGCAATGTCTTCAACGCAAAAGCCGTACCGAGAAAACGGATACCAAATAGAGAATCAGCGCCAAGGTTTACGTATTTATGTCGATAAAAGTGACGTGGCGCACTTAGCTTATATTGTCCAGTTTTTTGCTGATAATGAGCATGATGGTAAGCCTACGCGTCCCACCTTTCTTGTTGATGCTAAAACAGGAAACATTTTGCTGCAATATGAGGGGTTAGCGCACGTAGAAGCGAATGGTCCGGGAGGAAACCAAAAAATTGGTCGTTATCACTATGGTGTGGATTTTGAGTCTCTATTAGTCCAGCAATCTGGTGATACGTGTTTGATGGATATTCCAGGCGTGGTCAAAACCATTAACTTGAATGGTAGGACGTCTGGCAATACACATACGTTCGTTTGTCCAACCAATAGTGTTAAAGAAATTAATGGAGCGTACAGCCCGTTAAATGATGCGCATTACTTTGGCAAAGTGGTATACGACATGTACAAAGATTGGCTGAATACTGCTCCCTTAACGTTTCAGCTTCAAATGCGAGTGCATTACCGCAAACGCTATGAAAACGCCTTTTGGAATGGCTCAAGCATGACTTTTGGCGACGGTGCGAGTTATTTCTATCCTTTAGTGAGTTTAGATGTCTCAGCGCACGAGGTTAGCCATGGATTTACAGAACAAAACTCTGATCTGATTTATTCAGAGCAATCTGGCGGAATCAATGAGGCTTTCTCAGATATGGCAGGTGAGGCGGCTGAATTCTATTCACGTGGTTCTAACGACTGGAAAGTTGGGTACGATATTAGAAAGGCTGCCAATGCGGCGTTGCGTTACATGGATAATCCGCCCCTTGATGGTCGTTCAATTGATCACGCGTCTCAGTATGTGAGTGGCATGGATGTGCATTATTCAAGTGGTGTGTTTAACAAAGCGTTTTATCTATTGGCGGTTGAGTACAATTGGGGAACGCGACAGGCGTTCGAGGTTTTTGCGTACGCTAACCAGAACTACTGGACGCCAAGCGAAACGTTTGACTCTGCAGCTGCGGGTGTATTGGCGGCCGCCCAAAGCTTAAACGTGGCGGCGAATGATGTAGCCGACGCTTTTGCTCAGGTCGGTGTTTCAGTTGATGGCGGAGTCGTCGAGCCACCATCTAGCACGTGTGAGGCTATCGCCCTAAACAATGGTGTTTCCAGCAACATAGACTCTTCATCTACTGGTGAGTGGCATTGTTTTACGATTGATGTGCCTACCAACAGTTCAGACTTTATTGTTACCACATCGGGAGCAAACGGCGATGCGGATCTTTACGTTAAGCTGGGAAGTGAACCAAGTTTAACCAGCTACGATTGTCGCTCATACAGTAGCAACAGTAATGAAGCATGTAGTATTACTTCTCCGAATGAAGGAACGTGGCACATTGGCGTGTACGCTTACAGCAGTTACAGTAATTTGAATGTGGAAGCAAGTTATGTAGGACAAGAAGCGCCACCACCATCTGATGAAGTTACTACACAATCAATCAACAATGGTAAAACATGGACGGCGATTATTACTGGTTCTGGCTTGATGAATGGCGTGTGGAATGTTATTTCAAATACGCCGTGTGATAACGATAACGAGTGCAGTTTATCCGGTATCGGAAAGAAAACCAGTGAGGTTAGCTTTACGTTGACGGATGGTACCGTATTCATCATCGCTAAGCCCTAGCGATTTTTATGTAAAGAGGCCCTGAAATATCAGGGCCTTATTTTTTTACGTTCAATTTTCTGTATATAATAGCGAGTTACAAAGAAGTGAGGACGACCTCACCGCTCTATCTTTTCTCGGGGACGACCCCATCTCGTTGGGAAATATGACATGGCTTGGGGAATTCTCTTCATTGCTGGCTTATGCGAAGTGGCATGGGCTGTCGGACTAAAATACTCACAAGGTTTTACCAAATTGGCGGCATCTGGCTTTACCGTTACGTTTATGGTGTTGAGCTTTTGGTTACTTGGAATTGCATTAAGGACGCTACCACTCGGTATCGCTTACGGCGTTTGGGTAGGTATAGGAGCGATTGGAACGGCAATCGTCAGTATCTACATATTTAACGAGCCCGCGACGCTAATAAAATTGCTGAGTTTATTGCTTATTGTAGCTGGTATCGCTGGATTAAAATTATCCGCTTAACGTCAGGTTAAACATAAAAAAGAAAGCCAGAGTCGACTCTGGCTTTTTACGTTTTAGTGTTATCTCGCTTTGGGGCTGAAGGGTTAAGCGCTGCGCTTAACGAATGGCAATCGCAAATGGTGGCCAAATACGTTAATGAGTGCGCCCGCTACAATTAGTGCACCACCGATGTACGTCCAGATGAGCGGGATTTCGCCGAAGAAAATGATGCCTAACAACACAGAAAATACGATCTGAATATACGAGTAAGCAGACGCTTTGCCCGCTTGCTGAGTTTGCATTGCTTTGGTTAATCCCAATTGCCCAACTTGGGTGAATACACCAATCAAAACCAACATGAAAGTCAGATACAGGTCGGGCATAACAAAATCATCGCCAATCAGTAAGAGTGAAGCGGGCAGAGCAACCAGAGGGAAATAGAAAATGATCACTGAACTATCTTCAGTTTGGCTAAGTTTTCTAACAATGACATAAGCAATTGAGCTACCAAATGCGCCCAAGATTGCAATCATTACGCTAAACATAGGTAAAGTGCGCTCTGCTTCTTGTCCTGTTTCTGGACTTACCATTATATAGATGCCGAGTAAGCACAAGGCAATGCAAAGGAACGTCGATGGTTGAATGCGTTCCTTCAAGAAAAAGACGGCTAGGAGCGCAGTAAATACTGGGTGAATGTATTGGAAGATGGTCGCTTCTGCCAAAGGTAAGGTAGTCACCGAATAATATACGCACATCAATGCCATGGTGCCCACTGCGCCACGCGCAAACAGTAATGGCTTATTATTGCCCCATACAGAAATTCGTTTTCGCTTAACATCTAAATAGCTAATAACAAGTGAGACGAGTGCCCTCGCTGCAACAATCTCAAATACAGGAATACCATGAAGACTGACATGCTTTACTGTGGCAGACATTAGCGCGAAACCGAATGCGGAGAGCACCATAAAGCGCACACCAATGGGAACCAGAGTGTTGAATGAATTAGACATTTTACTGCTCATTTGTTGCGACAGATCGCACTTTAGCATACTCAGCTCACAAAATGATCCGTGATATTCAAACACATCTGCCGAGAGTGAGAATAAGCAGTAGACTATGGAGTCTCAAGCAACCCTATCTTTGATTCGCGCATGGAGCGCATCTAGGAAATATCTAGATATTTAAGGAGCATACATGATCCCAGTACAAGCGACGCATACTTCTGGCGTTGTCATTTCTAAAATTGATGGCGTCGATAAAATGCTGTTGCTCAAACGTGTTAGAGGTGGTTATTGGTGCCATGTTGCTGGTGGTGTAGAGGCCGGTGAAACCGGATGGCAAACTATTCTCAGAGAACTGAAAGAGGAGACGCAAATTGACGATGTTGAGTTACATACTGCAGACTTTCTAGAACAGTTCTACGAAGCAAAAAATAACCGCATCATGGTTATTCCATGCTTCGTAATGTTTTGTCCACCTAACCAATCGGTTGTACTTAACGAAGAACACACAGAGTATTGTTGGTGTACGCTTGAAGAAGCAAAACGACTAGCGCCGTTTGCAAATCAACACCACCTTTACGAACATGTGTGGAGGCATTACGTGGATGTGGAGTCGTTGACGCCATTTACGTTGATTGAACAAACAGACTAGACGAGATAACCATCCTTTTAAGCACGTTTGAAATAACGAATATGGAAGTTTGTTCTCAACGCAATGAGGCGGTAGGATTTGTGAGTAGTGTTTACTGAAAAAGGGATAATGTGGATGGATGAGGTCATGTGCCAAAAGGCGTATCAAGGAAATAGCATGCAGGCCAGTTTTTCTGTTTCAGACAGGGTCTCAATTGAGCCTCTTACCACCAAACACGCGACCGTTTTACTGGAAGTGGTGAACACGTATCGAAACAGCCTCTCTGGCTATTTGCCTTGGACGGACTTTGTGACCAACCGCAGAGAAGCGGTGAACTACATCTCTCAGCGCGTGAACAGCAAAGCGTTAGATGCCCACTGGTGCGCTATTTATTTTGATGGGCAGTTTACGGGTGTTATTGGCATTAAAGGTGTGGATTCGCACACACGCGTCACTGAGATTGGCTATTGGCTTGCCAACAATGGGCGAGGACACCGAGTGATCGACCAAGTACTCGCGGTGTTGATTCCTTTTTTGAAGCAGAAAGGGCACGCGCAATTCATCCAATTCCACTGTATGGAAGACAACATTGCCAGCATCAATATTGCTGAGCGTGCTGGTGCTACATTAAAAGAATACGTTGATCACGAGTTCGAGACGCTTGACCGCTCTCAACGGCTCGGCATTTATGAGTTGCGTCTGACTTAGCTCCAAACCCACTGATATTTTAATCAGAGTTCGAACTCTAATTTCGCGAGCGCTACAATAGTAACATTGTTGCGCTCGTGTTAATTTGGAGCGTCATTGGTTGAAACTAGGTTAGGAGAAGCATCATGAACGCAATCGCAGAGGTTGAAGTGGACAACCTGTTACAACAAAGCCTTGATCGCTTAAAAGCGGCGTATGCCGCCGAACCTTATCCTAGTTTGGATGAGCGTAAGCAGCGCCTTGTCTTGCTAAAACAAGCTCTGATTGCGAATAAACAAGCATTGGTGGAAGCGCTGAGTGACGATTTTGGTTATCGTTCCGAATTTGATACCGCCATGACCGACGTTTTGCCGACGGTCTCGCACATCAATTACACCATCAAGCAGCTAAAAAAGTGGTGCAAACCAAGTAAGCGTGAATCCGGTCTGTTGCTTGCTCCGTCGAAAGTGACTGTTCAGTATCAGCCACTCGGCGTGGTCGGGATCATTTCGCCGTGGAATTTTCCTGTCATTTTGAGCCTTGCGCCTTTAGTTACTGCTTTGGCCGCAGGTAACCGTGTGATGATGAAGCTCAGCGAATTTACGCCCAAAACCAATAAAGTCATCGTCAATATTTGTCGCGAGTTGTCTGAATATGTCGAAGTCTTTGAAGGAGAAGCGGACGTTGCACAATCCTTCAGTCAACTGCCATTCGATCATCTTTTGTTTACTGGCTCGACAAATGTTGGTCGCGCTGTGGCAAAAGCAGCGGCAGATAACCTGACTCCAGTGACGTTAGAGCTGGGCGGGAAATCTCCGGTGATCATTGCAGAAGATGCAGACATGAAGAAAACCGTTGATGCGATTTTGTTTGGTAAATGCATCAATGCTGGCCAGATTTGTGTGGCGCCTGATTACGCGTTTGTACCACAAGAACGCGTCGAAGAGTTCATCACGCTGTTCTTAAAACGTTTTGAAAAACTCTATTTGAAATCCAACAAGAATCAAAAGCTGACCCATATTATCAATCAACGACAGTATGATCGTTTGACTGCGCTACTTGAGGATGCCAAAGCTCAGGGCGCAAGCATCCATACTGTTGAAGCGTCACCTCAACAGGAAAGGCTTTTGTATCCTCATTTGATCACTGACGTGTCGAGAGATATGCGCATCATGCAAGAGGAAATATTTGGGCCATTTCTACCCATCAAGCCTTACAAAGCGGTAGATGAAGCGATTGACTACATTAATCAGCACCAGCGACCACTTGCGCTGTATGTTATGTCGGACAACAAATCGACCATCAGACATATTGTACGCAACACACACAGTGGCGGCGTCGGCATTAACGACACGGTATTACACGTTGGCGCTGAAGATGCGCCTTTCGGTGGCGTTGGTGAATCAGGCATTGGTCATTATCATGGAGTGGAAGGATTCAGAACCTTTAGCCACGCGAAAACCGTACTCCACACGCCGAAATGGCTACCAAGGACGGGGGCATTAATGCGTCGCAGAGCTATGGCGATAAAAGCGATTCAAAAGATATTTGTTCGATAGTGGTTGGATTGATAAAAACCGCCCAAACGGGCGGCTTTTTTGGTTTCTATGCGCTATAAATTGCGGATTACCAAAAGCCGAGAAGTTTCCACCATGCGCTGCCAATAGAGAAAGAAAGGCTCTTTTTGAAAGAGCCTTTTTCACGAAATGTCGACAGGTTTTTGGAAGTTTAATGCAGAACTTCACTGCTGAATCTTAAGTATTTGCAGTCGTTCATTAGCTCTTTAAATGCCTTTCTATCTAGCTTAATCAGAGTTTCATGATCGCCGGCTTCAAGATAGACATGTTCCAAGTTTGCTAATCTTTCATCACAAACGGTCGACATGTGGTAAGGACTACCAATCGGTGGAATCGCGCCGTGCTCACAATCAGTGAAGAGTCGGTAAACCATACGTTCTTTCACCAAGTGGAAAGTAGCGTTAAATTCATCGTTTAATCTCGACAAACTGATTTTGTTGTTGGCAGGTAAGACCGCCATCATATGATGCCCTTCATGATCCTCAAGAATGACGCCTTTTGCGATATTCATTAAAGGCACACCTGCGGCAACACCACTTTGTAGCGAGCTATGACTGTGGCTGTGATTCACGGTTTGAAAGTGAATGTTGTGCTCAGTCAAATATTCATCTAATCGGGTTGCAATCGTCATATAGCCTCCACGTGTATGAGACCCATAAAGAGTATAGGTGAGGCAAGCGACAATCGCGTATTTTACTCTGGTTTCGCTGACGCTCTTTCCGCTCCTGTTCTACGCTTATTGCAAGCCAGCGAGAAAGCGTGGTTAACAATAATAAACAGGGGGCAACATGAGCAAGCCAATCATCGCCGATAATAAGCCGATTAAAGTGAATCTAACCGAAGGGCAAGAATATTACTTTTGCCGATGTGGACGTTCTAAAAATCAACCTTATTGCGATGGGTCGCATTCGGGAACAGGCTTAAAGCCAATGAGCTTTACTGCGGAAAAAGATGAAGAGGCGTATCTCTGCCAGTGCAAGCATACCTCTAATGCCCCATTTTGTGATGGAACACATAAGCGTTTTTCTTCTGAGCAAGTCGGCAAAGAAGGCCCTGAGAAAAAACGAGAGAAAAGTGACAAACCGACTGCGTCCGCTACTCAAGAAGAACCAACCCTAGAGTTTATCCACCAGTTAGCGAGAGAAGGGCTCTCTAAACTCGGTCATCATGGTCCGATGGCTGCAATGGGGGTTCCTAGGCATTTGCTACCACATTGGGACGCTATACAAATCATGGTGGCGCAAATGGCGACACAACCGTTGTTGGAAGACGTTCCCGTATCAACTGAGTTGATTGTGGGGCCAAACGCACGTAAGCCGCTCAAACTTGCTATCCCTTTATTGGTATCGGACATGAGTTTTGGCGCACTTTCGGAAGAGGCGAAAATTGCGCTAGCAAAAGGTGCTGAGTTGGCAGGGACTGGTATTTGTTCCGGTGAAGGGGGGATGTTACCTGAAGAACAAGCTGCAAATTCGCGGTATTTCTATGAGCTTGCCAGTGCTCAGTTTGGCTACGATGAATCCAAGCTTCTTAATGTTCAGGCTTTTCATTTTAAAGGTGGGCAGGGCGCCAAAACAGGCACGGGTGGTCATCTTCCAGCAAATAAAAATGTAGGTAAGATCTCTCAGGTGAGAGGTATCCCCGAAGGCCAACCAGCAATCTCACCGCCAACATTTAAAGATCTTCATACTACTCACGATTTCAGAAAGTTTGCCGACAGAGTCCGTGGCATCACGGGCGGCATTCCAATTGGCTTTAAACTCAGTGCAAACCATATTGAGCAAGACATACAATTTGCGCTCGATGCGGGTGCCGATTACATAATCTTAGATGGTCGCGGTGGTGGCACGGGCGCGGCGCCAACTATGTTCCGTGATCATATTAGCGTGCCAACCATTCCTGCGTTAGCTCGTGCGCGTAAGTACTTAGATGAAAAAGGCGCAAGTGACCGCGTCACATTAATCATCACTGGTGGGTTGCGAGTTCCTATGGATTTTGTCAAAGCGTTGGCACTTGGGGCAGACGGAGTGGCGATAGCAAACAGTGCGATGCAATCGATCGGTTGCGTCGCGGCCCGGATTTGTAACACCAATAATTGCCCTGCGGGGATCGCAACGCAAAATGCCGATTTGAGGCAGCGTCTCGATATCGAAAAATCATCTCAGCAACTGAAAAATTTCTTCGAATCCTCGGTCGAGCTCATGCAAGTTATGGCAAGGGCATGTGGTCACCACGCTCTGAATGAATTTAGTCGCCATGATTTAGCGACCTGGGATCACAACATGGCGAGGCTGTCTGGGATCAAGTATTCAGGTATGGAGTTAAACTGATCTCTATCCATATTTTCTGCATATAGGTACATGTTTGATAACAATTATTTATTAGCCGAGATATGGAAATTTTGACTTGGCGTTAACTAAAAATTCAGTGTATGAACTACGCTGTTTGAGGTGGATATTCGATTTATTGAATAACAAAGAGTGGTTGCCACAACCACGATACGAAGGAGCATTATATGAGCAACACAAACGGCGGTTCGGTAGGTAAATGTCCAGTTATGCATGGTGGGCAAACATCTACAGATAAGTCGGTGATGGATTGGTGGCCGAATGCCTTGAACTTAGACATCCTGCATCAACACGACTCCAAAACCAACCCATTTGGCCAGGACTTTAATTACAAAGAAGAACTGGAAAAGCTAGATGTCGAAGCACTTAAAAAAGATTTAAAAGATTTAATGACTGATAGCCAAGACTGGTGGCCTGCCGACTGGGGACACTACGGTGGTTTAATGATCCGAATGGCATGGCATGCAGCGGGTAGTTATCGTATCGCGGATGGCCGTGGCGGTGCTGCTACAGGCAACCAACGCTTTGCTCCTCTCAACTCTTGGCCAGATAACGCCAACCTCGATAAGGCTCGCCGCCTTTTATGGCCCATCAAGAAAAAATATGGCAACAAATCAAGTTGGGCAGACCTGATTGTCCTTGCCGGTAACATGGCGTACGAATCCATGGGTTTTAAGACCTTTGGCTTTGCGTTTGGACGAGAGGACATTTGGCACCCAGAAAAAGACACTTACTGGGGCTCTGAGCAAGAATGGTTAGCCACAAGTGACGCTGATAACAGCCGCTACTCTGGTGAGCGAGATTTAGAAAACCCGCTTGCTGCGGTAATGATGGGTCTTATCTATGTGAACCCTGAAGGGGTAGACGGTAACCCAGATCCTCTCAAAACAGCACATGACATGCGAGTGACCTTTGCGCGAATGGCAATGAACGATGAAGAAACCGTCGCGCTCACAGCTGGTGGTCACACGGTCGGTAAGTGTCATGGTAATGGTGATGCCGCAAACCTTGGTCCAGAGCCCGAAGCCGCAGACGTGCATGAACAAGGTCTTGGCTGGATTAACCACAAAACGCGTGGCATTGGCCGTGACACGGTAACGAGCGGCATTGAAGGTGCTTGGACGACACACCCTACACAATGGGACTACGGATACTTCCACCTACTATTTAAGTACGATTGGGAACTGAAGAAGAGCCCAGCAGGTGCGTGGCAGTGGGAGCCAATCGACATTGAAGAAGAAGACAAGCCTGTCGATGTTGAAGACGGTTCTAAGCGCTACAATCCAATCATGACTGACGCCGATATGGCGCTCAAAATGGACCCTGAATATCGCAAGATTGCAGAAAAGTTCCAAAATGACCCAGCGTACTTTGATGACGTTTTTGCTCGTGCCTGGTTTAAGTTGACACACCGCGATCTAGGACCAAAATCATGTTATTTCGGACCTGATGTGCCAAGCGAAGATCTTATTTGGCAAGATCCAACGCCTGCAGGTAAGACAGACTACGATGTCGATTTAGTGAAAACAAAAATCGAAGCAAGTGGCCTATCCATTAGTGAGCTAGTAAGTACGGCGTGGGATAGTGCGCGTACTTACCGTGGCTCTGACCGCCGAGGTGGCGCAAATGGTGCGAGAATTCGTTTGGCTCCGCAAAAAGATTGGCAAGGAAACGAGCCAGAGCGTCTAAGTCGTGTTCTTGCTGTGCTAGAAAAAATAGCAGCAGAAGAGGGCTGTAGTGTTGCTGACGCTATCGTGCTTGCTGGTAACGTAGGTATTGAACTGGCTGCGCGTGCCGCAGGTCATGATGTTTCCGTACCATTCGCGCCAGGCCGAGGTGATGCCACCCAAGAGATGACGGATGTTGAATCGTTCGAAGTTCTTGAGCCTGTTGCTGACGGTTTCCGAAATTGGTTGAAGAAAGACTACGCGGTTAAGCCGGAAGAGTTGTTGCTCGACCGAGCGCAGCTTATGGGTTTGACAGCACCAGAAATGACGGTACTCATCGGTGGTATGCGCGTTCTAGGCAGTAACTACGGTGGTGGAAAAGAGGGCGTATTTACTGACCGAGTAGGCACTTTGTCGAATGATTTCTTCGTGAACCTTACTGACATGTCATATACGTGGCAACCGGTAAGTGCTAATCAGTACGAAATACGTGATCGTAAAACAGACCAAGTGAAATGGACGGCAACTCGAGTGGATCTTGTCTTTGGCTCAAACTCGATTCTACGTTCGTACGCGGAAGTGTATGCGCAAGATGATAATCAGGAAAAATTCATCCACGACTTCATCGCTGCATGGACGAAAGTCATGAACGCCGACCGTTTTGACTTGTAATAAGTCAAACGATGCAAATCGGTAGATGCGTAAACAAAGTTGATGAATAAGTAAGAGAGGCGGGCGCAAAGCTCGCCTTTTTCTTTACCTGTCTTTTTACTTTGATTGTTACTTTGATTGATAATTGAGCTCATTTGAACCATAATGACTAGACCATATGAACCATAGGAGCTTGATATGGCAACTGCAGCATTAAAAAGCTTTAAGCCGAAACAATCTCATAAAGCCAATTTCTGGCTTATGCTAGGTATTGAAGATGCTGAAACGGGTCGTATTGATGCGGTTCACAAAGGCTTTGAGCCCAAGGTATACCGGAACATTGTTGATCGAGTAAAGCTTTCTCAAAGTGAATTCCAACATGTGACACTGATTCCTGTTAGTACAATTAAGCGTCGTCTTAAAAATGATGAGCGTTTTAATACTCAAGAGAGTGATGCAATCTATCGATTAGCGATGTTATTGAAACTCGCGACAGAGTTGTTTGACGACGAAGAGCGCGCGTTAAAATGGATGAGAGAGAATGTGTACGGCTTAGGTGGAAAAAGGCCGCTAGACATGGTCTCGACCACGGTGGATTTTGAAATCGTCAAAGATTTGATCGGCCGTTTAGAGCACGGGGTGTTCTCGTAATATGAAGCTCTATCGTCTCACACAAAAGAAATTTGCTGACACGCCATTCAGCCCCGTTGGCGCAAAGTTGTTTGGAGGGCGATGGAACTCAAAAGGAACCGAAGCCCTCTACTTCTCTGAATCGGAATCCCTTTGCTCGTTGGAAGTGTTTGTTCACGTAAATAACGATCCAGCTATCACCAAACTGTACGATTTATATCGTATTGAAATGCCCGAATATCTCATCGCCACCTTAGATGAAGAAGATCTCCCTGTGACGTGGCGAGCAATACCGGCGAGCGAGTCTACACAGTACATTGGTGACCAGTTTCTCAATGACCCTCATCCCGAGTTTGCCGCACTGCAAGTGCCTTCAACGATTTCACCTCGTGATAAAAACTACGTGGTGAATCCAAATCATCCCAAAATGAAAGAGATCATTAAGAAAGCCGAAAAGCTCGATTTCGCGTTTGACCCACGCATTTTCAAATAAACGCGCTGGCTTTCTCTCGCTTTAAAATATTCAGCGCTTACCTGAGATAAGCGCTGAAGCATAAAAGCTTACTCTCTTGGTTATTGTCGGTCGTAAGTGAACTGTTGCGCTTCATTTGCACTATTGTGGTAATGCCCAAGCACCAACTCCGCACCTTTGTAAGATAAATGGCTGTCATCCGTATACATCGCGTTGTTCGCACCAACTTTCATTCGACATACTCCATTTCTGCAAATGGCATCGGTCAAGTCGACAAACTCAATGTGCTCAAATTGCTCAAAGTAGTTCACTAACTTCGCCACGTTTTGAGGGTGATGTCGCTTGGGAGAAAAATCGCATGCGGACTCTTTTGTCTCGCCAAACAAACGCGCTTTCCAAAGGCATTCTCCTACCGCAAAAGGTGCAGAAGGCGTTGGTCCGAAAACGACCACTTCTTTCCCTTCCAGTTCATTCAACAATCTAGTTAATGATGTCTCATAATCGGCTTGTGAAAGCTCTTTATTGAAGTTGGAAGAGATAACGACGCGACGAATAGAAGGGGTACGCAAAATGGTATCGACTGCCTGTTTGAAGAACTGTCGGCAAGAAATTGAGCCAGCATCTTTGATGATGTCGATATAACCGACCGCACAGGAATCTTGAGTAAGTTGCACCACGCCAGTTGGTGTTACTTCGGACAGACGCTTCACGTAAACCATGCTGTGACTATTGCCTAACACAGCGATGGTGGGCTGCGGCGCAGACGAGCACACATCGTTAACGTCGGTGTTGCCGTTGCAATCTAAACCGTAACCGTTGTTCACGCGCATGGCCTCGAAAAATGCACTTCTTTCTGGAAAACCACCGTTTTGATGACCAATAACGCCGAACGTCAGCAAGGGTAACGTCAAAACCGCAATAACCGCAGACACAGTGCGCATGCTCATGGCTTTTCGGCTGCGGAACGGCTTTTCAACAAAGCGCCAAGTGAAGTAAGACAGTATAAAAAGAGCGGCAATGTAAATCGGGATATTGACGTCTTGAGTTGCATCCAGCATGTAGCGGTAAAACACAAATAGCGGAATATGCCACAAGTACAAGCTGTAGCTGATTAAGCCGACGAACACGACCCATTTTAGGCTCAGCAATTTACCGCAGACATTGTCTTTAGAGGCAAACAAAATCACCAACGCGCTACCGATGACCGGCACCAGCAAAGTGATACCCGCGCCATCTTGCGATTTTTCAAACAAAAGCGCGGAAGCCAATATCAAAACGATGCCAATGGTTGCTAGAGTATCATTAGATTGAACTTGGACTTTTCTCATCACTAATGCGAGTAATGAACCGGTTGCCAGCTCCCAAGCACGAGAGAAGATCATGTAGAAGGCGAAATCAGGATCGTTGCTCGCATAGACAATAGTCATCAAACTCAGCGCAAATACCGCGACAAAAAAAGTCAGGAAAAACGCGTTTTTGCCACGAGCGAGTAGCATGAGTAGCAAAGGAATGACAATGTAGTATTGTTCTTCAACGCCCAAGCTCCAAGTGTGAAACAGCGGATTGGCTTGATCTTCTAAACCGAAGTAATTGTGGCCTTTTAAATACAGAAGAATGTTGGATGAAGAAAGAATAGAAGAGACTACGAACTGACCAACGTCTTTGTGTGCTTGTGGCAAAAACAGCCACCAAGACATCAAGTAGCTGACGGCAATCACCACCAGTAGCAGGGGAAGTATGCGGCGAATGCGTCGCTCATAAAAATCACCGAGGCTGAACTTCTGGTTTTCCAAATCGTTAATCACGATGGTGGTGATCAAATAGCCGCTGATAACAAAAAATACGTCGACGCCAATAAAGCCACCAGCGAACTGCTCAACTCCTGCATGAAACAAAATCACCAACGTGACAGCAATCGCCCTTAATCCGTCTACTTCCGCTCTGTAAGTCATATCGTGTCCCTCCAACATTCCGTTTAACGAAGTAGAGCAAAATATGAACCAAAAATAATGTTTATTTAAATCAGTGTCTTAAGGTGATTATTAAAATAAAAAGGTTGGGGAAATAACGAATTCCCAAATTGAATTTCAATATGGAAATTCCAGAAAGAGTGATGTTAGAAGCGCTAAATCAAAGAACGTAAAGCGCGAGACACATAAACTTCATTGAAAACGATAACGCTAAAGAAACGATGACAGAGAATACGATTCAGGAAAAAATTGCCAGCTTTACTTGTATCGAAGAAGCGTTGGATTACTTCGAAATCGAGTTTGATAGCCGATTTATCGAAAACAATCGAACCGAGTTGGTTAAGAGGTTTAACGGCTACTTAATCCTCACTAAACCGGATGATTGGTTTTCAGGCCGCCGCGCACTCAAAAACGCCTACTGTAAAGTACAACGCAGTTTACTAAGTAAAACGACGCGCTCTGCGTGCCGAGGTTGTACATCTTGTCAAAGACGTTAACCCTTGGTGGCTTGCCTAAAAAAGAACCCTGCATCTTGGCGTCACAGGGGGAAGAGCAAGGTTCTTTTGGGTTAGCTATTGGTTTGTCGTGAGTTGCGAATCAGCTTTACGCAGATGAATTAACCCGCATGATACGCAGGGTAGTCCACTAAGCCTTTTTCACCGCCGCCGAACAATGTGGCAGAGTCATGTTCTGCCAGTGGGTAGCCATGCTTGATGCGGCTTGGTAAGTCTGGGTTTGCAACAAACGGACGACCAAAACCGATCATGTCGGCTAAGCCACTTTCAATCGCGTATTGCGCCTTTTCTGCGTTGTAACGACCGGCATAGATCAGTGTGCCTTTATACGCCTCACGAACTGCGGTTTTAAAGGCGAGTGGAGTGTCTGGCGCGTCGTCCCAATCCACTTCTGCAATGTGAATGTAAACAACATTGAGTTTATCAAGCAGCGCAGCAGCAGCGGTGTAGGTGTCGACAGGTGTGCTATCAACGGTGCCGTTTAACGAAGTGAATGGTGCAAGGCGAACACCAACACGATCTGCGCCAATGGCTTGCGTCATCGCTTCGACCACTTCACCAAGAAAACGCAGACGGTTTTCAATTGAGCCGCCGTATTCATCGGTGCGGTTGTTCGCTTCAGAATCGATAAACTGGTTAACCAAGTAGCCATTTGCTGCGTGAAGTTCGACACCATCAAACCCAGCTTTTATCGCGTTTAATGCGGCTTGGCGGTATTCTTCAATAACATTCTTGATGTCTTGTTTGGTCATTTCACGCGGCTCAACCACGTCGACAAAGCCAGGTTCGTCAGTGCCATTGTCGATAAATACTTTCACGTTTTCCGCTTTAAGCGCAGAAGAAGAAATAGGTTGCTCGCCGCCGATGTTGTCAGGATGAGTCACACGACCAACATGCCATAATTGCGCGAAGATAACGCCGCGTTTCTCGTGCACTGCATCAGTTACTTTTTTCCAGCCAGCAATTTGCTCTGGGCTATAAATGCCCGGTGTCCACGCGTAGCCTTGACCCATTGGTGAAATTTGCGTGCCTTCTGCAACGATTAATCCCGCTTCGGCGCGTTGAGCGTAGTAGGTGGCCATCATGTCGTTGGCAACATTACCCGGTTGAGAGGCTCGAGAGCGCGTCATCGGAGGCATAACGATGCGGTTTTTTAATGAGAGAGAGCCAAGTTGAATCGGTTGAAATAATGCGTCTGTCATAGGAAACCTCGTTATTGTTTAGTTTGAATCAGTTCGATTGGGTAGCCGTCGGGATCTTTAATGAAGGCGATGTGCGTTTCTCCTCCTTTCATTGGACCGGGTTCGCGAGTGACGTTGCCACCAAGCGCTTTGATTTGTTCGCAAGCTGCGTAAATGTCTTCACACCCAAGCGCCATGTGTCCGAATGCGTTACCTAAGTCGTAACTGCCGGTATCCCAGTTATAAGTTAGCTCGATGGTCGCGCCATCTGGTTGATCAGGGCTACCAACAAACACCAGTGAGTAACGGTATTCTTGGTTTTCAAAACGATCCAAAACGCTCATACCCAGAACTTTTGTATAAAATTCGATAGATTTGTCTAGGTCAACAACACGGATCATCGTGTGGAGAAACTTCATAAGTCGCCTTTCATAACGTTGCGTAATCACGATGCAAACCTTATCGCCACTCTAAATAAACTGGAAATTATCGTTAATTATGAAAATGATTATTTAACGTTATGGATAATGAGGTTGTTGGCCCTACAACGTGCAAACAAAGATTACTCGCCGTTTCTTTTTAATAATTGGCATATGCTAATTACTCTTTTTACAAGCTGAGTACTTAACATGTCCGCAAACAGTCACTTTCATTCCACTCACGAATCTCATTATCAATGTGCGGTTTGTTCTTCAATCGATGCGAATCCGAACTCTTTGGCTGTGAACTACCAGTGCCTAGCCGATGGTTCTGTTGTCGGAGAGTTTCACGTTTTACCGCGTCATCAAGGTTACACCGACCTGTTGCATGGTGGCATTGCGAGTTCGCTGCTCGATGGTGCAATGACACACTGTTTGTTATTTAAAGACATTCAAGCCCTTACCGCGCAGTTGGATGTGCGCTACCATGCACCTATTGAGTTAGATGAGCACGTCACGATTACTGCACACTGTGAAGGTGAACGCCGCGGTATATATCAACTGGTGGCTCAATTACTGGTCAATAATGAAGTTAGAGTGACGGCAAAAGGGAAGTTTATTCGCCCTAAAGAGGCGTAAATAAAAACTCGTTCTACGGAGAGATAATGAAGAAATTTGATGAGTTGTACGCAATTGCGACGAGAAAATCTCAATATGACCAAACCAACACTTGGTTTAAAGGCGTAGAGACTTATCTGGAGGCCATTAGCAAAGAAGTCGATGAAGTCCGTGAAGAGATTCGTGAGGACCGCCTTTGTCATTTGGAAGACGAGTTAGGCGATGTGTTGTGGAACTATCTTAACGTATTAAAAGTGTTGGAAAGAGAAAAGGGCATAGATCCTGAGAAAGTACTCGAAAGAGCCTGCACTAAATACGAGCAGCGTGTATCTGCGATTGAATCGGGACGCAGTTGGGATGAGGTTAAACAGCAGCAGAAACAAGCCTTGAACGCGGAACATGAAGCCGCGCAGTTAGAGACCATGAAGAGCCAATAACTGCGCGTGATATTATTTAAGATGCGGCGGGATGGGGAAGCCTGATCAATCCTTCGTGCTATTGACGAGCAGCAGGTCACAAGGCGGTTGATCAAGTAACGTGTCTACAGTGCTGCCAGACCAAAATTGGGATGACATGCTTCGTTTACATGCGCCCATAATCAGAATTGCCGCTTGTGATTGCTTAACTGCTTTTGGTAACGCCGTTTCAGGGTTTCCTTCTGGCAGCAGTAGTGGTACTCGTGTTAACTTTTGCGCAGTAATAAAGTCCGTAATGCCTGCTTTTTGATTGCTCAAAATCTCTGCACGATAGCGAGATAGATAAGGCGCAACGTAGCGGCAGTAAACTAACGTCATTTTTCCGCTCAAGGTTTTTTCTAGCTTTGAGCCTCGCGATACGATGGCTCTATCTACGACTGATTTTGCATCTCCGCGATGAAGCGGATCTATCGCGCAAAGCATGTTGGCGTGAGAAGGCCATGAACGCTCACTTAATAGTAATAAATCACAATCGTTTTTTGCTAGCTCGGTGAGTAAGGTTTGAATTTCGTGCTTGTTAAAATGCCCCACGAGCAGTAAATCTGTGTGGTCGACAAGCCGTTTCGCGACTTGAGCAATCCAATGACTCCCTTTGAAATGCTCGTAAGAGAGTGTTGGCGTTTCAACTTCCTCTTCTTCACAAAGTTCGATAACGAAGTCTTTAAATTTTGATGTCCAAGCTTCAAACTCAGCTTGTCTCTTTTCTATATGGTCAGAGTTGAAACTAAGGAAATGCGCGAACGCGTGATCTTCACTCCGGCGGTGGTCTTCCACCAATACCACGATGGGTTGAGCCAGCGCTGTCGTAAACTGAATCACTTTACGAAGCACCTTACGACTTGGTAAGGCAGCTTGCTGAGTCAGAAAAAATACTGGTGCCATTGATTACTCCATTATCAAACGAGGCAAATGCGCCTAATGCACACTAAAAGTTTATACCATCCCCTTATACAAAGACGTTCTGTTTCTGCGAGCAAAATATAAATTCCGCAATTGTGCGCGCCATTGCCTAGAATTTTAACATCAGGATCTCATGCCTTTAGATAATAGATATCGTGTTGACACTAACGTGATGTCCAAGGAAATCGGTGACAATGATGATAGATTCCAGCCAATTACAAATTAATCGCAAAGTGCCTCATTTGCTTGCCGAGATCATTAAAGCGATAGAGTCGACCGAAGACCTCAGTTTTTTGAAAGACTATCAGGAAGCGCAAATCGCGAACATTTTGGAGTCGGTCAACATTGCTTATCGTAAACGCGTGATAGAAGCGGTGCCGCCAGAGAAGTACTGGACGGTATTAAATTTGCTGCGATACGACACCGCCAAGCACATTCATCAATCACTCAACAAAGAGCTGCAACATGAACGCTTAGCGTACATCACGGATTCGGAACTGATCATCTTTGCAGACTTTCTACCGACCGAATTTGTGGATGAGTACCTTATCGACCAAAGTGAAGAGTCGGTCGCGCACATTCAACAAGCATTGTCGTATGAAGACAACAAAGTAGGACGATATGCCGAGCCGTATTTTTTGGTCGCGAATCCTAAAAACAGCGTAGGAGGCATCAAAAACGAGTTGTTAAAACGTGGACAAAGCCCGGTGCGATTGATCATTGTGCGCGATGTCGGAGGCGTTATTGGGACGATAGAACCTCAAACCCTGTTGCTGCATGAGAACCATACCAAACTCACAGACTTGACCGCAGTCACGCCAATTCTGGAAGATATCCAAACGATTCAAAGCGTCAGTAAACAGGTCTCGATTGATGGTGGCGCGCATTGGTTTCCTATCATGGCTGGTGGCAAAATTATGGGCGTTTTGTCGATGGCGACCATCGCGATTACCTTGCGTGAACTCAGCCTACAAGCTGTAGTGGCAGAAAACGTACGAAGCGAAGAAGATTTGTTCACACCATTAACTGTGGCGACAAGGCTAAGAGCACTTTGGTTGGTGATTAATTTGCTGACTGCCTTTGTTGCCTCTGCCATCATTGGTATTTTTGATAATGTGGTCGAGCAAGTCGTTGCGCTTGCGATCTTAATGCCCGTTGTGGCGAGTATGGGCGGCATCGCAGGTAGCCAAACCTTAGCGGTGGCCATTCGGGGTATCGCACTCAACCATTTGCACCAAAGTAACTTGAAGCTATTGGTGAATAAGGAATTAAAAATCGCCACCATTAATGGCTTGATCATGGGATTAGTCATCGCGGGTGTCGTCTACATGGTGTTTGACTCTTGGCCATTGGCGCTTATTATCTGCTGCGCAATTTTTCTCAATAGTCTGGCGGCTGCGGCATCGGGTACGCTGATACCATTCACGTTGAAGAAGTTTAACATTGACCCCGCCGTGGCTGGCTCGGTAGTATTGACGACCGTTACTGATGTCGTCGGTTTCTTTGCATTCTTAGGCTTAGGTGCCATTTTCTTGATATAGAAAGCCAATTGACGCGCTAACCCGCTGAACCAATCTCTCCATTTTCCAACCCAATTTTTTGGGCAAGCTTGGTTCGCTCAAAATTCCTCCGTTTTTCATAAACGCTGAACACGCCGTTTAAGCTTTCATTTCATCAATATTTTTTTCACTGCTCATTTCTATCCCAAAACATTCCACTGCCGATCTCGCTTAACGCTGGCGTGCCAAATGCCAATTTCAAACGCCAGATCATGCCAATTATCTTGGCTGTACCCGCATTACTTCACTCAAACAAAAAAAATAAGGAAACAATTTTGAATAAACTCATCGTATTCACTGGTGGTCCCGGTGCAGGAAAAACCTCGGTAATCGAACAACTAAAAACACAAGGCTTTATCTGCTCGCCAGAAACAGGTCGTCACGTAATACAAAGGCAGGTTACGAATCACGGTTCAGCATTACCTTGGAATGACAAACAAGCCTTTCGAGACGAAATGATGAAGGCAGAAGTGAGCAATTACCGAGCTTTCAATGTCCGCCAGGGGGACGTGTTTTTTGATCGCAGTATTGTGGACGTATATGGCTACAGCAAGTTGGAACAATTGCCAATCTCGCATGAGCTCATCACGCATTGCCAGACGCTTCGTTATCATTCTCAAGTGTTCATTTTTCCACCGTGGTCGTCGATATTCAGCAACGATGAAGAGCGAAAGCAAGATTTTTCTGAAGCGGTCGCCACGCATAAACAGATGGTCGATGCATACCACAAGTTCGGTTATCAATTGTTCGAAGTGCCCAAAATGTCAGTCGAAGACAGAGTGGCGTTTATTCTCGACTCAGTCATCGAATAAGGCAGACAGATGAACAATGCAAACAAATGCGTAAGGCGATTGTGACAACGACGACAATATGCGTAAAGGGAGTTATTTATACTGGATAAAATTCAATAACTTAATTGAGCATTATGTCTTTTAAATATCTTACCTTATTGCTCGCAACGACGAGCATGAACAGCTTTGCTGATGTGGAGCTGCCTTCGGGGGATGATTGGTTAAACCATGTGACGAATGGCCTAGCCCCATATTGGATGATGGAAAGTGCGCATGGGCAACCTGCGGGGAATTTTCCGACATTTCGTTGTGATAACGGTGTCATTCTCGACCCACAAAAGCCGTGTGAAGAATTAAACAAAGGGTGGATTATCCCGCACTTCGATCGCGAATACACACGCATGAAATCGCGCCAAACTTACGCTTATGGCGTGCTTTTTCATCTTACGGGTGACAAACAAGCATTAGAGCTGGCAAAGAAAGGGGCTTATTACCTGATTGATCATCTACAAGATGAGAAAAACGGCGGCTTTGTGAGCTTTACGCGTAGTGGAAAACCGGGGATGGAGTGGCAACAGCGAACTTCTCAAGACCAAGCTTACGCCTTGGTGGGTTTAGCGATGTACTACTACTTGACGCAAGATCCAAAGGTTGAACAAGCACTTATCGACCAGCAAGCGTTTATATTTAAACAATACCGACGAAGCGATGATCGCGGTCTGGCGTGGGTTTTGAAAGATGGTGATGGAGAAAGTGAGAAGCAGCAAGAGTTAGTCGCTCAACTTGACCAAATCAATGGCTACCTGTTGTTAACGGCGCCACTTTTACCAGAACCAGCGCAAGCCAAGTGGAAACAAGATCTGGAGTGGCTGACGCAAGTGATGCTAGATAACTACCATTCCGTCAAAGAGCAGCGTTTTTATGGCGCGATACACCACAAAGCGGTAATGATGTCAGATGCGAAACACAATGATTTTGGACACACCATCAAAGCGTATTGGATGACGTATCTCACTGGTCAGTTGTTGGGGAAATCCAATTGGACAGAGTTTGGTTTCAAAGGAATGAAACACACGCTTAAACAGGCGCAATACCAGCAAAACTTTGAGCAAGTCAAAGCGTTCTTCTCGCCAGAATGGCAGACTAAATGGACGCAAGAGAGCATTCCTGCTTGGCAATCAAGACCGCACAAACACTATAGCTCGTCTTGGGAATGGGCAGAACTCGATCAAGCGGCGATGACGGTTTCTCTTGTCGATGATTCGATGAAAGAAACGTTGCAATATACATTACCCACCTTTATGGACGTGTGGGTGGATCATCAGTACGGAGGTGTTGGTCTGAATCCTAAATCAACCAAAGCGTTCCATTGGGGAAATGGTTACCACCAGTTTGAACATGCGTTGGTCGGATATTTGTACGCGCAACAAATGGCAAAACAGCCCGCCAAGCTTTACTACGCGCGACCAGCCGAGAGTAAAATGCCACTTAATCCATATTACTTTAACGCGGATATAAAAGCGCTTTCATCGCAAAGTGATGGAGTCACTACCGCAACGTTCACCAATATTCGACCATAACTTGGTCGATGGTGGTGTGGTGGTTAAAGTCTGCGTGCAAACTAACAAAACCCAATGGTAAACTGCGGGTCTGTTTTACATAGTATTTAAAGGTAATTTGATGAACCCGATTCTTGCGATGTTGAAAGAAAACAATATTAGCGACGAGCAAATCAACGAGCTATTTCAGGCGTTAACTCAAAACCCTCTGGCTGCAATGGCAACTATCAGCCAACTAGGTCTGCCACAAGATCAGCTTCAAGCGTTAATGGCGCAGGTAATGCAAAACCCTGTATTGATTAAAGAAGCAGTGGAAGAGCTGGGCCTAGACTTCTCCAAAGTAGTAGAAGCCAAAGCGAAGCTACAGCAGTAATCGAGTTTTCGATAAAAACAAAAGCCGCCAGAGCCAAATGGTTCTGGCGGCTTTTTTACATCAGATGAAAGGTACGCGACTCCAACGGGAAAGCGAATAGGTTGAGCTTAACTTGGTGCTTGCATAAAAAATTAAGTGCGATTCTAGTCACGTCGCATGAACTCACGGGTGCTATTGGAAATAAATGAATTGTTTCTAATACATAGAACGTATTAACATGGTTGCACTAGGCCCATATGAGTAAATTCATTGAATATACAATTTGAGAGAGAGGGTTTAGTTTTAAAAAATAATAGTTAGTTGGAATCTAGGTTAAATGAAAATAAATATATTTAAAAAGCTACAAGTTGTATTTCTTGTGGTGTCAGCATCTTTAATGGTGGGGTGTTCATCTATAGATGCGCATGCTGGTGGCGGATACGGAAAGCCGTTTTCAGGCACAGCGTTATCAGTCGCACGACAACCTTGCTATTTAAGATCTGATATTACTTCCATCGCGTTATATCCACTTTCATTGATTGACATTCCTTTGTCGTTAGCAACGGACGTTGTGTTTCTTCCTGTTGATTTAGTCATGGTAGCTACACCCACAACTAGTTATGGCGGCGTTGTTTCTCTAGGTTGTCCAAGCGGCAGCATGATCTAAAGTCTGATTTTATTGAAATAAATGGAAGGAAATGAAAGTGGAATCGAAAAATAATTACTCAACAGAAAACAACGCTCCCTCGGTGCTCTTTGTAACGTCGCTTTTGTGTCTGGCATCAGTTTGTTTGGCCATACTGCTATTTATTATTGAGTACATTTCTGGCATGGAAATGAACGGTGTCGGCTTTCTTGGGACGTTAATACCAGCGATGAGTGTAGGATATTATTTTGGCTATAAAACAGGGAATATAATGCCTTCGACAACGAGATGGTATTCAGTGCTGCTTTGGAATTTATCGAGCTTAGTGGTGTTTTCTCTCATCTTAATGTTTTTGGGCATCTCTATATTTGAAGTGATAGCGGAACTAGGCTGGTTCAGTATTATTATCGTTGTATTAACGTTAATAACCGTTTGTCTCGGGTACTTTATTTTCAAGAGTGGTGAAAAAATGGCGATTAAGGTTTTGCTAAAAGCGCAAAAGAGTGCGTAACTCACATATAACGAACGCTTAAAGATAGATACGTAAAAAAGACGCCAGCCATATCGCGCTGGCGTTATTGTTTTCTCTTTCTTTGTGCCTCTTTGGTCTCTAGCAAAATCGAATGTTTTAGACGAAACGGTCTTTCCACGAAAACTCAACATGTTTATGTCTGCCGAAACGTGTGTATAATTCGCCGGAAATTACGATTTACAGATAACGAAAGGTAAGTATGGCAGTCCTCGAAATTCTCTCCATTCCAGACCCAAGGCTTAAAGTAAAAGCAGAAAAAGTCACTGATGTATCGACAGTACAAACGTTGATCGACGATATGCTAGAAACACTTTACGCAACGGGCAATGGCATCGGTTTAGCTTCAACCCAAGTGGGCAGAAAAGAAGCGGTTGTTGTCATCGATATCTCTGACGAACGTAATGATCCTTTAATCTTAGTTAACCCAGAAGTGGTGAGCGGAGAAAACAAAGCACTTGGTCAAGAAGGGTGCCTATCTGTTCCCGAATACTACGCCGATGTAGAGCGTTACACATCAGTTGTTGTGTCTGCATTGGACCGTGATGGCAACCCGATTACAATCGAGAGCGATGAGTTCTTGGCGATTGTGATGCAGCACGAAATTGATCACCTATCTGGTAACTTGTTCATTGATTACCTTTCACCGTTAAAGCAAAAAATGGCGATGAAAAAAGTGAAGAAGTACGTAAAATCGCAAGCTAAGTAATATGAAAGGGAGTAACTCACAACCGCGAGTTACTTCCTTTTAAATCAAGAATAAGTAGAGTGCTTTATCTCGGTTTTTTAGGGACATAACGCTTTACGACCTTCATAAGCTTCTGAAATGAAGAACAGTCCATATGTGACTCATGAGGACAGGAAGCAACATGGTTTAGGCTGTCTCGAACCGCTTTCAAACGTTTTATTTGCTCATCAATTTCAAGCGCCTTTTTCGCCAGTAAGTCACGATCAATGTATGCTTCTGAGTGATTCAACATTTCCGCCATTTCGTTAAGTGATATTCCAGCGATACGCCCTAAACTAATTAAGTTGAGTTTATTGAGTACCTCTGGTGTATATTGACGTCTCAATCCATTCCTTCCTATCGAGCGAATTAACCCTAACTGTTCGTAGTATCTGAGCGTTGAGGTCGGCAATCCTGATTTTTTAACCACTTCTGCAATATCCATATTATTCCTCATTGACTTCAAGTTGGCTTTAAGTTGTAGCATGCAACTAAGACCTTAACAAATCAAAAACTTGAGGAGCGAAAAATGCTGTTTTTAATAGGATTACAAGCGGCGCTAATAGGGATTGGTGCGACTTTGATAATGGATTTATGGGCTTGGCTACAAAGGAGAGTGTTTGGTATTCACTCACTAAACTATGCATTGGTTGCGCGCTGGGTTTTATATATGCCCAAAGGAAAGCTTATGCATGCGCCAATTATGGCAACAGACGCGATGTCGGGAGAAAAAGCACTCGGTTGGTTTTTGCACTATGCCATTGGTGTTGTTTTCGCTTTGGCTCACATTGCTGCTTTTGGGCATCATTGGTTGGTAGAGCCTAGTCTAGTGCCCGGCTTAGCCACTGGTGTGGTCACGTTGGTGTTCCCATTTTTTGTCATTCAACCTTGTCTAGGATTTGGTTTTGCTGCCAGTAAAACCCCAACACCTTGGAAAGCCCGTTTTCTTAGCACATTGGCGCATTTGGCTTACGGCTTGGGTTTATTCATAGCCGGGTTTGCAATCAAAGTGGCGAGCCAGTATTTTGCATAGGGAATATGAGCATCATGCAAACGAGTCTTTTTTGTTTTTATTTATGATGCTCAACTCTTGGACTTTTTTGGCGCGTTGCTCATAGTGGGCCGATATGTTTGAGGTCTGTCGTATTTATCCAAGACGTAAAGTCGGCGAACATTTAACATTACCTTAACGCCAGAATGGCAAGCGGTTTACCAAGAAAAATTAAAATTATCTGGTTTGACATAAAGAATATTAAGGGTTTCAGATGGCTTCAAAAGTGGCAGGGATATCAATACTGAGCTTATTGGCAGCGCCAGTTGCGATGGGAGAAACAGCCAGTGCTTATGATTTATGTTTGCTAGACAAAATTAAGCAAAGCAAAGGTGAGGAAACCATAAAGAGCATTCGCGCGCAGTGTGAGCTCGATGCAGTAACAAGTACAGTGCCCGCTGATCCAGAAATTGAAGAACCTGAGGAGCTTCAGGAAAGCTTGGTCGACAAACGTTTGGAATCAGAACGAGAAAACGCCTTTGAACCATTTAGTTTGGTGGCGCATCGTGTTAACTACATCTTGCCGTTCACTTACAGTGATCGCGTAAATAAGCGTGCTTATGCGGACACTAAGTACGGAGATGAGCTGCGTAAGGAAGAAGCGGAGTTCCAAATTAGTTTTAAAGTGCCAATGAACTACGACGATTTGTTGTTTGATGGGGATGGTTTGTTCTTTGGTATGACGCTAAAGTCATTTTGGCAGGTGTATACAGGAGCAGCATCGCGTCCATTTCGTGAAACCAATTATCGTCCTGAGCTTTTTTATTATACCCCGACAGACTGGAAGCCACTTGATGGCTCGACTTGGTTAGGTTTTGGTATTGAACATGAGTCGAATGGGCAGAGACAAGAGTTATCGCGCAGTTGGAATCGTGTTTACGCCAACTTAACCTTTGCGAAAGACAATTTTGCGGTTTCTCTTCAACCGTGGTGGCGTATACCTGAGGATGAAAAAACATCTCCGAATGATCCTAAAGGTGATGATAACCCGGATATCGAAGATTACATGGGGCACTTTGAGCTATCGAGTGCGTACAAATGGAATGGTTATGAGTTTACCTTCTTGGGCCGCCAGAACTTCCAAACGCATAAAGGCTTTGCCGAATTAGGGGTGTCATTTCCGATCTGGGGCAAACTTCAGGGATACGCACAGTACTCGACGGGGTATGGTAAGAGCTTGATTGACTATGATCATAATCAGCAGCGTATTGGTGTTGGTATCGCGATCAACGGTGTTCTGTAGTTTTTCGGTAGCTCAATAGAAATAAACGCTGGCAATTGAGATTTCAGTATTTAGAATGCGTGGCTGAAATTGATTTCCAACCTAGAGTGATTTTATGCTTCGTGATTACACCTTCGATTGTCTTGTAACCATGCCTCGTCATGAACTGGAAGAGTTTAGTGCTCGCATGATCAGTAAAATGGTGCCTGAAGACGTGATGAATGAGCTATTTACTTTCGATCAAGAAGAAGTGGATAGCGAAGACCGTATGTTGTCTGCACGTCTTGATGCCATGTTACGCATGACAGCAATCGCACTGAGTGAAATTCAACAAGCGTTTGATGACTCAGACAATGCTAAGCAAAATAGCGAGCGAATGACGCGACTGGTTCTTTGGCATTTCTATGCGATTTCATTCCATTTGGAAGAGGCGATCACGTTAGAAACACACTGTGCACTAGTGGAAAAGCTACTCGAAAATACACCTTCGGATGTTTTTGATTGGGTAAAAACATTGACGGAACTTCTGCACACTTACGCTGAAATCAACGCGAAAGAAAACCCTCAAGACTAAGGTTTTTGTCGTTAATCCTTCAGTAAACAAGGCGAGCCATCCGGTTCGCCTTGTTTTATTTTTGCATCTGTAAAATCCGCAGTTTTGTACTTTTGACGTACACCACAAGCCTCGCTTTAGGTTCGCTTCTCACTAGAGAATAGGGCGATTCCTTCTTACACTAAAATCAAAGTGTTTGTTTTCGAACACTTTAATGCGTCATTAAGGTGTGTCTTCCAATCCACTTAAATACGGATAATTTATGTCGGAGAACGTTCTGGTTTTTAAATTTGAGCCTATTTTGAAGCGTATATGCCTTCTATCTCGGCTACATTTTCGTTGCGGGCGTAAATAATGGACCCGTTAACGCAAGGTTTACTTGGCGCTGCTTTGCCACAGTCTGCAAGTAACAAGCGGCACATTGTGGCTGCTGGCGTGTTAGGCGTGGTTTCAGGGATGGCACCGGATTTGGATGTACTTATCCGTTCATCAACTGACCCATTGCTGTTTTTGGAATATCACCGACACTTTACCCATTCATTGTTGTTTATCCCTTTTGGCAGCTTTCTCTGTGCTTTAGTGTTGTATCCGTTGTTAGCAAAAAAGCGAGGACTAAGCTTCCGGCAGAGTTGGTTTTATTGTGCCCTTGGTTATAGCACCCATGCGCTGTTAGATGCTTGCACCAGCTATGGGACTCAGCTTTTTTGGCCGATAAGCAACACACGCTATGCCTGGAATACGATCTCTGTTATCGATCCCGCTTTCTCACTTCCGATTTTGATCCTGCTTTTCTTTGCCGCACTGAAGCGAAATCGAAATTACGCGCGTGTCGCATTTCTATGGTCTCTGGCTTATCTGACTCTTGGGGTTATTCAACGAGATAGAGCAGAAGCGGCCGGGTGGAAAATCGTCCAAGAGAGACAGCACAGCGCTTTGCAGCTAAAAGCAAAACCAACCTTCGGGAATCTTTTGGTCTGGAAAGTGATTTATGAAACGGAAGATAACTACTATGTGGATGCGGTAAGAGTGGGGCGTTCAATAAAAATCTACCCAGGCGAATCCACACCAAAGCTCAATGTGAAGACTCAATTTCCATGGCTCGATCCGCAATCGCAGCAAGCGAAAGACATCGAACGTTTCCGTTGGTTTTCAAATGGTTTTGTAGCGCAAGACCCGAATAACGAAATGCGAATTGTTGACGTGCGTTACTCCATCGTTCCAAACCAAATTAACGCGCTGTGGGGCATCAATCTATCCCCAAAAGCCAGCGCGGATGAACACGTCGAATACACTGCTCATCAAGGTAGTACAACGGAAGACCGCCAAACTTTTCTCAATATGCTTACGGATTTTGAGTGATGGTTTTTACTTTGGGTACCGATGCGGTGTCGTAATAACCATCACGCTGACTGAAAGTCCTTCACTAGGGTAGGCTTGCTGGCGAAGAAAACTTTGCCAAACAGAGACTTGTACTTCCAGCCAAGAGACAACAGTCGTTTTGCTAAGCTTTTGTTTTCAATGATAGCGACCTCAACGCCTTGGTAATGATATGGATGGCTTTTAATGTAGTCGATAAATGCAGTAAGCACACCTTGCCCGCGAACGGAGGGCGCAAAGTTGACTGCAACAATGGAAAAGCGCTGACTGCCAACAGGGCAACGGACAAAGCAGTGTCCAAGCGGATGAGTGATGGTCTCGGAAAACTCAGGAAACGCGCGAGACTCTAATTCTTGAGAAAGCGCATCGTATTGCTGACATAAATGATAAAAAAGTTGTTTCGCTTCACTGTTCATCTCGGTGCCACTTACTTGTAACTTGGTTTAAAGGCATTGATTTCACGAACATTGTAACCATAGGCAGCAAGACAAAACGCGGTGAATTTTTACAGTGGTAATTTCCTATTTTTGAAACCTAACTTGTTACAAATGAAGTTGATTGGATTTTATATGGTACTTGGGGATGAGTGTTTCTAGTTGAAGGGAGAGTACGCTGGTTACTGGATTCTTACCGGAGTTCCTGTATTAAAACGAGAACCACTTGGTTTAATGCCGCTCGTTTAACTACGAGTGGCATCTTTTTGTATTTCGTTATCTTGTACAGCGGCGAAGGTGCGTGATATAGGATCTTCTATCCTAGCTCTTTATGGTCAAAATTGTCTCTTTAACCACTCCTCAGCACGTTGCTATTAGATTCCTAGTCTCGCCAAGGCTCGCTGGAATGACACAAAAACATCGTTAAGCTATTGGCATTAAATCACTTGGTCCGTTTTTGCTTATTCTTGAGGGCTTAACTAGGCGTTACTCTAAGTGCTTAAATTGTAACGCCACGAGTCGCTGATACAACTCACAGCTTTGCATTAATGATTGGTGGTTACCAACATCGACTAACTCACCATTGTCCAGCACCGCTATTTTATCCGCATGTTGGATAGTCGAAAGGCGATGAGCAATGATAAGTGTTGTGCGTCCTTTCATCAGTGCTTCAAGTGCTTGCTGAACGTGATGTTCACTTTCACTATCAAGGGCGCTGGTAGCTTCGTCTAGTAGTAAGATTTTTGGGTCTTTTAGAATCGCGCGGGCAATCGCAATGCGCTGCTTTTGACCACCTGATAGTCTAACGCCGCGCTCGCCTAAAAAGCTGTGATAGCCTTCGGGAAGCTTCTCAATAAACTCATGGGCATGAGCTTTTTTGGCGGCTTCGATGACTTGTTCATCCGTGGCTTCTGGATTGCCGTAGCGAATATTGTGGAACACATCATGGCTAAACAGCGCTGGCTGTTGTGGTACGAGTGCCATTTGGCGTCGAAGCTCTTTTGGGTCGAACTGTCGAATATCTTCGCCACCAAACAACACTTGCCCCTGTTGTGGGTCATAAAAGCGTTGCAGCAATTCGAATAGTGTTGTTTTACCTGCACCAGAAGGGCCAACCAACGCCAATACTTTGCCTTGTTCTGCGGTTAGATTTAATTCTTTGATAGCTGGTTGATTTGGGCGAGAAGGGTAGTTGAAACTCACCGAATTAAAGTTAACCTCAGCAGGCATATCCGGACGGACAGGCAAATGGTTGCTTGGCGCTTTAATATCGCTGTCTACTTGAAGAATCTCAATCAGTCGCTCGGTAGCACCTGCGGCTCTTTGCAGTTCACCCATGACTTCGGAAATGGTTGCAGTCGATGAGGCAACCATAATGGCGTAAAACACAAACGCTGCTAGGTCTCCCGCAGACATCTTTCCGTGAATCACATCGCTGCCGCCAACCCAAAGCATGCCTGCAATTGCGCTGAACACAATCACAATAACGCCTGATATCAGGATTGCGCGTTGTTTTACTCTCTGTCTGCCCACTTCATACGCTTTTTCCACCTCGACAGCGAAAGCCGCTCGTTCGTACGGCTCTGAGCTAAAACTTTGCACGGTTTTAATATGTTCTATCGCTTCACCTGCGTAGCTGCCGACATCGGCCATTGAGTCTTGACTTTGGCGAGAGAGCGCACGCACGCGTCGTCCATAAAACAAAATCGGAACCAAAACCAAAGGCACAGAAGCAAGCACAATCAGCGTGAGCTTAACGTTGGTGGCAAACAACATTATGATGGCCCCAAAGCACATCAAAGCGCTACGCATCGCCATCGAGAACGATGAACCAATAATGCTTTGCAGCAACGTGGTATCGGTAGTCAGGCGCGACATAATATCGCCGCTACTGTTGGTCTCAAAATAGCTCGGATGCAGCGTAATCACATGGTTAAACACTGAAAGGCGAATATCCGCACTGACGCGCTCACCCACCGAAGAGACAAGGTAAAAGCGAAAGAAGGTCCCAATGGCAATACACAATGTGACACCGACAATAAACTGAATCGCATTGGTAAGCTCTTGCAATGATTGCTGAGCAAAGCCTTGGTCGATAAGAATACGTACTCCATAGCCAACGGATAACGTCAAACTTGCCGTCGCGACAAGGGCAACCAAAGCCGCCGCAACCCGCCATTTATAAGGTGCAATAAAGGTGTTGAGTTTAAGAAGAATGCTGAGATTTTTGTTATTTTTTCGGCTCATGAGTGACTCACAAAGCGTTTTAGGTACCTGGCATAGTAAGCCAGTTTGGTTGGTGAGACCAGCGAACTGCCGCATTCAGATTAGGAAGTTCACTGGGATAGCCAATATTGCATCGAAAATCACTTAAACGTGTAAGAGACGAGAATCAGCTTTTAGCTAGGAGGGGGTTAAGCACGGCTTTTGGCGAGTAGCTGGTCGACTTTTCCTTTTGCTGTTTTACTAACCGTTTGCATCAACTGAAAACTTGGCTTAACGATACCTGAGTTTTCTATCCCTTCGACCATTAAGAGCCAAAGCTTGGCTGTCATTTGCGCATCGGATAGTGCACGGTGGAAAACACCGTCGTTGTCGATATTTTTATAGCGAACAAGTTCACCTAGCTTGTGTGATGGGGCATCTTGAATGAGCCGTCTTGCTACCAGTAAGGAGCAAGCAAACTCCCCCGAATAACTACAGTTGATTCGTTCAAGCTCTGCATCTAAAAATCGTTTATCGAATGAAGCGTTATGAGCGATAAGGTTCTCGCCAGCAATGAACTCACTAAATGACGCCATTACCTCTTCGCAGCTTGGTGCCGATCGCAACATATTGTTGGTAATGCCGGTGTAGTTCTCAATGAAAGAACTCACTCTGAAACCGGGATTCATGAGTTGCTGAAAACTATCGACAACCTCGCCATTGACTAACTTTACTGCACCAATTTCTATTGCGCGATCACCTAAAGTAGGAGAGAGACCTGTGGTTTCAAAGTCGAGTACGACCACAGAGTTTGCTTGAGGCATAAAATTTTCCAGCTGAGTAATATTGCGCAAGAGTATTATTGAAAGCGACAGAAAAAGAAAGGCGAACACAATGGTGAATATCTGTCTATCTTTACTCCACAAAGTCAGTGTTCGTCGTCCACTGTTTATGGACAGGTACGTTCTGGCTTACCCATCGCGGCTTGTGCGGTAGCCTTATATTTCAAATGTTTTTCGGCTTTTCGATTCATTTCAATTAAGCATTAACTTTCGATATAAAATACTGATTATAAATTGATTTTATAAATCAACTTCGGCATCATTCGCGGCTTGATTTTGAAGATGAATATCATCACGGCAAAAAATTAGAACAACTTATAATGCGAGGCTAGGGAACGATGGAACAAATGAAAAATCACTATTTAGAGATACCTGAAGAAAGAAAATTGCGTATTTTTCGTGAAGAAGATGAAGATTTCTACAGCTTCTGGGAAAGAATGCTTGATGAAAAACAATCTTTTTATCAGCAACCTCTTAAAAGAATGAAAGGCGATGCTTGGGATTCGCTTCAGGCATTTTTTACTGCTTCAAAATATGGACAACATCAGGCCTCGCCAGCTTATATAAAAAGAGCGCTTGAGTTACTGAATAACGTATACTTACTGGCCAATCATTCAGACCAAGTTGTTGAATTCTCCGTTGGGCACCGACATTTTTCGGAAGTAGGTGACCGTTCTGTTGCAGGGGGAACGATGGATGCTTGGTTGGATGAAATCTGTTTAGCGATGGCAGCGAGAGATTGGCGCTGTGTAGAGCTGATGACCATCATGGATGAATCATTAGTGTCTATAAAGACACCGTTTAATGTTGCACTGGTCGAGTTCGTTAAAGGTGTATTTAGTAATTCATCAGCGCTACCTGCGTTATTGCAAACTGTGATGGAGAAATCCTCCCCGCAATATTTAGAATCAACCAGGGTGCCCTATGTACATTCTTTGTTTATTCCTTTTGTGAATGTGTTTGTTGCCATTATCGATGGCGATGAGTCACATTATCAAGAAGCACTGAGAGATGCGTTAGAGGCGCATTACCAGTTCTACATGAATGAAGATGTTCGCTATTTGCCAAAAGGAAATGTTTCTCTGAAACTGACTGGTCTTGCTGCATTAGCATACGATAAGTATGGCTGGACGATTCCAGAAACCGCATATTTACCGAAATGGCTCGTTTACGGTGAACATGATCTCTGTTCTAAATAAATCATTCGGAGGCTGGCCCTCAAGCCCACTCGGAGTTGCAGCTCGGAGGCATACACAGAAAATACGCCTCGAAAAAGGTCGTTTTTTAATCGACCACTCGGTAGTAAGGCATAAACTTATCAATATGCGAGCTTACTAACACGCCATACGTGACACTTCATGTATTCTTAGCCGAAGCGAAGAAGAGGATTTATCAATGTCAAAAAGCTCCAAGCTTCACAATGAAGACAAACTGGTCAAGAAGGCACTAGAGATTGGTGGGAAGATGGCGAAACTACAAGGTTTTGACCTTCCACAGTCACCACAACCTCTGAGAGTAAAAGCGATTTACCTATTCTTGGTCGATGCCAAACAGATCACGCCACTACCGGAAAGCAAGCTAGACGGCGCAAGCATCAAACACCGACTGGCAGTCTGGATACACAGTGCATTGCCAGACAACGACCCTCTAAAGTAGAAAACCTTATAAGTCATATAGGTCATTAATTAACAAGGCGAGCCAAATGGTTCGCCTTGTTTGATCTTGGCGAGTGCACCGAGGTCTTTTTGCGTGGCGGTATCATTGATTTACAAAACAGAATCAAAAGGACTAAAGATAAATCCCGATAAGCGCTACAATGCAGGCGTTGCGAGAGTGCAACCAAGATTACTCATTTACAGAAGCCTTGAAGTAACCATACATGTCTAAAGATTTCGAATTCACTACAGAATACATACTCGACAAACCTTTCTTTGCTGAGTGTTATGATCAAACTAGCCAGCCAACGAAGTTCCCACAAGCGTACTTAAAAGGGATACTGTTTCTTATCTTTGGTGTGGTCTTATTAGAGTTTGAACTGCTACCTAACGGTTATGTCGGTTGGTTCTTTATCGTATTGAGTGTGATTGAAGCGTGTAGCGTTTACTTCAAAAGAACTTGGTGGCTGTGGCGTCAAACCATCAGCTCAAGTCGCGGCAGTAAAGTGGCTTTTGAAGTGAATGCAGATGGCGTGCGCTACAAAAGTGGTAAAGTTGACCGCAGCCTCGCTTGGAATGATATCGACCAACTGGAACAAACTGATTTGGGATTTATCCTTCACCTTGGTAAACAACGCCAATACATCAGCAAATCTTGCTTAAACGAAGAAGTGACCGCGTTTATGGTAGAACAGCACGCGGCATCAAAAGCGAGCTAACAAATTTACATCAAGCTGGAATGAGCGATCTAAAAAGTAGGTGATATATGATCGAACATCATAACAAGTGCTTGGTTGATTCTGAATCAACTGGGTTTGATGTACAAAGCTAAAAAGGTTTAGAGATTTCTCTTTCGGAGAAACTGCTTCGGTGTCATGCGCGCAATCTGCTTACATTCTCTAGTCATGTGTGCTTGATCAGAAAAACCTTGCTCCAGCGCCAACTCCGATAAAGTAAGATCGGGTTGCGCTCGGAGTAGTTCTAAAGTGTGCTTCACTCGTTTAATACGTTGGTAATGTTTAGGAGTAATCCCCAACCATTTCTGAAAATTGCGCTCTCTCTGGCGCTGACTGAGCGTCCCTGTAGGCTGGTCAATGATGTGGCGGACGTATTGTGGTTCATATTCCTCAATCAGTGCTTGAACCCAGCGATACAAAGTAGAAATCCTTGCAGACGGCGAACGCGCTGTTTGCAGAGACTCAAATGTTGCTAGCGCAGAAGAAGCCAAAGGGTGGTCATCTTGAATCCGCAATAGCTGTTCTAGGCGTTTACCAAATAGTTGATAACCAACAGCAGGATGAAAGCGTACGCCAGTCATCACCGCGCCTGGCGGTAGGCAGACTTGATGTGCCAGAATGCTTACAGGTAGTAGGACAACCCCTGGCGTTTGCCACTCACCATCCATTTGTACTTCATTCTGTAAAATGAATACCACACCTGTACCAGCATCACTGAGTAATTGTTTACGTACGGTTTGCGTCGTATCAGGTTTGACGGATGCTGACCAAATGGCTTGAACATAGCCAGCTAAAGCCCTTTGAGGTTTTAAAATATCAAATTCTAAGTTCAAATGAATCATCCTATTTAACCTCAACTTAAATGAGAAAGTGATACACATGTACTTTTCATCATATTAAGTTGAGGAATAAGCAGTGACTTATATGTAAAAACTGTCAGATAGAATTATCTAGGTTTATAGACTCCAACCTTTGGCTTAAATGCCTTAACTATTCGGTTCCAACTGTTGATCGCGTTGATCGCAATTGTTAGGCTGACCATAGCTTCTTCTCCGAAGGTATTCAAGGTCAGCTGATAGGTATCATCATCTACTGGTCGGCCAGCAGTTAGTAATTCAGCCCAGCCTAGTGCAACGTGTTCTGCATCGCTGTAGAATGGCATATCTTTCCATGCACTAAGCCCCCATATGCGTTCCGGCTTTTCACCTAACTTAAGCGCATCTTTACTATGCATGTCGATACAAAATGCACATTGATTGATTTGCGATATGCGTAACTTAACCAGTTCCCATATGATCATGTTCATGGTTTCTGATTGGCTAAATTGTTGATGGAAGTAAGCTTCCTGAGCGTATAGGATTTCTATTGCCTTTGGCGCTACTTCAATATAGTTGAGTCGTTTTTTCATGGTCATTCTCCTCTGTTTTTCACATAATAAAAAACGCTCTTAGCAAAAGATTGAAGATTTTCGACATGCACTCAATAAAGTTAGATAAAGGAGTGAACGAAGAAAGCGAAAAAGGATGTCTATTTGATGCTATGCGTAAACATTTGTATTGTGTGCCTTACACATTTGCAAGGCGTTACGTGCTTTCTAGAAAAGTCTCAAAATAGCGTACAATTAGCGTTTTGACACAGCGGAAATCACATCATGTCCAAAACTGTTCAGCAGCAAATCGGAAACATTGCTCTAGTCGTTGAAAATTACGACGATGCTATCGAATTTTATACTCAAAAACTTCAATTCACCCTGGTTGAAGATACCAGCCTCGGTGGTGGTAAACGCTGGGTTCAAGTTTCTCCTCCAAACTCCAATGGTACAAACCTTCTTTTGGCTCAAGCGAGTACACCGGAGCAAACGCACGCAGTAGGAAATCAAACAGGTGGTCGTGTTTTCTTGTTCCTGCAAACTAATGATTTCTGGCGTGACTATGAGTTGATGAAGAAAAATGGTGTTGTATTTAATGAAGAGCCTCGTGTGGAAGAATACGGGACAGTGGTAGTGTTCCAAGATCTCTATGGTAATAAATGGGACTTACTGCAACTGAACTGAGAAACTACACAGCACCTGCATAACATAGTGTTCATGAGGAGTTTCCAACAAGCTTTTAAGGTTCTGAGATATTAGTGCTAATTCAAAGGTTCTCAGAAGTCACAATATTTCTAAATCACTTTTGTGCAAACAATAACTAGCCATCATTCCTTCTTGATGTATCAACAAATGTTAGGGCGGCACACCAAAAACAAAAAGGCGAACCAAACGGTTCGCCTTTGTCTATTTAGATGCTGCCAAAAATTAATCTTCGTAGTTATCGATGCTTGGGCACGAGCAGATTAGGTTACGGTCGCCGTATACGTTATCTACGCGGTTTACTGTTGGCCAGTACTTCCAAGATTTGGTCGCTTTAGAAGGGAAGCAGCCAAGCTCGCGAGAGTAAGGACGGTCCCACTCTTCAGCAGAAAGGTCAACTTGCGTGTGTGGCGCATTAACGAGAGGGTTGTTCTCTAGTGGCCATTCATCGTTTTTCACTTTTTCCATTTCTTCGCGGATAGCGATCATCGCATCACAGAAGCGGTCTAGCTCTTCTAGATCCTCCGATTCCGTTGGCTCAACCATTAGCGTGCCCGCCACAGGGAACGACATAGTTGGTGCGTGGAAACCGTAGTCCATTAGACGCTTCGCAATGTCTTCTTCGCTGATGCCTGTTTCTTCTTTCAGTGGACGAATGTCGATAATACATTCGTGCGCTACACGACCATTTTTGCCACGGTAAAGAACAGGGTAGTGTTGGCGAAGTGTTTCCATCACGTAGTTTGCGTTCAGAATTGCTACTTTTGTTGCATCTGTTAGGCCTGCTTCGCCCATCATTGCGATGTAAGCCCAAGAGATAGGTAGGATAGAAGCGCTACCCATATCTGCTGCTGATACTGCAAAATCTTCGCCTTCTACGCCGTCTTCAATATGGCCTGGTAGGAAAGGCGCTAGGTGAGATTTCACACCGATAGGACCCATACCCGGACCGCCACCACCATGTGGGATACAGAAGGTTTTGTGTAGGTTTAGGTGAGAAACGTCTGAACCGATGAAGCCTGGTGATGTTAGACCAACCTGTGCGTTCATATTAGCGCCGTCTAGGTAAACCTGACCGCCAGCGGCATGAACCATTTCACACACTTCTTTCACTTTCTCTTCGTAAACGCCGTGCGTAGAAGGGTAAGTGATCATAATGCTTGATAGGTTGTCTTTGTGCTTCTCGATTTTCGCTGCTAGGTCGTCGATGTCGATGTTGCCTTCTTCATCACACTTAACCACGACAACTTTCATTGACACCATAGATGCTGTCGCAGGGTTAGTACCGTGTGCAGAGCTTGGGATCAAACATACGTTGCGGTGACCTTCGCCACGGCTTTCGTGGTAGCGCTGAATCGCGATAAGACCTGCATACTCACCAGATGCACCAGAGTTTGGCTGAAGTGAGAATGCGTCGTAGCCTGTGATCTCACAAAGCTTCTCTTTTAGATCTTTCGCTAGTGCTGCATAGCCCGCCGCTTGTTCTGCTGGCGCGAATGGGTGGATAGAACCAAACTCAGGCCAAGTGATTGGGATCATCTCTGCTGCTGCGTTCAGCTTCATCGTACAGCTGCCTAGTGGGATCATGCCGTGCGTTAGCGAGAAGTCTTTGTTCTCTAGCTGTTTCAGGTAACGCATCATTTGCGTTTCGCTATGGTGCGTATTGAATACAGGGTGAGTAAGGTATTCTGTTGTGCGGCGTAGCGCTTCTGGAATTGCCGCAAACTCGTTGCCTGCGATTTCCGTCGATAGTGCTGCTACGTCTTCTTTTACACCAAAGACTGCAAATAGTGCTTCTACATCAGCGACCGTGGTTGTTTCGTCACAGCTAATACCTAGCTTGCCAGGTAGTAGACGTAGGTTAATGTCTGCTGAAAGTGCTTTTGCGTAAAGCTCTTCTGTTTTTGAACCTGTGTTGATCGTGATGGTATCGAAGAAGCTGTTATGAGCAAGTTCAAAGCCGCCTTTGGTTAGGCCAGCGGCGATAATCGCAGTCATATGGTGTGTACGGCGAGCAATAGTGCGTAGACCTTCTGCGCCGTGGTAAACCGCGTAGAAAGACGCCATGTTCGCTAGCAATGCTTGAGCGGTACAGATGTTCGATGTCGCTTTTTCGCGGCGGATATGCTGCTCACGAGTTTGCATTGCCATGCGCAGAGCTTGGTTACCGTTAGTATCGATAGAAACACCGATCACACGACCTGGCATGGTACGCTTGTGTTTGTCACGCGTTGCCATGAATGCCGCGTGTGGACCGCCGTAACCCATAGGAACGCCAAAACGTTGTGCAGAACCGATTGCTACGTCTGCGCCCATTTCACCAGCAGGTTTCAATAGGGTAGAAGCAAGCAGGTCAGTCGCAACAGTGACAAGCGTTTTGTTTGCTTGCGCTTTTGCGATGATGTCCGTTAGGTCACGAACTTCACCTGTTGTGCTTGGGTATTGAACTAATGCGCCGAACACGTCTTGCTCTGGTAGGGATTCTAGCGAACCAACCAGAACTTCAAAGCCGATGAATTTTGCACGAGTTTTTACTACTTCTAGCGTTTGTGGGTGAACATCGTCAGCCACAAAGAATACGTTGCTCTTGCTCTTACCTGCGCGCTTACACAGAGTCATTGCTTCTGCTGCCGCTGTTGCTTCGTCTAGCAATGAGGCGTTCGCGATTTCCATACCAGTTAGGTCGATGATCATTTGTTGGAAGTTCAAAAGTGCTTCCAAGCGACCTTGAGAAATTTCAGGTTGGTAAGGTGTGTAAGCGGTATACCAGCCAGGGTTTTCTAGCACGTTACGTAGAATGACGTTTGGAGTAAACGTGTTGTAGTAGCCCTGGCCAATGAATGTACGTTTAATCTGGTTTTGTTTAGCAAACTGCTTCATCGTCACTAGCATGTCTGCTTCGCTTTTCGCTTCTGCCAACCTCATTGGTTGTTCTAGGCGAATTTGTGCAGGCACGGTTTCTTCGATGAGGGCGTCAAGGCTTACCGCGTTGATGGCATCCAACATTTTTTGTTGGTCTGATTTGCTTGGTCCGTTGTGGCGTCCAACGAACTCATTTTGTGTGCTGAGGCTTTGAAGTAATTCAGTCATTGTCCTTTACCTACTCCTTGGCTCGGGTAACGGAAATGGTCGTTAGTGACACATTTAATTATACGTCCGAACCTAGAAAAAAAGCTGCTCTCTAAACAGGCTAGGGAACAGCTTTCGTCACATCCTAATTACTCTTCTTCGATAGAGTTTAGGTATTCTTCCGCGTCTTTTAAGTCATCCAACTCAGATGGGTTTGAAAGCTTCACTTTCACAATCCAGCCACCTTCGTACGGTTCTTCGTTGATTAGCTCTGGGCTGTCTTCTAGTTCTTCGTTGATTTCTACGATTTCGCCGGTAACAGGAGAGTAGATATCTGACGCTGCTTTTACAGACTCAACCAAAGAGAAGCTTTCACCTGCTTCTACTTCGTCTTCTACGTCTGGTAGGTCAACGAATACTACGTCACCCAACATTTCTTGCGCATGCTCAGAAATACCAAGTGTTACTGTGCCGTCACCGTTGTCACGTACCCACTCGTGGCTATCTGTAAACTTCAGTGTTTTGTCCATTGCTTAATCTCCAAATAACTTGTCAGGAATTATTGTGATTTTTAAAAAATCGTTTATTGGTAAAGAGGGAAGCGACTGCAAAGTTCTTTTACTTCTTTGCGAACGCGTTTTTCAACGTCTGCGTCACCTTCTGGGTTGTTCACCAAACCATCCAGTACGTCACCAATCCAATTACCGATGAGTTTGAATTCTTCAGCGCCAAAGCCGCGGCTTGTACCCGCAGGCGTTCCTAAACGGATGCCCGATGTAATCATAGGCTTCTCTGTATCGAATGGGATGCCATTTTTGTTACATGTGATCCCAGCACGTTCTAGAGCTTCTTCTGCTTTGTTGCCTTTCAAGCCTTTAGGGCGAAGGTCAACGAGCATTAGGTGCGTGTCTGTGCCACCAGTTACGATGTCGCAACCGCGAGTTTGCAATACTTCCGCTAGGACTTTTGCGTTATTGATCACCGAATCAATATAAGTTTTAAATTCAGGGCCAAGCGCTTCTCCAAATGCAACCGCTTTTGCTGCGATAACGTGCATCAGTGGGCCGCCTTGTAGGCCAGGGAATACGGCGGAGTTGATTTTCTTAATGATGTCTTCGTGGTTAGTAAGAATCATACCGCCGCGAGGGCCACGCAATGTTTTGTGTGTTGTGGTTGTCACAACATGCGCATGTGGCAATGGGCTAGGGTGTGCACCTGTTGCGATAAGGCCAGCAATGTGCGCCATATCGACCATAAGGATTGCGCCAACTTCGTCAGCGATTTCACGGAACTTAGCAAAATCGATAACGCGTGGAATAGCACTGCCACCTGCGATGATCATCTTTGGTCTGTGTTCTACTGCAAGTGTACGAACGTCGTCGTAGTTGATTTCCAGTGTTTCGCGATCAACGCCGTATTGAACTGCGTTAAACCATTTACCAGAAAGTGCTGGGCGTGCACCGTGCGTTAGGTGGCCACCAGCGTCCAAAGACATGCCAAGAATGGTGTCGCCTGGTTGAAGAAGAGCCAGTTTCACCGCACCATTTGCTTGAGCGCCTGAGTGAGGTTGAACGTTTGCGTATTCGCAATTAAAAAGTTTTTTCGCACGTTCGATGGCAATGGCTTCCACTGTATCTACGTGCTCACAACCACCGTAGTAACGACGACCTGGATAACCTTCAGCGTATTTGTTTGTTAGGCATGTGCCTTGAGCTTGCATTACCGCTTTAGAAACAATGTTCTCAGAAGCGATAAGTTCGATTTGTTCGTTTTGGCGAGCGGATTCCGCCTGAATTCCAGCAAAGACAGCATCATCTGTCGCAGAGAGGTTGGTAGAGAAAAAGTTTTCCAAGCTGTGGTTAGGGTAACTCTTATTCATGGTAGTTGACCTTCCAAATCTTAAAATGAACCCGCAATAGATGAATTATGATTTGCGGTTGTGGTTCATTTGTCCTCAAAACAGCTGAACTGCATAGCAGAACAGAGTGAACATCCGGCCCTAAATGTGGGCAAAAACTCCGTCGGATTGCGTGTTTCCTTTACCAATCTCTTACGGAAATATGCATCTCTACATCTAACAAGTTGGTAACATAGCGCCTGCGGCGGGAACAATCAACCAAAAATTTCCTATAGGAAACAAGATTTCAAAAATTGTTAACAAGAGCACGGTTTAATTCACTTGGTGGACTTTTATCCACTATGTGCTTCATGCACAATGCTAGTAGGACAAAAATAAGGATATCTATAGAGGGATTTATGGCAGAAAGTATTTACGATGAATACCCATCGATGACGTTAGCGAAAGAGCAAAATGATCAAAATATCGAGCCATTAAAGCTGGGTCAGCGTATCAAGGATATCCGCTCAAAACTTGGTATTACACTAGAAGAAGCCAGTCAGCGAACAGGGCTTGCTCGTTCTACACTGAGTAAAATAGAAAATGAGCAGATTTCTCCGACATTTCAAGCAATGCAAAAATTGGCGCTTGGCTTACAAATTGATATGCCACAACTCTTTGAGCCACCTAGAAAAAAGGTTGCGACAGGGCGTAGGGATGTTACCAAGAAGAATGAAGGCAAACCACACCCAACGCAAACTTATGAACATGAGCTGCTCGCTACTCAACTTTCCAATAAGAAAATGATGCCGTTTAAGAGCCAAATTCGTGCTCGTAGTTTTGATGAATACAAAGACTGGGTTCGTCATGATGGCGAAGAATTTTTGCTTATCCTATCTGGTGAGGTCATGTTCTATTCTGAGTTCTACGAACCTGTCGTTCTAAGCGAGGGCGACAGCGTCTATTACGATGCGAACATGGGACATATGTTGACCAGTGTTAGCGAGGAAGATGCGCACATTTTGTGGGTGACAGCCAAATAGTGATAAATAGTTGTAAATTTCCTATAGTGAAAGCAAACGATTGCTGTTGGTGGTCGTTATGATGAAAAGGCGCTTTTTTGATGAGAATACACTCATTAAAGCGCTTTTTTTGTACGATTTGTTGTGATTAAAATGTTAAGAGTCACACTTTTGCAAGTCGATCTACGTCTTGTTCGTGCAAAATAGAATGAGCCGTGTTTATTATTGGAAACACATCGAATGCCGATAGCATTCTCGGGTCTATCTAAATGGAGACGAAAATGACTCAAGAACTACTGAAAACACCACTACACGCACTTCACGTTGAAGTTGGTGCCAAAATGGTCCCGTTCGCGGGTTACGATATGCCTGTTCAGTATCCTCTAGGCGTAAAAAAGGAACACTTACACACTCGTGATGCCGCAGGTCTGTTTGATGTTTCTCATATGGGACAACTTCGCCTAATTGGTGACGGTGCAGCTGCGTTCCTAGAAACATTAGTGCCAGTGGATATTGTGGATCTTGAGTCTGGTAAACAGCGTTATGCGTTCTTCACTAATGAAGAGGGCGGCATCATGGATGACTTGATGGTAGCTAATCTAGGCGATCATCTTTTTGTGGTTGTGAACGCGGCATGCAAAGAACAAGACATTGCACACCTACAAGCGCATTTGCCATCTGGTGTTGAGCTAGAAATTATCGAAGACCGTGCTCTGCTTGCGATCCAAGGCCCTAAAGCGGCAGCTGTATTGGCGCGTTTTGCCCCAGAAGTTTCTGACATGCTGTTCATGGATATTCGTAAAGTCGATATTTTAGGCGCCGAATGCATTGTTTCTCGTAGTGGCTACACTGGCGAAGATGGTTACGAGATCTCGGTTCCTGCTGACAAGGCAGAAGAACTCGCACGTAAACTGACCGCGGAAGAGGAAGTTGAATGGATTGGCCTTGGTGCTCGTGATTCACTTCGTCTTGAGTGTGGTCTTTGCCTATACGGTCATGACCTAGACACAACAACTACGCCTGTAGAAGCAAGCTTGTTATGGGGCATCCAAAAGGTTCGTCGTATCGGCGGTGAACGTGAAGGTGGCTTCCCAGGTGCGGATATTGTTCTTAAGCAGATCGAGACCAAAGATGTGGCGCGCAAGCGTGTCGGTTTGGTTGGCCAAACTAAAGCACCAGTCCGTGAAGGCGCGGAATTGTTTGATGCTGATGGCGTTAAAATTGGCGTTGTAACCAGCGGCACTGCGGGTCCAAATGCAGGTAAGCCTGTCTCAATGGGTTATGTGCGTGCTGATCTTGCTGCGATTGGTACCGAATTGTTCGCTGAAGTACGCGGTAAAATGCTACCAATGACGGTTGAGAAAATGCCGTTTGTACCGCAACGTTACTACCGCGGTTAGGTTACTCATTATTGTCATTCTTCGCGTATTCGCGAGGCAAGAAACAAGCAAAAATGCCGAGCTTTCTAGCTCGGCATTTTTATGTATATCGGTTTTATTTATACGCTTGGAAGTTATCGTAGTTTCTGCAGCCTTATCCGACCGCTTTGTCGATTGTACAACACATGTCGATAACGATATCTTCAAGTTTTTCCGGATGAATCATGTCTTCTTTTGCAATCCCAAACTGAGACGCCATGATCGTATTGAACAACTCCCAATGTTTGATCAGCATTTTTTCGCGATTATCAGCGATGTCAGGCCATGTCTCTTGCATCATCGGAGTAAGACTGATTGCACCATGTGCAAAAATCAACATCTGCCACTTTGATTCCCACTGATCAAATTGGGCGTTAGGGTTTTCACTGTTGTACTGCTCAAAAATTCCGGTAAATATCGCAGCAAACTCATCTTTTGACTTTAAGAAATACTGCAGCAGGGCACCATCATCGCCTTGGCGAATAGCATCAGCGATCATCTGTACTGGGTGAGGATTAACGAGCGCAAATGCCAGCATGCGAACCATGAACAGATAAATTTTTCTATTCGAAGGTGTGTTCTCAGGCATCTCATTGATTAATTCAGCCATATAGCACTGCATGAATTCATCCATCGCGTCACTAACCGCTTGCCAAATCTTCTCTTTGCTGCCGAAGTGGTGACGGATCAAACTATGTGAAACACCAGCCTTTTCACTGATATTGCGCAGCGAGACACGCTCGTAACCAAGTTCACAAAACATATCTGCTGCCACCTTAAGGATCAGACACTTAGTTTGTTCTGCGGCTTCAGCACTTCTACGCCCCTGCTTTCTTTCATTCATAGTTCGAATTTTCCCGAATATTAATCAACGCGCTTACTTTTACCAGAAACCGGACGCTTTGACTAATTAATTTGCTTTCCACCTGGAAAATATGTTGATCAATTTCAAATTCTGAATATACTGCACGACTGTGTAATATATAAAACCTACGGAGAAAGCGGGTGCGAAAACAATATTTAAAGCGCACTTTAGTTGCTGCTGTGGTGACATTAAGTCTCTCTGGCATGCTAACTGGGTGTAACAAAGCCATTTCCGAGCCGTCTGAACCTTTAATCAAACCTGTAAAATTACTGGCGGTGAAAGATCTAGAAGTTGAAGACTCGCATGCCTTTTTAGCGCGTATTGATGCGACACATCGCGCACAGCTTTCTTTTCAGGTTGGTGGTGAGGTCGATGAATTACTTGTTCGCATGGGCCAAGAGGTAAAAAAAGGTGAAGTGCTTGCAACGTTAGACCCTAAAGATCTTCAGCTTGCGTTAGACGCCTCTCAAGCCCAGTTCGCGTTAGCAAAAACGCAATGGGAGCGCGCGAAAAACCTTTATGGAAAAAAGCTGATTAGTACAGATGAGTACGACCAGAAAGAAACTCAATATAAAGCGGCATTGGCAAACTACGAACAAGCCAAAACAGATTTGAGTTATACCAAGATTCACGCACCTTTTGATGGCATCGTGTCATACACCTATGTCAACCCGTTTCAAGTGGTCGCAGAGAAGCAAGAGATCCTGAATCTTATCGATAACACGACCTTAGATGTGTCGTTCACACTGCCAGTCAGTTATGCGGAATCCGTATCACTTGAGTCACTGCAAAACTCCGATATGTGGGTGACGATGGATAGCGAGCCAGGAAAACGTATCCCTGGAAAATTTAAAGAAATTTCGACTCAGCCAAATATCGATACCAACAGTTATGAGGCGATCGTAACCATCACTCGACCAGAAGATCGCAATTTGCTAACAGGTATGACAGGGCAGGTGCACATAGCTAAACAACATCTATCGGACGCGATGACGTTGCCTCAATCTGCTTGGGTAAACAAAAAAGAGACGCAAGGCGAAGTGTGGGTAATGGACAGAAACACACAGCAAGTTAATAAAGTCACTGTGTCTTTTGATGCCTCTGGAGGTGTGAAAGCAGGGCTTGATAACAATGATTACGTTGTTGTTGCTGGCGTTGAACGACTGGTCGAAGGACAAGTCGTGAAAGCTTGGGTTCGTGAGGGAGGCATTTAATGAAACGATCTCTACTTACGATCTCTGCAATTGCGCTTGCAGTTTTAACGGGTTGCAAAAATGAAAACCAAGCTGTCGTCGAGCAGCCGCTTTTTGTGTCGACTATCTCTGTGGATGCGCCGGTACAAAGCCAATATCGAGCTTTTAAAGGAATAGTTGTACCAGCAGAGCAAACGCCTATGGCATTCCGCCGCGCGGGAGAAATTCAACACGTGTTGGTGAAAGCGGGCGACGTTGTTAAGCAAGGCCAAATGATTGCAAAGCTGGATGACAGCAAAGAAAAGCAAGCCGTAAATGACGCAGAAGCGCAATATACACTGGCGATTCGTCAGCTCAAACGCGGCGAAGACCTACACGCTCGTCAGATGATCTCAAAAGCCGAGCTTGATGAGCTAACAGCTAATAAAGAGTTGGCAGAGGCTAATTTCTATAACGCCACCAATCAATTGAACTACACCCGTTTATTCGCCCCGTTTGCCGGTAAAGTGTCGGGCGTTTTTAAAGAGCGTTTTGAACGTGTGGCAGTTGGGGAGCCGGTGTTGAACCTATATCAAAACGATTTGGTGTACGTGCGTATTGAGCTTTCCGACAATGTTCTCGCTATGGTGGACCCAAATTCAGACAACATGAGTTACAAGCCTAGAGCAACCTTCTCCGGCATTAGTGACACATTTGCTTTGGACTATTTAGAGCACACAAGTGAGCCTAACTCCGAAACTCAAACTTACGAAATGTATTTGACGATGCCACAGCCAAAAGCAGAGATTCTACCGGGAACCAGCGTCAGTGTTCTGGTCGATATGGTTAAGGCGGGGATTACCTCCATCGATGGTTACAGTATTCCAGTAACGGCGCTTCAAGCGGGCAGCGAAGAGAATGAGTTCTTTGTATGGAAAAAAGAGGGTGACGTTGTCACTCGGGTGCCTGTGATGATTTCCCAAGTGAATGGCAACGGAGCCATTGTGTCGTCAGGAGTTAAGCAAGGCGACGTTCTGATTAATTCAAACCTACGTAAATTACGTGAAGGTAAACATGTGGATGTTGTGGAGAATAAACAATAATGAACATTGCTGAGTACTCAATAAAAAATAAAGTCATCAGCTGGTTGTTCATTATTATCCTTGCTGTTGGTGGTCTAACGTCGTTTTTGGAGCTTGGGCGACTAGAAGACCCGGCATTTACGATTAAAGATGCCATGATCATTTCAACATACCCTGGCGCGACGTCGAAAGAGGTTGAAGAAGAGCTGACGTACCCTTTAGAAAAAGAGATTCGAAAACTCCCTTATATAGACAAAATTACCTCTACGTCTTCTGATGGTATGTCTCAAATCACGGTCAGTATGGAAATGGACTATGGTCCTGATGAACTGCCGCAAATTTGGGATGAAATGCGCCGTAAAATTAATGACTTGCGACCAACTTTGCCTCAGGGCGTACAATCTTTGCAGATCATTGATGATTTCGGTGACGTTTATGGCGTGATGCTGATGCTCACTGGCGATGACTACGATTATGTCGAGCTAAAACGCTATGCTGATTACCTGACTCGTGAAATCGAGCTGGTTGATGGCGTAGGAAAGGTGGATATCACGGGCGATCAGCAAGAAATGCTATTCGTTGAGATCTCACTTGATCGCCTTGCCGCGCTGAACTTAGACATGAATGTGGTTGCGAGCTTGTTGAACCAACAAAACAATGTGGTTTCAGCAGGGGAAGTGATGGTCAATGGCGAAAGCCTTGTCATTCGTCCAAGTGGTACCTTAAACACCGTAGAAGCGCTAGAAAACTTGATCATTCATGGTCGTGACACTGGGAACCTAATTCGTCTAAAAGACGTAGCAACGATTTCTCGTGGTATCCAAGAGAAGCCAAGCAACGTCGTACTCTTTAACGGTCAAAAAGCAATTAATATCGGTATCTCGTTTGCGTCAGGTGTGAACGTGGTTGAGGTTGGCGAACGTTTGGATGTGGAGCTTGCGAGCCTTGAGTCGATCAAGCCTGCTGGCATCGATATGAACTACTTTTACAACCAAGCCAATGAAGTGGATGAGTCCGTTAAAGCGTTTGTGATTAGCCTAGCAGAGGCTGTGGCGATCGTTATCATCGTTCTGCTTTTTACGATGGGCTTACGCAGTGGTGTCATCATTGGCGTCGTGCTGTTATTGACGGTGTTCGGTACCTTCATCTTGATGAATTACAACAATATCGAGCTGCACCGTATTTCTCTTGGCGCGTTAATTATTGCTCTGGGTATGCTGGTTGATAACGCGATTGTGGTCGTGGAAGGCATCTTGGTTGGCCTAAAAAAAGGGCGCACTAAAGTTCAAGCGGCCGTCGATATTGTAAAGCAAACACAGTGGCCTTTGCTTGGCGCAACCATCATTGCGATTACGGCTTTTGCACCTATCGGTTTGTCGCAAGATGCAACGGGTGAGTTCATGGGCTCTCTATTCTGGGTGCTGTGTTTCTCACTATTTTTGAGCTGGATTACCGCTATTACGCTGACGCCATTCCTCGCAGATCTATTGTTGAAAGAAGAGGACAAGGGCCAAGATACCAACGAAGAAGATCCCTATAAAGGTTGGCTGTTTGTTGTATTTGGCGCATCGCTGAAATTCGCACTGCGATTCCGTTGGCTCACGGTTGCTGGCATGGTCGCGCTATTAGTGGGTGCTGTCGTGGCATTTGGTAATGTAAAACAGCAGTTCTTCCCACCATCGAACACGCCGATGTTTTACGTTGATATGTGGATGCCAGAAGGTACGGACATCCGCGAAACGATCAAAAAAGCTGAAGAGGTAGAAAGCTACATTCGTCAGCAAGATGATATTGACTTTGTTTCTGCTTCAATTGGGCAGGGTTTGCAGCGTTTCGCTCTGACTTACCAGCCAGAGAAAAGCTACGAAGCGTACGCCCAGTTCCAAGTTCGCGCCACTGATCGTGAGAGCATGTTCGGTTTGTTGCACAAGTTAGACGCTAACCTTGCGAAGACGTTTGATGCACCGACATTTCAATTTAAATTGATGGAATTTGGCCCTTCACCAGCGTCTAAGATCGAAGCGCGTATTACTGGTCCCGATCCGCAAGTTTTACGTGATTTAGCGGTGCAAGTTGAAGACATCCTTCATACCGACCCTGGTGCCCGAAACATTCGTCACGATTGGCGAGAGCGTACTAAGGAGCTTGTGCCTGTTTTCAATGAGTCTAAAGCTCGTCGCTTGGGCATTTCGAAAGAAGATCTTTCAAGCACACTGCAAATGGCGTTTGGTGGTAGCACGTTGGGTTACTTACGTGATGGTACACACACGTTGCCAATTATGACGCGCCTTCCTGAAGAAGAACGCGTGGACTTTGAATCACTACAAAACGTGACCATTTGGAGCCCATCACTGCAAACGTATATTCCGGTCGACCAAGTGATTGATGGCGTTAAATTGGATTGGAGCGAGCCGCTAATTCAGCGTCGTGACCGCAAGCGCACGTTAACTGTGCTCGCTGACCACGATGTGTTGAGCGACGACACGGCGGCAAGCTTGTTTGCGCGTGTGCAGCCTAAAGTGATGGCACTGCATATTCCAGAAGGTTACGAAATCACATGGGGTGGTGAGTATGAATCATCGAAAGATGCGCAAGAAGGTCTGTTTGGTTCGTTGCCGATGGGTTACTTGTTGATGTTCATCATTACTATTTTGCTGTTTAACTCAATTAAAAAGCCGTTGGTCATTTGGTTCACCGTGCCGTTGGCGATCATTGGTGTTGCCTTTGGTTTGCTTACCACTAATATGCCGTTCAGCTTTACAGCATTCCTTGGTTTGCTGAGCCTAAGTGGCATGATTTTGAAAAACGGTATTGTGTTGCTTGATCAAATTAACCTTGAGTTGGAGTCAGGGAAAGAGCCTTACCTCGCGATTGTCGATAGTGCGATCAGTCGTGTTCGTCCGGTAAGTATGGCTGCTCTGACGACCATCTTGGGGATGATTCCACTCGTCTTCGATGCCTTCTTTGGATCGATGGCAATAACGATTATGGCAGGTCTTGGTTTTGCTACAGTACTGACACTGATTGTAGTGCCAGTAATGTTTGCGATTCTGTTTAGGGTAAAACCGACCACTGCATAGGGACTCCTGGCTATTTGCCAGCTTCCTGCCTAGCCCTGAAGGTTTTCTTCAGGGCTTTTTTGATCTTACCAATGTACACCAACCCATTCATTTACTTGATTCTAATGATTTTCTTACGAATGCAATGCAAATCATGCGTATACTGATGGAACGATACATCAAAGAGCGAGATAACATGAACAAGCGCGTATTACACGGACTCTTCTTCGTCGGTTCTTTCACCTTGGTCGGCTGTACTACGACAGACAGTATGACTACAGAAGAGGCTAAGCAAGCCGTTCCTAAAATCAACAGCGTTAGCACTGAAGTCATCTCCAACTGGATTGATAACAAGGTTTTAGCGCCTGAAGGGCTTTCACTCGAACAAGACAATCTACGTTATATATCGGGTAGCGCCGACTTAAACAGCGATGGCAATGCAGAACACATTGTATTGCTACAAGACCGTTATTTCTGTGGCAGCGGTGGTTGTGCAGCTTATATGTTTGATAACGAGGGGAACGTTATCAATCGAATGTCTGTCACTCGCATGCCTATTGTACTTGCAGATAGTTACAGCAATGGCTGGCAAGATTTCATCGTTTGGAGTAATGGCTCATATCGACTCATGAGTTACAACGGTGAATCTTACCCGAGTAACCCTTCTTTGGAGCCAAAGGTGGATCGTGACTCAAACCAGCAGGCGGCAATTGCGAATGTAATGGCGACAGAGCTTTATCAGCAAGATGGCTATGACATTATGCCCGCTGATTCGAAAACTTTGTGGACGCCGGCCAATGTATACCACTTCACCTTTAAACATTACGGTGATCCGCATAGTACTTATAAAGCTACCGTGGATATGAACAGTGGGGAAGTAGACATTGTTGCCGTTCCGGCTGCGGAATAAAAAACACCTCCCTTAACCGGAATTAAAGGGAGGTGCTGAATGCCAAATTCGAGGGTGGCATTGTTAAGCGGAGTAATTCTGTTTAAGCCGCGACTTCTTGTTTGGCTTCTGCTTTGCTTTTTAAGAAAGCGTAAGTAAAGCCAGTTACTGCTGTACCAGCTGCGATAGCCACTAAGTACATTAACACTGGTGAAATGGCGTTAGGGATTAACAGTACGAACAGACCGCCGTGTGGTGCCATTAATTTTGCACCGAACAGCATAGATAGGGCACCAGTAAGCGCGCCACCTGCCATACAAGATGGAATCACACGCATTGGATCTTTGGCGGCAAATGGAATTGCGCCTTCAGAGATGAAACACAGGCCCAATACAAAAGATGCTTTACCTGCCTCACGTTCATTTTGTTCAAATTTGTTCTTCGCAATGAAGGTCGCTAAACCCATACCTAGCGCAGGAACCATACCAGCTGCCATGATTGCTGCCATTGGCGCGTAAGTTTGCGAAGCCAATAGACCGACGCCAAATGCGTAAGCGGCTTTGTTTACTGGGCCACCTAGGTCGAAACACATCATCGCACCAAGGATAATACCTAGCAGAACTGCACTGTCAGATCCCATGTTGTTTAGGAAGTCAGTCAGGCCGTTCATGATGCCTGAAACTGGGCCACCTACTATGTAGATCATCACAAGGCCTGTGAACAGTGTGGCCACAAATGGAATGATCAGAATTGGTTTAAGCGCTTCCATCGATTGTGGGAGTTTTACTTTGTCCGCAAGGAGCTTCGCTGCATAACCGGCAATGAAGCCAGCTGCGATACCTCCTAGGAAACCAGCACCCGTTGAACTTGCTAGCATACCGCCAACAAGACCAGGAGCCAGACCCGGACGGTCAGCAATTGAGAACGCGATGTAACCCGCAAGAACAGGAATCATCAATGCGAATGCAGAGCCACCACCAATGTTCATCAATGCTGCAGCTAGCGTGCCTTCTTCTTTAAATGCTTCAATGCCAAACACGAACGATAGGGCGATGATCAAACCACCAGCGACAACCACAGGCAGCATGTGCGATACCCCTGTCATCAAGTGTTTGTAAGCGCCTTTCTTCTCGTCTGCTGCCGAAGCAGAATTTGCAGAACCTGAATGTTGGTAAATCGTGGCTTGCTCGAATGCTTTGTCCATCTCTTCGGCTGTTTTCTTCAGAGCTGGGCCTGTTTTCGTGCGGTACATCTTTTTGCCGTTGAAGCGATCAAGTGGCACTTCGATATCTGCAGCAATGATCACTAGATCAGCGTCTGCGATGTCTTGATCTGTCAGTTGGTTTTTCGCACCAACTGAACCACGAGTTTCCACCTTGATTTGATGGCCACGGCGTTTGCCTTCTTCTTCTAGCGCTTCTGCTGCCATAAAGGTATGCGCAACGCCAGTAGGACAAGCGGTGATTGCGACAATTTTCTTCGCTGCTGATGTTGCTTCAGGAGTGATAGGGGCTGCAAGTGTGGTTGCTTTTTCAAGTAAAGTGGCGTTTTCAACCGCTTGCTGGAGAAACGCAGTTGCGTCTTTTGCTACTTCGCGGATTTCCGCTTGGTAAACCTTTTTCCCTACGAAACGAGAAGTATCCACGCAAGTATTTGCCGCAATGATAATGACTTCTGCTTGCTCAACGTCAGCTTCCGTCAGCAATGTAGGTTCAACCACACTTGATTGACATTCGATTTTTGCATTCCAGGTTAATTTTGCGGCTGCTTGTTCTAGTAACCCTGCCGCAAGGATGCTATTTGCAACACCGCTCGGACAGGCAGTAATAATGGCAATATTCATACGATAACCTTCTGTTCCTTAGTTTTGTTCTAAGTTTGTAATAGGGTAAAGCTCGCTAACTTCAGTTTGCTGCTTGATGTTCTCCAGTTCTTCCTGACTGGTTAGCCCTACGCCGACTTGACTAACTGCCAAGGCAGAAAGTGCTGTAGCGAAGCGCAATAAATCGTTTTTCGGCATCAGTTGCATGTGACCCCAACACAAGCCAGCAACTAGCGTATCGCCTGCGCCAACGGTGCTTACCACATTCATTCGAGGGGGTTGTGCACGAAGCCATTCGCCTTGGTTTAGCCACATCACACCGTCAGCACCCATCGACACAACAATGTTCTCGATGCCTTTGTCACTCAGTGTTTGCGCGGCGGCTTGGCATTGTTCTGGTGTTTCTAGGTGTTCGCCAACAAAATCACCAAGTTCTTCATCGTTAGGCTTAATCAACCATGGGTGAGCCTCAATACCTGATTTCAATGCAGCTTTACTGCTGTCGAACAACACCTTTTTGCCTTGTTGATGCAGTGCTTTTATCCACGCAGCACATTGTTCGGCGGTTACGCCTCCAGGTAAGCTACCCGCAAGCACAAAGTAATCATGAGTCTCTGCGAGACGGAATAGCGTCTCCTCGAAGCGAGCAATTTCGTCAGCCGTTACTTGAACACCAGGGAAGTTAATGTCACTAACGTTGCCACTAGCCTCAACGAGCTTGACGTTGATTCGAGTGGCACCTTGTGCTTCTACAAACTCATTCTTAACGCCGATGTCATTGAAAAGCTGATGGAATAGCTCAGGGTTATCTTTACCAAGAAAGCCGGTAACCGTGACATCTGCGCCTAAATCGCTCAACACTTTTGCTACGTTTACACCTTTACCTGCAGCATGGAGATTGCTTTGCTGCACTAGGCTCACGGAACCAACGTTTAGCTCATTTACTGAACCTGTTAAATCCAATGCCGGGTTGAGCGTAATAGTGACAACTTTACTTGTTTTGTTCGTCATATCGGCTCCTTAACCTTCACCAAGGCCAGAAGCGATAGCATTCCCGATAGACTCCAAGGCTTGCGGTGCATCAGGGCCTTCCGCAGTAAATTGAAGTTGATGACCGTGCTTAACGCCAAGCGCAATGACTTTCATTAGGCTCTTCGCGTTTACTGTTTTGCCATCACCGTCTAGGTTGGCAACGCGAATGGTGGATTCAAATTTTTTCGCTTCCGCCACTAACATTGCACCCGGACGAGCATGTAAACCATGAGAGTTTTTGATTTTAAATACAGCGGTATTGCCTTCTTCTGAAGATGCGGCTGTGACTTCTTCACCTTTAAACAAAGCAAGAATCTGTTCTACTGATGCATCTAAAAGCTTGCCGTGCTCATTGTTAAACACAATATGAGAAAGCGTTTTTAGGATAGGCTGGTGAGCATTGTTACATGCCGCAAACGCGACAAGTGCACGCACTTTTTGACCTTCATATTCGCAGTCGTTTGCCGTCGAGACAAATGACACGCCTGTGCGAGTTACATGTTTGTCACTGCCAATTAACCAAAGGCCATTACCTAAGTGAGTTGGTGTTTTGGTAACGAGATCTGCGACGAACTCGTTATCAGCACAGCCCGTGTTTTTCAAAAGACCACCAGCAACAGCACTCATTTGTAGCATATCGCTCGCAGGGAACATAAGTTGAATTAAAGAAGCGTCAAAGTCTGCTTCAAGCTGAACATCACCGTGGAGCAGGGCAATAATCTCGTCTTCATTTTTTGCATTACGTAGGCGTTCTTCTACGCCGTCAGCGCCTAGCACTTTCGTTAGCTGTTTAAGAATGCCAAGGTGCTCATCAGATTTAGCTGCAATGCCGATAGCGACGAATACCGTGTTACCATCACCCCAGTCGACACCTTGTGGAAAGTGGTGCACAGCAACACCCGTTGTTTTCACCATTGAGCGAGTGTCAGTCGTGCCGTGCGGGATGGCAATACCGTTCCCCAAAAACGTAGAGTTTTGGTTTTCACGGTTTAGCATGCCTTCCACATAACCTTGTTCAACAAGGCCTTTGTCTGTCAGGCTTTGCGCAATATTCTTGATTGCTGCAAACTTATCTGTCGCTGATTGCGAGAGGGTAATGTCGTTCTTATTTAGCTTAAGCATGGTGCTTCTCCAGCCTTAAGGTATCAATTTAAAAATGTATTCTGTGTGAGAAGTTGAACGCTGCTTCTGCTGAGCGCTTATCACTCCTCAAACCTTTCTATCTTCCAAGCTAAATCGATTCAGCTTGTTGGTAAATTTTTTAAAAGACTCAGAAAAACCATTTTAAAAACTGACGTTAACAAACGAGCCTTTGCCGCTGTCCTATAGCCTAGCCTACAAATTGGTTTGTTGTGTATTCAGGTGATTTACGTCAATTTTTAAGTTTTGCTGAATCCTTTCAGCTTTTATACTGAATCGGTTCAGCTTATAATTCAACTTATCGAAAGATCGCTGATGTATTAATATGATCGCGCGCACAGAATAAGGTTTAGAATATGACACTGGATGAAATAGCCAAATTAGCAGGCGTTTCTAAGACAACTGCAAGCTATGTGATTAACGGAAAAGCGCAGAAATACCGCATCAGCGAGAAGACTCAGAAGAAAGTGATGGCCGTTGTAGAAGAATACAATTATAAGCCAGATCATGCGGCGTCTTCTTTGCGAGCAGGTAATTCACGCTCACTTGGGCTTATCATCCCAGACTTAGAAAACACCAGTTATGCGCGTCTTGCAAAACTGATCGAACAAAACTCGCGTAAAGCAGGGTACCAAATTTTAATTGGCTGCTCTGATGATGATCCTGATACAGAGCAAAAGGTGGCGGAAGCGTTAGTCAGTCGTCGCATTGATGCGTTATTTGTGGCAAGTGGTATGCCCACTGCAAACGAGTATTATCTTAAGTTGCAAAACTCGGGTACGCCAGTTATTGCGCTGGACCGTCCAATGGATGATGAGCACTTTTGTTGTGTCATCAGCGAAGATTTTGACGCCGCACTTGAACTCACTCAGTCAGTGCTGTCCGAGGATATAAAGTCCATAGGCTTGATTGGAGCGTTGCAAGACCTTCAAGTTTCAAAAGAGCGTGAGCTCGGTTTTCTATCCGCTTCTCAACAAGGTGGCAAAACGGCAACAGTGGGTTATGGACAACACTTCTCCCGAGAAGAAGGCAAGAAAGTCTTAGAGAGATGGCTAGCAGAGAACGAGCTGCCAGATGCCATTGTCACAACGTCATACACACTGTTAGAAGGTGTGTTGGATGTGATGCTCGAAAAGCCAGAACTCATGAGCAAAGTTCGCCTAGCGACGTTTGGTGATAATCGACTGCTGGACTTCTTGCCAGTGAAAATCAACTCTTTACCTCAACAATTTGAGTTGATCGCGGACAGTGCAATGGAGTTAGCACTCAATGCTTCCGCCAAGCGTTACAAGCCTGGCGTAGAACTTATCCCACGTAAAATCGTTAAACGCCACTAAGTTACTAAATAGGTTACTCAAAGCTTTACTTCAACCGTCAGCGCCACAAATGCGTGGTCGCTGGCGTTTTTATCTCTGTCATAAATCGGGTTGATCAGATGTTGGTTAGACACCTGATAATCAACAACCTCGGCAACTGATATATCTGATAAGGTGTCAAACTCTTGAGAGAGCAAGATATAGTCGAGTACATTCCCAGTGGAAAAATGATAATGCGTAGCGGGGCGTTCATCCTTCAGAGCGTCACTTTGTAATGACCATCCATCTTTGAGTTGCAACTCAGTGACGCTGTCACCAGTATTGGCTACCAATGCGCTATTAACACTGGTTGGAGTGATAGGTTGATTCATATCGCCCATTAACACCGTTGGCATTGGCTCCTTTCTATACCTTTTTTGCATCGCGTCTCTTAACATCGCAGCTTCCCAACCTCTTTGCTGGGTGGATAACCAGCGCCCCATAATCGTGCTAGACGTTTCTGGTTGTTCTGAGTCGGCTGGGCGTTGAGATTTTAGGTGCGTCACGTAAACGGCGATATGACCGAGTACAGGATGTATGACTTGGGCATAGATAGGTTTGCGACTGAACTCTGGAGCAACACTTACTCCAAAAGGCTCAAGCGTTGCTAAGTCAAACTCTACCGCTTGTACTTTTTCTATTGGAAACCGAGATGCGATTGCCACAACAGGGCTTGAGTAAATGTACTCATCCTCAACATGTGGGGTGTCAACGGTCGCAAAGTAGGGGTAGCCGATGGTTGAAAAGAATGCCTGGGTCTTCTCGATACTGAATACTTCTTGTACGCCAATCACGTCACCTTCCAGTTTTTCAACTTGACGTTGCGTCCAAGCAAGTTTGTCTTGCCATTGCTCTAACGAGTAGATGTTTTCGAAATCATAGTAGGCATCAGGAGGTGCGACAAAATTAAACAAGTTAGCCGTGACAAAGGTAATTCTGCTTGGTTGAGACAAAGTATTCGCTCTTTTCAACAATAACTTGAAGAGTATATACCTTCAGACTGCGTAATTGCAGCTTCGTTTGAACCAAGCCTCGACATACAAGCTAACGAGCAGCAAGTTAAATGGGTTAAGAGGTGCTCAAATGCCAAGGCTAATCAGTGATTGAGCATCGGCAGAGGTTTCTATTTTTAAGCATTGCGTTTAAACTTCAGGGCATCAAATAGTAAGAGTAAGTAACATGACCCAAGATTACGACCACGAAGAGTATTTAGAAGGCGAAGAGATTGAGATCGAAGCGATTGGCATCGACGTTGATGCGCATCCGATCGAACTGTACAAGCTTTTTAAAATCGCGAACTTGGTCAGCGGTGGCGGCGAAGCAAAGCATATCATCGAAGAAGGTTACGTCGCGGTGAATGGTGAGCTAGAAACACGTAAGCGCCGCAAGATGTATGATGGTGACTTTTTTGAGTTTAACCAGGAATATTATGTTGTGGTTTGCGATGCGCCAGTAACTGAACCTGAAACGGCAGAGCAAAAAGCGGAAAAGAAAGCGAAGAAAGAAGCGCAATCTGCACGTAAAGAGAAATCTCGCCAAAGCAAGCCAGCTAAAGGATCTGGACCTAAGTCAACAGGCCGAAAAGCAGCGCATAAAGAGCGGAAAGCACAACAAAACGCGCTGTCGCAATCAGCGAAGAAAGGTAAGAAAGCTGAAAAGCCGCAAGCGACTCGTGATCCGAAGAGCGGACGTAACTCTATTGACTTTTTCTAAGCAAATTAATACCTAGCTAGGCATGTCATCGCCAAGCAAAACCCAAAAGCGCCGAGTATACATCGGCGCTTTTTTGGTTTTACTGTATCGTAAGGGGGTAGTGTCAATGCACTGTCGTCTCAATGTTTAGGCTATCGGTCCAGTGATGAATGGCGCAAGGCTTACCTAAGTAAAAGCCTTGGTAATAATCCAAATCAAGTTGATACATCGCTTGCAGCTGCACGTCTTCTTCTACCCCTTCTATGATCACTTTTGCTCCCATATGAGCCGCGAGCTCAACGGCGCTATGTATGGAAAAGGTTTCTCCGGCGCAGTAATCAAGTAGATAGGAGCGATCGATTTTTATGATGTCAGGGCAGAGCTGCTGAACACGTGCGATATCAGAATGTTGAGCGCCAAAATCATCGATAGCAAAGATAAAGCCATTCGCTCTCATTAACTGCACGGCTTTGATCAGTAAATCAGTATCACCGCATGACTCTTCGACTACTTCAAACACCACGTCTGATGGGCTCATACCAAGGTCGGAAAGGCGCTTGTAAAGCAGGCCGTTGTCTTTAAAGCCCATGTCTTTGGTTAGGGTGAGTAGGGTTTGAGGCATTACATTGAGAAACAGTTTGATAGGCGTTCCTGCGAAACAGCGTGCAAAATTTCGAATGTGCATTGCTCTGGATAAAAACTCAACACACAATCGAAAGTAGGGATCGAGGCCATTGTTGGCCAGAAATACATCAGGACGAATTAACGAACCATCAATGCCACGAATTCGCAGTAGAGCTTCCATTCCAATAATACGCTGGTGCTTATCAAAAATCGGCTGATAAACACTGTGAAAAGTGAATTGATTGAGAACTACGTAATATTCACCAAGATTATCTTGCTTAATGTATCGCTCGTAGTCCGATTGATTCTTTAACTCCATGAAAAACGCCGAAAATTTAGCATCTTTTCAATGTAACAGGATGCAATTCTGATTTGAAGATTCAAATGTGTCTAATTACATATACGGTTGAGTTAATTTGAAATGGATTCCGATTTTGCTTCAATGTAGCGAAAAATAAGTGACAACCCGAAACAAATCAAAAAGTAAGCAAGGCCGACAATCAGCCAAATTTCAAAGATATATCCTGATGAGTTTGCCATCTCTGTCCCAACGAAAGTCATTTCTTGTATAGAAATTAGCGAAACGATGGAGGTGTCTTTCACCAAAGAGATGGTTTGACCGGCAAGTGCAGGTGTTATTGCTTTAAGCACCTGTGGCGCGATAACTAATCGGTACTTCACCCATCGAGACAAGCCCAATGAATCTGCCGCTTCCCACTGTCCTTGGTCGATACTTTGTAAACCGGCACGCACCACTTCTGCAACGTAGGCAGAAGAGAGTAGGCCGACGCATAACACGCCAGAGGCAAGGTTTTCCCAAAGGTTATAAGGCCCAAAAAGAAAGCTCTGTAGCGCATTTGGTTCGCCGTTATAGTTTCGTAGAATATCTTCCAAACCGAGTAACGGGATCAACTGGTTAGAAATGAAAAAGTAGAAAATAAAAACAAAAACCAACGGTGGGATGTTTCTTACCAACTGGATAAATGTGTTTGCAGGTGTGCGCAACCAAACGGAGCGAGAGAAGCGTGCTAAGCCTAGCAACGTGCCAAGCACTAACGCGAAGCTGATGCCCCAAATACTGAGCCTTAACGTCGAAATCAAACCTTGGAAGAAGTAGGGCAAACCACCATCGGCTCTGGGCGTAAAAAGTAGTTCAAACGCCTCTTTCCACTGCCACAAATAATGTACACCAACAGTGGAGCGATGGTACAGCCAAACGCCACCAATACCACAGATAATAAGCAGTACCCAATCTAGCGTGTTTAACCGCGATAGAAAGGAACCTGTGTTGGAATTAGTGGGTACTGTGCGAGTGGTGGTTTGTTCGCCCAAAAATTTGACTCCGATAGATGATGAAAAAGTAAAATGGATGATTGGAAAGTATAGGCTCGCGAAGACCACGAGCCATTTAGATTACTGGCCTCGCGCGACTTGATCTTGCCAATCTAATGTCGAGAACCAGTATTCATAACGTTGTTTTAACCATCCATCTTGGGTTCTTGCTTCAATCCATTTATTGAAAAAGGCTTTTTTATCTTCTTCCCCCAAACGAACTGCAAAGGCTTCGTTACCTTTTGATAATCGCTCAGAGAATGGAAGGAATAGTTTGTCGCTGTGTTTCACTGCCTCATGCTCTGGTTTTGGGCTAGAAGCAATGACCGCATGGGCGTTACCATTCAGCACCTCTTGGAACGCTTGAGCGTCATCATCAAATTGCAGAATCTTCGCTGTCGGGAAGGTTTCTCTGGCGACTTGAACGGTGAATGCGCCGCGACGGGCCGCTATTTTTACGCGTCGTGAGTCAAAGTCCGAAAACTCGCTAAAACCAGAAGCCAGTTTTTTATTTGCTGCTACTTGAACACCTGAGTGTGAATAGGGTTCAGTAAACAACACGCTTTTGGAACGCTCGGGCGTGACCGACATGCCACCGATGATCACGTCGAACTTTTTCGCCAGTAGTGCGGGAATAATGCCATCCCACGCGGTCGGTACAAATTCCACTTTCAAACCTGAATCTTCTGCTAAGCGTTTGGCAACATCGATTTCAAAACCGATTAACTCACCTTGCTTGTTGCGCATTGCCCAAGGGACAAATGTTGACATACCAACGCGCAAAGTGCCTCGTTCTTTGATTTGATCTACATTGGGTGTGGCAACATCTTCTTTCGCGATTGTAGGCATAGCGATGGCTAGCCCTAATAATGCAGTAATGGTCGCTTTGAATAACTTCATGTTATCTCCTTATAATTTGCGCCAACTGGCTCCGAGTTTGTGTTCTAGCCATGCAGACAAGCCAGAAAGTGATAGAGTGAGAGCAAGATAAATTGCTGCCACGGTAAACCAAATTTCAAACGGCATCGCCGTCTCAGAGACGATGTTGCGTGCCTGTGTTGTTAAATCAAAAATCGCCATCACGCTTACAATGGAAGAGTTTTTGATCAAAGAAACCACTTCATTGGTTAATGGCGGTAATGTGCGCTGTAAAACCTGAGGCAAAATCACGTCTTTGTAGGTGTAAAACGGCGACAGCCCGAGAGTTTGTGCTGCTTCGAATTGCCCTTTAGGAATACTGTTTAAACCTGCACGGAGTATTTCTGCAGTGTAAGCACCTTGGAAAAGGGATAAAGCCAAAACGGCGGTGCTGAATCGGTCCAAACCAATCACGGGGCCAAACACGAAGTAGAGCAAATAGATTTGCACCAACAACGGCGTGTTACGTATTACCTCGACATAAGTGGTGCCAATAACATTGCCGACTTTCGAATCGCTAAGCCTTAGTAATGCGGTGACCAACCCCAACACTAAGGTGAAGAATAGACTAATGGCCGAGATGTTAAGCGTGACCAATAGCCCATCGATAAGTTCGGCGGGCCACCATTCGCCATCTTCATAAAAAGCGATGTAATCAGGTACGCGTTCCCATTGCCATTGATAGCCCATAGCATCGGCACCAGAGTCTAACACCCACACAATCGCGATGAAGAGGAGCGTCATTTGTAGTAAAGCTTGAAGCACAGGTTTGATTACGCGAACTATCATCAGTAACTTAAAATTTGGTTCAAAAATGCTTGGGTTCGTGGATGCTGTGGTGTCTCAAATAAGGCGATCGGTGAGTTCATTTCCACGATTTGGCCTTCATCCATAAATACCACGCGGTTCGCTACTTTTTTGGCAAATCCCATTTCGTGCGTGACGCAAATCATCGTCATTCCGCTTTGTGCCAGCTCAACCATGACATCCAACACTTCGTTGATCATTTCCGGGTCAAGCGCCGAAGTTGGTTCGTCAAAGAGGAGTAAGTCCGGTTCCATGCATAAGGAGCGGGCAATCGCGACGCGTTGCTGCTGACCGCCAGAAAGCTGGATAGGGTATTTACTCGCTTGCTCTTCAATGTTGACTCGCTTTAGGTAATGTCGTGCGCGTTTTTCAGCTTCTTGTTTTGACAATTTGAGTGTGCGAATCGGCGCTAAGGTGAGGTTTTCCAGTACAGTCAAATGAGGAAAAAGGTGGAAGTGCTGGAACACCATGCCGATTTTACCGGGCTTGAGAGATTTTGCATGAGAAGGCTGGTCGAACACATGAAGTTGGCCTTCTTGAATCGATTCAAGATGGTTGATGCAACGAATGAGCGTTGATTTTCCTGAACCAGAAGGGCCACACACCACGACGATCTCGCCAGAATGTACGGAGAAGTTGATATCTTTTAGAGCGTGGTAATCGCCATACCACTTGTTTACGTTGCTAAATTCAACAACAGGAGTGTTCTCTTTCAAAGGGGCACGCTATAAAGGAAAAATATCCTTCTACAATAGCAAGTTGTGCGCATTATTTCATTAAGAACAAGCTTATATTCAGGTTCTAAGATTAAGAACCTGCTCACTTTAGTGTTTGATAAAGTAATGTTTTAAGAATTAGGTACAAAAGCTATTACTAATAAGTCAGTTCAACTGAGATACGGATAACGAACAACGATGGCAACAACGGACATTACCATCAATGTTTGTGCGGAATAGTAGGTCACCATGACGACTTGTCGCGAAAATACGGATCGTCCCCCGAAGCGTTCAAAAGCTAAGACGGTACCAGAAACGATGAAGATAAAGCTTCCGAGCACTGCAAATGAGGACGATTGAGTTTTTCCACTCAAATAATACTCGATAGCAGCCCAACACATGGTCATCAATACCAATATGTAGCTGGCAACCGGGAGCTTTTCTTGACCAAGGTCCGGTCGAAACAACCAATAGAAACATACACCGAGTCCAAATAAAGCAATAGGGAGCCAAGGCGTAAAATGCCAAGCGGACATGATGGTAAAACCGTAGCTATAGGAAAGATGGGCAGAGCAGAAGAGCACTAATCCGGTAATAAACTTATCTCTAGGGAGCATTAATAGTAGATCACCAAGCAGCGAGAGCGATAAGCCAATCAAAATCCAATGCGTATATGGCATATGATAGGCAGGAGACTGGATTAAAATTCCTAACATACAGAGCACTGGTAATGGTTTGGATACGTAGAAGACCCACTTAGGACCTTTACGGATACTGATGATATGTATGAATGCTAATACGACAACAACTAGCCACATAAAATGGATTCTCGAACAGACAAGCTAATGTAGTGGATAACTACAACAAATAAAAGGTCCATTAAATGAGTAAGTTAGACCTTTGAATTCAATTTTATTTTTTGTTTGTGTAAAGCTGGACAGTTGTCTCTTTACTGACCTACACGATCAATGAGTTTGTAGGGATTAATCGTTATTTTGAGGAGTTCCCGAATTTGAACGTGATGAAGCTTACAAAATAGCATAAAAAAACGGTATTGTGACCGTTAAGTCACAATACCGTTAAACCCTAGAAAGGGCAGTGAACTGTTTTTGCTGTTAGGCAACAGCGAGTTCTAAAATTTCACGACTACGTTCAAGAGTAATCGCTTGGTTTTCACCGAGAACGGTCATTCCGTGTTTATTGAGTTGTTCGATGATGGCATCGATCGCTTGTTCACGACTTTCACCATAGTTTTCTAGCTTAGTTGCGACATCAAGTTGATGATAAAACGCTTCGATCGCTTCGATGGTACGTTCAGCAAGATCGTCTCCAGCTTCAAGTCCAAATACGTTGCGACCCATTTGCTCTAGCTTAGGACGTTTAAATTGCATTTGGTTGCGAAGTAGCGATGGTTGGACGATTGCAAGAGAACGTGCGTGATCGACGCCCCATAGAGCCGTTAATTCATGGCCGATCATATGCGTCGCCCAGTCTTGTGGAACGCCACTACCAATTAACCCGTTCAATGCTTGGTTAGCAGACCACATTAAGTTTGCGCGCCACATATCGTCGTCTCGCTCGGCAAACTGTTCTCCGAGTGTTTTTAAGGTTTTCAGCAGTGTTTCTGCATAGCCATCTTGAACCATTGCGCCGGTAGGAAGCGTCAAGTATTGCTCACATACGTGCACCCATGCGTCAACAATGCCGTTGATAAGCTGGCGTTCTGGAAGTGTTTTCATTACATCCGGGTCTAACACAGCAAATTTAGGCTGTACTGCTGGAGACATGAACGGAAGTTTGTCTTGAGTTTCTTTTTTAGTGATAACTGCGCCCATGTTTGACTCTGAGCCTGTTGCTGGCAGTGTCAAAATTGCAGCTAGAGGCGTCGCTTCAGTGACTTGGTGTTTACCAATCATGATATCCCAGCCATCACCATCATACTTAGATGCTGCTGCTACGTATTTAGAGCCATCAATGACTGAACCACCACCTACAGCAAGAATAAAGTCAACACCATGTTCTTTTACCATTGCGACCGCTTTATCGAGCGTTTCTTTGGTTGGGTTGGGTTCAACACCAGAAAACTCTAGCCATTCATGTCCCTCTAGTGCTTCTGAGACTTGGTCGTACACGCCATTTTTTTTAATTGAGCCACCGCCGTATACCACTAAAACTTTTTGGTCGGGTGGGATAGCTTCTTTGATTGCAGCGATTTGTTTTTGACCAAAGAAAATCTTGGTTGGGTTTACATAAGAAAAGTTCATTATTAGCCCTCTTGCTTCCAGTAAAGGAGATTGAATACGTGCATATTAGTCCTGATCAATGTTCGTTAACAGGTCGATTTCTGCAAATATCTTGCCTATTTCTACAAAATTGATGCTTTTGAGCTAGAAAGTTAAAGTCGAGAGGAAGTATAGTGCACGAAATGATAATAGAGACCAAACTCGTTGGTCATTGATGGAGCGCTCTAATGCACACTCTCGCAGATATCATGCAGCAATATGTTGAAAAGCAGGGACTGCATGACTTAGAAGGTATGAAGAAAACCGCAATAGATGGCGTATGGTTTTATCGCAGTAGCAAAGGAAATCATCGCCAGCCGTTTGTCTATCAGTCTGGCATTATTGTTTTAGGTCAAGGACATAAGAACATTCATATCGGTGATACACCTGTCCAATATGGGCCCGATGATTACCTTGTCGTAGGAGTTCCCATGCCCCTGGAGTGCGAAGCGTTTGCGACAAACAATGAGCCTTTACTTGGCATCTCGATAGATATTTCGCCAACGCTTCTTCATAAGCTCGTTAAAAAACTTGAGGCTGAGAAATTCAGTAATAAGTGCCTGGACACTACCCGTTGCGGCCTTAAATCGGTACACATGAGCGAAGGTATGCTGGATGCATGCAAGCGACTAATGAGCGCGTTGTGTAATGAGCTGGATGTTGTCATGCTCGGTGATCTACTTCTTGAGGAAATTGTTTATCGCACTTTGGTAAGCAAAGAAGGGTATGTTTTATTTGACTTAGCACACCAAGAAGGCTCTTACGCGAGGGTCGCTAAAGCACTGAATCGTGTTCATCAAGCGTACCATGAACAGTTGAGCGTACAAACATTGGCAGAAGAAGCCAATATGAGTGTGTCTGCTTTCCATCAAGCTTTTCGCAATGTCACGCTTGAATCTCCGTTGCAATACATTAAGAAAGTTCGACTTAATAAAGCGCGCGAGTTAATCCAGTTGGAGGGGCGACGTGTTAATGATGCCGCGAGACTGGTCGGGTACACGAGCCCATCACAGTTTAGTCGCGAGTACAAGCGACATTTTAATGAAACGCCAAGGTCAACAAAGGCTTAGTGATCTTTATTTCAAAATAACGACTTTTTTTGCCTTTTTTATTAATTTGCGAGTGACATATTTATTTGATTTATAAAATTAGTTACTGGTGCCAAATAATAGGTACGTTGTTGCAAGCATTTAGTGGATTGTTGCGAGGCGGTGTGGAAAACTCGTAAATAGATAGTGTGAAATCACCAACTTGTACTTAAGTTATTTTACGTCGAAATAAAAGTATAAGTGCGCTTTGTTTAGCGCATTTAGTATTGTTTTAACAATAACTTAAGGAAGAGCGATTATGCACCTTAAAAACGGCAACGCAGTGAAAAGCGTGTTCACACTAAGCACTCTCACCGCTTCTTGTCTTATGGCCTTCAATAGCTACGCAGCGGTTGACTGTGCCCCTCTAGAAACTTGGCAATCATCAAAAGTTTATAACGGTGGTGACCAAGTTCAACATGAAGGTAATGCTTACAAAGCACGTTACTGGACGCAAAACAGTAACCCAGCGCAATCTGGTGAGTGGGGCGAGTGGGAAACACTTGGCGCATGTGATGGCACTGGGCCGGTTGATCCACCTCAGAATGAAGTCCCGACTGTTACTCTGACATCGCCTTCTGCGTCGGCTTCTGTGACTGCGGGGGAAGTTGTTAACCTAGCTGCAGATGCAGCTGATACCGATGGTACTGTTAGTAAAGTAGAATTCTTTGTTGATGGCGTATTAGTTGGTCAGGCAACGTCTGCGCCTTATGCTGCGTCATGGACAGCGACTGAAGGCCAGCACGAATTCTCTACTAAGGCGTATGATGATGCAGGTGCAGTGAGCACAGCAAGTGCTGTGACGTTAACTGTGGCACCAGCACAACCTGGTAACGAAGCGCCGACAGTGGATGTTGCGCTTTCTGCGACTTCTATTGACTTGGGTGGCTCCGTCACACTGACTGCGAATGCCGCAGATGCGGATGGCACCGTTGCTAAAGTTGATTTCTATGTGGCGGGCGTCCTTGCTGGCACCGCAATAACTGCACCATACACGCTTGATGTAATGCCTTCACAAGCTGGTTCGCTAAGTGTTTATGCGAGAGCAACCGATGATGCCGGAGCAACTGCAGATTCTGCACTCGCGACGTTAACGGTAAACGGTGGCGCGGTGACATCGAACTGTCGCCCTGATGGCTTGTATCAAACAACGGGTGTAGACGTTCCTTACTGTTCTATTTATGACGAAGAAGGTCGCGAGAAAATGGGCACCGATCACCCACGTCGTGTGATTGGTTACTTTACTAGCTGGCGCGCAGGTGAGGACCCTCAATCTACTTACCTTGTTAAAGATATTCCTTGGGAGCAACTTACTCACATTAACTACGCGTTTGTGAGCATTGGTTCTGATGGTAAAGTAAACGTTGGTGACGTTAATGACCCTAACAACCCTGCTACGGGTAAAACTTGGCCTGGCGTTGAGGTAGATCCTGCTCTTGGCTTTAAAGGTCACTTTGGTGCGCTAGCGACTTACAAGCAAAAACATGATGTTAAAACGCTAATCTCTATCGGTGGTTGGGCTGAAACGGGCGGTCACTTCGATACGAATGGCGATCGTGTGGCTGACGGTGGTTTCTACACCATGACGACGAATGCAGACGGTTCTATTAACCATGCTGGCATCGAGAAGTTCGCAACTTCAGCCGTTGAAATGATGCGTCAGTACAAGTTCGACGGTCTGGATATTGACTATGAATACCCAACATCAATGGCTGGTGCTGGTAACCCTTACGACAAAGACTTCATGGAACCACGTCGTCAGTATCTATGGGCGTCTTACCAAGAGCTGATGAAAGTATTGCGTGAGAAACTTGACGCGGCATCCGCGCAAGATGGCATTCATTATATGCTGACTATCGCAGCACCATCTTCAGGTTACCTACTGCGTGGTATGGAAACCTTCGATGTAACTAAGTACCTAGACTACGTAAACATCATGTCTTACGACTTGCATGGGGCTTGGAATGATCACGTTGGTCACAACGCAGCATTATTCGATACAGGTAAAGACTCGGAGCTAGCGCAGTGGAACGTATACGGCACTGCTGCATACGGTGGTATCGGTTACTTGAACACAGACTGGGCTTACCATTACTTCCGTGGTTCTATGCCTGCAGGTCGTATCAACATTGGTGTTCCTTACTACACCCGTGGTTGGCAAGGTGTTACTGGTGGTGAAAATGGTCTGTGGGGCCGAGCAGCACTGCCAAACCAAGCTGAGTGTCAACCTGGTACCGGTGAAGGTGAGAAGAACAACTGTGGTCACGGTGCTATTGGTATCGACAACATGTGGCACGATACAGACCCTAAAGGCAACGAAATGGGCGCTGGCTCTAACCCAATGTGGCATGCGAAGAACCTAGAAAATGGTATCTGGGGCTCTTACGCAGCCGCTTACGGTCTTGATCCAGTTAACGATCCTTCGGATAAGTTTGTTGGTACATATACACGTCATTACGATAGCGTTGCTGTAGCGCCTTGGTTGTGGAACGCAGAGAAGAGCGTGTTCCTATCTACGGAAGATAAAGCTTCTATCGAAGTGAAAGCTGATTACGTTATCGATAAAGAAATCGGCGGTATTATGTTCTGGGAACTGGCAGGCGACTACAACTGTTACGTACTGGATGCAAATGGTAATCGTACGGCAGTAGATGCAACTGAACAAGCTTGTGCAGCTGGTAATGGTGAGTACCACATGGGTAACACTATGACCAAAGCTATCTACGACAAGTTTAAGTCTGCAACACCTTACGGTAATAAAGTCGCGACGGGCCCGACACCAACAGAAGCGGTAGACATTACAGTCAGCGTTGGCGGCTTTAAGGTTGGCGACCAAAACTACCCAATTAATCCGAAGATCACGTTTACGAACAACACTGGTCAAGCGATCCCTGGTGGTACTGAATTCCAGTTTGATATCCCAGTATCAGCTCCTGATAATGCGAAAGATCAATCTGGTGGCGGTTTGAAAGTCATTGCTTCTGGACATACTCGTGCAAACAACATCGGTGGCTTAGATGGCGTAATGCACCGCGTATCGTTCTCTCTACCTGCTTGGAAAGATTTACCAGCGGGCGGTACTTACGAGCTTGATATGGTTTACTACCTACCAATCTCTGGTCCGGCTAACTACTCAGTGATTTCTGGTGGTAAAGAGTTTGCGTTCAAGTTTGAACAGCCAGAACTACCAATTGGCGACCTAAATGCAGGCTCGGGTGATGGTGGTACTACTGAACCAGGTACGTGTGATACGACAGGTTTAGTGACATACCCAGCTCTACCACAAACGGATTGGGCTGGTAACCCAAGCCACGCTAACCAAGGTGATAAGATCATCCACAACGGTGTGGTTTACCAAGCGAACTGGTGGACAGCGGCTGAGCCGGGCACAGATGGTAGCTGGTCAACGGTATGTAACATCTAATTATTATTTGTTATAGCCTAACGTTAATAGGCACTTAAACAAAAGCGCACGATGATGATCGTGCGCTTTTTTGTTGCGATGGTTTGTCGTTTAGTCGAATTGGTAACTTTCGGGTATGACGACAATACCTTTGTCTGAGATTTTAAATCGCTTCGCATCTTCTAGTTTGTTGATGCCAATTTGAGTATGTGGCGGAATACGAACATGTTTATCAACTATGCAGTTGACCAACTGACTTCCTTCACCGACCTCTACGTCATCAAAAATGATGGAATCGACTACCGTGGCACTGTCTTGAATGCGTACGTTAGAGGAAATGATGGAATGCTGTACTGAGCCTCCAGAATTGATGACACCGGTAGCAATGATGGAGTTAATAAAAATACCTTCATTGCCCGTAGCTGACGATACAGTACGAGCTGGTGGAAACTGCGGCTCGTAAGTACGAATCGCCCAATTGGACTGATAAAGGTTCATTGGCGGCATAGGTTCTAGTAGATCCATATTCGCTTCATAGAAGGAATCAATGGTACCCACGTCGCGCCAATAGCAATCTTTATCGACGCGCCCTTTACTGCCACAGAATTGATAAGCGTAAACGGATTCCGTATCAATCAGCTTAGGTATGATGTCTTTTCCAAAGTCATGACTTGATGAATCGAGTTTTGAGTCGTCTTCGAGTGCTTCTTTTAAAACATCCATATCAAAGATATAGATCCCCATAGAAACGAGGCTTCTAGTTTTGCTTCCAGGAAGGGTGGGTGGGCATTCTGGTTTTTCTATAAATGAAGTAACTAGCCCGTTTTCTGCGGTGCCCATTACCCCGAATGCTGAAGCATCCTCTACGGGAACATCCATACAGGCAACGGTGAGCTTAGCACCTTTCTCTTTATGCTCTTCAAGCATTGCGGCGTAGTCCATTCGATAGATATGATCGCCGGATAACACAACCACATACTTCGCATCATTGCGCGATAGTAACCACATGTTGTGATAAATCGCATCAGCAGTTCCTTCATACCATGCACCACCTTTGCGCATTTGGGGTGGAACCGCAGTAATGTACTCGCCAAGCTCTGGGTTGAATATTGACCAACCATCTCGCAAGTGTTTTTGAAGTGAATGAGATTTGTATTGGGTCAAAACAAGGATTTTACGTAAACCTGAGTGTAAACAGTTGGTTAGTGTGAAATCTATAATTCTATACTTTCCGCCAAAAGGTACTGCTGGCTTGGTTCTGTCATCGGTGAGTGGGCTGAGTCTAGACCCCATCCCTCCAGCTAAAATTACGGCGAGTGCGTCTTCCATATTATTCCCTTTCCCTTTTTTGCATGCATCAAAACGGTGCTAACCAGGAGGAAGTGGTGTACAGCGCAGAGGTTTTGAAAGTGCATGTGCTGATGTGTTTACTACTGCAAACTTTAGTACAAGATTCGAGCCATAGAATATCTCTTTAAAAATCAAAGGGGTTAAAAGTTCATCGCAAGGTAATTGCACCATATTAGTGAAGTGCTAAGTAGGCCGCGCATCAAATTGGCGCAAGATTATAGGGAAGGGGGAGAAAATAAGTATGGATTTACAATGTAAAGTGAGGATAAAACAGTGAGATAAAGATAATCAAGCATGTCTCTTCGTCTGTTCAAAGTGAGTGGATATAGAAGTAAACCACTCACTCTTTAAACGTGCTTCCTTTATAGTCAACTATACGTTGTTGCTACACTAAGAGAGACCGACGATATTTCCTTCATCATCAAGGTCTAAATTCATAAATGCAGGTTTATCAGGCAAACCTGGCATCGTCATCACCGTGCCTGATAACGCATACACAAACCCAGCGCCAGCACACAGACGTAACTCGCGGATAGGGACGGTAAAACCTGTCGGCGCGCCTTTGACAGCGGAATCTGTTGTTATCGATAGTGGAGTTTTCGCTATGCAAACCGCTAAGTTGTTAAAACCTAGATTTTCAAAATGGTTGAGCTGTTCAGTAGCAAGGGAACTCATTTCTATATTGGCGGCACCATAGCCAGCTTCACACACAGCCATAAGTTTTTCGTGTAACGATTGTTCTTTACTGTATAAAGGACGAAACTCTGTAGGCTGGGCACAAGCGTCAATAACATGTTGAGCTAACTGAGTTGCGCCTTGCCCGCCTTGCGCAAAAGCGGTGCTGATAGCGACTTTAACTTCCGGATTAAATTTCTGAACCAGCTCTTTAAGTATTTTAAGCTCTTTCTCACAATCTTGGGGAAACTGGTTAATAGCGACAACAGCTGGAATGCCATATTTATGGACGTTATTAATGTGCCATTTTAAGTTTTCAAATCCCGCTTCCAATGCTGCTTGGTCTGGATTAAAAATGGAATCTGGAATGGCCATACCTGGTCGTAAATCGTAGTGTCCAGAATTTGCTTTGAGGCCGCGTAATGTCGCTACTATCACTACACAATCTGGCGCCTTGCTGGCGGCGGCAGCTTTAATGTTACACGCTTTCTCAAATCCCATGTCCGAACCAAACCCCGCCTCTGTTACGGTGTAACTTGATAGCTTTAGCGCGATATCGTCGGCAATAATGGATGAATTTCCATGGGCGATGTTTGCAAACGGGCCTGCGTGAATCAACGTAGGAACACCTTCCAGAGTTTGCATCAGTGTCGGTGCTATGGCCTCTTTTAATGTCACTGCCATTGCTCCTGCAACTTGCAGATCCTCAGTGGTTACCGGGTTTCCGTTCAAATCGTACGCTACGACAATTTTCCCAATACGCTGACGTAAATCTTTCAAATCTTTAGCCAGTGCAATGATAGCCATTAACTCAGACGCGGCAGAAATATCGAACCCTTCGTCGCGTTCGTATCCATTGATGACTTTTCCTGGCTCATTTAGCCCAATTTTGACTTTACGTAGTGCACGATCATTATGGTCCATTACTCGTTTCCAAGTAATGCTTGCCGTATCGATTTTAAGTGCCTTTAATCCAGTACGTGCTTCAAAGGCATCATAGCCTTCGCGTTGTTCATGATACAAGCGAGCATCAAGCGCGGCTGAAGCTAGATTATGCGCCGCCGTCACCGCATGGATGTCACCAGTAAGGTGTAAGTTCAGTTCTTCCATTGGAGCAACTTGGGAATAACCACCGCCAGCAGCACCGCCTTTAATACCGAATACAGGCCCCATAGAAGGTTGTCTAATACATGCGATAACGGATTGTCTAAGCTTAGCTAAACCTTGCGCCAGTCCGACAGTTGTAACGGTTTTTCCTTCGCCAAGTGGGGTAGGAGTGATCGCAGTAACAAGCACAAGCTTACCGTTATCATTCTCTTTTAGCCGCTCCAAACATTTTGGATGGACTTTGGCTTTGTGCTTCCCGTGAGTGTCATATTCTTCGGGTAGTAACCCTACTTTTTCCGCAATAACATCAATAGAATAAAGTGGTGTGTTTCGGCAAATTTCAATATCTGACTGCATGGATAATCCCTAAAGTGACTCGCAGGTAGTGTTGAAAAACAATCTGAGTTGGAGCAAGTATTATTGCTGGGCAAACGTTTGCTCGGTGATGGTACTGTTTCGATTCGGTATGTAAAGAGTTTACTGCTCTATACTGTGCTACATACTAACAAAATCTACTAATTACTGCGCCAGATCAAAACAAAAAGGCCACCAAATGGTGACCTTGATGTATTTTTAGCTTTAAAGCTGTGATCTTAACGATCCCAGTAAGTTTCTTCTAAGCTATCTTCTCGTTCAGGAAGTGCTCGCGATAGGCGAGGAGAGTGTTGTGTCAACACTTCATAGCTTACTCGGTTTGCATATTTACAGATCTGAGAAAGTGATGAGTAAGTCAAACAGCGTACTTCGTGCTTTTCTGAGTTAGGCACTTCTTTTTGATGGAAAGAGTTTGCAGCCATATCATGCAGTAAAGCAGAAAGCGCCGCATCACCTGCGCCGTTGGTGTTCTTAATCTCTAGTGGACCACCCAGGTAAGGACCAATGTAAGAGTATACCTTCATTGGCTTCTCACAATCTCCTTGACGCATCGCACGACTAAATTCGTATTGGTTAAAGGCTTCAATTGAACCTTCAAGAATGTCGTGTGTGGTTTCTCGTTTTACTTTTTCGTCGGTGTAACCTGCCATGTATAGGCCATTTGGGCCAGCAGTACATAGAACAAGATCAACCCACTCAAGTGCTTTATCAGCAGCCGCTAGCGGTTCTGTCTCGCCTGTTAATGCGGCGCCTTCTTCTTCATTCATTGCAACAACAGATATGTTCTCGCGAATGTACTCTTGCCACCATTGCGCGTTACCTTCGATAACGTACTTTGTGCCTAAAGTCAGTACAACAGGGACATCGTGCTTCTTGGCAAAGTCGATCGCTTTTTGTACCGCTTTCGGCATTGGATCCTCTTCTTTACCGCGCATTAGGTAAGAAGAAACAACCAGAGCTGATGCTTTCTCAAAGATCTCTTCAGGAATGCTTTCCGGAAGTAGTTGGTTCATGTGACCTTCATTGATAGCAAATGTGCGTTCGCCATCTTGAGAAATCAGGGTATAACAACGACCAATAGGACCATCTACCGTTTGTAGGTGGTTGAGGTTCATGCGTGAAGACGTGCGGCAAAGGTAACGGTAAGCAAAAGAACCAACTTGAATGTTCTTGGACATCACGCCGAGCAAAACGGATTTGCTATCCGCCAATACTGAGTAATTGTGGAGCGTGTTGCCAATCGTGTCACCTGGGTATTGGTGTGTGATCAGGCCTTGCTCAACCAGTTCTTCGTAAAGTGCATCTGCTTTGCTTTCTTCAAGAACGAGTGAATGTCCTTTACTTAGGTTGTATTTTTCTAAAAACGCATCATCTACACGCGCTTCGATATCTACGATGGTTTGACCGACACCAACAATAGTTGGGCGATATAGCTTAGGCGCTTGTCGGATTTGGTTTACTAATGGATCTCGAGCGTGAGTTGGGAAGTAGTGTTTAGATTTACGCTGACCAGGAAACTTCATGCTTGTTCTTGAGTGAGAAAAAAAAGAGGCGGGATTGTATCACAAAAAAATGAAAATCGTGGCGTTTTATTACAAAGAAGTTTGCCCGCTGAAAAAATCAGCGAGCTGGAGAAATTGCGACCAAGATAGCCTAAATTGCTGATGCTTATATTACTACAATTGGTCTCTTTTCAGATTGTTGAGCGGTTATTCTCTTTAACAACGAGCTTGGAGCTATCCAAATTTAGCCGCGTTACTTTTTCACTTCAGTTGGCTCAACGTAAGCCTTGGTACCCCAAAGTGGAACTGTCGATAGGCTGTGCTTAAAGCTACCGTCTGTCTCTTTTGTTGTGTAAGACAGGTAGAGTAAGGTTTGGTTGTCTGCATCATAAATTCGGCGAACCTTCATTGTTTTGAAGAAAATACTTTTTGACTTCTTAAATACAATTTCGCCAGACTTGCTTTTATCTATTTTTGCAATCATTTCCGGTGTGATTTCGCCAGTCTGACGACATGATATTGAGCTATCACTTGGATCCGCCAAGCTAAAATCGGCTTCGATAGAAGCGATGTGACACGTAACCCCCGTGACTACCTCGTCTTTTAATTCACCGACTTTGATGTCTTTCAAAGTAAACCAACCGAGTCCTACATCAGCAACATCGTTATCTGAACAACCAACCAGCGTAGTAGCAAGCAATGCACTTAACAGCATCTTTTTCATTATTTTTGTCCTTAACTAGGAAAGATATTGATGAAATCTATCAGAGGTTTGCAACTAAAACAAAATTTAGCCAAGGAAAGGTCTACGTACGCTAGGTTTGTTGTGGGCTTCATGCTAATGTACTGCTCTAAACGAAATGATGAGTTAGAGTGACCATACTTTCTCCCAATATGACTTTATATCGCTTGTCGCTCTGTCTAAGCTTCACTCTATGTGAGAATGAAACACTTTGCACATTTCGTTTTGCAACTAAGGTATCAAAATGAATGAACAACAGTTAGCCAGTATCGAGCGTAAAAATACATGGCTGTATGATCTGGTTGAAGTTGAATTTCCAACACCAGAGAGTCTGAAAGGGCGTGATGTCTATTTCAAAGCACTAGAACAAGCAACCTATCAAGTGGTCGACAAAGACACGCTACTTGAAAGTAATTCTGAATTTAGCTCTGACGATATTTTTCTGGTCGATTTTCACCGACTTACTATCATGTTTTCTGTCCTGCAGTCTCAGCGTTGGGATCAACAGTACGATAAAGATATGATTGTGGAATATCTCACTCAGATAATTCTAACGCCAGATTTTGAATTATATGTTGGTTTTAAATCTGGAGCTCCAATTGGTGCCGCTATTATTAGCCACCTTGAAGGAAACACGCTTATCTCTGATGTCGCGGTTTCTGAATCAAAATACAAGAGTTCGTTTGTGGCGGATCTTGCTAAAAGACTAAGTATCGAACACAAGCTTTTAGATTCGGTGATTATTGAAAGCTAATTTGCGCACTCAAATGCATAAAAAGCAAAGCAAGATGACGATAGGTGATCTTGCTTAGAAAAAATGTAATTGCTCCCCTCTATTTCCATGAAATGCCAAGCTCGTCGTTTCAACAATCCCAAACTTAAATAAGATTAAGCCAACATTTTTAAAATCAGCTAGGGCATTAGCCTTTAAGATGTCTGGAGATGGCTATGGCAATTACCAATATTAAGTGCGTGATATTTGATTGTGATGGTACGTTGGTCGATAGTGAACGATTGTGTTGCCAAGCTCTCGTCAATGTATTTAACCTGCATGGCGCAGAATTAACGATGGAAGAGTGCGTTTCTCATTTTAAAGGAGGAAAGCTCGCTGACATCCTTTTAGATACTAAAGAGCTGAAAGATATCAAAGTCCCTATTGATGTCTTAGAGCCGCAATACCGTGAAGAAGTCCAGTCTCTTTTTGTTCGCCACTTACAGGCGATGGATGGCGCAAAGCGATTAATTCAGTTTTTAGATTCGCATAATATCGAATATTGTGTCGCGTCCAATGGGCCGAAAGATAAAATAGAATACGCATTGGAGTTAACAGGATTGCTCGATGCTTTCCAGGGGAAAGTGTTCTCTGCATTCGATGCGAATAGTTGGAAGCCTGAACCTGACTTAATTATGTACAGTGCAATGAGCATGGGCTTTTTACCAAGCGACTGTCTTTATATTGATGACACACCTAAAGGCGTAGAAGCGGGACTAAACGCTGGCATTAAAACCGTACAGCTATTTAATGGTGAGGCAATCAATCGTGTTGATGATGAACGCGTAATTCGCATTCAACATTTAGATGAATTAAAAGAGCAGCTATTTAGCTGCTCTGTTTAATCTCTTAATGGCACACCGTACTTAAGCTATGGATATGTTTAAGTTTGGACTGTAGGTAAGGGGTTTGATGTAGGCATTGGATGGATGAGAAGCTTTTTGTATGAAATCCGCAAGCAGCGCATGTGAATTTCTCTCCATCCGATGAAATGAGATATTCATCCCCCTGGCAGAGAGGGCAACTTAGGTTTTCGATGTCTTTTGTATCTTTGTAATTATTCATATTGTTTTCCAGCAGCAAATTGGAATTGGCAGGATTAAGCATAGCGGAACGCTTTGTTTATGAACATTATTTCATCAGGTACAGCGAGAACTTGAGATTCACTTCAAATATCCACTTGTGTGTAGTAGAAAATATCGACGATAACGGCTGAAAACGGTTTAAAGAAAAGGGCTCCTGAGGAGCCCTTGTTGATCATAAATGCTGCAAAGTTATGCGGTGCGGTAGCGTTGTAATACCTCACCAAGAGACACTGACGCCTGAGTGAGATTAGCTACCCCTACGGTAGATTGCTCTGCAACTTCTCTGATTGTGCTCGACTGGCTGCGAATTTCTGAAAGCTCAGATGCAATATCGTTGGCGACTGCGCTTTGTTCTTCTGCTGAGGTGGAAATTTGGATACTCATGTCCATCAATGAGCGTGCGGATTCAGCAATAGACGTCACATCATGACCAATTTCATCAATAAGCTGGCTACTGGTTTGCGCTTGTTGAACGGTTCGATCAGTGATTGAAGCAATGTTTTGGCTCTCGGTTTGTAGTTTCTCAATCATGGCTTGAATTTCTACTGTTGCCTGTTGAGTTCGGCTTGCCAATGTACGCACTTCATCAGCAACCACAGCAAATCCACGACCTTGTTCACCAGCGCGTGCTGCTTCAATTGCCGCATTCAGAGCCAATAGGTTGGTTTGTTCTGAAATGGCATTGATCGTTGTAATAACGTCATTGATCTGTGTCGTGTTCTCATTTAAGTTGTTTACTGACGTGGAAGCCTGTTCAATATAGCTGGATAACGTCTCAATTTCTCCAATCACATTTTGCACGCGATTTCTGCTTAGCTCGATCTTTTGAGCATCCTGATCGGATTGCATCGTCGCTTGTTGGGAAATGCTGGATACTTCTTTTGCAGAGGCTGTCATTTCTTCCATTGCTGTCGCGACGGAATCGAGTGTTTGATATTGATGAGATATCTGCGTTTCGCTCAACTGCATATCTTTTTCGAATGCAGAAGATGTCTCACTCAATGTAGCCGCATTATTTTTCACACTGTTAACTATTTCACTTAAGGTGTCCATCGATTTATCTAACGCGCAACCAATGGTGCCAAACTCGTCTCGGCCAGGATGAAAACCAAGGCGAGAGGTTAAATCACCTTCACCAATTTTTTCGGTTGTCGTATATAAAACCCACAGGGCGCCTCCTATAAAGGTCGCAACCCAGTAAGAGAAAAGGGCAAAAGGAACAACCCATAAAAAGCTGAGTAACAGAGAGGTTAAGGCTGACGACTTTGCAGATTCGTATTGCGCGGATACGTTTTGAGTCAACTTAATCACTTCGCCAGAATGCAACTTTGCATAAGCGGTGACAGAGCCATCAACAAAAGAGCTCTCGCTTACGCGACTTGATTTCGATACGCCGTCAATTTGTGGAACAAGACCTGGTTGAGCGTCAACAATACCAGAAAGTTTCGCTTCGCTAGCAGAAATCGCTTGTTGTTTAAATTGTTGTATTTCATTGAAGTAGCGGCTTCCAGCCACAGAAGTGAGGGCTACTAAAAACAGCAGGAATATAACCCACATTTTGTCGTTGATAGACATCTTGATAAACAGCCTGTCTATCGTTCTAAACTCAACTTCTCTCATTTAAAGCTCCATTAGAGATAAAAGATATTGACCAAATCTATTGCTATATCGAAACAAAATATGCGAAGTTAATCAGCAAAATATGTAACGAAAACTAAATTTAGTTTAAGAAATGAGATCTAAGGACGCCTATAACGGTATGTTATATCTTTAAATTGACATAAATATTGATAAAAGAGCAATTTCTCTGTAGTGCTAAGTAGATATGAAATCTGGTTGCAAACGTTTACTTTTGATTCTGCTCATAGGTTTTTAAATCTTTACTTCTCGCTGTCATGAATGTGTCATATAAAGACTATAAAAAGGAGTTGTTGACGTGGATATGGCAAGGCCAAGCCGTCAGCAAGTACAAGCAAGAGAGCTTAAAATAAAGGAGGTCACAATGAGCGACCAATACCAAAACGATGAGAGCCTAGAGCTGCTAGATGCGCTTGAAATTGGCATTATCTTGTCGGAATACGTTGGCTCAGACAACGAAGCCGAATAGCGGAACACTCTCATCTCGTCGTAATTGACGTTATACTAGGTTCATGTCACACCAAGCCTTAAAGGCCAAAACTGGCGTCGGATGAACTTTCTAGCCCACCTGCATATCGCAGACCACTGTAACAGCCATTTATTGGGAAACTTGCTTGGAGACTTCGTAAAAGGAGATCCAAGCAAGCTGTATGAACGTGATATCTCGAACGGCATTAAATTACATAGATTTGTTGACCGCATTACCGATCACCATCCTATTGTTAACGAATGCAAACCTCACTTCAAAGGTACTGCGCGGCGCTTTGCCCCTATCGCTCTCGATATGTTCTGGGACCATTGTCTCGCAAAACACTGGAACGACTTTTATGCCGTATCTCTCGAACACTTTGTCGACTCGGCATACGAGCGAGTAAACCGTGACGTTGATGAACATTTGCCATCGCGTTTTTTGGTGCTCCACAGCCGGATGTGGCACGGTCGATGGCTTCAGTCATACCAAGACCTGGATAATATCGAATTTGCATTACATCGAATGTCGCAAAGAAGCCCGAGAATGGCTGACCTTACTACAACATTTAAAGTGATTGAGAGTGATTACACAGAATTGGAAGAGAAGTTCTCGACACTCTATCGAGACGTTTTACGCCAGTCGTATGATTTTCAGCAACATCTTATTGATTCAGCCCAATGAGATAGAAAAGTAGTATGGCTATTGGGGCTCTGGTAAACTCTGCGCTCCAAAAATAATGAGGTTACACATGTCTGTTAATTTTGCTGACTTAGGCATTGAACAAAAGCTAATCGAGACGCTAAGCAATCTAAATATCGTGACGCCAACACCAGTGCAAGAAAAGTCTATTCCACATGTCCTTGAAGGAAAGAACTTACTTGCTGCTGCACAAACTGGTACGGGGAAAACAGCTGCGTTTGGTTTACCTATTATACAAACCGTTCAGCAAAAGAAACTCAACGGTACGCCTCAAGCATTGGTTTTGGTTCCAACACGCGAGCTTGCGCAGCAGGTATTTGATAATTTGAATCAGTACTCTGCACAAACCGAACTTCGCATTGTGTGTGTTTATGGTGGTACAAGCATTGGCGTACAAAAGAGGAAGTTAGAAGAGGGCGCTGATATTTTGATTGCAACACCAGGCCGCCTTTTGGATCATCTGTTTAATGGCAACGTAAACATCTCCAAAACCAGTATGCTCGTTCTAGACGAAGCCGACCGTATGTTAGATATGGGATTCTGGCCTGACTTGCAACGCATCTTCCGACGTTTACCCGCAGAAAAACAGATCCTGTTGTTCTCTGCGACATTTGAAAAGCGAATCAAGACTATTGCGTACAAACTCATGGAATCGCCGGTTGAAGTTGAAGTGTCACCAGCAAACACGACGGCTGAAACGGTAAAACAGATGGTTTATCCGGTAGACAAAAAGCGTAAACGTGAATTATTGGCGTACTTGATTGGCTCGCGCAATTGGCAGCAAGTGCTTGTATTTACAAAAACTAAGCAAGGTAGCGATGAGCTAGCAAAAGAGCTTAAGTTAGATGGCATAAAAGCGGTTTCAATTAACGGGGATAAGTCACAGGGTGCGCGTCAAAGAGCGTTGGATGAGTTCAAACAAGGTAAGGTGCGTGCGTTGATTGCGACAGATGTAGCAGCACGAGGACTGGATATTCAAGAGTTAGAGCAAGTGGTGAACTTTGATATGCCATTTAAAGCCGAAGATTATGTCCACCGTATAGGCCGTACTGGCCGTGCAGGAAAGTCGGGGTTAGCTGTGTCTCTAATGAGTCGGGATGAAGAATATTTATTGCATGCTATCGAGAATTTGCTTGATCAACGCCTACCGCAAGAATGGTTGGCAGGCTTCGAGCCAAGCCTTATAGAAGAAGTCGAGCCTGAGAAAAATGGTAGTGGACGCCGTCGAAGCCGCTCATCAGAGAAGCGTAAGCTAAAAGCAAAATTAGCGATTCATAAGAGCCGTGGTAAATCACGTAACTCTCGCTAAACCGCACAAACTTTTGTTCTTACATAGTCAGGCTGTTTTTGCCTCTTCATAAACGTCTAACGTTTGCGGGATAGCGAGTAGGTATCCTTGATACATATCGAAACCGAGTTTTTTCATTAAGTTAAGTTGATGCTCGGTTTCAATTCCTTCGATAACGGTTTTAGAGCGCAACGTTCTTGCTAGTGATAATGCATCGACTAGAGCTTTCCAGTCACCATTTTCGTATCTCAGCATTAACGAGCGATCCATCTTTATTATGTCTGGACGAACGCCTTTCACTCGTTCAATTGTTGAGGCATTGACGCCATAATCGTCGATCGCCAATTTAAACCCGCCTTGGCTTAATTCACGAGCTGCTTGCGACAACGAGGACTCGTCTTCTACGTTCAACTCAAGCAACTCCATGACGATTTGTTCATTTACTAAATGAGATTGATAAATGGTTTGTTTTAGCAGCCTATTGTACGTGATGTCTCTGGCTAGTATTTTTGCTGCTTCTGGTAATACATTAAGAAACAGTTGTTTATTGTGAAAGTGAGATTGGGCAAAGTTTTTGATATGAATTAGGCGACTTAAGCGTTCGACATTGAGTAGGTCTTGAGCGGCAATGGTTTTTGATTGGAAAAACTGATCTGGCCTGATCATGGTGCCATTAGCATTGGTAATTCTTACTAGTGCCTCAAAGCCAACGATAGAAATATCTTTTTTATATATAGGTTGAAAGACACTTCGAGGAGTGAGCTTTGCGTATTTCGCAATATATTGCCCGTCGGCTTGTTTGCGGATGCAACTAAGGAGTTGCGAGGTGCTCATCATTGTTACAACAACCTAAATCAATGCTTCTACATCAGCGCTATCGCGCTAACTTTTTATTTCATTGGCACTGAATCTAAGTGGGCTCATGAACTCAAGCAAGAATGATGGTAAGAGATGATTAGATTTGTCGAGTGATATCAAACAAATTGATGAAATGACTGACAATCTTCCTATTGCAATTTGATGTTACCATTGTAGTACTGCATACAGTTGTAAGTATTTTCTGACCAACTGTTGTTTGTTCGAGCGACGTAAAGGATGACCAAACTTAATGTAACAAGGACTGATGCCAAATCGAGTGTCTAACGATTGCGTGAGCTGCGATTCGCTGGTGTACAGCGTGATGCCTTGCTCCGTGTATTCGTTGATCTGATCGGGCAGTTCACCCATCCACCAATGAAGCAACTCTCGGCTCGTTTTGCTGCGACTGATCCAATGATCACAAACTAAAAAGAGTAGATCATTCGGTTGCAGCGCATAACCATATTCGCTTTGCCATTCCGTAATTGATGAGAGTAAGTTCTCTCGACAAGAGTTTCCCGCACTGACCATATGGTGGCTCAGGACCCAAACCGTACCTATTTCGGATGAAATACGATAGTGATGAGGCAGATCCGGCGTATTTAAAACTTCAATTGGTTTTACCACGCTGTTGTATCCGAAGTGACGGAAAGTGTGTTCCATTCGTCTTGAAAACGCGAGACCAAGATGATGCTCACTCATGCCTTGGTTATGTACCGCAGGGTAATGCTTTTCACACAGCTTAAGACAGTCGTCTTGAAAATCATTAACACTTTGAATCACTAGGTCGAGTAGCAAAGAATATCCCTTAATAATTAACAAAACGAACTGCAAAAGGTTAGCATAGTCTTTTGAGAATAGACTAATTTACTTCGGCAACTTCTTGATCTAAACACCAAATTTCTCACAAATGATCGCGCCTACTCTTTAAGAGAGCAAGACGATAGAAGCACACATAGAACAAAATTCTGAAAAAGGGCAAAAATGATAAAGTTAGAACGTGCACAAAAAGAAACGCTGGCAACCGCCATTCAAGATTATATGCAGGACGAACTAGATGTTGAGATTGGCCAGTTCGATAGTGAATTTCTTATTGACTTCATTACAGAAAAACTAGGGCCAATTTATTACAACAAGGGGGTGGAAGATGCAAAATCACTGGTTGAACGTAGAATGTTAGAAGTGTCCGAAGAGCTGTATGAGATAGAACAAGAAGTTAAGCTGTAAGTTTTAGTTTTATAAACGATTTAAAGTTCCTTCAAAAAATTCGAACAACTTGATAGATACGGTGCCATTGGCTGGATGTAAATGATGGTAAATAATCTGTTTCATATGACGTAAATAGGTTAATGTAGTGTTTCTTGCTCAACATTAACTTAGGAATATATCTAGGAACTTGAGATGGATACACTGGTAAAGAATTACAACCTTACTGCACGCGTGATGCACTGGTTATCTGCGCTGTGCATTATTGGTCTATTTGCAGTGGGTTTGTGGATGGTCGACCTTAGCTATTACAGCGAATGGTATCGAACTGCGCCACATTACCATCGCTCTGTCGGTATTTTACTCGCTATTTTAACTTTGGCACGCATTGTATGGAAACATGTTACGGCGTCACCAAAGGTAGAAGGCAAACCTTACGAAGTGCTTGCTGCTAAAGCAGCGCATGGTGTTATGTACCTACTATTGGTCACCATCTTTGTTTCAGGTTACCTCATTTCAACGTCTGATGGACGCGGTATCGAAGTGTTTAATTGGTTTACCGTGCCAGGAGCGGGAGAGTTATTCCCAGGACAATCAGACATAGCGGGTGAAATTCACTTCTACGCAGCTTGGGCCGTCATCCTGATAGCAGGTTTGCACGCTATTGCTGCGCTAAAACACCACTTTATCGATAAAGACAACACATTAAGAAAAATGTTAGGAGCTTCAAAATGAAAAAGTCACTCTTCGCTACAGGATTAGCTATCGCTATGGCACTACCATTTGGTGCGCAAGCTGCAGATTATGTCATCGATACCAAAGGTGCTCACGCTTCAATTAACTTTAAAGTTAGCCACTTGGGTTACAGCTTCATCAAAGGTCGTTTCAATACATTTTCTGGTGACTTTTCTTTTGATGAGAACAACATTGCTGATTCAAAAGTGAATGTTGTTGTTGATACAACTAGCTTAGACTCCAACCACGCTGAACGTGACAAGCACATTCGTAGTGGTGACTTCATTGATGCTGGTAAATACAGCGAAGCGACCTTTAAAAGCACAAAAGTGGTTGATAAAGGCAATGGCAAGCTAGATGTAACTGGTGATCTAACGCTACACGGTGTTACTAAGCCTATTACTATCGAAGCTGAATTTGTTGGCGCAGGTAGTGACCCATGGGGTGGTGAGCGCGCTGGCTTCGTTGGTAACACTCGCCTTGAGCTTGCTGACTTTGATATCCCAGTAATGGGTGCTTCAAGCTATGTTGATATGGAACTTCATATCGAAGGCGTTAAGAAGTAACGAACTTCTTTTAGATACAGTAAAAGCGCTCTTCAACGAAAGAGCGCTTTTTTATTACCTCAATCACAATCGACAACATTGGCAAGCCAGTCAGTGACAGCGATTGAAAGCCAACAGACGTTGCAAGCGTTTAATGAATTACGCTGTTTCTAACTCGTTTTTTTCTACTAGGTTTAAACGCTCACCAAAAATCGGGCGTAGTGCTTTTAATACTTCAGTACGAGTAACAACACCGACCATCTGGCCATTTTCAAGTACAGGAAGTACTTGTGGCTTGCTCACTTTGATGCTTTTTGCGCGTTCTTCTAAAGATAAAGACGTCATGCGAGTGGCGATGCCCATGCTGCTCGTTGGGTACAACTGCTCTTTATCGATACATAGGAATTCGACAACATCAACGAGACGATCACCAGCATCAATTGCGACCACATCGCGGCTCATGATGTCGACGACTTTTTGGTCTTTCACCGGAATGTAGTCCTCACACCATAGTTCTACCATCACATCGTGAGCAGAGAAGAAGCCAACCAATCGATTTTGTACGTCTACAACAGGTGCGCTAGTTACGTTGTTATCAAGTAGCACATCCAGTGCGATTGCTATCGGTGTTTCTGCACTGATGGTAACTGGTTTTGGGTTCATAATGTCTTTAACAAAAGATGCGTTTTTCATGGTGAAATCCTTAACTGACGAGAGTGTTGTAGTCGTTGTGATAGAAGATATATTCGCTGCTTTTAGTTCTGGTCGGCGAAAAATACACCAGTTTGCAAGACCAACCAAAACCGCTCCGCCGACGATGTTGCCAAGCGTGACAGGAATTAAGTTAGCGGTAATAAAGTGGCCAATATTTAAGTCTGCGTACTGTGAAGCGGGCACACCGACGGAGGCCCAAAAAGACTCAGGTGCAAAATTCGCGATAACAATGCCAAGTGGAACCATAAACATGTTCGCGACACAGTGTTCAAAGCCACTGCTGACAAACATGGCCACAGGCATGATTGTCATTGCTGCTTTTGTCATTGCATTTGCAGAGCTAAACGTTAACCAAATCGCGAGGCAGACCAATAGGTTACAAAGGATGCCGAGCGCAAACGCCTGAATGAGAGTGTGATGAAGCTTGTGCTGCGCGATGTTAAGCGCATTTAACCCCCATTGACCGCTATCCATTTGATAAAGACCAGCTGCAGTAACTAGCGCAAGTAGGAACATCGCACCAATGAAGTTGCCAACGTAAACCTTGCCCCAAATAGAAAGCATTTTTCCGAACGAGATTTGCTTATTGGCCCATGAGATACTGGAAAGAACTGAGCTGGTAAATAGTTCACCGCCGCAGATCACGATGAGGATCAAGCCCATACTAAATGCTAATCCGCCAGCAAGACGGCTTAAGCCCCAACCAGCGCCAGCGCTGCCAGTAGTCACCGTGATGTAAAACAAGAACGCCAATCCAATGAACGCGCCCGCCATGATGGCAAGACTCAGTGTCATACTGCTGGTTTTGTTTGCTTTACTTAACGCAAATTTTTCCGCTTCAGCCATCATTTCTTTTGGAGAAAAGTACTGGTGATTTTGAGAGCTGGTCACCGCCATATTGACTCCTTAATTTGTAATCGCATAAAAATTCCTTGGTTATTAACTCAAAAATGAAATTGTTGTTTTTATTTAGAAGCCTCAATGACTTCAGTCTCAAAGTCATTGAGGCTTGCGGTGTTCCCGAACCGCACAGTCAGAATAAGGAGAAGGGTTTGGTAGGTAAAATTGATAATATTTAGAAACCTCATCAAATTAATTGATAACTTTATGCGGCTAGGTAAAATGAACTCTATTGCTTATTGGGGCATGTTTTTAACGATTGTGAGGGTATGAAAAATACTCACCAATAATGGAGGACACTTTGCGCTACTCACTTAAGCAATTAGCGGTTTTTGACGCAGTTGCAGATACCGGCAGTGTAAGCCAGGCCGCAGAGAAACTGGCTTTGACACAATCAGCGACAAGTATGTCGCTTGCGCAATTAGAAAAAATGCTTGGCAGGCCTTTATTTGAGAGGCAGGGCAAGCAAATGGCGTTAACCCATTGGGGTATGTGGTTACGACCAAAAGCAAAACGCTTATTACAAGACGCACTGCAGATTGAAATGGGCTTTTATGAGCAACATTTGTTAAGCGGTGAGATTCGCATGGGCGCGAGTCAAACTCCGGCAGAGCATCTGGTTCCAGACCTTATCAGTATCATTGATAATGACTTTCCAGAAATGCGTATTTCCCTTGGTGTGCAGAGTACAAAAGGGGTTATTGATGGCGTATTAGATTATAAATATGATTTAGGGATCATCGAGGGGCGTTGTGACGATAACCGTTTGCACCAAGAAGTCTGGTGCCGAGACCATCTTACTGTTGTCGCTGCATCTCATCATCCTTTTGCTCGCAATCAATCTGTAAGCCTCGCGCAGTTAGAACAAGCGAAGTGGGTGTTGAGAGAGCATGGCTCTGGCACACGAAAAACATTTGATAGCTCTATTCATCATCTAATTGAAGATTTGGATGTGTGGCGAGAGTACGAGCACGTTCCGGTGTTACGCAGCTTAGTTGCTAACGGCCAGTACCTTACTTGTTTACCGTATTTAGATGTAGAGCGATATATAGAAGCGGGTCATCTTGTTGCGTTAAATGTGCCCGAGCTAAAAATGGAAAGGACACTTTCATTTATATGGCGAGCTGATATGGCAGAAAACCCACTAGTCGACTGCATTAAACGAGAAGGTATGCGCATGATGAAAGGTAAGCCTTCGGTATTGTAAGTTACTACTCAATACACGCAATAAACTCTAGAAGCACAGCAATGCCACTCGCTTAATTGGGAGTGGCATATTTCTATGTACAGTATACTGAACTTCGAAGAACAAGTGTGATTCAGGAGCTTTTATGCACTCACTTGGTGACCCATGATTCTGCACGCCGATATTAGCTTCCCAGTCTCGTTAAAGCTTGCTGGAGTGACCTATTGGAGCTATCCAACACACATCCTTTTTACCTAGCACTAGAAATACTCACTCCCTAAATCTGTTGATTTATCGGTTGCGTCAAACTTTTAGTGCAAGTCATGAAATTGTTATAACCTTATTGTGATCATTATCACCGATAAACAAGACTGATGTATCTAACATGTGTCCTTGATTTCAATGTATGAAGGCAGTTATTGAGCCATATGGGTACGATAATAGCCAAGCAGGTACGACTACCATGACGACACTTTTAGCTATCTCTATCACTACTGGAATTTTATCTGGCGTATGGGGTTGGATCGCCATTTCTTTAGGTTTGCTTTCTTGGGCTGGTTTTTTAGGTTGCACGAGCTACTTTGCTGCGCCAACTAGTGGATTGAAAGGACTTGGTATCAGCTTAATCACTAATATGACGGGTGTATTCTGGGCAATGGTAATTATCCACGGTTCAACTTACGTTGGTTTGGAAATTATCGGTTATGTGATTACCGCTATTGTGGCATTTTTCATGTGTATTCAAGCGAAACAGGCTTGGCTCGCGTACATTCCAGGCACTTTTATTGGTTCCTGCGCAACATTTGCCGCTGATGGAAACTGGCAACTTGTCATTCCATCTTTGCTGCTAGGTGGTGTGTTTGGTTATCTAATGAAAGCGACTGGACTTTGGTTGCATACGAAATCAAGCACTACTTCTTCTACGCTTGCTGAGCAAGCACAGTAGTGAACCCCCGATCTTATTTGTATCCACTGTGTATTGAGTTTTATCCCTCTCAATACCGTTAATCAAAATTAATGATGTTTGATACAAGCACACCAATTTGGTGTGCTTTTTTTGTATTACAAGGCAAGGTGTGAGTGTGAAATACTCTAACTCATGTATTGCCGTTTGCCATGGTGACAACGCGCTTAAGTGTCCAACGCAGAAGTACAGGAATGCATTCCATACCTCTCTCTTCACAGTGAGATACAATGGCCAAAGCTAAGTCCGGTTTTGCATGCTTTTTCAAAACACGGTTGACGACTTTTTTAGCTGGGATAGGGTGATCATGAGGAACTTTGATGATGTCCTTAAAGAAAAGTTCAAACCCATGATTATATAGAAAATGTTCGATATCTCGATCAGGTAACTCTGTAAGTCTATGCCTTTCCTGATCATGATCGAGTTGCGCTCTCACGGCATGCGCGTACTTTTTACCTGCCGGGTCACCATCGGTAACAACATGCCAGTCGATACCGAACTCTTTTGCCACTTTGATCAGTGACTTTAGTCCTGACTGTGCAAATTCAACGATTTGAACTCCTTCCGCAGCTAAATCATATCCGCATTGACGAGCCAATTCATGAAATAACCAAACTTCAGTTTCGCCTTCTACGAGCAACCAACACCGCGCAAACAACGCCCCTGAGCGATGAAAACGAATGTGGAAACCAATTCGGCGTAACTCATCTCTACCAAACTTGGCAGAGTTTAAGCTCTTGGCAATGGTTCGGTCTGACAAGCGAATCAAACGTCGGATTGAATAAAGTGGAACCGAGCCAAGTAACGTACCGCTGTTGGTAGTTAAAATCTTTTGCATTGGCAACAACTGCAATAATGACCACGCTCTAGCGAGATGAGTCGGATGTAGTCGGCCTTCCGGGTCTTCGATGATCAGTATCGGTCTTGCGCAGCGTCTTAAATCGGTAGGGCCTTTTGCTTGAAGGTAAGCATTGAGAAGCCCCATTAAAAGCAAGCGGCTTTGTTTGTCATTTGTTTCCTTAAGGAATTGACTTAATCCTTTATCAGAGGAAGGGCTCGTATAAAAAAGACCATCACGAGGTTTTCGTGGGTTACCTTTGCTGACGCTGCGGAACGCAAAATAGTGTTCGACAAGTGTTTGCATTGAATCGAGACTACTGCGAATCTCACCCTTGTTTACGTGCCCAGGCATCGCCAATAGCCGTCGGCAGGTGTTGTTGATTCGTTTTTCAATCCGAGCATTTTTGCTGTCGCCGTTGACGTGGTTTAAATCTGGGAAGCGTCGGGAGTCTCGTAGGCGGATAACAGGGTGAAGAGTCATCAACTCTACAGCGAGTTTCTCAGAGTGGTGCAGTTTCTTCGGCTTGCCGTTATGATCCAAAAACGCGTATTCAGTTTTAATATCATACTCGTCGCGAGACGCACTAATTCGATAGTAAATGACCTGCTCACCATCCTCGTTTGTGCACCATGCAGGTTTTATCCGTCGATAACGCCCAGCTTTTACTTCGTTCTTGTCTTGTGCTTTAAAGCAAACAATGATCTGCAAGTGTTGGGTTTGTGGATGAGAAATTGAGTAATCAACGTGAAAATCTTTTAGTTCGAATTGATATAATGAGCCATTAGCAGGTAGCGCGATAGAAAGGGCATCGAGCAATGATGATTTGCCCCACGTGTTCTCACCGATGAGCGTAGTGAGTTCGTCAAAAGAGAGTGAAAGGCGTTTGATGCCTCTAAACCCGGAGATTTCGATGCGTTCTAGTCTCATCTCAATCCTCCTTGCAATTATTTGAATTATAGAGAGTTATTTTGCTACTCCTAAGCATATATTAATTCGAAATATTGGAGTTAAGCTCAGTTCACAAAATTACGAGAGCCCCTTACTGAATAGAGACCGCAACAAGCGACGCTTGCTTTCAAAAGTAGTGTAGATAGCATCGTGATCACTTAAACATGAAATCAAAAAATCACAGTTTCATAAAATTCATGATTCTGTCATGATTCACTTCTTATTATTATAAGGAATGAAAAGAGAGAAGATGAAGATGAATAACAATCATAAGCCAGTGAGAATCAAACTGGCACACATCAATGACACACATTCCTACTTTGAGCCAACGTCATTACAGTTAAAGCTTAAGATCAACAAAGAACTCACGCTAGAGCCATACGTGAGTGCTGGCGGGTTTTCTCGCATCGCAACCCGAGTAGAGCAGCTACGAGACGACGCGCAACGTCAAGGGCATGGGATGTTATTTCTCCATGCTGGAGACTGTTTCCAAGGCACACTTTATTTCTCATTATTTAAAGGTAAAGCCAACGCCGATTTGTTGAATGCGTTAAAGATTGATGCGATGGCGTTAGGCAACCATGAATTGGATATGGGTAATGAACCTGTTGCCTTATTCTGTCAACGCACTCAGTTTCCATTGCTTGCTGGTAACTGGGATCTATCAAATGAATCGCTTCAAAAGCCTCACCGAGTCAGTGATAGCAACAATGTGTATAGCTATCAAACGGAGACCCAAAGCGCACAATACATCGTCAAAGAGTTTCATGGTGAGCAGGTTGCGATTTTCGGATTATCCATTGATAAAATGAGCGATATCGCGAACCCAGATGCAGATACGCCATTTAAGTCTGCAATTGAAACCGCTAAGGCGACCGTAAAACAAATTCACTACTCTGGTATTAAAAATATCATTCTTCTGAGCCACTTAGGTTATGAAGGCGATTTAGAGTTGGCTGAACAAGTTGAGGGGATTGGTATTATTGTTGGTGGACATAGCCACCGACTGCAAGGCGATTTCTCATCAATAGGTTTAGGGCAAGATGACCCTTATGGTGTCAAAGTAAAAGATACCTACGTTGTGCAAGCGGGCTTTCATGCTTTGACCATGGGGCACTGCGTCATTGAATTTGATGAAAACGGCAAAGCAACCATGCTGAGTGGTCAAAATGAACTGTTACTTGGCCGACGTATTTTTTGGGACTCGACACTAAATCAACAGCTTGACCAAGGCGTATTCGAAACCGCGTGTGACTTTATCCATGGTCAACCTAATGTGGTGGTCTGTAAGAAACACCCGGAGACTCAAGCAATCCTAAGTGATAAATACATCCCTCGGGTAAGGCAGTTACAGTCACAAGTCATTGCCAGTATTGACACCAAAAAGCGTCATGTGCGAATCCCAGATGAGTTTGGTGAGAGCGAGCTGGCTTCTTCTGTTGCTCGTTCATTTTTGTACAGCCTAAATAAACGCGGGCATGAGGTTCAATTTGCGATTCATAATGCGGGTGGCGTGCGAACATCATTGAATCCTGGCAACATCACAGTGGCAGATATTGCCGGACGATTGTTGCCTTTTGCCGTTCCGATCGGCTTTTACGACGTAAAAGGCAGTGCTATTCGCCGAGCACTTGAAGGCGCCATAAACAATGCACTCAACAATGATGTGGAAGGTACTGGCTCTGGCAGTTATCCATACACTTACAATTTAAACTTTGAGTACCGAGCTGATGCCCCTAAAGGTGAAAGAATTCAGTCATTAGCAATTTTTGATGGTCAACAATGGGTCGACGTTCAAGACGACACCTGGTATCGAGGCACTTCCTCCGCTTATACCATGAAAGGGAAAGAAGGTTACGATGCGCTACTGGAGATGAAAGGCGAGGGGCGTGTAACCAACTTATCCATGGCAGACTGTTTTATTGAACTTCTGACCGATGAGCCAAACTGCTTGAATCAAAGTCACAAACTTTATACACAGCAACACAGGTAGTAGATATTGGTATCGATTTTGCTGTCTTTCAATTGCTACATGCGATGATGAGGGTGGCAGTATGTGGAATAAAGATTGGACAGATACGGCAGTGGTGGTTGCTTGGGTCGCAATTTGGTCAACGTTAGTTTACTTTGTACCTTTGAGCGGTTTTTGAATTGCTAATAACACGGAAGTTAGGAAAGGAGCAGTTATGCTCCTTTTTTGTGTCTATGTTCTCAGAGACATCGCTCTGACTCTTAAATGTATCACCTTGAGTCACTTGCTGATCTTTACATCTAATAACAAAAGTTCACGCGGTTGAACCAATTCCTTTGTTTTTATATTTCTTTCTGATTTTTAATAAGAATTTTATTTCGATTGGACAAAGTTTTTTTGTTGGAAAGCGTTACATTCGGCGTTATTATTGCGGCGTTTGGGGAGTAGTTAGCGCAAGTTTACTTATCGTCATCTCGTTAAGCATCAGCTTATCCGGTAAGTAAAGGTGTTGCGTGATTCATCCACGCCGACACTTCAACGAGACCAACGCATTCATTGACTGGCAGCACATGATTACTATGTGACTGCTTGTTGTTATTGTCTGCGGAAGGTCACCAAACTCATGCCCTTCCGCCATGGGAGGAAGCATGTCTCTTATCGAAAGTACCACCCAATTGAGCCAATCGGCACCACTTCAAGAGTCATTAGCGATGTATGGCGCTTTTGGTCTTTTTACGCTTGTTCTTGTTGCGCTTGATATCTATCAAACGCGTGGTGGCGTAATAACGATGAAAAAAGCCATCCTTTGGAGTGTTTTTTGGTTCTTACTTGCCTTTGTTTTTGCAGGTTCTATCTATTTATTCTGGGACTTTTACGCACCGCACAGCACTTATACGAACGATAAAGCAACGGTTTCATTCTTAACAGGCTACTTACTAGAGAAGTCGCTAAGCGTGGATAACTTGTTTGTGTTTGCCATCATCTTTGCACAATACAGTGTGCCGGAGCATTTGCGTCCGCGAGCGCTGCTTTGGGGCGTGATTGGTGCGTTAGTTCTACGGGCTATCATGATTGCGGTTGGTGCTCAGTTACTTGCGCAGTACCACTGGGTATTGTACCTCTTTGCCGCATTCCTTATTTGGACAGGTATTAAGCTTGCTCGCGACAAAGGTGAAGCAGAAGAGGTTAACCCATATCCTGAGCAGTTTATTCGCAAAATATTGCCAGTTACGGATGATTACCAAGGAAATCACTTAATCTTAAAGCAAGCTGGTAAGTGGGTGGCAACACCAATGCTGATCGTAGTCGGTGTAATTGCAGTGATGGATGTAATGTTTGCACTGGATTCTATACCTGCCATATTCGCGGTAACACGAGACCCATTTTTAGTCTTAGCCGCGAACGTGTTTGCACTGTTGGGTTTGCGATCTTTGTACTTTGTTCTGCAAGCGATGTTAGACAAGTTTGTGTACTTAAAACCAGCATTATCGGTGATCATGATGTTTATCGGTGTAAAGATGTTATTGGTGGGAACAGAGTATGAGATTCCGACAACGTGGTCACTCACATTCTTAATCGTTGTGATGACATCAGCGGTTGTGGCATCGCTCCTCAAAAATAAGTCGAACCGTCGCTCTAGCGTTAAAATTACTAATCAAAAAATATAAGTAAAGCGCTAAAAATAAAATAAACAACGAAACTTAATGTTAAAAATATGTTGTAATTTGAGGTAAGCTTATGCAGGTAACGTTAAGTTATTCAACATAATTAAACAGTTTCTGACTATTTATGCTGTTATTATTCATTTGTATTTTTGATATTTGTAATGGGATTGTTTTATTAGATAATCTAATTCGAATGGGTAAAATTTGTCATTTCTTAAACAATAAGAAACTGACTAATATACAACCAACAAAACAGACTACTGCTTTAAAGAGAGGCAATCATGGCACAAGCAATGCAAATGACAAATGTAGCTTTACCAACCTCTATGGATAAGAAAACCTACGCGGTTAACTTCAAAGGACTGATTGCTCACTTACTAGACATTCTATTCGTAGATAATACTGCACCACGCAGTTACTATGCGGAAGATTTGTCAGCTCACATTCAAAAAGATATCGGTATGTACCGTTAATCTTGAAATAATGAATGAAAATACCGGCCTATAAGCCGGTATTTTTTTAGCTGCTCAAACGCGAATAACGGAGCTAGAACTCTATACGGAGTCAATACCGGAGTAGAGGAGCTTATTCCAAATTGGTGTTCATTAGAAATGAAAACGGGGCACTAATAGTGCCCCGTTTTGACTTGTAGAGTAATGCGATATTACTTCTTACGGCAGTATTCTGCGATCACGTACATTGACTGACCGCCATTTGCCTTGCCCGAAACTAGTTTCGGATCATCACCAAGGCTGATACCACGGATCACTGTGCCTTGTTTGATTACTTGGTTAGTGCCTTTAACTGGTAGGTCTTTGATTACCGTTACATCGTCACCTTTCTTAAGTTCAGTGCCGTTGCAATCCAGCGTTTTGTCATCATCAGACATACCCTTCATCGCCCAGTTCATTTGCTCTTCTTCCATGTACATCATGTCAAGAGCATCTTGAGCCCAGCTTTCAGAGTTTAGGCGAGTGAGTTGGCGCCATGCTGTCACTTGTACTGCAGGAACCTGGCTCCACATGCTTTCGTTTAGACAACGCCAATGGTTAATGTCTTTTGGCTCATCGATCTCACCCAGACACTTATCACAAACCATGATAGCAGTATCAACGGTCACGTTACCGTGAGGTGGGACAGCGTATGCTGTTAGTTGAGATTCAGAAGAACACAGTTCACATTTTGACTCGCAGCGCGCAAGCAGAGTAGCTTCAATAGACATAAGGACTCACCTTAGTAATGTTATTTTGTGGCGGTATTATCCACTTTATCCTGAGAAATAAAAGGGTGTTAGCGAATTAAAGCCGAGATTTTACAATATTCCAACCTGATTAGGGTAAAGATGTAAAATATTCGATAAACAAATAATACCTGTATATAAGAAAATGCATTGATTGTTTTGAATGATGAATTGGTTGCTTCATTTCTTGAGGAAGTTAGAGGTTCGTTGGGAGTATTAACTGCGCTCAGAAGTATGGGGAGAGCCCTCTAAATACATAGAGGGCATGTTGCTAGCGTTCAATAATCTGCACAATTTGATCTTTTGAAATGCTCATTTCTTTCCCATCCACGTCTTCATACTCGTACATACCCGTTTCTTCGTTAAGGTCTGGTTTTCCGTAAGAAGTAATAATTTTCCCTTCATTTGTCGACATAAGATATTGGCTACTTCCGCATGCAGCAAGAAGTAAAGCAGTGGCCATTATAGTGAATATGCGCATAGAGTTTTCCTTTCAAACAAGTAAGTTAGGTACGACACCGATTTAACTATAGCAAAGGATATACGGGACGGTTTTTTATGATAGAGAACGAAAAAGCCCAGTCGAAACTGGGCTTTGGTAAGAGAGGTGATACGATTACTTCAGAACGGAAGTATTAGTCACACCCGTTAAAGTGTCATCCATTAAGAAGTCTGTGTTTTCCATTTGCATCTCAACGTGATGGTCAATATCAGAAAGTGTGCCATTTGGAGAAACAAACGTAATGTGCGATGCAGTAGCGTTATATTGCACAAAGCTTGCCATTGGAGACACGGCTGTATTAGCACTGTTTACGGTCGTTAAACCTAGTTTAGCTGCTAGAGGCTCAGTCCCGGCAAACGGTGCATTTGGAACGCTGTTTGGTACATTGCCATCGCCATCAACCTCGGTCATCAGGAATGGTGTTGTTAGTGAACCAGAAGCAACTAAATCTGACGCGTTTGTGAACGGGTCTACGGTATCTAGCGTGGTTTGTGCCGCGTAGATAAACTGGGAGAAGCCAGCTTCTAGTGTTGCTAACTGAGTTTCTGTTGCTGCGGCCTCAAAAGCTTCGTAACACGTTTTATCTTCCAATTGTGTACATGACGCATCTGCATAACTCGCGTAGTCTGCAGACGCAGCATATGCTAAGTTATGCCTGATCTGAGCGCCATAGGCTTCTGAACCTAGTAACAAATTGCCGATTTGGCCACCAGAGTTCTGTACAGAAGCAGAGCTAAATGTGTAAAGTGCATCTGCGTTGGGGCTACCTAGCGTGTTATTTGCTGCTGCCACGGCAGATGTAGCCACAATACCGCCAAGTGAATGACCTAACATTTTGACTTTAGAACCCGTCATTGGGTTAAAGCCTTGCAGAGGCCCTTCTGCCAACAGACCACCTTGCGCCGATACCACTAAGCTCGCGCGTAAACCCAATACATCCAGTACACTTTGGCGTAGGTTATCACGAGCGATTGCCAAGTTAGAAAGATTTAGATACGCCAAGATATTAGAATTAGCTGAACGTTGCTCATCTAAGCTACGTGTGCCGTGAATAGGTAAGTCGATAGCAATAACAGCCACACCTGCTTTCACCATATTAAACGCGAAGGCATATGAATCCTCTTTTGCAGAAGTGATGCCGTGTTGATAAATCACAACGTCGGTCGCGACACCAGATTTAGGTGTGAAGACAAGTACTTCGACATCTTCTACCGATTTAACGACTGGAACTGGGGAGTAGCGAGTCACAATACGTTCACTGTCGAGTTGGGTACCATCGCTTAATGTGAGTTTAGCACCCACCAGTTTTAGCTGCTCTGTAGGATCGGTTGCAAGCTTTGTCACGTCAACAGGGTTATTTGCGAAAACGCCGGTTGATAGCTGCTGGACCATGTTCGCTTGCTCGTTCGGATCCGCCAGTGCTGTACTTAGCTTCGCTAGGCTTGGCATCGCAGATACCATTGGCTGCATGTTCCAGTTTGCCCCTTTTTCTAGATAATGAGGCAGTCTGACCACACCTTGAGTCACATTTACATCGGCACCTGACTTCGAATAAAGGCCTTTAATTGCCGTTTTTGCCGCGTCTAGGTCACTAACGTACTTACTAAAGTCATCGTCAGAGTCTAGCGCAGTGCTAAAGTCTTGGGTTGCACCAAGTGTCATTGTGTAGGCTGTTGATAAATCTACTGAACCTTCGTTCGCATCGTTTTTGTAAACGGCGTTTAGTGTATTTGCACCCGTTGAGAAACCGGTTGCGGTTACACCTTTAACCGCCGCCAAAGTGTCACCTACAGACTGAGTGCTGAACCAGGAGGAGTAAACGATGTCGTCAGGGTTAACTTGAGCTAGACCAAAAATGCCTTCCACCGCTTGTGTCACCGCTTGAATAGAAGCAAGAGCACCAGTTTCATAAACGATTTCTTTCGATTTACCTGTCGCGTAACTGGCTGATGTACCGATTGGCTCACCATTCACGTCCGTAACATCTTGTGTTACTGCAAAAATGTACTCGCTTGACTCATCAAGCGCATCCATGAACTGGATATATAGAGAGTTGCCTTTTGCTTGAACAACGTAGTCTTGGTTCTGAACGAGAACTTCTTCGATTGGGTTAGACTTACCATCCCACTCGGTCAAACGTTGATTAATCTTGATGACTTTAATACCAGACGGCAGCATACCCGTTGCAAAACCATCGCCTTTAAAGTTCAGAACGATTGGCATAGACGTTGACCATCCATCCATCGTATTCATCGAGGCTCTAGGGTTGGTTAAGGCATCATCACCGTCAGTTGGCAGACCAAGCGTGCCATCTGTTGTGTCCATTAATAAGTAAGAGGGCGCAGGTACATCCGCATTCGCCCCTTGAAGCGTAAAGCTGATAGATGTTTCACGGTCGAGCAGTGCTTGGACTTCATCTTCAAATTGAACTTTGTCGGAAGTACCAGAGCTTGATGTATTATCACCACAACCAGCAAGAAGGATTGCAGAACAAAGCATTGATAATTTAAACGTGTGTTTCATTGGTTTACTCCGTAATCCCATTATTTGAAGGTGTAGTTCATCTGTACCGCGCTGATGTAAGCAGTACCTTCAGAGTCGAACTTGATCTCTTCATCCTGAGCATTTGTCTCGGTGAAAGAGCCTGATTTACTCTTAACAAGTGCAAAGCCTGCATCGAAAGTTAAATTCTCATTCATTGCGTAAGTTAGGCCCGCGCTGTACCAAAAACGGTCACTGTCAGGGATGCTCAATGTGGCTTCACCTGCTTGTTCGTCGTATGCAAAGCCCGCACGGAATGTCCAATCCGCATTGAGGGTGTAAGTGGCACCAATAGAATAACGATTGTTGTCTTCGTATTTCTCTGGTTTGTAGAAACATTGACCAGCAGTTCCATCATTACATTGAGGACTCGTCGCTTTCAGTTCTTTAAATGTGCTCCAATCGGTCTGTTGCCAGCCGTAATGTACTGCCCATTGTTCATTCAGTTGATGGAAAGCCGATAATTCGATAATTGAAGGGAGAGAGATTTTTAAACGGCCATCCACTTTTGGTGATGGAGCTCGGCCTGAGTCGTAACTACTAAACTCACCGTCGTCAAAATCTAGATCAACTTTAGAACGGTAACCAAAGCCAAAACGGTTGTTTTCATTTAGCTCGTACAAAGCGCCAATATTCCAACCCCAAGCAAAAGTTTCGCCTTCCATGCCGACAAGGTTATCGGACTTATTACCACCTAAAATACGGGCGAGTGCGCCTTTGTGACGAGTCAGCTCCGCTTCCGCGTACACTAGGTTGATACCGCCACCGACACTGAAAGACTCGTTAATACGGTAAGCGACATTAGGATTAATGTTTACTGAAAGTAGGGAAGTGTCACCCGCCATGTCACCCGCAGAAATATCATCTGGATAATCAGTAGCAACACCGTATGTTGTGAACATACCGATCCCCCAAGCCCAGTTATCGTTGATAGGGCTGATGTAATAACCCGCTGGCACGACTTGTAAAGGGGCAACATCTTTCGCATGTTCTTTGTTAACCGTGTCATACACATCGACTTCAGGATCGATGATAGATAACGCGCCCGAGAATTGAGCTTCTTTGAAAAGCGTCATCGCTGCTGGGTTTCGTGCAAGAACGCTGGCATTGTCTGCGACCGCTCCTTCACCTGAAAATGCTCGACCAAGACCAGATGCTGAATGCTCAGCTACCTGGAAGCCCGCTGAATGGGCATTACACGCAAACAATATTGAAATTGTAAGCAGAGAGCAGTGCTTCTTGTTCATCCTTGACCCTCCTAGGGTGTCATAGTGTTGGACCGAAGTCCTTGTAATTGTTGTGTGATACTTACACCAGTTGTTAATACGTGAAATACAACCGTGATGTAAATGTAATGTTAATTGTATGTTTAATAACTTGTCAAAGTTTGAGCGTATTTTGCGTTTTAAATATGATGCATAGGTCAAACGGTGATTCGTAAGGGCATGTATTATCGTTATATTTTTTAAGAGAATGGTACGACCAGAATTGTTTTACGGGCTTTATGGTTAAATGGCATTCAAACCAAGAGATAGCGGGCTTTGCCGTTTCTGTACTTAGCAGGCATAATTCGCGCCTCGCTTTGTTGTTATTCAATAGACGCAATAGGAATCGTGTTGGAATTACTGAATGTTGAATTTTTAGGTCGTTCGTTAAGGCTCGAAGGATCGATGGCTGGTTGGCAGCAGTTATATTGGGATAACACCTTGGTGTCCCAAATAGATGCCAGTGATAATGTTGCAGACACTTGTCTTCACCAGTTTAGACTCTCTGCAGGGGAGGAAGTCCTGGTATGCGATTTGGAGTGTTCATTAACATGGCAACCGTTTGAATTGAGTTACAAGGTCACAATTAACGATGAGCTTATTAGCGAAGGTTGCCGAAATGAAAAAGACATCGAACGCCAAGTACCAGAAGTTGAGCCGTCAACGGAAAAGCGTTTAAGTGTGATAGGGCTAGTATCGCTTGGAATGAAAGCACTCAAGAGTGCGAAAGTAATCAAAGTGGCGCTAGCATCTGCAAGTCTTGCTGCATATTCTTGGCTATTTTCTATCGAGTTCGCGTTAGCTTTGATCGCCTGTTTAGTTTTCCATGAGTATGGCCATATTAGAGCGATGAAGTACTTTGGAATGAAGACCAAGGGCATCTATTTGATTCCATTTCTTGGCGGTTTAGCGCTGAGTGATGAAAAGATCAACACACGCTGGCAAGATGTGGTTATCTCGATTGTGGGACCATTTTTTGGTTTAGTTCTTAGCATCGCGTTTACTTTGCTTTATTGGATGACTGGAGAGGTGCTCTTCGCTGGCCTAGCAGTGTTTAACGCGTTACTAAACCTGTTTAATCTGTTGCCTATTCTGCCACTAGATGGTGGTCATGTACTCAAAAGCATTACCTTCTCGATGAACACTTGGGTTGGATTAGTCGGCAGTATAGCTGCTGCCTTGTTGGGTATTTTTATCAGCTATTCTTTCGGGCTGACGTTGCTAGGGTTTTTATTGTTAATGGGGATGCTAGAAGTGGTCATGGAATGGAGAGGTCGACATCATAGTCATTTATTGCCGTTAACCCGTTACGGACAACTCTTCTCACTTGCTTGGTACTTGGTTTCTGTCGGTGGTTTTGTCGCTATCATTTGGTATTTTGCTACCCTTGGAGATAGCCTGTTGAGCTTGCCACTACAGATACTGGGTACTTAAACTATTCCTTATACCCATTAAAAAAGCTCCCTAGGGAGCTTTTTTGCGAAAAATAGACACTGGTAGCAGAAGTTTAGCCACATTTTGGCGCTTTCGCGTTATACGCAGGCAACTTATTTATGGTTGCTTGTAAATCTTTAATACGCGTACTGTGCGATGGGTGAGTTGAGAAGAATTCAGGCGGTTGAGAACCGCCGGATGCAGCACTCATATTTTTCCATAAATCGACACTTTGACGTGGGTCGAAGCCTGCTTTTGCCATAAACTCAAGCCCGACAATATCAGCCTCGGATTCCTGTGTACGACCGTATGGCAAAATAACACCGTATTGGACACCGACACCAAGTGCCGCCATCGTCATTTGCTGATACTGTTTGTACTCGGAAGCTCCTATAGCAACGTTTGCCAGAGACAATCCCGCATTTGCTAACTGGCTTTGTGAAAGGCGTTCATTACTGTGGTCAGCAAGGACGTGAGCCACTTCGTGACCAATGACTGTTGCCAACTGATCTTGGTTTTTCGCGACACCTAAAAGCCCGGTGTAAACGCCGATCTTCCCACCAGGTAGAGCAAACGCATTGACTTGTTCACTATCAAAAACAACCACCTCCCAATCTTTAAACCCAGCTTGCGCAGGGATGGTGTCAGTGATGTGTTTGGCAACGCATTGTACGTAGGCATTCGTTTTGCGATCTTTGCTGATTGGGATATCTTTCTTCATTTGTTCGAAAGATTTGGCGCCAAGCGATGACATTTCTTGATCTGAAAACATCAGGATCTGGTTACGGCCAGTCGGTGATGCGCTACATGCCGTTAAGCCCGCGATAGTTAAAAGAGCAGAGGCTTTCATCCATACCTTCATAATAGGCTCCATCTAAATTATTTTTGTTTTGAAGCAATAGTATATACCCAAATAGTAACACGATGCATGGATCAAATTATTCATCAACTGGCAAGGAGGCCAAGATGTTACACCTTGAAGTTAGACCTAAGTAAAGTCTATGCTAGCTCTCTAATAAATCGTTACAATCCGACAAACCAGTTTGTGAAATTAAGAGTAAAACAATGAGTATATGGAAAAAGCCCGTTAGCATAGAGATTCTGAATGCTACGTCAAAAAATACCCTGATCGAGCACCTACAAATTGAATACACAGATTTCACGGATGACTCCCTTACAGCAACCATGCCTGTATGTAGTTTTACTCATCAACCTTTAGGAATGCTTCATGGTGGCGCTTCTGTTGTGCTCGCAGAAACATTAGGCTCTTTAGCTGCAAATTTCTCTGTCGATGAGGGGAGTTACTGTGTCGGTTTGGATATCAACGCGAACCATGTACGTGCAATGCGAAGTGGTCATGTGATTGGTACGGCAAAACCCGTACACCTTGGCGTTTCAACACAAGTGTGGCAAATCGACATAACTGATGAACGAGGCCGATTAGTGTGTACCAGTCGCTTAACTATCGCAGTGAAGCAACATAAAACGAAGTCGGTATAAAGCAAGATGGTGATTGAGTTTTCATTAGGAAAAATCATTGCTACCCAGCGTGAAATCGTGATTAAGCTCTCCGGCAGTGCAATGGTGACCTTACAAGCGCAAACCGATTCTATCCAGTTACTGGGTAGAGGAGCGAACGTTGTTTTATCTCATGGTGCAGAGTGTAAATGGTCTATCAAGCTGGATAATGAGGAACAACTGGCCGATCTTGCACGAGAAATTGGCATCGATATTCAATAATTTACTGCGTGACGTTTGCACTTTTTGATAAAAATGAGGAAACTTAGCTTATCAACAATAAGATAAGAATTTCCTCTTTATGAGTAGCCCTCGTTTACGTGTTCAGTTCGAAACACTGTTTGAAAAATTCGCCGGTCACGATACGGACGTTCAGCTAGAAGACATTACCGAAGCGCTGTTTTGTACACGTCGCAATGCCCGTATTGTTCTCAATAAATTAGAAGAGGAGGACTGGATTGAATGGCATCCAGCGGCGGGTCGAGGAAAACTCTCAAAACTCGTTTTCAAACGTAACCGTAGCGATGTCAGTGAAAACCTCGCCAGACGTTATCTCGACGAAGGGAAAATTGGCCAGGCTCTAGATGCGCTTGATAACGACGCGGCTCGATTAACGCAGGTTATTCAGGGTTATTTAGGGCTTCAGCATCGGCAGGGCGAACAGGTGGTACGTTTGCCATATTACCGACCATTGGCGATGTTAAACCCACAGAAACCGATGCGGCGTTCTGAGCAACACATCGCCAGACAAATTTTTAGCGGGCTAACTCGCCTTGATGAAAATGAACAACTTCAGCCAGATTTAGCCCACACATGGGAAGCCATTTCTGATACGCACTGGCGTTTTTATCTTCGTCGTGGGGTGCGTTTTCATAATGGTGAACCCTTATCAACCAGTTGTGTACTTGAAAGTGTGCTTGCACTAAGTAGCCTGAACCTGTTTTCTCATATAAAAAAGGTATCTTCACCACAGGAATGGACCGTTGATATTGAGCTCGTCCGTCCTGATCGCTACCTGCCTTTGGCGCTGAGTGAGTCGCAAGCAAAAATTTTGCTACCAAGCGCTTTGCGTTCAGAAAACTTCGATAGACAACCGATTGGGACAGGGCCGTTCCAAGTTAAAATGAATGATGATAAGCGTCTCATTTTGACTGCTTTTGATGGCTACTTTGGCTTTCGCCCCTTGCTGGACCAAGTTGAGGTGTGGGTAATTGATGAAGCGTACTCTTCAATGGTCTATCCAAGCTTGTCTAAGCCAAAGATGGATAAACAAGGTTCATCTGATGAGGTCGAGCTTGATCCTGGCTGTACATTTCTATTACTAAACAAAAACACCGGGATTGCAAAAGACCCACGCTGGGCAGAATTTCTATCACAAACTCTCAACAGTCACCAGATTTATGCTCATGTTCCTCAGGATAAAGTGATGGAACTGGGAGTATTGCAAGCCTTTGGCCTTAAGCCAGGTTGGATTGATCTTAGGCCAGCAGAGGCGGGCAGCGTGCCGCAGGCTGATAAGGTGATTTCCGTAGCGTATCAGAAAAAGCATCCGATGTTTCCAGTAGTTGCCAAGGCCATCAAGACACTCTTAAAACCGCACGGTATAGAGGTCGAGTTTATTCGTTATGATTCTCAACCGCCCGCACCGGAGGAAGTGGATATTTGGGTGAAAGCCATGGGCATTGCAACGAATCGAAATGACGCGTTGGCTGGCTGGCTTCTGGATTACAGTGATATTGAGAAATTCAGTTCTGGTTACGATTTTAGCGAATGGGCGAAGCTCGTTGATCAGTGGCGTGCTGGTGTTTATCCAGACTTCCCTGCACGTGAGCTAGGACGTCAGTTGGTAAAAAGTTGTCAGGTGATTCCGATGTTTCACTGCTGGTTGGGTGTCAATAAAGACCACAGCGGTGCCTTACAAAATGCAAAGTGTAATGCCTTAGGTTGGTTTGACTTTAATAACGTATGGGTAAAACCTGATATAGAAAATAATCATGGCGAAACCGAATAAGAAACAGCCGACGAAAACCGTCGATATCTATTGCTCAAAGTGTAAAACTCAACTATTCAAGTACCGTAAAGGCGGAAAAGGCGCACTGGTCAAATGCTTCAAAGAGCGCATTGTTGACGATTTCACACAAACCCCATGCATCTGTCCCAGTTGCGGGCAAGAGTTTGCAAGAGATACCCTAGTGAGAGGAACGCCCGCTTACAAAATGATTGGCGGCAAAGTGACAATGAAATAATGAAGGGCTAGAAAATGAGTATAAAACATGACTACTGCATGGTGTTAAGCACAACCAGCAACGAAAAAAATCGAGATCAGATCATTAAAGGTTTGCTAGGTGCCCAATTAGCCGCGTGTATTCAAACGATGCCTATTGAAAGTCACTATGTGTGGAAAGGGGAGATTTGTACTGACAACGAATGGTTGCTGGTGATCAAAACTCGCCGAGAGCTCTATGAATTGGTGGAAGAGAAAATAGAAAACCTGCACGAATATGAAGTAGCACAGATCGTACAGGTTCCAATTGTTGATGGGTTTAACCCTTATTTAGAGTGGCTGAGAGAATCGACGCTGAGCCGACATTAAAAACAGCGACAACGCTGCCCCAACGGTGTCGCACAACATATATTTCTGGGCGTCCCATATGTCACCTTGCGAGCCCAGAAAGGCGATTCCTTCATCGCCGCCAGCCAATTCTGCATACCACCACTCGATAATCTCATAGCCTGCTGCAAGCGACATGATCGCAAACAAAGCAAACCAGCAAGAGAACGTTTTGTTGAACTTATTCTTGTGTATCAAGTATTCAGCTATCGGATACGCATAAAGGCCAATCGAAAAGTGCGCAACGCGATCAAAGTTGTTTCTATCTGAACCAATCATGTCGTTAAACCAGTCAAATGGTACTTCGGAAAACGTATATTTCGCTCCGATAGTGTGCAAACAGAGCCAGATGAACATTAAAAAGTAAGCCGTATTACTGAATTGATAGCGAATCGAGATTGCCCAAATAGCAACAAGAATACCAATTGCTGGGATAATCTCCGCAAACCAAACGGCACGTGAGTTAGGTTCTAACGCAGAAAATAAAAACACGATGGCATAAAAAATCGTCAATCCTAAGAGTGTCGAGGTACTTTTCATAGAGTTACTTGATCCTTCAATTTATCTTACAGTGGGACTCCATAGACTTGGGTAATGATTACACTTAATTGAACGGTGTGCAATTGTTATTTTGATGGTGTTTTTGATCACTGAAAATGTTGATTTATTGCCAAACTGCTCAACATTAAAACGTTTGCGCGTGCACCTTTCATTAAAGTTTGATTTACAACATGGCCATCCATAGAATCCGTGATTCAGTCTAATAAAAAAGAAGTAAAGCCATGAAACTGGAAACTGTCGATTATCTTGCTGACGATGCTGCTCAACAGTTCGTTACCTCTCTGCGCGAAACAGGGTTCGGTGTGTTGAAAAACCACCCGATTCCACAAGAGCTTGTAGAGTCAATTTACAAAAACTGGCATGAGTTTTTCTGTTCAGATCAAAAGAATGATTTTCACTTTAACGTAGACACCCAAGATGGCTACTTTCCACCTTCTGTGTCTGAAGTAGCGAAAGGGCACAAAGTGAAAGACATCAAAGAGTACTTTCATGTTTACCCTTGGGGTCAGATCCCAGAGCAACTTAAAGCTGAAATCTTAGAGTACTATGAGCGGGCGAATGCATTTGCTCAGGAGCTATTAGGCTGGGTTGAAGCGTACGCACCTAAAGACGTTCAAGAGAAGTTTTCTATCGCGTTGTCAGAAATGATCAATAACAGCGACAAAACATTACTACGCGTTCTTCACTACCCGCCAATGACAGGGGAAGAGGAGCCAGGCGCTATACGTGCTGCCGCGCATGAAGACATTAACCTGCTAACGGTTCTGCCAGCCGCTAATGAGCCTGGACTGCAAGTAAAGAGCAAAGAAGGTGATTGGATTGATGTACCCTGTGACTTTGGTAACTTAATTATCAACATTGGTGATATGCTTCAAGAAGCGTCGGGCGGTTACTTTCCTTCAACGACTCACCGTGTAATCAACCCAACGGGTGGCCGTCAAGAAAAGTCGCGTATTTCATTGCCGTTGTTCTTGCATCCAAAGCCAGAAGTGGTTTTGTCAGAGCGCTACACCGCACATAGCTACCTTATGGAACGTTTACGTGAACTAGGGGTTATTTAACCTTTACGTGATCTCCTTACAAAGGCCGATGGTTGATGACTATCGGCCTTTTGTTGTTTATGGTACAAAATGATACCCACGCTTCATTCGGTGCCACAGAAATTAGGCCTGAAACACGCGTCAGCAAGCATTTTTACCAGTACAGATGAGCAGCTTTCTCTGAGATTAGTGTGATGCTTCAATATTAAACAGAGAGGATGAATGGAAGGACAACGCACGGTCAGTAGTATTGAGACTCACGCAATAGAAAACCCGTTGCTTTGGCCAATGCTAGAAATTCTTAGAAAGCAGCCTTCCGATTGGAAAGTTCACACCTTAGCAAGCAAGTTGAGTGAACAGGGCTACATTTCGAAATTGGATGATTCTCCTGATAAGGATTTATTCAAACGAAATTTCTTAATCATGAACGCGCTATACCAACTGCAAGAAACGCTTTACCCAGATGCCTGGCTGCAAGTTGAAGCGATGAATATCCAGCTGATGTCTTCGTTAGAAGCTTCGAGGCATATCGTTGATATTAACGACCCTTTACGTGAATATTATCTGGATTGGCGCAACTACGAAGCGGACGAAGATGAAGTGCGTCGATTGTTGAATGAATTTTGGACCACTTATCAAAAATTCATTGGTGGTTCGTCTACAGTCAGTGTGGATAAAACAAAAGCACTCTCACTGTTTGAGCTTAACCCTGATGCAACACCCGCAGAAATTAGAAAGCAGTGGCGAAAACTCGCGCTTCGTTGGCACCCAGATAGAGAGAATGGTGATGCAGAAAGGTTTAGAATTCTTTGTGAAGCGTGGAATGTACTGAGAAACGAATGATTCGGTATGAATAAAGATAAAGGAAGGCAGCTAACTATTAGCTGCCTTTTTTCATTGGATTGTCTCAATCAGCGTATCAAAACTAGCATGAAGGCTTAAACTGAGATTTTCTCATGCGATTAAGCGCAGCCATTACGTCTAGTGTACGTGGTTTGGCTAAGTCCCCTTGCTTAGGAAGCGATGCATGCCACTCACCAGACAGCATTTCTTCAATTTCTTTCGCTGGATGATTACACCAGCCTGGAAGCTGAGCGATTTGGAACCATAACCAGCCAATCGTGTTGACTTCATCAGCGGACTCAATCTGTTCCAAAGCGCTAAGGTCAGTAAACTCTTTGCCAAATCGAAGTGACTCTTTGCCTTTCGCATTCACACGGAATTTACCGTCAGTGAGAATATTCATCAAAGCAACGCGATTCAGGGCGCGAGGCAGGAAGGTTTGTAAACGTTCTTCCGATTCGTTATGACGTTGAGTAGGGTGCTGAGCGATCACTTCTTTCGCTTTTTCTGTCACATCAACCGCTTGGTAGTCGTGCATCTGAATGACTGTGTCGGCAACGTCTAAGTAGTCGCCTGAACCACCCATAACGATAATGGTAGAGATATCGAGATCATCTCGCAATTGACCAATGCGATCGACAAGAGGGGTAATTGGTTCATCACCTTTTGCCACCAATGCCTGCATACGTTCATCTCGAATCATGAAGTTCGTCGCAGAGGTGTCTTCATCAATCAATAACGTGCTCGCACCCGCTTCAATAGACTCTTGAAGCCAAGCGGCTTGTGATGTTGAGCCTGATGCATCTTGAGTCGAAAAGTCCCCTGTATCTTTACCCATTGGCAAATGGTTGATGTAATTCGACAGGTTCAAATGATGCACGCATCGACCATCTTCGGCGCGGATCTTCATTGCCTTGTCATCAGCTACGATGTATTCACGACCATCTCCTGGAATATGATCGTAAATCGAACGCTCAATAGCATTCAGTAAGGTAGATTTACCGTGGAAACCGCCACCTACGATAAGTGTAATGCCCTTTGGAATCCCTAATCCCGTGACATGGCCTTTGTTTGGCGCATGTAAAGTCACTTGCAACGATTCAGGGGCTTTGAATTCAACCGCCTCTTTCATTGGGAGATCACAGTTACCGGCAATTCGAGGGAGAATGCTGCCATTTGCGACAAACGCAACTAGGTTATTGGCTTCCAACTGTGCACGCAGGGCATCTTGGTCTTCAACAACTTGGCAATGCTCAATCAATGCTGCTTTGTCGAGTTCACGTTCTAAGGTCGCTCGACGGATAAACTTAGGCAAATGGAAAGTCAGTATGTTGTTGGCTTTTTTCCCCAACACTGAACGACCTTCAGCAGGCAAGTTAACTCGAAAACGCAGTTCAATACCTTCCTCGGTAAACAATACTGCGGTGCTATCCAACACAGTTTGGCCATTCAATGAAATGGATACGGAGTTTTCTTGTTTAGCAAACAGCTCAAAACTGCGCGCAATAAAATCACGTGCTGCTCGTTGAAAAGCAGGGGACTCGTCTTTTAACCATTCCAGACCAGTCAAGGACCAGGCGCGAGTTGCACGAAAACGTGACGCGGAAGCATACGGATCTCCTTGTACGTGATCGATGAACAAAGTGAAATCAGTGAAGTCGTATTGACCTTTGATTTGCTGATAAGCGCGGTAGTTCTGCTTTTCAATTTTCTTAAGCGTGGCAGTCAACTGATCCATGAAGATATTGGCCTTTTAATAGAAGCGGGCGGCGATTATAGAAACCACCGCCACCTTAGTAAAGAGAATGCTTAGGAAGAGTAGGCGTATTGTCCGCCTGAAAGACGCTGATTAAACAAACTTTGCTCAAATTCATTACAAGGCATCGGTTTACCATAGAGAAAGCCTTGCCCAATATCACAACCCTCACCAATAAGAAACTGCTCTTGTTGGGGTGATTCAATGCCCTCAATAACCACTTGGAGGTCCAGTTTTTTAGCTATGTGTATGATAGAGCAAATGATCGCACGATCATCGTCCGACTTTTCCATTTGCTGGACAAAGCTCTTATCAATCTTTATGGCATCAAATGGGTATTTCTTCAAATAGCTGAAAGAGGCGTACCCTGTACCAAAGTCATCAAGTGACAATGTCACACCTAGTTCATGCAATTTGTTTAGCGTTGTGCGTGCTACTATTTCATCGGCAATTAAAGCGCTCTCGGTCACCTCGAGTTCGAGAAAATGTGCTGGTAAATGGAAGGATTCGAGTAGGTGTTGCACTTGCTCCGCAAAGTTCACGTTTTGTAATTGAATTGGAGAGACGTTAACGGCAATTTTGAAATTATCAATTAACTCCGACCACTGTTTAGCTTTGTCTATCGCGGTACGAAGAACAAAAGAGCCAACTTCAAAAATAAGTCCGTTTTGTTCAGCCATATGTATTAATGCTTCGTTAGAGACGTCTCCCAGTATTGGGTGTCTCCAGCGCAGCAATGCTTCTGCGCCAATCCATTTGTGGGTATGGGGATGAACTTTGGGCTGAAAGTTCAGCATCAGGTCGTCATTTCTTACCGCTTGCAATAAGTAGCTTTCTAATTGATTGTGGTTGTTTAGCTCATTCGAATGACTTTCACAAAAATAACTATACGCTTCGCCAGACTCTTTACACAGCAGCATGGCATAGCATGCATTTTGAAGAAGTTGTTTGGCATTGCTGGTTTGGTGGGCTTGTACAACACCAATATAAGAGTTGAGGTGAACCTCTGTGTCTTTTATATAAAAGCTTCCTAAGCCAATATTGGTGATATCATCCAGTAGCTTACGCAATTTCATATCAATATCGTTGCCCCAAATGAGTAATACAAGGTCATTCGAGCTCGGCCTCCCGGTAACAAAATAACTCGATTCTCGTTTACCAAGGCGATACCGAAATTCCTTTAATATCTCGTCAAAGGCCTCAAAGCCATACCGGGTTTGGATACTGCGAGCATTACTAAAGCCAATGTTTATCACGAGCAGTGATTGCTGGCTATGATCCAACGTTCCGAGCGTTTCTCCGACAACACTTTCCAGTGCTGCGCGGTTTAAGAATCCGGTTCCCTGATCGTGTGTTTTTTGGTAGCTCACTTGTTTTTCTGCGGCCTTACGACGATCAATCTCTTTTGTTAGGGAGTAACTCAACTGCGCTAAGTCCGTAGTACGGTTCTCAACTCGATTTTTGAGTTCATTATTAAGACGCTGGAGCTTGTGTTGCTGATACACGACGGAGAGCTGCGCTTCGATTGAGTCTTTGAAAGTTCCGAGCAATTGGCGGTAAGTGTCGCTGTATTCATTCTTCTTGGAATCAAGCATGCAGATGGTTCCAAACGTCTCTCCGTTTGGCCAGAATAACGGTAAACCACAATAAGATATCATGCCTAGTTTGATGTCAGGGTTGTTGCACCATTCTTCATCCTCGAGCGCATTAGGAACCATGAGTTCGCTCTTATGCTCAATGACATGCTCACAATACAAACCGTTCCCGAGTAGTTCAGCATCGCCGGTACGATAGGGGTTACCTTGAGTTTCACTGGATGTGTTGACTTCAATACGATCTGGATGGATACGCATGATTAATGTGGTGGGTACGTGCGTTATTTGAGCCAGTAAGTTGACGATTTCCTGCCAACTTTTTTGCATAGACTCAGGGATTTCATAATCTAATGTTTGCAATCTCCCCATATAGGTCATCCTTTACGTGGTTTCACTTCCTGTGAATTTAAAATGTAGACTGCTCTATCTTGTTCTCGGTTTTTAATTAAGTATAGGGTGGCTGGGGCTTGAAACAAAAAAAAGTCCTGAAAAGGGTTCAGGACTAGGAATAGTTATCACATATCTCATACTTGAAACAGATAACAAGCATTAAGGTTTAAGCGATTTTAGCGACTCAATAGAAATGTCTTGCGAATAGTCGACGTCTTCAAAGTTAAAGCCATTTAGCTTCATAAACTCATCTTTAAAGCCTTGGTAATCACCAACCTCTTTAAAGTTATTCGCGTTCATTTGCTCTAAAAGAGCATGGACTTCTTGTTGTACTTGCGGGTCAAGCTCTAATTCGTCTATTCGGATTAAGCGTTCGCCGTCAACAGGCACTTTATCTTGATCGTACAATTTAGTCGTAAACAGTCGCTGCATTTGTTCAATACAACGTTCGTGAGTACCTTTTTCCTTCATCACTCGATACAGTGCTAAAAGGTAGGGACTTAGCGCAGGAATGAACACACTGGCTTTCGTCACCAACGCCTTACACACTGTTGCGTAAGCACCGCCGTCAAAGTTGGCAAGTTTTAGATTCAACGAGTGACTTGTTTGGTGTAAGTCGATTTTCGCTCGACCTAACGTACCATCGAGATAGATAGGGTGCGTAACGTCTGGTCCCATGTAAGAAAACGCGATGGTTTTGCAGCCTTGTGCAATCGAGTCATTATTAATCAGTGTATCAATCCAGCTTTCCCAGTCTTCACCGCCCATCACTTTGATAGTGGCTTCGGCCTCTTGCTCTGTTGCTGGAGTTAAAGTGGTTTCTACCCACTGATCGTTCTCCAGCATAATTGAAGCGCCAGTGACAGGCTCACCAATAGGCTTAATGACGCTGCGCCAAAACTCATCAGACTCTGGTTTAGGTCGAACACCCGTCGCTAAGCTATAGATGACTAAATCAACTTCACCTTCAAAGTACGTTTCAATGGCTTCAATCACTTGATTGCGGACAGAGTCAGAGAATGCGTCACCAACAATATTGATGGCGGTACGCCCCGCATGATTTGCTTCTTGTTTAAAAAAGATGTTGTTATACCAACCCGCACTTCCAACGCCTTTGTCTGAAGGCCCGCGCTCGAAGGAGACACCAATGGTATCAGCTTTAGCACCTCCGAAGGTGAGGGCAATACGAGCCGCTAACCCGAAACCAGAGGAAGCACCAATAATCAAAACCCGTTTTGGACCGCTTTTGATCTGCGGGGCGTGTTTTACGTATTCAATTTGCTCTTTAATGGATGCATGACACCCGTATGGGTGAGCAGAGCGAGCAACAACACCTTGAATTAAAGGGTCTATTCGCATGTTGTTATCTATCCTCGATGAGTGGAATTGAAAATAGATTAACGTAAAGTTAAGTAAAACTTATTGAGCTAGACCATTAAAATTAGAGATGTTTAATTAATTCTTGAGCAACAAAGTCAGCAATCCAAGGCTGTGCATCAGGCTTTGGGTGAAGGCCATCATCCATCATCCACTCGGGTTTGATGACCACATGCTCCAAGAAGAATGGCATCAAGGTAACTTGTTGATGTTGTGCAAGCTTAGGGTAGATATCGTAAAACATATCGCTATAGCGCTTACCATAATTAGGTGGCACTCGAATTTGCATCATGACAACGTCCGCACCTGAATCTTTTATCATGGTAATCATTTTTGAGAGATTCGACGTAATAAGTTTAGGAGGGAAACCTCTTAGGCCATCGTTGGCACCTAACTCGATGAGCACCATATCAGGGCTGTGTTGGGTTAGCAGCTGTGGTAATCGAGCTAAGCCGTTGCCTGTGGTATCGCCAGAAATGCTGGCATTAATAACTGTTACATCTTGACCATGTTCTGACAACGCATCAGGGAGTAAGCTAGGCCAACTCTTTTCGATCGGCATCTGATAGCCCGCGCTCAGGCTATCACCTAAGACAAGTAGCTTTTCGCTCGCATGTGCAGTAGCGGAAAAACAAAAAAATAGAACTAAGGAAAGTATACGAATCATGCAAACACCTGTACTTAATGCACCTATTGTTCAAGCCAATTTGGTTTCTAAACAAGTCTCTACTAATCAAGAGCAATTAACAATCCTCAAAGATGTAAATGTTGACATCAGGAAAGGAGAAAAAATCGCCATCGTCGGTACTTCCGGTGCGGGTAAGTCAACGTTGATGACGTTGTTAGCTGGCCTTGATACACCAACATCAGGTGAAATTACCTTGTTAGGTCATGAGTTATCAAAACTTGACGATGAAGCTCGCGCAAAAATTCGAGCTGACTCTCTAGGTTTTGTTTTCCAAAGTTTCTTATTAATCCCGAGCTTGAGTGCATTACGCAATGTCACGCTTCCTTGTCTTTTACGTGGTGAAGCCGAAGATGAAGCAAGAGCAGCCGAATTATTAACCGCTGTTGGATTGGAAAAACGTGTCGATCATCTTCCAAGTCAATTATCTGGTGGTGAACAACAACGTGTCGCGCTAGCACGTGCCTTTATGACACAGCCTGAACTGTTGTTCGCAGACGAGCCTACCGGCAATCTTGACCATCAAACCGCAGACAAAGTGATTGAGCTTTTATTCGATCTTAATGAGCAGCATGGAACAACGCTGATATTAGTTACACACGATGGTCATCTAGCAAGTCGATGTGACCGTATTTATCGTATGGAGGCGGGTGAGCTTAAGGAGGAGGTGTAATGTCTGCAGTATCATCAAGCGAAGCAACATCGACAGAAAGAAGCAGTACAATAAAACACTCGTCAAACAAAAGCCTAATACGTTGGAGTTTCGGCGAAATAAGACAGGGGAACCTTTGGCCTATTAGCGTTGCTCTTATTCTTGTGATTGCGAGCATCTTTGCGCTTTCTGCATTAGCGGAGCGAATGGAGCAGGTGATCGTCAAACAGGGGAAGGATGCATTGACAGCGGATGCGGTGTTTGTGTCTGCTAATCCTATACCTGACACGTTGTTATCCTCGACTGAAAACCTAGAGCGTTCGACGATGACACGATTTGCCACGATGGCATTTAGCGACAATGGTATGCAGTTGATTTCCGTAAGGGCAGTGGACGACAATTACCCTTTAATGGGAGAATTGGTACTAGACAACAACCCATCCGGTAGCGTTAAAGAGAACCAACTCTGGCTTGATGAGCGGATTATGGCTCAACTAGACGTCAAGTCGGGTGACAGCGTCACTATAGGCGATGCCGATTTTACGGTTTCAGGTGCAGTGCTGATGGAACCTGGGTTAAGCTTTAACCCATTTCAACAAATGCCTTCTGCATACATTCATCAAAAAGACGTTGAGAAAACAGGAGCGATTCAAGTCGGGAGTCGAGTTCAATACCGTCTGTTTCTACAAGCCGATGATAAAACGCTAAAAGGCCTGCAAGAAGATACTGTTCTTTCTCCTAGTGATCGCTGGCGCACGCAAGATACTGCCAGTCGTAGCAATGAGGTCTTTGAACGAACGACGCAGTATTTGTCTCTAACGGTTGCGATTGTCATCATTATGGCAGCGACAACATTGGTTCTTACTTGCCAAAACTATGTGAATAGTCGAACACAAACCATTGCGATGCTAAAAAGCCTTGGCGCAAGTCGACGATGGATTGAAAAATGGCTGTTTATTCAAGTCACAATCCTGCTCATTAGCGCCAGTGTCGTTGGGTTATTGTTGGGGAGTGGGCTGGAGTACTTATTGCGCATTCCACTCAAAGACTTATTACCCGAGCCTCTACCTAGTTACGGTGTCACCCCATATCTAGTGTCGTTTATCTCAGCGGTCCTGATCACCGTTCCTGCCCTTGGCATACCATTGTTAGGCTTGATTAAAACTCCAGCCTTAGAAGTGCTACAGCAGGGCAAAGCACAACGTTCTTGGAAGCGAATGTTGCTCGTTCTAGTCCCCGTTGTTCCATTACTTTTGCTTTATGCTGATAATACCTTAGTTTGGATTGTTCTTATTGGTATTGCAGTACTTTTTGTTGTGCTTGCTGCAGTGAGCGTCGCACTCACAAAATTGTTTGCGCGTATTTCAACACAACCTGCCATGAAGCTTGCGTTGAGTCGTATCAACCGCACGCCAGTAACCAGTGGCCTGCAGTTTGGTGCTTTGGCGTTGTCTTTGATGCTGCTATCTATTATCTGGCTTGTGCGCAGCGATATTCTCGCGGATTGGGAGAGAACCTTGCCTGCAGACGCGCCAAATGTCTTCGCATTAAATATTGGTGATTACGAACTCGATAGCTACCTAGAAACCTTAGATAAAAATGGGGTTACACGGTCACAAGCTTATCCAATTATTCGTGGTCGATTGACAGAGATTAATGGTCAAAACGTCAAAGAGATTGAATACGAAGGAGAAGGCTCTGACGCAATACGTCGTGAATTGAACCTTACGTGGGGAGACAGCCTGCCAGAGTATAATGATGTGCTTGCGGGTGAATGGACAAATAAGGGGAGTGTCTCCGTAGAAGCCGATGTAGCAAATGACTTGGACATCGAACTTGGTGACAAACTGCGCTTTGTTATTAATAGCCAGAACTACGATGCGGTAGTAGATACCATTCGTTATGTTGAATGGCGTGATATGAAGCCTAACTTTTACTTTATTTTCTCATCCGACGTTATGGCTAATCTACCGGGTTCTTACCTCATCAGTTATAGAATTGATGAAGGGAACGAAGCACTATTAACGTCTATGTCTCGATCTCACCCAACGGTATCTGTTTTAGACATTCGTACCATGGGCGAAAAAATCCAGGATTTGATTCAACAAATCGTATCGGCAATCACTATTCTTGCTCTTTTAGGCGTGGTTGCGGGATTGCTACTTATCTTCACGCTATTGAGATTAAGCTTATCCCAACGTCAGCAGGAGATTCGTTTGTATCGCACATTAGGCTCAAGTAAAAAACGGATCAATACGACTCTGTGGGCCGAATACGGCATTATGGCGTTGATAGCTAGCGGTGTTGCGGTATTCGCTGCGGAAGTTTGTGTGGCCGCGGTAATGACATATGGCTTCGATCTGAACGCACAAATTCACCCCGAATTGTGGATAGCTTTACCACTGGCAACATTTGTTACGTTGGCACTTGTCGTAATGAGTTTGTTGAAAAGATTGTTAACGCCAGTAAACACTTAATCACTGCAAATGTTATTAAATGTGGAACACTCCATGACACTTTTATTTTAGTTATCCACAAAAACAGTGGATAACTTTTGGGATAACTAAATGGGGTAAAAAGTGGGGTGTTTCTGCAGGCTTTGCGCCATGGGTCTTACAGTGAAATTGTTATTCACATAGGTATAAAAAAGTGTCTTCCTAACCATGTCGTCAAGTACTTTTTTTGCAATTTTTTTCTACTTTAACGCACCATAAAGGCGCAGTTGGATATTTCGCAAACCCATGAACTTTTTGTGATTTTAATCAAGCCCAAACACGAGTAGAATCCACCGTTAGTAAAGAATTTTCCTTATAAAATTTTTAGTGAAGCAATGAAGTCTGAGTTTCCAAATTACAAAGATAAGCACATCGCTGTTGTTGGTGGCGGTGTCGCAGGTGCAACAGCAGCAATTCATTTTGCGGAGCTGGGTTTTAAAGTTTCCGTAATAGAGAAGGGCGTATCACTGGTAAATGGTCCGCCCATTTGCCATTTACATGCAGGTGGCAACTTATATCGAGAGATTTCTGAGCAACAATGTTTAGATTTGTTAGCACAATCCATTGATACCGTTCGCCTATATCCGCTTTCACTGAATATTCGCCCGACGATCATTGCAGTTCCTTATTCTGATGGTGGAGACCCATCCGCACTTATTCCTCGACTAGAGGTGGTGAAAAATGCGTATAAAACGCTCGTTGATAAAGATCAAAGCAACAAAGTGCTTGGTGAACCAAGTGAATACTACAAATTGTATTCAAAAGAGGATCTAGAAGCACTCGCACAACGCACTCAACCAAGTCACCCTGCAACCTTTGATGAGTGGTGTATTCCTTTTGCTCAACATGCTGATCTAGAAGCGCTAAAGTACCCAGTTGTGGCGGTTCAGGAATATGGCTGGAGTGTTTTTCGCCTTGCCGCAATTGCCAACTTAACGTTGAACGCTCTGCCAAACGCCTCAGTATGCACACAAGCAACGCTCAAACAAGCGGACTGGATGGGTAATCACTGGCAACTTGGTTACGAACGAGATGGCATTGATTATCTTATGACATGTGACTACTTGGTCAATGCATGTGGTTTTGAAACAGGATCCATTGACAATACCATCGGTGCCAAGCGTGATAGGTTAGTTGAGTTTAAAGCCGCTTACGTAACCAAGTGGGCAGACTGTCAACAACTGTGGCCAGAAGTTATTTTCCATGGACCGCGTGGAACTGATAAAGGAATGGCTCAACTGACCCCCTATGGTAATGGTTATTTTCAGCTTCACGGCATGACGAAAGGAATTACGCTATTTGAAGATGGCTTAGTTGAGAGTACGCCGTCTTCTGCTCAGCCTGAACTGCCAGTACCTTTACTCTCAAAGATACGTAACGGTTGGCGAGAAGAAGTCTTAGAAGAACGAACCAATAATGCTATTAAACACATGGCGCAGTTCATTCCCGACTATCATTCTGCTATCAAAGGGGGAAAAGCCCTGTTTGGTGCCCAGCAAATTCCTGGAACGGATCCGGTACTCAGGGCAGCCGATGTGACCTTTGAAGACAACCATTACGCACGAATAGAAGTGGTAAAAGCGTCATCAACACTACTCGCAGCGCAAAAAATGCTTCAGTTCTGGTTTGATATCGAACCTAACCAAAACGTGGAATCACAACATCCAGTCGCTGTGCATTGGTCTGAGCAAGAAATTGAGCAGTACGCGATTAAACTCACGCAAGAGCGAGACTATCCGCAAGCGTTAGCAGAGCGTTATGGGATGCCGGCATAATAGTTACGTATGGGCTCAGAGGTTGTATTAATATCCAAAAAACTGAGCCCATTGGCACCATACTTCTTGCAAGCCTTGTCTATCTCCTTTCACAAAATTCACTTTTTGCCCGGGTTTCGCCTGTGCCAGCCTTGGCAGGTCAATACGTGCTACACAGCCAAACTTAGGATAGCCACCGATGGTTTGATGATCGTTGAGCAACACAATGGGATTACCATCGTTAGGAACTTGAATCGATCCTAGCGCAATTCCTTCCGACAGTACGCCTTCGTAGGGCGGTTTGATTTTGTTTCCCTCAAGACGATAGCCCATACGATTTGAATCAGGGGATATGGTGAATGCGTTGCTATAAAAGGCTTGGCGAGCGTCTTCATCAAAGTCCTCATTTTGATAGCCTTCAATCACTCTCAGCTTGATAGGTAAGTTGTAATCCGGCTTAAAGCGAAACGTCATCAGCCTTGGTTTGTGTTTCGGTAAGTTATGAGGAAAAAAGGGAAGAATATCGCCTGCTTTTAAAGCGCCACCATTTGAGTCATAACCACCAAGAGATTCTCTCGTGACGGTAGAGGCACTTCCTAAGTGCTGAGCAATATCGAACCCACCTTTAACCGCAAGATAGGATCGAAGTCCATTTTTTGCGACTCCGAACTGCAGCTTCTGCCCCTTCTTCAATGTAAAGTCAGACCAATTTGAGATAGGCTCACCATCTACTTTTGCATTCAAATCACCACCACATATTGCAAGATGGCAGTTATGTAGTGCGACAAAGCAAGCGTTACCCAAAGTAATTTCAATCGCAGCACAATTGACTACGTTACCAAGTAAATGGTTTGCCCAACTGTAGGCGTAATCATCTACGGGGCCACCTTGAGTCACGCCAATATGCGCTAAGCCAAAACGGCCAAAGTCTTGAATCAAAGAAAGTGGCCCTGACTTTTCCACCAGCAATCCAGCGTAACTCATAGAACACCTCCTAACTCGATAAACTTTTGTTTGGAAATGGCATTAAACGTGACCTTGTCACCTACTTCAAACGGTATAAAAGGTGGCGTATCAGAGAAAAGGGGAAGCGGGCTTCTACCGATAATGTTCCATCCGCCAGGACTATCTGATGGATAGACGGCCGTTTTAGAGTCTGCGATTCCCACGCTTCCGGCTGGTACTCGCGTTCTTGGTGTAGCTAACCTTGGCATATGTAATTGAGTATCGACATCGGAGAGGAATGCAAAACCTGGAGCAAAACCAATCGCTGAAACCGCATACTCGGCCTGAGTATGTAAAGAAATGAGCGCGTCTAATGATAGTCCACGATCTTGAAAGCGGGGCAAATCTAGCGCGGTTTCTTCGGAGTAGTATACGGGAATAGTGATGTGGTTAGGTTGAACAAGGCTGAGCGATTGAGTATCAAACTGACGGATCATTTGATGCAGTTTATGCACTAAATCTTTTTCATTGATTCGAAAAGGCAAGTAATCAATCAGGATGGTCTGATAGGAGGGGACTACGTTCATAATGATTGACGCTAGAGTGTCTTTGATGTTTCGAGCAAGTTCTCCGACCGCATTTTCAGAGATATTCTCGTCAAACTTAATGAAAATACTGCACTCAGAGATCAAAGAGATACTAAATTTCTCTTTATGCATTAATTTCCTCCCGCGTATAGGCTTTGACGGATCTTTTGGATCAGCGCGATCGACTCTTCATTGTCACCATGAACACAAATCGTATCGGCTTCCAGTAAAATGTAGCCGCCAGAAGCGGTTTTGACACGCCCAGAGTCTGCTAACGTACGGACTTGCTCAAGTATCGCATGCTCATTCTTTAACACGGCATTAGGCTGTGTCCTAGGTGTAAGTAATCCGTCATCTTGATACAAACGGTCTGCAAATGCTTCAAACAGCAAGGGAACGTCATAATCATCTGCGATTTCTAAGTATTTTTCGTTTTCCTGTGACGCTAAAATCATTAACGGTACTTTGAACAAAGCTGCCGCCTTTACGACTGCTCTAAGTATCGCATCACTTTTCATCATGTCGTTGTATAACGCGCCATGAGGCTTTATATAGCTGATATCTGTGTATTGAGCCCGACAAAGTGCCTGTAAAGCGCCTACTTGGTATATAACCATGTTAGTAATTTCATCACCCGTCATGTTTATACTGCGCCTGCCGAAGCCTTGGAGGTCGGCGTAGCCCGGGTGTGCTCCAATATCAACATCGTTGTCGTTGGCGAGAGTGATAGTGTCGTGCATGACATTAGGATCGGAAGCATGAAAACCGCACGCGATGTTTGCCATATCAACATGAGGCATAACATCTTCGTCTGCCCCCATAATCCAAGAGCCAAAGCTCTCACCCATGTCACAGTTCAATGTAAGTTGCTGTTTATTCAATGTCATACGTTTTATTTCTACACAAGCAATGGGTTCACGATGCAGGAAAATGCATCTAGGTTCAGTGACTCACTTCATTCTTCTATCATGAAAGCGAGGTTTATGATCTGATGGCTGACGAAAAAGATCACTTTAGTCCATAAAGATGTTGCCGTTATTTGAGTTGATCCGAATTTTAAGGTATTTCGTTCCTTTTCCATCCAATTATTGAGAGTTTAAGGTTATTTTGCATTGGCATCGTGTTAATCTTGTCGCCCTTAATGGGTAATAGATTGCATAACAACGCTTCTGTCATTTTTAGTGGTTGTCTGCGACAGGAATACATATGTCATTACGAGCAAAGCTTATTTGGCCAATTTTGGTCTTTATAACGGCTATCTTTGTTATCTCAAAAGGTTATACCTCGTATACTGCATACCAATCGTCTAAGCATGAGTTGGTCGAACAAACGAGAAAGTTGATTAACAATGTTTCTTTCTCAATTAAAGATGCGCTAACGACAAAGAACAAGCAAAAAGCTCAAACTACTCTCATCAACTTTTTAAACCAGCCGAATGTTACGCGGGTTAAACTTTACGACCAAGATGATCAGCCTTTCGTTGTTCTTGAAGGAAGTGGGGTATCAGCTCCCGTCCCTAATCAAACTGAAAGAAGCAAGTTACACGCGCTAGGTTATGCCTTATCAGCCAAATTTCTTTATGTTCTAGAGCCAATTATTCACGATGGTCGTGTCATTGGCAGTATGAGGGTTACGCTTTCCCATCGTCCAATCATAGAAGCCCAACAATCTTTACTTCGAGATGGTGCTGTACTTCTTCTGTTGCTGTTCGCTGGTGGCACTATCTTTTACATAAGTATCGATAGGCTTGTTCTCAAACCTGTTATAGAGCTGAGACATACGATAGAGAGCGTGACACACGGACAAAATACGGATACTCAAGTTCGCTATTACTCCAAGGATGAAATTGGAGAACTCGCACATTCCTTCAATCAAATGATGAACAAGTTAACAACACGCGAGAAACAGCGGCAACACTCATTAGAAATGTTAGAACAAAAGCGGGCGTTTTCAGAAGAAGTCATTGAATCTGTTCAACACGCATTAGTTATTACCGACAACTTCGGGCGTGTTATTTACTGTAATACTGCGACTCGGCAGATATTTCAAAAAAAGTCAGAGGAACTTGAGCATGCCAATATCCGTGATCTAATTAAAACGAAAACACCGAATGAGCTGAGCCAAATCCTAAGTAGGGGGCTAGAATGCGATGACATTCACCTCAAAAATGCAGACAAAGAACAGCAGTTGAGTTTAACCAGTCGTCGTTTGTCCACACATGGACACTTATTGTTTTCGATTCAAGATATCACCGAAATTGAAGAGGCCATGAGCAGGCAGCGTGTTGCGGGGCGTGTTTTTGAGAGCAGCCAAGATGGCCTCATCGTTCTTAATCATCGAGGTGTTATCACAATGGCTAACCCTGCGGTCACTAAGTTAGTTGGACTAGAGATGGATCAGCTTATTGGGAGGTCATTTATCCAAACACTTAAGTGGCGCAAGTTGCAGGAAATGATGCCTAGCATCATTGAATCGATAGAAAACTACGGGGTATGGCAAGGGGAAGTTATTGAACAGAACCATCTTGGCCAGTTTGTGCCGATGTTTGCAAGGGTTAATCGTATCGTTAAGTGTGAAGACAATGGGTTCTACGACCTAGTCATTGTTCTTACCGATCTTTCTGGTGCAAAAGAGATGGAACGACTTGAGTACTTAGCTCATCACGATGCACTAACGGGGTTAGCGAATCGCTCCAAGTTCCATTTAGAGTTGGAAGAATTAGTACAACGGTCGGGATACTTACGTGACGAATTTGCGGTGCTTTACCTCGATCTCGATGGTTTTAAAGAGGTTAATGATACCTATGGCCATGACGCAGGTGATGAAGTTCTGAAAAAAGTAGCCGAGCGTCTAACATCTGCGACTCGACATAGTGATTTAATCGCAAGACTTTCGGGTGATGAATTTGTCATGTTGGTTAATCCTGCCAACCAAAAAGTCGTCACCCGAATTGCAGAACAACTGCTCGAAAGCGTATGCACACCAATCGAGTACAAAGGTAACTCGCTCAAGGTTGGCGTTAGCATCGGCGTAAAATTGGTCGGTGTTAATGAGCGAGATGCCACTCGAGTGTTAAAAAGTGCAGATACTGCAATGTATCAAGCTAAAAAAGCCGGAAAAGGCCAAGCAATATTAATGGGATGCGAATTGCAGGAGACAGTTTAAATCGTAACGTCAAAGCTTTAAACTAAACCCATTCGCGTCAGAAGGAATGATAAAATGAAAGTACTTGTTACGGGTGGTATGGGCTATATTGGTAGCCATACATGTATTCAAATGATCGAAGCTGGTATGACGCCAGTGATTCTAGATAACCTGTACAACAGTAAGTCTACGGTCTTAGATCGCATTGAAAAGGTATGTGGCGTAAAGCCAACCTTCATTCAAGCCGATATCAGAGATAAATCGACAATGGTAGAGGTTCTAAAATCGCACGATATCGAAGCGGTTATCCATTTTGCAGGTTTAAAGGCCGTCGGTGAGTCCGTAGCAAAACCCCTAGAGTATTATGACAACAATGTGAATGGCACTTTGGTATTGGTTGATGCAATGCGCGAAGCTGGAGTTAAATCGTTGGTATTTAGCTCCTCAGCAACTGTCTATGGCGATCCTGCATCTGTTCCAATCACAGAAGACTTTCCAACTAGCGCAACTAACCCTTATGGACGCAGTAAATTAATGGTGGAAGAATGTTTAACGGACTTCCAAAAAGCGAATCCAGATTGGAGCATCACACTTCTTCGTTACTTTAACCCTGTAGGTTCACATCCAACTGGTGAGTTAGGTGAAGATCCTCAAGGTATTCCAAATAACCTAATGCCGTTTGTTTCTCAAGTTGCAGTGGGCCGCCGAGAGTTCCTCTCTGTATTCGGTAGCGACTACCCAACGAAAGATGGCACCGGCGTGCGTGACTACATTCATGTGATGGACTTATCCGATGGTCACGTCGCTGCTTTGGAAAAAGTAGGCAACAAAGCTGGCCTTCATGTCTATAACCTTGGCACTGGCAATGGCTACAGTGTGCTTGAAATGGTGAAAGCATTTGAAGCCGCAAGTGGTAAAGATGTTCCATACCAACTTGTTGAACGTCGTCCAGGCGATATTGCGGAGTGTTGGGCTGATCCATCAAAAGCAATGAATGAGTTAGGTTGGAAAGCGTCTCGCACTCTAGAAGAAATGACTGGTGATACATGGCGTTGGCAATCTAACAACCCTCAAGGTTACCCAGACGTCTAATTTTGATTTACACAATAATAACAAAAAGACGCATAATTGCGTCTTTTTTGATCCAAATCGGAAAAAATCGTAAATTACTGGTTAAAAGGTAGCAAGTCTATATAGAGCTGTTAAACTATGTCCGACTCTTAATTTGGGTTATAAATTTTCTCATAGCTATTGGGGTAGTTCATGGAACTCGGTCTGATCATCACTTTTATCATTGCAGCAGCAGTAATGGTGAAAAAAGAGATGGCAAAACAGTAAACTTTCATTTTTCATACTTTTCTTTACATTTTTGAAATGAAAGCCATAAAAAAAGCCAGCATTAAGCTGGCTTTTGTGTTTTCGGAGGCTTTAGAACTCGTATTTAGCTGTAATTGACCAGTTCCGCCCAGCTTGAGTCAGATCTTTGTTTTCTGTCTGAAGGTCACGCACATCATTCCAATTGTAGTACTCTTCATCTGTCACGTTGAACAGACCTGCTCGCAACGTAAGGTCTTTAATAGGTTTGTAGTACGCGGTGACATCTACGACCGTAGCTGCGGAGATAGGCAATACTTTATCGTCATTTATGTCGCTTTTATCTTTAGAAGCGGTGTAGTTAATGGTTAACTTGGTTCCCCAGTTTTGTTCTGAATCGTAATTTAAACCAGCAACAAGGTTCCAAGGGTTAACACTGTTTAGTGGATTATTGTTTCCATCTTCACCTTCCGTATATGCCGCTGCTACACGAGAGCTAAAGCCTTCGATTGGCATGAACTTGTTCCACGAAAGTTGGTTTGAAAACTCAATACCTTTAATTGTCGCTTTGCCAATATTTACGTACTGCAGAATCGCAGGGTCAGTCACTGGTGTCCAAGTGCCAGAGACGGTTTTACTCTCGATGAAGTTGTCGTAATCGCTGTAGAAAACTGACACTTCACTGCTAGAAATGTCATTATTATGTCGCCAACCAAATTCGTACGAAATGCTGTCTTCTGCTTTTAAATCAGGATTTGGCTTAAAAATGTAGCCATGCATTGGGTTGCCGAAGGAGTAGTACAACTCTTGGAAATCTGGAGCACGGAAACCTTGGCTGATTTGCGCGAATAAACGATGTTGTTCATTAAGCTTATAAACAGAACCTAAGCGGCCTGTAAATGCAGAATCAGAAAACTTTTTGTAGTCGCTAGCCGCGTTACCACTTGGGTTGCTGCTTGTGTCACCTGGATCGGTTTCAAATGCATCCCACCGTACGCCTGGGGTAATCGTAAAGTTACCTACCGTAATTTCGTCTTGTAAAAAGAGCCCGTAACGACGCTCGCTCGCAGAAGGGATATAGAAAATTTCTTTGTTTGCGCTTGCACTGTTGTACTCTTTGTTGACGTTCTTAATGTCTTTATCACTAAAGGATGCACCGTACACAAAGTAATGCTCTGTACTACCAAGCATGAGATATTTGTCGAACTGAGAATCAAACTGGTAACCTTCATCCTCGTATATGTAGTCTTTACGTTGGTTATTCTGACCTTTAACACGATCAGTAATGCCGTTTTCTTCTTTGCTAAGCCAATCTAGTTGCCAGGTAAGGGAGTCCGCTACGGCCGTTTGCATCTCCCAGATATGTTTTATACCAACTTGATATTGTTCTGTTACATCCTCACTTGTTGCATTAGTATAACCGTTGTAAGACTGCTTTCCGTTGCCTTTGTTGCGAATATAATTCCCATTGAACTCAATACGATGTGCATCATTGAGTTGGTACTGAAGTTTAACCAGTAAGTTGTTCGCTTCTGTATCTGCATCTGCTAGATCTCCAAAGTTATCCAGTTCATTGCCGTCACGACGCGTATAAGCAAGTAAAGATTCCAAATCACCAATTTTGTGCGCTAATGCCACAGATTCACTGAATGTATTGTCTTCGGAAGAGTAGTTGAACTTCGCATGGCCACCAAAGTTACGACCCTTAAGGAAATCAGCCGGATCTTTAGTTTCAAATGCAACAATGCCACCAATTGCGTCAGAACCATGTAGAGACGATGCTGCACCTTTTACAATTTCAACCGCTTTTATTAGGTCGGTATCCACGTTAACGCGAGCAGAGTTAATGAACGTATTCCCTGATTCGAACTGGTTACCTTGAGATACGCCGTCCACAAGAACTTTAATTCGATTGCCTTCGATACCACGGATATTGATACTCTGGACACCTTGGCGAGAGTTTGTCTTAACCGTGACTCCTGGCGTGTACTCAAAGAGGTCATCTAAGCCAGTGACCATGCTTTCTTCGATGTTCTTATCAGTAACGACCGCAACAGAAGCAGCAGTGTCTTCGATTTGGCTATTAGTACGAGTCGCAGTCACGACCACTTCATTGAAGGTTGAATGATCTTCAGCGTAGGCACCTTGGGATAGTGCAATCAGAATAGAGGCTGACAAAATTGTTTTTTTATACATTGGCTTCAATACCTTAGATCCATAATAGGTAACAACAAACGGGATATTAATGGATCTAAATAATAATTACTATCATTACCATTGTCATTTGTAGTTTTATCTTGAGTAGAACTCTTAGGTTATGAGCATTTCTAGTCTTTAGTTATCAGTGTGTTATATTGTTTAACGTTAGTTCTTGGTAAGATCATCCAAATACAATCAATGTGACAAAAGTCACATTAAGAGAGGCCATGTGCAGAGTCCAATTACGTTAGAAGCGCTCCATATTCTGGATGCCATTGACCGAAGAGGGAGTTTTGCAGCTGCTGCGAATGAGTTAGATAGAGCCCCGTCATCACTGAGTTATCAGATCCAGAAACTCGAGCAAGACTTAGACATCATTATCTTCGATCGCTCTGGTCACAAAGCCCATTTTACTGAAGCAGGAAAGCTCATCCTTGAAAGAGGACGAGCCATTTTACAAGCCAGTGAAAAGTTAGTGAATGATGCAACGTTATTGGCGAATGGCTGGGAACTGGATATTACCATTGCCTTTGATGGCATTATTCCTATATCCAATTTCTTCCCTATGGTTGATGCATTGGCTGAAGTAAGCTCAACACGAGTCAGACTGCAAGAAGAGATCTTGGCTGGTAGCTGGGAATCGCTGAATACAGGTAGAGCGGATTTACTGATTTGCCCATCACTGGATACACTTCCTCAAGAAGTCAAATCAGAAAAAATTGGTAAAATGAGCATGTTTTGGGTAGCGGCTGCTGATCACTATGTTCACAAGCGTAGTGGTAAGTTTGATGAGGCGGCGCGAGAAAAGTACCGAATCATTGCCATTGCAGACACTGCACGTGAACAACCTGCGCTCTCAATTAATATCATTCAAAAACAGCCTCGCTTGACCGTCACCAACTTTACGGCAAAAGTAGATGCGCTCACTGCAGGTTTAGGCATTGGTACGTTACCAAGCCAAATTGCACAACCTTTGATTGATAGTGGCGTATTGAAGCGAATCGAAGGTACAGAAGAGCAGCCGATGGATATTATCTTAGCATGGCGCCGAAATACCATGGGTGAGGCGAAATCCTGGTGTATTCAATACTTGAAAAAGAATTGGAAACTAAAGTAACAACGTAACTTTTACTTCTTAGGTTCCCATTGCTTATCGAATCTAAGAAGTAAAGTTATCGCTAATGCTTTATTTTTCAATTTAAAGGGAGCACCATATCTGCCGTACCATCGGCAAACTGAACATCGACTTCAAATCCCAGATTTTGAGCTAACATCAACATCCCTCTGTTTGTAGGCATGGTCATTCCAGACATTTGCTTTGTGCCTTTAATCTTGCAATAGCTGATAATTTTCTGCATCAGCACTTTACCTAAGCCTTTTCCTTTCAAATCTGAACGAACCAAAATAGCAAACTCAGCATCACTATTATCTGGGGTAATCAATGCGCGGGCTACGCCTATGATAGACGGTCCGTCGGTATTAAACGCTACCGCAACAAACGCCATTTCGCGGTCATAGTCGATTTGAGTGAAGTTTGCCAAAGCCTCATGGTTGAACTCACCAACCTCAGAAAAGAAACGCTTATAGAGATCTTCTTTCGATACGCTATTAATGAATTGAGCATGCAGCGGCTCATCTTCAGGCAGGATAGGGCGAAGCAGGATAGGTTGGCCATCTCGAAGCGTTACAGTTTCGACAAACTCTGCCGGGAAAGGGCGAATCGCCAGACGTTTTTGCGCATCTCCCTCGTATTTACACAGTGTGATGTCCGCATCGAGGATAGTTAAATCGCTTCCCGACACTAATACTGGATGTATATCCAGTCTTTGTATTTCTGGCAACTCAACCGCCATTTGGGAGATACGAACTAAGAATTTCGACAACTCACTAATATCGAGCGCATCTTTGTGTTTCTGCAGGCGAATCTTTCCAGACTTTAAAGCAACAACGACAAGGTAGCGTGCAAGCGTCATGTTCAAAGGAGGAAGTGCAGCGACGGCATCTTGGGCGATATTCCACTCCGAGCCGCCTTGACCAAGCAAGATCACAGGTCCAAAGACCTTATCTACTGCAATACTAATCCGTAGCTCTTCAGCGCTGCCGAGCTTTGCCATACCTTGTACCAACAGACCGTGTACATTGGCAGAAGGGTAACTGAGCTTTACGGTATCTAGAATGGATAGCGCTGCGTTGGAAACTTCTCGACTGTTTCTTAAATTCAGGGCGACACCGTGTACATCCGATTTATGAGGAATGTCTGGAGATCGCAACTTAACCGCAACAGGGTATCCGATATTTTCTGCCATATGCACGGCTTCAATTTCGTCAGATGCAATCCATGTTGGCAGAACATTAAACCCGAACAGCTTAAATAATGGGCTGGTTTGATGCGTATCCAAGGTGACTGTATTTTTATCCAGTAGTCGTTCATTTACCCATTCTTTTGCAGAACTCACACTTCCAGAGTGCAATGGCTCAGCCGTCGTTGGCGTTTCCATTAATTGCTTCTGGTTTCGTCGATACTCAACCAAGTGCATGTATGCAACGACCGCACTTTCCGGCGTTCGATAGGTTGGAATGCCAGCTTGAGTAAATGCCAGTCGTGCCTCTCTCGACGTTTGTTCACCTGACCAGTTGGTCAAGATATTAAAATGCTTATGCCGAGGGTGAGCCTTGATCGCCTCAATAACAGCTTGAGCAGTTTCAAGAGGGTCGGAAACCGCAGAAGGACTATGCATTATCAAGATCGCATCTGCACAGTCGTTATTCATCAGTGCGTTAATGGTATCAATGTAGCGTTTTTTTGTTGCGTCACCAGACAGATCAATCGGATTTCGAGTGCGCCAGTTGGACGGGAGTACTGTTTGTAATTGTTCAATGGCAGCGTCATCAAGTGTTGCGAGCTGGCCACCACGTTCAATCAAAGTATCAACGGACATAACTGCAGGGCCGCCGCCATTGGTGATGATCGCTAAACGCTCCCCACGAAGTGGCACAGAATGCGTGAGTGTTTCTACCGCAGCAAAGAGCTCATGCGTATTGCTGACTCGTAACATACCAGTTCGACGGATGGCAGAATCGTAAATTACATCAAGCGTATCACCATCTTGCTGTTCGAAAGTATTCATCTCTTTAGAGCGACCCGCTTTTAATACCAATATACGGCGGTTACGTGAAGCAGCTCGCGCAGCAGACATAAATCGTCGAGCATCCTGGATGTTATCCACATAAAGCAGAATAGCTTCCGTATTCCCATCCATACTTAAGTAATCAAGCAAATCTGCAAAATCGATATCCTGTCCGCGTCCAATCGAAATGAACGAAGAAAAGCCAATATTCTTATCATTTGCCCAGTCTAACACTGTGGTACAAACCGCCGCAGATTGTGAGATGAACGCAATTTTTCCGGGCTTAGCCGCAACAGGAGAAAACGTGCAGTTAAATTTGTGCCAAGGCAAGATAATACCTAAGCTGTTCGGTCCTAAAACTCGAATATTCAATGATGAAATATTTAAAGGCTGAGCGTCATCAGAGATAACAATCGCAAACGGCGTGCCTCTCTCATCTAACTCTTTAAGCAGTTGCTCGTTGCGTGAAACGTTCGTACATAAAATCGCAATATCTGGCGTATAGGGTAGGGAAGCCACATCCGGGTAGGCTATAACTCCGGATACCGCTTTGTATCGCGGCGTTACTGGCATAATCGCGCCACCAAATCCACTTTGTAGAAGGTTACGCATAACGACATGCCCTGCTCGCAATGCTTTTTGAGATGCACCAATAACGGCCACAGAGTTGGGTTTAAAGAGTTTATGTAGTTTATTCATGCTGACTCCTAGCCGTTTGCAAGTAACGTTTGCCTATCGGTTTCATATCAATCATAAACGAATAATTTATTGATAAAACGCCTTCAGACCAGACATTGCATAAAATGTGGGCGATGCTTATGGAGTTTGTGTTATTCATCACATCAAAATCACAGATTATTGTATTTGATGCTTGATAAACGGCCCTGCTATCGGCATGATTTATCGTAATATTTATCCAGAGCATTTGTTACTTCATGAAAAAAATCGCAATCATCGGCTTGTCAGTCCTGCTTTCTGCTTGTGCATCTGAAACTTACATCACAGACGTAACTTCTGAAAGTTATCGAGAGGACTACAAATCAGATCGTATCTCTAAGCCAATTATGGCGTCTGAAAACGCTGTAGTAGAAAAAGACGTACAACCAACTGTTGTGAAAATGACGGCAAAGCCTGAAGAGAAAAAAGTAGTCAAGCTAACGCCAAAAGAGCAGGCGAAGCCAGTTAAGATCGTACCACCGAGTAAAAAGCAAGCAGGTATTCAACGATTCGGCTATACCATTCAAGTCGCGGCTGTGGGTAGCCAAGCGAAAGTCGATCAGTTTGCAAATAAGCTGCCACAGAACGGTCAGCCAATTTGGGAAAACTACAAAGTCGTCAACGGTACTAAGTGGTTCTCAGTTTTATACGGAGACTACGCAACAAGCGCGGAAGCCAAGCAAGCGATTTCGACTTTGCCTGCTCAATTTCAGCAGTTAAGACCATTTGTTAAAAGCATTGACGCCATTAAAAACTCAGCTTATCCGACGCTTAACAAATTAAACTAACACATCAAATAAGGGAGCGAATAGCTCCCTTATTTATTTGTTCAAATCCTACTCGAACAAAATTCCTCACACTAAAATTACTGTACGTCACACTTCAAAGGTTTATCATAATAAATAGTATCTTTTGTAGGTCACGGAAAGATTGATTCATGATTAAAAATATTCTTCTACTATGCGGCGGCGGCTCTTCTGAGCACGAGATTTCATTATTGTCTGCAAACTTTGTCGAACAACAATTAAATCTTATTGAAGACGTTCACGTTACACGCGTAGAAATTAAAAACGAAGGTTGGATGACCAACCAAGGTGAGTTGGTTTACTTGGATCTCAATACCAAGCAGTTGTGCTCAAGTGAATCCAATCAAACCATCGATTTCATTGTGCCTTGTATACATGGTTTTCCAGGCGAGACAGGTGATATTCAATCTCTGTTTGAAATCGCAGGCATTCCTTACCTGGGTTGCGGGCCAGAAGCAAGTAGCAATAGCTTCAATAAAATCACATCTAAGCTTTGGTACGACGCTATCGGCATTCCCAATACGCCATACTTATTCTTAACGCGCAACGATGAAGAAGCTCATACTCAAGCTCATAAAGCATTTGAAAAATGGGGAAAAGTCTTTGTCAAAGCCGCTCGTCAAGGGTCATCTGTTGGATGTTACAGCGTCACAGAAAAAGATAAACTTTCCAATGCAGTAAATGATGCGTTTGGGTTTTCTGACCAAGTGTTGGTTGAAAAATCAGTAAAACCACGAGAGCTTGAAGTTGCTGCATATGAGATGAATGGCCAGCTGCACATAACGAAGCCAGGCGAGGTTATTGCACCTGACGGTGCTTTTTACTCGTACGATGAAAAGTACAGCAGTTCAAGTCACTCGCTCACCGAAGTTGAAGCGAAGAATCTAACCCAAGCGCAATTAGATGCAATTCAGCACGCATCTGAGAGGGTATTTAAGCAAATGAATCTTCGCCATTTGTCTCGTATCGACTTTTTCTTAACGGAAGATGATGAGATTTACTTAAACGAAGTAAACACATTCCCAGGTATGACTCCGATCTCGATGTTCCCTAAAATGCTTCAAAATAACGGGCACAAATTCCATGAGTTCTTGGAAGATTGTATAAACAGTGCCAAGTGATTAACGTTATCGAGGCGCGTTTTATGATAGAAATTGTTTTCTAGAGCAAGGTTTATTCAAGCCGTATTTGAATATTGCTCAGTAGCAATTATGATTATATCAACGCATTAAACAGATGACTCAGTGGTATGGCGATTTCAAACTATAGAGGTTTTAACCTGCAGTCAGGCGGACCAGATGGCAGTATTTGGAAGGTTAAAATCAAAAACCACGTCTTACAAGGTAGTTTGACGGCGGTAAAGAAAAGCATTGATTGGTGGTGCGATACAGCATCAATTATTGATCCCAAAGAGTTTGCTGCGCTTGGACAAAGAGCGCAGCAAGTTGGTGGTGCAAAATCAGAAGTCTTTAACGGTTATACTATTCAAAATGATACAGGTCAGCCCAACTCTTGGTACTGTATGTTTAATGGTAAACTGATTAAGGGTAGTAAAACTGCTATTCAACGTCATATCGAAGCTTATTTAGTTGCAAAGCAAAAAGCGATGCAAGCTCAACAACAAAAGAAACAATAGAATGACTCTGGTATATTCAACAGAAACCGGTCGAATTAAGCCGGAAGAAGAGAAAACATCTCGCCCCAAAGGCGACGGTATTGTACGAATTCAGCGCCAAACGAAAGGACGTAAAGGTAAAGGTGTATGCATCGTTACAGGTTTAGACTTGGATGATGCACCTTTAAAATTATTAGCTGCAGAACTCAAAAAAGTCTGCGGCTGTGGTGGCTCGGTAAAAGATGGCAATATCGAAATTCAAGGTGATGCTAGAGACAAGATCAAAACGCATCTTGAAAAGAAAGGCATGACAGTCAAATTAGCCGGTGGCTAATTTGCATTCAGGAAAACTCAGAATGGTGTCTAAAAATAGACGCCATTTTTTATTTTAGTAAGTAATACGCTAATTGAAGAACAAGCAATCGCAGATTGATAGATCGATATTAGCTATTTTATGGTAAATAGTCATTATGTTTAATGGTTATGATGGAGACCTTAAATTTCAAATCCACAGGGGAATAGGAGTGCTCATTGGCGACATTTGGCGTACGAGCACATCTAATTTAACATAATATACATAATACGCACTTTAGAGTTAGAAGATTAGCAGTGGCGATGTCAGCTTAGTTACACCGAATTTGGCTTTTGCGGCCTTGCAAGCTTCATCGGCTGTATTGTATGGGCCATGAACTTCGATTTCACCGCAGCGGCCACTTGATAAGAACCAGTCATCAACTTTAAAACCGTTTAGCAGATTAAGTTCCTGCACTGTATCTTGGGTTACGTTCGACACTATACGCGTTTGTTCTGTATCTAGCTCATTCAAGTAGACGAACAGTTGGATTGGATATTCCATTATTTCTCTGCAACTTTCTGAGTTAACAAGATCTTTTGCTGGCGTTCTTGAAGTTCTGATACTAACTCTGCTGGTCATGAGCTAGTGTTTAAGTTATATCAGATAAGCAACCTAACGATTGCTTAAAGCCTTTGTCTTCAAATCTAATTATATCCTTTCGATAACTTATGTTTTAAGTTATCGAAAGGACGAGAAAATTCAATGTTCTCACTTATGGCCACATATTGTTCATCCCAAAAGTGTAAGTATTACATTAGCTTTACAGGAACAAGGCATCCATTAGATGTAAACTCTCTACTTTTCAATCTATACCTAGATCTTTCTTCATATGTTCACTCAACTCGCTAGTGGTTCTTACATTAATTTTATGTTTGCAATGATGGATTCTCAACTCTTCACCAAATAATTTTACTAACGATTTTGTATACAAAGCACTAATATTATTTATTATTCTATACAATGTACCTTTCTGATAAACAGATCTTTTCGAATTTTGTATTGCAGTCTTCATATTTAAATATTCTCACATTTTTAACTTTATAATTTAAAGAATTATTTTCAAGTTCGATCTTTATTATTGCTTTTGTCGATTTTGAATGAGTCATTATCAATGATGCGCAATCGACAATTAAATCACCTGAATCTAACTTAGTAATTTCACGAGAGAGAATTTTTATTTTTAAATTTTCCGTTTCGTTATTTAAGTCGATTGAGTTAATTTCTTCAGGATATTTGTTTAACTTAATATCCAATATGGTTTTATTAAGATAGTAGTCTGCCATTATTTCATGACGGCTTTTAAATATCATTGTCCCCCTCCGTTGATGCAAGTTATACTTTCCCTCCCGTTAAAAGACAACGTGACTCAGAGTTGCAAAAAGGTAACAATCATGGAATTGATGAACAATGAGCTGGTCTGCTTTGCAGCCATTTGTAAACACCTCTCTCTTACAGAGGCATCAAAAGAACTTGGAAAGTCGAAAGCTCAAGTCAGCAGGCAGTTAGCGGCATTAGAAAAACAACTTGGTGTAACACTCGTCCACAGGACAACAAGAAAACTCGTTTTAACTGATCATGGTGAAAGCATTAGAGAGCTTGCCATCAAAACGTTAGAGAGCTTGCAGGAGTTAAATTACAGAGCTAGCTCGTTGAGTGAATGCATTAATGGAAAGTTTAAAATTACAATGCCCAACTCTATAGCCTCTTCTATTTTTGGCTCTGTTCTTAAAGGCTTACAAGAGCGATATCCAGCAGTGAACTTTGAAATATCATCAAGTAACAATGTTGAGAATTTATTAGAAAGCAACGTAGATTTAGCGATTAGGCTTAATAATATTATTGATGACACTCTGATTGCACATAAAATCGGTGATTATAACGATGTTTTAATATCTACAGTTAACAATGCCAATAACAACACGCTATTAATCTACAATAATCACTCGAATAAGGAATCAATTAAAAAGCAGTACACTGACGTTATCGAAGTTGATAACACCTCTATTTTAATAAACTTTGTCTCTGAGGGGGTTGGGGTTGGCGTCATTCCAAATTACCTTGTAAAAGGTAACCATATAGACAAAAATATCCAAATTTCACAAAATTTTGATATAGAACGCTCCATGTATATCGCCTACCCTTATCAAAACCCTTTACCAAGAAAGCTAGCTGAAATATCTACTTTTATTAGGTCTGAGTTATCAAAAATATTGAAAAATGAATCACTTTAGGATGGCTTTTCAGGTTTATAATTTTCCTTTGATAACTCATGAGGTCTAGCGAGAAGCTTTGTAACGTATTGTTTCAAAGAGCCTCGTTAGGCATTTATGAAAATCCCCATCTTTATGCTTGTTATCACAACATGAGATGCTATACCGTTTCATTATCAAGGCTTTGCGTGGAATAAATCACGTGGGTGAAACGATAGATTGACTTACATTAAAAATTTAATCGAAAGCAGCTTTATATTAAATTGATTTCATACCGTTCTGCGTGTATCTTCTACCCATATCCCCACAATAACCAAGGAGAATGCCATGGATAAGCTACTCGCGTCTGCACTAGAAATTAAGCAGCGAACTATGGTGACTGGCTTTTTTGCTAGAAATGGATTCAAAATTGCTATGACCGATTTTGATGATGTCACTTTTGAGCGAGAAGGTGTGCAAGTTAACGTGCATTTTGATTTGCAGTCAAACGCAGAGTCTGCATCTATTTTATCCCAAGAGGCATCTGCCATTCCTGGTTAGTTATTTTGTTGTCAATCATACGCAAAGCCGAACGCAAACGTTCGGCTTTTTAATATGCGAAAAACGGGATTACAAAAGATGTGGCACAAACCTGCGTTACTGTCACTCATCCAAGTAAACAATCAATAAATCTGCTTCAACCTCATTCGCTACCCTTGGTACCGATGAAAAGAAACGGCTCAATAAATTATGATGATGACCGCAGACTACTAGGTCTATTCCCTCTTTTTTTACGATTCCCGACAATTTGATATGAAGGTCACCGATAACTGCCATCGTCTCGTGTACTGGATATAGGCATTTATCAGCGAGTTCTTGTAGCTCCTTTTGCAACTTTTGTTCTTCTTTCGGCTCCATGATCACACGATCAACATCCACATAAACGAATGAAAGTTTGGCGTTCGAGTTCTTTGCTTGAGTTATTGCTTTTTCGATAACGACTTGGCTAGATTGAGATAAATCAACAGCGACTAAAACGTGCTTGTAACTCATTCTTTCTCTCCTAGTTAGTTTTCATGTGCTTATAGTAAGTCTAGTTCACTAAGAGCGAATGCAATGTCTAAACTCATATTTCATGAAAATATGGGAGTTTGATATAAGAATGTGGAAACAGCCGAGCGAGCAGCTATCTAATAGCCATTGAAGGCTCGTGAAGTCAACTAGTGACTTAGGAACCAGTTATTGATATGTGGCCCATTTTGTTCTCCCTCCTTAAGATGTACATAACTATGTAACTAACGCAAACAAACCCACGTTACGCTGTTACTACGCTTCTAAACCCTGTCAATTTCTATTGCAGCTTGTTTTATATTCCTAATTACAACGTCGCCTAGTTTAGTAAAACCACTTGGCAATAAGTAATTTTTTCGTGTAATCCATCGATCAAGATTAAGAGTTATTTCATAGACAACACTGAATTAAAGACAAGATTTAGAGTTAAAACAGAGTCCAACACTCCTATGTTCAACCTAAAACCGACATACGTCTGCGAGCACTTACTGTCTATATAACGTCAACTATATAACTATATTCAGATTTTATTTTTCTGTTACAACGTGTCTTTTTTATCTTCACAGCATAATCCTCTACTTGAAAGCATACCCAATCATCATCTTGTAATTTAATTACACAAAAAGATGATCGAAACATAACTACAAGACAAAAAAACCACCACAAGTTACTGATTTTATTAATTTTAATTTAAAAAAATAGCATTTCACCCCATATTCGTTCAAGCCAGAACGCATCAAGGTTAACTTAAACAAGTAAAATTTTACTAACTGCTTAGTACAGAATAGAGGAAGTTGAATAAATTGAAAAGTATAGAAATAACGTTACGACGTAACTACGTTAAGGTATGAAAATATTTGAGGATAAATATGAGGACCAAAAAAACAGGGCCAAAGCCCTGATATGAATTAATTAGTTTTGTTGCTGTTGTTTTTCTGCGTACTCGGATCGAATCTGTTCGGCAACAATTTTGATGGCTTCTGCTGTACTTGTGCCCTTCGCCATCAATTCTTGAATTTTCTCTACAGCTTGTTGTTGCTCTTGGTGAGATAGAGGGGGTAAATCGTCAAACATAAAAAAGCTCCTCATTTTGAGGAGCAGACTATAACGATTCAATTAATAGGTCGCAAGGAAATTAATGGATGCCCCCATTGCGTTCTCGTTCGTGTACTGAGCAGCAATATCTAATTCGATCAACTTAAGTGGAGACAGTCCAATACCCGCAGTAATGGTACCTTCGTCGCTACTTCGAGCTAAGTTTTTCATATAACCCGCTCGCAACGCCATTTGACGCAAGATATCAAATTCAATACCAGCTCGAATCATTTGCGTATTATCATCGAAGGATGAAAAACGTTTTTCTTCATTAAGATCGTAGTCGACACTCATAGTAAAGTAATCGGCAACAACCCCTGCCCCGACCGTATATACGGGACGCATGCTGTATTCGTATGATTTTATCGTATCACTGCCATACATGAACGATTTTGTTTTAACGTCTCTTCCGATCAAGTTTTTTGCTGAAATACCGACACGATATGGGCCAAAGAACCAAAGCGCGCCCGCATCCAAGTTAAACATCGTTTCCGCTGTCTCATGTTCACGTAAGTCTTTGGTATCGAAATTCTGAAAACTCGTGGCGTAAGAGTACGTATAAATACGCTGAAGTTTAGGCGTAACACCAAATGAAAGGTGTTGATTCATAAAGTTGGTGTATTTAGCAAGTGATACACCTGCTTCAGCAACACCAATAGAAACACCTTGTACGTAGCTATCGTCTAACGGATTAGTACCTGACGTATCTACTTTTGGTTGCACGAATGATTCAGTGTATAACTTACCGTATGCAGTTGCAGATAAAAATTTATTAGGAATACCTATAGCGACAACGCCACCAAGATCAAAGTCAGTTTTTTTTCCATCTATGGCATTCATCGATTTTTTGATTTCATCGACATCAGTCAATTTGCTGATGCGTTCGATTTCATCGACAAGATCATATTGATCATCGTAGTTACCACCAAAACTTGGCACGATCATTCCTGCATCATCGTTTCGGCGATAAATTGCAGTAAGTGCGGGGTTGAAAAAAGGAGCAGTCAGATAAGTTGCTGATACCGTACCAACGCCACCCATCGCATCGCTACGAGCTTCTATCGCATAAGTGGCAGCCGAAGCAACGTTTGCGAAAAGTGTGGTGGCAACAGAGGTGGCTAGAATTTTATATTTGGTTTTCATACTACACTTGTGATTTTGGTTCTTCCTGAACCTTTATCGGCACAAATGGTATTTCTTTAACTATTCTTCTTGGGAAAGATCATAGGTTCGGCTAATAGTTTGAGCTTGCTCAACAATTATATCGCCCTGCCAACGACGACTGTTGATACTCACTGCTAGCACGTATCTATCATTTGGGACACCCGCAAGCTCTAGTGAATTGGGATAGTTAGACTCGTAAGTCTTTTTCCACATTTGCTCGTATTGACCATCAATGTAGTCATATAAACCAACTTCAAGTTGCGGTAATGGACAATGGGGATTACGAAGTGCGCTCTTTTCTACTTTCCAATTCTCTTTAGATGTCCAACGAACATATTGCGAAGAATTGGAATCTCCTAATATTACCCAAGTTCGATACTCTTGTTTATCTTTAGAAACAATAGTTAAGTGATACAAGCCAGCTTCAAGCTTACCCGTGAGGTTATAGCGTTTCGAATAACTACGCTCATTGGCTAATTCCGTACCGCTCGGCTGTTCTTCATAACTGAATGAACTGTCTGCGGATATAGAATCATCCACCCATCGATTAAATGAAATATTTTCGATGTCAGTTGTAGCTCTTAGCTTGATCACTAATCTAAATGTATCTCGCCCAGGGCTTTGGATGGTCTGACGAATAACGTTCACGCCACTTATCCATTCAGGCAGCGTTACACCAGTGAGAGACTTGCCACAGTTTTTAGATAGAGACTGACCAAGAAGGTCATTGAGATGAGGAGTCAAATCTTTACTTGGTTCCGTTTGCCACAGTTCAACAAGAGAGTTGAACATACCGGCAAGATCATCTTCAAGTAAGTGTTGATGTGCCTGCGTTAAAGGCGTGTTGGTTTGAAACCAGTCCATTGCATGGACTGGTTTCACTAACGCTAATGAGAGAACTACGGGGAGTAGTGTTTTCATTATGACTTATGCTTTCATCTTGTAGCCAACACCGCGAAGTGTTTCAATTTCCAGTCCTGGCAGTTTTTGACGAAGCTGCAATACGTGCGTATCCACAGTACGTGTCGTTGGGAAGTGATTGTAACCCCAAACGTGGTCAAGTAGCTCATCACGAGTAAACACGCGACCTAAGTTCGACGCTAAAAATAGCAGTAGATCAAACTCTGTACGAGTTAACGTAATTAGCTCATCTTTATAGGTAACTTCACGAGTTGAACGATCAATTTCTAAGTCTTTTGTGATCACTTTATCAGCGCTGCTTTGCTCTGCTGAATCCGGTGCTCGTAGCTGTGCACGGATTCTCGCAAAGAGTTCCGCTTCAGCAAAAGGCTTCGTTAAGTAGTCGTTCGCGCCGGAATCAAGGCCTGCAACTTTATCTTTTACGGTAACAAGTGCCGTTAGCAAGATAACTGGTACGTCTTTAACCTGTTTCCATTCTGGGAGACATTGTACAGAGTCACCATCTGGGAGTTGGCGATCGAGAATAACCAAGTCAGCTTTTTTCCATTGTGGTTCTACGTCTGCAATACGTTCCACATGTAAACACTCATATCCTGCTTGTTCCAGGCTTACTAACAGGCCATCAGCCAAGTTTTTATCGTCCTCAACGAGAAGCAGTGTCTGTTTCACAAGGTATCTCCAATATAAAGGTTGTAGGTGGTCCCATCAGGGACATTTTTCCGCCCATGCGGCCTACCATAGATTCAACGATTGTTAACCCAAGTCCTAACCCGCTCTTACTGACGAACGGTTTCTTCAAATTTGCCCAATCTTTAGCCGTTAGGCCACCAGCATCTCGGACTTGGAATACTATTTTTTCTTCACTAGTTGAAACATCCAATTCAACTGGTGTAATACCGTACTTAAGTGCATTACGAAGCAAGTTATCGATACAAGTTCCTAACCAGTACACATTAACTTTAGCAGCCACATCTTCATTGATGTTGAAAAGCACGGCACTATCAAATTCTTCTTCGATCTTAAATTCTAACCAGTCTGCGACAGACGGAACCCAGTCTGTTGCAAGCATTTGGTTATCAGATTGCAAATAATCTTTACTCGCTTCTGCCAATTGACGCAAACGACGTGTATCTTCACACAATCTGCGAAACTCGTCATACACGCTTTCAGGTAGATGCTCGAACTCTCGGCGAAAGCCCTCAACCGTCAGTGATAGAGATGCAATCGGTGTTCTGAGCTCATGCGTTAAAATTTGCAACACAAGCATTCTACTACGGAGCTCTTCTCGCTTACTATTCCAGCGGTATACAGCCCAACCAATCACTAGAAGAATATTTGCGATTACCAGTATGATCATACTGATCCGCAAAACTTGTGAGTGATCTTCTACATCCCAACAAATATTGCCTCGTTTAACAAAGCAACTTTTGCTTTGAGACGCTAGAGCGTACGACAAACCCGCATTAGCGACGTTTTCTTCCCAGATATCTTTCTCGAAAACAAAGTAACGGTCACCACGTCGTAACCAAAGTTCGTTACCTTCGATAAACATGCTCGCGCCTGCAATCAAAGCATTAATGGCGTCGTCGTCCATGTTTTTCAAGCTTTCTAACAACTCATCCCCTTCCTCATTGTCACGCTCTTTAATATGCATGTATTGAGCAAGCTTGGGTTTGAGTTCTGGATACTTATCCACATAGCGTGCAGCATAAGTCCCACCACCAGGGTGAATGAGGCCACTACGCGAGAACCAACGTGGTGTCAATTGCGTCCCTTTACAGATAGCTCTTGTAAATACTAACGGCTCAGTAATTAAAGGACTTAGTGGCAATTTACCACGACAAGTATTCGCTAAGCTGTAAAGCTGTTGTATATCTTTTAACGGATAGTCAGACGTTTGCGGCAGAAGCGAATCTGGCGCAAGTAACTTGGTAGGATAATTTGATTGCAGAATACGAATATCATACGATTTAAGAGCTACTTCATAATTAAATAGCTCTGTAAACGTATCTATTCTTTCTGGTAGTGAATCGGAAAATGCAGGTGCCGAAAAAAGCGGCAATACAGTTGCAAAACCGAGCAAAAACTTTTTAATCAAACTGTTACCGTCACTTGTTACATTAGCCAAAACTATACATCAATCTACAAGCAATTGACATCTGCTAACAGAAGGATTTGCATTACTATAACATTGAAACGGAACAAAAAAGGGCCAGCGATTGCTGACCCTGTATAGTTTTAAATCAAGAATGGTTAGAGTGCTTTAAAAATAGACTCAACACTTTCCTTCGCATCACCAAATAGCATTGATGTATTTTCTTTGAAGAACAGTGGGTTCTGTACACCTGCGTAACCAGTATTCATTGAACGCTTGAATACCACTACATTTTTCGCGTTCCAAACCTCCAGTACAGGCATACCAGCAATCGGGCTGTTCGGATCTTCAAGAGCTGCTGGGTTTACCGTATCGTTAGCGCCGATAACCAGTACGGTATCGGTTTCAGCGAAGTCATCATTGATTTCATCCATTTCAAGAACGATATCATACGGTACTTTCGCTTCAGCAAGTAACACGTTCATATGTCCCGGAAGACGACCTGCTACTGGGTGAATACCAAAGCGAACCTCAATACCTTTTGAACGAAGTACGTCAGTAATTTCATGCACTGGATACTGCGCTTGCGCTACAGCCATACCGTATCCTGGAGTGATGATTACTGATTTTGAGTTCTTCAGCATTTCAGCGACTTCTTCTGCCGTTGTTTCGCGATGTTCGCCCTGCTCTTCGTCACCTGAAATTACAATCTCTTGACCAAAGCCACCAGCAATAACACTGATAAACGAACGGTTCATGGCTTTACACATGATGTAAGAAAGAATCGCACCTGAAGAACCAACCAACGCACCTGTTACGATTAATAGATCATTTGCGAGCATGAAACCTGCTGCTGCTGCTGCCCAACCTGAATATGAGTTCAGCATTGAAACGACAACTGGCATATCAGCACCACCAATTGAAGCAACTAAGTGGTAACCGAACGCGAACGCAATCAGTGTCATCACAATCAGAGCGAACATGCTGCCATCTGCTTTTACGAAGTAGATCATAAGAAGCGTAGAAATCACAACCGCTGCAAGGTTCATTTTGTGCTTGTGGGGAAGGTTAAGCGGCGAAGAAGAAATCACACCACGTAACTTACCAAATGCAACAATTGAACCCGTGAATGTTACGGCACCAATGAAGACACCCAAAAATACTTCTACAAGGTGGATAACATGTTCAGCATGAGTTGCTGCTTCTGGCGCATCAAGGTAACTGTTGTAACCAACTAAAACCGCAGCTAAACCTACAAAGCTGTGCAGTATCGCAACCAGTTCTGGCATTTCGGTCATTTCTACTTTCTTCGCATAGAAAATACCGATCGCCCCACCTATCGCCATCGCAATAATGATCCACCCAAAGCCTTGAGCATCAGGGCTGAAGATCGTCGCGATCAGCGCGATCGTCATACCTGCGATACCATAGTAGTTACCATTACGAGCGGACTCTTGCTTTGAAAGCCCCGCCAAACTCATGATGAAAAATAATGCAGCAACAATGTAAGCTGCTTGTACTAATCCTGCAGACATTGTAACTCCTATTTATCTTTGCGGAACATTTCAAGCATACGCTTGGTGACGGTGAAACCACCGAAGATATTGATGCTGGCGATCAATACAGCAATAAAGGATAGGAATGAAACGACCCCATTACCTTGCCCAATTTGCAGTAATGCACCAACCACAATAATGCCGGAGATAGCATTCGTTACCGACATAAGCGGAGTATGAAGTGCATGGGTAACATTCCAAACCACGTAGTAGCCGACAACACAAGCTAAAACAAATACAGTAAAGTGAGAAAGGAACGCTGCCGGCGCAACCGATGCAATCCAAGCAAAAGCACCTACTGCCGCGGCTACACCAATAATTTTCTTAGTTGGAGAGGTAGGTTCTTCTACTTTAGGCTCTGGTTTCGCAGGTTGCTCTTGTTTCACTTGCGGCTGAGCGGAAACCTGAATTGGTGGTGCAGGCCATGTAATTTCACCTTCTTTAACCACGGTGACACCACGGATAACAACATCTTCGAAATCAATATTGATGTTACCGTCTTTTTCTTTACACAGCAGTTTTAGAAGGTTAACAAGGTTTGTCGCGTAAAGTTGAGAAGATTGCGTTGGCAAACGGCCGACCATGTCAGTGTAACCAACAATTTTTACGCCATTATCTGTCATGATAACTTGGTCTTTCACTGTGTATTCACAGTTACCGCCATTAGCAGCTGCCAAGTCAACAATAACACTGCCCGCTTTCATACTGTCGACCATTTCCTTGGTGATCAGCTTCGGAGCAGGTTTGCCAGGGATTAGTGCCGTTGTAATGATGATATCAACATCTTTAGCTTGCTCTGCGTATAACTCTGCCGCTTTTTTGTTGAAGTCATCGGACATTTCTTTTGCGTAGCCGTCACCAGAACCAGAGTCTTCTTGGAAATCCACGGTCAGGAACTCTGCTCCCATGGACTCAACTTGTTCTTTTACTTCTGGGCGAACGTCAAATGCACGAACAATAGCTCCTAAGCTACCCGCAGCACCGATTGCAGCCAAACCAGCCACACCCGCACCAGCGACCAATACTTTCGCTGGTGGTACTTTACCGGCAGCCGTGATTTGACCTGTAAAGAAACGACCAAACTCATGAGCTGCTTCAACAACCGCACGATACCCAGCGATGTTAGCCATCGAAGAGAGCGCGTCTAAGGCTTGTGCACGAGAGATACGAGGAACGGAATCCATGGCAAGAACGTTAATGTTCTTACTTGAAAGTTGTTCCATCAACTCTGCGTTTTGAGCAGGCCAAATAAAGCTAACAAGCGTTGCACCATCTTGTAGTAGTGCGATTTCGTCAATGCCTTGTTCTTCATCTACGATTGGCGCATTAACTTTTAGAATAAGACCAGATGCCCAAACTTCTTCACTAGAAACGATTTTCGCACCAGCAGCTTCATAAGCAGCATCATCGAAACTCGCAAGCACCCCCGCTTGGGATTCAATCGCGATATCGAATCCCAACTTTATCAACTGCTCAACCGACTTCGGCGATGCAGCTACTCGCGATTCACCCGCAAGTATCTCTTTAGGTACACCGATTTGCAAAACGCATACTCCTTGTATACATATCAATAAATTAGTCCCAAAACAGAGCGTCGCTCTACTCTAACTCTTTTTTATTTCTATCTGTTTACCACGCAAGACAATTGCAAACGAAAGATGGTGTTTGGGGCCACCCATTTGCACAATAACACCTTGACTAACAGCCCTGTTATTATTCTGTTTGTATCGAACGCGTCTCATTACTTCAAGTGTTTTGTAATTTAAATACTAAATTTCATTACATATAACGCTAAGTAATGAATGATTGTCGCTCTGAGCACGAAAAATAACAACGCCATGCCTTACTAGACTGAGGTCTAACCAGATCATAATTAAATGCTGACTTAACAAACATTTAAGCTCTAAAAAAGAAAGAGCCATCAGCATATACACTAATGGCTCTTTTTAAGATGATTGGAATCAAGTTGCGGTGAATTGTTAGTCGAAGATTTTATCGCCCATTTGATCGATAAACATTTGAGATTTCTTCAACATAAGTTCATTGGCATCTTGTTCCGAGCCGAGCAAATCTGAACGAATAAATCGATGCGTTTTCACTTCATCGTCGTATTGCTTTTCTATTCGACCAGCAATGCGGTATTGCCCACCCTCTGAAAGGCTCTCTTGATAAATAAAGAAACCTTTGTACTCAACTGGTTCCACAGTTTTTACTTCAGCAGTCTTTTCACTACCACCAAACAAACGCGAAAAAAATCCCACGGTTCCTCCTTGGGTAAGCTCATCGATAGATTAAGCTTGTATCACTTAATATTGACATTGAGGATTGGTTTTTCATACCAGTCCAATTCTTTGTCTTCATCATAACTGGTATGGGTAAAAATTACAGGTACATCATGATCTCGGTTTTTACGCCGGTCTTCTTTCACCATTTCTGCCGCGTTTTTCACCGCGATATCTGCACTTTGCTTAAATTGGGTGAGCTTTTGTTCCGGAAGCGAAGATAGAAAATCAATATCATGACGAATATAGACAGGTTTAAGCTGAATAAGTGCAAGGCACGCAATATCTGCGAGCTGCTCGTTGTTATACTGCTCTACAAACTGAGGCAAACTGAGCACTTGTCCAACAAGTGTTTCCATGTAGTTATGCACATCTGAACTTATCTGCATTGGCAAATCTCCCTTGTTCTATGAAAACAAGTATAGCAACGACTTGTTTATAACAACTTATTGATTGCTCTTAATTTAATCAATCTCTCTCTTTTTGTCGTAATGTCTCCCAAAATACTTGGGAAAATGAGCAAATAGACGTATTCTTGCTAGTTCTCGAAGCATGAAAATCGATAGCAGATTAATATCTATATTGATGAAACGCTTAACCTAACCAATTATATAATCAACTATTTTCAGGCAATTTGTAATAGATGTCCTCATCATCAATGACTTCATCAGGCTTTCGATTCCTTTTCCCATTTATGTTGTTGGGATTAGTGAGTTCGAGCATGAACAACATCATTCAGATGACTCAGTCAAACTGGGGTATTGCCGCAAATTTGCCGTACATACTGTTAGGCTGTGCACTGCTCCTTTGCTATTCATTTAAGCAAGGTCGGGAGTCAATGGTGTGTTTAGCGACGTTACTGGCCTATTTCGTGATACAGCACAGGCTACAAGTTCCACTTCAAAGTGGTACAGCCTTACTTGAGCTGACCATTTTAGCCACGCTACTTCCTGTTTCTTTTCTTGCGGTATTTTTGTTTAGTAAAGACGGTTTCGACTCAAGAGCCATGTTTACTTACCTCTTGATGTTAACGATGTTCGTTCTTTGGTCTTACCTTACGTTAGCGTATTACGTTGAAGGTGGGTTTGAACAATGGACAAGCGGCATTTTATTTATCGTACCTACGGTTTCTAAACTACCTTTTATTCTAGTTTTATATTGTGTGGGTATTGTCTGCTTCCTCGGAATTCTTGTTTTAAAGAAGAATGAAATCATCCATGCGATGACCTACTCTGCAATGGTGCTGGCGTCCGCGACGTTCATTTTCTTTGATGTGCAATACATATCTAGCACCATGTTTACGCTAACGGGGTTGCTTATCATTATTTATGCAGCCTCTGCCAGCCATCAGTTGGCTTTCACAGATAGCTTAACGCGGATCCCGAGTAGACGCGCACTCGACCTTGACTTAAAACACATGGGCAAAAAGTTCACGATCGCAATGCTTGATGTTGACCACTTTAAAAAGTTTAACGATACCTACGGTCACGATACGGGTGATGACGTATTAAAAATGGTCGCTTCGCGTCTAACTAAAACTCCCGGTGGCGCAAAAGTATACCGGTTTGGCGGAGAAGAATTTACCATCGTCTTTAAAGGCAAGTACGCAGATGAGTGTAAAGAGTTTTTAGAAGAAGCACGTAAATCCATTGCAGAGTATGAGATGATTTTACGTGATGAAGAATCCCGCCCAGATAACCATAAACAAGGTCAAAAAAAGCGTGGTAACGACAGTTCGAGGAGAAAGTCGGTCTTTGTTACCGCAAGTTTCGGAGCGGCCGACAGTAAAAACGGGCAAGCACCTCAGGACGTGATTAAGTTAGCGGACGAAGCGCTTTACAAAGCGAAAAAAGCTGGACGCAATTGCGTGAGGCTTCATTAATCCCCCAGAGCGAAAGTTAGCTGACTAATCTTGATTAAAGAACAAGACTAAGCTTCCTCCTTTTAACGCACTGCCATAATTGATCGTTAATCCGATCCCGATATTATCTATCCAATCGGAGTCAAATGGTGGTGTCATTAACCATCCAACACTGGCTTCGTAGTAGTGCACAGTATTCATGGGTTTTCTTGTATCACCACCAATATCAACTCGATTGAAGCTCGAATACACTGACTGCACAGTATCTCCAATGGGGGTAAAATCATAAAACACCTTTATTCCATTGACCCAATACCAGCCTTCCGGATTGCCAATATCACCATTATTTGCTTTACCCCAGCCAGTGCCATAAAAATAGTGAGGAGCCGACCAGAGGTACCATTTCCCCCACGATTCATGCTCTAGGTATTTAAGCTTTGTATTGACTTCTCCGACAACGGCCCAAGCACTGGTGTTTAGGTATACACCTTCTAGAAATGGTTTTAGGTCATTCAGTGCATTACTACGATAACTATAATCGTTTTGATAGTACATTAAGTGTGAGCCGATTGCGCCACTAAGCGTTAGCTTATCAGTGAGGTGTTTTTCTCCAGCAAACTCAATATATCCGCCCATGACTAACTCTTTACTTTTATCTGGAATCTGTCCTTTTTGGTCTACATACACATCTTGCTCTGTACTTAAGGCATAAACTCGGCCATTTAATAGGTAGTGAGTTTGTATTCCCTCTTGTTCAAACAAATCAAAACTAAATGGTAGCGTTGATACTGCGATCTTCTTTCTGAGATCAACCGAATCTTGAGTACCAATGTCTTCGTTATCTATGTTGAAGTATTCGTTCGGATCGAAATCATGAAATCCTACCGTAAAGACATCGCTATCTGACAGAACGATCCCAATAGCAAAGTTCCTTTCATACTCTTTTTGTATCTGATCTTGAATCGAATTAGCCTTAGAACATAATGAAAAAAGTGACAGTGTAGCCAAGGCATAACTATTGATAACAGCTTGTTTCAACTTGCATTTACCACCGTATGCGTATTTCTTCCTAAAGATTTTGAGGTATACAACGCTCTATCCACCGTCGCATACAAATCAGACTGCTGCTCTTTTCCCGTTGGTTGAAAAACAAAAACACCCTGTGACACTGTCACCCTATTGGACACGCTAGAATACTCATGTGGGTAATCCAGAAAATACATGGCCTCTTGTATACGTTCTGCTTCTCTCTCTGCGGTTTGGGCGTCTGTGCAACCCAGTAACACCACAAACTCTTCTCCACCATAACGCCCTACGTATTCGCCAGAGCGACAAAATGTTGCTTTAAGTTGGTTCGCAATGGCTTGCAAGCAACGATCTCCTTCTATATGACCGTAATTATCATTAAAGGGTTTGAAAAAATCGACGTCCAATAAAATCAAAGCCATTGGCATGTTGTGACGGCCATGCCATGCAACCATCGATTCTAACTTATGATCGATATAACGACGGTTATAGAGTTTGGTTAAGCCATCTTCATTCGCTTGCTGGGTCAAAAGTTGATTCACTTTCTCCAATTGAGCTGTCGCTTGTTTAAGCTCTCGTCTCATATGGGCAATACGCTGCATTGCGATAAGCTTAGAGTTCAGTACGAGTTTATCTACGGGTTTAATTAAATAATCATCACCGCCGGCCTCTATGGCTTTTGCAATCATTTCTGGCTCTTCGTGACTGCTCAGGAAAATTATTGGGATCCAGTCGGGAAAGGTTTCTCTGATATGAAGAGAGACTTCAAAACCGTTCATATCTGGCATCGATATATCGAGTAATACCAGTTCAGGATCAAAACTCTCGTAGGTGTTTAGTGCTTCTAGCCCACTACCCACCGCTTTTACAATATGTCCAAGTTGCTTAAGACGAATAGCCAACTGCATCCTATCTAGCTGAACATCGTCAACCAGGAGGATTCGCATTGATGTCCCTGTCGGTTGCATAACGCGTTCCATTTCTTATTTTGTCTTTATTAAACATATACCATACTCATAGAGTTGTTGCATTCGACTCATAATTAAGTGCTATATTTTTGTTTAAATATCACGGAATCAATTGTCTATAACGATTACACTGAGGATTGCCCTACCAAAACATGACCAACGAACGTTAGTTCAACAAACTCACGTGTTCTGGTCATCTTGCGGACACATGGGTATAGCTATTTGATGCATTTGGTATTAATATTCCCGCCTTTTTGTAATGAGAGACACACCATGTCAGAAGCAACTAACAGCGAAAGCAAAAAAATCGATCTAGCAACCATTTCTCCTGAACTACGTAAAGTTATTGAGTTTGACGAAGTTCCAGAGCAAATGTTCGAAATGGTTACCTCTATCCATGAAGTGTCTGAAGAAGCAGTGCGTGAGTCTTGGGACGAAATGCCTGCAAGTGCTCAGAACATTCTAGATAACTTCGAGCAATTTCATGCTCTAGTTTCTGTTGGCCAAGCATTTGCTGGTATCAACGTGATGGAAGAATTCCCTACTCTTAATCTGCCAGAAAACATGACAGATGAAGATAAAGAAGAATACCGCGCTCAATTACTTGATAATGTGCTTCACAACTGCGTGAAAGACATGGTTAAGCAACTTAAGAAAGCACGTCGCGACCCACTTCTTAAACGCGAATTCAAAGAAGTGTTCGCAAAATAACGTTTTTCCGACAAAATAAAGGCCGCGTTTGCGGCCTTTTTTGATCATTAAGCGTGCGTAGCTATAAATGATTAATGCGGCGCTAATGCCACGTCTTTTTGCGTGACACTGACACCTTTAATTTGTGCGAATACACTATCACCGGCCTTTAAGTCGAGATCATCAAGCGCCCAAGGTGTTATCGTTGCCCACAAATAACATCCCTCATCTAGCTTTAGCGATACATTAATACTCTGTTTATCATCAGCCGCGTTAAACACCTCGATTGAATCGACCGTCGCAGGCAGGATATTTCGAATAGAAGTCGCCTTAGGTTGCTCTAGCGTAATAGAAACGTCGTTGGCACGCACTTGTAAGCGAATTGGCGTCTCTGGCTCACCATCAATCTTTTGCACCCATAGTGATGCATTAGGTGCAAGGCTGACACAAGTCAGCGCATAACGCTCATGATGTTCAGCAATTCGGCCTTCAAATAAGCTGCTTTGCTCCGAGAAAGACTGCCATGGACGCATCGCATGAGAAGCCCACACGTCTTCAAGCTTACCTGAACTCGTAATTTTACCTTGGTCAATAATTGTAAGGTGCTGAGCAAGCCTTATAATTTCCTGGAGACTGTGCGTGACATAGATAATCGGAATATTTACCTTCTCCGATAATTCCTCCAGAAATGGCATCACCTCACGTTTTCTCGGCATATCAAGCGACGCAAGTGGTTCATCCATCAAAAGCAAGTTGGGTTTTGATAGTAATGCTCGTGCAATCGCAACACGTTGCTTTTCACCACCAGACAGTGAGATCGGGAAGCGCTTTAGTAACGGTTTGATAGACAAGAGTTCGGTGACTGCATCAAAGTACTCGTCATCTTTTTCTTTGACACCATACAATAAGTTGCCTTGAACCGAATAGTGAGGAAATAAACGCGAATCCTGAAACACGTAACCAATACCGCGCTTATGTGTTGGTAAGTTGATCCCCTGTTCACTATCAAACAAAACGTGATCGCCAATCGCAACATGTCCCTGCTTTGGTGCAACTAATCCGCTGATAATATTAATTAACGTGGTTTTTCCCGCACCAGATCGCCCAAACAAAGCGCTAATTCCGTTACAAGGTAACTCAAGTTTGATATCGAAATCAGTATCACCAAGCATTTGTTTAAATTGAACTTTAATCGTCATTACTTTGCACCCAACCGACTTGCCGCTTTGCGATTTAGCCATTCAGAGATCATTAATGTAGACAAAGCTAGCGCGATAGAAATGATACATAGGCGAGCCGCCTGCATTTCCGCGCCTGGCGTTTCAATAAAGTTGTACATTGCCAGTGGAATCGTTTGGGTTTCTCCCGGAATGTTAGAGACGAAACTGATCGTCGCCCCGAATTCACCAAGACTACGAGCAAAGGACAGCATCGTCCCAGTAATAATTCCGGGAATGGTCAGTGGTAACGTAATGGTGAGAAAAACTTTTAAAGGAGAAGCGCCTAACGTTGACGCGGCATGTTCCAGTTTAGGGTCAACGTTCTCTAAACTTAACCGCACAGACCGAACCATCAAAGGCAAGGCCACCACAATACAAGCGACTACTGCTCCTTTCCAATTAAAGCTAAAGACTAGCCCTACATGTTCATAGAGCCACTTGCCAAGAAACCCTTGCCGCCCAAGAGAAATCAACAACAAATAGCCGATAACCACCGGCGGCAATACCAGTGGTAAATGAATTAAGCTATCTAGAATCGATTTACCGAAGAACGTTTTTCGAGAAAGTAGCCAAGCAAGAAAAACGCCGAGAGGAATGAGCCAAAGTACTGCGTACGCGCCCACTTTGAGGCTTAACATTAAGGCTTGGTATTCCAGTTCTGTCACGCTTCGTCCCTATGATTGAAAGCCGGTTTATTGCTGAAAGCCATATTGAGCAAAAACGCGTGCGGCTTCGTCCGATTTTAGGTACTGGAAGAACTGCTCAGACTCAGTAGAATCATTCACAACCGCAGCCGGATAAACAATAGCCGCATGCGTATCACTCGTAAATTCACCGACAATTTTGACTTTGTCGGTTAACTGCGCATCGGTTTTGTAGACCACGCCTAAAGGTGCTTCCCCACGTTCAACCAACGCCAAAGCTAGGCGCACATTCTTTGCTGGTGCGATTTGATTTTGAATCTCTTTCCATACACCCAGTGTAGTCAGTGATTCTTTCGCGTACATACCAGCAGGCACTGACGTCGGATTGCCTAACGCAAGGCGATTTCCATGCAATGCCTTTTCCCATGCTGTTGCATCAGAGAAGTTAAATGAGGTTAATTCTGAAGACTGAGGCGCAATCAACACTAAGCTATTGCGCACCAAGCTTGTGACATTGTCACGAGAAATAACGTCTTTATCGACCAAATAATCCATCCATTTTGTATTCGCAGAAATAAATATATCCGCTGGTGCGCCGTTGATAATTTGTCGAGCGATAGAAGAAGAACCACCATAAACGGGAGTGATAGAAACGTCATACTTTTCTTCAAAGTTTTGTGTGATTTCGTCGATCGCATTCGTCATCGAAGACGCCGCATACACTTTGAGGTTCGTAGCTGCGTTAGCTGAAAATGAAATGCTTAATATTGCCGCGAGGCAAGCATGCGTTTTCCATGCTTTCATAGAGAAACTCCAATACAAGGCAAGCGAAAGAACTGGTTATTTGGGTATAAAGTTCAATCAGTTAATGTGCTATTTAAACAAAAAATCAAGGTTCATATGTTGTTCTATCGCATCTGCAATACGATTAATTCCTTGCTCCTTTAACTCTTCAAAGTCTTGTTGTTTGATTTGAGTGCCGTTTACCCACTCTGACACCAGGCTTAAGACATCTGCCTCATCAAAGAACCCGTGAAGGTAGGTACCCATGATTTGGCCACACTTGCTGATAGCCCCCTCAGCTTCACCGGAACTCAATGTAAGAGGTTGAACGCCCTGCACTTCACTTTGTCCTACGTGGATTTCATAACCCTTTACATTGGCTGTTTTGCCATTAAGAGAAAGCTGTGCTTGTGTATTTGTAAGCTGTTTGCTGTTAGTTAGCGTCGTGGTGATGTCTAGTAAGCCAAGCCCTTCGCTTTGACCCGGCTGGCCTTCGACGCCATTTGGGTCATCAATCAAGTTTCCAAGCATCTGGTAGCCACCGCAGATACCAATCACTTTTCCACCAAGACGAATATGACGTAAGATATCTTTATCCCACCCTTGGCTTCTTAGATACTCTAAGTCGTCTCTAACTGATTTGGTCCCAGGTAAAATAACAAGATCGGCTTTATCTATTTTCTCGCCTTTGCCTACATAACGTAGATTGATGTCGGGATTCAATCGCAACACATCAAAATCAGTATGATTACTAATCCGGGTTAAAACAGGCACAACGACATTCAGTTTTACCTCAGAGTGCAACTCTTGCTGCGCGGTGATCGCGTCTTCTGCTTCTAAATTCAAACCATGAAGAAAAGGAAGCACGCCGAGTACAGGTTTGCCTGTTTTTTCTTCTAGCCAGTCGAGGCCCGATTGCAATAAACGAATATCACCTCGAAAACGGTTGATAACAAATCCTTTTACTCGCGCTTGTTCAGATTCAGAAAGTAACGCGAGTGTTCCGTACAAATGTGCAAACACACCACCACGATCAATATCAGCAACAATGATCACCGGAACATCAGCGGCCTCCGCAAAACCCATGTTCGCAATATCGCCTTCTCTTAAATTGATTTCAGCAGGACTCCCTGCGCCCTCGATCATGATCGAATCAAATTCTTGAGTCAGACGGGAGAAGGAATCTAACACCGTATCCATCGCAACTTTCTTGTAATCATGAAAGCCAGCCGCATCCATATTGGAAAGCGCCTTGCCCTGCAAAATGATCTGAGCACCTGTATCACTGTTAGGTTTAATCAAAACCGGATTCATATGCACGGTTGGCTCAATATTACACGCCTGTGCCTGAACTGCCTGAGCTCGACCTATTTCACCGCCATCTCTGGTTACCGCACTATTTAGTGCCATGTTTTGTGGCTTAAATGGGGCAACATTTATCCCTCTTCTCGCTAATACACGGCATAAACCTGCCACAAGGACACTTTTTCCGGCATCCGAAGTGGTGCCTTGAACCATTAAAGATGGGATCGCTGATTTCATGAACATTTGTAAGGAATAGAGGAAGATGAACAATCATAACGTCATCGTCCCCACTTACTCAAGCAAATGAATAGAATATGAATGTTGAAATCATCATTGGTTCAAACAAGCTCTGTTTTAATGAACCCATCAAAACAAACCGATGAGGATGTAACATGAAAAAGAATACAATTATCGCAACAATCGCCGCCTTAGTTATTTCTCCTTCTATCGCGTTCGCGAAAGATCACGCTCAAAACCAATCAAACTTGCAGTTTAATGGTCCTGTCACTGTGGAAAAATTGGACGCCTTGCTAAACGACTCCAATATGTTTACTGAAAAAGATGTAGTCGTTGAAGGTAACTTATTACGTCAAGTTCGCGCGGATAAGTTTGTCTTTAGCGATGGTTCCGGTGAAGTCATGGTCGAACTGGATGACGATATCCGACTAAACTCTCCGATTGATCACACGACTAAAGTCCGTCTGTTTGGCGAATTTGAAGGCGGAAATAAGCCAGAAATTGAAGTCGAGCAACTGGTGATCATGTAAAACACCCCCGATTGCTTTGGATATCAGCATGATGTGGTGAGCATTATAGCTAAATGGTGACGGCAAGCACTTAAAATGATAGCTTTATCAATCTTGGTCTGCTTTTTGCAGACCATTTTTTTGTTCATTTTAATCATCTTGCCCGGAGACACCATGCTAGGTAAAGCTCTAAAGGTTGCAGCCTTTGGTTTGTGCGCTGTTTTGCCACTTTCCGCACATGCAAATAATTTCAACTACAACACGATGGAATTTCGCATGGGCACTAGCCCTGGTACATTTGGTGGCGAGTTCAATACCTACTTTACGGAAAACACCCACTTCATTGCTCGCGCAGACAGTGAATTCAGCGGAGACTGGGACATTGCTGGTGGTATTGGCTTTAATGGCCCTGCGGGTCAATTTGCGGATATTTATGGCCAAATGTTGGTACACAACATTAAAGAAAACGGCAGTGATAAAGTGGGTGACGAGTGGCGCACTGAGGTGAATATTGGTACTCGTATTTGGTTCATGCAAAATGTTGAGCTACATGCCCGTATCGGTCAAATAATGGATAACGACGATTCCAATACCGTTTATAATTTTGGCGCAAGATTCCACTCTACTCAGCAACTATCACTTGGCGCGGATTTCAAAAATAATGGTGTCTATGGCCAACAAATTGTGATGTCTGCTCGTTTTGCATTTTAATTAAGTAACTAAGCAGTTGCATTAATAAGTGTGTGATTCAATAAAAATGGCCTCCGGTTTCGGAGGCCATTTTTGTTAAGTACCGATTGTTAGCCGGAACTAGTAATAAGGCATTAATTTTTGCCGGATTGTTTAGGTTTATCTTGGACATACTTTTTCGATACATCCACAACGGCGATATCTCTAAAAAAGCTTCGACCAAGTAAAATTGGAAACTTCATATGCCCACGCTCAGCTAACGTAAACTCAGTCTTTTCTTTGTGGTCACCGACGGTAATATACGCTTTTACTACCGCTCGTTTATCCACCTCTTCTGATGATGACTGCTTGATTTTAGCCCAGCGCTCTACAGGTACTTTAAACTCTTTAGTTTCTTTATCGCCCAAGTCGATCTTAAACTGAACCCAATCTTTACCATCACGCTCAAACGGAACAATGTCTGTCGCGCTAATTGATGATGTTGTCGCCCCTGTATCAACCCTAGCTTTGAAGGTTTGATCAATTTCAGGAACGTAAACCCACTCTTCAGAACCAAGAATCAACATGCCGTCTGGTGTCTTTGTCACTTTGGCTGGTTTTGTCGGTTTTGGCTCGGGCTTTTTCTCAGGTTTTACTTCAGGCTTAGGCTCCACCTCAGGCGTTGGATCAACCTCTGGTTTCACTTCTGGCTCTACTTTGACAGGTTCTTCGACCTTCGGCGACTCAGGCTCAGCAGGTTCCGGCGTCGTTTGAGTTGACGTACAAGCAATTAAACTGCCGCTCATCATAAGCGGCAGAATCAGTTTCCAGTTTTTCATCCACACTCCAATTAAGCTTGAGATACTTTCTTAATTGCGTCCGCTACGTATGGAATATGAGTTTCGGTAAGTCCAGCGATGTTAATTCGACCATCGCCAACACCATAAATGCCATAATCTTCACGCAGTTGCGCCATTTGGTTTTCACTAAAGCCTAGCACAGTAAACATGCCTTTGTGACCCTCAATGAAGTCAAATTGATCGGTATTATGGTTGTTTCTCAATTCGTTACACAAACTTTGACGAAGACTAACCAAACGATGTTGCATTTCACTCAACTCTTGCTTCCAAACGGAAGTCAGGTTGTCATCTTGAAGAATCGTCTTAACCAAAGCCGCTCCATGATCGGGTGGCATCGTGTAAGTAGAACGCGCTAACGTCAGTAACTTGCCTTTTGCATTCGTCACGTCTTGCATGTTCTTACCAACGACAATCGCCGCACCTGTGCGCTCGCGATATAGGCCAAAGTTCTTCGAACATGACGTCGTTATTAACATCTCTTCAACGTTATCTGCCATGAAGCGAAGCCCTTTTGCGTCTTCCTCTAGGCCATCACCAAAGCCTTGGTAGGCAATATCAACAAATGGGGTGAAACCGTTCTTCTGTGACAATTCCGTAATGGCTTGCCAAGCAGAAAAATCGATATCTGCGCCTGTTGGGTTGTGACAGCAACCATGCAGCAATACAACATCGGAAGGCCCTGCCTTCGCAAGATCATCCATCATTTTTGCTGTGTCTACTTGTTTCGTTTCTGGAGAAAAGTAATGGTAGAACTTAACTTTAAGACCTGCCGCTTCCATCACTGGTTTATGGTTTACGTAGCTAGGGTTTGAAATCCAAACCGTCGTATCTGGCTGTGCGACCTTCATTAGGTCACCTAACATACGCAGCGCACCACTTGCACCTGGTGTTTGAATGGCAGCAACACGATCCATTGCTGACGTTCCCGTCAGTAGCAAATCGATCATGCTTTTATTAAATTCTTCGCAACCCGCAAGACCAACATAAGATTTGGTTTTTTGAGTTTCAACAACGACATCCTGCGCCATTTGAATGGCTTTCATGATCGGCGTTTCGCCTGCGCTGTTCTTATAGACGCCAATACCAAGGTCAACCTTGTTTGGACGGTCATCGTTACGGTATGCAACGGATAGAGATAAAATAGGATCTAATACGGGAGTTGGGAGATTAGAAAACATGAAAGTCATAACCCTTTGAAATTCAAGTACCGAACCTCACGTTAACACCATCGCAAAAAATGGCGAAATGATTTTTCACTTATTTCATCAATTAGAGAACAAAATTCTGGGTTACGATAAGTTTTGTGCGCTCTATCGGTTATAAAAAGAACGATTCACTCCTCAATATACCAATCCACTCTTCCGTTTTTCCTAAATTCTCTTGGCGTCATGCTCGACCACGCTTTAAAACGTGTACTAAAGTTGGCACTAGTTGGATATCCGACTATCTCTCCAATATGTTGAATCGGCCATTCTGTTGAACGAAGTAACCTAGCAGCGTATTCCATGCGCATACGTGTTAAATGTGCCATCGGGCTTCGACCAAACTGCTTTTGAGTCAGACGGTGCAAATGTGGCTCCGAACATGGATATAAAGCTGCCACTTGCTCGACACTCCAATCCTTATGGAGCTGACGCTGGACAAGATCGAATACGCGCCGAAGCCTCAATTGGCTGCGTGATATCGACTCTGAGGGCGGCATGTTTAACATCAGCTCTAACTGAGCCACGCTATGTGCACCAACCGCACCACCATAATCAATAGGAAGATTAATACTGCGTAACAACGTTTGGATACACGCATACATCACCTCAGGTGCAGATGTGAGCTGGTAACTAATATTACTCTCTATCATTGGCCATGCTCTATCAGGAGTAAGAAAAAGCCATGCGATCTGCCAGGGTTCCTCTTCCATACCAAAACCGTTTTCAACACCTGCAGGCACCGTGATCAACGAGCCAGGCTCCAAATCATATCGACACGCCCCACTTTCTAACCAACCTTTACCGCGCACGGTGTAAAGCAGCATGTGTTTTTTTTGGTTTTTACGATAAACAGAGAAGAAGTCACGACAGGTTGCAATTCCGCACTGCACAATGCCTCTCTCCTCCAATGCCAGTACTCGACTGTGATCAATAAACTCTTGATAGGTTTTTTCTGAAATCGCGTAGCGTTCTTGTTTATCTTCCATGATTTATTGGCTCACATATACACTAGTGGAGAGTTTTACAAAGGTTTTGGATGCCTTTGAAAAATACACCGCCAAATCATAGGGATAAACTACTCGCATTAATCTTTAAGGAGAAATGCGATGCTCTTAACACGCGAATACATCGATAAAGCATTTTGGCAAAAGCTGATTTCGATTGGCCTTCCTGTTTCACTTCAATCCATGCTTTTTGCGTTACTCGGCGTCGTGGATATTTTCATGGTGAGCCAACTCGGCGAATCCGCCACTGCAGCCGTTGGAGTCGGAAATCGCATTTTTTTCTTTAACCTTGCAGTCATTTTCGGTCTTTGCGGTGCAGTAACAGTGCTGGCTTCTCAATATTACGGTTCAGGGAACCTGGCAGGAATCCGCAGAACATTGGCGCAATCTTGGTGTATTTCCATTTTAGTGACGCTGCCGTTTATTATTCTCTACGCGATTTTTGATAAAGAGATCGTCTCTTTCATGTCAGACGCTCCTGAATACGTCGCTTATGCGCGTGATTATCTTGTGATTACGGGCTTTAGCCTCATTGCAACCGCGATAGTGGTGCCAATAGAAGCGGTATTGCGCGCCGTAGGCCAAACCAAACTGGCAACCAACGTCAGTGTCTCCGCGATTGTCGTGAACGTCGTGCTTAATTATGTTTTGATTTTCGGTTTATTCGGCTTCCCTCAATGGGGCGTATTTGGTGCAGCCGTTGGCAGCTTTGTTTCTCGATTTTTCCAAACGGCAGTGTTGATTTACTTTTTCTGTAAACGCTACGCATACCTTATTCCGACCAAGTTCGATTGGGCGAAAGGCCGTTTAAAGCAGTATCGTCAAAAATACTTTAAGGTTTCTCTACCCATGTTGGTCCACGATGCGCTCTGGACTGGTGGGCTGATCGTTTACAGCATCATCTATGGTCAATTGGGCGTTTCAGAACTTGCGATCATCTCATTCTTATCCCCGATTGAAGGCGTACTGATTTCAACCTTTATGGGATTTGCGGTCGCTGCATCCGTTCTTCTTGGGAATGATATTGGCGCAAAACATTATGATCGGGTCGAGAAAACGGCGTGGTGGTATGTGTTAACCAGCGCAATCTTAGCCACCTTATTGTTTTTCCTAGTGTGGTTGAGCTCGCCTCTGATTCATCATCTATTGGTACTGAGCCCATTAACCGATGCAGAAATGGCACTCAACGTATGCTTAGTCATGGCGCTGGGTATGATTTTGAGAGTTTTTAACATGGTAGGGATTGGCGGCGTACTAAAGAGCGGCGCAGATATTCGCTACAGTATTTTCATTGATACGTTTGGTCAGTGGGCTATTGGTATTCCCCTTACCTATTACACTGGTATGGTACTCGGGTTGCCTTTGCATTTTGTCTTGATGTCTCTGCTAGCTGAAGAATTTGTGAAAGGCGTACTTACGACTTATCGTATCCAATCTAAACGTTGGATAAATAATATAGTCGAGGATGACCAAGCGGTGACAGCGTAACTGGAAATACACTAACGAACTCACACCAAAAGGGCTCACACGTTATGCACGTGTGAGCCCTTTTTATGTTTGGAGAATACTTGATTAAATATCCGTAAAGCGATGAATGATTTGGTTTGAACTGCCACGCCATTCGAGATTGAGATCTTTCTTGTCTTGTTCAAACTTACCATCAATCAAAACATCGATGTATTGCACCACTTCTCTTTGCGCGTCATCCAGTTCAGCCAGTGTGTAGCCTGTCCAAACCCAGATGTCTTTACCGGGACACTCTTCTCTCACCCTTTTCACGATCTTTAAAATATGAGGTACATTAGCAGGATGAAGCGGATCTCCGCCCGACAACGACAAACCGCGACGCTTAATGCGCGTGTCATTCAAGTCATTGATGATCTTGTCTTCCGCTTCTTGCGTGAACAACACTCCCGAATCCAAGCGTTGCGTCGACTGGTTATAACAGCCACGACACTGATGTACACAGCCCGACACAAACAATGTGCAGCGCGTACCCGGTCCGTTAACAACGTCAATTGGATAATATTGGTGGTAGTTCATAATGCGTCTCTTTGTTATCGCGAAAAAGAAAATCAACCTAAAGCAGGTTGATTTTCAAAGTGTTGAATCGAGTGGTAATTAACCTTATAGGTGTTTCACTCGACGTTTAACTTCTTCTTGTTTGCCGAAGTTAAACGGACGTGCATCTGGGCTGCCCAAGTAGCCACATACGCGACGTGTCACCGATACTTTGGTTGAATCGTGGTTGCCACAACTTGGGCAAGTAAAGCCTTTGCTTGTACATTCAAACTCGCCGGTGTAACCACATTCGTAACACTCATCAATCGGAGTGTTGGTTCCGTAGTAAGGAACGCGGGTGTAACTGTAGTCCCACACGTTTTCTAGCGCTTCTACGTTACGTTGCATGTTCGGGAATTCACCGTAACAGATGAAGCCACCGCTTGAGATTTCTGGGTAAGGCATCTCGAAGTCGATCTTGTCGTAAGGGTTAACCTTCTTCTCAACATCCAAGTGGAAGCTGTTGGTGTAGTAACCTTTGTCTGTTACGCCTTCAATCAAACCAAACTCTTTGGTGTCGATGCGGCAGAAACGACTACATAGGTTTTCACTTGGTGTTGCGTACAAGCTAAAGCCATAGCCAGTTTCGTCAGCCCATTGATTCACCGCATCTTTTAGATGTTTGATGATCGCGACCGCTTTTTCACGCAATACGGCATCATCGTAAACGTGCGCTTCAGTACCAAACAACGCGTTGATAGTTTCATGCACGCCAATGTAACCTAGAGAAATTGATGCACGGCCGTTTTTGAAGATTTCTGCAATCGAATCGTCCGCTTTCAAGCGCACACCACATGCACCTTCCATATATAGAATTGGTGCAACGCGCGCTTTTACGTTCTCTAGACGAGAAATACGTGTTTCTAGTGCTTTACGAGCAAGACGTAGACGATCATCAAGCAGTTCATAGAACTTCGCTTCGCTGCCTTTTGCGCGAAGCGCGATACGTGGCAAGTTCAAGCTAACTACACCAAGGTTGTTACGACCTTCATGGATAAGTTCACCATTCTCTTCGTAAGTACCTAGGAAGCTACGACAACCCATCGGTGTTTTGAATGAACCAGTTACTTCCACTACTTTGTCGTAGTTAAGAATGTCTGGGTACATACGCTTAGACGCGCACTCAAGCGCAAGTTGCTTGATGTCGTAGTTTGGATCTTCTGATTTGTGGTTTAGACCGTCTTTAATACCGAACACCAATTTAGGGAATACGGCGGTTTTACGGTTTTTGCCAAGACCAGCGATACGGTTTTTCAAAATCGATTGCTGAATAAGACGAGACGCCCAGCTTGTACCAAGACCAAAACCAAACGTTACGAATGGGGTTTGCCCGTTCGCCGTGTGCAATGTGTTTACTTCGTATTCCAGAGATTGGAATGCGTCGTAACACTCTTTCTCTGTGCGCGCTTTAGCAAACTCTTCTGGCTCAGCAATGTTCCACTCTTTCGCGATTTCTAAATGCTTTTCATAGCTCGTGATGACGTAAGGTTCTAACACTTCGTCAATACGGTTGATAGTTGTACCGCCATAAATATGGCTAGCCACTTGAGCAATAATTTGCGCCGTTACGGCAGTCGCAGTTGAAATCGATTTAGGCGTATCGATTTCTGCATTACCCATTTTGAAGCCGTGCGTTAGCATGCCTTTCAAATCGATAAGCATACAGTTAAACATCGGGAAGAATGGGGCGTAATCCAGATCGTGGTAGTGAATGTCACCCACTTCGTGTGCTTGAACCACATCACGAGGCAGGATGTGCGTTTTCGCGTAGTGCTTCGCCACAATCCCAGCCAACAAGTCACGCTGAGTTGGGATAACTTTGCCGTCTTTGTTCGCGTTTTCGTTGATCAAATCAAGGTTACTTTCTTCAATCAAACCCTCGATTTCACGAGTTAGTGCACTTTGCTTTTCACGAGCGATGTCGCGGTCATGGCGGTATTCAATGTAAGAACGTGCTAGGGCTTTGTAAGGGCCTTGCATGAGCTCATTCTCGACTAAGTCTTGAATCTCATGGATGTGAACTTCATCGTGATCTTTTAGCTGTAACTCGACAGCAAGAGCGACATTAAGAGCATAAATGGCGACATCTTTATCTTTGTTTTCCGCTGCTGCTTCAACTGCTGCTTGGATACGATCCCTGTTGAACGGAGCTCTTGAGCCGTCACGCTTGATTACGATTGGTTTCACTTTCTTCTCCTTACCCCAGCATACTCACAGAGTTATCCACAAACACACTATATGGGGTTATTTTTTATTCTGCTAACACAATATATTGTGGCGTATTTAACGAAAAGCACCACTTGAAAACATTGATTTTGATCAATAAAGATCGGCTAGCGGACAAGAACAAATCGATCTTATTGGTACTGATCTCAGTTGCGAAGAAAACCGTGAAAATTGCAAAATTGGAACTAAATCTACTTGCTTTTTTGGGATGTCTTATAGAATAAAGGTTGGAAAGGAATACGCTAAAATCCAGGAGTGAAACAAGCCAATATGCGATCACTATTTGTTACTGCCTTATTAATTTTTAGTTCAACGTCACTTGCTCAAAACTCCATCAACTTAACCAGTTGGAATATAGAATGGCTGTCTATAAATGGAGGTAAGATTTCGAGAACCAGTGACGATTTCGTCAAACTCAACCAATATGTGGATAAAACTCAAGCCGACATCATCGCCTTTCAAGAGGTCGACTCCAAAGCCGCCGTTCAAAAAGCCGTAGGAAATGGCTACGCGATTTACCTCTCTGATCGAGCTCAATCAAACAATAAGCACCTTCAGTTTTCTGATACCAACCAGTACACCGGTTTTGCTGTGCGTAAAGACATTGAAGTGTCTGACCCAGCAGACTTCTCAATCACGCGTGGTAATAGCAAGTTGCGCTTTGCCAGCTACATCGTCGTTAACCCAAACCAAAAGGACGAGCTTCACCTGCTCTCTGTGCATCTAAAAGCAGGATGCAGCGGAGCATACAAAAACAACCGCAATTGCCAAACACTGAGCCAACAAGGAGAAGCACTTGCGAAATGGATGAGCGAGAGAGAAAAGAAAAAGCAGCAGTACGCCGTAATGGGCGATTTCAATCACAACTTGTCGTATCAACGTGATTGGCTGTGGGCGATCATGACGCTTGGTAACGATGCACAATTGGTAACGCGAGATACCAAAGCGGATTGCAAGGTTCGCTCAAATAAGAACCCAAGAAAAACACACCAATTCCGCTCTTTGATTGATCACATTATTGTTAGCCCGCAAATAAAAGCGAAAAACGCGCATCAAACGCTGTTTAGCTCACAAGATGTTTTAGATTACAAACTGAGTGACCATTGTCCTGTAAACGCAACGTTAACGCTTAACTGAACGAACAAAACAGCCCAGCATCATGCTGGGCTGTTTTATGTTGTTTGTTAGATAGACGTTTAACTAGTTAACAAAAGAAACCGTTCTATCAAAGCGCTCTTGGATTCAGCAGCACGACGTCACCCTGCTTCAACCCCGTTCGCACTCTCCCCAACTCTCCAAGCTGAATAAGCCGAGTTTCTACCTCACCGCTGTCTTGCACCACTTTTACGTAGTCCAATTGGCCAACTTGGTAAACTGCCTCTTTTGGCACGCGAAGTACAACATCGTCGGTCAAGGTCAACGCGACTTTGGCGTATGTACCTGGATAGATAGCCGTTGGCGGCTCAAATTGAAGCTTTACGGTATAACTGCGCGAGTTGGCATCTGCCGACGGCGTCACTTCTTTTACAGCCGCTTGCGCATTGAGGTTGTAAGACGGGAAAACAACGTCCACTTCTTTATCGTAAGTCACATAAGGCATGACAGACTCAGCGAAGTTCACCTCTATTTCCAACGAGTTTGGATTGTACATTGATAAAAGCAAAGCCCCCGGCGTCGCGGTATCACCTTTGTTGATGGGCTTTTGCGTGATCAAGCCATCAAACGGCGCAGTAATAATGCTGTAGCCAAAGGTCGTTTCCGCCTCAGAGACCGCCGCCTGCGCTTTATTAAAGTTGGCTTGTGCGGTTTGCAACGCACTTTCCGCTTGGTCAAATTGCGATTGAGGGATCAGCTTTTTGTTTAAAAGCGCTCTGACACGAGAAAACTCCTTTCTCGCCGCATTGAGCTGCGCTTGTGCAGAGGATAAAGCCTGCTCACTTTGACGAACTCGCGCGTCGAGATCATCGCTTTCTAGCCGCGCCAACACGTCTCCTTGCTTCACTCTATCGCCAACCTTCACCAATACCTCCATCACCGATGCCGTTAACCGTGCCGCGATATCGGCGTGCTGCTCTGCAACGACGACGCCCGGAAATTCTCGAACAACCGGTTCGCTGGTTAACATCAGTTGATGTGTCTCTGCGTTATTTACATCAATCTGATTGGTTTTCGCGTCATGTTCGGTCGGCAACTTTTCTGTAAAAAATCCAGCCATATAGAGAAAAAGAAGCGCGAGTATGGCAAACAGAATCACGCCTAACCATTTGGTATCTAATTTCATTGCTCTTCCTCCATCTGAGGTAATCCATGTCCTTTAGTGTTTTGGTATGCAAGGTTGTAAACCACCGGAACCACAAGCAACGTAAAGATGGTCGAGGCGGTAATTCCGAATATGATTGCCCAAGCCAAACCGTTAAAAATTGGGTCTAACGTAATCACGACATTACCCAGTAACGTTGTACCCGCGGTCAGTAATATTGGCCGCATACGAACAACACCAGATTCAATCAACGCATCATGTAAACTACGACCTTCAGCCAGCGATTGCTGAACAAATTCAATCAAAACGAGTGAGTTACGCACCACAATCCCTGCCAGCGCAATCATGCCGATCATCGCGGTCGCCGTGAACAGAGCTGGGTTGGGGTAATTACCGATGTCACTGCTTAACACATTCAAAATCCAGAACCCCGGCATAATCCCAATCACGGTCAGAGGTATCGCCAGCATGATGATGCCCGATACCGCAGGTAAACCAGTTTGAATCAACATCACTACAAATACGCCAAGCAGCGCAGCGCCATAAGCAATGCCTAAATCGCGGAATACGTCCACTGTGATTTTCCATTCCCCCTCACCACTCCAAACCACTTCGATGTTGCCTGGCACGCTCCAAGTGACACCAGCGCCATTGCTCAAGTACGTGCGATCTTGCCAGTGACGATGCACATCTTCCGCGTGAGTTGTATCTTGGTCAGCCATCACATCGGCAATCACTTCACCCGGAACACGCCCAACGACCTCGGCGTAAACATACACAACAGGCTTGAGGTTTTTATGGAAAATCGGTTTGTCCGCTGCGCGTTTCACAAAATGACCGACTTCAGACAACTGCACGATAGGCTGAGGAGCATCCACAACAGCCCCATTGGATTCTACTTTTGCAATCCCCGGACGGCCTCGCACATAAAGCTGCTCTAGTTGATTCAGGTTATCTCTGTCTTCGCGTCGGAGCTGCACTTCGATAGGTAGTGGATCCACTTCTCTTGGATCGGCGATATAACCGAGCACTTTGGCGTTCGCGGCGGTAATAAGCGTGTTATTGATATCAGCAACAGAAACACCGGACAGCGCCGCTTTTTCTTGATCAACGATGAATTGCCACGTTTCTAAATCACCTTGGATGCTGGTATCCACCTCAGAAACCAACTGTTCTTTGCGAAGCCTATCCGCGACTTTCTCTGCTTGGATCATCAGATCTTCATAAGATGTCGCTTCATCACCGTAAACTTCTGCCGTAATGGTGGCGATAACAGGCGGGCCTGGTGGCACTTCGACTAGCTGCACGTCAGCGTCAAACTTATCTGCAATCTGCTCTAAATCCGCCCTGAGTCGTGTCACCAGTTCGTGTGATTGCATTGCGCGGCGATTCTTCTCTGCAAGAACGACTCGAAGCTCGCCTTGGTATGGTTCGCTACGCATAAAGTAGTGGCGCACCATGCCGTTGAAATCCATTGGGGAAGCGGTACCTGCAAAGCCCGACACACTTGTCACTTCCGGCACCGTCATTAAATAGTCCGTAAAGTTCGACAGCGCGTTGGAGGTATCCACAAAGCTTGAAGACTCTGGCATGTTTAATACCAATTGGAACTCATTTTTATTGTCATAAGGCAGCAACTTGAGTGGAACTAAGCGAAGTGCTGGCAACAATGCTGCCAAGACGAACAACAAGGCAACCAAACCAAGGAAAAGCCATGCTTTCTTGCGGCTTTCAAGTAGCGGAATCAACACACCACGATACAAACGATACATCGGCGACGATTGGATGTCATAGTGGCCGTTTTTCTCAGCACCTTTGAGTAGCTTCTTGGCAAGCCAAGGCGTGATCATAAACGCGACAACGGTACTAAAGATAACGCTGATCGGAACGTTGAACGCCAGTGGCGCCATGTAAGGCCCCATCATCCCAGTGATAAAAAACATCGGCGTAAACACGATCACGATTGCGACCGTCGACATTAACAAGGCGCTACGAATTTCTGCCATGGCGAGAACAATCGCGTTGGTTCGTGTTAGATTTTTGCGTTTGAGGTAGCGTTCAATGTTGTCGATACTCGCGATCGGATCGTCCACGATCAAACCTAGCGCCAAAATCAATGCAAAGAGCGTGACTCGGTTGATGGAATAGCCAAATGCCAAGTCCATCCCGAGCGCGGCACCATAGCTAATCGGAATCGCGATACCAACCACCAATGCGCTTCGCCAGTTCAAAAACAAACCGACAAACACCACGACCGTTAGAATAGAGATGCCAAGGCTTGATACCAAGTTGTTTACTTTCGCATTCGCCGTTTCGCCATAGTCACGAATGACTGCAACTTGAACTTGTGGAGGAAACTGCTCGGATTGAAGCGCCGCCAGTTTATCCCGAACAGACTGAGCGACGTTAACCGCGTTCGAGCCTTTTTGTTTAGCGACAGAAATGAACACCGATGGGTATGCTTCATCGTGGTTTTTATCGCGATACCAAGTATCGGATGTTGCCTCACCTTCACCGTCGTAAATACGCGCGACATCTTTCAAATAAACGGGTTTGCCATTGAGCACCGCGATAACAAGATCGCCAACCTCTTCGGCGTTAGTCAGAAACCGTCCCGACTCCAATGTGTAATTTTGCCCGTTTACGCGAACGTTCTTGCCTTGGGTTTTGCTATTACTGAGCTGAATGGCCTGTTCGAGGTCATCGATGGTTACTTTGAAGTTTGCCATCGCAACGGAATCAAGCTCTATCTGGATTTTTCTCGGCTCACCGCCAATCACTTCCACCTTGTTGGTGGCATCCAATGATTTAATGCCTAACGTGGCTTGGTCTGCAATACGTCTCAACTGATGGCGATCGAGAATGTCTGGATCGGTGGAATAAATTGCGGCAAGAACAATGGGTACATCATCGATTTCAACAGGCTTTACAAGCCAGTTAGTGACAGAAGGAGGAACTTTGTCTTGGTTGGAGTAGAGTTTGTTGTAAAGCTTAACCAGAGCATCTTCGCGGTTTTCGCCGACATAGAAACGAACGATGACTTGCGCAGCACCTTCCATTGACGAAGAATAAACGTATTCCACACCGTCAATTTGGCTAACAAGCTTTTCTAATGGTTCAGTGATTTGATTTTCGACTTGAGAAGCGCTTAGTCCGGGAGCCGAAACCAATACATCCGCCATCGGCACAACGATTTGCGGGTCTTCCTCTTTCGGGGTCAGCCACAAAGCCGCGGCACCGACCATAAGCGCGAGTAAAATCATGATCGGAGGGAAAAAGCTGTTCATCACGGACTGAACAAAACTTCGCTTTAGTTTGTCGGGCATCCTTTCCCCTCCATATCAGATTGATTGTTTACGCGTTCGCGGTTTTCATCTTCTTCGCGTTACGGTAAGTAATGATCGCCTTCGCGAACAGAGATCCAACTAACATCGCAAGGAAGAACACCACAATGCTCACGTTGCCTAATGCCAGACTCGCAACCGCAGGGCCAGGGCAAATACCTGCCAAACCCCAACCTAAACCAAAGATGGCCGCACCAGATAACAAACGTCCGTCGATGTTCTTATTGGTTGGTGTGCAAAACGCTTCACCGCTAACTGATTGTTTTCTCGGCTTGATGATTAAAAAATAGCTTGGCATGAATACCGCGAGTGCGCCGCCCATCACAAAAGCCAAACTTGGATCCCAACTGCCAGAAATATCTAAAAATCCAATGACTTTAGCTGGGTCGATCATACCAGACACCGCCATGCCCATACCGAATAACACACCGCTCAAAAGAGCAGAAAAACGAAAAATAGTCTTGTTCATGGAATCTCTCTTAAACTAGGTGAAGTCGAACGAATACCGTTAGGCCAGCGACAGCCATAAATACACAGGTCGCCACAATAGAGCGCTTAGACAAACGGCCCATGCCACAAATGCCGTGCCCACTAGTACATCCGTTACCCAGTCTGGTTCCGATTCCTACCAATAAACCAGCGGCAATCACCATCCCTAAAGAAAGGTTCGCGGTACTAGGAACCGCAACGCCCAACATCAGAACGCTAATCAAGCCACCAGCTATCATTCCAACCGCAAAAAGCAATCGCCACGAATAATCGCCTTTTTTCGGTGACATAATGCCATTCATAATTCCACTGATTCCGGCAATTTTCCCGTTAACCAACAACAATATAGTGGCGGAGAACCCTAACAAAATGCCACCAAACAACGATTCCCATGGAATAACGTTTAACATTATTTACCTCTAAAATCTTAGCTACGAATTAGTTACAGAAAACGCTATGAAGCGCCTTGATTAATGACTCAACTCTCGGTTCTGACAACGAATAAAACACTTGCTGTGATGCCTTACGAGCCTTGATCAATTTGTGTTTGCGAAGCACCGTCAAGTGCTGTGAAAAGGCGGATTGGCTAAGGAACGAGTTCTTTTGCAGCTCCCCAACACCAACCTCACCTTGGGTCAGTTGGCACAACACCATTAGCCTTTCCGGATGTGCCATTACTTTTAGGAGATCAGCAGCTTCATTGGCATTGCCTTTCATTGCTGCTACATCCATATCTGTATAGCTCATGACTCACCTCTATATTAAAAACTAAATTAGATATTACTAAAGCAATATATTTAGTCAACACTAAATTAGCAATGGTGAATTTAGATAAATTAACATTAGACATTTCTAATTTAGATAATTATAGTGATGAATATCAAAGGATGGCGTTCTCAGTTTGAGAGTACGAAGGAGAAGAGTTATGACGTTAGAAAATGCAGTACGAATTTTTGCAGGCACGATGGTATTGATCTCGGTCATACTAACCGTGTTCGTTCACAGTAACTTCATTTGGTTCACCGTGTTTATCGGCGTTAATCTTATTCAAAGTGCTTACACGGGAATCTGCCCTGCTGCTTATTTTTTAAAGAAATTTGGTTTTAGATAATCTAGAGCGTAGTGACCTTTCACACTGGCTATTCGTGAAAGGTCAGTTCGCCCTAAAACTTGGAGTTAAAAATGACTAAGATCTTAATCGTCGGTGGTGTTGCAGGTGGTGCATCTGCGGCGGCGCGTGCTCGTCGTCTGAGCGAAGATGCCGAAATCATCATGTTTGAACGTGGCCCATTCGTTTCATTTGCCAACTGTGGCTTGCCTTATCACATCGGCGGCGATATCCAAGAACGCAGTAAGTTACTACTACAAACGCCAGAAAGCTTTTTAGCACGTTTTAACGTTGATGTTCGCGTGATGAATGAAGTAGTTTCTATTAACCGACAGGACAAAACCGTTACGATCAAAAACCTGTTGGATGAGTCTGAATACGTAGAATCATACGACTTCCTACTGCTTAGCCCAGGTGCCGGCCCTATTGTTCCGCCAATTCCAGGTCTCGATAACCCGCTCACCCACTCGCTACGTAACATTCCAGATATGGATCGCATCATCGAAACGATCCAAATGAACAAGCCAGAGCATGCGACGGTTGTTGGCGGCGGTTTCATCGGTTTAGAAATGATGGAAGCCTTCCACCAACTTGGCATTAAAACCTCTCTGATCGAAATGGCAGACCAAGTCATGACGCCAGTAGACCGTGAAATGGCAGGCTTTGCTCATGCAGAAATTCGTGACAAAGGTGTCGACCTCAAACTTGGCGTCGCGCTTGAATCTGTGAAATTCCTACCTAACGAGCACGTTGCAAGTTTCGACTCTGGTGAGAGTGAGAAACACCAACACCTAGAAGGTGAATTGGAGTTAACACTGAACAACGGTGAAAAACTCACTACCGATATTCTGATCATGGCAATCGGTGTACGTCCTGAGACAAAACTGGCGCAAGAAGCCGGTCTTCAAATTGGCGCGCTAGGCGGTATTTACACGAACGAATACATGCAAACCAGCGACCCATCTATCTACGCTGTCGGCGACGCGATAGAAGAGAAAGACTTCGTGACAGGCGAGCAAACTATAGTGCCACTTGCAGGCCCGGCAAACCGTCAAGGTCGTATGGCAGCAGACAACATGCTTGGCCGCAAAGAAACCTACCAAGGCACACAAGGGACAGCGATTTGTAAGATCTTCGACCTTGCTGTGGCTTCAACCGGTAAAAACGAGAAGCAACTAAAACGCGCTGGTATCGAATACGACAAAGTGTACGTGCATACCGCAAGCCACGCGAGCTACTACCCTGGTGCAGAAGTGGTGTCGTTCAAAATGTTGTTCGATCCAAAATCAGGCAAGATTTTAGGTGCTCAAGCAGTTGGTAAAGACGGTATCGACAAACGTATTGACGTTATGGCTGTTGCACAACGTGCTGGCATGACGGTTGAACAACTGCAGCATCTTGAACTGACTTACGCGCCACCTTACGGCAGTGCAAAAGATGTGATCAACCAAGCGGCGTTTGTGGCAAATAACATCATCAAAGGTGACGCAGCGGCGATTCATTACGATGAAATCGACAACCTGACTGAAGATCAAATTCTCCTCGACGTCCGTAACCCGGGTGAATTGGAGTCTGTTGGTTATCTTGAAGGGGCAATCAACATTCCGGTTGACCAGTTACGCCATCGTATGGGTGAACTACCAAAAGACAAAGAGATTGTGATTTACTGTCAAGTAGGCTTGCGCGGTAACGTGGCATACCGTCAACTGGTCAACAATGGTTACAAAGCTCGTAACTTGATTGGTGGATACAGAACACTCAAATTCTCGCGCTTATAACGGGATAATAAAAACAGAGAAAACCGAGGAATTGGTTTTCTCTTTTGTTTATTTACATGGACTCAAATCTAACTCATTAACCTTCTATCGCCAAACGGACTGCTGCTTGAGCATGGATAGAAGTGGTATCAAGTAGCGTAACATCTGTGTGACTTTGGTTTACAAGTAAGGCAATTTCAGTGCACCCGAGAATCACAGCTTCAGCTCCCTGCTCTTTTAGTTTTTCAATAATTTGCAGGTATATCGTTCTCGATTCCTCTTTGATTTCACCTTGGCATAACTCTTTATAAATAATGTTATGCACTATAGAGCGATCATCTTGAGCAGGAGTTATGACATCCAGCCCATAGAGGTCGGAAAGCCGTCCTTTGTAAAAGTCTTGCTCCATTGTGAATTGAGTACCAAGGAGTCCGACCTTTTGAACCCCTTTCTCACGAAGTAACTCAGCAGTCGCATCTGCGATATGTAGTATGGGGATATTAATGCTGGCTTCAATTTGAGGAGCAACTTTGTGCATTGTGTTCGTACAAATAAGAATAAAATCAGCGCCCCCTTTTTCTATTGAAGATGCAGCATCAGATAGAATACTTGCCGTTTCTTCCCATTTACCTTGGTGTTGAAGTTTCTCTATCTCTGAAAAATTCACGCTATACATACAAATTTTTGCGGAATTTAGGCCGCCTAACGCCTCTTTGACTCCTTCGTTGATCAATTTGTAATAACTAAGCGTCGACTCCCAACTCATGCCGCCTAGAAGACCGATAGTTTTCATATAACTCTCCAATCGTTATACACCACCATGGCAGGGGTGTTTTTACAAACAAAATCAACCACGTGAATAGACAGCCTTCTAGCTTTGTCACTAGTGAGAACTGGATAAACCTGCAATCAGAAAAACGAGAACCAAAAAGGACGACTACGCAATTCTCATATCTCCTCGCAACATTGTTACCGCACTTCCAGAAAGCTTAACGCATTCCGGATTCAATAATTCTGTATAAACAACTCCACTTCTCTTGGATGCTTGAAAGCCTTTTAATTGCGCTTTACCGAGCTCTTTAGCCCAGTAAACACATAAAGCGCAATGAGCAGAACCTGTCACTGGATCCTCATCAACACCCACCCAAGGGGCAAAATAGCGAGAGACAAAATCAGCGTCAGTGCTTGATTGAGCAGTGATAACAACTCCACGACCTTTTTGTTTAAGTAACGCACTAAAATCAGGTTCGAGTTGCTCTATCAAAGACTCATCATTGATGACGATCAACTGCTTATTATCAAACTGACCATAAGCAATTACATCAGCCACATCGAGCCCTAAGCCGTGAAGCAAATCTGTGTTAATACTTGCTCGCATATCTAAAATAGGAGCAGGAAACACCAAATGAATGTCGTCATGATCAAGTTGTGCAGTTAAAACGCCGGATAGCGTAGCAAACTCAATGGTATCACCAGTATTATATAACCCTTGCTCTCTCAGCACGTGCGCCGTGGCCAATGTGCCATGTCCACACAAAGCGACTTCCGTTTCAGGTGTAAACCAACGAAGTTGCATTGTGTTTAATGACAGAAACGCGGTTTCAGATAGTGACATCTCTGCCGCTATGGCCAACATCATTTCCTCATCAAGGCTTGATTCTGTGATACACACACCTGCAGGATTGCCTTTGAACACATCTGATGTAAACGAGTCGACCTGAAAAATTTTAACTTCCACAAAATATCCTTAAGTTCTATCAACCACTGTAGAACCATTAGCAGCACTTAGTGCATTTGTACCACGTAATGTATTGCACCAGCTATTTGAGCAGTAAACCTTTATTAACTAAGAAGAAACCACTTTTTCTCCTGATGGGATTTATTGGTATTTTGCCGAAGTAATGAACTCACCGAATGTTTCACACCAAACAACAACAGTATTGTATTCAGAAATGGAAATCCCTTGAGGAATCTCAACAACGAAGTTATTGAACGTTTTGACATCACCAACCAAGCTCATCTCAGATTTAAGGTCATTAAACGCTTGTTCAGTCTCGACAAATTTAGGAGATAAATAGAGTTTATAGTCAGGCCCGGGAGCGAGTTTTCCTACCAGCGTAATAGCTTGGGAACTCAAATGAATTTCACCTTCTCCCCAATGAAAAGCGTCGCTATCTTTGAGGTCCCTCGTGACAACTGCACTGTATTCTGCACCTTGCATGCGCTCAGAAACTTGCTCATCGGTCGGCGCAGGCGGTGCAATAAGAATCGGTAAAGTATAGATACCTATCGCAATACCAATCGCAACAGCCACTAAGTGGCTTAACGTTAATTTAATTATACTTTTCAAGGTCATCTATCTTCTTGTTAGTTTCATCAGCTTAGATTTCGGATCAAATACAGACATCCATCAGGTTATACGTCTAATAGCCTAATTTCATTAATATTATACACAAGCTGGACCAATGCGCCTTAATTGCTGCCTTTTAGAGTGCTATCCAATAACCCCGTTATTAACGAAAATAACTATTTTAATTCAGCCCCCTACACGCCTTCGACGAAATGATCTAAATGCAAAGTGAGCAATTAAAAACGGCTGATAATTGATATCAGCCGTCTGCTTATCGGGAATGTCGTTGTGCTGGTTTGGGAACTATTCTGCTTCCACCAAAGCGATCTTATCGGATGTCGATTTTTCCAATTTGATCGCAATAAACTTAGAGGTTGGCGTAAACGTTCTATCCCCATAACTATCTAAAGGAACCAATGGGTTCGTTTCTGGATAGTAAGCCGCCGCCTGACCTGCTGGTACGTCATAGGCAACAAGCGTAAATCCGCTCACACGGCGCTCAACGCCATCTTCCCACAATGACACCATGTCCACTTTATCGCCCGGTTCAAATCCGAGTTTACGAATATCCGCTTCATTGATAAACAGCACTTCGCGCATGCCAAATACTCCACGATAACGGTCATTCAAGCCGTAAAGTGTCGTATTGTATTGGTCGTGTGAGCGCATGGTTTGCAAAATCAAATCTGGCTTTTGGCCTTTTTCGAGTATCGCTTCGCTGATCAACTGCTTCGGCAACTCGCTAGAGCTGAACTGTGCTTTGCCGCTTGGTGTATTCCATCGACGCTCGGCTGCTGGGTTTACCAAGTGGAATCCACCCGGGTGTTTAAGCTTATGGTTAAAGTCGGTAAAGCCCGGAATGGTATCGGCAATCAAATCGCGAATACGGTCGTAATCTTCAATTGCCCACAGCCAATCAATTGGTTTTGCCCCAAGTGTAGCATTGGCAATACCGGCAATAATCGCTGGTTCTGAACGCAAATGCTCCGAACGCGGTTTTAGCTGACCAAATGAGATATGCACCATGCTGAAGGTATCTTCAACCGTCACGCCTTGTGGGCCAGTCGCTTGCTGATCAATCTCAGTACGACCTAAGCATGGAAGAATAAGCGCATCTTTACCTGTGACAAGGTGAGAACGATTTAACTTCGTCGAAATGTGTACGGTTAAATTACAGTTTCGCATCGCGTTGTGCGTACGTTCTGTATCTGGCGTTGCTTGTGCAAAGTTACCGCCCAAACCGATAAATACTTTCGCTTGCCCTTCTTCCATCGCTTTAATGGCTTGCACAGTGTTGTGGCCTTCACCACGTGGGACGGCAAAGTTAAATCGACTTTCAATGCGATCCAACAACAGATCTGAAGGTTTTTCATCAATGCCCATCGTACGGTCGCCCTGAACGTTACTATGACCACGCACTGGTGAAAGACCCGCGCCCGGCTTACCAACGTTACCTCGTAACATTTGCACGTTTGCGACTTCTTTAATGGTTGGCACAGAGTGACGATGCTGAGTCAACCCCATCGCCCAACACATGATCACACGTTCTGCACGTCGATACATGCTCGCCACCATTTCGATTTCACTTAAATCAAGACCCGATTGTTCCGCGATGTGTTCCCAAGAGGTTGCGTCCACTTCAGCCAAATACTCATCAATACCTATCGTGTGTTGCTTGATGAACTCACGGTCAAATACCGCTTTGCCACCGTTTTGCAATGCCTCGCGTTCCCATTGCAGCAAGAACTTCGCGATGCCACGAAACACTGCCATGTCTCCACCTAAAGCAGGACGCAGGTACGCGGTGTTGGTAGGCTCTGAGCCGTTACTCAACATCTCAATCGGCATTTGTGGGTTTTGGAAACGCTCTAATCCGCGCTCTTTCAGCGGGTTTAGACAGATAACCTGTGCACCACGTTTTACCGCTTCGCGCAAAGGTTCAAGCATTCGTGGGTGGTTCGTGCCCGGGTTTTGACCAATCACGAAAATCGCATCTGCTTCTTCAAAATCATCAAAGATCACTGTGCCTTTACCAACGCCAATGGTGTCTTTCATCCCTATTGCACTGGCTTCGTGACACATGTTGGAACAATCTGGGAAGTTGTTGGTACCGAATGCGCGGACAAATAGCTGATATAAAAACGCCGCTTCGTTGCTTGCACGGCCAGAGGTATAAAACTCAGCTTGGTGTGGTGAATCCAATTGGTTGAGATGTTTAGCCACAAGAGAAAAAGCCTCATCCCAAGAGACAGGTACATAGTGGTCGGACTCGGCATCGTATCGCATTGGGTGCGTGATACGGCCTTGGTATTCCAACCAGTAATCGGTTTGAGTTGAGAGAGATGAAACGCTGTGATTGGCAAAAAACTCAGGATCAACCAGACGATTGGTCGCTTCCCAGTTTACTGCTTTCGCGCCATTCTCACAGAAATTGACTTTACCACTATCTGGCGACTCACCCCATGCACATCCCGGGCAGTCGAAACCGCCATTTTGGTTGGTTTTGAGCATAGTGCGAATGTTCTTCACTGCATTTTCACTGCCCCACCAACTTCTGGTTACGGCTTTCAATGCCCCCCAACCACCAGCTGGACCTTTGTATGCTTTTATTTGTTCTTTTTGGCTCACGACTTTACTCCTCGCAGATATACCAGCAAGCAGGGTGCCCGTGAAAACAAGCGCGTTATTTATTGAGATAATGCGGAAGTATTGAAGGGCTTAGTTTCTAATCCATGTATTTTTTAATCCAAATAAGTAACCACTCAACATGCTCTCGCTTGTCCGAGCGTTTACTTATCCAGATTCTTGATATCGGATACCCGCCTACTGTTTCTAAGACTGTTAGATTCAATTTGCATTGTTGCGCCTTGATCTAAATCAAAGATTAAGTCGTTATTCAATATGCGTCCAATTGATAATCCTGACCGAGTGATAAACAAAATCTATGACGAATTTTTCCACTGACGGTCATCACATTTTTAATCAATACAGTTTATGAGGTTAATCGTTTTCCCATTCGATTCCACCTAGTTCGCTTAACGAACTCAATAAAATCGGCATTCTTGATAATAGATAGTATCTATCACACTATAGATACTTTAAATTTGACCCTAATTAATATCAGGAATAGCCTTGATTCAGATCAATTTTGAGTGTGGTTTTATTCTTGACTTGGTTTTGGTTTTCCATTCCCCAGTTAAAACGCTCCAGCGCTTAAAAAGTACGGTAGTGCTGTGCCCCTTTTTTAGGGAGTTTCCCCGTATATGTGACTCACAACGCAAGGTGAACAATCCATTATGGATATCAAACAACTGAAATATCTCATCGCACTTGAACAGACCAAACACTTTGGTCAAGCCGCCGCATTGTGCCACATTACGCAGCCTACCTTGTCCATGAGAATCCGAAGCTTAGAGGAAGAACTCGACCTCGAACTAATCCAGAGAAGTCAACGATTTGAAGGATTTACTGAAGCCGGAGAACGCATTTTAGCTTGGGCAAAAACCGTCTTAGCCGCTCATGATGGATTGCAAGCCGAAGCCGCCAACTGCCGTGGTCAGTTGGTCGGTTCACTTCGGCTTGGAATGGTGCCACTCGCCAGCCAAAACCCGATGCAATTGCTCAAACCATTAGCTCAACAGTTCCCTGAGTTACGCTTTCAAATACTCTCCATGACGACCGAACAGATCATAGACCAACTCAATCGCAATCAACTTGATTTGGGGATGTGTTATGTCGATCAAGTCAACACCGCGTACTTCGATGTTATCGAGCTAGATTCGACCAAACTTGGCGTTTTATTCGATGAGCGTCATTTTGATTTTGCCGAATCTGAAGTGTTGTGGGAGTCTCTCAATAACATTCCGCTAGGGCTACTTTCGAAGGGCATGCACTATCGCCACTCGATTGATCTTAGCTTTGTGAGTAAAGGGCTAGTTCCGCAAACCGTCATTGAAAGTAACTCCACCTTTCACTTGATCCAAGCAGTAACCAGTGGCCTTTGTTGCGCCATTATGCCGCTGAATTGTGGATTAGAAGAGCTGAACGATACGCTTCGCATTATCCCTATCGAAGAAGCCGCCGTTCACGCCCCACTAGGTTTGTTAAAGCGAAAACAAGAACCCTTCTCCGCGCTCACCGATCAGTGCTTCGCAGAAGCAAAAAACATATTCAATCGATAACAAGAATCCACACGTCAATGTTTGGCATACACAACGGCTTATGAGGTGATTTCATGAGATGTACTACTCAATCTTATTTTGAACTGTCCGATTTCAATCAAGCACCACCTCAACCAAGTGCGTTCAATTACCGAGAATTGATTGATGGCCGCCCAGTGCAACAAATGTCGTTGGCGAGCGAGTCCGCTTTAGCTATCAGCTACAACGGCATTAGCCAAGCGGTCATGATGGTGACGCCAGGCCATCTGGAAGACTTCGTGAAAGGGTTTAGCTTAAGCACAGGCATCGTCCACGACTTCAAAGAGATCAAAGACATTGAAATTGGTGGCGATCACGAATCTCACTATGCGGAAGTGGAAATCAGCAACCGCGCTTTCTGGGCGTTAAAAACACAGCGCCGAAATCTTGCCGGCACAACCGGATGCGGCATTTGTGGTGTCGAGGCTCTGGAACAAGCTTTGCCTGATTTAGCACCGCTGACACCGTCTCTTCCTCCGCGCTCCGATGTATTCGAAGGACTGCGAGACAAAGTCGCACTGCATCAAGAAGCCGCACGTGAATCTGGCGCGTTACACGCCGCTTTATTTGCAGATTTACAAGGCAACATCAAGTTGTGCCGAGAGGACATCGGCCGTCACAACGCGCTAGATAAGTTGATTGGTGCATTGGCCAACAATCACATCGAGCCTCAAAGTGGCTTCGCTATCATGACAAGCCGTTGCAGCTTAGAGTTGATCCACAAAGCCGTTCGAGCGCGTATCCCCACTCTGGTTTGCTTATCTGCACCTACAGCGTTAACCGTCGAATGGGCAAGAAGAAACCATTTGAACCTAATTCACTTGCCAAAACACGGCTCGCCGCGTCTATACAGCCCTGCGCCTTAACACGTCAACCTAGCCGAATTCCTAATATTTCTAACAGAGACCTCCGGGTTTCTGTTGTTTGCTTCTCATTCCTAATTGATACTTAGCGACAAGCCACTATTCTCTCCAACCAAACGTGCTCACCCCTTGTCACCACTAAGCTTACGCATATTAATCCGCTTGCATTTGAACGCTTTCCAATCCGATAAGAACCCAGTCAAAAACCCATAAATTAGTAAGGATTTTGTGTGACTCTTTTCACGCTTTTCCGCCTTCCTAGGCATTTCTAGGAATTCTTCCTAGCCGATCTAGGCAACCATCTCATGTGCCTCACAAAACCACTCTCTAGAATTCCGCTCAGTCAAAGGTAACAAGAGTGCACAACGGTCGCCGTTGTGTTTCTAAAACAATTACAAGAGAGTTCATCATGTTAAAATTCCTCGAACAGGTGCGGAAGCCGACCCTCGATCTTCCTGTCGAAGTTAGAAGAAAGATGTGGTTTAAACCGTTCATCCAATCTTACTTGGTCGTATTCATCGGCTACCTAACCATGTACTTGATTCGTAAGAACTTCAATGTCGCGCAAAACGACATGATCTCAACTTACGGTTTGAGCATGACAGACCTAGGTCTTATTGGCCTTGGCTTCTCCATCACATACGGTATCGGTAAAACCGTTGTGTCTTACTACGCTGACGGTAAGAACACCAAGCAATTCCTCCCTTTTATGCTGATCCTTTCTGGTCTTGCAATGCTTGGTTTCAGCTTCAGCATGGGCGGCGGTAGTGCAAGCCTGTTCTTGATGGTGGCTTTCTACGCTCTGAGTGGTTTCTTCCAAAGTACTGGTGGCCCTTCTAGTTATTCAACCATTACAAAATGGACACCTCGTAACAAACGCGGCTCTTACTTAGGCTTGTGGAACATGTCACACAACGTTGGTGGTGCAGGCGCAGCGGGTGTTGCTCTTTTCGGTGCTAACTACCTATTCGACGGCCACGTAATCGGTATGTTCGTGTTCCCTTCTATCATCGCGATCATCGTTGGCTTTATCGGTATGCGCTTTGGTAGCGACTCTCCAGAAGCTTACGGTCTAGGTAAAGTAGAAGAACTTTTCGATGAAGCAGTGAGTGAAGAAGACACCGCCGCTGAAGAAAACCAGATGACCAAAAAAGAAATCTTTGTTGAATACGTTCTTAAAAACAAAGTTATCTGGCTACTTTGCTTTGCTAACATCTTCCTTTACATCGTTCGTATCGGTATCGACCAATGGTCAACGGTATACGCGTACCAAGAGCTTGGTCTGTCAAAAGAAACGGCAATCTCTGGCTTTACTCTGTTCGAAGTCGGTGCGCTTGTGGGTACTTTGATGTGGGGTTACCTCTCTGACCTAGCAAACGGTCGCCGCGCATTGGTTGCTTGTGTATCTCTTAGCTTGATCATCGTATCGCTTGAGTTCTACCAGCACGCCACTAGCGAGTTCATGTACTTGGCCTCACTATTTGTATTGGGCTTCTTGGTGTTTGGTCCGCAACTTCTTATCGGTGTTGCCGCGGTTGGTTTTGTCCCTAAAAAAGCAATCAGTGTGGCTGACGGCGTAAAAGGTACTTTCGCTTACCTAATCGGCGATAGCTTTGCAAAACTAGGCTTGGGTATGATTGCAGACGGTACACCTATCTTCGGCTTAACAGGTTGGAAAGGTACCTTCGCAGCCCTAGATACCTCCGCCATGATTTGTATTGTTTTGCTTGCTTTCGTCGCTATCGCGGAAGAGAAGAAGATTCGACACGCGAAGAAGCTTCAACTTGCACAAAACCAAGCCTAACTTCTCTGCGCGCTTTACTTCGGTAAAGCGCGCAAGATCATTAAAAAGCATGGTTCAATTCAGTATCATTAAAGATTTTTCTATTGGCTCCTGTTGGAGCTTATTGTTGTTAGTCGTCTGCTCTATTTGGTTGTAATAATGATTCATGTTGCTCTAGTTGATGATCACGTCATCGTGCGTTCGGGTTTCGCACAATTATTAAATTTAGAAAGTGATATTACCGTTGTTGGTGAATTCGGCTCTGTCTCAGAAGCACGCACAGGGTTGCCTGCGGTACACCCACACGTCGTCATCCTAGATATTTCCATGCCAGATGAAAGCGGCTTAAACTTTCTTAGCGAAATACCAACTGGCATTGCCTGCGTGATGCTTAGCGTGCATGACTCCCCTGCGATGGTGGAAAAATCACTAAAGCTAGGTGCAAAAGGCTATCTTAGTAAACGCTGTAGCCCAGACGAACTTATTCAAGCCGTGAGAACCAGTGCTTCTGGTGGCTGTTACCTCACATCAGATATTGCACTTAAACTTGCAACGCCTAGCGACAACACCACCTCTCTATGCCAACTGACAAAACGTGAAAACGAGGTATGTCAGCTACTTGCGACCGGGTTGGATGTAAAGTCTGTCGCGGCAGAGCTTGGCTTGAGCCACAAGACTGTGCATGTGCATCGTGCGAATGCCATCGACAAACTCGGCGTGAAAAACAACGTTGAGCTCGCCAAACTATTTTCTCAAGAGTCCTTTTAATGCGAGCTTACGCTGTTACTACCATTTGCGGACTATTTGTTATGGCTTGCGCTTGGTTTTGCTTGTGGGTGATTGCCTATTACTTTGTCAATGATCCCGAGCTGGCGATCTTATTGTTTCCTTTCGCTTTACGATTAGGTGTCGCCCTACACACTCGCACCGCTTATTGGCCAACGATTTATCTTTCAGAGTGGGGGCTTTCCATCGCACTTGCGATGTTACTGGGTCAACCGCAGTGGCTTACCGTGCTGATTGCGAGCATTGCCAGTATCCCGGTCACTCTGATTGCGAAAAAATACTACTACGGAGACCAAAACCGCCATTTAGCCGTGATGAGCGCAGTCATTATCATTAGCGCGTTTATTAATGTGATGGCCGTTGGTTTTCACGTTCCTTCGGTTTACATGGTATGGCTGGCTAGCATTTCTGGAGGCTTGCTCGTGGTGCCTATGTGCTACTTGTTATGGAGTTATTTGTTCCAAAGTCGTTGGTCTCCGCTTAGCTCTCTCCTACTTAGTAATACCGTTGTATTTCAGGTGCGTCATATCGTGCTTTATGCGCTGCTTTTGATCGGCAGTATTTTGGTGCAAACCAGTTTGCCTGAAGAGCTAAAACGATTTGCGCCATTTTGTATGGCGATTCCAATCATCGTGCTTGCTCTGCGTTACGGCTGGCAAGGTGCCCTGCTCGCCACCATGCTCAACAGCATTGCGCTGATTGCGGCTCGTAGCGGCGTATCGAATCTAGAAATAACCGATTTGTTATTATCTCTCTCAGCGCAAACCATCACTGGCATTATGCTCGGCTTAGGGGTTCAGAAACAAAAAGACCTCAATCACAAACTGCGCGGCGAACTTGCACGCAATCAGAATTTGTCTCGCCAGCTTATCAAAGCGGAAGAATCCGTAAGACGCGATATTGCGCGCGAGCTACATGACGAAATCGGCCAGAACATCACGGCGATCCGCACACAAGCCAACATCATTAAGCGGGTAAATAACGCAGAAACAAGCGTGGGTTGCGCCGACATGATCGAAGGGCTTTCCCTCAACGTGTACGACACCACTAAGCGACTGTTAAGCAAGCTAAGACCAAAAATGCTGGATGATTTGGACTTAAAAGAATCCGTCGAGCAACTAACGCGAGAAATGGAGTTCGCCAATCACGGAACCAACGTTCAACTGAACTGGCAGGGCGATTACACCAGCCTGAGTGACACACTCAAAGTCACCCTATTCCGTTTATGCCAAGAGTCATTAAATAACGCAGCCAAGTACGCAGAAGCGCAGTTGATCAATATTGAACTGACAATTGGAGAAACGGCGGTGTCACTGAGGGTTCACGATGATGGTGTCGGTTTCAAAGTTCAGGACAGCATGAAAGGCATGGGCGTTCGCGGCATGCAAGAGCGTGTGCACGCATTGGGTGGGAAAATGGTTATCTACTCCACCAGCGATCAAGTGATCGGCACTCAAATCAGCATTACTTTACCTAAGGTGTAACTCAAGATGTTTGGATTTTTACGTTCACCTAAATTTACTCAACCGAGTCTAAGCAACGAGCAAATCGACCAGCGTTACCGCCATTGGCGTTTGCACATTATGTTGGGGATGTACATCGGCTACGCAGGTTTCTACTTTACCCGTAAGACCTTTAACTACGCCGCACCAGCTATGATTACCGATCTTGGCTTAGATAAAGGCGATTTGGGTCTTATAGGCACGCTTTTCTACATTACCTACGGCTGCTCGAAGTTTATTTCCGGTACGATCTCAGATCGCTCTAACCCTCGTTATTTCATGGGATTAGGATTGATTGCGACAGGTCTGGTCAATATCGCGTTCGGTTTTTCTAGCTCACTCGCGGCTTTCATTACTCTGTGGATCTTAAACGCCTGGTTCCAAGGCTGGGGCTGGCCTTCATGCTCCAAGCTGTTAACCACTTGGTATTCACGCTCCGAGCGTGGCTTCTTATGGGCGATTTGGAACACCGCACACAACGTTGGTGGCGCGCTGATCCCTATTTGGGTGGGCTATTTAACGTTGCACTACAGCTGGCGTGAAGGCTTTATTCTACCCGGCATCATCGGGGTATTGCTCGGTCTATTCGTTTGTTGGCGGTTACGCGACAAACCCACAACAATGGGCTTACCAAGTGTCGGACAATGGCGCAACGACGCACTAGAACTTGCGCAAGAAAATTACGGACGTGGCCTCACCTACCGCGAAATTCTGAAATCGTACGTATTTAACAACAAATACATCTGGCTGCTCGCGTTCAGTTATGTGTTGGTTTACATCGTCCGAACCGCAATCAATGACTGGGGAAACCTGTACTTAACCGAGCAGCATCACTATAGCCTGATTAACGCCAACGCTGCTCTGTCGATGTTTGAAATCGGCGGTTTTGTTGGTTCATTGGTTGCGGGTTGGGGCTCAGACAAACTCTTTGGCGGTAACCGTGGGCCAATGAACTTGCTGTTCGCGATTGGGATTTTCTTATCTGTCTCTGCGCTTTGGCTGATGCCTCTGACCAACTTTGCATTCCAAGCGGCGGGATTGTTCTCCATCGGTTTCTTTGTCTTTGGGCCACAAATGCTGATCGGTATGGCGGCGGCGGAGTGCTCTCACAAAGATTCTGCCGGCGCGGCAACAGGATTCGTGGGCTTGTTCGCCTACATGGGCGCAGCATTGTCTGGCTATCCACTGGCGTTAATTCTTGAAGAATATCATTGGACGGGTTTCTTCATCACCATTTCAGTTTGTGCAGCCGTCATTGGCCTTTTGTTGTTGCCATTTTTGCAAGCGCAACCATCACGAAAACCACTCGAACCAAAACCTCGATTGTAAATCGACTTATCGCCCTTCGGGCAAATTGGCGAGTGACCTAACCGAGCTCGCCATCCTTATTTAACGTATCTCTGCTCAATTTTTCTTCCGATTCAGTTCGGAGGGTTAACTATGGGAAAAATTCATGAATTTGAACACTATTTCATCGCATAGCTTCTTTCAAATGAACAACAAAATCCAAAACTACGCTTGGGGAAGCACCTCTTCTATTCACGATTTGTTTGGCTTTTCTAACGAAACGAATGAGCCTCAAGCAGAAGTATGGATGGGTACTCACCCAAACGGCTGCTCTGAAGTTCAGATTGAGCAAAACACGCTGCCTTTGTCTGAACTGATCAAACAAAACCAACCCGCTTACTTATCAGCAGAAACCGCAGCGAAATTTGGCGACCTGCCCTTTCTGTTTAAGATCTTAGCGGCCGAACACGCGCTGTCGATTCAAGTTCACCCGAGCAAACAAGATGCCGAGGTAGGTTTCGAAAAAGAGCAAAGTGCTGGCATCCCACTAAACGCGAGCCATCGTAACTACAAAGATCCAAACCACAAACCTGAGTTGGTGTACGCGCTGACAAGTTACCAAGCCATGAACGGTTTTCGCTCGTATGCCGAGATTATTGAGGCATTTAGCCTTTGCGATATCGATGAGCTACGCGCGCCTCTTGACACATTCAAACGCGAAATCAACTCACAAGGTTTACGAGATTTCTTTGTGCACATTCTGACCATGGAGGGAGAAACAAAAGAGCGAGCACTGAAACAGCTTCTTGCCCACGCTTCACGTCAATCGGAACAAGGCACTGACTCGGAGCAAGGCACTGACAGCAACGTTTTCCAGCTCATCTTGGATCTATCCACTCAATATCCCGGCGATGTCGGCTTGTTTGCGCCATTACTGTTGAATGTCATCACGCTGCAGCCTGGCGAAGCGATGTTCCTGAGCGCAAGAACGCCACACGCTTACATTAAAGGTACGGGATTAGAGATCATGGCGAACTCAGATAACGTTTTGCGTGCAGGACTCACGCCGAAACATATGGATGTTGAAGAACTGGTTAAATGCACAGATTTTGTGCCTAAGCCTTTTGACAGCCTTGTTTTAGAACCCAATGCCAATGGTTGCCAGAGCCTTTACCCCGTTCCAGTCGCAGACTTTAGTTTCAGCATTCTTAACCAACCGAATCACGACGTGGTTGAGGCAAACAGCGCAGAGATTTTGATGGCGATTGATGCCGAACTGACACTCATCAGTGATAACGGTGAGACGTTAACCGCCGCGAAAGGACAATCTGTATTTGTTCCTGCTTACGTTGGCCATTATCGCATTCAAAGTGCGGGACGTGTGGCTCGCGCCTTCAACTAGTTTTTGAACAACTGATTCAAACTAGCGTCTGACCCAAGGGACTGGGTTAGACAATTGATTCCTTTCATAGATTGAGCCAGTCCGCTTTTAAGGCACTCATGCTTACATTTTTTCGACTCAAATCCGCAGCGGCCTAAACCATCTAAGTTCTCTAACCCCCCCGATTCTTCTGTCACTACAGCACTCATTGTCAAAACCAATTTATTTCTGGTAAATCCTCCGCTCCAATATCAAATTACTTGGATAACAAAGGCGCTCACACAGTGGTATTTGTTGCAAAACGTATAATCAACGTTGTAATCAAAGCCTCAATCACTACAATCTCTGGTTCGATTTTTCAGTTAACGTTTGTATGCCGAAGTTAAACCAAGATAACCCTGTTCAAAGCTCCGCCCTTTCCGATATCGAAACCAGCAGTAAGATTCAATCGGCATTAGAACCGAAGTTTCACAAGCCAGAGAAACGTCTCTGCTTAAGCCCTGGTCTATCGGATAAGCATTTGGCGCGCCGTTGGCAAGTATTGGAACACGTGACCAATAAAGATCATCTTCTTGATCCTTTCACGCAGTCACATTGCGACGCTTACTCCAACAACATCGAGCACTTCATTGGTACTGTCAATGTGCCGGTCGGCATCGCAGGCCCTTTGCGCGTCAATGGATTGTATGCGAACGATGACTTTTTGGTTCCGCTCGCAACGACAGAAGCCGCGTTAGTCGCTTCCTACAACCGTGGCGCAAGTCTTATTACCGCCGCTGGTGGCGCGAGCGCATTGTTGCTGAGTGAAGGGGTGAGCCGAACACCAGTGTTCGCCTTTAATAACCTTGCAAGCGCTGGCCAGTTCGTCAGTTGGGTTGTTACCCAGTTTGAAGTATTTCGTCAAATTGCGGAATCCACCACCTCACATGGCAAACTCAAAGACATCAATGTAAATATCGAAGGAAACCACGTTTATTTGGTCTTTGAATACGTGACCGGTGACGCTTCCGGACAAAACATGGTGACCATCGCAACAAACGAAGTGTTCCATCATATTTTGGCGACCAGCCCAATCAAACCAACTCAAGCATTCTTGGATGGCAACTTATCAGGCGACAAAAAACCAAACGCGCACACGCTGCGCTCGGTACGCGGTAAGAAAGTATCCGCCGAAGTGACCATTCCAGCAGAGTTGGTGGAAAAATATCTACATACAACGCCGGAGTCTATGGTTCAATTTGGCAAAATGACCACGGTGGGCGGTTTACTCAGCGGGACAATTGGCGTCAACGCGCATTACGCAAACGCTCTTGCCGCGCTGTACATTGCTTGCGGTCAAGATGCCGCTTGTGTTGCAGAGTCTGCCATTGGTATCACTCGTATGGATGTGGACGCTCAAGGCAACTTGTACGCGTGCGTAACCTTGCCAAACATCATGGTGGGAACGGTTGGCGGGGGCACTGGCCTTCCTACGCAAAAAGCATGTTTGGATATTTTAGGTTTGCACGGCAACGGCAAAGCGAAAGCCTTAGCCGAAGTCGCAGCTGCGCTTTGTCTGGCTGGCGAACTCTCGATTGTTGGCGCATTTTGTGCCGATCACTTCTCCCGTGCTCACCATAAACTTGCTAGAAAATAATCCTTTTACTTTGTACAAGAGAACACCCATGCGGTTTTCTCTTGTGCCAATAAAGTTTCTTTATTTATTAGCTCATAAATTGGTTTAAGTTATATGGCAGACTTAATAATTGCATCACTCTCACGTTGACCGCATTATTGCAGTATCACCACACATTCCTCGCTATATCACTGTTTGACCCTATTCTCACGCGATATTAAATATCAGTACGTTACCTAAATAAATATCAAAAACATCTAGCACTAAAGTACCAAATTCATAGATTGAGTTTTTTGTTAGTCACTTATAGAGACTATACTCATTCCTGCAGCTGCTTGATTTTTCTAAATTTATTATTTAGCTCAAATGAGCTTAATCACTCCCGTTAAATGGATTTAAGTCGTTCCCTCGGGTAAGCGAGTTAACTATGAGACGTCAGAAACAAAATGAAATCTCTTGTTGGGTACTAGGGTTGATTATCTTATTACTAAGTTACGTCCCTTCAGTACTAGCAGAAATGGAACTAACGCCCTCCGATCAAACCGTTGCGCGTTTCCTCTATCAGAGCACTTTTGGGCCAACACCAACATTAATTGATGAGGTAGAAGAAGTCGGGATGGAAAGTTGGATATCTCAACAAATCTACCTTCCTGCCACCTATCATCAACCGCTCTATCGGACACCTTTTTCCAAAGGCGCACAATCCAATCGAGAAAACGCTTGGTATCAAATTGTTATTACTGCTGATGATCAACTCAGACAGCGCATGGCGTATGCATTAAGCCAGATCTTAGTGGTCTCTCGCTATGGCGGTGTTCTTTCCAGTAAGCCCACTGGTCTAGTCGACTACTATGATGTATTGATTGCTAACGCTTTTGGCAACTACCGAGATTTATTATATGACGTTTCCATTCATCCTGTTATGGGCAGCTATTTGTCCATGCTCGGTAGCGCAAAAGAGAACAACACGACGGGTGCATTACCTGATGAGAACTTCGCTCGAGAGTTGATGCAGCTGTTCACCCTAGGCTTGTATGAACTGAATATTGATGGCAGTAAAAAGCTTGATCGTACAACGGGTAAGCCTATCCCCACATATACCCAAACGGATATTCAAGAGCTCGCTCGAGCATTAACTGGGTGGAAAAATGCCGATTTAGCGTTTGTCGAACCGATGCGAGTCATCAACCACCGACACGATGGTGGCGAGAAACGATTGCTTGGTAACACAATTCCTGCTGGTTTAACTGCGCAAGAAGAGCTTTCAAAAGTGATCGATATTTTGATGTCTCATCCAAACATGGCGCCGTTTGTTTCTAAGCTACTTATCCAACGTTTTGTAACTTCGAATCCAAGTCCGGAGTACATCGCACGTGTTGCTTCGGTATTCAATAACAATGGCGAAGGAGAAAAAGGAGATTTAAACGCGGTCATTCATGCCATCTTGCTCGATTCTGAGGCTCTAGGCATGACAGATACCCCGCCAATAAAAGTGAAAGAGCCAATACTGGTCCTAACTAATTTTCATCGAGCAGCGGGTTTTACAATCAAATCTACACGTTACGAAGACGCTACTACGATGATGAATATCGCCAATCAAGGACCTCTTCGTTCTCCTTCCGTATTTAATTTTTACTCTCCTGACTACCAACCATCTAACGAGTTTACGGAGTCTGGTATTAGCTCTCCGGAGTATGAGCTACTGAACTGGTCCGTTTATACCGATTTGGTCAACTATATGTTGACCAGCTCTCGCAGAGGCGGCGGTGATTCCTACACACTCGATCTCGGCGAGTTCTATCTTCTTTTGGATGATCACGATGCCTTAGTCGAGCTGGTTAACGAACGCTTCTTCGCTGGAACGGCCTCGGCGGAATTAAAAAAACTCATGCTCACCGTGTTAGATGAATATCGTGAGGACTATGTGCCAACAACAAAGCTCGCTTTGGTGATTTTTACCGCCATTTCCGGCGATGAATTCTATATTCAGGATTAGGAGTGGATTATGGATATTTCACGACGACATTTTATAAAAAGCACTGCATCGATGGGCGCTTTAGCTTCGCTTGGTCTACCGGGTTATTCTCTCGCGGCGCCATCCAATGACTTTCGAGCATTGATATGTGTTTATTTAGCAGGTGGAAACGATGCGTTCAACACTGTACTGCCGTTGTCTGACGCGCACTATAACCAATATGCCAAAGTCAGAGGTGCTCTTTCTGTCGCTAAAGACGACATACTCCCTATCAATTTGCGTACCGCCGATAGCTCGGATAATCTGGTAGAACTTGGCTTACACCCCAAACTAAAGGCGCTGTCTTCAATTTTCGAACAAGGCGATGCCAATATCGTGCTCAATAGCGGCATTCTCAACCATCCCGTTACAAAACAAGCGATTGAGCTAGGTGAAGCGTCACTTCCCGAGCAACTGTTTTCCCACAATTCACAAACTGACGCTTGGTTACTTGGTGGTATGCAAGAATCTAGCAACTTGGGTTGGGCGGGCAGAATGTTGGACGTATTAACTTCTGAATCAGAAATAACCCCACTATACAGTGTGCACGGGAACTCGCTTTGGTTACGCGCGATGGAACACCGCCAAACCGTGCTGAAAAAAGACCGTGCGGTTCAGCTTACCGCGGTTGATAACCCGCTATACAAGGGGATCTATGACCAACTGCTTTCTCATCAAACAGAGAATCCGTTTAGTGGTCACTTTAATTTGATGGTTGATGAGTCGATGATGATGAGCCGTGTGCTAAGCGAGCAACTCAATCATATTGATGACGCGCCGCTGTTCACCTCATCAACACTCGGCAAGCAGATGCAAACCGTCTATAAATTGATCGCAAGCCAAGATGTGTTAAAGCAACAACGACAAGTCTTCTTCGTTAAACACTCTGGCTACGACCTACACGATTCTCAATTAGTTCGACACCCCGTACTACTCGAAGATCTAGCAACTAACCTCTTAGCAATGTATCGTGCGATTGCGCGGTTGGGGCTAAACAAGCAAGTCACCTCTTTTACAATGTCTGACTTTGGTCGACGGATGACAAGCAACGGTAACGGCACCGATCACGGTTGGGGTGGTCATCAACTATTGATTGGAGGCGCGGTGAATGGTCAGCGACCTATCGGCACATGGCCTGAACTAGTATTGGGTGGAAACGATGACTATTCTCAAGGTCGACTCATACCCCAAATTGCAGCGGATCAAGTGGGCTCAACCCTCGCGCAATGGATGGGCGTGAGTGATAACGCGGCACTGGAATACGTGTTCCCGAATATCCGCAACTTCGCTAATTCAAACCTTGGTTTTATGTCTTAAGCTGCTTTAATAAGCTCTTAATTAACATGTCATGAAAAAGGGAGCATTTACGCTCCCTTCTCAATATCATTTCCGCTGAGTGTCCGTTACGCCTCGTCGCGACGGCGCTCGTTACACAGCTTAATGGCACGCTCAAGCAATTCTAGCGCGGATTGCTCACATTCAGGCAGAGCCGCATCACTTTCACCAATTGGCGTTACGCGGTCACCCCATTTCAATACTGCCGCACCCCATGTCAAACCTGCACCAAATGCAGCAAGAAGCATGTTATCACCTGGGTTAACTCGGCCTTGCTCTACCGCTTCACACAATGCAATTGGCACCGTCGCTGCAGAAGTATTGCCGTAGTTTTGGATGTTCACAAACGCTTTGTCGTGTGGGATCCCAGACAGGTCACACAAGGTTTGAATAATACGAATATTCGCTTGATGAGGAATAACAACGTCGATTTGATCGGTAGTTAACTGTGATGCTTTAAGCACGGTTTTCGCAGCTAGCCCCATGCCTTTTACCGCACGTTTGAAAATTTCTTGTCCTACAAAGTTGAAATCCCAGTAACCGTTGTCTTCCGCAAAACGGTCCATACAAGTACCAAACTTTGGTACGGAAAGAATATCGCGACCTTTAGCGTCACAACCAATTTGAGATTGCAGTAGACCCGTTTCTTTTTCTGTTCTTGATAACACAACGGCGCCCGCGCCATCACCAAATAGAACAGCGGTATCTCGCATGGCCCAATCGATGTAGAAAGACAATCTTTCCGCGCCAATAATGATCGCGTTGCGATAGTTACCTGATTGAATCAAACGTGTGCCCGTTTCAAGGCCGTAGACAAATCCCGTACATGCGGCATTTAAATCAAAGGCCGCCGCAGAGCGAATGCCCAAGTTCTGCTGTATTTTAGATGTGATGTTTGGAATAAGTGAATCCGGAGAACAAGTCGCCACAATGATTAAATCAACGTCGCTGGCGTCAACGCCCGCGCGCGCCAATGCGTGTTTGGCAGCAACGGTTGCCATGTCTGAAGTATTTACATGGCTAATACGGCGGTTTTCGATACCGGTGCGGGTACGAATCCACTCATCTGAAGTATCAAGGAAAGTGCTAAGATCATCGTTAGAGAGCACGGCAGGAGGAACACATTTCCCCCAACCTGTAATTTCAGCGTAGTAATTTGTCATCGCAGACCTATTTATTGTTGTATTTTAATAAAATTTCTTAGAACCTTAGGCTCAAATACAAACCTGCTCTGCGTTATTTCGGCAGGTTAAAAAATAAGTATACAAATAATGAGGCTGACTGGTAAGTCATGTTTTCATCAATACGTAATAAAGGAAGAAGTCATGTCATCGTTTAAAACTCGCTGCCCTTCATGCGGCGGTCTGAATCGTGTCCCTAATGAGCGTGTTGCAGAGTCTGCAACTTGCGGTAAATGTAAAAGTGCACTTTTTGATGGCGCGCCTATCGAAGGAACGCAAGATAACTTTTCTGCCCTATTACAAAGTGATACGCCTGTTGTCGTCGACTTTTGGGCCCCTTGGTGTAATCCGTGCGTCGGTTTTGCCCCTGTTTTCTCGGATGTCGCTCATGAACAAGCAGGAACGGCTCGTTTTGTAAAGATTGATACAGAAGCACAACAAGCGCTCGCTGCACAATTTGGCATTCGAAGCATTCCTACCATCATGGTTTTCAAGAACGGTCAACGCGTTGATATGATCAATGGTGCGCTACCGAAAAGTCAGTTTGATCAATGGTTAAATCAAGCACTTAATAAGTAATTCTCCACGCCAACCTCACTGGTAGGTTGGCGTTTTTATGCAACTTATCGACCTATCTATTTAACAAATATTATTTGTCGAAACGACTTAAATTAATCATTTTACTTGCCTAACTATTAGCCTCATATTCGCGCCGAATAACCCATAGATTTCATTTAACTTATAGGCGCAAAACAGTGGAAAACACAGTCGTTCCTGCAGCATCACCACGAGTTACAGTTCCAGTCGTCGCACTGTCTCTTTATGCGGTGGCTTCGGGCTATTTAATGAGCTTGATCCCTCTCATGCTCGGTGAATACAACATCTCAGCAGATTATGCGAGTTGGTTGGCGAGTGTTTTTTATGGCGGCTTATTGGTCGGCGCGATGTTTATTGAACGTGTCGTGCGTCAAGTGGGTCACCGTAAAGCGTTTATTGGCTGCTTAGCGGCATTCTCGCTAACGATTGTCACGCTACCCGTTTTTGCTAATGGGTTAGTGTGGCTTGCTGCTCGTTTTATCGCAGGTATTGCCGTTGCGGGCGTTTTTGTCATTGTTGAATCTTGGCTAATGTCTGGCGACGAAGCATCACGTGCAAAACGTTTGAGCTTGTACATGCTATCGCTTTATGGCGGTTCTGCATTAGGCCAATTTGGCATTGGTGTACTTGGCGTAAGTGGCGGTGTTCCGTTCATTGCAATCACAACGCTGATCCTAATGGCGATGTTGGTGCTGATGTTTATTGAGTGTGAACAACCAAAGAGCCATGAATCAACCGCTTTGTCATTTAAGCAAATTGCCAAGCTAAACCATGCTGCAATTATTGGTTGTGTTGTATCAGGTTTGACCTTAGGCGCGATCTACGGATTAATGCCTGTTGAGCTCACTAACCGTAAAATCAACCATCAAGACATTGGTACATTGATGGCATTAGTGATCCTAGGTGGCATGTTGGTTCAACCAATGGTGACCACATTGAACAAATACATGAGCCGCACAGTGCTAATGGCGTTCTTCTGTATTTTGGGTATTTTTTCGATCGGTTTGACCTTTATTTCATCGTCAGCCGTGGTATTAGCTGCTGCTTTATTCTTTTTAGGTGCAGCTACTTTTGCCTTGTACCCAATTGCGATCAACTTAGGTTGTGAAGGACTTGATGAGCGCTTTATTGTCTCTGCTACACAAGTCATGCTGTTCAGCTACAGCATTGGCTCTGTTGCTGGCCCGGTTGTGGCTGATAAATTTATGGGCCAAGAACATGGCTTACTAGGCTACTTGTTTGCCGCTTTAGTTGCGACTGGCGTATACATGCTACTTGCAGCGAGCAAAACTAAGCAGCGTATGGCCGCTGGCCTCTAACCACGCAACTTCTACTCAACGAAAACGAGGGCATGTCGCCCTCGTTTTTTATTCTTCGCGTTTTTGTTTAGATAAACGTTTGTGACGGTTTGACGCGTTCGCTGCAGGTTTTTCCGGTACCGTGCGCTTTTCATGAAGTAAATGACGAACCGCCAAGATGGGATGTTTCAGTAGCATTCTGGGGCCAGAGTAACGCATCACCAAACGCATTTGCTCTTTCGGGTCCGGTTTATAACAGTGAATCGGACACTTGTTACACGTAGGTTTATTCTCTCCATAAGGACAGCGGTCAAGACGAACTTCTGCGTATTCAAGCAGCTCACGACATTCTGAGCACAAGTCACTTTTTGTTCCATGGTGATCGTGACAGTAAACCTCTACCATGGCTTTTACCGTCTTAAATTCAGTGGCGAGCTTGCCAAGTAAAATATCGCTCATGAGCTTCCAAAAATCACAACGTCATTGTGTAAAGTTCTAACGTTCGACCATTATCGTATTGCTGCTCAACTCGTTCAAACTCAAAGCCCAGTTTTTTGAGCAAACTTATACTACGAATATTGTCATTGTTGGTGATGGCAGCCAACTTATCGAGTTTCATTTCCCCTCGAGCATATTCCAGCACCGCGGTTGCCGACTCGACTCCGTAGCCGCAACCATAAGCAGAAGGTAAAAAACCATACCCAAGATCGTAGTGTTGCAATGTGTCACGTTTAACTAGCCCACAAATACCGATCGGTTGTCCATCGTCTTTTTTCTCTACTACGAGTAAACTCACGCCTTTAACTTTTTGCATGCGTAGCATGTTTTCTTTTATATAACGCGCCGCTTCATATTCAGTACGAATTTGTTTATCTCCGACAAAACGGTAAAAGTCTGGGTGGTTATAAAGTTCTAATATGAATGGTGCATCATCTACACTCACAAGACGTAATATCAAACGTTCAGTGATCAGTGTTTTCATTTTGACTCCATTAAAACGCGAGAGATGATTGGGCATAGAAACGTACTTGAATCTTGCGACCGACGTAATGGCTTATTTAGTTGTAACTTGATAAAAAAATAACTATCCTGCCCCGCTAAATTAAAGGACCACCACCATGAACCGCAAGAAGAAAATCAATCAGATCTTAAAAGCGAAGCAGAAGAAGCACAACGCTAAGCTACATAAGAGCAATAAGCCGCGTTATATCTCCAAAGCTGAACGTGCAAAAATGGAAGCTGAAGAGCAAAACCAAGCCTCGGAAAGCACGGAAAATGTTGTAGACACAGTGCCGACAGATCAAGCCTAAAAGAAAAGCCGCTTTATGCGGCTTTTTTTGTTTATTGTACGGAGAGAATTGACTTTAATATTCAACACTGTAGTTCAGTGTGAATGTGCGACCTCTTCCTTTGTAGTCGTAAGCTGCTGCATCGTAGTGTGCCGCATAAAGAATCTGCGCACGTTGACCCCAAGCGGTTGTGTAGTCTTCGTCAAATAGGTTTTGAATACCAAAGCCTAACTGCCCAACAGGTAGTGTTACATTACCCAGAAGATCAAACGTGGTGTAGCCCTCCAACTTATTGTTGGCGTCATCTTCGTAATCAAACATCGTCTGACTTTGTAGACGAATTGAGTACGAATCTTGGTAGTATGCAGCCCATGCATTAGCCTTAGACGTACTGGCTTTACCTGCGCTCAAATCTTCCCATTTACCATCGGTTTTCAGCTCAGAAACTACGTAGTGTCCTGATGCCCCTAACAGGATATCGCGGGTCACCCAGTAATTGATGTTTGCTTCTGCACCGTAAACACGCTGCTCGTCGTCAACATTCGTAATCAACAACGTTTTTCTATCATACTTGATGGAGTTGTCGGAAAGCGAGTAGTAGCCTGCCGCCTGAAGCGCAAGAGAGTTGGTATCAAGACGGTAACCGATCTCATAGCTGTCCGTTTTAATACCTGACATTTTTGAGTCAGATACATTAATGCTGTTGTTCAACGCATAGTGCCCGTTTGCATCCACAGCGTCATAGCTGCCTTGACCATAGTACTTCGCAGGGTCAGCAAGTTCGAAACCTTGGGAGAAATTTGCCCAAAGTTGAGATTCATCATTAAGCTGATAAATGGTGCCCAAATTAAACAGACTTACAGAGTAGTCGGTGCTACCACCTGGTACCGCATCCGCTGACACCCCCTTACCCGAGGCAATCTTCTTTTGTACGCTATAGGCAACAAAGTCATCAATCTTGTTGTCCATGTATTGATAGCGGTAGCCTGCTTGAACGGACCAATCTTGATTAATTTGATAGTCACCTTGAACAAACATTGCGTAAGACGTTACATCTACACCTGGGTAACGACCAACTTCGGCGTACGTTTTATTAATCAAGTTTCCAGAGTTGTTTGCAATGCTTGGATCGAATAGAGCTTGATTGCTCTCAAAACGGTCTAAATACGCATCAACACCATAAACAAGGTTGAATGATTCCCAGTTTTTTGCCAGTGCCAAACGTCCAGCAAAAACCTCTGTCTTTTGCTGAGAAGCACCTTGGTAATAAGGAGTAAACGTTTGGTCTTCACTTCGGTAAGACAACTCGCCAATCAGTTGATGGCCGAATACGCTGTCGTGAGCGTAGTTCGCACTTAAGAGAACTCGCTCTGTACCGTGTTCACGATCGGAATCGAATCCCTCTCGTACATCAACAAATTTATTGTTAACAATGTACAAGCCGTATGGCGAATCTTGCTGGCTGTCATAGTATTGTGCGACAAGGTTTAACTTGCTGGCATCGGAGATTTGAATCTCTGTCGATCCCATCACATCAAGCGTCGAGTTGTATTGCAGAGAACCTTGGGAAATATCTGGCGTGACAATGTCGCCATTTGCGTCAAATGCACCTTGTGTCTCGGTGTACACAACCGAACCTCTAGCGGCAACTCGATCGTTACCACCGGAAATAGACTGCGCTAGTTTGTAATCAAAGTCATCGCTGCTGTTAAAACCTGTAGTGCCACTCACGTAGGATTCAAACGACAAGTCATCGGAGTAAGCTTTCTTGGTGATAATGTTGATAACACCACCTGTAGCGCCAGCCCCATAAATGGAGGTTGCACCAGATAGTACTTCAATTCGCTCGATGTTGAATGGGTCAATTGCATCAAGCTGACGACTAATTGGGCGAGAAGACTGCAGTGAGACTCCATCAATCATCACCAACATCGCTCTGCCACGCAGGTTCTGGCCGTAGTTAGTTCGACCACCCGTACCAACGTCTAGAGAAGGGATGGTTGCAGAAAGAATGTCACCAAGTGTCTTGCCCGCGCGATATTGCTGAGCAATTTCCTCTTGCCCTACAAACCAAACCGTTCCTGGAATATCAGAGATCGATTTCGGCATCACACTGCCCACGACCACCATTTGTTCATCACTTGGTGTTGATGTTTGTTGAAGTTCTTCCGCAGCTATTGAGCTAACTGCGTATCCACTGCTCATCGCAAGTACGATGAGATTAAGAGAAAACGTCCTTTTTATCATTGTATTTATCTTTTTGTTGTCAACAAGAGCATGCAATGATACTTATTCTCACTCTCAAATCGAGCACTGTTACATAAGTTAACCAAATGTTAATTAGAATTACGCTTGCTCATAAGCTGTCGATTTTTTTCTAAACGAGGACAATCTTCACAAAGCTTTCTGCCTTCACACTTATAGACTAAACAACAGCTTTTTCTGACCAATTTTAGCGGCTGATCCAGTGACGTCTCATAAAGTGAATGACTACTGTTGGCATCTAAACCCAATGCCTGTAACCACAAGATGGCATGCTCACGCAATGTCGTGTTGGTCATTTGCGGAAAACGCTGTTGAAGACGAATCAAACAAGCCATGATCCCATCCGACATCAATTGATGAGTGAAACCTGGGCGAATGCGCGTCCATTGACTCATTTCTTGTTGGTAGAAATCGAACAACTCTCGAATTTGACGTCCTGCCTCTTTTATTAATTCTTCTGGCTTACCATGTATATGTGTTTCGTCAGCGAATCGATATCCAGACACAAAACAAGGCTTGAGGTGCTGCGCCATCTCACGAATGTTTGGCAACGTGTGGAAACCGTAAATAGAAATGAACGCAACATAAACAGGCTGCCAACACAACAAATCCCACGTTCTCGTCAACCAATACGCTTTTCCCGCTTCCGGATGAGCCTCAGACAACTGTTGGTAAAGGCCTTGAATGATCGGATTGATATCATTTTCGATATGAATAACTTCTTGCCCTATTTCGCCAATATCACCGTGCAGGTAAGGCGTAATCTCACTCGAAGTTTGAAATAGTTGCGGGAAAAATTGCTCAGACATGATGGTTTATTGTTGGTGTAGTCATTCTGACACCTTTATACCCAAGCACTAATCGCAATGCAAACTATTATCTTTTGTGTTCACATAACAAAAGCCTATTCTCATCTGTGGTCTCTGTCTCTATTTTCAAGCTCTTTGCGCCCGTAAGGTCTGCTTACGTATGCGATGAATAGCAACAAACTCTTAAACCTCTTCGCATTTAGCGCTGACATGATCGCAAAAATACACAGCATAAAAACACCCTGATAAAACTGTGTTAACAGTTTCCCTGTTTAGCGTGAGTTATTGCCAATAATTGAATATTGCTGTTTCTTATCCAAAGGAGTGTGAACAACATGAAGTATTTTCTTTCTGAATATCGGGACAATGTAATTAAGTAATTTGGCTATATAGCCCCCTGTTTTGAATAAGGAAATCCACATGTTGTATCTTGAGTTTCTATTTTTGCTCGTGATGCTGTATATCGGCTCACGTTATGGTGGTATAGGCCTTGGGGTCGTATCTGGTATTGGTTTGGTGATTGAAGTCTTCATCTTTAAGATGCCGCCAACCTCCCCTCCTGTCACCGTTATGTTGATAATCTTGGCAGTGGTAACATGTGCATCCATTCTTGAAGCGGCTGGTGGTTTGAAATACATGCTGCAAGTTGCCGAACGTGTGCTTCGTAAAAACCCAAAACGCGTCACCCTCATCGCTCCTTTTGTTACTTACTTTATGACCTTCTTGCTCGGCACAGGTCACGCGGTTTACTCCATCATGCCAATCATTGGCGACGTTGCACTGAAAAACGGCATTCGTCCGGAACGTCCAATGGCAGCCGCTTCCGTCGCTTCGCAAATCGCGATTACGGCCTCTCCAATTTCAGCGGCAGTCGTTTACTACTTGGCACAACTCTCTGATATTCAGCACGAGATCACTCTGCTTTCTATTCTGCTCGTTACTGTACCTGCAACGCTATTCGGTACGTTGCTGATGTCACTTTACAGCCTAAAACGCGGTAAAGAACTGGAAGACGATGAAGAATACCAAGAGCGTTTAAAAGATCCGGTGTGGCGTGAAAAGATCCTCAACACCACTGCAACGTCTCTTGATGAAGTGCTACCAACAAGTGCTCGTAACTCTGTGTTGCTGTTCATCGCGTCTATCTTGGTTATCGTCGTTATCGCGATGTGGCCGGACATTCGTACCATCGTGGATGGCGCGAAACCAATCAGCATGGCCGTTGTGATTCAAATGATGATGCTCTGCTTCGGCGGTATCATTTTGCTTGCAACCAAAACTGACCCACGTGACGTACCAAACGGCGTAGTATTCAAATCAGGTATGGTGGCTGCCATTGCGATCTTCGGTATCGCCTGGATGTCAGATACTTACTTCCAATACGCAATGCCTCAGTTCAAATCTGGCATCGTTGAGATGGTAACCAACTACCCTTGGACGTTCGCGCTTGCGTTGTTCATTGTATCGGTTGTGGTGAACTCTCAAGCAGCAACGGCTCGTATGATGCTGCCTGTTGGTCTTGGCTTGGGTCTGGATCCTGCACTGCTTATCGGCCTAATGCCTGCGGTATACGGTTACTTCTTTATTCCGAACTACCCTTCAGATATCGCGACAGTGAACTTCGATACGTCAGGTACCACTAAGATTGGTAAGTGGTACTTCAACCACTCATTTATGTCGGTAGGTTTGATTGGTGTGATTGGTGCTTGCTGTCTGGGCTACTTGTTAGGACAAATGATCATTCCTTCATAATTAGCCAAATCAACAATAAATTAGAGGCGAGTCATTGTACGTTAGCGTACAGCCTGAATGACTCGCCTTTTCTTTGTCACGTTAGTGATTACAATAAGAAGTCATCATCAACCGCGACAAAGTTATCGGCACAATCAATCAGAGTTTGGGATGTTAGCTTAGGCACACCATAAACAGTCACCGTTTTATTGAAGCGCTGCTGAATTCGTTCCACCAGAAGACTAAAGTCCCCATCTCCAGAAACGAGAATCACTTCCTCAACTTCAGGGGCAATTTCAATCGCATCAAGAGTAATACCGACATCCCAGTCGCCTTTCGAGCTGCCGTCACGACGCTGAATATAGGGTTTAAGCATTACCTCGAACCCAACACCGCGTAAAATGTGATGAAACTGACGCTGTTTTGGATCGTTACTCGCGATGGCATAAGCACGAGCACTCACCACCTCTTTCCCTTGCGTCGCAACATACCAAAACTGGTTGTAATCAAAATTACTGCGATACGCTTCGCGACAGGTGTAATACACATTCTGTACATCAACCAAAATGGCGATCTTTTGTTTTCTTTCCGAATTCATCTGTTTCTACGCTTGATTTATTTGCTGCCTACCCTAAGTCAGTTTTGGTAAAAGCACAATGAGCCAATTCCACTAAACTTAACGTATAAACGGTATTTGGGTTTCTAGGGGAACTGTCATGGGCGGAAAGTTACTAGTGATACTACTTTCTTGTATCTTGTCATCGACAGCATTCGGTTATCCAGCACATTCAAAGTACTGGCCGCATCGGAGTGTGCTTTACTTCGCTCCAGAAAACGATGAATACGTTAAACAATTCTTACTAGAAACACTCATGAATGAGTGCGAGTTGGAAGACAGAGATGTGGTCACATTAGTCATTACAGAACAAGGCTATACGTCTCCAGCTTGGCTCAAAGAAGAGTTTGATTTGAAAATGCTTGCCAAGCTGTATGAAATTGAAAAAGGCTCACATACCGCAATTTTACTTGGTAAAGATGGTCAAGAGAAATACCGATGGGGCGCAGAAACAGATTGGCCATTTATCAACAATTTGATTGATCAAATGCCAATGCGTAAGCAAGAAATGCAGAGACGTCACAGCCCCTGCAAAATCTAACCATTAGACGAACTTATTTTCTAAACCAGTCTAGTTTGTTGTGCAACTGAGTCACGCTGCCAACGACGATCAACGCTGGACTGATCGCCTTCTCAGCCATTTCAGAAAGTTCGTTCAGTTTTCCTTGGAACACGCGCTGCTCTGGGCGCGTACCGTTTTCAATAATGGCGCATGACATCTCAGGATCTAACCCATGAGTGATCAGCTTATCCATAATATGGCCGCTTTGCTTCAACCCCATATAGAACACAAGTGTGTTGTTGGATTGCGCTAGTGAATGCCATTCAATCTCACGACCATCTTTTTGTACATGACCAGTGATAAATTGAACGCTTTGTGCATGGTCGCGGTGTGTTAATGGAATACCAGCATAAGCCGTCGCGCCCGCCGCCGCCGTAATACCCGGAACCACTTCGTATTTGATGCCAAATTCGGCTAGTTCTTCTAGCTCTTCACCACCACGGCCAAAGATAAATGAGTCCCCACCTTTTAGGCGCACAACGCGTTTACCTTCTTGCGCTTTCTGCACCAAGATTTGGTTGATTTGATCTTGAGGCACACAGTGAAAATCGAGCTTTTTCCCAACATAAATCATCTCTGCTGATGCATGCGCCAACTCAAGAATATCTTTCGATACCAAACGGTCATACACCACAACTTCAGCCGCTTGAATCGCTTTCAAACCTTTGACCGTCAGTAAATCCGGATCGCCAGGCCCAGCACCAACAAGAGAAACAAAGCCGCTGTTTAAAGATGAGTTCGCAGTAGTCATATCAACGCCTATCGGAAAATTGGGATATAAAGAGTAACACTCACTTAATTGGCTTAGGGTTCAAACTACCCCAAGGAGTTATTATTTTTTATAGCTAAATCAATACAATATCTATCGAAAGTTAAATGAGTTGAATAGCCCTACCCACCAAAGGTAGGGCCAAATAAAGCGGTTTATTTTGCGATTGCAGGTTCTGCAATAACGTCCTCTTCAACACTTAGAGAAGGCGCTGTTTTCGCATGAGTTAGGTACAGTGGTAGACAAGTCATGACAAGACCACCGATGATGTTACCTAGAATGGTTGGGATTAAGTTGAAGTTCAACCAAGTCGCGATACCAAAGTCCGCACCTAAAATCATACCTAGTGGGAATAGGAACATGTTTACCACAGTGTGCTCAAATACGAGTGCGAAGAAGATGAAGATTGGGAACCACATCATCGCTACACGACCAGATACTGAACGTGCCGTCATGTTGCCGATCACGCCTAGGCACACCATTAGGTTACAAAAGATAGCGCGAACAAAACACGTGATCCATCCGTCCATGCCCATGTTTTCGAAACCAAGGCTACGGGCAGTCGATACAGCGACAAACTTCTTCGCTACCGCGTTCAATTCTAGAGAGAAGTTACCGGTTAGAGAGATAGCCACTAGGTAAGCCACTATTAGAGAACCAATCAGGTTACCCAAACCTACCAATCCCCAGCAACGGAAAATACGAGCCCAAGTGATACCCGGACGGTTAGCAAACTTAGCCAAAGGCGCAAGACCAAAAACACCTGTGACAAGGTCGTAACCCATCACACTGAGAATCACAAAGCCCACAGGGAAAACAAGCGCCCCCACAAGGCCAATGCCTGTTTGTACAATCGCGGTAATAGCAACCACCACTGCAAGAGACAGAATAACGCCTGCCATCGTGCCGCGAAGCAGAAGATCTCGAGTGCTGGTATTAATTTTCGCTTCACCCACGTTGATCATGGTTTGCACGAATTCAGCAGGTTTAAAGTCTGTAGACATGAATGTGTCCTTATTCAAAATTGAAAGTTAAAAAGTTAAAAAGTTAAAGATTGAATAGAGAAAGGCTTCCAGTTGACACCCACTGCTGTCGACATCATCTCGCTTCCCTGTTCCCCCAAGATGACGCTTGGAAAGCCTTTGTCTATTGAATCTAAGTACTCGGTGCATTCCCTCCCCTTAAGGAGGAGGGAATGCAAACCAAGCTTATGCAGAAATTTCTACTTCACCGTTGGTTACGCGCGTTTTGTACGCTTTCACGTTAAAACGCTCGTCTTCCATGCACGCACCTGTTGCCAGGTTAAAGCGTTGCTTTTTAAGTGGGCTTGCTACCCAAAGTTCGCCTTGGTGCTCACAAATCAAACCGCGAGAAAGCACGTTTGATTGGAAGAACGGGTCTGTGTTGCTGATCGCCAGCACTTCTTCTGCTTGTGTTGGGCGGAATACCGCAACTTGCTGACCATCAACCAGTGCACAAACACCCGTGCCCGGTACGATGTCGCTGATTTGGCAAATCTTTTCAAATGACATAATCAACCTTCCCTTATGCTTCAGTGATCGCTACGTGTAGGATGTCGCCTTTCGCTTCAGGGTGTTTTTCCGTGAAGGTTGCTGGGCGGTGCTGTTCGCGCTCTTGAACAAACACAACATTGTCATCGCGCTTGTCAGAGTTGATGAAGTGTGCGAAACGAGTCAGTTGTGATTCGTCATTGATGGTTGCAGTCCACTCACATTCGTACTCATCTACAAGCTTCGCTACGTCTGCTTCTAGTTGAGCGTTAATGCCAAGTTTGTCTTCAACAATCACTTCGCGTAGGTAGTCAACGCCACCTTCCATGTTTTCTATCCAAACGGATGTGCGTTGTAATGGCGCAGCTGTGCGGATGTAGAACATCATGAAGCGATCGATGTACTTGATTAGCGTTTCTTTATCTAGGTCGCTGGCTAGTAGGTCTGCGTGACGAGGTTTCATGCCGCCGTTACCACAAACGTACATATTCCAACCTGCGTCAGTCGCGATAATACCAAGGTCTTTACCTTGTGCTTCCGCACACTCACGAGTACAGCCAGAAACACCGAACTTCATCTTATGAGGCGTACGAATGCCTTTGTAACGGTTCTCGATGTAAGAACCTAGACCAACAGAATCTTGAACACCGTAACGACACCAAGTTGAGCCAACACATGTCTTCGCCATACGAAGTGCTTTTGCGTACGCTTGACCTGTTTCGAAACCAGCGTCGATAAGCTTGCGCCAGATCTCTGGAAGATCGTCTTTTTGAGCACCGAACAGACCAATACGTTGAGCACCGGTTACTTTGGTGTATAGGTTGTATTCTGCAGCAACGTTCGCTAGTGCACCCAGTGCTTGAGGTGTAACTTCACCACCCGCCATACGTGGGATAACAGAGTAAGTACCGTCTTTTTGGATGTTACCTAGGAAGTTATCGTTCGTGTCGTGAAGCTTAACCAGTTGTGGCTTAAGGATGTGCTCACCCCAGCAAGAAGCTAAGATAGAACCAGCCAATGGTTTACAAACTTCACAACCGTAACCTTTACCATATTTCTCTAGAAGCTCATCAAACGTTTTGATCTCTTCAATGCGGATTAGGTGGAACAACTCTTGGCGTGAGTATGCAAAGTGTTCACACACGTCGTTCTTCACTTCGATGCCAGATTTAGCAAGCTCTGCATTTAGAACAGAGGTCACTAGAGGAATACAACCACCACAGCCTGTACCTGCGCCAGTCACTGCTTTGATGTCGCCCAATGTATGGTGACCATCAGCAACCGCTTGAGCGATCTTGCCTTTGGTTACGTCGAAACATGAACAGATCACTGCGCTTTCTGGTAGTGCATCCGCACCGAGTGCTGGTTTCTCAGCACCTGCGTGTGCAGGAAGGATCAAGGCATCTGGATGCTCTGGTAGGTCGATTTCGTTCAACATCAATTGAAGCAGATCGCCGTAGTCAGATGTATCACCCACCAATACCGCACCGAGCAGTTTCTTGTTGTCTTCAGAAACGATAAGACGTTTGTAAACTTCTTGCTCTTCGTTTTGATAAACGTAGCTCTTACAGCCTTCAGTACGACCATTCGCGTCACCGATTGAACCTACTTTTACACCAAGAAGTTTCAGCTTCGCAGACATGTCAGCGCCTTCGAATTTGCTTTCTGTGTTACCTAGTAGGTGATCAACGGCAACCGTCGCCATCTTGTAGCCAGGAGCAACAAGGCCGTAGAACATGTCGTTCCAAGACGCACATTCACCAATCGCGTAGATGTTCTCATCAGAAGTCTGGCAGTGGTCGTTGATGGCAACACCACCACGAGGGCCAACTTCTAGCTCCATTTGACGAGCTAGTTTGTCTTGTGGACGAATACCTGCAGAGAATACGATGAAGTCTGTTTCTAGCTCAGTGCCGTCAGCAAAACGCATAACATTGCGTGCGTTTGTGCCTTCTGCCGCAATCTCAAGCGTGTTTTTGCTGGTGTGAACGTTCACGCCCATACGCTCGATCTTTTGACGAAGTTGGTTACCACCAGCAAGGTCAAGTTGCTCAGCCATCAGCTTTGGTGCGAACTCAACAACGTGTGTTTCTACACCCAATGCTTTTAGTGCGCCTGCCGCTTCAAGACCTAGAAGACCACCACCGATAACCACGCCTGATTTGCTGTTTTTCGCACACGCTTCAATCGCTTTTAGATCTTCGATCGTGCGGTAAACAAAACAGTCTTTGCTTTCATGACCTTTGATAGGCGGGACAAATGGGAATGAGCCTGTAGCAAGAATCAGCTTGTCGTATTGAACTTCACGGCCAGTGCTTGAGTAAACAATGCGGTTTTCACGGTTGATGTTAATCGCGCGTTCGCCGATCAGCATATTAATACCGTGTTTCTCGTAGAAGCCTTCTTTTACTAAAGAAAGTTCATCTGCAGTATGGTGAGAAAAGTAAGAGGAAAGGTGCACACGGTCGTATGCGACACGAGGTTCTTCACAGAAAACGGTAATCTCCATATTAGAGATATCAGCTTTCTCGACTAAGTCTTCAATATAACGGTGCCCTACCATACCGTTACCGATGACTACTAGCTTCAACTTGCTCATTATAATTCCTAAGGGTTAGGTTCTTATCACTGAGCTCATTGTTAATTGTGAAAGAAAATTAATACATGATGTAAATCAATTACAATTTCAAACTACCCTAAAGGGGTAGATGAACGTTTTTATCTTGATATTGAAGAATAAAAGGTAATTTATTAACGGATGTTGGTAGTTTTTACAAAATGAGATAACCGCAGTCATGCTCACAAAGGGCTATACAGTTTTGGCTTTTACAGAATGGCAATGATTGTCGAGTTAAACCACGCTAACGATAAACCCAGCTTTGTTTAAAAACAAAGCATTCGTTTTAACCTAGCCGTTTCAAGGCTATTAAAGATGAACAACTGAAGTGACTGAAAGTTTTAGAAAAATCAAGTCTCACAACAAAAATCTTTTACTAGCTAAGTCGCACTATAAAGACTAGAATCTGATTTAGTTCATATGGAATAAAATCCATATGATTGATACCGTAATTGACATATAGAGTGCCGTCCCATGTTTGTGAGGCGGCCTTTTATTTGGGAGTCATAAAATGTCAGAAAACAATTCTATCTACATTTCAAGCTTAGATATGAACCGAATCACGGCTTTGTTGGATAAAATGCCAAACATCGCGGCGGAGCTTGTTGAGCTAGAAGCAGAGCTAGACCGTGCGACGGTTCTTGAGCCAGAACAAATGCCAGATAATGTGGTCACGATGAACTCAACTGTAGAGTTTAAATTTGCAGGTGAAGATAGAACCATGACAAAGACACTGGTTTATCCATCTGAGCTGAAAAGCAGTGATGATATTTCCATTTTTGCGCCCGTAGGCAGCGCACTGATCGGTTTGTCTGTTGGTCAAAAACTTGAATGGCCAATGCCAAATAATCAAGTGAAGACAATTGAAATTGTCGATATCACCTACCAGCCTGAGCGTTGTGGTGCACTAAACCGCTAACCCTCAGTAGTCCCGGTGCAAAGGCCTCATTTATGACTTTGCACCAGGAGAGCCCCTCGCTTATCCCCTATTTCCTTCTTTGTTTTTCCAAGCATTTACTTTGCTGCTCTTAAGTAACATCACCGATTCTTTATTATTTACCGCATATTCAATACTTATATCTCCAAGCTCAATCATAGAAATTGCAAAGTATTTTTCGTATATTGTCGCTCCGAAAACGACGTAAATTATGCGCAAAATGGAAGAATATCTAACTCGAATTGCCTGCTTAGAAAAAGAAAATGAAGAGCTGAAGCGGAAGAATGCGCGACTACAAGAAAAGTTGAATGCTGCACTCGACAGTAATGGACTGTGTTTGTGGGAGCAGCATATTCCTTCAGGTACTTTGACGATATTCAATATGCAGTGGGGCAAAATGCTAGGTTATCAGCCCCATGAGTTAACCGCGACGGTTGAAACGTGGAAAAACAATCTCCACCCTGAAGATTATGATCTTGCGGTGGGTGCATTTGAAGATCACCTAGCTGGCAAAACCGACCTTTATGAGGTAGTTCATCGCATGATTCATAAAGACGGCAGTGATAGTTGGGTCTACGATCGAGGGCGCATCGTCGAGTATGGTTCTGATGGCGAACCACTACGCATGATGGGCACTCATATCGATATTACAAAAGAAAAGCGATATGAGCAGCAACTGGCTAAGTTAGCTTCGAGTGATCCATTGACCGGACTGTTAAATAGAAAAGCAATTGAGGAAAACTTTAATCATCAACCTCAAACCAAGCCGTCTCAGCAGTCTGCCTTAGTGTTTGTTGATATAGATAATTTTAAAGCAGTTAACGACCAGCTAGGCCATCATACTGGTGATACTCTCCTCATTAATATCGCCAATAGCTTAACAGAGCTTGCGCCAAGCAAGTCTCAAGTCGGACGCATAGGAGGAGATGAGTTTGTCGTTTTAAGCTCTTATTCAAATCAAGAAGAAATATCTCAACTTTGTGATCGACTCTTAAGTTCCATCATTCCTGCGATAAATCAGGACTTAAATAAAGTAACGATTGGAATGAGCATCGGTGTTTGTCTATTTGATAAAGGAAAACAACAGTTTAATGAAGTTTATCAAAAAGCCGATCATGCAATGTATGAGATAAAGAAAAATGGCAAAAATGGCGTTGCCTATATCCAGATATAATAAGTCTCTTGTTTTTTGAAATTAATATTTCTTTAATTTGACAATTTTCTCCATGGGATTGATAGCGTCTTATTTTTAATAAGTAATTTATATAGGAAACAAAAGAAATAACAAACAATTAAGAGTGTTGCATACTACACGGTGTAATATTACTACTGTCTTTGTAACTACTTTTGTTGCATACAATATTATTTCTTATTATTTTTATAAAAACCACCAGTAAAAAGTAGTTAAACATTATAATTCATGAACTTATAAAAACCGAAATACATGGTTGAATTTTAACCACCCCTTCTGCTAATATCTCGCCTCGTGTTTAAAAGTAATAAACACACACAAATATAAAACAAACTTTATAAAACATAATGCACACTTGATAATTACTGGTTCTATTTGGGTAGAGCTCGGTATTTATTTTATTTAAAACATTATGAATTTGTAATTTCATTTAATATCAAAATATTAAGTAGGTATATAAATTGAAGAAGGTCATCCTCCCTCAATTGGGCTTTGTTGCGTCAAATTTACGCTTGCTAGCTCTTGGCTTTGTAACCCTCGTGTCAGCATATTCTTTTTCATCAGAGGCTTATGCTGAGCAAGTGGCTAGTGGTGAACAAAAAACATTAGTTGTACTCGTCAATTTCCAAGAAAACCCTCAAGAGATCCCGATCTCTAAAGAAGACGCCCATCATGTTGTTTTTAATACCGTTAGCGACTTCTATTCGCAAATGTCCCAGGGGCAACTTTGGCTATCTGGTGATGTTGCTGGAACATTCACCTTACCGATATCAAACCAAATTTGCGATGATGATGCTGTAGCAGCGGAAGCCAACAAAATGGCTGAAACTGCGGGATATCAACTATCAAACTATGACCGTTTTATCTACTTAACAACCAAAACTGGATGTGCATCAGAAGGCTCTGGTAGCCAAGGAGTAACTCCCTCTAGAGCGTCAATAAATGCGGTTTTCGAGCCTCGAGTTATCGCCCATGAATTAGGACATAATTTTGGATTGCATCACGCTTCCGCACTCGACTGTAAAGACGGTACGTTAGCTGGTGATTGCCGTGTCATAGAGTACGGTGATAGCTACGATACAATGGGTAACTACGACATGGGTTACTTTAGCGCCTTCCAATTGGAAAACTTAGGGTGGCAGACCTCCCCTGCTCAAATCATTTCTAGTGATGGTGTTTACTCTATTGATGCCTATGAAGACTTTGAAAGTACTTCATCAAAAGTTTTAAAAATCCCAAGAGGTACCGATCCAATTACAGGTCAGCGCCAATGGTTTTACGTTGAATATCGACAAGCTCTTGGCTACGACAGCTTTTTACGTGACCGTTCGTACATCGTATACCGCCAAGATGTGACAGAAGGTGTGGTTGTGCGCCTAGCGACAGACGGTGATCTTAAAAGTAGCCGCTTGCTACACATGAAGCCTGACTCCACTTTCAAACAATTATTTGGGAGTAATGACTGGGAAGACCCTGCTCTTCCAATTGGTGGAACGTTCACCGATCCAAAAACAGGCGTGTCGATTACTTTGGAAAGTGCTAATGGTCAAAACGCACAGGTCAGTGTCATATTTGGTGGTGAATCCGGGCAATGCGTTGCGACATCGCCTCTACTCTCTCTAACCCCACTATCAGGTTCTGATGCAAATGCTGGAGAAACGTTAGCGTATAATCTTAAAGTGACGAACCAGAATAATACAGAATGTGCAGACGCGACCTATACAACGGCTTTAAGCGTTCCTGACGGATGGAATTATGACGCAAGCGCCTTGACGGTTCCTTCCGGCATGAGTGCAGAAACGACGGTCATGGTTACGTCAAACAGCGATGCTCAGCCGAACTCTTACAGCATAACCGTTGACGTTATAGATGCTGAAAATGAACAATCAGCCGAAACCGAGCTATCTTACACAGTGTTGTCTGAGTCGACGTCACCACTTGAGGCGGTGAATGATAGCGTAACGATCAGTGATAAATCCGTCGTTCGCATCGAGCAGTTAAATAATGACTCGTTTGAACAATCGACCTCTCTTGCGATTACGGTCGCTAAGCCAAACAAAGGCAGCGCCCGTGTACTGAGTGATGGCTCCATTGAATACACACCTTCGAAGAAGTTTAAGAATAATGATTCATTTACTTATACGATCAGTGACGGTCAATCTTCTTCAACCGCGACGATTAGTATCACCTTACAATCGACTTCTGGTGGGAATGGTGGTGGAAACGGTAAAGGGAAACCGAACTAAATCAAGCAATTCAATATGAAAAAGCCTGGAGAATACTCCAGGCTTTTTATTCACAAGACGTCAATTAGTTGCTTGGTGCAGGACAAATATCACAGTCTGCAGAAGCTGTATTCGTCGCTTGAGTATTATCGATTTTCAAGAAACCAACCGCCGTCACAGTATCACGGAAAGATTGTGTTTCTGCATTGCTAAATGCCGTTGGGATATAACTACCAGTATAAGACTGACATTGATCCGAAGCGAGTTCGATATTATCCACTACTGTCACGTCATCAGAAGCATCCTCAGGCGTACCTGAGTCATCCACAACAGAAACATTCACTAAAGTAAGTCCAGGCGTTGTGTTACATACCATTCCCGAGAAGCTCACTTCAGCAATGATACCATTTTCAGTAAGCTTGAAGCCGCTTTCACATGACTTCGTTACACTAATCATTGGAGACAAGCTCAATGACTCACATGGATCACTTGCGGTATCAGTAATGGTCGCTTGGCCACCCGGAGTCGCAGCTGCTGTGACTTTCACCGTATTAGTTAGACCATTGCTTGTACTTTCAAAACTGCCGCTGTATGAAGCACTATCACCTGAAGCAATGGCACCTAAGCTATGTGTAGTACCTGCTTCTAAATCCTCTACAACAACATCGTATAGCGTACCAACACCATCATTAATCACGTCGCCGCTGTATGAGTAAACGTAACCATCTTCTGTATCATTCACGACCGCTTGATTACATGTTTTGGTGATATCAACACTACACAACTCAAAGTCACCAACCACGAAGTCTTTCAACTGAGCGGTAATACTGCTTGATGCTCTTGTTTCGGCTGCAAATGAGCTAAAACAGGTGTCTGTTTGTAGAAGTTCAGTAAGGTTTACACCACCTTCAAAGAAGGTTTCTGGAGGGAAGACATTTTCGACACCACTTTTTGGCGTATACGCCCATGGTGCAGGTGAGTCAGTTGTATTGGTTGAAGCACACACATCTTGCGCGCCTGGTGAACACAGTGCATTTGTCTTAACTTTCAAACGTAAGTTTGTCGCAGCACACTGACCATCTTGTGGATTATTGTTATCAGCTTTCGCACAAGTTGTGTCCCATTCAAGAACCAAAATTTCTGGCCCCTCATTTGCCCCTTGCAAATAATTCACCTGAATCAAAAGGTCGCCAGCAATATGTTGACCAGTGAATGTACCGTCTGGGTTTGTACTGACCGAGTCTTGATAAAACCAAAAACCTAAGAAGGCATCACCGCTGTTACCAAAACGGTCTGCACCAAAGGTGAGTACAAGGTCATTATTAATGTTGTATGCCGCTGCATACGCATGAAGAATGTCCCCTTTATCAAGTACCGTACCAGTCTTCCAACCAAGTTCCGGTATGTCTTTGATGTCTTTATTACCACCAGTAAATATTGTATCCGGTGTTGCCGTGTCATTCTCAAAGCTAAATACTAATGCTCCACCACTGTTTGGCGGCGTTGACCAGTCATCTGGAGCACCTACTCCAGAGTCATCTATCGCATTAGCATTTGCTTCTAACTCAAATACGCCATCTGTTGGTGTTGCAAATGCAGAGCTACCTATTAGCAAACTTGTAAATATTGCATAAAGAAAGCTCTTCATCGTATGCCAGATACCTGACTTACAAGAATTCATAACCTACTCCTTAGAACGCTTCTAAAGCTAGACGAAGGTCCCTATGTCATTAATTGCCTTTTAAGAAAGAGTGAAAGCGAGATACAACTTTCGTTTCGAGCTCGTATAACGCATAGAGCATGCCACTACTTAAGGTTATGATTTTATTAAACTAAATATTTTCAACAGCGAAGAGAATGAACAGAGTGTTCAATTTTAAAGAAAGAGAAAGAAAACAAAAGAGACAAAAAAACCTACGATAACAAAGATATATACGTGTTCTAGGATAATGTTACAGATTGACACTTTATTGTTTACACCTGTGACAGATGCGCAAAAGCGACGGTATTGAAACTGTCCACTATGAATATGAAATAGACGCTTACTCACCTACTCCCAATAATGTGAAGGTGATGTGTAACACCTGTTTGCATAGTGTTACATCCTTTACACATCTAATTGAATACTCATTTAACTAAAACATATTCAGTCGTTTAGCGAATAAGTTTTAGCTCAACCATTTATGAAAATATAAACAAACTGTTCACCCCTCTGTACAAAAATAAAAAATAATCAACAAATACAAAAGGTTAAATATGGAACACTCTATGCTAGTCAACTGGCGCAGTTTAACTCTGTGAGAAAACTATCACGTATGTGGGCTCAAGGACGTAGCGAGCCCACTTACACAAGGAGGTTTTATGAAAACCATATTTAACTCTTGGTGGGGCAATAAGAGTTACCGTTGTTCCACTTTATGTAGCCAGAATATACTTACAGCGATCAATATCAGCAGCATGTTTAAGCTGTTTACTTGGGTCATAGCGGTTAGCTTAGTGCTGAGCTCTCAAATTGTTTACGCATCCGCTGGCGACCCTTCAAGCCGAGGCGTGCAACCAATATTTGTTGAAGGGAATAACACCTGTCAACAATTACTTCCAGGGATCGATGGTTTGATAGAATACAAGCTTGAGCCAGTTACAGACGGCACTTTCGGTGATGGCATGCTTGAAGTGGTTATTGATCAACAACCTGGGGCAAAAACCTTCAGTTGGGATCAAGGTGATAGCCCTGTGATTATGCAAGCTATCTTCGTAAAAGGTGGTCCTGACGGAAACCTATATAACTACTTTACAGATGGATTATTGTATCAAGATGATGCCTTACTACATGCACCTGTGGGTAACAATGGTAGATACTATGGCTTAAGTCATATTTCATTCTGTTACACACCAGGCGTACCAGACATTAAAATCACTAAAACTTGTACATTTGGTGATGTTGTCAATGGTAACACTTTGAAATACAACTATAAACTCACTGTAGAAAACACCGGTGACTTTGCATTGTATGATGTTGTGGCAACAGACACTACAGCCGTTGACAACGATATGGCTGCTGGTGACCATGTGTTCAATTTAGCGATGCTCGCCGTTGGACAAACGCAAGAGTTTAATGGTTCGTTTATTATTGACCAAAACGGTATCACTAACTACGCAGAAGTAAGCGCAGCACTTGAAACTGGTGGTGGTGTTGCGGTTTCTGACAACGCAGATTGGGAATGCCCAAGCCAAAACATCCCTGGTTCATTGTCTCTAGAGAAAGACTGTAGTGTCGTCGTCGTGAATCGATTTGAAGATACTGGTATTAATGAATACGGTCTTCAAGTCAATTACAGTGGTAGTGTATGTAATACCTCCAATGTCACCATTGACGGCATTGTCGTAATCGACAACAAAGACTCGAATCCAATCCAGGTTGGTATGCTTGCGCCTGCTGAGTGTTACGACTTTACTGGTAACTACGAGCCAATCCCAGGAGATGGTGAAGGCCTTCCATTACCGGGTGAAGAAGTCAGAGCGTTTACAGATACTGTGGATGCGAGTGGTGAAACTATCTTCGGTAATGTTGTCGTAGAAGCGATAACAGCGTCTGCAGAATGTACGCTATGTCCAACTTGTCCAGAGCCTGTTAACTGCCCTGAATAAGGTCTACTTACAACTTAATAAAACAACGCCTGACGTTAACTCGTCAGGCGTTTTCTTTCGAACTATATCGTTCTATTTATTCTTACCTTTCCCATTGTTACCAGAGTTGCCAGAATCGCCACCAGATGAGGACTCTAACTTCACTGAGACCTGAGCGGTCGAGCTGCTTTGACCATCACCTATGGTATAGGTAAAGCTGTCGTTATTTTTGAATTTCTTCTCAGGTGTGTAACGCAGGGTGCCATCTGATAACAGCTCTAGTCGCCCCTTACTTGGTCTAGTAAAAGAAACCACGCTTGCAGAGTTTTGCTCTCCAACAACATCGTTTGCCATCACATCGATAATCACCGACTGTTTCGAAGACATAGTCACCTGATCATCAACAGCAACGAGCTCTGGTGATGGCGAGATTTCAGTGGTTACAGAGTAATTTACGGATGCTGCGGTTTGCAGACTTGAGTCCTCGCCGTGCGTCACGATCATATTCAAAGCATAGTCTTTATCACTAGCGTCCACCGAAGATACGACTGATATCATTACTTGTCCGGTTTCACCTGCTGCTAGCGTGATTGCATTGCTGCTTGCTTTCCAACCAGTTGGCACTGACGCGTTTACAGAAAAACTGCTCGCAGAACAATCTGCACTATCTTTGTTAGTAATAGTGACCTGATATTGAACCTCATCGCCGGCTGCAACCGAGTTGTTTGTTGCAGCTTTCGCAGTTACTGATGGAGCATTAACAGTACAAGTCCCGATATTACCGTTGTCAGAGCCGTCAAAGACAACGCTTACTTCGGCGATGCCGTTCGCTGCACTCACCAAACTCAATGTTACACCTGAGTCTGGGTCAGTATAGCTACCACCGACCGGCATAGATGGGTCAAACCAGTCATTTCGGCCAAAAACCGCACGATATTCAGAATCAGTTTTAAAGTGAAGCAGATTACTGCTGCGCCCATCGCCTTCTACAGCGCTTCGAATGATGATGCCATCCGTAACGTCCCCACGATAGAACGAGTAAGAACGAGCATCTAAAAAGTCGTCAAACCCAATAGACTGGCGGTATTCAATGTAAAACCATTTTTTTGCACCTGTAGAAGGATCAGTACCACGAGGTACTTTTATCGTAACTGGCTGATCACTAGTCGTCTCGTAATTCGCGATGGAGTAAGTACCATTTTGAGTAACTTCCAGTGTCTTTGAAGCGTGCTCTCCCTCTAGCCATCCTAGTCGCTCGCGCTGGAAAGTATTCAAATAGCCGATGTCTGGACCACCCATTACATCATAGGTATCACCGTACTCACGCAACGTACAGTTGTCTGAAAGCGTATGCTCGCCACAATCAAGAGCACGAGAGTGATGCAAACCAAAGTTATGTCCAAGCTCATGAGCGATGTTCATCGGAGAAAAATCACCATTGATGTGCGCGCGTGAAGGCATGCCATCAATAGTTGCCGATCCAGCGACACCACATGCCGTTTTTGTCATCAAGTAAACAATACGATCGTACTCTTCAAGCTTCACTCCCGCTGCGATGGCTTCTTGATCCGCTGCATCTTGAACAGCGGTAAAATCACAAACCTGATTAGACAACGGCAAATTAAACCAACCCACGACTTTCCCAGATAGCCACATTTGCTCAAAAGAGCTTTCACGGTAGAAGTCATTTACTGTGCCAAAGATTAGATTATTTGCCTCTGACAAAGTTAATGGCTGCTCATTTGGGTTTTCTTTGAAGTTCAGCAGGATAACCAATGTATTTTGCTGTCCCGTCGTACTTCCTGCTGCACTGGCGTAATGGATGCTCTGTAAACAAGCGAATATTACTAATAAAAATGACAACCCTTTATTTAGGATTGTTCTATTTATTTTAATATTTTTTATCACTGCTTCACCTAATTTTAAATTAATAACTAGTTCACCTTCCCGCCAATATAAGCAGAAATGGTAGGGTAAAATAATATAAATTTTAGGCAATAAAATGCCCTAGCCTATAAAGCCAAATATGTTCCTATATACATCAACATGGTTATAAAAGGATAACCACCAAAAATATAAGAGCCGGAATCATAGCAAAGCAACCGGTCAAAATTCAACCAGAGCGATAAGTAATTTAGGTTAAGTTTGTGTAATAATAAATTTGTCCATTTTTGTCAGTTACTTAAAATAACCTTATGATTGTTTTATATGAACAAACTTTGTATTCAACAATGACTTTAATAAATCACTTGCACTACAGCCAATTTAAATCATTAAAAATCAAACAAGTAGAAATTGAACTAAAACAACCTCAATTTCATCGCATGAAATTATAACCTTTAAATTCATTAACTTAATAACGAGTCATTCGAATAATATACCTCAACAACTCTTGAGTAATATTATCCATCTTTAATTGTTAAATTTACGTTAAATTAAAGTAGTGAAAAGTTTTTTGCTCACCTAGTTTTATACTCGATTAAAAGACAGACTGAGCGATACAGTGCAATATCAACTAGAGACATATAGAGAAACAAGCAGGATATATGTGCAACTTTATTTTCAGTATTGAACTAAAATCACGTGACAATATGACGCTATAGATAGCAATTCGGGAAAACTAGTTAAAGAATGATTAACTGATAATTGAGGTTGGTATTTGTACAAAAATTAATTATTCAATTAAAAAGTGTGTATTAGAATAGTTTGACAATACCAGATACTAAAAAACCGACACTAGGCCGGTTTTTAGAAATAGTGGAGGCGCCTCCCGGAGTCGAACCGAGGTCCACGGATTTGCAATCCGCTGCATAGCCACTCTGCCAAGGCGCCTTTCTGATTTTGTATCTCTGTCACCAAAGATTTTGATGGTGCCCCGGGCCGGACTTGAACCGGCACAGCGCGAACGCCGAGGGATTTTAAATCCCTTGTGTCTACCAATTCCACCACCAGGGCAACGCAATCATGCGATGGGTTAGACACCATCTGTCTCAGCGGCCTTTGCCGTGAGAACGAGGCGTACTTTAACGGATTAATTTATCTGGTCAACAAAAAATTAGTCTTTTTTATTCAAATGGTTAAAAAGCCAACTCAAACGAACAAAGGGCGATCATTTTGCTCACAAGAACATCAGCTTGTTTTGCTCTCGTTTACTTTGCTTCATCACTTAATGTCAACGAGGAATCGACAAGTCGCACAAATTGACAGTATGGGTATAAACTTAATTCGTACTGCAGGGGACAAATAAGTGCTCATCATGTTTCGAAAGTCATCATTTCAATTACCGCTACATACTGATTCCGAACTCGACTTCGTAGTGCCCTACTTCTTACTTACTGAATTTGATTATGCACGCTCTCTGGAACAGGGGATCGTCCATGACTTGGACCCTGAATATACACACCAGTATCGCGTCACACTGAGGCGCATACGCTCACTATGCGTGCTACTTCGCGAACTGATACCTCCTTTTGAACAGCGTATTTTGAAACCTCATTTAAAAATAATGATGAAGAAAACAAATAAGCTGCGTGATTTGGACGTATTTATCTTGGACAAAAGCCAATACATTGAAATGCTCCCAAACCACAAACCCTCTCTTGAGCAGCTTTTTGGCTTTATAGAATCCGAACGTGCTTACGAACAGGCAAAAGTTGCGCGTTGGCTAGCGACACAAGAATACACTATGCACTGCACTTTGGTCAGGAATAGTCTGCTGCGAAGTACAAAGCACGCACGAGTGGATAACAACGTACCTGCGTTACTCTTCGCAAGCCAAAAAGTCTCCGAACAATTTAAAAAGGTCGACAAAGCACGGCGCAAGATCTCGGACAAAAGTCGTGACAGCGTGATTCACTCGATGAGGATAAAGTGCAAAGCGCTGCGTTATTTGCTAGAAGGGTTTTCCGCACTCTACCCTTCCCCACAGCACAAAAACAACGTGAAACAATTAAAATTATTGCAAGACAAGCTCGGTGATTTTAACGACACTTCAAGTCAAATTGAATTTTTCACACAGATCAAAGAGGCAGTAAACCTCAATAAACAAGATCGTAAGACCCTGAAAAAGCTGCTTAACGTGCTTAATGAACATCACGATACTTCGCGCCAGACCATCTTAACGCACTTAGACCAATTTGAGGCTTTCATCCACGATACCAACACACAAAGTCTCTACCAGCACTAACCTAGGTTCACGTATTTTTAATATTCATTAATTACAGTCAGTCGTTAGGCTCCATAAAGAAAGATAACGTGAAACCATTAAAACGATACCAATATGAGCGCTATGCCGTACTCTGTAATCTCGCCTATCCTCGCGTCTTCAGACAAACTCAATACGGATTCGATCCTAATGGGCAACGAGTCATTAGAAATGAACACGGTAAGATTATGATTCGTGTGCTCTGGAGTAAAAAACAGAGTGAAGTGGTCGTAGTGATTAAAGGCTCACACAGTATCAGTGATTGGTTGTTAAACTTCGCGATGTGGACGAGAAGCTGTCGAAGGTTGGGACTGAATTACCGCATTCACGCGGGTTTCTATCATCTTCTGTTTCAAGAAAGTTTACCGAGCCGAAATGAAGATCGGTTGGGGTTGACCGTGATCGAGCGCCTCGAAGGTATCGTTGTACCGCTCATTCTTAAGGGAAAAAGAATCACCATTACTGGTCACTCTTCAGGTGGCGCGATTGGCAGTGTTTTTGCCGATTATATAGAGAAAAAATACCCAAAGAGCATTAAACGCGTTGTGACTTTCGGTCAGCCCGCAGTTGGAGATTGGACCTTCAAAAAACGCTATCGTTTGGGGCACAAAACTTACCGGATTTGTTGCGATATCGACATCGTGACATTCATGCCGCCAGTGCCTTTTCTCTATTGGCATGTAGGCAAAATGCTATGGTTGTATAATGGGAAAATATACGAGAATACGCCAACGTTCATTCGACTTGGACGTTCTCTATTTAGTTGGTTGATGCGACCATTCTCTTATCACTTTATGAGTAAGTACATCCGCGATAAAGACTTCTTTGACGAACGCTGAGCTAAGTACCCTAAAACTATGATGTACAGGCACTAAAAAGCCGGACTCAGCCGGCTTTACGTTTTTGTGGTGAATTACAGAGAGGCAATTTCTTTTTCAAGTTGATATTTGCTATCTGTGACTATGCGCTCTAACACTTCAACGCGTCGCTTCAAATCACCAATTTGCTTGTTAAGGTTAGCTTGTTCTTCTTGGCTCATCGTATTACGTTCAGATATCTCCAAAGCTCTTACTTCTTTACGATGATTCAAGATTAACTTAATTATCCCGCCCCCAAATATGGCACCGAACACAATAGCCACAACCAATACATCAGCAATAGATTCCATTCTTCATCTTCCTCTAGATAATGCTCAAATATAAGTTACTCATTTGTTATATGAATATCAAATAACGTATTGATTCACTGCAAAGTTTCATCAAAATTTGCCTGTTCTGTATCAAAATCACAAGAATGACTTACTCAACGCTAACCCAAACCGAGACAGATCCACCATTTACAGGGAACTCAGCCCACCCGTTCGCATCTGTCCAAATGTCTTCAGTTCGGATGCCCAACTTGTCGACATAGCGTGTACTTGGCTTGCCCGTATACATCCACTTCGAGCCACCTGGTCCATCGCTCATGATCACTGCCATTGAATGTGGATGTTCTGCATCGCCCTCGCGAGTCCAGCCAATTACATCCCAATGGTCGAGATAAGAATGTTGTTTACCATACGCATAGTCTTTACGCAGTGTTACGAGCTCTTCGATGTAAGGCACTTTGACCATATTGATGTCATGCCCTTTATCACTGTACTGCGCGCCGTAGTAATCTGCATAAAACACAGATGGATAACCTTCTTCACGCAATAAGATAAACGCGTAAGCGAGCGGCTTAAACCACCAATCAACCGTCGACTCCAACGCCTGCAAAGGTTGAGTATCATGGTTTTCTACTAAGGTTACCGCTTTGACTGGATTGTCCTTCATCAGCGTACCATCCATGATTTGACGCATATCGTAGCTACCACCCGATTTAGACGCATTGTAGAAGTTCATATGTAACGGTGCGTCGAATAGAGACATGCTGCCAGAAGTTTTGGTGATAAAGTTATGCAGCTGATTCACATCGTAGTTCCAGTACTCTCCGACCGTGAATAGCTCTTTCCCTGTTTTCCAACGTAGGTGATCAATCCATTCTTGAAGATATTGGTATTTGATGTGCTTCACCGCATCCATTCTAAAGCCATCAACACCAGTCATGTTGATGTACCACTCACCCCAATCTTTCAGTTCTTGTTTAACTTCAGGATGATCCATGTCTAAGTCAGCATACATAAGGTAGTCGTAATTCCCCTTTTCAGAACTGACTTCCCAATCCCATGCCTTACCTTCACCTTTGAATTTAAAAATGGCTTTTTCTTTACCTGCATCGTCCCAGTCCACGCCATCAAAATGGTACCAAGTCCAATGGAAGTTAGAGTACTTGTCGTTGCGTCCAGGGAAATCAAACTCCACCCACGCTTCAATCCATTTATCGCCAAGTTCAATGTTGCGGTTGTTCCAATCTACCCGCTTAGTATCAACCCAAGATTTCCCATCCGCACCACCACGGTGGTTAAACACCACGTCACCATAAACCTGGATATTGTTATTGTGAGCGGCATTGATAGCACTAAGGTACTGATCTTTCGTGCCGTATTTGGTGCGCACTGATCCTTTTTGATCAAACTCCCCCAAGTCGTACATGTCATAAACGCCGTAGCCGACATCATTACTGCCACCCGCTCCTTTGTATGCAGGTGGTAGCCAGAGCGCTGTGAATCCGTTTTCTGCTAGCGTTGGAGCGTTATTTTCCACTTGAGTCCACAGTGTGCCATCGTTAGGCACATACCAATGGAAATACTGCATCATTGTGCCATTCTCAGCAGCCAATGCAGATGAACTTAGCAACAAGGTTAAAGGTAAAATAGTGCGTTTTAATTTAAATGTTTTCATTATTTTTCTCTCACGTTAAGGACTAAAATCCTCCTTTCTGCTCATACACACCAAGCATTGCCAACGGTCACGCTAGCCAAGTTGCTGCCTGTGATACAAAAAGTTCGGATTACAATCGAAGAGAAATTAGCACCAATCACCCTATACAATTATTGAGTTATTTAACATTTATAAAATCAATGGCTAGTGCATTGAAAATATTGAATGGTGATCAAAACATGGGAGGAATTTAGAGAAGCGTGAACGAGTATAGATTGATGGATTTAAAACGAAGAAAGCCAGTCATTTAAGACTGGCTTTCGAAATAGTGGAGGCGCCTCCCGGAGTCGAACCGAGGTCCACGGATTTGCAATCCGCTGCATAGCCACTCTGCCAAGGCGCCTTTCTGATTTTGTATCTCTGTTACCAAAGATTTTGATGGTGCCCCGGGCCGGACTTGAACCGGCACAGCGCGAACGCCGAGGGATTTTAAATCCCTTGTGTCTACCAATTCCACCACCAGGGCAACGCAATCATGCGATGGGTTAGACACCATCTGTCTCAGCGACCTTTGCCGTGAGAACGAGGCGTACTTTAACGGATTAATTTATCTGGTCAACAATAAATTTTATCTTTTTGATTTAAGTGCTTAAAAAGCGATCCAGACGGTACAATTGGCATTCAATTAGGCCAAGAAACACTCGTTAGCTTTCATCAACTCTAAGTCACACACATGTTGATGCCCGTAACTGCTTAGCTTGTAAACGCCTGACTAACGCGGATCGTAGTCACCACTCTCTTCAGCTCTGTAACATCTGTAACAATTGGAGCCCCTACTCTTGGCACTGTTTCACACGAAATATCATATTTTGTTACCGATAACTTTTCATCGAATGTGGTCGTACCTTTATAAAATCATTGACATTTTTTATTTTCAAAAAAAGCTCAATTCATTATCGAAAATATCAATAAATAATGATAGCTTACACTCGTTGCAGTAATTTAATGGACATATATCACATATAAGGACGTGGTTTACTTTGGCGACACACCATAAGAAAAACAAGGTATATCACTAATGTCTATCAAGAATCTTTCTATAGCGAAAAAGATATCGCTATCGTTTTTACTCATTGCCATCGTCAACATTGCGTTTGGCGTGTTTTTATCTACAGAGCTCAAAAGCATTAAATCTGAGCTTTTAAACTATACCGATGATACGCTTCCTGCTATGGAAAGAGTAGATTCGATCCGAGATCACTTGTCTCGCTGGCGCCGTGCTCAGTTTGCGACATACACTTATGAAGACGCAGACCAAATCAGAAACAAAATTGCCAGCAACATTCGCGAACGTGAAAAGATCAGCAAAGAGCTCGATTCTTACGGTGAAACGATTTGGCCAGGTGAAGAGCAACAAACTTACCAGCGCCTTATGCGTCAGTGGAAAAAGTACTTGGTTACTATGGATCAGTACAACGAAGCGATGCGAGCCAACGACAAAAGCAAAGCCCACCCTATTTTGGCGAACTCTTTACCTGCTTTCGAAGCGGTTGACTCTGAGCTCGGTGAACTGATCCGTCTACTTAAAAATGCTATGGACAGTAACAAAACTCATATTCTTTCTTCTGTAAATGGATTGAGTAACTCGTCAATTGCAAGCAACGTGATTATTCTGCTTATCATGGTAGGCATGACGTACGTGCTGACACGCCTTATTTGTGGCCCACTAAAACTTGTTGTCGAGCAAGCAAATGCCATCGCAACAGGTGACCTATCAAACGACATCGATCGTAAAGCCATCGGCAATGACGAGCTAGGTGAGCTGGCAGATGCGACCACTAAGATGCAAGATGACTTGCGCCAAGTTATCGACAACGTGATTGCTGCGGTCACACAGTTAAGCAGTGCAGTAGAAGAGATGAATCAAATCTCCGATATTTCTGCATCTGGTATGAAAGATCAACAACTGCAAATTACACACATTGCTACGGCAATGACAGAAATGAAAGCAGCAGTAGCCGATGTTGCACGTAATACTGAAGATTCAGCGAACCAAGCTAACGAAGCAAACCGTCGTACACAACACGGTGTTCGTGAAACGCAAGGCATGGTTGACGCGATTCATGAAGTTTCAAACGTAATTGGTGCTGCGGGCGATACTGTGGCAGAGCTTGAACAGCAATCGAATAAAATTAACGTTATTGTTGATGTTATCCGTGACATTGCCGATCAAACCAACCTACTTGCTCTTAATGCAGCCATTGAAGCTGCGCGTGCTGGTGAGTCTGGTCGCGGTTTTGCCGTGGTTGCGGACGAGGTTCGAACGCTTGCAGGCCGTACGCAAGATTCAACCAGCGAAATTACGTCGATCATTGAGCAGCTACAATCGCTTGCAAAAGACGCGAAATCTGCAACAGAACTTTCTAGAACCAGTATCTCAGAATGTGCAGAGCAAGGCATTCAATCAAAACAGCTGATGAGCGACATAGAACACTCGATTTCTGATATCTCAGACATGGGCACCCAAATCGCCACGGCTTGTAACCAGCAAGACTCTGTTGCAGAAGAGCTTAACCGCAGCATTGAAAACATACACTTGGCATCTCAAGAAGTATCACAGGGCTCAGAGCAAACCGCACAGGCTTGTCGTGAGCTAAGCCAGCTGTCAATTTCTCTTAAAGATGTAATGAGCCGCTTTAAACTGAGTTAAACTCAGTGGATACCTTAGTTGATATTGAATCAACCTCGATTTGCGCAAATTGAGTGCAATCACTGAGATATATTTAGGTATATTGAATCATGATCTTCAAAAACGCTCCAAAGCACTACTTGGAGCGTTTTACTTCGTCAGGTACTTTCCCCAAGTACTCAATAACATAACCAATACAAAAAACGCGTACGGAGACTTTATGCGCTTAAATAAAACCTTACTATCACTGACTATCGCTGCTGCAACCGTTGCTCCTGCGATGCAAGCTACTGCTGCCCCCCTTCAAATTAGCAACACTGTAGTAAAAGCAGAGCAAGTTCAAGGCGCTAACGCTTGGCTGGAAATAAACTTAGGTCAATTCCGCGATAATATTGAGCAGTTCAAGTCGCACATGGATGGCAAAACGAAAATCTGCGCCGTGATGAAAGCCGACGCATACGGTAATGGCATCGCGGGCCTGATGCCAACTATTATCGAACAACAAATCCCTTGCGTTGCCGTTGCAAGTAACGCCGAAGCACAGACCGTTCGCGACAGTGGCTTTAAAGGTCAACTTATGCGTGTACGCTCGGCGGATATTGGCGAGATCGAAGCCGCAATCGACTTAAATATTGAAGAGCTGATTGGCACTGCAGAGCAAGCCAAAGCACTGTCTAAGCTAGCAGAGAAAGCGGATAAAGAAATCAAAGTTCACCTTGCTCTTAACGACGGTGGTATGGGACGTAATGGCGTTGATATGACAACAAAAGCGGGCAAGCAAGAAGCGCTAGAAATCGCTCAACAAGCTGGCGTTAATATTGTTGGCATCATGACTCATTTCCCTAACTACAATGCAGACGAAGTTCGTCAAAAGTTATCTTCGTTCAAAGACAGCTCTGCATGGCTGATTAAAGAAGCGGGCCTAAAACGCGAAGATATTTTGCTGCACGTGGCCAACTCTTACACTGCACTTAATGTCCCTGAAGCACAGCTTGATATGGTTCGTCCTGGTGGCGTTTTATACGGTGATCTGCCAACCAACCCTGAGTACCCTTCTATCGTGTCTTTCAAAACACGCGTGGCATCCGTTCACCATCTGCCAAAAAATAGCACTGTCGGTTACGACAGCAGCTACAAAACGAGCAAAGAAAGCCTAATGGCGAACATTCCTGTTGGTTACTCTGATGGCTACCCACGAAAAATGGGCAATACGGCAGAAGTACTGATCAATGGCCAACGAGCAAAAGTGGCAGGTGTTGCTTCAATGAACACCACTATGGTTGATATTACAGGTATCAAAGATGTTGAGCCTGGTTCTGAAGTTGTACTGTTTGGCTCTCAGCAAGGCAAAACGATTTCGGCAGCAGAAATGGAAAAACATGCAGAGGTCATCTTCCCAGAACTATACACGGTTTGGGGTGCTGCGAACCCTCGTGTCTACGTAAAATAAACCCTTTCAGTTGTTCGTAACAGAACGAAAAAGCGAGCCTCGTGCTCGCTTTCCTACTCATATACTAATCTGTAACAATCCGTGCTCTTCTCAATTGAACAGAGCTTGCTATTTGCGTTGCGTTACTTTCCTTGAGCCCTAGCAAATGACAAACCCTCTAAACCCTTCATCTTAAAATCGTTCAGGTATACTTGTTTTTTATATAGCACTTAGTGTTTGAAAGCCCTTTCAATTGATGTTAAACATGAAGTTTACAAAAGAATAACAAACGCATTCATATGGCACTGCCCTTTTTGCCTGCTGGCTAGGTATCTCTATGACAGAAAATACTCAACATCTTCAGCGTTCCTCATCTGAGTTGCACGAATTTACTCGGATCGACGTGTGGAACGGTTTCACCCAACTTTTACCTCTGTCCATGTTTGTGGTCATATTTGGCCTCGCATTCGGTGTTGCCGCCGTACAAACTGGACTAGATGTATTTCCCACTATGTTGATGAGCACACTGGTCTTCGCCGGTGCTTCACAATTTGCCACGCTAGAAATGTGGGGAGCAGAAGTACCTCTGATTCCAGTGCTTATTACTGTATTTGCTATTAATGCTCGTCACCTCTTGATGGGCGCTACGCTTTATCCATGGTTACGACAACTCCCACCGACAAAACGTTACGGCGTAATGCTGGTAGCATCAGACGCAAACTGGGCAATGGCACTCAATGCATTTGGTAGAAAAGAACCAGGTTTTGGTTTGCTTGTTGGTGGCGGCTTAGCGATGTGGTCGTTTTGGATTGTTGGCACCTGGATCGGCATTTATTTTGGTAACGCAATCAAAGATCCGGTGAGCCTCGGACTCGATATGGTTATGGGGTGCTTCCTGCTGTCTATGGTGGTGGCAGGGCCGAAAGACTTAAGGATCTTTGCGATTTGGGCCACAGCAGCAGCCTCTTCTATGTTGGCGTATTGGTATTTACCAGAGAATAGCCACGTAGTGGTTGGCGCCATTACTGGTGGAGTCTTAGGTGCTTGTTGGAAGGAGAAAAAAGCATGAACATCGAAACGAGCGTAGGTGGCACACTGCTTATCATCATCGCTATGGCGTTAGTCACGCTCATAACCCGCTGGGGCGGAGTGTATGTTATGTCATTTATTCCAATTAGCGAACGGGTTCAACGTTTCATCACTGCGATGTCAGGTTCCGTATTAGTTGCCCTTTTAGCCCCACTAGCGGTTGAAGGTGATTACGGTGCTAGAGCAGCACTTTTTTCTACTGCTGTCGTCATGTTCATCGTGAAAAAGCCTCTGCCCGCAATTGCAGCTGGCATCATCGCAGCCGCCGCGGTACGCGCTATTTAACCGTCCTCAGCTAGATAATTACTTAAGCTCACATTCTTCGATTGTGAGCTTAACCGAGCCTTATAAACTAACCATAACAACTTAGTCTCAACTTAACCACGGTGCTTTTTGGCATTGCTCTTTTAGTAGAGATAAAAAGCCAGTGACTCGCGCTGACCTCTCATGCGCAGCAGAACTCACGAGGGCAACAATATCGGCATTTGGAAGCTCGTAATCTGGTAATAATCGCACTAATTTACCACTATCAACCTGTGACTGAATATCCCATTCAGATCGCATGATGATCCCTAAGTCTCTTAAGGCCCAGTCTTTAATCACTCTGCCCTCATTACTTGCAAGTGAAGGACGAATTCGAACATTTTCTATGGCTCCTGAGACTGTATGAGTAAAGCTCCACAACGTGACATCTTCATTATTTTCTCTCAACGCAATACATTGATGATTCTTAAGATCTTGCGGAGTTTCAGGCTGTCCATAACGTGATAAATACTCCGGCGAAGCGCAAACAAAGCGCTTGTTTGGGGCTAAACTCACCATCTTAAGGCTGGAATCCGCCAGGTGACCAATGTAGATGATAATGTCCCATTTATGATGGTTGGCCCAGTTTGGCTTATCTGATAACTCTAGCTCCACTTCTAGGCGCGGATGAGCTTTTTTATACTCACCTAATAAAGGGGCTATCACATCGTTGCCAAAGCCAAGGGGCGCCAATACTCTTAGACGACCACTGACATCCCCTCTGCTTTCATTGAGTTTATCGGTGAGTTCATCCAAATCCTCAAGGATAGAACTACCTGTATCGACTAAAACGCGCCCTTCTTCTGTTAAGCTAACTATGCGCGAAGGCCGTTGAAGTAACTTAAGCGATAGCTTCTTTTCGATATGTTGAATACGCTGAGTGACTGATGGAGGCGTTATATTGAGCGCACGAGCCGCATCTGCCAATGTTCTATGGTTAGAAACTACCACAAGAAATCGAATATCTTCTGTCGTTAACATTAACTTCCAACCTAATGTATAAGTAGATTTTTGTTAATATAATTCAACTTCTTCCTACTTCATAATCATTTCATCAATAGTTAATTTCACTTTGCAAGCTTAGGTAAAAGAAATGATTAAGCATACAGAACACCCTAATTTAGAAAAACAATACAATGCTATTGGCACACCATTTCTCTATTTGGACAAACAAAAATTTTTGAGCAACCTTACTCAAATGCGCAGCCATATGTCGAAACTAGGCACACCACTAAGGCCCCACTTTAAGACAGTAAAATCGTTAGATGCGCTTCCTTACTTAATTGACTCTATAGAGGACCCAATCACTGTATCCACCCTTGAAGAAGCAGAACAGCTTGCCAGTTATGGTTGTAAAAACATTCTCTATGCTGTTGGCATATCAAAAGAAAAGCTATTGCGAGTCGAACTGCTACTGAAACGCGGTATGAGTATTGTGGTTTTACTTGATAGCATGGAACAAGTCGATTTCGTTAACACCTACTGTCAAGAACGTGGGTGTGTCATTAGCTGCCTGATAGAGATTGATTGCGACGGACACCGAGGTGGTGTAAGTGCAGATTCCGAAGCCCTAATCGCAATGTCTAAGAGCTTAGATAAGGGTTTGGCCGATTTTAAAGGGGTGATGCTCCACGCAGGTGAGTCTTACCACAGTAAGTCTCGAGAAGCATTAAACCAATCCGCCAGTAATGAAGTAGCGACTGCACAACTTGCAGCGAAACGCCTCGAGTCGGTTGGGATTTACTGCGAAATAGTCAGCGTGGGGTCTACCCCGACGGCATGTTCATACACAAACACAAGTGGAATCACAGAAGTCAGAGCTGGCGTCTATTCATTGTTTGACTTAGTGATGCATCGACTTGGAGTGTGTACCTTAAACGATATCGCAATCTCAGTAGTAAGTAGTGTTATTGGACACAACAAATCGAGGGGGCAAATATTTGTTGATGCTGGTTGGATGGCTCTTTCTTTAGATAAAGGCCATGACGAACAATGTTATGGCGTGGTTCTCCAACCGAATGGCCAAGAGAATCAACTACTGAAAGTCGTGCAGGTAAATCAAGAGCACGGCATACTCGAAGCGGCTTCTGGGAGCGAGATCGACTTCGAATGTTTTCCCATTGGTTCTAGAGTACACATCGTCCCAAATCATGCATGCTCTACAAGCGCGATGCACAGTAAATACCATGTCTTTGACTTGGTAGAGGGTCAAATTGAGCAATGGCAACGTATTTCAGGGTGGTAAACATGATTTATCTAGATGAAAAAACGACAGCAGCGTTAATTTCTCACGAACTGGCATACAAAGCGGTCAAAGCTGCATTTTCTTCAGTACAAGATCAGCACTCATCAATATTTCCGGTCGTTAACGCATCAGGCCCGGTCGAAGGCTCAATGTTTTCACTCAAATCAGCATGCACAAACCAATTACTTGGTTGGAAAATGGGAAGCTATTGGCCAAACAACAACCAGTTTGGGCGACCAAACCATGGCACTCATATCTTTCTTCTTTCACCGGATACGGGGGAAATGAAAGCCATTTTGTCAGCAAGTTTGGTCAATGCCTACCGAACTGCAGCAGCTGATGCCATCGCTGTTGATCTACTGGCGAGACAAGATTCATCTGTACTTGCGTTATTTGGCACAGGTCATCAAGCTAAATACGAAGCGCTTGCCATTGCAAAAGTTAGGAATCTATCTAAAGTCCTGATTGTTGGTAGAAATCAGACTAACGCCAACCAACTAGCGCAAGAGCTAAGCAAAGAAGGGTTAACAACAGACATCAAATCCGCTCAAGAAGCCTGTGAAAGCGCAGATATTATTGTTACCGTTACAGCGTCCACCGCTCCTTTGTTTGAATCTTCATGGGTAAAACCTGGAACTCATATTTCTGCAATGGGAGCAGATAAAATAGGAAAACAGGAACTTCCACCATCGCTATTTGAGAACACCACCCTCTACTGTGATTATTTATCTCAGTCCAAAACGATTGGTGAGTTCCAGCATGCGCCAGATAAAGAGATCTATCAGATCGGTGACAAGCTTCAATTAAAAGAAAGGAACAAAAACGACATTACTATTTTTGATAGCTCAGGAATTGCCTATCAAGATCTTTATGTTGCGCAAATGGTTTTAGATAAATACCTATCCAAGGAAGATTACCATGAATAACGTTAGCTTTTTAAAAATAAACGGTAACACCATCGATGACATTATCGACCTCTCCGTGGAAGTGTCCCAAAAACACCTCATTGCTAATAACGCAGAATGGCTTGCAGAGGCGAGTTTCAACGACGATAGCGTCAGTTACGGCATTTATTTAGACGACAAGCCAGCAGGGCTCATCTCTCTTATCGATCCAAGACTACTCGACAAGTTCGATGATCACTTTCAAAAGGATCATTTGTACGTGTGGCGCGTCATGATTGACCATCGTTTTCAAGGAAAGGGATTGGGAAATCAAGCGATTAGCTTTAGTAAGCGATACGCTTCCATTATCGGTTTACGAGGCGTGTCCCTGACCACAATGGATAAAGAGGAAGGGAATGCTCTCCATATTTACCAAAAGCTTGGTTTTACCCCAACAGGAAGAAGACTTGATGATGAAATTGAGTTGATTTTTAGCGTCAAAGAGTAAAAAGCCAACCTGGTCGGCCATATAGTGTTCCACCAGGTTGACTTGATGAATATTCAATGCTTATGCACAGCAGTTACAATTGCGCTTATATTTGTCCATTTTGCCAATACCAGGGTTAAAGGTGTTGGTTGGATCTAGCTCGTGGTAAAACTTCTGCAGCGAATTTTCAGCTTCGTACAAGTGACCCACATTATGTTCTGCTGGGTATTTAGCACCACGGCTATTGAGGTGTTCTAACATCAGCTTTTTCATCAACTTCGTGTCGGTCCCTTTTTTGAAAATGTAATCTTGATGGAATACATAACACATAAAGTGACCATAATAGAGCGCTTGAACAAGGTTCTTACTCACCGCTTCCGGTAAAGTTTCTAGCCACTCTTCATCATTACGTCGCAAAGCGATATCAAGTGCAACGATGTCTTCTACGTCTTTTCGGTGAATCGTCTCGTAACGAATTGCTGCACCTGCTGCTGCAAAGCGATGTAAATAAGCTTTTTTACCCTCTTCCGGCGTACACTCGAAGAAATCACAGTCATCTTCAACAGCCCAAACTTCTTTGAGGTATTTTTGTGCCTCAGCAATACCACTATCACTCATTTTTAATACCAGGTGATGCTCATACTTGTCGCGGAAATCCAGCATTCGTTCTGGTAAATGTTGTGGGAACAACTTACTCGCGTAGTACAAAATGGTGTCTGGCAGGTATTTACTAACAAACGGGACGCGCTCTAAGACATTTTCTACTTTAGCTTTAAGTGCAAACATTTTTGGCAGCTTATCTGTGCCTAGCAAGTCGATGGATAAAAAGACGTCTTTGCCGTACTTCTCTGCCATGTTGAAGATATCTCGATGCAAGTATTCTCCCATCTCAGGCAAGTTCTCAAACGTAGATAAGAAATCTTTTCGCAGCTTCGTCAGTTTCGCAGGATCATTGGTGCCAAGGTAAAAAACCTGCTCTTTTTCGGGTACTGGGTAGCTATCAACTCGAACGGCGAAAACACCCAATTTACCAGCGCAGCCACTGGCTTCAAATAAACGACGTTCATCGGCATTAAAGCGAGAAGGAATGTCAGAAGTCACGTCTCGAACACGTTCATCGTATTCTTTGTCTGATGCCATTCGCTCGTCATGAATGATCTTCGCTGGGCCAAAGTTTCCTTCTTGCAGGTTTGTCAGAATTTCTTCTGGCGTTTCACCTAAACCTTCAATACCAAGGTGATTAACCAGGTGTAACTGGCCTTGCTTATCGACCTGCGCATAAATCGCCAACTCCGTGTAAGCAGGACCACGCTTGACTAACGCACCGCCTGAGTTATTGGCGATACCACCAACCACAGTGGCACCTAATGATGAAGAACCGATGATAGAGTGCGGCGCTCGGTTCACCGCCTTCAATTCTTTTTCCAATGAGTGCAAACTTGCACCAGGCAAGCATACCGCCTGCTTACCGCCATCTAATAAGTGAATCTTCTTGATTTTGGTAATATTGATCACAACCACATCACGGTCATAATCATTACCACTTGGAGCTGAGCCTTCTGTTAAACCTGTTTTGGCAGCCTGCATAATAATAATGCAGTTTGCTTCAACGCACTGTTTAATGATCTTCCATTGTTCTACAAGAGTATTAGGAAACACGATAGCAAGCGCAGTGCCACTACCTGAGCGAAAACCCGAGCGGTAGTATTTTGTTTTAACCTCGTCGGTTAGGACATTTTCTTCCCCAACGATAGTTTTAAATTCGTCAATCAGCTGCTTTTGTTTCATATCCGTATCTCTAGTTATTGTACTTCGCTCACATCACCGTTTAGTGACGGTAATGGGCGTTTGAGCCACTATAAGCAGTCCATTTCTCGGCGTCTATGTCAGGCAGGCGAGCAACACTTAACCAATAGACAACAAACAAAATAATTCTTTTATTTTTCTGTCACTTATCTTTCACATTCGGAAAATTTAACGCAAGAAACAGACCGTTTCTTAAAAGAAACAATAGCAAAACCATTTGTTAACAGTTGTGCGCAGCATCTTGTTATCAATATTAGTGATAAAACAAGGAGAAAGCTTAAGCTTCTAAATTTATAAGAATTATTAGAAATGAAGATGGAAACAATAACTCAACACCAACATAACGATTGGTGTGAGTTATTGTCTTAAAATCGATGATTTTGACTTTGAAAGCTGGTGTATAGATGATCAATGAAGATCTTAATTTTTTCTGGTTGTTGACGAGTGTAAGGATACACCGCATAAATACCCAAACATTTGGCGGTTTCGTCTTTGAACAATTGAATCAGGCGGCCTTGCTTTAAGTCTTCATAAACTAAGACACGTGGCACATAGATGATTCCCTGCCCCAACAGTGCGACGTTTCTCAATACCGAAGAGTTGTTGGTACAGAGGTTACCGTCGACTGTAATTTGATACACCTCGTCTCCCTCTTTAAACGCCCACTCACGCGCCCCGGTTTCTTGGTAGGAATAAACCAAACAATTGTGCTTATCCAAGGCTTGAGGTTGCTTAGGAATGCCATGTTTAGCAAGGTATTGAGGTGACGCACAAACAATCCAATTGGCATCCACCAGCTTTCTTGCGATCAGGCTAGAATCTGGCAACACTCCCGTTCGAATGGCCAAATCAAAGCGTTCATTCACAATATCGACAAAACGATTATCAAGATCCATGTCGATATTGATGTCAGGGTATTTCTGATTAAACTCACTGATCACTTGAGGAAGAATTAACTCACCAGAGATAGTGGGTACAGAAACTTTAATGTTTCCAGATAAATTCTTACCTAACCCCACAATGGATTCTTCTGCCGTTGCCACCGCTTGATAAACGGCTTTTGCATGAGTAAAGAACGCTCGCCCTGCCTCCGTCAACGTTAACGTTCGCGTTGTTCGGTAAAGAAGCTGTACACCAAGCTCTTGCTCAAGCTTCGCGATGCGTTTACTGACAACCGATTTGGTCAATGACATGTGTCTTGCTGCAGCACTGAATGAGCCTTGCTCGATCAGGTGATAGAAAATGATGTAATCGTCGGTATTTCTCATGCGTCTTCGTCAAATCCTTTGGAGACCGACATTTTAAACTGATATTGGTCAATCTGCGAAATATCGGGTCACACTTAACAGCATAACTGGTGACAGAAACAAGTGTTATACCCACAGTTCAAGAAATTGGGATGGCGTAAATTTATCAATATTCAGATACAAAAAAACCAGCTTTCGCTGGTTTTAAGTTGATGCACTTGGCATCGAGATACCGCAATTGCCATATCTGAATAATTTGGAGCGACACACGAGGTTCGAACTCGTGGCCTCAACCTTGGCAAGGTTGCGCTCTACCAACTGAGCTAGTGTCGCATTGATTCTCGAAAGCCATTCACTCTCAAAGAATAATGGAGGCGCCTCCCGGAGTCGAACCGAGGTCCACGGATTTGCAATCCGCTGCATAGCCACTCTGCCAAGGCGCCTTTTTTACTTCGCTTCAGGGCTCTTCCCCGTTGCGTTGGTGGCTACTTTACGGATTGAGAGAAGATAGTCAAACAAAAATCTTTCATTTTCTGTTTGTTTGATTTCTTTTAAGCCAATTAGACCAAAGTTCGATCTTATCGGCTTAAAACGAAGCAATATAAATCTAGCTTTCTGTACGTTTTACTCAATAGAATTTCAATGTCACTTAGTAATTACCGACCCGTTTAAGCAACCTGCCCACAACATTAGGATGATAAGACCACGTGTGATCAAACATCGACATCAATGCCGGGTTTCCGTATTTAGATAGGCTGATCGCGTGAAAACGGTTTTTCTTCGCTTTAAGCGCATCCACTTTGGCAAGCAACTCGTCTTGTTGTTTTGGCGCGATAAAGTCGGAAATGACCACCATATCGGCATTTTTGTACTTATCACCGCTCATCAAGTCGATAGATTTGATCAAAGTTGGCTCTAAGTCTGTACCACCATGGAAGCTATAAGTTAAAAAGTCCGCCGCCTCGCGCAGACCATCTTGTTTGGTTAGCTCGTACGTAATGTGTTCCGTCGAAAAAATTATGACATAGCAATCACGTTGCTCCGCTAATGCAATTTGCATCAGCGCATAAGCCATGGCTTTGGCGCATTGCTCAGGAAACCCGCTCATTGAGCCGGACGCGTCCACACACACAATAAACGGTCCTTTTTCGATATCTACCGCTTTGTTGTCAGGTCGGTGAGCTTTAACTTTACGTAACGTGCGCGATTTGCCCTGTGTACGGTAGTTCATAAGTCGTTTATCGACTAAGTGTTTATAGAACACGACCTCGAGTTCAGGATACGCCAAAAACATCGTTTCGTTGGGAAGTAGCTTATTTAAATCATCGCTTTCGTGAATGCCGACAATATCATCTGTCGCTTCATCACTCTTCTCTTCGATCATTTGTAGCTCTTCGGTAGGCGCGCGGTTAAGTTCGGGATCATTCACTTGCCCCGCCATACGACCAAGTTGCTCGGCTATTTCTTGCAAGCCTTGGTGCTTCTTCAGAAACTCCGCATGGCGTTTCATCACTGTTAAGTCAGTTTTGCTCAACTTGGCAGATGCCATATCCCATAAGCGCCCGACACTTTCAGCATCACCCGACTCCGTGACCTTATCCATATTACGCATGGTCTCCATACGCTGATACAGGTCATTCAGCACTTTCTCTTTATTGGCCTCAAGCTCGCTTACTTGCGCTTGCTTAATCGCATCGGCTAGGCTTTGGTACCATTGATCACAGAAGTAATGTGGGAACATGGGATTATTCATCCCCTTGTTCTTCTCCATCATTCGGCGAGCCTGCATATAAAAAGCGGAGTGCCACTCAAGCTTTTTAATCACATCTTCGATGTTTTCGAAAAACGCCTCTTCATCCCAGTGAATGACCTCTTGATATAAAGACAGCTCTTGTTGGAAACGCTCTGTCTCACATACCTTGGTAATCCGTTTTTTAACACTGCCTCGCCACTTTAATAAGTGGCCTTTGACTGAAGATTTAACGCCTCGGTTTTCCGCCATCATCATGACTTGTGAACGCGCCATTAAATCATTAACTGCGCTATCGATGATGCCAGAGTCGGCTACCATCAGCGCGAGGTTAAGTCCGTCTGCACCTAGCATGTCGTCTCCTTATGAGAAAAACTGATGTAAGTTTTTAAAGCGTTGGATAACTTTCTCGCTTTCAGCTTGGATAGACTCAAGTCTCTGACTGACCTGCTGAAGACTCGACTCCATTAGGCGTGGTAGTTCCGGATCAACAAAGCTATGCGGAAGCGCATCATGGAAATTCGCTTTTACCTTGCGCATATGGTGCTCTGCTTCACTGAGTTGATTTACGGCTTTTTCACTCTGCGTTAACCACTTTTGGTAAAGCTCTACATCCAAGCCCTCTTGAGTCACTAAGCTCACCAGAATGCCTCGGTTTGCGATATCACGGATAACTAGGTTATTTGCGGCATCAACATCAAATCGTAAACGACACATGTTGGTGTTTTGATTGACGTAGCCATACACATCACCGTGTCCTTCTTTGATGACTCGGTCTAGCTCATCTTTTGGCACGTAAACCCAGCGGCTATCGCCTTTCTCTGACTCTGAAACCGACATGTTGCTTTGCAAAATAACCAGTTTAACTAAGTTAACGGCTGCGCCAACTTTGTAGGTCTTAGCTTTAGAGGTATCAAAACGCATGGTTTCTTTGCGCAGAATACCCGTTGCCGCTTCAGACGTTAACGTCATGCGGTAGGCATCTTCAAGCTCATGCTGAACATCGACCAAAGACTCGCGACAGTATTCAATTTCCTGTTCGGCGTCTTGTTGGTCAAATGCATGTTTTAGGGCGAACTCTTGGACCACTTCGCGTACCACGTCTCGCGATTCAGGGCTGTTCCATAAACAATCTTGCAGCAACAGTAGATCAAGTGGGTTGATTTCATCGCGTCCATTAAAAAACGCGCTCGCTTTTAGCAATTTCACGGCTTTCTTCCAGCGGCGGTCAGACACATACATGTCGGTATTAGCGACATCGCCAAACTGAGCTTCGACTTTGCTTTCTAACATCGTTTTAAGCTGGAAAAGCTTCTCGAATGCATTATCGGTTAACGTCAGCTTGTCGAGCTGCTGTTGCCATTGATGATATTCTTCATCTGTTATTGCTAGCCCTTCTGGCACTTGTGCCTCTTGTGACGTGCCTACCGTCAACATCGACTTAAAGTTTTGTTTATTCTGAATTCGATTCACAAACACGCGCACCAACATGCGGTCATAGAGTGCATCCAAACCACTGTCTTCATCTGGCAGTTCATTGGACGCCGATACCAACAAACGCATTGGCACACGCTCAATATCGCTGCCATTTTTGAACGTTTTCTCATTGACCACTGTCAGCAATGTATTCAGAATGGCGGGGCCCGCCTTCCAGATTTCATCTAAAAATACGACTTGTGCGGTTGGCAAATACCCTTTAGTTAAGCGAACATAACGACCGTTATCTTTGAGTTCTTGAATACTCAGTGGCCCAAAAACTTCTTCAGGTGTTGAGAATCGAGTCATCAGGTATTCAAAGTAACTGCTATTATCGAACGCTTGGATAAGTCGCTTGGCAATTAAGCTTTTTGCAATGCCAGGTGGGCCTAAAAGAAAAACACTTTCACCAGCAAGTGCCGCAAGGAGGCAGAGCTTGATGGTATGTTCGCGTTCATAAACGCCATCCGTTAACGCTTTAGCCAACTTGTTGATGCGTTCTGAGAGAAGCGCTTTTTCGGCATTTGAGGCAAATAAGGTTTGTGTCATACGTTCTCCGGCTGCTGAACTGGTATTGCGTTAACATTTTTATACACTTGTTATAACTTTGTTACAAATGTATTTTGTTGAATTCCCCTTATAGCAGATGCTTACCCCCTTCTTTAGCCAGCAATCAAAGTTTCCATTTATGAGATACAGCTCACTGAAAGTGCAAACGCTTTCGTCGTGTTGCAACATTTTTTGCTTTTGTTTCCCACCATTTGTGGTTAATGTCGAAAAACGTCAAAATGCGGTAACAGCTAGGGTTAATAACTGCATGAGCAAAATAATTCATAAATGGAAGCAAATTTCTCTGATTGAAGAAGAGGTTATGCTTCCTACAGGACAGGCAATTACGCACACCACAATCCATCATCCGGGCGCTGCGGTGATTCTCCCTATTACAACGGAAGGTGAGGTAGTCCTTGTCCATCAATTTCGCCCTTCACTTAATAAATGGCTTTTGGAGCTTCCTGCTGGTACAAGAGAAGGCAATGAAGACCCTCTCTGCTGCGCGAAAAGAGAGCTAGAAGAAGAAACGGGCTATAGTGCAGAAAAATTCACTTCTCTCGGCCAAGTCACTCCCCTTGCCGGATTTTGTGATGAGATACAGTACCTATTTGTTGCTGAGAAGCTCAGCCAAACCAACCGTTACGAATGTGATGAAGATGAAGTGATTGAGGTTGTTACCTTGTCACTCCAACAACTCGAAGACAAGATTATTGATGGCACAATTACCGATGCCAAAACGATCGCTTGTTTAAGCAAAGCGCGCCTTTGCGGATATATTTAGGACTTTGACCAAGGAGACATTCATGGATTTTCGATCAGATACCGTTACACAGCCTACCCAAGCCATGCGAGAGGCCATGTTTAAGGCCCCCGTTGGGGATGATGTTTATGGTGATGACCCTACGGTCAATGAGCTTGAGGAGTTTGCCGCAAAGCTTGCAGGATTCGAAGCGGCTTTGTTTACCACTTCAGGCACGCAAGCCAATCTGCTCGGCCTAATGGCGCATTGTGAACGCGGAGATGAATATCTGTGTGGGCAGCAAGCACATAACTACAAGTACGAAGCTGGCGGCGCAGCAGTACTTGGGTCAATTCAACCTCAACCAGTCGAAAATAACCCAGATGGCACACTCCCATTTGATAAACTGGCAGCGGCGATTAAGCCAGATGATTGTCACTTTGCTCGTACCAAGCTGCTCAGCTTAGAAAACACGATTAATGGCAAAGTGCTGCCTCTGTCTTACTTAGCAGAAGCTCGTGACTTCGTGAATAAACATAACTTGCAGATGCATCTCGACGGCGCAAGAGTATTCAATGCAGCGGTTGCTTTAGATGTTCCGGTAAAAGAAATCGGTCAGTATTTTGATTCAATGACGATTTGTCTGTCGAAAGGTTTGGCTGCCCCTGTTGGTTCGTTACTGCTTGGTAGCAAAGAGTACATCGCAAAAGCACGTCGCTTAAGAAAGATGGTCGGCGGTGGTATGCGTCAAGCGGGTATTCTTGCCGCAGCTGGCAAACTTGCCCTTACCGAACAAGTGGAACAGCTAAAACAAGATCATGTCAACGCAAAAAATTTAGCAGAAGGTTTAGCAGAACTGCCTGGCTTTTCAGTCAACCCTGATTTTGTTCAAACGAACATCGTGTTCGCGAAGCTTGATCCTCAAGTGGACATAGTAAGTATCGCTGCAAAACTGAAGGAACAAAATATTACAATAACACCTGGAAACCCCATTCGTTTCGTGACTCATAAAGACATTTCAGCGCAAGATATCGACAATTTCTTATCAAGCATTAAATCTCTGCTTTAGTTTGATTTTGATCATTGCGCTTCCCCTAAGGGGAAGCTTTATTGTATCGATATGACTTTTTAGCGAATAGACAATCTTCATGTTCAGATTTGTAATTCTAACCTCTCTTATTTTCTCTTCCGCTAGCCATGCCGCGCCTTTTGGTGATGCTGATAAAGGTAAAATCAAATCCCCTAGCTGCGTCTATTGTCATGGTGCCACAGGCGTCGCAGGAAATAATGCCTACCCAAATCTTGCAGGTCAAAATGCTCAGTATCTATACGATGCGATGAAGTCTTACCAAGCAGGCGAACGTAAAGGGCCGCTTGCCGAAATGATGGGCGCACAGTTAAGAATGTTAAATGATGAGGATCTTCGTGATGTCGCTGCATTTTATGCAGAACAGACGCAAGACAAATGATTTGTTTATCTCGGCTCACAACAAGAGCTTGTGAGCCCCCGAACCGAGCCAAAACATTTAACCAAACTTTGCTTGTAAAATAATCACAATGACTTCACTTCAAATATTTGATGAATTTATAGTTCAAAATTTCCATTAATATTGACTTTTTATTCTGGTTTATTGATATTTCATGCTTCATTGAATTTAACGTGAAGTAAGTTATGTCTCACACACATGCGCAACCAGCAGACTCGGTTGCTACACCCAAATCATGGCAGATGCCAGATACCCTCATTTTGATCTTCATTGTTGGTATTCTCGCTGCGATTCTTACCTACTTAATTCCTGCTGGCCATTTTGACAGTCAGCAAGTGACTTATATGGTCGATGGTGCGGAAAAAACACGCACGGTTATTGATCCATCTTCATTCTCTTATGCAACCGATGAAAACGGTGAATTGGTTTACAACAAGGTTGGCCTGTTTGCTTCTGGTGGTGGCATTGGTTTAATGAACTTCCCTTTCGAAGGGCTAGTTTCTGGCTCTAAATGGGGCAGCGCGATCGGCGTGATTATGTTCATGTTGGTTATCGGCGGTGCTTTCGGCGTTGTAATGCGCACAGGCACCATCGACAACGGTATCCTGCGCCTTATCGATAAGACCAAAGGTAACGAAGCGCTATTCATTCCAGTGCTATTTTTGCTGTTCTCGCTAGGCGGTGCGGTATTTGGTATGGGTGAAGAAGCCGTAGCATTTGCGATTATTATCGCTCCGCTTATGGTTCGCCTTGGTTATGATGGTATCACTACGGTAATGGTTACCTATGTTGCGACTCAAATTGGCTTCGCTACTTCTTGGATGAACCCTTTCTCCGTTGCTATTGCACAAGGCATTGCGGGTGTACCTGTTTTATCCGGCATGACTGTGCGCATGGGGTTATGGGTTGGCTTTACGTTAATCGGTATCGCTTTCACAATGCTCTACGCCGCTCGTGTGAAGTCAAACCCAGAACTTTCTTACAGCCACCGCACAGACAAATACTTCCGTCAGCAAGAGCTTGGCAATCAAGATTCTCGTTGGAATATCGGCGATACACTCGTCATTCTTACGGTCATCGCGACCACAGTATGGGTTGTTTGGGGCGTGGTCGCTAACGCATGGTACATCCCAGAAATCGCTTCTCAATTCTTCACTATGGGCTTTGTTGTCGCGATCATCGGTACGATTTTTCGCTTAAACGGTATGACGCTCAACTGCGCAGCCGATGCGTTTAAAGAGGGGGCGGCTATTATGCTTGCTCCTGCTCTATTGGTTGGTTGTGCAAAAGGTGTGTTACTTATCCTAGGTGGCGGTACGACCGATGAAGCGAGTGTACTGAACTCTATTCTGAACAGTGCTGGCGGCGTGATCAGTGGGCTTCCTGACGTAGCTGCGGCATGGTTAATGTATGTATTCCAATCTATCTTCAACTTCTTCGTTACTTCCGGATCTGGACAAGCGGCACTGACGATGCCTTTATTAGCGCCATTGGCGGATATTGCAGGTGTCACGCGCCAAGTTGCCGTTTTGTCATTCCAACTTGGAGATGGCTTTACCAACGTTATCGTCCCTACTTCAGCATCCTTGATGGCAACGCTTGGTGTCTGCCGCATCGACTGGGGTGATTGGGCAAAATTCTGCTGGCGATTTATCCTATTACTCTTTACCCTGTCGAGTGTCGTCGTTATCGCAGCTCATATGATGGGGTTTGCGTAAAACGAAATCAATTGGCACTAAGGCGAGACACGTTCTCGCCTTATTAATACTCTTCGTATGGCGACGTTAAGGTTTTAGATTGGCTTATGGTTTTGGAGTGGTAACTTTAATGGCAACACAACTTCTCGATGACATGATTCAAGGTCATCAAGTGATTCAATCTCTCAATGTAGCAGACCTAGGTCCGGGTGAGCATAAGTTTTGGTTCCGCATCGCGACCAACGCGCTCTCTCAGTGGCAACATCTTCCTGTTTTGGTATTCAAAGGTGAAAAACCTGGCAAGAAAATCATGATCACCGCAGGGGTTCATGGTGATGAATATAATGGTGTGTTAGCAGCGCAGAAGACCGCTAGAGAACTCATTGGCACTGAAGTCGCTGGTACTGTCACTATTGTTCCAACCATTAACATGCCAGGTATGCTAAACCACAGCCGCGATTTCTATTCCGCAGACCCTGATGCGTCTCCTGCAAACTTAAACCGCTTTTTCCCTGGTGACCAAAACGGCAATGAGGCACAACGCTACTTATATGCATTGTGGAATGATCTGCTCAAGCCAAATGCTGATTTAGCCATTGACCTTCACACTCAAACCAGTGGTGCGGCCTATCCACTATACGTGTTTGCAGACTTCCGAATTGAGCAATCATTAGAAATGGCTCGTCTCATTAATCCTGATGCGATTTTAAATGATCCCGGAGATGCTGGCGTCCTTGAAACAGTTTGGAATAACCATGGTGTCCCAAGCATTACGGTTGAAGTGGGTATGGGGCGCTACACAGAGCAAAAACTCATTAGTCGAACCGTATCAGGCATTTTTAATGTGTTGAAGCAGCATAATGTCGTAGAAGGTGAGATAGAGCCTATCACTTCATGCTTGGAAGGAAACGAGATCGTCAGTGTGAAAGCGACACATGGCGGCTTTGTACTACCTCATGTTGGTTTGATGGATTTTGTCGAGCAAGGCCAACTGGTTGCGATTCAATACGACAGCTTTGGCACTGAAGTTGAGCGCTACACCGCCCCTACAAGTGGTACAGTGCTCAGCCACAATGTGGAATCTATTCGGGCGCCTGGCTCTCTGATCGTTCGTTTGATTAAGTAAACCATAACCGTTTGTCGATAGATCTACCTTTCGACGCTCACTCAAATTTATATAAGCCCCATCACGAGTAATCACAAATGATGGGGCTATATTTTTGACCACATGAGGTTACAAGGTAACAAAAATATTCCAAGCAAAACTCAAAACCGCGAGACAGAAACTTCGCTTCTGTTGATTTTAGAAGTCACATTGATGAACTTAAAACTGTCGTCCACTCTCTTGATCAACGAGAATTAGCTCATCTAACGCGAAACCTTTCTCTTTAGCAACCTGCTTAAAACGCTCCAGGATTTTCTCATCAACGTTGGGTGTTCTAGACAATAGCCACAAGTAATCGTGGTTGTAACCAGAGACAAACGCATAGTCATAGTTTTCACCTAGCTCAAACACAATGTAAGAAGAATAGATTGGCCCAAAAAAGGAGACTTTTAAGTGCGCAACCGTTTCGTCTTCAACAAAATAAGCTTTACCTTCAGCTTCGGACCACTGTTGATCTTCTTCTGAATATCCGCGGTTTGTCACCTTAACCCCACCATCCTCGCGAAGCCGATAATCGGCCGTAACGTTGGATAGACCACGCTCAAACGAATGATCGAGCCGTGCGATTTCATACCACTTGCCTAGATAAGGCTCTAAATCAAAATTGTTAACTGGCTCCACCCCATCAGGTTTAGAGGTACAGCCAAATAAAGTAACAAGTGATAAAAGTAATAATGTTTTTAGCGATTTCATACAACACCTAAATTTGATTTAGTGATTGATTTTACTGTAGAAGGTAGCAAATCGATCACTAAGTCGCACCACTGTCCCAAAGGTACGTAGCTAGACATCACAGTTCTTCATTGTCAATAGTATGCTGAACACCAAAACCTCGTTATGTCAGCAATTCCCTAACAATATTGTTCTATGTTTTACTTACAAGTTGGGCATACTTATATATTTTGTCAGCATTTAACCGTATGCATATAGAAACTTTGCACAATATAGACATACGCTGTCATATCCCCCTCCTATAATACGTCGCGATATAGACAGAGGTTATTGTTATGAAATTAAAAACAGTGTCAGTTTGTGCACTTTTGGTATTGCTTGCAGGTTGCCAGCAGGAAAACCCAAGCCAAGCGACACAATTAACAACCTCGGCAGATGTATGTAATACACAAGGAAACATGCCAGGTGGGTGGAATGAGTTTAATGCTACCCCTGATGCACAAAAGGCAATGGCTTTTGTTTTGAAAAGAATGGACACAATAGCGTCGTTCAAACAAATACTGAACGTTCACGCGCAAATCGTTAGCGGCGTCAACTATGCCATTGAGTTTGAATTGGATGATGGCTCTATTTGGAATACAGTTGTTTATCGCAACCTAGATGGTGAGTATGCGATTACCCAGTCGCCAAAAGAAGGCCACTTTTGCGAACAGTAGCGATTAAGTAAGAAAGCCCCTAGATAGGGGCTTTGGGTTTTGTGATAGCAACTGAATTAGACAGCGAAGCTACATTGAGATTTGACCGATACTGTCGAACCGACTCTTGATGGTTCAACATCAATCCTCTGCGCCATTTGTTCTTTTAACTCAGAAACGTGAGAAATAACACCGATCATGCGTCCAGTCTGTTGTAAATCCACTAGCGTTTGAATCGCGAGATCCAAAGATTCTGGGTCTAAACTACCGAACCCCTCATCAATGAATAAAGTGTCTAAACGGATACCACCACTATAGGATTGCACAACATCCGACAAGCCAAGCGCCAATGCAAGCGCTGCCATAAACGATTCACCACCGGAAAGTGTCGCAACATCACGTGTTTTTCCTGTGTAACCATCTTCAACCATTAAATCTAAGCCGCGACCCGCAGCGCCTTTGAAGCCCTCTGTTTTTCGAGCAAGAATATAGCGCCCTTTACTCATGAGGCTTAAACGTTGAGAGGCCTGAATTAAAACATCATCCAACAGTACACCAAGAACAAAGCGATGCAGGCTAACCCTGCTGCCTGTTTTACCGCTGGCAACGTCGTATAACGTACCAAACACTTTGTACTCTTCTTCTAACTTGCTATTTTTCTCATGCAGCGTAGCAATATCTTTACGAACTTTTTCAATTCGCTCAAAGGTTGAGCGCGTGGTATCGAGCTGATTCCTTACTTCAATATACTGCGCCTGCAGAGTGGTTAAGCTGTCGTTAAGCGAATCCAAGTCCGGTCTTTCAAGCGCTTTCAATGCATGGTTTAAATCATGTAGTGTTTGTTCAAGCTTGGTTTGTGTCTGTTTGAAGTTGTCTATTTCTTTCTGCCACGCTTGAAGCTCATCATCTGTCACTCTGCTATTTAGATAACTGCTTTCATCCTCAAATTTACTCGCCTGTAATGCCTCATTCCACGCTAATTCTGCTTGGCTAAGCTTTTGTTCTGACTCAGATAGCCACTGCTTGTTCGTCACTAACTGACTTTCAGCATTCGATTGCGCTAATACCGCTTGCTGCAAAGCGTTTTGCGCCTTTTCTAAACCTGTATTCAAGGTCAGAATTTGCTCTTTTGTCAGCGTAATTTCGAGATCAAGCGCATCAACGGAACTGTATTTTGGATCGATAGAAGCTTGTAACTGAGTCAATTGTTCTTGGTTTGCTTGAACAGTTGATTCATTTGCCGCCATTTTATTCTGCAGCTCATGAATTTTGTTTTCACCCACTAAGCAGCGTTGATTAAGCTGCTCAACGTTCTTTTCTAGCTTTTCAATATCAATAGACTGTAGACGTAGAAGTTGATCATTAAGCGCCTGTAACTCAGTTTGAACCGTCGAGATCTCAGATGCTGCATGCTCACCAAGCTCTTCTTTCAACTGGTTACATTGATTCTGATACTGACTAATGACAACGTTATGTTGCTCTAGCTGATTACTTAGCTGGTTCAATGATGCTTGAGCTTCTCTTTCTTTCGCTCTAGCCGCCTGAACTTGCTCTTTTGTAACGATTTCTTCAACAAACGTTGCAGGGTTAGGATGCACTTGGCTGCCACATACCGGACATGCTTCCCCTGACTTTAGTCGCTGCGCTAATACTGCCGCTTGAGCGTTGTGCCACTTAAGCTCTATCGTATCAGCGGCTTGCTGACACTGCATATAGCGCTGACTGGCTTCCTGTAATGACTGCTGCTTGCTTACGGTTAACGCCGTGAGTTTAGAGAGCTCCAAAGTAAGACCATGCAGCTTTTGTAGATCCTGTAGGAGTCGTTGTTTTTGTTTTATTTCCGCATCGATGCTGCCAACAAGCGCAACATCTACTCGGGCTTGCTCTAGATCTTTCTGGCCCTGTTGCGCCTGAAACGCTAACTTGTCTTTCAGCTCTATGTACTGTTTTAACGTTGCTTCAAATTGTTGTTTTTGTTGATGACCTGCCGTTATTTTGCTTTCCAAGTTGGCTTTTTCAAGCAACTTGTCTTTCATGCTTTCAAGTTGATACTGCAGCTGCGTTAACTGTGGGACTTTTGCCGCGGCTTCTTTTGCACTTTGCTGCAAGTTTTCTTTTTCTTTCGTAACAGCATTGGCTTTATCAAGGCTCTCTTTCAAAGCAACTATTTTTTGTCTGAGCTCTTGAGTTTGAGCTTTTGCATTTTGTAATGAAACGTAGGGTAATTCTATCTTATTGGCATTTTTAGCGTTTTCTAATTGCTGTTGACGAACTTTTATCGAGTCTGAGTGTTCTAGATGCAGCTTGAGTGCGTTTTCTGCTTGCTCTCGTTTCGAAAACTCTCCATTAATAGTTTCCGCTTTTTGTAATTCAGATTTAGCAACATTTAGCTTATCTAACGAAGCTTGTTCATTCTTTCTATCGACCTCTAGCTGCTCAGCTGCTTGTTCAAGCTGGTGTAATAGTTCCTGCTCTGAACTCACTCCTGCAACTTGTAAAGCGCCTCGAATTTGATTATCAAATTCATCTTTTGCTTTACTGATTGCGCTCGCTTTATCCTTGAGCGCGTACTCAATTTTTTTATATATGTCCGTTTGAAAGAGCTGACCAAAAATTTCTTCGCGCTCTTTAGAACTAGCAAGCAACAGCTCTCGGAACTTTCCTTGAGGCAATACCATTACTTGGCGAAATTGCGTTTCATTCAAACCAATAATATTGCTCACTTCTGTTTTAACTTGAGTCGTCTTGCTAGTGATGAGCTTTTCGGTCTCGCCGAGTTCATAAAGAGCCGCAGTGTGCTTTTTTACCGTCATCCCTTCACCACGCGCTTTGGGCGCTTCCTGCTCTGGAGATCGCACAACTCGGTATTGTTTGCCATGTAACGAAAATTCTAGAACGACTTCGGTTGGTAAATCTTGCGCCGATAAGTCACATCGCATCTGGATGCCTTGCCGCTCATTACTGGTAGTTTCACCGTAAAGGGCAAAGCAAATGGCATCTAAGATCGACGTTTTACCTGAGCCTGTAGGACCATTAATCAAAAACAGAGGGTTACGGCCAAGCTTTTCAAAGTCAATGACTTCGGTTTTTGCAAACGGACCAAAGGCTTGCATGGTAAGTTTAATTGGTTTCATCTTTGGTCCCTATTGCTGTGATAATTGCTTAATAATGTCAGTAACGGCTTGTTCTTGCTCTTGGGATAATTGACTATCTTGTGCCTCAATAAAAAAGTCTCGGAACATATCAATTTCGCTTCGGGCCAACTTTGCTTGCGCCATTTCCTGCTCTACCCCAATTAACATACCCGGTTTCTCAAGATGTAAAACGTTTGGATACACCGAACGAAGCTTTTCCATTGGATTTAAAATCGCATGTTTATCCATCAAACGAACTAACAAATAATCTTCATTTTTAGGGTCAGTCTTGCCCTGCTCTATGACTTTATCTAGCTCTCCCTCAACAATGCGCATTTCATGAGGGGCAATTAGCTCAATATGTTTAGCAGAGACAAATCCTTTCTTGTCTAGTTCGACTAACGTGAAGCCTTTCTTCTGGTTCTGTTCACCAAAACTATACTTCATAAGTGAACCAGAATAACGGATATGCTCTGCGCCTTTCTTCTGAGGCTGATGTAAATGACCAAGTGCGACGTAGTCGAAATCTAAGAAATGCTCATGACTTACGCGATCAGAGCCACCAATAGATAGTGGTCGTTCAGAGTCAGACTCAATAGCACCATCAACAAAACAGTGGCTAACGAGAACACGCCTTTGCTCTGAAATGAAATGCTCTCTTATTTGCTCTACAAGCAGTTGATGTGCCTCATCATGAGTTGATACCGAGGTTTTGTAGGCAAATCTGACCTGTTCAGGGTCGTTATAAGGCATGCCATAAAACGCTACCTCACCCGCAGAGTCCGTTTTTATGATGATGGGAGTTAGCATATCTTCAAAGTTACTAACAATATGAAGGCCTGCATTTTTCATTTGCTCTGAGCCAAAACCTAATCGTTCTGCACCATCATGGTTGCCAGATATCAATATCATCGGTGTTTTCAGTTCAGTACAAATACGCTTCACGACTCGATTTAGCAGTTCTATTGCAACCGTTGGTGGCACCGAACGGTCATAAATATCTCCCGCCACTACAACGGCATCGACGGGGTTGTGTTCAATATAGTTAATCAGTTGTTCGAGTACTGCTTGTTGATCTTCGAGTAGTGATACATTGTGGAATTGTCGACCAAGATGCCAATCTGAGGTGTGGATAAACTTCATTCGAATTCACTTTCCGCCAAATCTTTAAGCAAGGTTTGCTCCCGCAAGAATCCGAATTTCAGCCGTGTAAACATCAGAGTATTACGTGACTGGCTGAATCTGGCACAAACCAAAGCTCAATTTATTTAATTTGGGTTAGGATATCTTGAGTCGAACAGCTTTTCATGTAGTTTATGTTCTATGGTTCACTATTTCACCGGAAAGCGAGAAGAACGTTGTATAAACACCTTTTAAGCAACATTAAGTGATGGTCTCGAGTAAACATAACCGTCACATTTAAACCATTAAAAGCCAACGTTTAGAAGGGACAAACTAGATCCAGAACTACTCGTTATGCCAATTGTATAGAACTCCCACCGTATAACCATCTGGCTCGATATCAGCTTGCAAAACGTGGAAGTCTGAGTTGAGGCTACTTCTTTGATGCTCCTCAATCATTAACACTTTTAAAACACCTCCGCATGCGCCCAGCCCTCCTAGTTTAACATCAATAAATTGATACTGAGTTTGATCGGTCACCCAGGGAGACAAGAGTTGCATAGCATTTAACCATCGAGGCTCATCTCCATCAATGGATAAATGCAACTCACTAAGTGAGTGATCACACCCTACTCCAAGTTGTTTGAACACTTTATCGACAGCAATGCTTTGTTGTTTGGTATCTAAATCAATTCGAACATCATCAGTAACAAGGCCGGACTGTTGAAAAAAGCACTTCGTCAAAATGATCGAGTTTTGAGATTTGGCATGCTCTTCTGCATCGCGAGCAATTTCTATAGCCAGTATCCAAGTTGCTTGTGTTTCGTTAACTTCACGGTTTATCCGATTTAGCGCCATCAAGAACGCCGCTTGACCATAAGGATAAAAATAAATTTCTCTATTGGCAGAGTTACCAAGGATAAGAGAAAACTCGTTTATCAATGCCTTAAGCAAGCTTTTATCTACCGAAGACGGTAAAAGAACACAGATATTCCCTTTGATATCACTTTGCTCCAGTATCTCGCGCTTTGAGCGCACAAGATTTAATATCTGCTCATACAGTGGTTGATCAGGATAGGATCTTGGTGTTTCTGCGGGCAATCTAAAACATTCGTTAGCTATCTCACGAACAGTGTATGGCCTGCCATTAATGGCAAGAAGATGAGTTTGAAATGCGAGTGGCATCTAGCCTCCGATTAAAACCGTAGGCATGCCAGACAGAATTTTACCACCATGAGACGTTGAATCCCCGACCCTTGCCGCTGGCTTACCGTTGATTGTAACGCTAGAAGAGCCTGCTGAGATGCTATCCGGAGGACCTATGCAGATAAGCTTGTCTCCCTGCCTAGCCGCTGGAATGCCGCCAATTGTCACGTTTGGCGAGCCAACTACGACGGGGCCACCTACATGAGGAATTTTTCCTGTTTTTTTAGGACAAAGATGAAAGCTGCCCAATATTGCGGCTGGTTTACCCACTTTAAATCACCTTAGTTCAATGAAATTTGCCCAGCTTTAAGAGCGATAGCAGAGCCGTTAATAGATATTTTATTGCCTTTGATGTTGATTTCTCCGGAACTAGACATCTGAATCGAAGCGCCACCGACTTTGATCTCGATACTCTTTCCTGCATTAAAAGACAGCACTTCACCCGTTTCATTAGAAAAGTTTTTACCTACTTTCAAGGTCGCATTCTTGCCAATCTCTTGATTGACATCATTCGTCACTTTTTCGGTTTTACTGTTTTCAACGGCAATATCAACACAGTCTTCAACTAGCATTTGGAAAAGTTTTTCGGCATGAAGATAGATGTGTTCTTCACCGGGTTTGTCATCAAAGCGCAACTCATTAAAATTAGATGTGCCTTTTTGTACAGAACGCGATTTATAACCACTTTGAGAGCTTTGCTCTGGTAACGTGTAGGGAGGGAGTTGACTACCATTGTACAGTGACCCCGTAACAATTGGCTGGTCAGGATCGCCATTGACAAACTCGACGATGACCTCTTGTCCTACTCTAGGATGAAACACCGAGCCCCATCCGTTACCCGCGATATTTTGCGCAACACGAATCCAACATGAGCTGTTTACATCGTATTTACCAACACGATCCCAGTGAAACTGAACTTTAATACGACCGTGTTTGTCTATGTAAATTTCGCCATCTTTGTTTCCCGTTACCACTGCGGTTTGCAAACCTTTCATCTGAGGTTTCGGATAGTTCACTGAAGGGCGAAGGATTGTTTTTGAGTCAACACAACTAAATGATACTTTGACACCTTGCGCAGTAGTGCCACCTTGACCAGTCTGATTATAAACAGCCGCAGATAAAAAAACGGAGGACAGTACGTATTCTTTGCCGACTCGAGACTTATCTTCATGCTTTTTAAACTTAAAGCACTTTCCCACACTGAACGTTCGACACGTTGCCTCACCACGGCACAGATATGCGTTTTGCTGTAGTGCTTCTATAGCGTGCGTGTTTCTAAGTGCGTATTGATCATCACTTTCCGTTTCACCCATGTATTCAAAATACTCGCTTTCAGGCACGGTAAAAAAATCACTTTCACCCTTGGCAGTATTTTTAGGATTAGACGAAGGCTTAAGCATGTTATAGCCAGACTTTTGGCTTGCTTTCGTCGTCAAAACTTGGGTTTCATGCCAAGAAGAAATATGGCTAGACTTAGCCGTACCTGTATCAAAATCGACTAAAAACTCTGTACCCGGCTTATAGAAACTGATGTCGTCAAAAATCTTAAGCGTGTGGACAGACTTAGTGTGTGTGAAACAGAACGATAGCCCTTCTTCTGACAATAAGCGTCGGACAAATTCAAGGTCTGACTCTTCATATTGCACTTTGTATGTGTATTTAGGGTACGACTTAGTTAACTCAAAACTAAAGGCAACACTATGCTCCGAGAGTACTTCGGAGATAATTTCTTTTATATCTTTATGCTGAAATATTCTGCAATTTTTTCTATAATCGGCGAAACGTAATTTAGGCTCTATTAATAACTCTATATTTTTATAATTCTCACCATTATGAGTATTAGAAACTCGTTGCCCTTCTAATCTTGCAGCAGATACATAACCATGTATATAACGAGGTTTTGAAGAAACATCCTCACTATTTTCAAGGGTAATTGTTACTTCTTTACCAATTATTTCGTTTAACTCACTTCGTTGATCATTAAAGTAAGCTTTAGCACGCAATGAAAAAAGTTCTGAGATCTCTTCTCTATACTCAAATGAGTTTAGTATGATGGCATCTTTTCCGAATGGAGAGGAAATTCGGATGAAATTGTTATCTTGAGTTGCTCTTTTCATTAAATACTTCTTTCAAAAAATGCGGGGGAATATTCCCCCGCATAAAAATTACATTTGTTGACCTTTAACACCGCTGTAGCCGTATACCAATGGCGCAGAAGTGTTGTTTTTATCGTCAGTAGGAGTCACTGTCATCATCATTTCAGTGTAAGAAATAGTGATGGTTTCAACTGGACGATCATCCTGGATAGAAACTGAGTAGTTAGAAATCATCGCATCAGTCAGTTCGATCTTCATGATTTCTTCAACTTTCTCACCTTGCTTAGTAATATGGAAAACCGCAGGTTTACCTTTACCAATTGTCGCTTCTTTAAATAAGTCAGGAGAAGAACGGTCTTGAAGTTTAGTGATAGTCAAATCATATAGACGAGTAGCGCTCGCTTCACGGTCCATCGCTGTACCAGTGTATGATGAGATCTCACGACCTACACTCCAATCTACAGATAGTAGTGTAATCAAATCCTTATATTGCTCGGCAGTTGCCTCACCCTTAATATCTGCGTATTTAAGATACGTATTAGACTGCATGCTAATCTCCTATAGCATTATTAATTGACATATATCGTAGTAATTTAATTATCTGACGTTTGATGATAATTAGTGATTAATGTATCAAAAACTTCATTTTAAATACGCCCTGTTATATCTTTAAATAAGACTTAATTTAAGCGTTTTTTATAAAAAATAATAGTTAATATGAACCAACTCCCAATTATTATTGAGAGTGTAAAGGATGTTAAACTATTGAGACATCAAGTCCACTAGTTGTACCTTTAACAATAATTTCATCAAACGTCTTATCATTAAGAATTGCATGCAATATTTCATGAGAAATCTTAGGAAGTAATGTGTTTTCTATGGTTGTCTGTACCACACGTGCACCGCTCCCCGACTCATTACTATTGTCTACAATATCATTAATTAGTTCTTCATCAAAAAATAGGTCAGCGCCGTAATTTTTACGAATGCGATTCGTAACTTTGGCTAATTTTAATTTTGTTATTTCTATCAATACTTCTCTTGATAGAGGCAAATAAGGTAATACATTAACACGTCCTAAAAATGCAGGTTTAAAGTCAACCAACAAATCGTCACGCAAAGCATCTTTTAGTGCTGAAGGTTCTGGAGATAAATCAGGATCAGAATACAAAGACATCGTCGTTTCGGTCCCTGTATTCGCGGTCATAATAATAATAGTGTTTTTAAAATCTATATCGCGACCTTCACCATCTTTAATTGAGCCTTTATCGAATACCTGATAAAAAATATCTTGAACTCCAGGGTGTGCTTTTTCCATTTCATCCAAGAGAATCACACTATAAGGTTTGCGTCTGACGGCTTCAGTAAGTACACCACCTTCGCCATACCCAACATAACCTGGAGGCGAGCCTAATAATAAGGAAACTTTGTGCTCTTCTTTAAACTCGGACATATTGATAGTTGTGACATTCTCTTCACTGCCGTACACTTTCTCTGCAATAGCTAAAGCAGATTCAGTTTTACCCACTCCACTTGGTCCCGTGAGAAGAAATACACCATTTGGTCGTGTCTCATCCGTGAGCTGTGCACTGGCAGTTTTTATCACTTCAGACATGACTTCCAAAGCGTGATCCTGTCCGACAACTCGTTTACACAAACTCTCTTTCAAACTCAGTACAGCTTGGATTTCATCATCCTGAAGTTTGCCCAGTGGTATCCCGGTCCAATCTGAAATTACTTCTGCAACAAGCGCTTCATTGACATGCGAAAATACTAATGGCTGCGAGTTAGCGGAGAGGCTACTTTCGAGCTCTTGTAACTTGTCCCTAGCAGTCTCATAACCCTCCTTGATTATTTGAGCTCTAAGTGACTTAGCTTCACTTACCCACTCTTTTTCTTTCTCCCACAGCATCTCTAGTTCAACTATTTCACTAGATAGAACATCAATCTCTTTTCTGACATCTTGCAACTGCATATCAAGAGGTGCACCTAGCTGACTTTCTTGGCTTAGGTGCTCATACTCAGCTTGCTTAGCTTTTAGTTTATTCCTTTTCGCATCTAGACCTCCCGGTGTAGACGATTGACTTAACGCGACTCGCGAGCAGGCTGTGTCTAAAACAGACACAGCCTTATCTGGCAGTTGTCGGCCATTAATGTATCGAGCTGAGAGTTGAACGGCAGCATTGAGAGCCTGGCTAGTGATGTGGACGTCATGGTGTTGTGCCATTACATCAAGTAAACCACGTAACATCTCGACCGCAAGCTCAGGCGCTGGCTCGTCGACCTTCACTACTTGAAAGCGTCTGGTAAGAGCCGCGTCTTTTTCAAAATACTTTTTATATTCTGCCCAAGTTGTTGCTGCGATCGTTCTGAGTTCACCTCTCGCTAACGCTGGCTTTAGAATATTCGCTGCATCACCTTGTCCTGCTTGTCCCCCACCACCAATCAGACCATGTGCTTCATCGATAAACAAAATAATGGGTTGTGGTGCGTCGTTAACTTCTTTCACAAGGTTTTTAAGTCTGTTTTCAAACTCACCTTTCATGCCAGCACCAGCTTGCAATAACGCCAGATCCAAAGACTTAATCGCTACATTTTGTAGAGCAGGAGGTACATCGCCATCAATAATCTTTTGCGCCAAACCTTCAACAACGGCTGTTTTTCCAACGCCAGCTTCACCAGTTAGAATCGGGTTGTTTTGTCGACGTCTTAATAAGATGTCGATCATTAAACGGATTTCATTGTCTCTACCAATAACCGGATCTATCTTACCTTCCCTAGCCTGCTCAGTAAGATCTGTTGTAAATTGATTCAGCGCAGAATTCGCGTTTGATTTCCCTAGGTCATTCGATCCTGATTGACGCGTATTACTTTCTTTAAAGTTCAATAACCGAGATGGTTCTATCTTGTTTAACTCAGGGCTAATCGAACCAGCCATGTTGACTAACGTATCATCAGACAAGTAGGCAAATAAAAGATGAATGCAATCCAACTGCTCCTGATTGAACTCAATCGTTGCCGATAGCAAAGCATTTTGCATCACAGTCACTGTGTGAGCTGAAAGACCTGGGACCGATTGACATCCCGTTTTGTATTTTTCAAGTGTCTTTTGAAGATCAGTTTCAACCTTGATTTTATCGACATCAAATTCGTCGAAAACTTCTGAATAAATATCGGCAGGATGTTGAATAATCGTCATTAACCAGTGAGACATTTCAATACTGTGATGGGTTCGAGAGCTTGCCATCGCAGCTGCTTGTTCAAGTGTTTCCTTAGCCTGAGGAGACAATCTTTCGACCAACGCTGAAAGTGAGAGTGAAGCCATTATGTTTCCTTTAAATAGTAATTGTTATGGTTCGATCTTTTGTGCGTTTATGTTTTTTAAGTACAGAACCAACACCTAACTGACCATGTTTTTTTGATAAACAAACTTGAGGTAATAAACTATGTTTGGTGGTGAGCTGCCATTTCAATTGCTTATGCTTACCAATAAATTCATAAGCCGCACGTTTAATAATTTCTACATTTGGATGGTTAGGCAGTAATTTACTAACCAGATCTTTGTGCTTTGGCAGAAACTCGATCGTTGTTCCTGCGTTTATATTCCAAGCTTTCGAGCCTAAGGATGCTCCGGAACCAAGTTGAGCAAACTGCCCTTCAGGCATAGTTCGAGATGAAAGACGTGTTTGCTCTTCTTTTGCAAGATGTAGCCACTGCCCTTGAAACTCATGAATCTTTACTTGGCATCCAGATAAACATTCAAGAACACTTTTTAGTCCAGCTTTGCTTCTCGTCGGTGAAGCAAAAACACCACCATAATGCAGGGACAACGAACTACCCTGGCCAGTTAATGCCGACTTACAATCTTCTAAAGGTGAACGTAATCCCTGTGCATGAGCACGAGACTGAACGGTCAATTGACTTAGTTGCCAGCATCGATAGTAAAGAGACAGTAAACGATGGTTAAAAATATCGTAGAAGTCCACCATTGCCGTATCGCCTTCTTTTTGACGATGTAAAGCTAACTCGCTGTAGTGCTGAGGAAGCACCCCCTGCTCACCCGTTAGGCCTATTAAATTGGTTTCAAGTGCTAGCTTGTGGCTATCAATATGTTTTAGATCGCAAAGCTGCGCATTTTCAAAACCTAACGATGGATTGACCTTTAAGTTTAGTTTTTCATGCTTCGGTAGAGCATCTGTCCCTATTTGTGCCTCGGCTTGCAAGATCTCGTGTTCGATAAGGTGAATTGCTTCAAACAACGGATGTTGCTTTAGATCTCGATAAAATTGCTCCGCGCTCATAGCAACACCTTATCGCCAGTTAATGCAGGCCATAAGTGGAAGGGCTTTCCCGTTGACTTAAGTCTTATTTCTAGCTGCGTAAAAATGTTAATTTCAGCATATTGTGCAAAGTAAACGGATAGCACACTACCTAGGAGGAAGATTTGCTCTTTAGGTAAAATTTGATCAGAAACTGTCAAAATGATTTTTATACCGTGCGCAAAACCAACTTTACCTTTCTGACTGACTCTACCTGTAGTCGGCTCGAACTCTAGCTTCGCTAAAGCATCAATTACCGCTTTCGTTTCTGCTGTCCCAGAAAATGCGTAGAGATTCAGGGTTTGCTTCAAAGTTGTTAATCCATCTTCTTCGGTAAAGTGGTTTAAAGTTAGAAGCTTAGTTAGCTGCCATCGTGTACTTTCATCCATTTCTGGCCGGAGGGTTTCTGATATAGAAACTAAACAACGAACTGACTCGAAGTTGTCATTTACTTCCGGCAAAGAGACTTTTGGAAGACCGCCTCCAAATGGAAGCTTCTGCGCTAAATTACGATTGCAGCACTCAGCTTCAACGTACATTAACCAGTTTTCTCGGCTCTCTGGACTGAACAATTGATGCCTTTTATCAACAAAAGAAATGTACGTTTCCCTACCCGGCTCATCGTATCCACCAGCCCAGTTTTTATCCTCACGTCTCATCAACCAATAAATTTCACTGGCGTTCATATAATGCGTGTGCTCACCAGCGTGATAACATGGCAGGTTGTGATACGTTTTGTTCCAGTTTCTCAATGTTACGTCAGAAATAGAGACAACCTCGTTACTCTCGGCTTCCTGGTATTGCGGTGATAAGTGGTAATCGTACTCGGTTGGTAGAATACGCTTTGGCTCCATAACACTTTTAAATAAGTTTACGACTGGCACACAACCAACCATCAAGCTCTCTTCATCCACTTGCTTAGGAAGCCAATCATCATTGGTATCAAAGTAAAAATACAGCTCAACTTGCTCTCCAAGAGCTAGTTCTGATAATCCGAGTTCAGTGATATCAAAGAACATGAACTTCTCAGGAAAGTGCAGATACTCAACAAGTAATCTTGCTCCCGAAAAGCTTCTCTTACTGTATGGAACAACCTTCTCATCTTCTGAAAATCCCACTTCAATAAGATGCCTTTTCGTTAAAGAACGGACTTCTTTGCCACCCGCAACGACAGATAAACCAATTAGATTTTGAAATAGCATTTGGTAAAGTTTAAACGTCAACTGAGATTGCCCGTTTAAATAAAAGCGCAACCGTTCTAATCCCATTTCACTCAGAGATGTCTCTTCATCTTGGGCGGTGAGCTGGATTTTCAGAACTGAATGAGCATGGCTTTCCCATTGGGAGCCCACCGATTTAAGCGGTGCGTTTTTGAAAGCGCCAGAGGTCACATCAACAGGGTACATTCTGACCGGATAACAGGTTCTAAACTCGCATTCGTGGTATCCAGGAGCACCGATAACGACTCGCTCACCTTCTTCTACGTCAAAAAAAGAGGAAGTGGAGCTAGAGCAGTTCATCTTAATGACGGACATTGATGGAATTGGTGCGTGAAAATCCGGATATAACTGCCCCATCAAAGATTCAGTGAACTGAGGATAACTATTGTCTAAACTTTGTCTAATCCTTGCCGTTAGAAATGCACAGCCTTCTAGCAATCTTTCTACATGTGGATCGTCAACCTGCTCCTCACTGATACGGAGTCTCGCAGCGATCTTAGGATACTGCTCCCCAAACTCTTGTCCTTTGTGACGTAAATAAGCTAACTCGCGATTATAGTATTTGAGAAACTCTTCACTCATTTCGCTCTACTCAGTTTCATACCTAAATTTACCGGCTCTACTTCAGAATTGAATCGCACTTCATGAATGCTGTTATCGATTAAGCAAGTGGCGCTAATTTGTAACCTCAACACCCTATCAATAGCGTTTTTCTCGTCCGAAATCTGGACATAAGGATTCCTTAACCTAGGCTCGAACTCTTTAATTGCATCATGAACAATGTCACAAAGCTGATTCTGCCCCTCTTGGCTGCTATAAGGCATCGAGGAAAAATCTGGCAGACCATAATTCAATATTGAATAGCGAACCTCTAAAAGGTCATCAGGAATGTTTTTCCATCCGATACGACTATTTAACATAGACTCCAGATCTCTAAGCAAGCTGTTCAACATCTGTTGTTGGCTCGTAGGGAAGTCTTTTTCATCTCTAGTTGAAGGATCACTATCCATCAATTTGTCGAGCAGAGAAACGGTTAAAGACATGTTATTGTTACGCTATTTGTTTCGACTCTAACAATGTAGTCAAGTCACAGATTGGGAGGGCTGAATCACCAACTAGCCAACATTTTTGGCCTAAACCCACGAAGGATTCTTGCTCACCAAGCTGTTTCCAATCTGTTTCTCGACCTAGCTTTTGTGCGTCAGTTTCTGAGTCAACATAGGTCAATGGCATATGGCCTTCTCCTTCGCCAAGTCCGTCAATATCAAACTCTACAGGTCGCCAAATACTTTCTAATAAAGAGGTGGACGCTTTTATTTCTAGCGCTTGAATGCTAGAAATTGGAACAAGAAAATAGTTACCCGCGGTGGAAAACAGTTCAATGTAACCACCTAAACGATCATCAATATCCCTAGCATCTTCATAGTTTGTACCGTTTATGTTAAAGCCTTTAATAGTACGCTGCTCTTCAATGCTATGCGCTAGGTGTGACGCTTCTGCATAGTCTTGATTTTTGAGAGCGAGGTTAAAGCGAACAAGCTTTTTAGTGAATTCCTCGTCACCTAATACCTTGGCACTAGCCGCACCGTCGATAAAATCTTTTCTAGCCTGGGCCGCTTTCACTAAATGTCGCAACTGACTTGCACCAGGTAGATACTCAGGAAACAATTTGATCGATTGCATAAGTTGCTCATCCGCACGCTCGAAGTCTCCATCAATGCAAAGCAGCTCAATGAACGAGCTTCTCAAGCTTGCATCTTTAGGCGCCGCTTTAATTTCATCAATTAATAGCTCTAGAGCTTGTTGCAATTGGCCTTGGGACAAAGCATTTTTCCATTGGGTCATTGTTATTTCCTTACACCAAGTGCTCTGGTGATAATTCAGTAATTAATTTAATGCTAGATACCATTTGATCGAGCTGGAAGTGCGGTCGCAAATGGATAACAGAGTAATAGTGTCCTGGAGTTTCTCTTTTCTCTCGAACCGTAATTTTCGCTTCATTTAAGGGGTACTTCGCCCTAAGTTCATCAGATGCTTCATCCGACGCGGTAGTGTACTGGTGCAACCATCGTTGAAAGTCTCGCTCTAGGCTTTCTGAATCTTGATATCCACCAATCTTGTCACGCCCCATAACCTTGAGATAATGTGCGACTCGCGACACACACAACGTGTATTGCAACATCGACGTGAGCTTTGCATTCGTTGAAATGTGTTTTTCTGCATATTGCTTAGGCTTGTAGAGAGATACATTCGAGGTCATCCCTACCATATCGGTTTCAGGTACAGGAGAAATAGAAATGAAACCGCATTCAGACAACTCTTGTTCTTTTCTCTCAGAGATCTTTAAGTTTAAAGGGCATCTTTCACGGTCATTCTTGCCATTAACGCGCATTTTGTTCCTAGTAGGAGCGACGATAATACCCTGGCTATAATCCCCTTGCTTAATGCCTCGCATGTGCGTAAACCACCCATGCTCCTGAAACGCTCTAATTGATACGGCCGCAAAACAATACGCGCTACTCCCCCATAGCAAATCACGATTAGAGTCGTAGACATGCTCTTGAAAGTCGAACTGATCGTTGCGCGAACCATCACTTTTATATGGCTGACGGAATAAAACATTCGGCGCAGTCAGGCCAATAAATTTGGTATCATCGTTGTCTCTCAGACTGCGCCATTTTGCGTAATCTGCCTGTTCAAATTGGGCCGCAATATCTCTTATCGCAGAGAGCTGTGAAAAACTGTCAACACCAAACATCTCCGGCGATGCTGACATAATGAACGGGCTGAATGCTGCCGCTGCAGACTGAGAGATCTTGCTGAGCACAGACAGATCTCTATCAAAATAATTTTTACTCGCATCACAACGAAGTTGATAATCGCCAACTACCACGCCAAAGGGTTCTCCCCCGGCCATGCCATATTCATTTTGATAGAGCAGCTTAAATAGTGCTGATTGGTCAAACTCGATGGCTTTTAGTGCATCTTTACTGACTTCATTCCATGTTGCCGCCAACACCTTGACTTTGACGGAGTCTGATGATCGAGTGTCGACCTGTTCGCATAAATACCTCACGCCGATCCAACCTCTTTCGAGTTGTTGAAACTCAGGATGATGTATTATTTCGTTTAATTGAGATTCTAATAGCTCATCAATTCGGTTTATCGTGTTCATCACACTATGACGAAAACTGTCCAAATCTCTTGAACGCGTACCTTCTAGCCAAATTCGAGCTGCCTCTACAAGATCAGAAGATTCATTGAATCGAGTCAACCACGGGCTATCAAGCTCAGCATGGCCTCCTGTGCTGAATTCATGCTTTAGCTTACTGGGATCGCGAAAGTTAAGTGACACTGCTATTTCCATCTAGAACATAACGATTTGGTATGGCTGGCCTTACGACCAGCCAATTCATTTCTTATCCACCCGACTGAGGGATCTTTGCAACAAGTCGCAAAGATGTCGTCAATTCTTCCATTTGCAGCCAAGGCTTAAGCCATGCTACAGCATTGTAAGAACCTGGTGCGCCAGGGATTTCCTTAACCTGGACACGAGCATCTGCTAGAGGGTATTTCGCTCGGATCTCTTGACCACCACCCTCTGAAGCATTTACATAGCCTAGAATCCAGCGGTTCAACCAAGACTCAACGTCTTCTGCTTCCATAAAGCTACCGATTTTATCTCGAGCCATTACCTTCAAATAATGCGCAAAACGAGATGTCGCCATCATGTAAGGTAGACGTGCTGAAATCGCCGCATTAGCCGTTGCTTCTGGAGATTCGTGGTTCGCCGGTTTTTGACAGGTTTGCGCACCAAAGAAAACCGCATAGTTGGTGTTTTTGTAGTGACAAAGCGGTAAGAAACCAAGTTTACCCAGCTCTGCCTCACGTCGGTCGGTAATACCAATCTCTGTTGGACACTTCATATCAGGATCGCCATCATCACTCATGAAGAAATGTGTTGGCAAATTATCCACTCGACCACCACCTTCTGCACCACGGATAGCTGTACAGAATCCATATTTTGAGAAGGCGTCTGTTAACTTAACACCAAGAACATACGAAGAGTTCATCCAACAGTAGTCATTATGCTCAGCATTGACAGCAATACCTGACACTGGGTCTACTTCGAACTCTTCAAATCCAAATTCCTCAACTGGAGCAGTGGCTTGTCCGTATGGCAAACGAGCCAGAACTTTCGGCATAGTCAGGCTAACAAAACGTGAATCAGCACTCTCACGGAACGAACGCCATTGAGCGTATTCTAACGACTCAAAGACCTTGTCTAGATCGCGTGGTTTTGACAGTTCAGTCCACTCATCAAAACCAAATAGTGCTGGTGAGGCCGCGGACAAGAATGGGGAGAAGCCTGAAGCGGCTACATTTGACATTAGGCGCAGCGACTCAATATCCTCTGGGTGGTTGGTAAACTCATAGTCACCAATTAATGCACCATAAGGTTCACCACCTGCACTGCCAAACTCAGACTCGTAAACTTTCTTAAAGATCTGGCTTTGGTCAAATTCAACCGCTTTACTCAAGTCTTTATGTAACTCTTTCTTAGTCATACTCATCATGCGAATTTTCAGAGTAGAGCTCGTCTCTGAGTTCATCACTAGATAATTTAAACCACGCCAAGAACCTTCAAGTTTCTGTAATTCAGGATGATGCATTACTTCAGACAACTGATCAGAAATCTGTTTATCAAGTAAATTAATCGCTTCACGAAAAGTTACCGTTAGGTTTTTGTTCCAAGTAACCGTCCCTTTCATCGCTTCTTCAGTGAGCGTTTTAATTAGCTCTTCAGCACGAGAGGCTTCTGTCTGCTTAGTTGCACCAATAGCTTGATCTAAAAATGAAGTTGTTTGTTCATTAACAGTTGGATCTAACTGCTTTTCAGCTTCAGTCGTCATTATTCCGCTCCTTCAGTACTGTCTGACTTCGCTTTCTTGCCAAGATCTAACTCGCCCGCAAGTTTTGCCAGATTGTCTGTGTTGTTCAAAACATCCTCTAAGATGTTTTCAAGCTCTTCAGAACGGTCAACTTTTGTCATCAAATCACGCAGTTTATTACGCGTTTCCATCAGTTGGCGCAGCGGATCAACTTGATTTACGATCGCAGCGGGCTCAAAGTCTTGCATTGATTTAAAGTTCAAATCCACCTCAAACTGTGAATCGTCGTTCGCAAGCTTGTTCGCAACTTTGAACTTAACCGATGGGTTCATCTTTTTGAGCACATCATCGAAGTTGTCTCGATCGATCTGAATAAAACGGCGGTCTTTCAAAGGCTTCAACGCTTCAGTGTTTTGACCAGCGAAGTCACCCATTACACCTACAACAAAAGGTAGCTCTTTCTTAAGAGTTGTACCTTCAGTTTCAACATCATAGGTAATGTGGACACGAGGCTTCCGTACTCGTGACAGTTTCGAGTGGATACTCGTCATACCATTCTCCCTTTATTAATTTTCATTTTGTTCTGCTATGCCAACCAAACGGAAGTAGCTTTTCTTTGCATCTCCGTCGGAGATAAGTTCCGCCAGTAACTCCGGCAGAGGCATTCCACACCAACGAATGATCTGTTCGATGGAGTAAGAAACTGGTGAGTGAGGCTCACTCTCTCTGAAGAAATCAGCCACTTGCTGCAATTGTCTAATCGCCTGCTCTCGTGATTTCATGTTTGTCGCTAATAGTGCATCAGAACTTTGTGAACTCACTTGTTGTTCCGAAGAAGAAGATTCATCCACCTCCTCCAGTTCTTCAAACACAGCTTGTGGTTGATTAAAACGCTCTCCAAGGAGATGCTTTAATGCCGAGTGTATTGATTCAAGCCTTTTTGATATATAAGAGCTAGGAGTAACATCACCTACCGCTTCATCTAATCGCTGACTGAATTCATTAAATGACTCTGTGGCGAACTCCAGATCAGCGACTAGCTCACGATAAAAGGCATCAGAGGTAGATTTAACTGTAGTTGTAATATCAGATAGCTCTGTAGCGCCAAGATCGACTCGATTTCGGCGCTTATCTTCATCTAAACGCTCCAACTCAATAGCTTGCTGATATTCCCAGTAGGCATACGCTTGCTCAACGCCTACGTCAGTAAGCGGGATACAAGCAATAGGGAAAATAAGTGTTCCTTCGCTATCGATACCATTGAGGCCAGTAATCGCCGATATTCTTGTTTCAATGCCATCCTCATCAGGCATTGGATAGAGAGCATCCCAAAACTTCTCGATGAACTCGGTTGCGAGTTTGTACCCAACGCCCATACCACGAAAACCATGCAATCGAGTTAGGGCTTCTATAAGCCAAGCAACAAATTCCAAATCTTTAGACTGATTCGTAAGTATCTCTGGTACTTCCTCAATAAATACACGCCATAAGTTACTGTGGGTATAAATGCTTTCTTCTTCTATAAGCGCATTGCGCTCTGCATTTCGCGCAGCCATACGCTGATCTTTTAATCGGTAATAAGCGGACTGTGGCGAGACATCTTCTCTAGGATCAACACCTGTGGGATTCTCTTGAGATATAGGAGCCAACGCTTGTTCATACCAATCGAACATCTCACTATTCATAAGACCTCCCTCTAAGAAAAACGGGGATCGTCGCGTCTTCTCTCGTTACTGCTTCAAATTCTGTCTGCGCTTGGCGAACTTTGACTAACGCACAAGTAACGTTATCACTTGCACCTCTCACTAACGCCGAATGCATGAGCGCTAATCCTGCTTGATTTACTGAGTCCGCATACAATGTCCGGTGAATTTCATCACTCGTTAATTCTTTAGAAAGCCCATCACTACACAGAAGAAATTGATCTCCGTCAGCCAACTGCCCCGAAACTTGATCAATAGTGATACTCTCATCTACCCCAACAGCTCTGGTAATAACATTTGCGAGAGGATGTGACTCAGCATCTTCAAATGCCAATAACCCTTGATCGACTAAATCCATAACTTGACTATGATCGCGTGTTTTTTGAGAAAAATGACCATTTCTAAGCTGGTAAATTCGGCTATCACCGACCCAAAGACAGTGGTAATACCCGTCCTGGATAAACAACAAAACGAGAGTTGTTCCCATCGTTTTACCGTCTAAGTGATTTTGTGCGTATTGATAAATTTCTAAATTCGCGGCTTGAACCACACTCCGGATATCATCGATATTGGTATTTGGGACATCCTGCATATGGCGCGCGATTCTATCCACTAGCATCTGGCTTGCTATGTCGCCAGCACTATGCCCACCCATTCCATCGGCTACAACCCAAATATGCTGCTCTGTCATATCTAAAAGAGCATCCTCGTTATAAGGGCGTACTTTTCCTGCGTGCGATTTAGCAAAGGTAAAATAGTTCCAATTCATTCTTCTATCCTACCAATTCCACTTTTTCCAACCGCCATCAAGCATGGCAGAAAATTGACCAATAGAAGGGAAACCGCTGGTCATAAACATACATGGTTCAACTAGAGTAGAGCCTTCAGTCCACCAAAAGCATGGCTTACTCAATTTTTCTTTAATGAGGTAATTCAAAAGTGCTCTTTGATCTGCTCCACCTTGATCATGAAAAATCGTAGATATTTGGCTTTGATAAAGAAACTTAAGAGGCCGCACTTCACTTTTTACATTCGCCACTAAATCGTTTTTTTCTTGCATGCTCTTATGCCAAACATCAAATACAAAGTCGTCCTCAAGTACTGCTAGGGCAAGAGATGCACTGTCCTCGGTCCAAGCTTTGTCCTCCCAATATTGCGCAGCTTCACCTTTTACGGCACGAGCTATAGTAAAGAAAAAGTATCTACCGCATGCATCTACACTAGGAATCATGCTACCAATGTATGTCGAGTCTTCTAAGTAACTAACATCCAGAGCAAAGTGCCACACAGGCGCGGTTAAAAAGTGCTCATTCCAACTTTCACCCAATTGTTCTCTGCTGACTGCAATAACAGCCTGCAGCCAGTCATGCCAGCGCTCTGAAAAGTCTTGTGATAAGCCATCTTTCACAAAGTCGCCTTTTGCAGGCATTTTACCGATATAACCCCAGGCTGATGTTACAAGGTTCGTGGACATCTGAACCTCTCCATTTCATTTGACCAAAACGGATTAATAGCACTAGACGGAATAAGCTCTAGTTGCACCTTATTTCCCTTTAAATCAATCATAACTATGTTGTCTTTACGTGATTCTGGTCTTGCTTTAAGTGATTGATCTAGCAGTTTGAATATGCCCCACTCACCTTCATAAGTATGGGCAATCTCACGTTTAGATTCAGGTGGTGTGAACACTATTCGAGTCTGGTCTTGACCCGCAGGCCAGGTCAAGGATTTAGCTCGTGCTGGTCCATGCTTATAAACCAAATCTTGCTTACCTAACTCTAGAACAAACCGAGTAATGTGCTGATCCAGATACACTGGTTTCATACCGAACTCTACGCGCAATGAATTATCAGATTCAAAGAAAGACTGCCTGATACGCTTCGCTCTTTGAAAGACCATCAGCGTTTCTGGACGAACTCCAATTTCCTTTTCTAATCGCCAACGACTGTTCGACGTATCGACAAACGGTTCAAGATACTCTTGGAAGAATGAGTCAAGCGTACCTCCATAACCAAAGAAACGTTTGAAGTCCTTCAGCCTTACTTCTCTGCTCGCATTTGGCTCGAATGGGTATCTGCCCGCAATCGTCCGCTGATAAGGGCGCACCACTTGCGTAACCCAAAGCTGATTTAGATGATCTTTCGACCCTCTCTCCGCAAACTTAACTGACTCTTGAGAAAGTTCACCTAGCCATTGATTAAATGGCCTAGGCAAAAGTTCTTTAGCGCGAGCAAAGGAAGCAGCCACATCTTGTGTAACGGTCCCATCTAAAATACTTTTGTAAGCAATTTTCTGATTATTACCTGAGCTTGATAAATCGCTTAAGTACGAGCGCAAGTTAACCATAGCTTGTTGAATATCATCAAAGTCTTGTTCGCCGAGACGTAAGATCTCCGAAAAATGAGATTCGACTTCTTTACCTGGCAGTGCAACATTGAAACCATTTTCTTCAGGCAAGTACATGTCTAGTCTATCTGCCGTATTCGAAAATTTAACTTTGGCAACCTTACCAGCAACTTCAGAAGCGGCCTTCTGATTTTCTGACAATGATACTTTCGACAAACCAACTTCTTTTTGGATTGCCCTCAACAACGATTCGATTGGTCTTTCAACTCCAGATAGAACTCTAGCTTGTTCTGTTGCAAGCTCTAGGCTCGGAGCCTGCTTAAGTTGAATATCTTCGATCAGAGTTTTCCATTCATTCACATAATCTTGATAGTATCGAGATTGGACTCCTTGAATAGCGCTATCTTGATCAATTTCATGAGCCTTAAGATCGTCACCGTAAACCCAGTTCTCTTCCATTAGGCTTTTTACTGTACGGTTGATCTGAATCTGAAAAATGCTATGAAAGCCATTGTACGTATAAAAGCCCGAAATGCCTTGTGATAACGGCTTTCCACTCGCTCGTTCAAACTGCTCAAGCCCTTTAGGCCCCAAAACATCAGTCAAACGAAATGAAGGAACATGACTCTTCGAAAATTGTATCTTCATTCGCTGATAAGCACGTTCTGGTAGAGACATTTGTGTCAAAACCTCGCGAGCATTAGTCACGGCAGCAGTATTATAAGAAAAGCCTTGTCCATTATTCTCTAATAAATTTTGAGTGTGCTGTAACAGACCTTTTCTTAAGTCTAGATTTAGTTCACCCGGATATTGACGTTCAAAATAGAAGTTAAACCAAGCCAACACTTCATCTTGTTGGTATTTGTCTGGATTAAATAACATCAAATAAGTTTTCAACGTTTCATACAAATACTCTCGATGCTGTTGATTACTTTCCATTTCCGTCACCAAGCTATCAAGAAGCAAGGGAGCGTAATATTGGGTCAACGCATCAGAATATGCATTGTTCGCCGCCTGTGAGACTTTATCTCCTTGATAGAGACCAAACCTTTTTACGGAATCAGCATCGCCGTAGTTGCTTTGCTTTCCTAGAGGAAGCGTCATCAATCGGTCTAATGTCTCTACGGCTGAGATAATATCCGCCTCAAAATCTAGGCTCTCAGCACCAATCATTGCTTCAATATGGCCGGCTTGCTCATTGGTATCGACAATCAACTGAGAATTCCACTTGTAGCTCATAAGCCAAAGTGCAGACGCACCTAGCAGTAGAGAAGCACAGCCAATGTACACACCTCGGCGCATCCACCCTGACTGCTTTTGATAGTGACGATTAACCGTTCCTAACAGTTGTTCCTTGAAAATAACCTTATCAAACAAGTTCTTCACGAAATAACTATGAGATCCTGTTGGGCTTTTTGCTAGAGCGAGGCGATTTAGTCCAAGTCCATTGGTCGATTCATTCATTAACTTATCGACTGGTAAGCCTTCTTGGACCGAGCTCAACATAAACACACCACGAATCAAGGCTGGCTCTTCAAAACTATTTTGTGCAAATATTTCCGCTAAAAATTCATCAAGGTTAGCTTGTAATACCCTTAGCTGTTTAGGAAATTCAAAAATAAGTGCTCGCTTCTCTAAATCATCTTCAGTTTCAAGGATTCTCAGCATTCGCGCATCAAGGCGCTCCAGCATGCCATGAAATTCTTTATTGAATAAAGAAATAACCCCTCTTTCATCAGCCACTTCACGCGGAAACATGAAACCGAACAATTCCTCACGATCTTCCTTGCTTAGATCAGAGAAGAACTCATTGAAACCCGCAACTAAATCCATTTTGGTCAGTAGTACGTAAATAGGAAATTGCATCCCTAACTGATTCTTCAGTTCTTGAAGGCGCGACTTGATAGCTCGAGCATGAAGGCTTCGCTCGGTTCTTGTCTGCGACATCACACTGGCTAAACTAATTGTGACAATTGCACCATTAATTGGCCTTTGCGTTCTATATTTTTTCAACAGCCCCAAGAAGCCGTGCCATGCTTTAGAGTCGACTTTTTCTTGACTGTCTTGTGTCGTGTATCGACCGGCCGTATCAATCAGAACTGCTTTATTTGCAAACCACCAATCACAATGACGAGTTCCACCGACACCAGCAATAGAGTCAGAACCAAGGCTATCCGCTAACGGAAACTCCAGCCCTGACTGCTTTAACACTGTTGTCTTCCCTGTCCCTGGAGGGCCGATCAACACATACCAAGGCAAGTCATATAAGCTTCGCTTTCCTTTATGTGTTTTCGTTACTACTTTGACAGCTTGCTCAATACGCTCGCGCATTAAGTCAATTTCACTCGCCGCTTCTTTATCTGACTGACTATCAACCTCAAGTAACGTTTGAATACTTTCGTCTTCTTTAACTTTTTGCTTGTGCTGCTTAGTCACGTTGAATAAAGCCCACACAAACACCAGCACCAAAATCGTGACGAGTCGTTGGAAGTCGCTCTTTAGTGGCTCATATCCCGCTATCGTGATAAGTGGACCAACAACCCAAATAAAAATTGAACAAGCAGCGACACCGATAAGACCGAGAAACCACCTTTGAGTAAATATTCTGCCAATTTCTTTAATACGCATCTCTATCTACCTGTTATTAATTCGCGACAAGGAGGTCGATTTCAATTCGACGGTTAATAGCTCGGTTTTCGTCACTATTGTTTTCAACCAATGGTCTTGCATCACCCAGCCCTTCTGGTATGACTCGACCTTCTAGTGCGCTATTCGAGATAAGTTGTTCAGACATAGCAGTAGCTCGAGCTAATGATAGATGCCAGTTCGAAGGATATTTACTCGTGAAAATTGGCCTATCATCGGTATGACCTGTCACAATGATCTTGCCTTGGGTAGACTCCAACGTTCTAGCGAGTTTAGAAATTACGGGTTGGATATACGCGACAACATCAGCACTACCTGATTCAAATAGATCTTGCGACTTTAACGAAATTCTTACCCTGTCTTGCAACGGCTCGACGTTGATTAGCCCCTTCCCGATCTCAGTTGCCAGATACATAGAGATCCTTTCTGCAATTGGCGCTGATTTTGATTCTGACGTTGTATCTTGGTTAAGCTGTTGCGGTTGAACCAAATTGACTAATTGAGAAAAGGTGCGGTTGGAAGCCTTGTTTAGCTCATAGCTAAAATACATAAATATACAAACCAATAATGCAGCCGTTACGGAGCACACAACCCAGAGAGGAGCTCTGTCGGAAGCCTTAGAGCCATTCAAAATGTGTTGTTCGATACTATTGCTTAGCTCTTGAGGTATCCCTCTTCCGTAAGACTTAAGAATAGCGATAATCTGCCTTCTCAGTTTTCGGTGAGACTCCAGTCCGTTTTTTTCCAAACGATATTGGCCGAGAAACCCAAGCGATAAGCACACGTACATCAATTCAAGCAAATCTAAATTTGTATCTGGTTGCGCCATGCACTTATCAAGGTACTTAAAGAACGCCTCCCCACCTTGGCTGCTGGCATAGAAAGAACTAAGCAATGAGTCATGGCTCCAAAATGAATGCCCCCCCCAATTAGTATTGAGCACCGCTTCATCTAACGAGCAACACAAACAGTAACGAGCCGTATCAATAGTGTCCAAATCAACGTCGTGGTGGCGTAGTCGGTTCTCATAATCTCTAAGTTTTTGTGCCAACGTCTCTTTTAGAAACAACGGGTCAGAATGAGTTGCTGTCGCTCGAATTTGACCAATAATAGATAAAAGACCATTTGCTTCTGCCAATAAAGGGTTGTTCCCATAAGCAACCACTGAATCGTTATTCACCAATTCAGGACTTTTTGAGATAACTACCGTATTATCTGCTGACTTTTCTGATTGTGGTTTCGGTGCGGGCGCTCTTCCACCCGGTGTTGGTTTTACGATCGTTTGTTCCATACTGAGCACACCTATTGACTAATACTCCACAGCTCAAGGTCAGCATTCGGAAAATGCCCCGATAAATGCAGCGCAATACCACCACTGTCTTTCAGCCTCATCCAAAACGGGCCTTTCTTGACTACTTCGAAGTAGACATAACCCGTTTGGTAAGGGATCTGCCTCGGTACTACACTCAATGGCGCTACGTTTATGCCATTAATCTGATTGTTGATCAGATCACGAATCTGCTCCGCTGGTCCAAACTTGAGCTGCGCCGGGACTAAACGTCTGATTTCATCTGTTGTCGTATCAGCTTTGACCGCAAGCACAAACTGGCATGATTCAAGTAAACGCTTATCTGGAAGTGGCGTCACTTGAATTCCATATTGTCGTGGCTCCAAAGGAAGTTTGCTTGCTGTTTGATCAAGGACAACGCTCAGATATTGACTCAGAACTTGATTCAATTCGCTATAAACACTTGATACATCTAAGTGATCGTATGTAAGTAAGCTTGGCATCCTCTTGGTTTTGTCAGAAAACGTAGCTAATTCACCAATATAACCTTTCAGGGTCGTAGCTAATTCCAATGGATGTAGCCTGTCTAGGTCACTAAAGTGCTTTAACATCGCCTCATACCTGTTCAACATTTGTAGCATGATGAAATCAACAGCAGATGCAGAGGCGGCTTTGCCCTTAATCAATCGCTGCGCAATAACGTCGGCACGCATCTTTGTCATCGCAATAACGTTACGCAAGTAAGCCGACATAACTTTGTCGCTAAGTAAATTGATAAGCGGTGGAACATACGAATCGTCTAGTATTACTTCGCCTTCTGCCGTTACCTCTTTTATTTTCAAAATCGGTAACTCAACATAACCCGCTAATTTGTCATTGCTGGCTTTCAGTTCCAGGTTTAGGGCTGCGACTTGAATCGTTTCTTCATCCTGCCCAGTGAGATTATCTATAACGTCAACGTCTTTAAGTACATAACGAGAAACGATCGCCTCACTTACATCAGAAACATTTTTACCTTTGATATTTGAAAGGGGAAGAGTGATTTTTACTAACGTATTTTCTACGTCTTTATCAATAAATAAAGGCACAACCGAATCGCTGGCTGTTAAGGTATTAACCAGAGTCATATCTGGCAAAACTGCCTCAAAGTGATCTAATTCAATCAGACCATCTTTTAATGCATGTTCTTTTACTCGACATTTCCAAACCCCCCAATTATAAGCCCCACCAAACTGATGTAAGCCTTTGAATTCTTGAGAGGTTGCGCGTTCATGTTGTTGAAAGTGCTGGGGACGTAAAAACATCCCTTCGCACCAAGCCGTCTTGGAGTATTGCGTCATTTATAATTAGCCAACTAAACGTTATTTTACGACCAAAGACAGATCTTCTAACAGAATTTGATAGGTGTTGTAACCGGTCTTATCCACTTCAATGACTTGTCGCCAATTTGAATTTTCAATATCTCGAAACGCTGCGACAATGCCTAAGTATTCAGTCTTTGGAGACATACTTGCCTGATATGTTTCTTTCTGACCTGGAGTTAATGATATTTCATATTTATTCACTAAATCAGGGCCTAATACTTTTTCACTTTCTTCATAAATTGAAAAAAAATCCTGACTTTCAAAAAGGGTATTTGATGTTAATTCAAAAACATACACGACTACAGGGGATGGCCTACCATTGGAGTCAGGGTTAATATTGTGATTTGCTGTTATTTCTAAATCTGAATATGGGTCAACAACTAAATTGGCTGCTGAGCATCCAAATAAAACCATTGAAATTAATAACAAAATGTACTGATAAACTCTTTTCATCACCCTATTTCCTAGCTTTTATTTTTTAATGCTAACTCATAGTGTTTAGCGAAATCTTCTAAATAAAATGGAGATTCTTTATTGATAATGTCATCGGATAGCTTTTCATGAATATCCTCAAACCGCTTCCAACTTTGAGCATATTTCCTTGCTGGAATAACCTTATTAATAACCGTGTCTTTAGCTAAAGCTTCTGAGTATATCGACGTAGGTTCAACAAGCGACATAACACTTGAAACCGTACCCTCAACACCTTTCATTAACGCTTGTTCATGACTTTCTATATCACTAAACGCTTCTTTAATGGCTGCACTTGGCTTTAGGAAACTTGCAGTTTGACGGTTATATAAGTTATGAATTGCATCCTCTAAATTCGCAGAGAACTTCAGAGGATTATTTTCTGACTTCCGAAACGCAGTATGACTAAGTCGATTTGTTTGTTTAAATACCGCTCGATTGTGCAGCGTTTCCATTAAACCAACTAACATCAAAGAAAATGATTCCCCCAGTTGTTCAAACCATTGCTCTCTGTTATCGCTGGGAATCATCGTTGGATCAATACCCGCTCCTTTAATGAACGCCGCAAGCTCGCTCCCTTTACTATCAAATTTGGGAGTTGGTTGACGTTCTAGCTGTCGTGGGGTTTCCGGTACAGGTGTAGGATCTACACTCTGTTTTTCTGGTTTGGGGATATCAATAAAATCATCGACTAAGCCAATATCTAATTGAAAGTCAGAAGGAACACTCTCATTCAAAAGCTCACTGGCACTAAGGCCGAGGTCTACAAACTCTGCTTCAGATGAACTCGAGAATGCTTCAGGTTCTGAACTGGAACGAAAGTTACTTTCCTGATTATTGAATGCCTCAGTGCTCGTTTGAATACTTACTGAAATTTGGTAATCCCCTAAACTAACCGTATCGTCGTCGCTTAGTGCAATCTCATTTCCTTGGCCCACAGGTGTCACAGCGTTATTAACAAACGTGCCATTAGTTGATAAGTCTTTTATCAAGTATTTATCACCAAACTTGATGAGCTCTCCGTGAGTTCCAGATACTACTCTTTCAGGGTCTGGCAGTGTCCAATCACATTGTTCAGACCGACCAAATGTAACCTTGGCATGCTCATCACTTGATTCAAACACAAACTCACTCTCTATCTCTGGAGTAAATTTGTGAAAACTTGTTATGGTTAAAACCAACTTCATGTAAACCTCGCCAAAGACCTGCTAAATATTATTTTTAATTTTATTATTAGTCACTTTCTTATTAACAGTAAGATTAATAAAAATCTTAAATCTGCCATTGAAAATCATGCACGGAATAATGAATCATTTTTTTATCAAAGCAATCACGTATTGTTCAACAATTTTAATTATCCAACCAAGTTCAAATTTTTGACACTTAGACTTTCATCAATAAAAAAACGAATGTTAGTTTGGCCGCGAAATTCTAACATAATGACTTTTCATTGAGCAGAAAGGTATATATTCCCCCATCATTTATACGGAGTTCTTGTGATGGAAGACAGCAATAAAAACAATTCTATAAATAATAATGATAGCGGAGACAAAACTAAAATTGTAAAGACTCAAAAACGAGACAATGCAATTCAATCAAATAAAGTTGCTAGCAATGAAGGCTCCGTTCAAAATAAAAATGAAACAAATACAAAACTGTCTCAAAAAGAAAACACTCCGTTAGTTAATAAGAAAGTAAACAATAAAAATAACACATCAAATAATGACAAAGATGTTATTAAAGAAAATTTAATAGGCAAAACTGTCAAAAATCGATATGAAATCGAGTCGGTTCTTGGCCATGGCGGACTTTGTGATGTTTATTTGGCAAAAGATAAGATATTAGAATCTTCAGGTTCAGAAGCCCCTTACGTAGCATTAAAGATTTTACAAAAAGAGTTTGCATCTCAACCAGAGACTGCACGCATGTTGATACGTGAAGCTCAGCAAACACAAAGATTAAGCCACCCTAATATTATTAGGGTTTTTGATTTTGGTGTCGATGGCGAAATATATTTCTTAGTGATGGAATATATTAACGGGGAAACATTAGAGAATTTAATACAACGATCTAGGCCACATGGGCTGAAGTTTAACGCAACTTTATCGATTCTAAATCAGGTACTTGACGCGCTGTCTTACGCCCATTCACTTGGTGTCGTGCATGCCGATTTAAAGCCCGCTAACGTCATTTTAACGTCTGAAGGTAATGTTAAATTACTCGACTTTGGTGTATCTAAAACTCATCAATTAAAGCAAGATCAATACGCAGCTAAACGTAAATCCGAAAATGTGGAGACTCTTGGCTATACTCCAAACTACGCATCGCTCAACTTGTTGTCGGGTAAAGAACCAAACTTAAGCGACGATATGTTTGCGCTATTTTGTATTGCTTACGAGTTATTGAGTTGCAAGCATCCTTATTCAAGAACTCCTGTTAATGAAGCTCTCAAAAAGAAAATGAAGGTCTCGAAACCTGCTAATATGCCAGCATCTAAGTGGCCTATCTTTGCACGCGTGTTTTCAACTGGCATCATCCCCAAAGACCTTACCCCAGATCAGTTAAAACAAAAGTTGAACATGCGATATTGGCCTATCGTTAGCGGTGTAGCTGCAAGCGTACTATTGGTTACCGGAATCGTATTTGGCTATCAACAACAACAAGAAACCATCTCTGATTTAGAAATAGCGATTAACAAGCAAAATGATCAGATTAATGGGCAGGAATGGTTGCTTGATACACCGCCAGAAAAAAGCTTGTCACTGATTAATAGTGAGAAAAACTTACACCCGGTGATTAAAGCTGGCTTACTACGACAGCACAAGAGCTACCTTCTAAGTGAGTTTGAATCTGAGATTGATCAGGTTCTGAATTCTGATGCTAACAACTATCCAAATTATGATGAAATCGAGTCTGTACTAAACAAAGCAAAAGCCTACTACCCTGACTCACATAAAATTGAAGTTCTGGCGTTAGATATTCAATCAAGCAAGCACTCCACATTGCTTTCGATAGCCAGACAAATCAATAGCCAACTGGAAAAGTCTCGATACAGTAAAGAAGAAGACAGTAAGTCCATCTATGAACTGAAAGATGAGTTAAATCAAATTCATCAGGATTACCCATTTACACCAAGCTCATTATCTAGCGATGTTTTTGGTAAACACCTAACTGAAGCACTCAAAAATAAAGATGCTGCAGCACTTGTTGCGCTAATTAAGGTTGGGAATACTTTCTTCTCAAACGTTGAAGAGCATCAAAACAACTTAAAAATAAGCAACGCGATGAAAGATGCAGTCCTCGAGATGAAACTGTATGAGACCGCGCTAGACTCTAACGATCCTCTACCATTTCCGGACGAGGCTGCTCGAATTTTGTTCCAAGAGGAATTTGAAAACTTCTATTACCGCCTAGAAAAGGCAAGAACAACAACTCACCTCGATAACTTAGTGAAAGATGTTGATCAGTTTTCGAAGAACTTTCCTATCGGTTTTCAAGATATTAACGATTTGAGATTCAAAACTGCAGATAAATACCTGCGCTTCTCCGACATACTGCTCAATAAGAGAAGGACCACAAGCGCAAGGCGCGCAATGAAGAAAGCGAACGAGTTAATGAGGCAGGTAGAACAGGACTCCAAGCAAAGCTAATTGTACAAAAGGGGCGCAAGGCCCCTTTTTTGCGTCAAGCTACTTGCCATTATGCAACTAGGTTGCTAGCTTGTATTTGTACTCGATTAGGAGAGTTGACCTTGACTGAAGGAATAGTCAAAGTTGGCGAGCGCTTGGCTTACTTGTTTGATGATTGCTTTAAACTAGGTAGACAAGACTGTTCCCAACCCAGCATTTTATTTGGAACCCACTATCACGTAACTTGTGTTGCCACGACACGAGTGCAAAATGCTTTGCACAAAAGATTAGATCATAGACACTTGTATATAAGGCAAAGTGTACCGAACAATAACTTTGTTTTTATGAGTCTAGCTCAAGTGATAAGCACACTGTTCAGCGCTCAACTCCCCCCACTTCAACATTCCTATCCGATACATTTTTCTACCTCGCGGTTAGTCAGAGGTAAACATGATTAATTTTGATGTTCTCAATAAATACATGGAGAACGACGTAGATCTTATCGTCACCGTTTTTTCCACATACTTAGAAGACCACGCCAATGACATACAGCGTATCAATGAGTTGTACGCAAACAAATGTTGGCCGGAACTCTACTTATTGGCTCACAGTCTAAAGGGCATTCTAGAGAGCTTTGGTGAAGAAACCGCTGTCATTGTTTTCACAAAAATAGAAGCAGAAACAAGAAACGATAACGAGCCAGATAGCTCAGATATAGCTATAGTTACTAAAGAGCTAGCTGCCATTAATCAACAAATCTTTGCTTACTTGAAGAATATGCAATAAAACAAATTAAGGCTTAACTGGGGGAAATATGGCAATGAACAATAGCAATTTCAAGGAGCTGATTGAGTCTCTCAAAGACTTAACGCCAACTCAAAAGAGGTACTTGCTTAGTCGTACAAAGATGGCGTTAGATGATGAGAGCAATATGCTAAACATCAGTGATATCCTGACACCAGAAGAGTTGGAAGCATTATTGTCGCCTTCACCAACCACAAATACAAAATAACAATAATATACAACGTAACCGTCAGATTAACGCTAGGGACCAGGTGGGGTGAATAGATCTTGCTTGGTTGTTAGTTTTTCTCCGTTCTTCTTCACTAAAACAAACGTGTTTTTTCCAATCTCTTTTTCTAACTTGAACTGGTCAGATAATTGAGCGACTAACATCAGTCCACGACCTGAAGCAGACCAACTATCATCATCCATTAAGTTAGGAGCCTCAATCTGTTTATTTTTATGTTGGTTGAATGTCATTTCATTGATTGACGCTCCGTAGTCAGAAACCCTAAGTTCAATGAAATCTGACATTTGGTCACATCTAATCCTACACTCCACGTCTATCGGCTTGCCTTCAATTTCACTGTAAGAATGGATGTAAGCATTGTTCATAAGCTCAACAACACAAAGCTCCAACGACTGAGCCGTACTTAACGATACTTGATTATCCATTAAAAACTTAGCAACCTCTTTGCTCGCACTTCGAGAGCGAGTAAGGGATCCGCCGTAAGTTCGTTTAAACTCGCTCTGGAACATTCTTTTCCTTTATCCCTAGGCTATCAGCCACGCCACCTTACTTGTAAAAGACTCGCATCATCATCAAACTCATCTTTGTTCTGCCAAGATTGTACTTGTTCAAAGACACATCTAGCCTGCACTTCTGCTTCTAATTGCGAAGTACAAACAGCTTTTATACTTGATGCCAACCTTTGTACTGAATACATCGCCTCGCCTCTCCTCGCTTCTACCAAACCATCCGAATAAAGCCATACTACATCCCCCTCACTCAGAATAATTTGATTATCAACGTACTCCATCGGCTGCAAAGCGCCAATCATAAAGTTGTCTTCACCCGCCAGCTCTGTAGTTTCGGTGCTCGCTCGCCAAACAAGGAATTTAGGATGACCAGCAGTACAATAGCGAAGTTGTCCTGATTCTGTATTAAGAATGGCATAAACCATAGTGAAATAAAGCTGACTGTTTCTAGTTTGCTGATACCGTCGGTTTAGCCGATCAATAACGGCTGCTGGTTCACTGATACAGTAGTCGCCATCTCTTAGCTCCATGGTTATCGAATCAGGTCCCAGATTTTGAGATAACGTCTGTTGGATAGAAAAAGCCATCAAAGCAGACGAAACACCATGACCTGAAACATCGAAAACATAAAATGCGACATGTTGTTCATCAAGCTCAAAATACCCCAACATGTCACCACCAATCTGGGAGCACGGTTTGTAGGCGTAACTAAATTGCATGTTCTGGATCGACGACTCCGCTGGGAGTAGTTGCTCCATCAGGTGACTAGCAGACTGTAAATCTTGATGGATCATTCGATAGGCTGCATCTAACTCTTTATTTCTCTCAACGAGTTTGTTATGCAGTTCTAAAGTACGAAACCCCGCGCGGATTCTGGCCTGAAGTTCCTCTACAGACGTCTTCTTATCCACAAAGTCATCTGCGCCAGCATCGATGCCTTTCACGATCGAGCTTTGGTCATTTCTAGAGGACAATAAAACAAAGAAAATGTAACGTTCGCTAACTTGTGATTTTAATTGCCGACACAGCTCAATACCATTAATGCCAGGCATCATTAAGTCACTAAGTACAAACTGAATATCTTTGCGATAAGTCAGCACTTCAAGTGCGGATTGTCCGTCTTCAACAGCAATAACTTCATATCCCTGCTTTTCTAATGCACTGCTGATATAAAGTAGTACTGTTTTACTGTCATCGACCAAAAGAATGGATTTCATTCGCCTCCTTAAAACGGTAGTCGGGCACGCTAACGTAGAACACTAGTCACTGATTGCTCATTTCTAAAACGACTATAATCTTCAGCTAATAACTGGTGTTGATATCGAGTGTAAGACAGCGCCTCATTGGAGATTAATATCTGATGCTCTTTCTCTATTAACTGACTTTGCAGTTTTTCAATCTGTTCATTCTGCTGTGTGTTATTGAGGTACAGCGCGACGAGACCAAAGACCGAAACCATTAAAAGAGCAATAAGAACATTATTGATAGTTTTAACTTGAATACGCATGACCTTTCCTTGTCTATTAATAGACTTCCCACTATGAAAAGAACGTCTACAGACTAAGAGCGCTAGGCTCTAAAACGCATTGAAGCCCATTGAGGTTGTTTTTCCAATTATAGGCGATAGGAGACAAAATAAGAAAAAAGCTGAAGAATTTGAATATCCTTGTGAATTCGAAAGGCAATAGCAGCGAGCAATGATCTACTCGCTGCTGGTACATCAACTTAGAAATGCAGGCCGAGCTGAAACTTGCTCATACCAACGCGCAATGTTTGGTGCAGTAGTAAACACATCGATTTCTAGGCCTTTAATTGCAAAACCAATCAAAATAAAGCCTGTAATATCGACGATAGTAAAATGGTCAGCGGCAATGAACTCGCTTTCACCAAGTCGCTTATCTAACAACGGTAAAAACTCTTGCACGCGTTGCTTGGACTCTTCGCCCCACTCTTTAACACAACGCTCTCTATCTTCATAGATAGCTGTGATGTTTCTAAATGCTTGAAACGCAGCATACAGACCTTGAAACTCCACCACGCGATGCCACATTTCCACTTGCGCGCGCTCAAGTTGGTTTGCCCCAAACAGAGCTAAATTATTTTCAAACGCTTCATCCAGATAACGACAAATTGCGACGCTCTCACAAATCGTCGTGCCATCTTCAAGCTCAAGCAATGGCACTTTTCCATTGACGCTTTTTTGCTTGAAATCTTCCGCTAGATTTTCGCCGTCACGCACATTTAAAGCGATGCGTTCAACATCGCCACCAATTTCCTTTAAAAAAATGCTAACTCGCTTACAACTTGGAGTTATCGCGGTTTCGTAGAGCTTCATTTTATATCCTTTTTCTTTTTCTAACCGATTGGTTAGGATATACTGTAGCCAGTTTATAAACGATCAGTCAAGAACTTCATTTCCCAAAAGTTGATCAATAAGTTTAGGAGTGGTTTGAGAAAAACCGCTCAGGTAGGTACGCATATGGCAAGAAAAGCCAACTTCGATCGAGAAGAAAAACTATTAGTCGCTATGGACGTTTTTTGGCGCAAAGGTTTCGCTAATACATCCATTTCTGATCTCACCGACGAGTTGAACATCAACCGCTTCAGTCTTTACAACACCTACGGTGACAAGCAACAGCTCTACTACGAAGCGCTCGATACTTACTTGAAAAAGGTCTCGCTACCGTCACTGAATGATTTGGAAAAAGACGACGCGTCTTTACCCGAGTTGGAATCGTTCCTTAAATCTTTTGCTGAGCTGCAACGCAAACGCAACTGTGGGTGTTTTATTCAAAATGCGTTGATTGAGCACGCTGGCGAAGACGATGACGTACTGCGCAAAGGGCATTTCTTATTTGACCATCTTATCGACATCATTGCGGATGCGCTGACTAATGCGCAGAAAGAAACCTTAGTGCCCAAAACGCTTAAGCCAGAAGAGCTCGCTCGTTTTGTTCTCAACAACATGCAAGGTATGCGCGTACTTGGCAAAGCCAAACGTTATGCAGACTTGGATACGGCGCTTTCCTGCTTGCTGGTTTTAATTAGGAAGTAATATGTCGATTGAAGTGATAGCAGTTCGTCTTACCAAAGGCATGGACTTAAAGCTGAGCCTAGCGAAATTGGTCGAGAAGCACGGTATCAAAGCAGGCTCGATTGCCTCATGCGTTGGCTGTGTCTCTGACCTCAATCTTCGTTTGGCAGGTGCAGAGTGTACGTTAACCAAACAAGAGCCATTTGAAATCGTCTCTGTGATGGGAACACTGACGCCTGAACATCAGCACGTTCATATCTCGGTGTCTGATCGTGATGGACGAGTCTGGGGCGGGCATTTAATGGAAGGCACGGTTATAGACACCACCGCAGAATTGATCATCCATTCTTATCCAGAACTTGAGTTTACCAGAGCGATGGACGACTCGACTGGCTATACCGAGCTACAAGTGAATTCTTGCAAATAGTCAAAAGCTCCAGAGCCACACTGTGCTGTCTCTGGAGCCTTATTCGCTTGTCTCTTACGCCAATAATTTATTCATATCGAGCAAGCTAATTTCGAGGATCATTCTTCGACTAAATAACAAACCTGATTATCGTCGACCGTTACTTGCCACGTTTTTAGACAGTGCGCATCGTCTTCCAAACACTGCCCACTCTTTAAGCTGAAGTGCTGTTTATATAGTGGTGATGCAACACACATCTCACCATCAATATCGCCGACAATCCCTCGACTCATCACGTAAGCCTTGCCTATTGGGTCCCAATCTTGAACGGCGTAAACACCGCTATCAGGAATGCAGAATAACGCGACATGCTCGCCTTCGATTAACACAGTGGCACCAATGAACGGCATTAAGTCATCAAGCTGACACAGTTTCACTTTGGTTACAGCTGCCATTTACACCTCCTGTTTCACTGGAATACGCTGACCGCGCACACGCTGGTACGGTAAGACTTTGCTGCCCGACGTACTGTTCAAGAAAGGACGGAAGCGTTGCAGTTTCTGAGGATTACCCAGAGTGCTCTTCCACTCACATTGATAGGTATCTACGACTCGTGCCATTTGTTCATCCAAAGAATCACATAGGTTCAGAGAGTCATCCAGAATAACTTGTTTAAGGTAATTTAAGCCCCCTTCCATGTTCTCCATCCACACTGACGTACGCTGCAAGCGATCAGCGGTGCTGACGTAGAACATCAATACTCGGTCGATCATGGTGATCAACTCAGATTTGGATAAGTCAGATGCAAACAAATCAGCGTGTCTCGGTCTCATGCCGCCATTACCGCAAACGTATAGATTCCAGCCGTTTTCAGTGGCGATCACCCCAATGTCTTTACTTTGCGCTTCTGCACACTCGCGAGTACAGCCCGATACGGCAAACTTAAGCTTATGGGGCGCTCGCAATCCTTTGTAGCGGTTCTCTAACTCAATGGCTAATCCGACCGAGTCATCAACACCATAACGACACCAAGTAGAACCCACGCACGATTTCACGGTGCGCACCGATTTGCCGTAGGCGTGCCCTGTTTCAAAACCAGCATCAATTAAGGTTTGCCAGATTTCAGGAAGCTGTTCTAACTGCGCACCAAATAAATCCACGCGCTGACCGCCAGTGATCTTGGTGTACAGATCGTACTGCTGAGCGACTTCACCTAGTACGATAAGTTTGTCTGGTGTGATTTCGCCGCCCGGAACACGAGGTACAATAGAGTAAGAACCATCTTTTTGCAGGTTCGCCATAAAGGCATCGTTAGAATCTTGCAGAGATTGATGCTGTGGCTCCATGATGTGTTCATTCCACAAAGAAGCAAATACAGATGCTGCTGTCGGCTTACAGATATCACACCCATGCCCTTTACCATGCAGTGCAATTAAGGTGTCGAAGTCTTTGATTTGTTCCACTTGGCAAATATGGAACATCTCTTGGCGACTTAACTCAAAGTGCTCACAAAGGTGGTTGTTAACCTCTACCCCCATGGCTGCCAATTGAGTATCCAATACCGACTTCACCATATTGCTACACCCACCACAGCCAGTACCGGCTTTGGTGTTTGCTTTAAGGTCCGTCAGGTTGGTGGTGCCAGCTTGTATCTCGGCAACTAAGTCACCTTTTGTGACGTTGTGACAAGAACAGATAATGGCGCTGTCTGGCATCTCTCCATCAAGCATTCCGGTATCAAACAGCAGGTTCGCCGCGTGGTCTGGCAGGACCGTTTTGTTCAAATAACACTGTAGGAGCGCATCGTAGTCGCTGTTGTCACCGACGAGAATCGCACCAAGTAATTGGGTACCACTCGCATCAACTACCAGCTTTTTGTAGATGCCTGCGACCGCATCTTGCAAGACCATTTCTTGTGCGCCTTCGGTTTGCATTTGTGCATCGCCGATAGACGCCACATCCACCCCAAGCAGCTTGAGTTTGGTACTCATGTCTGCACCTTTAAAACCTTCGCTTGGCATCCCAGTCAAGACATCGGCAGTGGTTCTCGCCATGGTGTAACCGGGTGCGACTAAACCAAAGATCTTCTGCTCCCAAAGAGCACATTCGCCAATCGCGTAAATATTCTCATCGCTGGTTTGGCATTGGTTGTTGATCACAATGCCGCCTCGCTCGCCTACTTCTAGCTCTGCCAGTCTTGCCAACTCATCTTGAGGGCGAATCCCTGCGGAAAAGACAATCACATCCACTTCGAGAGGATCTTTGTCTTTAAACACCATACGATGCTTAGCCGTTTCACCACCGCAGATTCGCTCCGTCCCCGTTGAGGTATGCACGGTTAGCCCTAGCGCTTCAATCTTCTCTTTTAGCACCAAGCCAGCACCATCATCTAACTGCACGGGCATCAGGCGGGGAGCAAATTCAATAACGTGAGTTTCTAGCCCCAATAGTTTGAGTGCATTTGCCGCCTCTAAACCCAATAAGCCACCGCCAATTACTGCGCCTGTTTTTGCGCCTTCACATGCTTTTTTGATTTGTGAAAGATCATCAAGCGTACGGTAGACAAACACGTTGTCGCGATCTTTACCTTCAATTGGCGGCACAAATGGGTAGGAACCGGTCGCGAGCACAAGTTGGTCGTAACCCAGCACATCTTCACCATCAAGCAGAATACGCTTTTGCTCTCTGTCGATGCCTGTTACTTGGCTGCCAAGTACGAGTTGGATGCCATGCATGTCGTACCATTCTTGGTTACTCAGCATCAAATCATCATGGGACTTACCCGCAAATAAAGAAGAGAGTTGTACACGGTCATACGCGATAAAACGCTCCGCACCAATAACGGTAATTCGGTGCTCCAAATGCGCGTTTTTCTGCACTAATTGCTCGACGAGGTGTTGCCCGACCATACCGTTGCCTACCACAACGATGTGGCTCAATGCGTTCTTTACTGGAATCGTTAAAGGACTGTTCATCGCTGCCTCCTTATGCCGTTTGCGCTGCGGTTTTGGGCTTGTCTTCTTTCGAAGCAGGAATCTCGACTTTGGATTGCTTCTCGTAAAGGAACTTCAGCACCGCTTGTCGACACTTCTGATACTGCACATCATCCGCCAGTGCCACACGCTCACGAGGGCGCGGTAGATTCACTTCTAACACTTCTCCAATGGTTGCTGCCGGTCCGTTAGTCATCATCACGATTTTGTCGGATAGCAACACCGCTTCATCCACGTCATGGGTAATCATGATGACGGTGTTGTTTAGCTCGGCTTGGATCTTCATCAATGCATCCTGTAAGTGCGCACGTGTTAACGCATCCAACGCGCCAAATGGTTCATCCATCAGCAAAACCTTTGGTTGAAGTGCCAGTGCTCTGGCGATGCCGACTCGCTGTTTCATACCACCCGATATTTCATCCGGCTTTTTGTGCGCGGCATGCTGCATTTGAATCAACTCCAAGTAGTTATTCACTTGTTCCTGAATCCACGCTTTGCCCTTTTTGCCGGCAATTTGTTTTACTGCGAGCTCAACGTTTTGATACACGGTGAGCCAAGGCAATAATGAATGGTTTTGGAACACCACTGCGCGGTCTGGTCCCGGTCCAGCTACTTCTCGTCCATCGACGATCACGCCACCGTCTGTTGGCATGTGTAGCCCTGCGACTAAGTTCAATACCGTTGATTTACCGCAACCAGAGTGACCAATCAGCGATACAAACTCACCTTTATTGATTTGTAAATCGACGTTCTTAAGCGCGATGAACTCGCTATCTGGCGTTGGGAATCGCATCCCTAAACGCGTTAGATCTAATAATGCTTTTTCCATGATCGTTTCCCTTATCTCAACGCTTGTTGTTTATTCCAAGACAGCCACTTTTGAAGTTGCAGCATGCCTCTATCGAGCATCAAACCGATAAAACCAATGGTGATGACTGCCACCATGATGCGCCCCAATGATGCTGAACTGCCGTTCTGGAACTCATCCCAAACGAACTTGCCTAACCCTGGGTTCTGCGCGAGCATCTCTGCCGCAATCAATACCATCCAAGCGATACCTAAAGAGAGACGTAAACCTGTGAAGATCATTGGAATGGCAGAAGGTAAAACGATGGTGCGTATGTGCTGCCACCACGAAAGTTGGAGCACTTTGCTCACGTTGATTAAGTCTTTATCAACGCTTGTTACACCCACAGCAGTGTTAATCAGCGTCGGCCATAAGCTACACAGCGCCACTGTGATCAGAGAGTTAATGAACGACTTAGCAAACATCGGGTCATCACTCACATAAGTGGCACTCACCACCATGGTAACGATGGGTAGCCAAGCTAAAGGTGATACGGGCTTGAGCAGTTGAATGATTGGGTTAAAGGCTTGATACAGCCCTTGATTAAGACCAAGCACGATGCCAAGTGGAATCGCGATAACCGTCGCCAGCAAAAAGCCCGCTGTCACAGTCACTAAGCTCGTCACAATTTGGTCGAAGAACGTAGGCTTACCTGTGTAAGGACGAATCTTCACTTCGGCGTCCGGATTCTTGGCTAACTTCGCAGCATTGCGCTTTTCCTGACGCTCGATAAACGCTTGTTCCTTTTCTCGCTCTTGCCAATGGTCATCGACAAGGTTGCTGAACTGCTGAAAAGTTTGCACAGGTCCCGGTAGCGTACCTAATGAGGTTTGCACTTCTCTCGCTGCTAAGTGCCACATTGCCAAAAAGATCAGCAAGCCAATGACGGGCAAAAGCACCAACCGACTTCGGTTCACTACCTGCTTAGCAGGAAATAGGGAAATGACATTACTAGACATACTCACTCCTAAGAAATTTACATCCTTGTTGCCACAAGCGAATCTCCTCGCCTGTGGCGTTTATCGTTATGGTTAAACCTTGTCTTTTCCTTTAAGCCCGATAGAGAACTTCTCTAGATATTTATTTGGCTCGCGACCGTCATAAACGATGTTGTCGATAAAGTGTGTTTGTGGCGCACGGAAACCATCTTCAGCACTGAAATCTGGGAAGTCTTTTTTGCTCAACACACCATCTTCAATTAGCGCTTGAGCCGCTTGTTGGTAGATATCTGGACGGTAAACCTCTTTTGCCACATCCATGTACCAATCATCGGATTTCTCGCTTGAGATCTGTCCCCAGCGACGCATTTGGGTCAGGTACCAAATCGCATCGCTGTAATACGGATAAGTGGCGTTATGACGGAAGAACACGTTGAAGTCTGGCACGTCGCGTTTATCACCTTTCTCGTATTCAAATGTGCCGGTCATTGAGTTAGCGATAACTTCGGCATCGGCTCCCACATACTCGCTTTTTGATAGCATCTTCACTGCTTCTTGGCGGTTGGCATTGTCGTTTTCATCCAACCAATGTGCAGCTCGAATCAAGGCTTTCACTACGCGAATGTGCGTGTTTGGATACTTCTCAGCCCAAGCTTTGGAAACACCAAATACTTTCTCTGGGTTGTTCTTCCAGATTTCGTAGTCGGTCACGACGGGCGTACCAATGCCTTTGAATACGGCTTGTTGGTTCCATGGTTCGCCTACGCAGTACCCTTTGATCGTGCCCGCTTCCATTGTCGCTGGCATTTGTGGTGGCGGTGTAACACTCAAAAGAACGTCAGCATCCAACTGGCCACTGTTGTCACCGGATTCTGGAGCATAAAAGCCTGGATGAATCCCACCTGCCGCTAACCAGTATCGCAACTCATAGTTGTGCGTCGATACAGGGAACACCATACCCATGTTGAACGGTTTACCTTTATCCAGATAGCTGTCCACAACTGGTTTTAAGGCATCCGCTTTGATTGGGTGAACAGGTTTGCCATCTGGTTGTTTTGGAATGTATTGCTTCATCTGCTCCCAAGTATCCTTGGAAACCGTGATTGCGTTGCCGTTCAAATCCATACTGAACGCGGTAATCACTTCCGCTTTTGTGCCGACACCAATCGTTGCGCCCAATGGCTGACCAGCAAGCATGTGCGCACCAGCAAGCTCACCATCGATAACTCGGTCTAAAAGCACCTTCCAGTTTGCTTGCGCCTCTAAAGTTACATACAAGCCTTCGTCTTCAAAAAAGCCTTTCTCATAAGCAACCGCCAGCGGTGCCATATCGGTTAACTTAATAAAACCAAACTTCAGGTCTTCAATTTCTGGCTCACCCAACTCTGCCTTTACGCTGACCGCGGTGAATACCGATAACGAAATTGCTGACACTTTCAGCATCGAACTCCATTTCATTGGTTTGCTCCCATAAAAAAAGCGCCACTACTCCGAAGAGCAGTAGCGCCGTTGCTAAGTCTACAATTACCGCCGTTGATAATTGAGATAAGCGATTCAACAATAAACCCGTTTTAACTAATCCAAGTACTGTGCCAACTTATTTTCTACTTTAAATACAGCACATTAGAGCCTACCCTCGTAACCAAGCAACTGTTTTTGCTTGCTGTTAGTGCAACACGCACCACGGTAGAATTTCTGCCATAACCCCAAAGTAGTAGAGAAGTTAATCCATTAACTGCAATGCCGTAATCAGATTCTTCGCCACTTGTGAGAGCGTTTGGCTCGATTGCATGGCTGAATTTCTAAGCGCTTTATAAGCCTGATCTTCATCAACACTGTGCATCTTCATCAGCAGACCTTTGGCTTTTTCCACCAGCTTGCGCTCTTCAATCTTATGGGTCAGCGATTCAATTTCCGATTGCATACTTTCAAATTTCGCTCTCACTAATGTCGCATGTTCAATCCAGGGTTGAAGTGCAAACTCGCTATCGTTCGGCATGAGAACATAGTCCATTTTTTCTGATAACCGATTGATGTCATTCGATGATAACTGCTTTAAGACGATAAGAAGTGGTGCCGATTTTCTGCGGCAGAAATCCACAATTAAACGCAGTTCCGCCGTCGGCTGCTGCCATCCAACAACAACGCGTGCCGATGGTTCTCGCTGCATCAAAGTTTCTAGCTGTGCCAATTGGCAGCCAACGATGTTGTCGTAATCTTTGCTCAACAAGCCGGACAGTCGAGCCTGCTCTTGAAGGCTATCACAGCACACTATGATGGGTGTTTTTGACGTTGATCGAGTCATGCACATTCCTTGTTTATATCTCACTCACTAAGAGAGACATAACAAGGACTGTGCCAATTAAAGTTGAAGCATTTTAACTAGAGGTAAGATGTTCTTTGAAGAAGCCTAGTGTGCGTTCCCACGCGAGCGCCGCTTCTTCTGGTGCGTAGCGTGCCGTTGAGTCGTTGTGGAAGCCATGATTGACGTTTTCATACATTAACGCCTGATATTGCGCATCGTTCGCGATTAATTGCTGCTCATAGGCAGGCCATGTGTCGTTGACGCGCTTATCGAGCCCTGCGAAGTGAATCATCAACGGCCCTTTGACCTGCTTTTGAATCTCTTGCGCCGCTGGTGTTCCGTAGAAAGGCACACCTGCATCCAGCTCTTCTGGCATTACCGCTGCAAGCATATTGACGATGTATCCACCGAAGCAGAACCCAACTGCGCCCAATTTACCGTTCCCACCCTCGTAGTGTTTAATGAAATTAGCAGCAGCAATAAAATCTTGTTCGATCTTGGCTCTGTCCATCTCTTTCTGCATGGCGCGACCTTCATCGTCGTTCCCCGGATAGCCACCGAGTGGATAAAGCGCGTCAGGAGCAAAAGCAATAAAGCCATCTTTCGCGAGTCGCCTGGCGACATCTTTGATGTATGGGTTTAGACCTCGATTTTCATGAATCACCAACACTGTCGGCGATTTTAAGGTCTTCTTTTGTGGCACAACCAAATAGCCGCTACCTTCCCCATGTCCATTGGGCGAGGCAAAGGTTTCATAGGTTGCTTTGATCTCAGGATCATTAAAGGAAACTTGCTCTGCGAGTGCATAGTTTGGAGTCAGAGCATCAACCAGGGCCGTCATACTAAAACCTAAAACAGCGAGGCCACCAAGACGGTTGAGAAACTCTCGGCGAGAGATTTTGCCATGTGCGTATTCGTCATACCAATCGAAAGCTTCTTGTGGAATGGGATGTGACGCCTTGTTGTTAGAATTTGAGTGCTTTAGAACCATTATCCTTGTCCTCATTTCTTATCGAAAAGTAAACTCATCAGGCCTCACTGATGTTTGCCCCAACCAGCTGTGAGACACTTCAAGTGATAAATACATCACTGACAAGCTTACACAAACAATAGATAAAGGATTCCGATCCAACAACGTTTCGCGGTTAGCTCGTCACAGGATTAACTGCCACAACAATAGTTTTCCCAATAAGCAAACGCACGTTCAAAGGCCCGTTCCCTATCGTGCACTTGAGCAAAGAGCACAACTGTCATCGTTGCCAAAACCGTATTCGCCATTTGATTCATGTCATCTTCTGACGTCCCAAACGGACAGTTCGTAGGCATTGGCACCTCAGACAGCATTTGCTCCGTCCAGTAGTGCGATGTCACGCCGCTTGTTTGGCTTAGCCAAACAGTTTGACTTACTTTCGGGTTGTATTCTGACTCACCCGATTGTCCTTTGAATGACACAACGGCGTGAGCGGTTTGACCGATTTCATATTCAACTTCAGCATGAAGTTGTTGGAATCCAGGATGGAAGCTACCACGAATACCAACCGTCGCCTGCCCCGGATTCAATGCACGAACCACGGTATTAATCGGCGTTCTAAGCCCATAACGATTCTTCCAACCGATCATGGTTTCTGCTTGTGGAGCAAACGCACTCAGCGGTAGATAAACGATGTTTTGTGTTTCTAACACACGCTTTGCGTCTTCTGCTGATTCCGCTTTCTCGATAGCAAACTTGTCGAGGTAATCTTCGGCGTGTAAACGTCCAGATTGACGGTCGTGATAACCATGCATCAGCACTTTATGACCATTATCGGCAAGGATCTTCGCTGCCAACAGGTGCCAAGGCTGACCTGCCGCTTCACGTTTGCCTGCGTAACATGGCCAGTCGATGTCTGCCCCAATAGCAGGCATGCGGGATTGGAATGCTTTCACAAAGCCAGCGATTTCTTGTTGAGTCTCGTTTTGTACGCGGATCAGCATCAGCAGCATTGCCATTTGATCATCATCGCACTCTCCGTTTAGGTATTCATCCATAACTCGAAACGCTTGGTCAAAGTTCAGTGGTTTTCTACCACGTTCGCCACGACCGACTGTTCTGATACACTCCAAAATGCTGCTCATATTCCCTCGTATTCCGTCACTGACTGTACGGTTTCTATTAGTTGTTCGCGCAGTTTGACAACTTCTCCCATCACAATCAATGCTGGGCTGATGCCTTTAAGTGTAATCGATAACTCATTGAGCTGATTGAGTTGGGTAACATGAACTTGTTGCTGAGGGCTGCAACCATGAGTGACGACCGCAACAGGGAAATCTTGGTTCAAACCAGCGCCGACTAAACCGATTTGTATGTCTGCCGATTTTTCTAATCCCATGTAGAACACCAATGTTTGTCCGCTTTGCATCAGTTGGCTCCACGCTTCAAATGCGCCTGTTACCACTTGCCCTGTGACAAAGGTAACGCTGCGAGCAACGCCACGATGAGTCAGCGGAATCAAGCTGTTTGCTGAACATCCAATCGCAGCAGTAATACCGGGGATGACTTCGTAAGCGATAGAGTGCTTGACGAGCGCTAACGCCTCTTCGCCTCCACGACCAAATACAAAAGGATCTCCCCCTTTTAAGCGCACAACTCGCTTTCCTTGCTGAGCGAGCAACACCATCAAATCACAGATTTCCTCCTGACCAATACTAGGTTGTCCGCATCGTTTGCCCACGTAAATCCAATCGGCTTGTGGCGAAGTCAACTCCAAAATATCTTTGTTAACCAGACGGTCGTACAACAGTACCTCTGCCGACATAATCGCTTTCACTGCCTTCACAGTTAACAAGTCTGGATCGTGCGGTCCTGCTCCGACAATCGAGACAAAACCTTTGTGGTTCGCATCTAGATCTGCGGAGTGATTTTCTAAAAGTTGGTTCAGTTTGCTTGCTTGGTCATGCTTAGAAAAGCGAGACGAGCGTTCTTGATTCTGACTCGCTTGTCCTTTCTTAAACCAAGACTTTTGATAAGGCGCTTCCATGTGCTTATCCTCTTTATGATTTACTTTATTTGCATCGCCAGACTTTGCTGGCTCGCTTGCTGTTTGCCCTTTTGATGCTGATGGCTGTCGACCATTTGTTTGATTTGAGAGACGCATGAGCCACAGTTGGTACCGCATTTGAGTTTGTTTTGAAGTTGGGTCAGTGAAGTGCAGTCTTGTTTCTCCATCGCGTCATGTATTTGTTTATCGGTGACACGGAAACAACTACAGACCAGTTTGGCACTGCTTTGCGATTGAGTGATGGTAAGCAGTTGCGATAGCTCCATCGGCTTACCAATCAAGCCGGTAAAGTTGGTGTAGTCGGTTTGAATCGGTTCACTAGACACCACCAAAACAGAACGAATGATACGAACGTCTCCAACAAGGTCGTAATCCACCGCTAGCCAACCTAGGGCAATATCTATCGTAATCCTGCGACTCTTTTCCGTTCGACAAAAACTCTGCTTTTTTGGTCGTTTATCGTGTGCAAAGCGCCAGATGCCCAAATTACTTTCTGCTTGAAATGCGCTGTAGAGAAACTTGCCAGAATCAAACTGTGTACCGATAAACATACCGTAGGTTTTTACCGCCGCGTCTTGCACTTCAACATAAGACGACTTAAACGCAGGCTGCCCAGAAATAGGGTCTTTTACGCTGTTTACTATCACGTTAACACTGCTTTCACCTCCATATCGACCAGCCCAGTGCATTGACATAAACAGCTCCTGAAACCCCAAACCTTCATCAATGGCAACTTTGGCATAAATACCAGTGTTTGAAGTAGGCTGGAACAGCTTGATGAGCTGTCCGGCTTTTAAGCGATTTTGAGTGGCGGAGAGTGTGTTCATGTACACGGTTGGCTCTAACTCAGAGGCGGCAAGGTGTGCGATATGCCCTGTACGCGTCATGGTATGCCATTGGTCGCGTTGTCTACCCGTATTGAGCCACCAGCCTTTTGCTCTCTCTAAGCGTTGAGGCAATTCACTGGTCACGACAAAACGCGCTTTACCATCTGGGTGTGAATAGATTCCATCAGCAAAAGGGCGCTCTCCTCCCCATTGTGTCGGCACCCACTCTTCGTATTCTTGCTCGGTTAAGTTCGCGTGTTGAGACAGGTCGAGCTTCAATGGCGAATCTGCATTCATACCTGTCATCGCCGCATATTCCCTGAATACCGCATGTTCTGAGGTAAATGCAAAACCATTCTGGGCCTTCTCTAGTTCACACAAAGCTTGCCCGACTTGGCTTATCGCCCACCAATCTGGTTTTGCTTCACCAGGTGGTACTTGAAACTGACGTTGACGAGACATTCTACGTTCAGAGTTAGTCACCATCCCTTGCTTTTCACCCCAACCAGCTGCTGGCAGTAGAACATCTGCATATTTAGCAACGTCCGACTCCGCAGTAATATCAGACACAATCACAAAAGGACAAGCCTCTAACGCGCGCTTAACCATCTGATTATCAGGCAAAGAAACCACGGGATTGGTTGCCATGATCCACAGAACTTTAATCTCCCCACGTTCTACCGCCTCAAACAGTTCAACGGCTTTTAAACCGGGCTGAGTGGCAATTTCTGGTGAATCCCAAAACGCCTGCACTTGCTTGATAGAATCTGCGTCAAAAGCGCGATGAACCGCTAGTTGGTTTGCCAAACCACCGACTTCTCGCCCACCCATCGCATTCGGCTGACCTGTAATAGAAAACGGCCCACAACCTGACTTGGCAATTTTACCTGACGCCAAATGTGCATTAATAATGGCATTGCCTTTATCAACACCATTTTCGGCTTGGTTAACCCCTTGGCAAAACAGCGTGATTGCGCTTGGGCTTTGTGCAAACCATTGGAAGAATGTCGTGAGTTTTTCTTCTGAAATACCAATGGAAGACGTTAAATTAGTGACATCGTAACGCAAATCAGAAACTTCTTCTGCAAGCGCATCAAACCCGTCGGTATGGGAATTTATGTATTCAGAATCAATACATTGCTGCTCGATAAGAAACTTGATCAGCCCATTAAAAAGTGACACATCACCATCGTTTTTAATCGGTAAATGCAAATCCGCTTGTTGTGCTGTGACCGTTTCACGAGGGTCAATGACCACCAGTTTGAGATTAGGGTTGTTCTCTCTCGCTTGTTGAATACGTCGAAATAAAACAGGATGCGTCCAAGCAGTATTCGCACCGCAGATGACTAACAACTCGGTATTATCAATGTCGTCGTAATTAACAGGAACCACATCTTCGCCAAATGCTCGTACATGAGCCGCAACCGCCGAAGACATACACAAACGGGAATTGGTATCGATGTTCGCGCTACCCACGTAACCTTTCATGAGTTTGTTCGCGACGTAGTAATCTTCAGTAAGCAACTGCCCTGAAACATACATCGCGACAGAATCTGGTCCAAACTCCGCTTTCGCTTGATGGATCTCTTGTGCAATTAAGTCTGTGACCGACTGCCATGACACTTCTTTTTCCCTTAGCTTGGGGTAGAGCAACCTTGAAGGCATTTTTAAGCTTTCTGCTAATGCGACACCCTTTACACACAGTGAACCGGAATTGGCCGGATGAAGCGCATCTCCAATAATCTTGTTATTGCTGATTTCAATTCCGCAGCCTACTCCGCAATACGGACAAGTTGTCTTTCTACACCCTTGTGACATAACGCCTCCTGCGCGACTAATCCTAAATTACAGGCAAAAAAAAGCCTCTCCCGAATCGAGAGAGGCAGCAATGCCTTTAACGCTGTTAGTACATTTTCAAAAGTAATACCCTATCCCGCTCTCGCCTACTATAGAGAGCGGCGCATCGAGTTAACGATGAACATTTATCTCAAAGCAAACGAGGTGCCAAGATTGAAAATCTTTAATTTACAAAACGTTAGAATGTAAACAACTATTGCAAAGTAATACCGCGCACTGATTGAGTGCAAGTTTCGTTCATTATCGTGCAGGGTTACTTTACTAATTCCATGACCAATCTAGACTCTTCGTCACCGAAATAATGCGCTTCTTCTTTTAAGACTTTGAAGCCAAGGGACAGGTACAAAGACAATGCAGGCTGATTATTCGGATCGACCGTCAACTTCACACTTGAGCCCAACTTCAACGGCGCGATGGCACTTTCAATCAGAGAACGCGCAATACCCTTACCACGATGTTGAGTATCGACAGCCAGTGACATGATCCAATATTGCTGTGCATTTGTGCTTGTCGTCAGCAAAATATACCCTGCGACTTGCTCCCCCTCTTTCGCCACTAGTAAGCTTTCCCCCCAACAATCAAAAGCTTGCCGAAAGAAAAATTGAGGATAGGCATGTTCTCCAAATAAAGTATTTTCAAGCGTATACACAGCCAATAAGTCGTCTTTATGTGCAGACAGAATGTCCATTCAATAATTCCTCCTTTAACATTTGTGGCGGCAGTATATACCTAAAACTCATCTAAATGCAGGACTCATAGACCTGACACTTGCTAACTCTCCAATATGCACCATGGGACATTAAGTAAGAGCAAGCTTCTTTAGCATATACATCCATGATTAAGTTTTAACCACAAAATCAAAAACCACCCATTAGTAAAAATTTGAAATATAACACCAATTTATTACTTAAATTTTAGATTAAAATTCTAGTTTTTAAAAAAATTCATAGTTTGATAAGTTACAACCACCCCTTATATTCAGCATGATTCACCACACTTCCGATGTGATAACAAACACCAAAACCTATACCATTCTCCGCATTATTATTTTTATAAAAGCGAGTTTTAAGTGAAAGAATCTCGAAATGCGTTAAATTCCAGTGAATTAAACACAACAACATCTTGGTCAAAACACGATACACATTGGGTCCTTAGTCTGTTTGGAACAGCCGTTGGTGCAGGCATTCTATTTCTGCCGATCAACCTTGGTATTGGCGGGTTTTGGCCGTTAGTCGCAATGGCTGTGCTTGCTTTCCCAATGACTTATCTTGCCCACCGTGGTTTAGCTCGCTTTGTACTGTCTTCTAAGATCAAAAATGCAGACTTTACTGATGTAGTGGAAGAGCACTTTGGCGCAAAAGCGGGTCGCTCTATTTCACTGCTGTATTTTCTTTCGATCTTCCCGATCCTGTTAATTTACGGCGTCGGTATTACCAATACCGTAGACAGTTTTATGGTTAACCAAGCTGATATGGCTTCTTTGCCTCGCCCTCTGCTTTCAGGTGCACTAGTGTTTGCATTAATTGCCATTATGATGGCGGGCGAAAAAGTCATGCTACGGGCTTTTGCCATTATGGTTTACCCATTAGTGGCTATTCTTGCCTTTCTTTCATTTTACTTGATACCAAACTGGACCATGCCAGTCATGGACGCCCCTGAAGCGTCTGCTTTTGCTAGCACTATGTGGTTAGCGGTTCCTGTGGTTATTTTCTCGTTTAGTCACGCGGCTGCGATTTCAAGCTTTGCAAATGTGCAACGTCGCCATTATGGCGATCAAGCGGATGCGAAATCCGAAGTAATTCTTCGACGCACTAGCATCATGTTAATTGCGTTTGTGCTTATTTTTGTCTTTTCGTGTGTATTAGCACTGTCACCAGAGCAATTGGCTCAAGCTAAAGAACAAAACGTGTCGGTGCTGTCTTATTTAGCCAATGCAACAGACAACCCATTTATCGCAACGCTTGGTCCTTTGGTGGCTTTTGTTGCTATCACTTCCTCTTTTCTTGGGCACTTTTTAGGTGCACGCGAAAGCTTAAATGGTTTAATTACTAAACACTCTAAACTGTCTGAAAAGCGAGTTGATCGTATCAGCGTTGCAGTACTTTTCTTTTCAATCTGGGCAGCAGCAATCATGAACCCAAGCATTCTTGGTATGATGGAAGCGTTGTCAGGGCCTGTTATCGCGATGATCTTATTTATTATGCCAATGTTAGCGGTATACAAAATCGATGCATTGAAACAATATCGTGGGAATGGCTCAACTTACTTTGTTTTAACTGCGGGCATTGTAGCGGTAAGTGCATTGGTTTTTAGCTTCTTCAGCTAAAAAGTAGTTATTAGGTTGGATTTTCAGGGGAATACCTTATACGAGATTAAGGTGATTCCCTGAATTTTCTTACTTTTAAGCGGGTAACCATCGTTACCATTGACTCTTAGATAAGAGCAAAAACGCCCGCAATCATAAGTACTGAAGCGATACAAGTGCGGCCAATAATACCGAAGTGTGAAGGTTGAATCATTTCATTATGCATAGTTAATCTCCTGTTTATTATAAAAGCCATTTTTTATTGGCTTAATAACACTATGTCTAATATCGAGTTTTTTAACAACCCATACAAACATTAAATATTTATGACAGAAAGATAATTTTTTAGCGAACCAGCCATCTTTCGAGATGCGAATCGCACCGACTAAATGATGAAATTTACACCACTAACAATGTTCGACACACTAGATTCGTCGCACTGTTTATCTTGTCGTTAAATCAATCTTTCCACTTTTGAACAGATTTATCATTATAAATCATAATATTAGCCTCACCTTTCGCAAAACTTTCTTCACAAGCCGTTTGTAACTCGGAATCCATCCGCACTTAGCCAATAAGAAGTGATAGACTTACCTAGTATTAGGGTTAAACGAGATCACATTTTATTAATAAGCTCATGCACTTTCCGATTAAAACGCTAACTTGCGCGCTGTTCTCAGTACTTGGATTCTTCTTCCATCCAACCCATGTACTTGCCAACACAGAAAAACAGAGCTACCTGGAAGAACACATTTCTCCTCAAAGCAGCTCCATGCTCAATCTCTATTTTCGTTCAATGGGTAAGCCGCGCTCAATTGAAGAAGATGAATTAGTTGCGCCACAGAATGCGTCAGCGGAATCTCTTGCCCTTTATTACTTTGCGCGCCTTTACCTAAAGCGCTACGAAGGCGTTCCGCTGCCCAAAGATATGCCTGATTTAATTGAGTTTGGGACAGAGCATCATTTACCATGGGTAGTCGCTGAAGCACAGCTTAATAAAGCGGTAACCATGATTGAACTAGACGATAATTGGAATGCAGAACTTGTACTCCATGACATCATCGCTGAAGCCCGCGATCTCGGCTACTTAGCGCTAGAAGGAAGAGCATATCGCTGGCTAGGGAACTTAGAGGTTTCACGGAATCAACTACGTAGCGGACTCAAGTATTACCGAACCGCCTATGAGTTGTTAGAGAGAACCGTATTTGAAATGCAAGTTGCCATGACGCTGAATAACATCGGTACCGTCTATATCGATGCATCCGATTGGGCTCGCGCCAGTAGCTACCTTACGCAAGCACTCGATACCTATTTAAACAGCAAATATCAATATGACAACAGCCTTTTCATTGGGGTTATCTACGCAAACTTAAGTATTGTTCACTTAAGCAGTGGAGATAGCGAAAAGGCAGAATACTATTTTAATGAAGCAATCCGACTCTCAATGCAAACGGGGTCAGACGTCATCAAACACTATTCATTATCCAGCTTCTCACAAATGTTAAGTTCGATAGGGAAAATTGATGAAGCGTTGATGGTTGCACAACGTTGCGTAGCTCTCCCTATCACGGGAAACGTAGAGGCGAAGAAAATGCCTTGTTATGAAGCATATGCAGAAGCATACCTCGCAGATGAACAATACGATAAAGCTATTTCGACAGCTATCAACGTACTTGAGCAAACTAAATCAACCGATGAGCTAGAAATACGACAGCGCATTGATATGCTGTCGGTCCTAGTAAACGCGAATCAAACCCTTAATAATTTTGAAGCGGCTTTTCGTTACTTAACTCAATTAAGAGAGCTAGAAGCTGAATTTTCTCATCATATTCACGGCGAAGAGATGATTAACATTAAGTTTGACCTCGAAGCTAAGTTAGCTCAGAAAGAACTCAAGCTACTAGAAACGAAAAATGCGTTGCAAGCCTCAGAGCTGCGCTCACAACGCTATAGAGAAATGTTCTACTTTATCGCTATCGCAGCGATTGGTGTCGTTGGCTTTCGTTACGTACTGCGCGTTAGGCGTATTAATAAGGCACTCACTCAAGAAAATACTACCGATCCATTAACTCAATTGCACAACCGTCGCTACCTTCCCATTTGGCTGGATAAAATGGCTCGTAGAAGCCCAGATAGAACGTTTGCCTTAGCCGTATTAGATATCGATCATTTTAAAACGTTTAACGATGAATATGGGCATGATATTGGCGACAAGATGTTAATTCATATTGCCAGGTTATTTAATGAATCGACTCGCTCTGGGGACCTACTCATCCGTTGGGGTGGAGAGGAGTTTGTCTTATTATTTGAAGTAAACAGAACTGAAGATTGCGCTAAATTCTTGGATCGATTGAGATATATCGTGGAAAACACGCCACTAGTGGTTGACTCTAAGTCATTAAACGCGACAATTTCTCTCGGGGCTGTCGACAGACTGTCCGTAAAAACTATTCAACAAGAATGGGATCAATGGTTTTTCTTCGCAGATCAAGCTTTGTATGACGCAAAGCAAGCAGGAAGAAATCGCTTCGTTATTCACCCGACGTCATAAGAGCAAAATGAAAAAAATCCTAACCATCGCTATTTTTGCGCCTGCACTTCTCACTGCGTGTAGTAACCATCAAGCCTCTCAACTGGGAATGCGCAGCAGCAGTGTTAACGTATATGCCCAACAAATGAGTAACACTCAGTTGTGCGAGACCCTCTACTACAACCGTGCAACCAACCAAACCAAAGTTGCGATTGGCGCTGAGTTTAACCGACGTGGTTTAAACAAGAAGTGGTGTGATAGTGAGTTCAATAAGCTATACATCAAAAAGTGGATTGATAACGTGTTACCCAAAGAAAAGGCCAAACCGAAGAAACCAATGGCGACAATTCAACCCGCTTCAACTAAATAATCCTTCCTCTCAAAGCAGACAGTACGACCGTATTTTCTGCTTTTCACTTTTCATGCGTGCGCTATTCGACATTAAAAAACCCTATAATTTCAGTGAATTAACACTGACTCATGTTGTTCGTCGAACTTTTGATGTAAACAAGTTGTAAATGGTTTTCGTCCTTATTCTTTGTCGTTAGCTTTGTTTATTCCTGTTAGAGGAATATGAAACAGGAGCTAAAAAATTCCAAACAAAGACATGAGGTCAAAAATGGAAATACGCATTAACCGCCTATTTGCTGCTATGTTGGCAGTAGGCATTGCACCTGCCGTCTCGGCGTTTGATCCACTCTATTCTGAACAATGGCACTTAGACAACACAGGGCAAACTGCTTTTGCAGCTAACCCAGCTGTTGCTGGGAACGACCTAAACACCAAGCTCACTCAAGCAATGGGTATTGCGGGTATCGGTGTAAAAGTCGCGGTCATTGATTCTGGAGTGCAGATCGATCACCCAGATCTTGCAGGTAATATAGTTACAGGTAGCAGAAACTTCGTCGAAGACTCTTCTTTCCCATTAAGTTATCCGGTTGATACCAATGGTCACGGCACTGCTGTAGCCGGTTTGATCAGCGCAGTCGGCAACAATGGTGAAGGTGGACGCGGTGTTGCTTCTCACTCTTCTCTTATTGGTTTTAACTGGTTAGCCAACCAGACATTAGAAGGCTGGCTAATCTCTCACGGCATGGACCCAGCCACACGCGATGTTCGTGTATTTAACCAAAGCTATGGTTTCAGCCCGATCAACCCAATAACTTTTGATGAAAGCGATCCTCAACTTAAACTTGAAATGGACGTGATAAAAAATGTCAGTGAGAGTAACTCATGGGGACGCGGTGCTGTATTTGTTAAGTCGGCCGGCAATGGTTATCGCTATTTCAATGCGGGAAGATTCTTCGTATTACCAAGTAACTTCTTTGCTGGTGGAGACAACCAAGGCTTGCCGATGCACAACTCCAATCAGTCTTATGACAACGCCAACTATTTTAATTTAATCACCAGTGCACTACGTGCGGATGGCACGCGAGCGAGTTACTCATCGGTGGGATCTAACGTATGGGTTGCCGCACCAGCAGGTGAATATGGGCAAGACTTCCCTGCCATGGTCACCACCGATTTGATGGGTTGTGAAGAAGGGCAAAATACCAGCGACGGACTTGGTATCAATGGCTTACACGGCGGAACGGAGCTAGACCCGAACTGTAACTATACCAGTACAATGAACGGAACCTCGTCTGCTGCGCCAAACACGTCCGGTGCCATCGCGGCAATCATGTCCACGAATCATGCACTTTCTGCTCGTGATGTACGTGCTTTACTAGCGGAAACAGCAAAAGTAACGGATAAAACGCATCCAGGCGTACGACTTGAATTTACTAACCACAAAGGTGAACAGGTTATCTACGAGGCCATTTCTCCTTGGCAGAAAAACGCTGCAGGCGTAGATTTCCATACTTTTTATGGCTTCGGAGCTGTCGATTTGGATGAAGCAATGCAACGTGCTCGCATGACGAATCGTGTTTTACCGCCTCAAGTTATTACGCCTTGGGTTAACAATACTAAAGAAGTAAGTGTACCCGATGCGAGTTTGGCTGGCGGTTCATCAAGTATCGCCATTGCCGATGATCTGAAGGTAGAATCCGTTCAAGTGAAATTGACATTAGACCACTCTCGCCTGCCCGACTTAGCTATCGAGCTCGTTTCGCCATCAGGGACTCGTTCCGTTTTGCAAACACCACGTAATGGTCTTGTTGGTCAATCTCTTGACCCAACGATTACTGGCTACAAAGACCAACTAATGTTGTCTAACCAGTTCTATGGCGAAGATGCAAAAGGCGAATGGACATTACGAGCAATCGATACGAATGGCGACGAAGTCTTTTCTTACGTTGCATATTTTAACTCTTCAACCATCTATGACGTTCCGATGGCAAACAACGCTCAGCCAGGTGTTATTAAGAACTGGTCGATGCGCATCTTTGGACACTAAGGAGTCAATTACATGAAATACATATCATTTTCTATGCTGGCTCTTTCTATGATGACGGCTAGCGCATACGCTGAGCAACAACTCTCTCAACAACCCGCACCTGAACTGTTCGTGCCTTCAGAAGCGGTTGAGATTAATGGCCAAGATTATCGCAAGGTGCAAACGGGTACAGCTAGGAGCCTATCCGAAGAAGTAAAGCTTCAAGCCGGTGATGAAGTGTTTAAGAATGCATTTAGCAATGTATCCAAGGCCACTGGACTGGTTTACATCACGGTAAACAACCCTAACGAAGCGAAAGCGGTCGCCAAAGAGCTAAAGCTGGAAGTTGTCTTCGCAGAGGGAGAATCTGCGGTGTTAAAAGCATCTCAAGATCAAGATCTACTGAGCATTAGCGACTATCTAAACGCAGACAGCCGGGTAAAAGCGTCTAAAATTGAACTAAACAGCGGTAAGTACCGTGCACAATAATTCTCTAGCAAGAGAAGTTGGCTGATAAAACCATGCCTCAGCGATTGCTGAGGCATTTTTATAGATGGGTATAGAGACCCTCTTTTTCTTTTGTAGATTACTACGGAACTAGCATGATATTTAGGGGAGCGTGTCCGGCAACGCCTGTCATTTCTTAAATAAAATAACTTCGGTTCTTAGTTTATCCTGCGTGGTTTCTTGCGGGTTATCTAAGTAGCGCTCAATCCCTAATGGACTGGTTTTGGCTTTCATACCACTCTGGCGAACCAAGTTCATCGCTAAAGCCCATGCATTTCCCAAAAACTGATATTCCCCACGGTGCTCGACGACAAATGTTTCACTCTCAGGTATGGTACCAGTAACCGCCCCCTCTGGCGCACTTACCGCGTTATCAAGTGGTAAGCAAGTGATAAACTCAAACATACCTTTCTGCATATCCATCGACTGGTAATAACAAAATAACTCGCCGTTCACAGATAAGCCCTTGTCATCAACTATCTGCTTTAACTTGTGAACTTGTTCTTCTATTACCGGACCTAATTCTGGAATGCTGGCCTCGCCTTTTATTCCGATGTAATGAACCTGAGGCTGGGTTCGATTACCAATTTCAACCAAGTCTGAGAGCACTTGTCCGGTTTCAAGTTTGCTTTTGAGCATGCGTAGCCCACGTTGATAATCCATCTCTATCATCGACTTAAACATACTTTTCAAAAAGAACAGATACCAAGGAACGCGTGATTGCATTTGCCATTCGACTAAACAACCATCTTGTGACGGCGTCACAATTAGAGTTACCTTTCCGTGACTCTTGATTGGGCGAAAGAAATGAAGCTCCATATCTAACCGATGTTCTTGAGTGCTTTCCAATACAATGGCACCAGTCCCAATACGCTGACCATTCCATTGGTAACCAGCTCCAACGTGACCTTGATTATCGCTGAATGTCAGCTCGCAGCTTGGTTCAAGAATGATCCAAGGTGACCAATCAGGCCAGTTATTAAAATCCTTGAGATAGCCAATAATCTCGCTTTGATTCTTATTAATTTCAATACTTCTGCTGACCTGATAAGAAAGCATAACGGTTCCTCAAGTTTCCGCGTCACTAACTTCAGTCTAATTCAAATTCCAGTTTTTTCTTGTTTGACTGTGGGTTAGACGCACAAAGCTAGGAACGGAATTCCACTTTCGCACTAAATCGAACACCATCATCGTCCAGTATTAACGCCCATCCCATCCGTTCACATATGCGTTGTACGATAACAAGCCCACAACCGTAGCCGGCGTTGTACGTCTCGTTACCATCGTGACGATTCAGGATCTTAAGAGCATGACCATCCAACTCAATCTCAATATCTCCCACACTATAGCTAAAGGCGTTTTTAATCAGATTGTTGATAACAATGGTCACAAAACTCTCTGGTGCATTCACGACACCACTATGTTGTTCGTGCAAAGAATAATTCGAATCTTGCTTTGCAAATAAAGGAGCCAGCTCTTCCAGTTGTTTTTGTAGACAAGTAAGAAGCTGATGCTCTCCGTAATGCTGAGGCTCTATTTTCTCTTTACCGAGCAAGAGAAACGCTTCTGTCAGTACGCGCATGTCTTCACAAGCTGACTGCATTCTCGCGATGGCTTTTTGCGCGACTCGAGGTTGTTCTGGAATACGCGTTAGAATGTCTGTTGAGCCTTTGATCACCATGATTGGCGTTCTCAACTCATGCGATGCAAAACGACTAAATTCTTGTTCTCGTTTGAAATAGCCCGCGATATCGTTTTTATTATCCAGCAAAGTTTGCTCTATCTGGCGTGTCTCGCTGAACTTTGTTTCAACTTGGAAAGCGGGTTGATCCGGTGACATTTGGCTGATTTTGTCTTCGATTTGCGCTAGTGGTCGAGACAATATTCGCACCATATAAATGCCATACCCGACCATAACAAATGAAAATAAGCCACCGAGCAGTAGCGTAAACTGATGCAGCGAGCTTTCGTATTCGTCGAGGTAATCATCGGAGTCATCTTGAAACACAATGTACATAAGCCCCTTCCCTGAGGGGTGTTTCAATACGACAAAGTGTTTGTCTTCTTCACCAAGCAGATATTCGTAAAAACCGGGCGAAGTAAAAGAGAGCAACCAATCCGGTGTCGGTGCTTCACTCCAATATGAGTTGAACTCCAATACGTTTGGCAATGGCGCATCCCAGCCCTGTTTCTCGAAATTCTCACTATAAAGCGCAGCTTCAGTATCAAGCCAGTGATGTAAACTCAGCACTTCAAGTTTGTTTTCTGCCACATAAATCAGCGACCAAAAAAGAGTAAACATCACAAGCGTCATCACCCCAAAACCCCAACGGATCTTGCGATAAATACTTGGATATTCGTTATGCTTTAAGTCGGTAACCTTGTCCATGAATAGTCTCTAATCGTGATTCTTCAAAACCTTTGTCTAACGCGGTTCTTAAACCATAAATATGGCTACGAAGTGCATCACTTCCGGGTGGTTCGTCTCCCCACACACTATCGATCACTTCTGTGCGCGAAACCGATGCTGGAGCACGTTGGAGAAGTAACTTTAAAATCTTGGTTTGAATTCGGCTCAGCTTAATTTCTTTGTCTTTTCTCGTCACTTTGCCTGTGCGTGCATCTAAACAAATGTCCGCAAACTTGAGCGTGCCAATATCTTGCCTTGGACCGCGATTAGCCAAAGCATGAACACGCAAACTAAGCTCTTCCATCGCAAATGGCTTCATTAAATAGTCATCGCCTCCCGCTTTAAATGCCGCGATTTTGTCATCTAACGTATCTTTTGCGGTTAGGAAGAGGATTGGCGTTCCACAGAGCTGATCTTGTCGAAGTTTCTGTACCGTACTAATGCCATCGAGCTTAGGCATCATGATATCCATGATGATTACATCGTAATGATTATCCTCGATTAGCTTCAGTGCGGCCTCACCATGATACGCACAATCGATAATCATGCCTTCAAGCTCAAGATAGTCCGCAATCGTCTCCGAGACATTGTGGTTGTCATCTACAATTAAAATTTTCATAAAAATCACATTTCTTCACGATCTCTTCACGATCTCTTCACGATATGCCCAATAAGATACAGGCAATTTCCTAAACTAGCTCGTAAATTGAGGTTAATACAATGAAAAAACTCGCTCTTATTTCTGTAGTAGGTTTGGCATTGTCTGGTTGTGGTGGTTCAGGTGGTGGCAGCAATAGCGATAGCACACCAACTCAACCAGTAGTGAAACCAAGTGTAGCGATTGGCTCTGTTGAAGCGGTCAACGCTGAAGAAAACACGTTAACCGTCAATGGATATACATACCATGTGTCTGGGGTGGTTTATAGCGATACATCAATGCAATTGGCCGATGTAGAACCCAAAATGATGGTTCAAGTAGGAACAGATGTTCGTAAAGCGTCTGACGATGGCTTCTTAGTAACACTTGAGCCAACCATTACCGGACGTGTTACAGCAATTGATTATGTGAAGAAAACATTTACGGTAAACGGCGTAGATCTGCAGTTTGACGGTTTAAGTGATGATATAGAGATCAACGACTGGGTGATGGTGTCATCCTTGCCGACTGCTGATGCAGGTTATCGAGTGTTGTCTGTGGTCGAGATCGACGTAGATAACGATTACCCAGCCCTTGGAAGCTACTACGAACTGGAAGGTCGCATTACAAGTATCGATGAAAATGCTGGCACGTTTGAGCTTGGTACAAATATAACCGTATCTTACGACAACATTAGCCAACTTAGCATCGGCCAATGGGTGGAAGTAGAAGGTGAAATGCAAAACGGCGTCTTCATGGCAAATGAGGTAGAAGTTGAAGGCTACGACGTCATAAGCAATGACAGCGATGTGGAAGGCATCGTGACTTGGGTTGCAAATGATTACAGTGAGTTTTCATTAAACTACCGAGGTGCATTCTTCATCGATAACGCAACACGATTTGAAGATGGCAGCAAAGCGAACCTAAAACAAGGTCAAGAAGTGGAAGTAACGTCTGTCATGAAAAATGGCAAACGCATCGCTACCGTTATTGAGTTTGAGCAACCAGACTTTGACGATAACAACCAATGGCAAGGTAAAGAATTTGAATGTGAAGGATACGTATCAAACTACGATGCTGAAGCAAGAACATTTGACATCGAGCGTTGCGAAAACGACGCAGATCAATTGCTAAACAACACTACCGTTGTGATTGATGTACAAACACGCTTCCAAGGCATCGAAGAACTTAACCTAAATGGTGCTCGTGTCGAAGTCGATGGTGTAATCATCAACGACCAAAATATTGCCCGTGAAGTGGAGTTGGACGTTTACGACAACTGATACCTTCTACGCTAAAGAAAAAGTGTCACTTCGGTGGCACTTTTTTGTTTTTCTATTTTAAATCCTCTCTCTTCTTTTGGCTCACTTTAGTAGCGAAACCTTACAGTAAAAAAAGAGCGCCGATTGACGCTCTTTTCGATCTCTAATTGATAACCAATTATGCGGCCTCTGTCTGACCTATCCAATGATAATGGTGGTTGGCTTTTTTACCCACTAAACCGAGCTCTGCCAATTCCTCAAACACCTTGTCTACCTCTTCCGCAGATAGCCTAAATTGTTTTGCAACGGCTTTTTTAGTGCACGTAATTTGATGCGTTTTAAGTGCATCGCTCACTTGCTCTAACAAAGTTTTCGGTTCTTTTGGCTCTTCAGGCTCCGGCGTTACTGGTATTTCTTGCTCTTCTTCCTCTTTGATATGAGGAAGATACCCCGCTGGCTCTGGATCGATATCGCGAACCGTTTTCAGTATCATGCCCTCATTTCGGCGATAGAAATGTCTGAACCGTTGCTCTTCACCAATCAGGCCGACAAAAAATGCAGCAAAGAAATCCAACAGAATCGAAAGAAATACAACCAAGCCAAGCTGAGCTTGCTGAGAGGTGGTACCAAATGCGTTGGCCAGGCTATCAATCAAACCAATAACTGAGCCTTGCGTGACCGGTGGCAAACTATCACGTTCCATAGCCAAGCGTTGCTGCTCTTCGCGTAAGGTTTTGTTTTGCTCCTGAATGCGAGTTACACCAGTCGCGATACGCTCCATCTCGATGTATTTCTGCGCTGCCATATTGTTGAGCTCAATCTGTTTATCGATTGCCGCAATTTGGCGATTAAACGCTTCCACTTTCGCCTGCTCTACCGAAATATGGCTTTGTGCGCTGTTTGTTGCACTGTTAATGCCACCAATACTACCGCCAATGGAGATCGCAGCTAAGACTAAATAAAACACGAGAGCGGTTGCCGCCCCTGTATAGTTGCGATGGGCTCGGCGCTCACCGTATTCATACCAAGCGTAGAACTTACCCGCTTCAAAAATAATCGCTAAACCACCAAATAAGGTTTGCATCATCGGGTTTTCGTCGATCGACAAAAACAGCAATAGAGAAAAAATAGTCGATGCTAAAATCGCAGCACCAGTGAATGCGTATACACTCACCATGGCAAATCGACCTTTAGGGTATCGATATCCAATCTGTTGTTCGTATTTCATTTGAGAAATTTCTTAAGATTAATCGCCCCTCCGACTAAGTAGGACGGACGTTCTGGCATGTACAAAGGAGCGCAGAATACCGTATCCTTTATTAAATTACTGTCATAATTCCGTTAATGGAAAACAAGTGAAGATTCGGTGTGCACTTTGAATCGATATCAGCCAAATCTAGCACGTAAAAACACCACCACGACACCCACTAACCGAAGCTTCAGTGACATATAAGAGAGATTTATTCAATATCTTCAAAAGCGACTAGGCAAGACAGACAAACTGAATTGGAGGTTATGAATTCCAGCCTAATCAAGACATGCCATCTGCCGTAACACGTTGCTTTAAATCGTAAAGAGCCAAGCTATTAAAGCGTTAAAAATAGGCAATAAAACAAATAATGCACACTTGCATCACCTTTTAGTAAACTGATAATTACATTGTTTGGTTAATTTGTTAGTATCCCGCGCCGAAGAAGATAAGCACTCAATTGTATGGAAAACACTCTAATACAGCATAAACACCACCGCTTGCACGCTATTGCGGTTATTATCGCGGTGTTGTTTCAGTTGTATTTAGCGTCCACAGCGACTCTTAACCCAACACAAGTTCACAGCACAACCTGGCTTAACAAAGTTCAAAGTGAAAAGGTCTTACTGTGTACCGCAGATGGTTTCAAATGGGTGGATATCAATACGCTGATTGAAGCTAACGCTCAACCTTCTTCTACGCTCATTCAAGATCTTAATTTACATGAAGGCTTTCAGTTTGAGTGTCCGCTTCTTCAAGCGGTTCAATTCTTTCTTTTGGTTGCGATTGGGCTATACCTGACTACCATCCATTGGCTACGCCGAGTCAAGAAAGTTCTGACGCTTTACCGATTTTCAAAATGCGATAAGCTCGTTTACAAACATATCGCGCCTAAGCATTCTCCGCCGAGTGTTTTTCCTGCCTAACAGGCATCTAATCATTGACAACTTTATTAAAAAATAACGATGACTCTGTTTGTTGTCCATTCAGAGAAGCTATTCATTCAAAAGGAAAAACACATGCTTAAATCATTAAAAACCGCCGCTATCGCGCTTATTGCTGTCATCGCTAGCCCACTGAGTTTAGCGCACGATTATGAAGCAGGAAAAATTCATATCGACCATCCATGGAGCCGCGAAGCGCCACCAAACGCACCTGTTATCGGTGGTTTTTTTCAATTAACCAACCACGGTGACAGTGAAGATGCATTGATCGCAGCAGAAAGCCCAATCGCAGGACATGTCGAAATTCACACGCATAAGAAAGAAGATGGTGTGATGAAAATGATTAAGATTGACGAAGTGCACGTTCCAGCCAATGACTCAGTGTTGTTTAAGCCAGGCAGCTTCCATTTAATGATTTTCAATCCAACACAAGCGCTCAAAGAAGGTGACCGCTTCCCTATGACGTTAACATTCAAAAACGCGGGTAAAGTGGAAGTAGAAATGGCGGTTGAAAAACAAGGACACATGGAAAAACACATGCACCATTAATGACGTAAACAAAAATGCCCGCTGATTTAGCGGGCATTTTTATTTCAGCTTAGTAAAAATCATTATTCCGATAGATCATAACCCGATTCTTCAGAAGAATAGCAGCGCTTCGCGAGACGAAGTCATAAATTTGGTAACAATGCCCATAGCGCAATTAGTTTTCTTTCTACTTGAAACAGACCTCAGCCCAACGAGCTAGGCCAGCAGTGACCGAGCCAAAATAATTTCCACTGACAACCGGAATATTTGGCAGTACAGTTTGCACCGCATCGCGCAAGATTGGCGAGCGTGCCGAACCACCAGTCATAAAGATAGCATCGGGTTTCACCCCAGCTTGCTCTACCGCTTCTGTCACCAACGCTGTCATTTTATTCTTCGGCGACTGAATCGCCTCGATCATTTCGTCTCGTTGCACATCGACTTCAATCAGTTCTGACAGTAAGTTGATGCCAGTTCGGTAAGAAGCTTGTTCTGAAAGCGCCACTTTCGCTTCTTCGGCACGGCGAACAATGTTGTAGCCTAAAGACTCATGATACACCTCTAGCAAACGAGCAAGCTTTTCTGGCTCTTGAGCCTGCTTTTGAAGCAACTTCAACGCGAATAGGTTCTCTCGCGAATAGAAATCACTCTGCGCTTCTACATTGTTGATTGCTATCGGGTTCCAAAATTGGGTGGTCGGCATCACAATACCTGACTCCATTTTGCTTTCCATGCCAAACGGGAACATGAGCTGCTTAAATGCTAACGCAATATCAAGATCATTCCCGCCGACGCGCTGGCCACTATGAGCTAACAAGCTTGCGGTCCTATCCGCTTTGCCACGCCAAGACGGCCCCATTTGAATCAACGAGCAGTCCGTTGTACCACCGCCAATATCGACCACTAGAATGGTTTTGTCTTCGCTGAGTGTCGCTTCATACTCTAGGCCCGCCGCGACAGGCTCAAACTGAAACTCCACATTTTGGAAGCCCGCACGTTTCGCTGCCCGCAACAAAATGCTTTCAGCCTGAATGTTAGCCGTTTCACCGCCACGCCCATGGAAGTTAATTGGCCGGCCGATAACAGCATCGGTAATACTTTGCTGCGCATCGTTTTCGGCTTGCGACTTAATATTGTCCATCATCGCGCAGACAAGATCTTCGAAGAAAGCCAATTGCACGTCACGCAAGCCAGAAGCGCCAAGAAAAGACTTCGGCGACTTTACGTAATAGATATCACGAGGATCTTCCAAATAGAGATTAAGCGCCGCCTGACCAAATGCAATGTCGTCAGATTCGAGATCAATACTTTCTTCTCTGTTTAAATTGATTGCCCGGCGTAAAACCTGCTCACCAACTTGATCTAATGGTTTAATATCTCGATGGCGAAATAAGTGCTCGGATACCGATTCACGAGTCGGTGCAGCAAGGGTGGAAGGAATAAATGGACTGCTCCCTTCTAGGTTAAGCATTACTGGCTCACCCGATTCCATTTTTGCCACTGAACAGTTTGCAGTGCCATAGTCAAAGCCGATAAACATAGTTCCTCCCACTAATAAGGGCCTGTAGACCGTTAAAAAGCCGGCAATGCTAACTTAATGGCATAGGAATTACTATCCTAAAATCGTGTGTAATTTAACGTGGCAAGTCTATCTAAGGTTTATTGCTCTCTTTTTTCATAGATGGCAAAACAACCGCAACCAATAACGCTAATAATAAGAATACAGGAGTAAGCGTTAACCCGTGCCAGATCGAATAACCGTCATGGAACAACCAGAAAATACCAACAGTCAAGAGATACGCAAAGTAACTGCAAAACACTAAGCTAATCGCAACAAAGCGAGTTCGATTGATAATAAGAATCCGCACTAGATACTGACTAAGAATACCAGAACAGTGCATGGCAAGCTGCCAATTGATGATAAAGAAAGCAAGCGCAATAAACCCTGCAACCACTAGTGAATCGTGAGTATTTAAAATAAAGTAGCTACCAAATCGGCTTATGATGATCGGGTAATCCCCTTCATATACTGTTGACCAAGATATCGCATTTGCTGCTGCAATATAATTCGCAAAATAAGCGATGGCGTAAAAAGTCGTTTGAGAGCTGAACGGCTGAAATACATCCGTACAATATCCTCGCCATTCTTCTTTGTTGGCGGTAGGTCCAACCCAGTTACGTTTTTGATGAGCGACGCGTTCGGCGAATGCAGGTCCGTTGCGAAACAACAACCAAAATATATACAGTGAAAGTATGACCAAGAGTATCGAAAACATACCCTTCCCCCTCAGAAATTATCAGCTCCACTGCCAATGGCGTTGGGGTCGTAAACTGCACTTCCCTGCTATACCTATTTCATTTATCTGAACTTATTATTTTATTGCTGCCAAAACTTATTTAACGACATGCTAAACAGAAACATGGTCTCACTTGATGCTTAAGCTCAAAAACCTACTTGTAGGTTTAGCACACAAAAACAGGGCCTGCAGAATGGAGAAAAGGAAATCGCGACTTATTAACGAACATGAAAACGCTAACTTGCTACGGTGACCGCGATGAGGGGAGAAGCATTCAAAGCGGTCATACATGCGGGAGGAACAGCTATTTCTCTAGCTTCTCTTCAAATACACCAATCTCTCTACCCAGCCAAATCGCGCGTTCCGTATGATCGAGCAACTCTTCTTCACTCACAGGATGGATAAGCACAGAAAAATCACCTCGAATTGTATCGAGCCAAGCCAAAAACTCTTCACTCAATGACTCTAGATGAATTTCAAACATCGGCATTTTATGTGGGCCAACCAATCTTCCAACCAAAGGAAACACACGCAGCACATCTTGACGCTCTTGACGGATGATCTCGTTCAAGGCTTGCGCTTTATCTTGTTCTCTTAAAGGAAAATAAACATGAGCGTGATACATAATTTCTCCATAATCACTTCGACTTGAGCGCCATCTACTGCTGATAAGCTCAAGGACCGCCGAGGGTATACATTTGTAATGCCGTCACCCTACCTTGATTCCACTCTGTTGGGAAGAAGTTATGTATTCTCATAAGGCCGGAGTTTCGGGCACAACAAAAAATCTCAATACAACACATAACAACTACTTGAGTTGATTCATTAATAATGACTCACTTTGTCAAATTTTACAGCCAAATTTTGTTGCAAATATGTTTCATTAACCAGTAATTAAATTCGAATTTAAAAATACCACCAACAAAATAACAGCATATTACTCTGCCAAATCAAGGTGTAAGCAAAACTTTACTACTGGGCGAAAGTCAAAATGAAGCACAATTTAACAATTTGTTTACACTTATTGTATCTGGCTATACCACGATTTAGTTAGAGGGTTAGATGCAGAAAAAATGTTTCTCTGTGTCTTGCGATGAAATAGCCGCAGCGGTGTTATCGGAAAATAGTTTAAAGGACGTACAGATGCCTACAGCTATAGAAAACACAAGCAACCTTAGGTATGGCCTTTGCGCTGATATCAGAGTTTGAGTACCCATACAAACTCTGGTTTGATATGAACAGCTGCAGTCCAAAAGACACGCAGCGTCAAAAGGAGCTTGAGATGAACGTTCAGGCATTACCCATGCATCGGTTTATCGACCATCATGGGGACCTAGTCGGCCAACTACCCAACTGGGCTGACACTGAAACTTTGGTCGGGTTTTACCGAGACATGGTATTGACTCGCACTTACGACAACAAAGCCGTTGCGTTGCAACGCACCGGCAAGTTAGGGACCTACCCTTCGCACCTAGGTGCTGAAGCCATCGGCATTGCGGTCGGCAGAGCGCTGAAAGCCGATGATGTATTTGTCCCTTATTATCGCGATATGCCTGCAATGTGGTGTCGTGGTATTGGCATGGAGAAGAATCTTCAATACTGGGGCGGTGATGAGCGCGGTAGTGATTTTGCTCCAGAGGGCAGCCCAATTCCTAGCCGAGATCTTCCATTCTGTGTCCCCATTGCGACGCAATGTACGCACGCTGTCGGGGTGGCTTCCGCATTGAAAATTCAAGGTAACCATGAAGCTGCGCTAGTCATGTGTGGCGATGGCGGTACATCCAAAGGGGATTTTCTAGAGTCAATAAACTGTGCGGGTACTTGGAATATTCCACTTGTTTTCGTCGTGAATAACAACCAGTGGGCAATTTCAGTGCCGCGTAGCCTTCAATGTGCTGCCGATTTCTTATCAGAAAAAGCGCAAGGCGCTGGTATACCGGGCATTACGGTAGATGGTAACGATGTCGTCGCCGTTTATGATGCAACCAAGACCGCACTTGAGAGAGCGAGAAAAGGGAAAGGCGCAACACTCATCGAAGCGGTCAGTTACCGATTAAGTGACCACACTACTGCCGATGATGCGACTCGTTATCGTAAAGAGGACGATGTTCAAACCGCATGGCAATACGAACCTATAGCACGTCTTAAAACGTATCTCCTTAATCAAGGTGCTTGGAGCGATGAACAAGAGCAACAATGGCTAGAATACTGCAAGGAACAAGTGGAACTGGCAGTTGAACGCTACCTCAGCTTACCGTCACAAGCACCAGAAACTGGGTTCGATTATTTGTATGAATCGCTTCCCCAAGAGCTTCACGCTCAAAGAGATGAACTCATCAACAAAGCAATGCGAATGCAGGGAGGCAAACATGGCTGAGCTAACGTTAGTTGAAGCAGTAAACCTCGCTCTGCACCACGAAATGCAACAAGACCAAAATGTTGTCGTGTTAGGTGAGGACGTAGGTGATAATGGTGGCGTATTCCGTGCCACCGTAGGGCTCAAACAAGAGTTTGGTCTCAAACGAGTGATCGATACGCCCCTCGCTGAAGCGTTAATCGGCGGTGTTGCGGTCGGCATGGCAACGCAAGGATTACGACCTGTCGCCGAATTTCAATTTCAAGGTTTTGTTTTTCCGGCAATGGAGCACTTAATGTGCCACGCGGCACGCATGCGTAACCGAACTCGCGGTCGCCTCACTTGCCCTGCGGTTTTTCGTGCGCCATTTGGTGGCGGTATTCACGCTCCAGAGCACCACTCAGAAAGTGTAGAGGCGCTATTTGCGCACACTGCTGGCTTTAAAGTAGTGATTCCTTCTTCACCTCAACGCGCATACGGCCTGCTTCTCGCCGCGATTCGAAGTAATGATCCTGTCATGTTCTTCGAACCGAAACGCATTTATCGAACCGTAAAATCTGAAGTCGTTGATAATGGCGAAGCACTTCCACTCGACACCTGCTTCACCTTACGTAAGGGGCGAGATATCACGCTTGTTACTTGGGGCGCATGCGTCGTAGAGTCACTTCAAGCCGCACAGACCTTATCTAGTCAAGGAATTGAAGTCGAGGTGATTGATTTGGCGAGCATTAAGCCAATTGATACCGCAACGATTTTCAGCTCACTAGAAAAAACCGGACGTTTACTCGTTGTTCATGAAGCGAGTAAAACTTGTGGTGTGGGCTCTGAGCTTTTAGCTCGAACAGCCGAACACGCCATGTGCTTACTAAAAGCCCCACCTAAACGAGTAACTGGAATGGACACCATTATGCCTTATTACCGTAACGAAGATTATTTCATGGTTCAGGAAGAAGACATTGTGACCGCAGCGCGCGAACTCGTGGAGGATTGGAAATGAAGACGTTTAACTTACCCGATCTCGGCGAAGGCCTCGCTGAATCAGAAATTGTAAAATGGCACGTTAATGTCGGTGACATGGTTAAGTTGGATCAAGTGATCTTAACTGTCGAGACAGCAAAAGCGACGGTCGACGTTCCCGCCCCCTACTCGGGCCGTGTAGTCAACCGCCATGGGGAAGAAGGTGATATCGTCAATATTGGCGCATTGCTACTCGAAATTGACGAAACTGGCGCAGAGCGCGGGGCTACGGTAGAGAAAAAAGAGACTGCTGACGCCGCGACCGTTGTCGGCAACGTTTCTCATCAAGCGCATCACGTTAACGTCGATGACTTCTGGATTGGAGGCAATCACAACACGACAGAGAGTAATCTAGTTACTGCTCTACCGTCGGCTCGTCTATTGGCACAAAAACTTGGGGTAGATCTTAATCTCGTGTCAGGCAGTGGTCCAAACGGTCTTATCGTTGATGCCGACATTTACGACGAAGCCGGAAAACAGCGTCCGGGCACAGAAGTATTGAAAGGCGCTCGACGCACCATGGTGTCGTCGATGACTGAGTCACACGAGCACGTTGCTGCCGTGACCATTACAGAAGAAGCGTTGCTGGAAGACTGGCTGCCGAACGAAGACATCAGTATCCGTCTAGTTCAAGCGATTGTTCATGCGTGTCAGGAAGAGCCCGCTTTAAATGCTTGGTTTGATGCAGAAACCATGACGCGTTGCGTGCACAATACAGTTAACCTTGGTATTGCTGTAGATAGCCGTCATGGCTTGTACGTACCCGTATTGCGCCACGCAGATGAATACGAGCCACAGGATGTTCGTCGTTGGCTCGATCAAACTGTTGAAGGGATCAGAGAGAGAAAAATCGGTCGAGAGCAATTACAGCACGCGACGATTACGCTTTCCAACTTTGGAGCGATTGCCGGCATTTACGCGACACCTGTCGTCACACCTCCGCAAGTCGCTATTGTTGGTGCTGGTCGAATACTCGACCGAGTGGTGATAAGAAATGGTCAAGCAATTTCGGTGAAAGCAATGCCGCTATCAGTAACGTTTGATCATCGCGCTTGTACTGGTGGTGAAGCAGCAAGGTTTACTAAAGTGCTTGCAGAACACCTGCAACGCCCGAGCGAAAAGTAACTGGTAAAAACCAAATGATAAAGGCTTCCAGTTCGGAAGCCTTTTGTTTGAGAGAACAGATTATATCTACAGCTTCTCTAGCAACTCCGGCATCACCTCAAATAAATCGCCGACCAACCCATAGTCAGCGATGTCAAAAATAGGCGCATCGGGATCGCTGTTAATTGCGACAATCACCTTTGAGTCTTTCATTCCCGCTAAATGTTGAATAGCACCAGAAATTCCGACGGCAATGTATAATTCAGGTGCAACAATTTTACCAGTTTGCCCGACTTGATGGTCATTAGACACATACCCCGCATCAACCGCAGCTCGGGACGCTCCTACCGCTCCACCTAGCTTGTCAGCCAATTGTTCGACTAAAGCAAACTTCTCTTTACTCCCGAATGCACGACCACCCGATACCACCACTCTAGCCGCTGGCAATTCTGGTCGCTCACTTTCTGGCGTTTGCTGCGAAATAAACTCACTAAGTTTGTTGATAATCACCGTATCGACTTGAGTAACCTTAGGGACAACTGGCGTGTCTGACAGCTCTACGGCATCAAAAGCCGTACTTCGTATGGTCATCACTTTAAAGGGGTCGTTCGACGTGACTCTCGCCAATGCATTCCCGGCATAAATGGGACGAATCACCGTATCGATAGACTCGATTGTCATCACGTCCGAAAGTTGCCCTACATCGAGTAACGCCGCCACGCGAGGCATCACATTCTTACCAAATGTACTAGCAGGAGAAAGAATGTGTGAGTAATTTTTGGCTACTTGTGAGATCAAAGACGCGATATTTTCCGCTAACCCATGCTCGTATTCCTTCGCGTCAACCCAGATAATTTCTGCAACGCCCTTAACGCACTTCAACTCATCCAAAACCGATTGGCACTGATAACCAATAAGCAATACAGAAATAGGAAGCGATTTAGCATCATCCTTGATATCAAATGCCGCTTTAATTGCACACAGCGTCCCTACAGCCAACGACTGGTTGTCATGTTCCGCAATGACAAGTGTTGCAAATGGTCGGTCGTCCATGGTCATGCCTCGTATAACACGTCAGATCCATTACTTGAGCTTAGTTCACTTCACGTTAACGTCAACTGAGCTATAGTTTTCTGTATAGAAACCAAAAACCTGTCACGCAGATGACGATAATAGAAAGGAAGCAGATAGATGGAACGAGAATACATGGAGTTTGATGTCGTGATCGTGGGAGCCGGACCTGCGGGCTTAAGTGCCGCTTGTCGCCTAGCTCAACTCAACCAAGATAGTGAAGGTGACGCACTTTCAATTTGCGTTGTAGAAAAAGGCTCAGAAGTGGGCGCACATATTTTATCTGGCGCTGTTTTTGAAACCAATGCCTTGGATGAACTTTTCCCCGATTGGAAAGAAATGGATGCCCCGCTATCAGCCTCAGTTCAGCAAGACCATTTCCTTTATCTTACTACTGAGCAAAACCATATTCGCGTCCCTCATTTCCTTACGCCACGTCCAATGATAAATGGCGAAAATAATTATGTAATTAGCCTTGCCAACCTTTGCCGTTGGCTCGCTAACCAAGCAGAAAGCCTTGGGGTGGAAGTTTTTCCTGGCTTTGCCGCTGCAAACATCAATTATGATCAGACTGGCGCCGTGACAGGCATTAATACGAGCGACATGGGACTAGATAAGAACGGCCAAGCCAAACCTAACTTTGAGCCAGGTATCGAGCTAAAGGCAAAATACACCCTTTTTGCTGAAGGTTGTCGCGGACATCTGGGTAAAGAACTTATTCAAAGGTTCGACCTAGACGCAGGCAAGCAACCTCAGCACTACGCGCTTGGCCTAAAAGAGATATGGGAATTACCCACTGACAGTAAGGATGTATCTGGAAGTGTTATCCACTCCGCTGGTTGGCCCTTGAGCGAAACAAATACCACTGGCGGCGGTTTTCTCTATCACATGGAGAACAACCAAATCGCGGTCGGTTTGATCGTAGATTTAAACTACAGCAACCCTTACTTAAGCCCGTTTGACGAGTTTCAACGCTTTAAGCATCATCCAGCTATCAAGCAACACCTAAAAGGTGCCCAACGTATCGCATATGGTGCAAGAGCCATTGCAAAAGGTGGACTTTCTTCTCTGCCGAAACAGCAATTCCCCGGCGGTTTATTGATTGGTTGTGATGCGGGGACTTTGAACGTCGCTAAGATCAAAGGCAGCCATACTGCGATGAAATCCGGAATCATTGCAGCAGAAGCGGTACATACGGCCCGACAAACTAGAGCTTCTGAGCCAGACTACCAGTCGTTGTTTGAATCATCATGGTTGTATGACGAGCTCGCCGAAACACGTAACTTTGGTGCGAACATCCACAAGTTTGGCAGCATACTGGGCGGTGCACTTTCGACCTTTGAGCATAACCTATGGCAACCACTGGTTAAGAAGCCGTTACCTTGGACTATCAAGGACTATTCGTACGATCACGAACAGTTAAAACCTAAACAAGAGTGCCAACCAATTGCATACCCAAAACCAGATGGTGAAATCAGTTTTGATAAGCCTTCGTCGGTATTTTTATCAGGAACACAGCACGAAGAGAACCAACCTTGCCACCTTGTTCTGACTTATCCTCACATTCCAATTGATGTGAATTTGGGTATGTATGACGAGCCGAGCCAGCGCTATTGCCCTGCAGGGGTTTACGAAGTGGTGGAAGTTGAGAGTAAGTTGAAGTTTCAGATAAATGCCGCCAACTGCGTGCATTGCAAAACCTGTGACATCAAAGATCCTTCACAGAACATCACATGGAAAGCGCCAGAAGGTGGTGGCGGACCAAGCTATCAAAACATGTAATCAAAGAACCACTTAAAGTGCAGAAGCAGTGCATTTACTACTGCTAATTTTTAAAATGATTAAGCAAAAAGTCGGTAGCTAACAGCGGCAGAAAAGAAAAACAGCACCTGATGATTCAATCAGGTGCTGTTTACTAAAATAACTTAATCTTCAGGTAATATTAATCCACGCTAAAAACTTGGTGATGGAACAGCTGATCAACGATTTCATGAGATGTCGCTGACGACCCTAACTCCAACCCTGATAAATCAAAGTTCTCTAATGCCACGGACATTGTGTTGCTGCCTTCTCCAGTAATCGTCAAATTCAGAGTATCTTGGGCACTATCGTAGTCTGCGCTTACGTGTTCCAACAAGTTATCCATATCCGTTGTGTCGTCACCGACAAACTCAAGAATGTCACTCAAATCCAGCTTGTCTTCATCCAGCCTAAAGTCTTTAATCACATCTCTTGATGACGTCATGTCCAGTGATTCTTGAGTAAAGGTGAAGGTGTCAATACCCTCTCCACCTGTCAAGATGTCACTGCCTAGGCCTCCCATCAGGATATCGTTTCCAAGCCCACCAACCAGAATGTCATCGCCTGCGCCACCATTCAACGTATCTTCACCTGCTTGACCTAGCAAAATATCAATGCTTTCGCCACCAGTGATGCTATTCGCAAACTCATCTCCCACCGACGCATGGCGCTCAGTTTGCACAATATCGGTGCCAGAATCGTTCAATGTAAGTGTAAAGACGTTTTCACTTATGCCACCTTTACCATCAGACACTTTAAACAAGAAATGCAAATCCGCCTGCTGGTCTCCCTGTAGAGTAAGCTCATCGCTTTGAGTAAAGCTATAACTGCCATTGGATGACACTTCCAAAGTGCCGAACGCTGTCTGGATATGAAGCTGACCATCTACGTCACTGGATGAAGAAACTAACGGCTGATTTACAGTTACACCGTGCAGATCTGCGCCCAGCAGAGTGAAATCGCCTTCTGCCAAAGAAACGGTCATGCTATCACCATCAGCGTCCTGGCTTCCCGCCAGTAACTCACCGGCAATTGGATCGGGAGAGAACTGGTTTAGGTACTGCCCCAAGTCTTCACCTGAGTCGATAAACACCACTTTGTCGCTAAGCTCATCTAGAGCCTCTGCTGCTTTGACATTATCAGAGAGAGCAATACCAATCCCATATACCTTGGCGTCATGAGTCTGTTTGTAATCTTCCCAGCGCTCGGCTAGATCAGGAGAAGTAACAGCGCCCTCGCTAGGGTTGGGTTCGCCATCTGAGATAAAGAATATGGTGTCCTTACTCTCAGACGGTTTTTCTGGACCGAAATAGTCCCAACCATCCTGCCAAGGGTAAACGGCATTACTTGCCTCACCAGGCTCCATTACAGCCTCTAAAGCTTTATCGTAATCCGTATTGGTACCGTATTCTACGTCACACCAGTTGCGCACATATTCTGAAACTTCATTTTGGAAACTTAAATCGTTTGGATCACGGCCATTCATCTCTGGTGGGCGTGTCATCAACTCAACTTCACTCAAAGTCAGCCAGCTATGTGTGGATGTATCACCGTCGAAACGTACCAGGCGGATATAGGTGTTTGATTCTCCTCCATCGGCAATCATGTTTTCAACCATGGAATGTAACGCAGCAGCTGCTTTGTAAGCTCTCGATTCAGTTTTCGGTGCTGTTGCATCACGACCCACGGTATTTTCACCGTCAAAGGTACGGGTCATGCTGTTCGAATGATCGAACACTACCGTCACTTTATTGATCGGTAGGTCTTCCATCTGAGCATAGCCCTGAACTGGAGATGAGGTTGGGGCATGGTTCTCAGTGACATTCAGGATAACCTGAGTTGTATCGGTATCCACACCATCGCTTGCAGACACTTCCAACTGATACGTTTGCTGAGTCGAGTGATCCAGTTTTACACCATCTTTCAGCCAAATCTCACCACTATTAGAGTCAACACGGAATAGATCAGCATCACCACCACTCAATTCATACTTTATGGTGTCACTGCCATCCGGATCAAACGCTTCCACCTGGCCGACTAATACCCCAACTTCTTGCTCAGCGACGTCAAAGCTTGCTGTATCTTCTGTTGGCATACCGTTGGCATCGGTGCCGTGGGTTTGATCTGCATCACCGACACTGATGAATTCTGGTGCGCGATCTCGGATATCAATGGTAACTTCACTATTTGTAGTATCACCGTCAGCATCGATAACCGTAACGTCAAGCTTCTCTTGTTGATGACCTACAACATTGCTCGCTTGATAGTCGTAGTGGCCATTTTCAAAGTTAATGGTCAGCTTGCCGTGGTTGGTATCAATTTGCGCCAGAGAATGATCCGATATTTTCGTGCCATCGCTGGTAGTGACATCACCGTTTATTTTGTTGTAGTAATATATCTCGCCATCGATAGTGATGTGATCTACCCACTGAGAATCACCGCCATTGTCATCCAGAAGGTTACCTTGCAACTGGCCTGAGACCGTTTTGCTAAGCAAATCCACAATTTGAGAATCATCTACAACGACAATAGCACTGCCTTTATCTGTAGCGATCGACTCCAGATGTTCCAGAGACGCTCCATTACCAATACCAACAGACCAGATATTTTCAACATCCTGACCGCTACTGCTGATGCTATTTTCCATCGCATTTTGCAGAATGATGCCCTCTTCTTCAGAAGTAGGCTGAACCCGACCATTCACTATGTCCTGATAACGCTGTTCACTTTCAAAATCATCTGATGTTGACCACTTAATCAAGTTTTCACGGGTTTGAATTTCTCCCACGTTCGTTTGATTTGTCCAATAGGTAAAATCGGAAGGTCGACCATCTGAGATAAAGTAAAGCTGGGTATCGGTATTACTAAGCAATGCGTCATCTTCTGGATCACTAAGCATTTCATTTATTTGGTCAACGGCCTGGTTATATGGCGTCGATGCATATGGATGTATACCAGAGATAAAGGCATCAATGGCCTCGGCAGAATCTAGCCACTCAGAAATCTGGCCAGATGGTTGTCCGCTGTAAGTTGCAATTCTAAAACTTACTGGACCCAAATCTTGGTATTGCTCAAACATTGACTTAATAGAGTCTTGAGCAAGTTGCCAGCGAGTAACATATTGTCCGTCTGCATCTGTTACCCAGTCGAGCATTGATTCTGACGCATCAAGTGCAATCACAACACTATTACTTTGTGAATCAACATCATTTATTTCGTAGTGAGCTGAAGACGATGACGGTAATGAATCCGTTACATTCAGATGCAAGGTGGCACTCTCAGACTGACCTCCGGCATCCACCTCTACGCTAGCGCGGATATCCAGCATGTCCGCCCCCTGCTCCGCATGATCAAGAGGCATATGTTGATCAACTGTGAAATGACCCGTTTTGCTATCTATGTTGGCTTGAACCACTTTGATGCGGTCGGCACCTGTTCCAGTATAACCAGTTAGAGTGCTCTGATCTGCACTCACTTCAAACACGACCTCTTTACCATCGCTGGTGAAACCACCTAGGTTTTGATCGGCGTTGAAGTGATATTCAGCCTCCGTTGCAGACCCGAGGTTTACGATAAAGTTGCCTTCAGCATGTACGCCAGTATCCGTACCAACTTGAGATTCATCCAATGCTGCGTGCGCATCACTGAGCGACATAGGCTCACCCATCACACTAACGGTAACTTCTGCTTTATCAGTCAGACCGTCGTCATCACGGATGATGTATTCGAAGGTATAATCTTTCACTTCACCCGTTTTCAGGGTTTGTTGATCAGCTGGCAGTGACTCTAGGTACTTGGCCGCATCAAAGACCAACTTACCATCTTGCAGACTAAGGAAACTTTCTGATGGATAGTCGATAATAGTCAGAGCGTCACCATCTGGGTCGCTGTCATTCGCTAGAACATCCAGCTCTAAAGTGCCTGAGCCGTTGGTCTGGTAAGCGTCATCAAAGGTCGTCAGGTCCGCTGATACCTGAGTAATAAAGTACTCTGAGCCTTTAGGATCAATGACACCATCTTTATAGCTGGTAGTAGACATTTCAATACTATCGAAGAAACGCCCATCTGCATTGATGTTGACTACTTGATTACCACCACGGGTACCTTCAAACACACCTGTCGCAACCAAGTCACCTTTGTAGTAAGCCTTCCAAACACCGCGCTCAATACCAGGCTCCCAGCTACCGTTCGAAGTGTCTGTCCATAGGTTTTTCACTTCAACTTCAGCATGATCGGCAACCTGACCATTAGCGAAGGAGAAGCGCATTGCTTCACTTTGTCCAGTTGCATCATCATATCGAATCTGACCATCTTGAACCCGGTCTGAGCCGCTGTCTAGCGCAGAACTAACGCCATATTTGTGGTCGCCGTCACCAACATAATCAGCTTTCGATGCATCAGAAACCTTGTTTCCAGATCGAGTATCAATCACATAATAATCAACTGTGATATCAGCACTGTCATCCCAGTTGCTCTGGTCAATTGTCTTGGTTATTTTTTCAATGCCCTTATCATCTTCAGCAATAGGGGCTTCATTAATATCGCGAACCAACACTTCGACCTGAGCGGTGTCTTTACCGCCAAACTGGTCACGAGCTTCCACTTCTAGCTGGTAGTTATCGATAGATTCATGGTCCAGATTTGCACCATTTTTGACACTGATCTCACCGGTAAGACTGTTGATTTCAAACAGTTCGCTATGACCGTTTAAGTGATAGGTTATCTGACTGTCCTGATCGACATCGAATGCATTTACTTTTCCAATTACACCCGATTGACTGTTTTCATCAACGCTAAACTGGTAACTATCGATGTCGGTTTTACCTTGAGCATCCAGACCAAAGTTGTCATTACTCCCACTAACAAATTCAGGAGCATCATTAGTGCCCGTAATATCAATCACGATCTTTTGTTGGGTGCCATCGGTCGCCGTGAGAGTGATGATGTCTTGCACCTGGTCACCCTCGTCCAACTGTTGAACCTGGCTTTGATCCAGCGTATACGTCCACTTTCCATCCGCCAATACTAGCTCACCGTAGGTGCCCGTAACGGTAGTGTTGCTGAACACTGGCTCATCGCCATTATCAACATCAGAGATAGTGATGGTGCCTGTTGCGGTCGCGACATCACCGAGGTTGCCTTCGCTCACCTTGCCAGTAAACGTACCGTCAACAATAGGCGTGTCTTCGGTGCCCGTAATATCAATCACGATCTTTTGTTGGGTGCCATCGGTTGCCGTCAGGGTGATGGTGTCTTGCACCTGCTCACCCTCGTCCAGCTGTTGAACCTGGCTTTGGTCCAGCGTATACGTCCACTTCCCATCCACCAATGCTAGCTCACCATAGGTGCCCGTAACGGTAGTGTTGCTGAACACTGGCTCATCACCATTATCAACATCAGAGATAGCAAGGGTGCCGGTTGCGGTCGCGACATCACCGAGATTGCCTTCGATCACCTTGCTGGTGAACGTACCCGTCACGACTGGCTTGTCTTCGGTGCCCGTAATATCAATCACGATGTTTTGTTGGGTGCCATCGGTTGCCGTCAGGGTGATGGTGTCTTGTACCTGGTCACCCTCGTCCAGCTGTTGAACCTGGCTTTGGTCCAGCGTATACGTCCACTGCCCGTCCACCAATACTAGCTCGCCGTAAGTACCCGTAACGGTGGTGTTTGCAAAAATCGGATCGTCGCCATTATCAACATCATAGATAGTAATGGTACCTGCTGCGGTCACAACATCACCGAGGTTGCCTTCGGTCACCTTGCCAGTAAACGTACCGTCAACAATAGGCTTGTCTTCGGTGCCCGTAATATCAATCACGATGTTTTGTTGGGTGCCATCGGTTGCCGTCAGGGTGATGGTGTCTTGCACCTGGTCACCCTCGTCCAGCTGTTGAACCTGGCTTTGGTCCAGCGTATACGTCCACTTCCCGTCCACCAATGCTAGCTCACCGTAGGTGCCCGTAACGGTGGTGTTTGCAAAAATCGGAGCGTCACCATTATCAACATCAGAGATAGTGATGGTGCCTGTTGCGGTCGCGACATCCCCGAGATTGCCTTCGGTCACCTTGCCGGTGAACGTGCCCGTCACGGCTGGCGCGTCTTCGGTGCCCGTAATATCAATCACGATGTTTTGTTGGGTCCCATCGGTCGCCGTGAGAGTGATGGTGTCTTGTACTTTTTCACCCTCGTCCAACTGCTGAACCAGGCTTTGGTCCAGCGTATACGTCCATTGCCCATCCACCAATACCAGCTCACCATAGGTGCCCGTAACGGTGGTGTTTGCAAAAATCGGATCGTCGCCATTATCAACATCAGAGATAGTAATGGTGCCGGTTGCGGTCGCAACATCACCGAGATTACCTTCAGTCACCTTGCCGGTGAACGCACCGTCAACAATAGGCGCGTCTTCGGTGCCCGTAATATCAATCACGATGTTTTGTTGGGTACCATCGGTTGCAGTGAGAGTGATGGTGTCTTGCACCTGCTCACCCTCATCTAACTCTTGAACCAGACTTTGGTTCAACGTATACGTCCACTTCCCATCCACCAATGCTAGCTCACCGTAGGTGCCCGTAACGGTAGTGTTTGCGAAAATCGGATCGTCGCCATTATCAACATCAGTAATAACAATGGAGCCTGTTGCGGTCGCGACATCACCGAGATTACCTTCGGTCACCTTGCCGGTGAACGTGCCCGTCACGACTGGTGCGTCTTCGGTGCCCGTAATATCAATCACGATGTTTTGTTGGGTGCCATCGGTTGCCGTCAGGGTGATGGTGTCTTTTACCTGATCACCCTCGTCCAGCTGTTGAACCTGGCTTTGGTCCAGCGTATACGTCCACTGCCCATCCACCAATACCAGCTCACCATAGGTGCCCGTAACGGTGGTGTTTGCAAAAATCGGATCGTCGCCATTATCAACATCAGAGATAGTAATGGTGCCGGTTGCGGTCGCAACATCACCGAGATTACCTTCAGTCACCTTGCCGGTGAACGCACCGTCAACAATAGGCGCGTCTTCGGTGCCCGTAATATCAATCACGATGTTTTGTTGGGTACCATCGGTTGCAGTGAGAGTGATGGTGTCTTGCACCTGCTCACCCTCATCTAACTCTTGAACCAGACTTTGGTTCAACGTATACGTCCACTTCCCATCCACCAATGCTAGCTCACCGTAGGTGCCCGTAACGGTAGTGTTTGCGAAAATCGGATCGTCGCCATTATCAACATCAGTAATAACAATGGAGCCTGTTGCGGTCGCGACATCACCGAGATTACCTTCGGTCACCTTGCCGGTGAACGTGCCCGTCACGACTGGCGCGTCTTCGGTGCCCGTAATATCAATCACGATGTTTCGTTGGGTGCCATCGGTTGCCGTCAGGGTGACGGTGTCTTGCACCTGGTCACCCTCGTCCAGCTGTTGAACCTGGCTTTGGTCCAGCGTATACGTCCACTTCCCATCCACCAATACCAACTCACCATAGGTGCCCGTAACGGTGGTGTTTGTAACAATCGGATCGTCGCCGTTATCAACATCAGAGATGGTGATGGTGCCTGTTGCGGTCACGACATCACCGAGATTGCCTTCGGTCACCTTGCCCGTGAACGTGCCCGTCACGACTGGCGCGTCTTCGGTGCCCGTAATAGAGATCACAACTTCATGCTCAGTGCCATCTACAGATAAAACGGTAATACTTCTGATGACTGGGTCACTGTCATGATCCAAAGCCTGCACTTCTTCGTGCTCATTATTCAGCTGATAATTCCAGTTACCGAAAGCATCAATTGAGAAGACTCCCCAATAACTATCTTGAACCTCACTCTGTGATTGGAATAACGCTTCACCTGTATTTGGATCAGTAACACTGAGGTTGCCAGAAGTTCCAAGCGTCACGTCTTCTTGAACGGCACCTCTATCTTCACCATCAATCAACGCTTCAGTTTCACCAAGCTCTGAGGTTGTGAATCGAGAAATATTAAATAGCGTTGTACTTTGCTCTGTCGTCACGCCGGCGGTTTCAAAAAAAGTACTTGCTAGTACTTCTGCCCCCGTTCGTTCAACAGTACCAGAGGCAGTTAAACTTGAACCCGTAACTTCACCAGCTTCAGTAGCATATTCATCACCTAGTTCACTCGGGTCTTGTCCTTTTTCGATGGCCTCTAATATTTTCGCAAGCTTGTCGGTAGAATCAGTTTGAGCTTCACCTTCTGTGTCAGCAATATATACATGCTGAGGTTGGATCTTCCCCTCTACTAATTCAACGACCACTTCTCCCGGTAACAAGTTTTCTTTAGACGCAAAAGCTTTAATTTGACCATCTAGGCCGATTACAACATAGGTTTGTGCGGTTAATTTTGATGGTCCAACCAAGAGCTTATACCTCATTTAGTAAATACAAAAATCTCAAAGTCCATAAAACTAAGAAAGTAATAAGACTTATTTTCAAGAAGCGATATACACAATTGGGCGTAAGCTAGCATCAATTAACCCATCTAAAACACGCAATTATCCTATCAATAATTTTCATGTTTTAAATTTGTTTTATTTTGCACCGTAAAAACATATGTTATGCGACCTATTTTTAATATTCTTTAAACTTGTCATTAAATTTTCATTGAAATAGCAGCTTACATTCCAAAAAAGCAAGCAAAAGGAAACGTTTGCCTTGGGTAATATTAGTAATCTTTAATATTTATTTTTGAAAAATAACTGGCGTTAAATTATTTGGGGAGATTTTAGTGAAGCTAAGTAATATTAGTATCGCGTGTTTTGGTTTGCTAATACCACTGGTTTCTAGCGCACAAACTTTAGAACAAGCAATAGCGACAACATTTGCAACGAACCCTGATATCAAAAGTGCGTTTAACGAGTATATGAGTAGTCGTTATATTATCGATAAATCACGTGGAGCATATAAACCTAGTCTCGATATTGACGCGGGTATCGGTTACGAGAGCATTCACCCTTCCGACTCTACTGGTAAGAGTGATACCGAGATGACCCGTAAAGATATGGCAATTACTCTTACCCAGTTGATCTGGGATGGTTCAAAAACCCTATATGACATTGATCGTACCTCTGCAGATGCAGAGTCTGTGCGTTATCAGTTACTTGCAGATGCCCAAAATGTTGCGTTAGAAGTCATCAAAGCTTATTTGGATGTAGTAAAAACACAAAAGCTGACTGCGCTTTCCACTAGCAACCTAAACACACATAAGCGAATTTATACTGATATTAAAAAGCGTACAGAGTCAGGAATTGGCTCAGTTGCCGACCTTAACCAGGTTAAAGCTCGTTTAGCAAAAGCTCAAAGTAATGTTTTAGCTGCACAAAATAACCATAAAGACGCTCAAACAGCATTCTTTCGCTTAGTTGGTGAGGCACCAACTAACCTTATTTTTCCGCACGCAGACCAAAACTTTATCCCCAATTCTCTAGACGAGGCCCAATCGCAGGCTTTTGACAATCATCCTGTCATAAAAATAGCACTCGCAGATGTCGATTCTGCCAGGTTCCAATATAAACAAGCGGATGCAAACTATTTCCCAGTCATCTCATTTGAAGCGAAACAAAGCTGGAACGATGATGTAGGAGGAGTAAATGGTCTCAACTCTGAAACACAAGCAATGCTTCGTGTCCGATACAACCTTTACAACGGTGGCCGAGACTCTGCAAACAGTGACAGTATGGCCTATCAACTCAATAAAGCGAAAGACCTCAGAGAGCGAGCATACCGAAGTGTGGAGCAAGAGCTCCGCCTTTCGTGGAGCGCTCTTGAACTGACTAAACAACAAAAGTCTTTTTTAATACAACACGTTGATTCCATGTCAAACACCGTTATTGCATACCAAAAACAATATCGTATTGGAAAGCGCACCTTACTTGATCTGCTGAACACTGAAAACGAGTTGTTTGAATCACGCAAAAACTACTTAGAAACACAATTTGCACAGCAATACGCACAATATCGGACCCTGACTTCAACCGGGCAGCTTTTAGACGCATTGCGCGTCGACATACCGGAAGCGTGGACTCAATCGGTGGAGTACTAAATACAATGAAAAAGAATCTTCTAATCACTCTGGCTTTGGTCATAATGAGTCATCATAGTGCATACGCAAAAGATGAGCTGACGTACATTCCTATACCAAAGGCGAATCAGATTGCTGACCTAAACGACTTGGATAAAGATGGTGTGATAAACGCTCGTGATCTTTGCGCAGGTACTCCAATAGGGGCAGAAGTAGACAATGATGGTTGTGAAACCTATTTGCATAAAGAAGAGCAATACCAACTTAAGATTTTGTTTGATAATGACTCTGCTCTTATTAACCAAATTTTTAAAAACAAGATAGATGAGTTGGCTGCATTTCTTAAAAAGTATCCAACTACTTCTATAGAGATACAAGGATACGCAAGTAAGGTAGGACGCGCAGAATACAATTTAAACCTATCTCGCCATCGTGCAGAGAATGTACGCAATCTATTGATAAAAAAAGGAATCCCGGGTGACCGCCTCGCAATTATTGCTTTTGGCGACACACAGTTAGCAGAGCCGGGTATGGATCGTGTCAGCCACGCATTAAACCGCCGCGTTACTGCCACTGTTGTCGGCCAGCAAGGGATGGTTAAAGATGAGTGGACGATATTCACTACCTTCCCAGAAGTAAAATAAACTTATACCCCTGCTTATTTGCATAGATGAGTGGGGGTATTTTCATGTCATTACGCCTAACTAATTAGACACAACTAATAAAACAAACACTAACATTAATCATAACTCACTAATATTATGGCAAAAATTAAAAAGTGAGCCTTTACTCTATATTAGTAGTAATATATTAGAGTCAAAATGAAAACCACCAATACTTTTAAATGGGAAGAAGATAAGCCAATCAATAACACTGAGGGGTTTAAGCAATCACCTTTCTTCACCACAATATGAAATCAATTTATTATATAGCTTTAATAAATCAATCATCTATTGAGGAAACATAATAAAACATGACAGAAACATGTCTTCGTAGATTGAGCCAGTTATTAAAACATTACAAACACTCTCAAACGTATCAGGTAAACCTCGACGATTTAGAACTGGTTTTTTCAACTTCTAGACGCAACATATCTAATATACTGAGAATACTTGACAGCTACAATTGGATCCACTGGGAGCCAGGTCGTGGCCGTGGGAAAGCCAGCACACTAAAAGTGACGGTAACAATACATCAAGCCCTATACTTTACGATTCGTAATGAAATCAACAATGGTAGCTTTGACGTCATCTCGAGGTTACTTGAGCATTACCGTAGCACTGCTGTAAGCGCACTTAGCCAAGCACTCGCAGAAGTTTCAGAAGAAAACAAAGATTCAAATACACTCATCGTCAGCCAGTATCCTTGGGTAGATGAGCTAACCCCTTCACTGACTTATCGCTTTTCAGAACTGCAGGTAATACGCAGCTTGTATGACACCCTATTTACCGTTGATCACTACGGTCAATTAAAAAATCACCTCGCTTGTGAATACAAAAATGAAGGCAGTTGTATATATATTTGGCTCCGCCCTGATATCTACTGTCACGATGGGCTAACATTACAAGCAGAAGATGTCGTACACTCTTTAAATAAGCTCGTTACAACAGATGGCCCCGTCCAAAAATTACTTCAGCAAGTCACTCGTATCAGCTTCGATAATGCCAAACAAGCTATACGTATTGACTTAAAGCAGCCTAATAACTTATTCATTTACTGCTTAGCAACCGCAAATGCGTCTATCACTACTCGACGTCAGAAGAGCTTTAAAGGTCGCAGTATCACAATAGGTACTGGCCCATTTGTACTTAGGCATTGGGATACCGACAAAATAGTACTGAAGAAACATCATAACTATTTCGCAAAAAAGGCATTATTGGAGCAAATCACGCTCTCTCATCAAGGGACTGAGCTGGATCAATACATCAGTTATAATCAGGAAACTGACGATACCGAATGTTATATGATTCAGGCATTTTCTTTTCTAGCACGTAATCGTCGCGCCGAGTGCTCACTAAGCGAGCAAACTTGGCAGCGCCTATTTTCTTTTATCGAGAGTCGTAGATTTGAATTTGCCAAAGCGAATGGCTTGGAAACGATGCACATTCTCGATGATAACTCTCACAACGAGAATGTTCCTCAGCTTGAGGGAACGTTGGTCATAACCCATCCAAAGTGGACGATTGATTATTTAAGTAAAGCGAACCAATGGATCGTAGATTTAATCCGTAAAACTGGGTTGCATGTAGAATTTGTGGAGCTAACTGACGCTAGTAATCCTCAACTTGTAAAAGAACAAGCCGACTTGCTCTTTGTCGAAGATGTCATTGAGCCACCTTTAACCTATGGAATTTATGAGTGGCTATTAACAGGTACAGGTATTCGATTTGCTCTTCACTTTGATGAATTTGAACAGCATGTTAATCACGTACACGATGCAGTCTCAGATCCCACTCCTGAAAAACGTTTGGAGGGAATACTCTCAGAGCTCAGAGATGATACAACAATCTTACCATTGTTCTGGGGGCAAGAAAAAATCACCAGAGCGAAAGGTGTAAGCGGTGTTCAACTCCGTAAATCTGGGTACAGTGATTTCTACAAACTAAGAGTCAGGGCCGGACAAGACTAATCTGTTTGAAGCTTCTGTTTACTAATTACTTTTGTAATCTACGATGTGAGTTTTCAAAATAATGCTTAATCACACTAAGCGAGCACAAAATTGAACTCACCGACCACACGACCATCAATGTTGACAGGCTCAAACTGCAAATAATCACGGGCTTTTCCACCCCACCACTCGTTACCAGTTCGCCCTTTCAAATAAAGCTGAGTCGTTAACAGCTCTTTCTCTCCACGCCACAATTTTACGTGGATGTGGGGAGGTCGAGAGCTATATGGAACCGGAAATAACGTTTGAAAAAGGTAATTCCCATCTTCGTCAGTTAAAACTGCACCAAAGCCTGCAAAGTGAGGATCAAACTTATTATTGTTAGGTTGATTCGGGTGATCATAGATGCCTTGTCCATCACATTGCCATATTTCTATTTTCATTTCAGACAATGGGTTTCCTGCTGTATCCATTACCTTACCCTGAAGAAAAATGGGCTCACCAATAAGACCTTTCGACTGCAAAATCAAATTTTGACAAAGTGGCACTGGAACCACGGGATAGAATGGCCCTTCCGTTTGAGGCGGTGTCGGCTTCATTGGGCTAGCGGATTTTAGCGAAGGCGCAAATATTAGCGACCATAAAGCTAAGAAGTGTCGACGTTCCATATCATCACCAGTGATTGTTTACCTTACTTAAGTTTGGTGATTCTTGATGATTTTTCCAGCGTAGCAGTACACTAAAACAAACATGCCTCTGTTCAGGGCAACGCTGAACAGAGGCATTTACAAATTAGCTACTAATAATTAAATGGCTTCAAAGGCTAGTGCTTTCTTCTCTACCTGACGGAAGATAAGAGTGAGCAAACCATTTACGGTTAAATAAAATGCACCCGCAATACCAAATACCGTCAACGTATCGTAAGTTTGTGCGTTAATGCGCTGCGCGTAACCCATCAGATCCATGATCGTAATCGTGCTTGCTAGTGACGTCCCTTTGAAGACCAAAATCACTTCGTTTGAGTAAGCAGGAACGGCACGACGAATGGCGTATGGCAGCAGCACTTTTAGCGTTGCGGTTTTGTTCATCCCCAGAGCACGACACGCTTGCCATTGACCAGAAGGAATCGCGTTAAACGCCCCTTTAAACAGCTGAGTGCTGTACGCCGCGGTATTAAGCGCTAACGCTAACATCGCACAGAACCAAGGTTGGCTGAACCATGTCCAAAAAACACTTTCTCTCACTGCATCAAACTGACCCGGACCGTAGTAAACCAAGAAGATCTGTACCAACAAAGGCGTACCAGTAAACAAGGTGATGATGCCACGGCTTACCCAATGCAAACCCGGAGTACGTAGGATCAGAGTCAGCGTCATCATCAAAGCTAAGAGGCAGCCGACAATCAAGGAGGCGGCGGTCAATTGAAGGCTAGTGCCCAAGCCATCCAGCATTTGCCAAACGTGTTGTTCGTTCATGCGGTAGCCTCCTGTCCCATACTCATGCCTTGAATTGAGAACTTCTTATCAATCAGTTTTACGGCACGTTGCGTAATCAAAGTAATGCCTAGGTAAATCGCTGCAGCGGTTGCGTACCATGTAAACGCTTCATGCGTCGCTGCAGACGTTAGCTGCGCTTGTTTCAACAAATCCGTTACGCCAATCAGTGATACAAGCGCGGTATCTTTCAACAGAACCAACCATTGGTTAGTTAAACCTGGTAGCGCGTGTCTTACTGCTTGTGGCAAAACAATGCGAACAAAAGCATGTGCCTGACTGATGCCGAGAGCACTTGCTGCTTCTCTCTGCCCTCTTCCAACGGCTTTTAACGCGCCACGTAGAGTTTGAGAAGCATAAGAAGCGAAGATCAATGACAACGCCACCACGCCAGACAAGAACGGGCTAACTTCAATAAAGTCGCCGGTGATTAAAAACAGAACCTGCGTCGAACCAAAATATATGAACAACACGACAAGGATTTCTGGCAAGCCACGCACAATCGTCACAAATGCCGTCATTGGCCATTTAACAAAAACGCGGCGAGACATTTCACCACTGGCGAATACCACTGCCAGAATCAAACCGACTAAAAGGCTTGTGAAGGCTAGCTGGACAGTCATCCAACTAGCTTGAACAAGCGATAAAGAGTAACCCGTTAGTGCCATATTACTTACCGAAGTACTTGTTGTAGATTACGTCGTATTCGCCGTTCGCTTTCACTGTTTTCAGTGCCGTGTTCAGCTTGTTCACTAGCTCATCGTTACCTTTGTTTACTGCGATACCGAAACCGTTACCGAAATATTTAGGGTTGGTTACGTGCTCGCCCACGTATGCTAGATTGTCTTCTTTCTTGAACCATTCGGCTACGACAGCTGTATCGCCGAATACAGAATCAATACGACCGTTCTTCATATCGATGAATGCGTCTTGGTAGCTAGAGTAAGGAACCGCTGTTACGCCCGGCATTTGCTCAATCAGGTAACTTTGGTGTGTTGAACCGTTTTGAACACCAACGCGCTTACCTTCTAGTGCTTTTTGATCAGCAACTTTTTCTTTGATAGAAACAAACGCTGCTGAGTTTTCATAGTATGCATTCGTGAAATTCACTTGCTCCAAACGCGCCTCAGTAATATCCATTGCAGAGATAGCCGCATCGTAACGTTTGAATTTTAATGCAGGGATCAGGCTGTCAAAAGATTGGTTATGGAAGGTACATTTGGCTTCCATTTCTTTACATAGTGCGTTCGCCAGATCCACGTCAAAACCTTGGATTTGGTTATTTTCATCCATGTATTCGAATGGGGCGTACGTCGCTTCCATCGCGAATTTGATCTCTTCTTGTGCTGCTGCGTTTGCTGCCATAGTTGCAGAAGAAAGGCCGATTAGTGAAGCCAGTAGAATCTTTTTCATTGCAATACTCCGTGTGTACTTAGTGGGCTGACACTCGCAATGACAGCCGAGCTTATCTGTTAAATAGACTGAACTTTAAAAACGTAATTTAGTGATTTAGGTAGTCAGCAAACTGGGCGGTTTGCGGGTTAGAAAACGAATCATTTGTGCCGTGCTCGACGATGTGTCCTTTTTCTAGATACAGTACGTGGCTAGCGATTTTCTTAGCAAAATCGACCTCATGCGTTACTACGACTTGGGTGATGCCAGTTTCGCTTAAATCTTTAATAATCTTAACGACTTGGTTAGTAATTTCCGGATCAAGCGCTGCGGTCGGTTCATCAAAAAGCAAGACTTCCGGTTTCATCATCAATGCACGAGCAATCGCCACACGTTGTTGCTGACCACCAGAAAGCTGCATCGGCCATGCATCCGCTTTGTCTGCCAAATGCAGTGTTGCGAGAATTTGCATTGCTTGGTTCTTCGCTTCTTCTTTATCCATGCCAGATACTTTTACCGGAGCCTCAATCAGGTTCTCCATTACTGTCATATGCGGCCATAAGTTGTACTGCTGGAACACCATGCCTACTTTACGACGAAGTGCTAAACCTTGTTTCTCTTTGATTTCAGTAGAGAAATCAAAAACATCATTTGCGATGTTTAGCTTGCCGTTATCCGCCCCTTCAAGAAGGTTAAGAACACGCAGTAGAGAGCTCTTACCTGCGCCACTTGGACCAAGTAACACCAGTGTTTCCCCGCTTTCACACTTAAAGCTGACATCGTGAAGCACTTGTGTCTCACCGTAGGATTTATTGATTCCGCTTACCTGAATAGTCATGCTGACATACCGCATTAATTGTCACTTGGTATTTATATTACTCAACTGGACTTTTTATGCAATAAAAATGTATAAAAATTTAATTTGTTAATTTTTTGTATGATCTGCAACCACCAAGACAGAGTATCTGACTGGTTTGAAGAGTTAGTTTTAACTGAATTTGTTGAAGAAAACCCAACAACATGGTGACGACCGAAACAAGGTTAAAATGGTGGTTATTTTTGTGCTGACGTGTAGAGGAAGTTTTGAGTCTATGAGGATGATCTATTCCAAGTACACCCGCTCATTTTTGCACAGCATCCCCTGTTAGTTTTCCTGTAAAGTCCTCTATGGTAGGGGCCTGATTACGACTTCGCGAATGGACTATAATTTCTCTTTGTATCTGACTCTTAATTTGAGTCATCTAAGTATTAATGGGATAACTCCATGTTGAAGTCGCATTGTTTTTCTCTCGTTACACTCGCTTCTCTGAGCTTGCTTTCTATACCCGGCGTTTGGAGTAGAACAGCAATCGTGTTACCTGGATTGCATGAACAGGGTATTGATCTTCAAGATAAGCCTATCTCTGCTGCGGCTGCACTTGAATGGGAGTTGGATAATGCCGATATCGTGTTTGGAGCTTACGAAAATAAGAGTGATAACGAGCGTGTAAAAGCGCTTGGTTACATGTACAACCAAAAGCTGGAACTTAACTCAGGTTGGCTGGAAAACGATATACGTAACCAAGCAGAAATAAATAACATCGATTATGAGGACTTTTTTCTTCATTTTTCGGAAGACACTATCCTAGCTGAAGTCGACTCAAGCCATGGCGAGAATACTCTACTCAATCGAAAACCGATGATTGTTGGTTATACGGCTAGTGCTGACCACGCCGGTTTTTGGCTATATCAACCACCGCCATGGGATGCTGATGTATTCGGTCAGACGAATAATGGTGGTGCCCTCTATGTTTATCACTCAGAGAAGTTCGACCGCTTAACCCTTACGTTTTCCCAGTTTGCTCAAGGTGGCAACTTCATAATTGAATACCCTTCTGCCATCGATTCATTCGGTCTGGTAACAGAATGGAAAAGCTTCGCAATTAAAAAAGACAAGACTGAGAACATGACTAAAAACCAAACGGTAAACTGGTCTGTTCCTTCGGATTGGGTTCGCGCTACGACACACGATGGTAGCGGACAAACCTATGGTGGCGGTCAGTATTTTGGGTCCACTTTTTTACGCGACGGCGGCCGCCTTTACGTTGCGAAAATTACTTGGCATGACGACAACATAGAAAACCGCCCACGCCTCGAAAACATTCAACTCAAAGATAGCTTCCCTGTCGTCAATGTCTTAGGAGCACCAACGGAGACACCTGAAGGTCAAACCATTCAGCGCTGGCGACAAATTCGAGGTTTTGACGAATCAGCTGATCGAAACCAAGATAATTATCTTTCTTGGCAAGAGTTCAAGAACCGCTCAAATAAGAATGCAACAGCACGATTTCGTTGGGAGTCACGCGTTATTCCATTTGGTCGCATGTGGAATCAAACCTCTTCTTGGGCATTGACTAATCTCGGCAATCCCGATTTTGCCAATACAATGCGCCACTATTATCAAGCTGAATGGGCGAAACAAGGTTTAAACGGTGCGTACAACGACGATACGAATAAGTTACTCGGAGAAAATCAGTTCTACGTTTATTCCGGTGGTGGGGTGGATGAGCTTGGTTTGTTGGCGGGAAGCCAAGCCGCTGATGATGCATACAAAGCGCAATTCTCGGCGTTCTTAAACAAATTGGCGACGCTGGATGCGGATGCGTTAATTGGCCTCAACATAGGCACGGCCAACTTATTCGGTCGTAACGGCCAAAACCACTTGGTTGATGCTGGCTCCTTGTACTTGCGCGAGCACTACCTTTTCCCTTCCACTGGCTTTAGTGGCTATGCTGGCTTGGCTAAGTTTTGGGATAACTCTGCTCTCGCCAAAGTTGGCCAGAAAGTGATTTATCAAGCGACAACGCGTTATGGTCGCGTTCAATACTTTGGTAACACAGAAGACAATTGGAAACAGGACCAATACTCTGCACTAGCGGTGTTCTACTTAAACTATCACCCTGAGCGCAGTTACTTTAATCAGTGGAACAATGGCTACTTATATGGAAGTAATAACACAACAGGTGACAACTTCTGGAAGGCAGGCGTACCAAAGAATATTGCTTATCAACCTAGCACCTTGCTTGCCGTTGATTTAGGTACACCAGCCAATCAAACCCCAGAGGGGTATCAGGCGACTCCGGTAATGATGTCCACCAGCACGCCCTATTCCGCCGATTACACGGTGATTGGAGATGCTTCTATGAGCAAAGTGGCTCATCCTGACTTGCCTAATGGCGCTATCGAATTGTTACCAACCCATACGTACTTTGCGTATCGCTCAGAAGATACGGTAGTGATGCATGGCCCTACGGAGATGGTGTTAGCCCGAGAATTCACCAAAGGCCGAGTGCTGTATCGGACTGATTTCTTTGGCAAGAATATCGATTACTTCTCCTCACCGAAGATAACTATCGCACTTCCAGAGCCTATGCGACCTGTAGATCAAGACGGTAACATCGGCGACTATGTTTCTCACATTGAGATCGGCGGCTACGAAGGGGTGTTCTTGCTGTATTAACTCCCTTTCAACCACTCTCACTAAACGCTTCATAAATCGCCGTTTTTATGCTTAACGTCACTGAAAAAACCTTGTTCACTGAATCTTTATAAACCGATGTATATACTGAAGTAAATGACAACGACAAGGAAATTCAGTCACATGAAGACGACACTTTCAATGCTCTCTGTTCTGCTGCTCTCAGCATTATCAACTCATGCAAATGCGGATGAATGTGGAAAAATAACCATCGCGGATATGAATTGGAATTCGGCCAGCTTAATGGCGCACATCGACCAATTTGTCTTAAATGAAGGCTACCAGTGCGATGCGGAATTGATCCCTGGTGATAGCGTTCCTACGGGCACCTCTATGATTGAAAAGGGGCAGCCTGACGTTGCGCCAGAGTTATGGACAAACGGTATTAAAGAAGCACTTGATAAAGGGATTGCGGATAAACGCTTGCGCATCGCTGGTGAGTCGCTTGTCAATGGCGGTGAAGAAGGCTTTTGGGTTCCCGCCTATCTGGTAAAACAGTATCCAGAGCTCGCGACGATAGAAGGCGTCATTAAACACGCCAAGCTGTTTGAACACCCTGAGGATGATGACAAGTTCGCCTTTTATAGCTGCCCTGCTGGTTGGACATGCCAAATCACCTCCGGTCACTTGTTTAATGCATTAGGGTTAAGTGAGCACGGCTTTGAGATGGTTGACCCAGGCTCTGGCGCAGCATTAGCTGGCACCATCGCCAAAGCCTATGATCGCAAAATGCCTTGGTTTGGTTACTACTGGTCACCAACACCCGTATTGGGCAAGTATGATATGGTCAAAGTGGATTTTGGTAGCGGAACGGATCTGGAAGAGTATCGCAACTGTACCACCCAGCCTGATTGTGCTTCACCAAAAGTAACAATGTACCCACCTTCTCCAGTTCGCACAGTAACAACTGAGGCATTTGCGAACAAAGAACCCCAAGCATTCGCGTACTTGCAGAAACGCGGATTTACCAACGAGCAAATGAGTGAAATGCTGGCCTGGATGGAAGATAACTACGCAGATGGTGAAGAAGCGATGTTTTACTTCTTTAATACCTATCCTGACTTATGGAAAGGTTGGGTATCTGAAGACGTAGCGGTGAGAATCGAAAAAGCGCTTTGATGATTAATACTTAAAGTGCCACAAATCATTTAACCTCCCATACCGTTTGAATAAACGGCATGGGAGACTAATCAACGATTCGTTAATACATGGTGTGACCATTCAATGTTTCTTTAGGAATCTCTTGCAGAGCGTCCCAATGTTCGACGATTTTCCCATTATGATCAAAACGAAAGAAATCCATCGTCACGTATTCAATATCATTAGGCCATGTTTGGTGAGTGTGTAGTGCCACCAAATTCCCCTCAGCAATGGCTCGCACAAACGTAATGTCTTTATTGGGATACTCGTTTTGCATCCGCTCAAAATACTCGATAAAAGCCTCGGGGCCATTTCCAACTAATGGATTGTGCTGAATGTACTCATCGCCAACGTAGTCTTCAACTGCCTTTTTTGGATTACCTCGATAGGCGGTTTCGTAAAACGCAATGGCATTTCTTTTGTTCTCTTGCAGGTCCATTTTTCTTCCCTATGTCGCTCTACTTGGTATTTAACGATAATCATAGCCTTAGAACCTAAGAAGTGACCGAACATCGCGCACAAAAAAGGCCGCTAAACCGCAGCCTTCATCACTTGAAACTTGGAATCACTGTCCCTTCAGAGCTTAAACCACACCACCAGCGCCCTGCATGGAACGCTCACTGTTCTCCACCAGCAACGCGGTTGCGGTTTGTTTCAATGTTTCCCACTCTTGGTCTTCGACAAAAATACCATTTTGCCAAGAGGCTTGTTGCGTGTTGCTTAACTCATCGCCTTCAATGTGAATGGTGTATCCCTGTGCGCTTTTCTCGATATCGAAATCGTTCACAGAGAGTTCGATAACCATACTATGCAAATTCGTATCATGCCCATCAAACTGATCCGAGAAAAAGACTTCTGGCGCGATTCGTCCACGGTTTAACACATAAAGCGTTCGTTTTGGACTAGAGCCATTGACCCATTGTGCACGGCACGCGATGCCTTTTGCAGAGAGCTTCAACAACTCACTAAAACCTAGCCAACGGTTATGGCACTGTTTCAATGTGATATTAATCGACTTGCTGTTGATCATTTTCTCAAGTGCGAAATCCAACACGGCGGGTAAGTGGCACGCCACACTGCCATTGTGCAAATCCATCTCGATACTCGATGGCGTGCTGTTGGTCACCGATACGGCGCAGTCCGAATCTAACCCAAGAAACAGGCTGGCGTTATTAAAGTGACGCACCCCGTGCAAGCCAACCATTTGCAAGTCCGCCACCATGTTCGCAATGACATCCGCCTCACCACAGTGACGGCGCATGCCAAGAAATGCCTTATTAACCGCGGCCACCAATTCGTTGTGAGAGACGATCATAATGCAAATCCTCCGTTGATTTTTTGATTGTCACTTTGCGCAATTTCTTCTCGTTCCGGCATGCTCGGGAAAATCCATGTGTCCGCCAGTTTAGGATCGTGAATTTCATCTAACAGCGGCGCACCTTGGAAGAAAGTAACTCGAACCCAACGATCCGAGCGCGGATCAAACTTAGTCGCACCAAAGATCGCCAACTTACAGCGCAATAAGTGCATTGGTAACGCATCTTTACGCAGCACGTTCATTTGAATATCACCCATTGCTCGGTTGCCTAACGTCCATACGCGACGTGTGATCGAACGGTAAGTCGGATTTTGCAACAGAAACTCTGCTACGGACATTTCTTCATCACAACCAAGCAAGGCATGGTACAAGCGATTCACTTGTCTGCCGATATCAAGCGGCAGCTCTTTTTCTTCTCCTGCTTCCTCACCACGAACACCAAGCCTTGGTTCTTCTTTGTCTTGTGAACGATACCAGAACCAGTAGTTGTTCTCGGCTAGTGAGTAATCCGCATCAATCGCCCAGCGGTATTTGCTTTGCAACACCTCAAGTAAATCTTGGATCTTTTTCCCGCCCGGAATCGATAACGTTTCATCCGTATTCATTTGGCTAGCAAATTCATCCACCAAAGATGGGTACAGTTCGATCAAGCAAGAGGTGAGGATTTCTTGGGCTTCCACACTCATTGTTTTCTTTTGCTCGACCAAACTCGCCCAGTTAGGATGTGATGCCATTAATGTTGTTAGCTCCGATAGCAGTTGTTTGATGTCTGCTATCGCTTGATGATTGAGCCTGTCTTGATGTTCATTGATGGTGATGACTTGCTCTAGATGGCGCTGTGCTTTTTGTAGTAATCCTTGCAAAGGAGCATGGAATGACGCTTCACACGGCATCGCAAAGACTCGCGCTACCGCACGCTCGCGAGAGGTCATCCATTGGTCAACGATGCACGGGTGATTAATCAAGTATGGAGCCATGCCTAAGCCAGTAGCATTGCCGACACCAAGGTAGCGCTGCAAGCCACGATGCAAAGCCACCGCGTTGTCGCCTCCTTGCTGAAGTGCTAGGTAGTGCACCCAATCCAGGCTGAATTCACGCAACATATATACGGCACACATTTGCGCACTAAAAGACTGGCTGAAATCTGGGTTATTCTCTAACAGTTTGAAATCGGCGATACCAAACTTTCCGTTACCATAAACAGCTGTGGTGCGCAGGATATAACCCACTTCCGCCAGCTCTTTTGGCTCGGGCTGCTTGCCTTGAGAAAGAGCGCTAACAATGTGCTCAAACACGCGCACGCTTTTGTTTGCGCGAGCCAGAACAAGTACGTTGTTTGGATTACGTCCCGCTTCTTGCAGCGGTACATTTGCTCGCAATCTTTCCAACAAAGTAACATCAACATCGCCTTGAACCAGTGCGAATGTGACGTCCCACTTTTCAGCAATGACGCGGTCATTACGCTCGTCATCAGCAATTTCATCACAGAACACCACCAAATGATAAACGTGCTCTGGCGTGGTCAACTTGTAAATAACGTGACCATAACCACGCGGACAAAGTTGCCACTCATGCTTGGTTACTTGCCAGTTTTGGCTTGCCATATTACGAATCAGACTACGAACAAAGCTGATTCGGTTTTGGTGCATTGCGCCAAGCCTTTCGGCTGCCATGACAATCGCTGCGTCGCGCATAGTTGCTTCCGTATAAGTAGAACGATGTGCATCCATTTTGCTCACCACCTATTTGTTATTGTAAGAATACTAGGGTTTGTGCGGATGCAGGAGGAAAACACCCGCACAAGCTCCACGTTGTTTGAATTAGATAATTGTTATAGCCCTTGCTCTTTCGCCATTTTGATTGCGATTTGCGGTGCATTCCAAAGTGACGGCAACAGAATCAGAGAAACCGGAACCGCGGTAATCACAATGAAAGATTGCAGTGCAGAGATGCCACCAGAGCCAAGCGAAATCAGGATCAGAGCTGTCACACCCATCATTACGCCCCAGAAGGTACGGATGATCGCATTCGGCTCCGTTTCACCACTGATCACGACACTGATTGTGTAGGTCATTGAGTCGCCCGTCGTGACGATGAAGATCGTGGTTAAAATCAGAAATAGAATTGAAGTCAGCATTGGCATTGGTAGTTGCTGAGTCACCGCAAGCAAAGCACCTGGCAAGTTAAAGCCTTCAAACGCCGCACTCACACTACCCGGCTCAGCAATTTCAAACGCTAGGCCAGAGCCGCCTACAATCGTGAACCAAAAACAGGTGGTGAGCGGAGCCACAATACTGATGGTTGAAATAACTTGGCGAATAGTGCGACCACGAGAAATACGCGCAATAAAGATTGCCATCATCGGACCATAACCAAGGAACCAGCCCCAGAAAAATACAGTCCACCAGCTTAGCCAACCTTCGTCACCGCGATAGGTCGCCATTGGGATAAAGTTATCCAGCATGCTCCCTACACCTTGAATGTATCCGTTAAAGATAAAATTCGTAGGGCCAAAAAACAGGATGTAAACCATCAATGCCATTGCCAAAATCACGTTGTAACGACTAAGCAGTTGCATGCCTCGGCTTAATCCACTGAGTGCAGACAAGGTGTAAAGCGCAATCGCAAACAAGATGATGATAAGCTGAGTGGTAAAGCCATCAGGAATATCAAACAGCGCATTTAACGCGTAGCTAACCTGCAAGCCTAGAAACCCAATTGGCCCTATGGTGCCCGCGGCTACCGCAATGATGCAGCACGCGTCAATCAATGCACCGAGCTGGCCTTTAAGCGCTCGTTCGCCCAACACTGGATAAAGCAAAATACGGGGTTTTAGCGGTAAGCCTTTGTCGTAATGCAGGTGCATCACCACGATGGAAGTTAAGCTACCTACAATCGCCCAAGCCAGAAAGCCCCAGTGCATAAAGGATTGCGACAACGCATTCACCGCACCTTGCTGCGGGTTATCTTGCGCGCCGTACAACGGGGGTGGGCTAACGTAATGCGCGATAGGCTCAGCCGCGGCCCAGAAAACACCACCACCAGCCAATAAGGTACAGAAAATAATCGCCATCCAGCGGAAAGAATCCATTTCTGGTTTAGCAATCCCGCCCAACATCACCTTGCCTGTTCGCCCTGCAGCCAAGCCAAGACCAATAAGAAAAGTGAGAAGCAGCAGTAACTGCCAGTAAGGACCAAACACCTGCACAGCCCAGCCAAATCCGGCGTTAACGATCGAAGATAATAGCTCGCCGTCATAAAGTGCAATAGCAACGAACAACGCGATAAAACCACCGCTATACCAAAAGGCCGGGTTATTCAGTCCTAATTTGTCCGTCGTGTTTTCTGTTGTTGATGTGTTGTGTGTTGCTTTTGACTTGCCCGATGACACGCTCATCGTGGAAGCTTTCATGCTATTGGTTAAATCAGACATACTCTGGCTCCAGAGGTTCTTTGCAGCTGCCAAAGACTGGCTACAAATGTGAGTTTTACGCCTGCCGTATTGTTGTTATGTAGGCAGGCAGTTCCTAATTTTGGGAGTACTATGAAATAGGCTCTAATCCTTCTTTGAGGAAGTTAAACCAGTTTTCACCCAATATTTTTCCCGCCTCAGATTCACTGAATCCGTGACGCATTAATCCGTTGTAGATGTTCTCCATCCCTGCACTGCCGCAGAACCATGGCAGCGCATCTGGCCATCCCGAGTTACTTGCCGAACCTTCGCCGTAATCCATCGCTTTTGACCAACGACCGTTGCGCATCCACTCCAACACTTGTTGCGGCTGATTTAGGCACAAATCGCTACCGATACCTAAATGGTCAACGCCAAACATGTCTGCGGTTTTCGCAACCATCTGGCAGAAATCATCCAGCGTGCACTGGCTGCCATTTGGCAAATGGAATGGATATAAACTGAATCCAATTAAACCACCGCGCTCCGTCAGCGCTTTGATCACGGTGTTGGACTTGTTACGCAGTGCGTCATGCGCAAATGTCGGGTTAGCATGGCTGATACAAATTGGACGCGAAGAAAGATCAATAGCTTCCAACGTTGAACGCTCTGCGCTGTGGGACATATCAATGATCATCCCGACTCGGTTCATCTCTTCAATCGCTTGCTTACCAAAGCGAGTTACGCCAGAGTCGGTTTGTTCGTAACAACCTGTCGCTAGTAAGCTTTGGTTGTTGTAGGTCAGTTGCATGATCAGCAGACCTTGGCGGCGCATCACTTCAATCAGGCCAATTTCATCATCGATTGGTGAGCAATTTTGCGCGCCGAAAAAGATGCCGACTTTGCCTTCTGCTTTGGCTTTTTCTACATCTGCCATTGAATAAATAGGCATGATGAGGTCCGCATTTTGCTCGAAGCGCAAGTTCCACTCAGCAAAACGCGTTAAGGTTTCGCGCGCAGTTTCGTGGTAGACGATGGTGGCATGAACGGCGGTAATGCCACTCGCCTTGAGTGTTTGGAAGTACTCTCGATCCCAATTGCAGTACTGCAATCCGTCAATCACAATCCGTTGTTGGTACATAACCACTCCTTAAACAATTTCTTAGCCTTTCAGTGCGGGTAGCTGACACCATCAGCTACCCTGCTGTTCTTAGTAAGGGCGCTGATAAGCGGTTTTCACCACGGTGTAGAACTCTTTGGCGTACTGACCTTGCTCACGAGGACCAAAGCTAGATTCTTTACGGCCACCAAATGGGACGTGATAATCTGTACCCGCAGTTGGCAAGTTCACCATGACGCAGCCCGTTTGGACTTGCTGTTTGAAGATCGCGCTATTGCGCAGGCTTCGCGTGATAATGCCGCCTGTCAGGCCAAAGCGCGTATCGTTCGCGACCGCAATCGCCTCATCCAGATCAGAAACGCGAATCACGCTTGCCATTGGTGCAAAGACTTCTTCTTGGTTCACTTCCCAGCTGTTTTGTGTGTTCAAGAACAGGGTTGGTGACATGTAGTACCCGTCATGCTCTAGGCTCAGACGCTCGCCACCAAAAGCCAGCTCTGCGCCCGCTTGGCGAGCGTTTTCAATCCACTCAAAGTTCGCATTCAGCTGGTTACCATCAACAACAGGGCCCATGAATACGCCCTCTTCCAGTGCGTGACCCACTTTTAATTCGCTCATGCGTTTGATTAGCGCTTCAACATACGCGTCGTGAATTCCGTCCATAACCACAAGACGAGAAGACGCGGTACATTTTTGACCTGCACCCGAGAATGAGCCTGCGATTGTTGCTTCGACCGCAATTTGAATATCTGCATCATCTGCCACTACGAGCGCGTTTTTACTACCCATCTCTAGCTGACAACGCACAAAGTTTGGTGCCGTAGCCGCTGCAACTTTACGGCCAGTGTCCACAGAACCAGTGAAGCTCACGCCGTTCACGTCTTTCGAATTGATAAGGGTATTACCTACTTGCGAACCGCTACCCAAAACGAGGTTAAACGTGCCAGCAGGTAAACCTTGGCGATGGATAATCTCAGTCAGTGCAACGGCACTTGCTGGAGTTAGGTTGGCAGGCTTCCAGACGACACTGTTGCCAAACGCAAGTGCTGGCGCGATTTTCCAAGCCGCTGTTGCTGTTGGGAAGTTCCAAGGAGAGATAATGGCGATAACGCCGACGGCTTCGCGAGTAACTTCAACGGAGACACCTGGACGGACGGAAGCAGCGTTATCGCCAATTTGACGCAGTACCTCAGCAGCAAAATATTGGAAGAATTGGCCAGCACGGTAAATCTCACCTCGACCTTCAGCAAATGGCTTGCCTTCTTCACGCGAAAGCAAGGTGCCCAATTCGTCACATCGTGCAATGAGCTCATCACCAATCGCTTGCAGCACTGCTTGTTTACGCTCGATTGGTGTTTTTTCCCAATCTGGCTGCGCTGATTTAGCCGCTTGAATCGCTTGCTCTACTTGCGACACACTCGCTTGTGCGAAATCGCCTATGTTTTCGCTGATATCAGAAGGGTTAATATTGGCGATGGTGTCCATGCCCGATTGCCATTCACCTGCTATGTAGAGGGATTTTTCTGCTTGAACATTGTTAATAAAAGTCATGGTTCTTTCCTTGTTCTTCCGATTTGTGATGGCAAGCCACCCACTCACTGATCTCAATTATTCTTGTTGGATTTATTCTGGTTGGCTTGCCGACGCGTAGACGACAAACTCCACCAACATTTCTTCTCGTGCTAACCCTGCAACCACCATGGCGGCGCGATTTGGGTACGGCGCTTCAAAATATTCCGCGTACACTTGGTTAACGGTTTTTAAGTATTCTCTGTCGGTCACGTAAATCAGGACCTGCAATACAGAGTCCAAAGACTCCCCTGCACACTCCAGGGTGTGAATGAGATTGTTAAAGGTTTGACGTGTTTGTGCTTCGATGCCACCTTCAACAACCGCGCCTGTATCATCAATAGGAATTTGTGCTGTATACAGAGTTCCATTGTTAACAATCGCCCATTCAAGCGGCGCTTTAGAAGCAAATAGACTGGTTTTTACTGGATGTTTTTTAGTAGAAGTATTCACGTGCCTTTCAACCTTTGTAACAACTTTGTTTCAATACAGTTAAATGATGCACATTGACAGGCGATAAATCTAACGGTAAATTTTTTACATTTGATAAATAAAACTTATCACCTCATTGAGAATAACGTAAATAAAGGGATTAAGAGGCATTAGGGATGAGTATTAAGCTTCAACAATTAATGCATTTTGTGATGGTAGTCGAGGAAGGGGGCTTTCGAGCCGCTTCACATCGTGCAAATCGATCTCAGGCTGCGCTCTCCACGTCGATAAAAGAGCTAGAGAAAATGCTAGGACAAACGCTGTTTGAGCCCGGCAACAAAACCAAATTAACGCCTTTTGGTGAGATTTGTTTGCCCAAGGTGGTTCAGTTTCTCAATATCTACAGTGCGCTGGACAACGATCTCAAAGCTGCCGCGGCCGGACAGCAAGGGAGAGTGCGAATTGCGAGCGTTCCTTCTGTTGCAGCGAAACTCATCCCGAGCGTGTTGGGTGCCTTTTGCGAGCAGTATCCAAATGTAGAAGTAAGCTTAATCGATGATAACGCGGCGGGCGTCGAGGCTCGCCTACTCTCCGGTGAGGTTGACTTAGCGCTCGGTAACCCCTCTCACCTCGATGAGGGCGGCATTGACTTTACGCCGCTGTTGTCCGACCCCATTGGCGTGGTGTGTTTAAAAGATAACCCGATTGCCAATAAAACAGAGGGAATCGAGTGGCAAACTTTGCTCGAACAACCTTTTATTCGTAACGGCACCTGTACGCTTCTCGATCCAACCCCAGCCAGAGCACTGAGTGAGCAAGCGCTCTATTCGGTCGAGAATATCACTTCGCTGTTTTCTGTCTTAGAACTTGGGATTGGTGTCACGACCCTACCTAAGCTTGCTTTCCCAACCAATGAAACACGCTTGGTTTGGATCCCACTTATCGATCCACCGCTTGAAAGGCAAATTGGTATCTTTACGTTGACCGACCGCACGATCTCGCCTCAAGCTAAAGCGTTTCATGATTTGTGTGTACGTTATCTAAACTATCAAGATGAAGAAACGTAGTTCGAAGGTTTTAGCTAACAGTGGCTCCATTAGATTTTAGAGCCACTGTTATTTGATATTAAGTGACAGATCCGGTCATATGAAATGACGACGCTCTTATTGCACTTATTCTGGCTTGATATTCTGATTCATTCTGAACAAATTATTTGGATCAAACTTCTTCTTCACTTCTTGTAAACGCGCAAAGGTTGGACCGTAGGCAGACTCTGTACGTTCAGCTTCGTCTTGTGTAAGGAAGTTGATATACGCACCTCCACTGGCATACGGTTTGGTTTTGGCAAAAAAGTCTCTCGCCCAAGCGATACAAGCTTGGTCATCTTCTGCGGAGTCCCATCTTCCATGCACATTTAATACATAGTTTGCATCACGGCTAGAATAAGCCATAGACTCAGGCTCAGGTCTAGAAGCAGCGCAGCCAAGAGAGGCGATAAAAATCTCACACTGAGGCGATGGTAACTTACCTGCGTATTCTATCGCTGCATCAATCACACCTTCGCTTAGCGAATTAAAATTGTGCGATTTCCAATAGTTACGTGCGCCCGGAGTAAGCAATGGATCAAACGCTTGCTGCCACGCCGCAAATGGCTGTACACCAACATGCTCACCATGTGCATCACCAAACTCTCTCAACGGTGCAATTAACTTCTCACCTTCAGCCGGGTCACCCGCATAACATATCGCGAGTACAACCACTTCTTTTCCGTGAACGCTTTCAGGTAAGAATGGGAGTGGCGGCGCTTTCCGACTCACCATCCAGACACTTAGATCATCAGGGGCCGACTCAGTGAATTTCGCAAACTGGGTGATAATGGATTTCGCTTGCTCAAATGGAAAGACAATGAGACCACTTAACACCTCTGGACCGACAGGATGTAGCTGGAATTCAAAACGCGTAACGATACCAAAGTTACCGCCGCCCCCACGTAACGCCCAGAACAAATCGGCATTTTCTGTCTCATTCGCGAGCAGTTGACGACCATCTGCAGTTACGACATTTGCAGAGACCAAGTTGTCTATCGTCATACCATATTTTCGGCTCAACCAACCAAAACCACCACCAAGCGTTAACCCCGAAATTCCCGTGGTTGAATTAATGCCGACAGGCGTTGCTAATCCATATTTTTGTGTGGCCTCATCGACATCAGCCAACGTACAGCCAGGTTCAACGAAAGCCCTTCTTTCGCTTTCATCCACTTGAACATGATTCAAAAGCGACAAGTCGATCATCACACCATGATCGCAAACCGCATTACCCGCAATATTATGCCCACCACCTCTGACCGAAAGTAGCTGATTGTTATCCCGAGCAAAGTTAACCGCCATCACGACATCATCAGCAGACTTGCAGCGAGCGATAACACCGGGACTGCGATCTATCATGCCATTCCAGATTTGACGAACTTCGTCGTACGTAGGATCTCCGGGCAAAACAACATCACCCTGAAATTGATTTTTGAAGTGTTCAATGGTTGCATTTTCTAGACTATTCATATTAGTTGCCTCTCACGTTTTACATGAGGCTTGCAAAGCACAATGCAACGACAAGCTAATACAAGTCCCTCACAATTAAACGTGACGTTTGAGTAGCTATTTTCAGAAAATAAACAAGGCCCCACATTAACTATACCGTAGGGTCACAAATTCCCTTACTCTCTTGGGTTCGATAAAGCTGAAACACAGTTATAAAAATCAGATAGTTATCGCAATAATACCGCACCTCAAAACACCTTCTGTATTCTTTACCCTGTGTGACACTCGCACCTAATTATTAATAAGTTCATTGTAAGTTTAGAATGCAATTTAGTTTCAGATATGAAACTTTGTCTTATAATTAATATTTTTAATAATTAATTATATTACCTTTATTTATCAATTAAATAGGATTATAAAAATATTTCGGACTGCGAATAGTGAATAGCCGTTAGAGGCAGTGATATTGAATTAAATTGAATAGCCTTCTTAGTGTTTTAGAAGACTATTGCGCTATTTATCAATGATATACCGCCACTTAAGGTGAGTTATTTACGACGATTTCGGTTCTTATACACCACGCAAAAGTTACCACGTTTGGTTCGGCATTTTGAGCAGCGCTCGCAATCCACTGGCGCTCGATTACCCTCTTTCCAGCGCTTTATTAACTGAGGCTCAGCCAATAAAGGACGTGACACAGCGAAAAATTGGATATCTGTGTTTTCTGCAATTTTCTCGATCGCATCAATGTCACTCAATCCGCCGACAGTAATCACCGGGATGCTCACATCTTGACTGATCACATGCCCATATTCGTGAAAATAGCCTTCTTCTTGTAGTGTGTAACCATCGAACGTTTCACCAACAAGCTCGTTTGCTTTGCCGTGAATATTGCCAGACACGATGATCGCATCAACGCCCACTTCTTCGAGTTTCTTACAAACGACGCGAGTTTCATCGAACGTTAAACCGCCGTCAAAGAATTCTGTCGCGGTAAGCTTCACAAGGATTGGGAAAGTATTCCCAACCACCTTTCTGGTTTCAGAAAAAATTTCTAAAAGGAAACGCATGCGATTTTCTAAGCCACCACCGTATTCGTCTTCGCGACGATTATAGTACGGGCTTAAAAACTGGTTAATTAAATAAGTGTGCGCCGCATGAATCTCTACGCCGTCAAAACCAGCGTCTTGAGCACGTTTACTCGCCAATGCGAATGCCTTTACGATGTAGTCGATTTCGTCCGTAGTCATCACTTTGCCTTGCGTATTCGTGCCACGCTCAGGCACGTCACTCGGAGCAAAGATGACACGCTCACCGACGTTGTATGTGGTTTTGGTTCCACCGTAAGCAATTTGCATTACGATTTTAGAATCGTGTTGATGTACTAGCTCTGTTAGCTTTTTGTATTCTTCAATAAAAGAGTCGTTGTAGATCCCCATCATCCCAGCGTTGGGTTTCTCTTCTTCCACGATATTGGCATAACCAGTAACAATTAAACCCACTTCACCTTTCGCCAACTCTTCGTAAATATCGTAAAGCTTATCCGTCATGTGGCCATTTTCAGTCGCCATGTTTTCCCACGTTGCGCTGCGCACAAAACGGTTCTTTATGGTCATGTTGCCAATGCGGGCTTCGGAAAACAAAATGCTCAAAACCAGTCCTCTTAATGTTGTCTTTATGGTTCTATCTTTTCCCAAGTAACCAAGAACAAAAAAGGAACAGCGATACACAACGTATGGCTGTTCCTTCTCTGAATCCGTGAGACCTGCAAACTACAGGCGCACCTTAATGCCTCGGAGACGACAAAACTTTAATCTGGGTTAAGGTTTAGTGAGTTTTTAGATTATGTAAAAGGATGATTCTTAATCGTGTTCATTTCACTGGAGTTAAGATGCTTCCTCACCCACTTTCAGTCGTAAAACTTTTGTATTTCGCTAGCTGGTGATTCAACTCAAACATTCACATTGTTAGTTTGTATGCTGCCATGGGAACTAGCACTCCCCCCCCAAAATGTTTACATTACAAACTATCGATATTGAATTTTCATATGGCAAATAGAGTTATTGCGCTGTTTATACTTTTTAGCTCAATAGTCGCTATCTCTTGGCATTATTACGCGTCAGCGGAAACGCGCGATCCACTATGTTTTACACACTGGTTGTTTTTGCTTTTAGATATGAATACGTGATAGTGAAGCTAGAGGAGAAACAGGAAAAACAGGGAAAATAAAGGACAATAGAAAGTTAAATGACCTTACTTCTAGGTAAGGTCATTCATGCATTCAGCAGCAAAAGATATTAGCGCGTAGCAAACGCTTAGGTCTGGTTGTTACAGAGCTAGAGGAATCAACTCGACACCAAGCACACCACTAATCCCCATCACCACTAGCAGTGAGACTTTAAACACCGACTTTGACCAAGCGATGTAGTTGCTGTCGTCAATACTGCGAAAGGTCACTTTCGTCCACATAAAGCAAACAACCGCTGCAACCGCTAAGTATTCATACCCGGCTTCACCAAGTAAAAATAACCCCAACGATACGGCCCCAAACGCCACGACATACGCTTTCATGTGTCGATGCGCTTTATGAATGCCCTCTTTAACTGGTAATACGGGAATCCCGGCTTCTCGGTAGTCTTGCATCCGGAACATGGCAATCGCGTACGAGTGCGGCATTTGCCAGAGACAGAACATAGTAAAGAGTAAAATCGCTTCCAAGCTAATAAAGTTTGTTACCGCCAAGTAACCCACCAATGGCGGAACTGCGCCTGAAATACTTCCCACTAAAGTTCCATACACCGAGTTACGTTTGTACCACATCGTGTAAAAGAACACGTAATACACGTAGCCAAGCAAAACGACGACAGCGGATAGTGGGTTCACTCGGATAAATAACAGTGCGGTTCCTACCAGCAATAAAGCAAGTGCATAAACAAAGGCAATATCGATATTGATGTTGCCTTTCACTGTTTCACGATTTTGTGTACGTGCCATCTTTTGGTCGATATCACGATCAAAAATATTATTCACCACACAACCTGAAGCGATGACTAACCCCACACCAACTAACGTTGTAACGAACAACATTAGACTGGCTGGTTCTGTTTTTGCGGCGAGGAAGAACCCCGCCGCAACAGAAATCAGGTTGCCGAAAATAATGCCCGGTTTGGTGATAGACAAATAACTTTTCAGCATACCTTGGCCTACAACTTCATGTTGACGTTCATGTTGTAGATGATCCATACCGAGCCAGCGATAAGGATAAGTACAACAATGGCGGTAAACATCAGTGATACAAGGTTCCAACGTCCGTCGGATGTTTTTGTTTCCATGTGCAAGAAGTATTTGAAGTGAACAAATATCTGCACTAATGCACATCCAAATAGAATCGCATAGGTTGTTGTATCTGGTAATGATTTCGTCCAAACAAAGTAGAACGGAATTACCGTCAGAATCAGTGAGGCAATGAAGCCTTTCACGTAATCTGACGCACTGGTTTCTACATGTTGATCCATTACATTACCCCCAGTAAGTAAACGATGGTAAAGACACAAATCCAGACGATATCTAGAAAGTGCCAGAATAGGCTTAAGCAGTTAAAGCGCATTGCCATATTGTCGTTCAGACCTTTCGTCGACAGTTGATGGTACGCTACCGCTAACCAAATCAGACCAAAGGTTACGTGCAGGCCGTGCGTACCAACCAACGTAAAGAATGCCGATAGGAATGCACTTGTTTGTGGACCATAGCCTTCTTCAATCAGGTGATGGAACTCATAGACCTCCATACAGATAAAGCCAAGACCAAGCGCGAACGTTACTAACATCCAACGTTTGAGACCAGCAACGTTGTTGCGCTTCATCGCGATAATGCCGAAACCAAATGTGATACTGCTAAACAGCAGCAGCATGGTTTCGACAAACACGAATGGGAGTTCGAAAATGTCTTTACCTGTTGGGCCCGCAATTGAATTGCTCGACAGAACAGCGTATGTCGCGAACAAGGTCGCAAACAGTACGCAGTCACTCATCAGGTAAACCCAAAAGCCAAATAGCTTGTTGCCATTCGTGTCATGGTGGTGATCATGGTCGTGATGTGCTGCGATATTAGTTTGCATACGTCACCTCCAGATCATCTTTACTTTCGCTGTCTTTCACTGAGTTTTTCTTCGCTTCTTCAAGCTGAGCTCGACGCTCGGCCTCAATTGCTTTGATCTCTTCAACTTCCACGTAGTAATCCACGTCATCGTTGTAGCTGTGCTGAATACACGTCACGATAATACCGACCAAACTTGCTGCCGCTAGCCACCAGATGTACCAAATCATGCCGAAGCCAAATAGGAGCGACCAAGCCGACACGTAGATGCCTGTTGCCGTGTTTTTTGGCATATGAATACGTTCGTATTCCACTTCTTTAGTTGGATCGAACTCGCCACTTTGTTTCTGGTACCAGAAGGCATCCAGCACATCACCTTTTGGTAGGTGTGCAAAGTTGTAGAACGGCGGTGGAGACGATGTTGCCCACTCAAGAGTACGACCACCCCACGGATCACCAGTTAGGTCACGGTTTTGCTCGCGGTCACGGATACTCACGTAAATTTGGATGAACTGAGACAATACGCCCAGCGCAATCACAACCGTACCTGCTGCGGCAATCGACAACAGTGGGAAGTATTCAGGGTTGATGTCTTGGCTTAAACGACGAGTCATCCCCATAAAGCCCAGCGCGTAAAGCGGTAGGAACGCCATTAAGAAACCAATAATCCAAAGATAGAACGCACGTTTGCCCCAAGTTTCATTCATGGTGAAACCTGTCGCTTTCGGGAACCAGTAAGTGATCGCAGCGAAACATCCAAACACCACACCACCGATGATAACGTTGTGGAAGTGAGCAATCAGGAATACTGAGTTATGCAGAACGAAATCTGCGCCCGGAACAGCCATTAGTACGCCTGTCATACCACCAACAGTAAAGGTGATCAGGAAGCCAACCGTCCACATCATTGGCGTCGTAAAGCGAATGCGGCCTTTGTACATGGTGAATAGCCAGTTGAAGATCTTCACCCCTGTTGGGATAGAAATGATCATCGTGGCAATACCGAAGAAGGCATTTACGTTCGCGCCAGATCCCATCGTAAAGAAATGGTGTAGCCAAACGACAAACGCAAGAATCGTGATAACTACGGTAGCCCAAACTAGCGATGTGTAACCGAACAACTTTTTACGTGAGAAGGTTGCGGTGACCTCTGAGAACACACCAAAAATTGGCAAGATCAAAATGTACACTTCTGGATGGCCCCAAGCCCAAATCAGGTTGACGTACATCATTACATTGCCGCCAAGATCATTGGTAAAGAAGTGCATGCCTAGGTATCTATCCAGCGTTAGCAGAGCGATAGTCACCGTCAGGATTGGGAATGAAATGATGATCAAAATGTTTGCACATAGAGATGCCCAAGTGAAAACTGGCATCTTCATCATTGGCATAGACGGTGTACGCATACGCAAAATGGTCGCGAAGAAGTTCACGCCTGTTAACGTCGTACCGACACCTGATATCTGCAGCGCCCAAATCCAATAGTCGACCCCGACTCCTGGGCTGGCCTCAATACCTGAAAGCGGCGGATACGCTAGCCAGCCGGTGCGACCAAATTCACCTAAGCCGAGAGACATGTTTGTTAGAATGACACCAACAACAAACAGCCAAAAGCTCAAGTTATTCAGATACGGGAAAGCTACGTCACGCGCACCAATCTGTAATGGCACGATGATGTTCATCAGACCAATAACCAATGGCATCGCTACGAAGAAGATCATGATCACGCCATGGGCAGTAAAAATTTGATCGTAGTGATGCGGTGGCAAGTAACCTGCTTCACCCGCAGAAGAAAGGAGTTGCTGACTACGCATCATGACTGCGTCAGCAAAACCACGAACAAGCATCACCATCGCTACTGCGATGTACATGAAGCCAAGTTTTTTATGGTCTACTGAAGTAAACCATTCATTCCACAAATATTGCCACTTTCCGGCTTTAGTTACCGCGTAAACTACGGCTAAACCAACCAGCGCCACAACCGCTAAGGTGATGACGATAATAGGTTCGTGGAATGGAACTGAATCAAGAGTTAATCTTCCAAACATTACGATTATCCTTGGTTTTCAGGCAAACAGTTCATTGAACCAGGATGCTGAGTCACAACGTCGGTGAACAAGAACGGAGGAACGCTAGAGAACAAAGTGACTGGCTCTGCGATACTTGGCGCTGCCAGTGAGCTGTATTGCTCCCAATCTTCAATACGATCAGGGCTCGCCTTCACTTTCTGCACCCAATTTAGGAACGCAGCACGATCAGACATTGCTGAAGCTGTGAACTTCATTTGCGAAAAGCCTTCGCCGCTGTAGTTCGATGCAAAACCCTTGTAGTCACCTTCATGGTTCGCTATCAGGTTAAGCTTGGTTACCATGCCTGGCATCGCGTAGATCTGTGTACCTAAGCGAGGGATGAAAAACGCGTTCATGATGTTGTCCGAAGTCAGTTTGAACTGTACTGGCACATCTTTCGGGAACGCCACATAGTTCACCGTCGCAATGTTTTCTTCTGGATAGATGAACAACCATTTCCAATCGAGTGACACCACTTCGATGGTCATTGGTTTAACATCACTTTCCAATGGTTTGGAGGGCTCTAGTTCATGAGTCGAACGCCATGTGATCGTCGCAAGAATCGCAATGATGATGATTGGAATTGTCCATACCACCACTTCGATTTTGGTCGAGTGTGACCACTCGGGAGCGTACTCTTCTTCAGTGTTAGAGGCGCGGTATCGGTAAGCGAAGTAAATCGTCATTAGAATCACAGGGATTACAACGATCAACATCAGCAAAAGAGCAGTAATAATTAGCTCTTTTTCTTGCACACCAATGGCACCTTTGGGGTCAAGTAAAGCTGAATTACATCCTGAGAGCATAAGTATGACGGACGCCAAACTTCCCCTCGACAAGATGCGTTTATATCTTGAGGCTTCCATTAACTTTCTCGATGGTTGTCTGGTTTCAAAACAAATGCCAATCACAGTAAATAAGAGCTCAGAAACAGCGCAGGGGAAATGTTTGATAAAAAGGCAAAAATTTTGATAAGTAGTTATTCTACTTACAAATTTTTCAGCGCCGTTATCAAGCATCTTAACCAGCTAGAATGAACAATTACTTGCTACGATTGGTATCAAGCTAAGAACCAGTTGTTATAGTCATTAGAATGTTTATGTGTTGAGCATGAGTAACGTCGGGATCAGAGCGAAACAAAACGGAATTGAGTGGAGATCAAAACCACACTATTAGTGTGAGTTTATTGTTACACTTTGAAACACAATGTTACATTTGGCGCATTATGAGGAGTAAAAAGTTAAAGCTCATTAGCCACAACTGGAAACTAACCTTCCATTAATGAAACTCACACTCTTTCAATAGGACATTAACCTCAACACGAACTTCACGTGCTTCAAAGTTAATGTCTTTTGAAACAGACAGTTGCAAGTTCATTTTGATGAGACTGACTATCAACTGCATTTACATAGATAGCTTGAGTACGAAGGGGAAATTAAAAGTGGAAAATTGTGATAAATATCAAATTAATGATTTCACTTAGTATTTGAGTGGTATTTACTTCTCATTATTTACTTTTGGCAAACCATTCGCAGGGCGAATCCAAATATGAGTAATAAACACTTACGTTACCCAGAACTGGCTCTCGGAAAAATAGGAAATGTTGAAAGGGAAAGAAGCTTGTCATTCCGGTCTGTGGGACCTAACCCTAGAGCTTTTACATACGAATGCCTCCATCCACTTCTAAAACTCTGCCAGTAAAGTAATCACTCTCAAGAATGTATTTTACTGCATGTGCGATTTCACTTGTTTCACCCATCCTTCCAATTGGGATCATCTTTTCTAGCCGTTCTATGGCTTCTGGTTTCATTTGCTCTGCCATCGCGGTATGTACCACACCTGGTGCAATCGCCGCCGCGCGGATACCGTATCTTGCTAACTCACGGGCCCACGTTGTCGCCATGGTTGCGACCGCCGCTTTAGATGCAGAATAATTGGTTTGACCGATATTCCCTGCTCTCGCGACACTAGAAATATTGATGATAACGCCTTGTGAACCGCTCTCAATCATCTTAACGGCAGCTTCACGACCACACAAAAATGTTCCTGTCACGTTAACGTTCATGACCAAGTTGAATTGATCCAAAGACATCTTACTGATCACGCCGTCTTTTGATTTTACAAGTAACCCATCTCTTAGCACGCCAGCGTTATTGACTAGCCCATTGAGTTGGCCAAAATCTTGGATAACCGCGTCAAACGTGTTTTCAACGTCGATTTCGCTCGTTACATCCACTTGATAAGTCAACGCTTTTGCACTCAGCATTCGGCACTGCTCTTGTGTTTCCATTAAGCCACTAGCGTTTACATCCAATAACGCTAAATCTGCACCGGCTTGAGCAAGCGTAATTGCCATCATTTGTCCAAGTCCTTGCCCTGCACCTGTAATGGCAATGACACTATTTTTAATATCCATAGTTACTGCACTCCATCGCTAATAATGTTCCCTATTTCAAGCCTGTTTAGGTGGTCCGAAATGATGAGTTTTACTTCACCATTTCAGACGGCTTTGTAGCAAAACTCAGTCTAGCCTTTCTTACTCTTGTAAAACTCAAACAAGCTTGAGAAGTCGAGCTCGCCGTGGCCGCTCGCGTTGTGGAAAGAATATAAATTACGCGCCAGTGAGCCCATCGGAACCGAAGAGTGTGTTTGCAACGCCGCATCTAACCCCAAACCGAGATCTTTCAACATGAGTTTGCTCATAAAGCCCGGTTGGTAATCGTTGCTGGCTGGTGCACTGTCCATCACGCCAGGGCAAGGATTGTAAAGCTCCAATGCCCAATTTCGGCCAGAGCTTTGCAGCATGATGTTTGATAACACTTTGGGGTCGAGCCCATGATCGATACCTAGATTTAGCGCCTCGCACGTACCAGACATTAAAATGCCGAGCATAAGGTTGTTACAGATTTTCGCCATTTGACCATCGCCCGCTTTACCGGCATGGAAAACATTTTTTCCCATGTACTGCAAAATGGCATTGGCTTTAGAAAATGCTTCATCCGAGCCACCAACAATAAAGGTTAATGTCGCCGCTTTAGCGCCGGCAACGCCACCCGAAACGGGCGCGTCGACAAACAACACGCGTTTATTTGCCGCTTCATTGGCGACTAATCGCGCAGAGTCCGGATCAATGGTTGAACAATCAATCATCAAGGTACTTGGCGAGACAAGATTGAGGACACCTACACCGCCGTGTAAGTCACCAAGATACACGGAACGAACGTGAGAACCTGCTGGTAGCATCGTGATGACTGTGCTTGCACCATCCACAACTTCCTCAATAGAGCTCGCCACCACCGCACCAAAAGGTGCAAGTTGCTTTGCCGCTTCGCTATCGACATCAAATACTTGCACGTTAAATCCAGACGCTAATAAGTTTTGCGCCATCGGATGCCCCATTCTTCCTAAACCGATAAATGCGATGGTACTCATGATCATTCTCCTTATTGACCTAGTGTTTGTTCACCCAAATCAGCAAGCGGATGTTCGTCATCCGGCCAAAGTGAGGTAAACAAGGTATCGATGACATCTTCATCGACTTCACTGACACTGTTAAACATCCAGTTAGGTTCGCCATCCCGGTCAATAAGCCGAGAACGGACGCCCTCTTTAAACTCACCTAATAAGGCGCTGCGAACCGATAAACTCAGCTCCAAGCGGAAGCAATCTGCAAGTGGTAAGCTGTGGTATTCTTTCACTTGTCTGAAGCAAATATGCGCGGTGATCGGACTGCCCGCGGCGAACGTTTGTTTCGCGTTTTCTATCCACTGACTGTTCCCTTCGATAGCCATGATTCGCTGTGCTATTGCATTAAGATCAAAGCCTTTGCACGCTTCCTCTATCTGATCTAAGTATGGACAAATTTGCGTGGTTGGTTTGCTATCAATAACCTGTTCTTCCATTAATTGTAGTAGCGCAGTTACCAACTCTTTCGCATCTTCTTTGCCCCACTGGAGCCGCTTTAGCTCATCCAGTAAGGTGGGATACTGCTCTTCCAACAGTAACCAATCGGCCAAACCAATAGTGACAGCGTCACTTGAATTCACCATTGAACCTGTCAATCCGAGGAATAAACCCACTTGCGGATCTATCTGGCTTAAAAACCACGTACCTCCCACATCAGGATACAGTCCGATATTGATTTCTGGCATAGCAAGGCGTGATGTTGTTGTCACAACTTTATGGCTGGTTCCCATAAAAAGCCCCATCCCACCACCCATGACAATACCTTCTCCCCAGCCGATAATAGGTTTGTTGTAAGTGTGGATAAGATAGTCACACTCATACTCCAACGAGAAATAGTCCGTACAGAACTCTACGATTTTTTCTTTACTCTCGTTATGCATGACGTGATACATAGCTCGAACATCGCCACCAGCGCAGAATGCTTTTTCTCCAGCGCCGGTTAGTACCACACAAGTCACATGCGGATCATCTTGCCACTTGATAAGCTGATCGTTGAGTTGGACCAACATGTCATACGTCAAAGCATTCAATGAAGCGGTGTTGTCTAACGTTGCGATACCAATGCGGTGCACGCCATCTAAGCACTCTATTTCACTGATGGTTACCATCCCTGCCATGTGGCCTCCTATCGGTTTTTCCATTGCGGTGGGCGTTTTTCTAAAAAGGCGCGAACACCCTCAACTTGATCTTCCGTATCAAAAAGATTCAGAAACAACTCTCGCTCTTTCATTAAGCCGTGCTTAAGTGGCGCAGAGCGCATATTTTGAATGAGCGCCTTACATGCGGCGACAGAAGATGGTGACTGGTTCGCAACAGATTCAGCAAGCTCCAACGCTTTACTTAACGCTTCGCCTTTGGGAACCAACTCCTCAGCCATGCCTAGTTCTTTTGCTTTGTCAGCGCTGACTTGTTCTCCACATAAAACGATGCGCTTTGCCCAGCCTTCCCCTACTAACGCTGTGAGATTTTGGGTACCGCCAGCGCAGGGCAAAAGTCCGACTTTGGCTTCAGGTAAAGAAAGTACCGCTTGCTCTTCAACTACTCGAATATCACAAGCTAATGCCACTTCTAAACCTCCGCCCATGGCGTAACCATTAATGGCGGCAATGGAAACACCACGGAATTCCGAGAGCGTTTCAAAAGCTTCACCAAAGCATCGCGCCATGTCTAACGCAACCGCTTTGTCACCATCAGAAAATAGCTTGAGATCAGCACCAGCAGAGAAAAACTTTTCTCCACTGCCGGTTAAAACCAGTGCGTAGACCTGCTTATCATTGTTAAGTGTGAGTATCAGCGATTTCAGTGCCTTGAGACTCTCTGCTGTCCACGTATTGGCTGGCGGGTTGTTCATCGTCACCACCGCAACGTGATTAGTGATCGTATGTTGAATGGCTTCTTGGGTTAATGGCATATCTGAATCCTTTCTCAATGAGCAAATCCAATACTTCGCTACAGCAAGGCCGATTCCTCAGAGAGCAAACGGCGCGCGATGATCAAGCGCATAATTTCGTTCGTTCCCTCCAGAATTTGATGCACACGCACATCTCTGAAATGACGCTCCATTGGATACTCTTTGATGTAACCATAGCCGCCATAAAGCTGCAGCGCTTGGTCGCAAACCTGAAAGCCTACATCGGTTGCGAACCGTTTTGCCATCGCGCAATAAGCCGTGGCATCCGGGTCATTTCGGTCGAGCTTACTGGCGGCATAGCGCACCAACTGCCGCGCAGCCACTAGCTCTGTCGCCATGTCTGCCAATTTGAATTGTAAGGCTTGAAACTGCGCAAGCGGCTTGCCGAACTGCTTACGTTCTTGAATATACCGTGCCGCCTGATTAAGGGCCTGTTGCGCCGTACCGACGGAGCAGGTCGCAATATTTATACGCCCTCCATCAAGCCCTTTCATCGCAAAAACAAAACCGTGCCCTTCTTCGCCCAGTAAATGGCTAGCTGGAACAACGACATTTTCAAAAGTAACCGCTCGTGTTGGTTGGCTATTCCAACCCATTTTGGGTTCTTTGCGCCCATAGCTGATACCACCTGCTTGAGCAGGAACAACAAATGCAGACACGCCTTTGGCACCCGCTTCTCCGGTTCTCGCCATCACGACCAAAACATCTGTCTCTCCTGCGCCAGATATAAAGGTTTTGCCACCGTTGAGCACATACTTATCTCCCTTTTTTGTAGCGGAAGTGGTCAGTGCAGCGGCGTCTGATCCTGCGTTGGGCTCGGTTAAGCAATAGGAGCCTAACCACTCCCCCGTAACTAACTTCGGACAGAACTGCGTTTTGGCTTCATCGGTAGCAAAACTGGCTATCATCCAACTGACCATGTTGTGAATCGTCATAAACGCCGTAGTGGACGTACATCCCATGGCCAGTTGTTCAAAGATAATTGAAGCATCTAAGCGACTCAGCCCTAGGCCACCTTGCGCTTCTGGAGTGTAGAGACTGAGAAACCCCAGTTCTCCCGCCTCTCTCAATACGTCTTTGGGGAAGATCTGTTTTTCATCCCACTCCGCCGCCATCGGCGCTAAACGCTCATCGGCAAATTGCTGAGCGGTATCGGCAAATGCACGTTGATCTTCATTAAGTTCAAAGTCCATAAAAGCTCCTTCTATTCACTCAGCGCAGTTGGATGGTCAGATTAGGCCCCGTTGGAATATCGTCATCAAACCAACGCGCCGTCACCGTTTTAGTCTCGGTATAAAAACGTACCGCTTGTTTACCATACGCATGTAAATCACCATAGAAACTGCCTCTCCAACCAGTAAAGGAGAAAAATGGTAAAGGGACTGGAATTGGCACATTGATCCCCACTTGACCGACTTGAATGTCATGCTGATATTTTCTTGCAGCAGCGCCATTAGCGGTAAATATGGAAGTGCCGTTCCCGTATGGGTTGCGATTCACTAACTCAATGGCCTCTTGCAACGTTTCGACTTCCATACAAACTAAAACAGGGCCAAATATCTCTTGCGTGTAAATCGACATATTCGCTGTTACACCGCTAAACAAGGTTGGGCCAATCCAGTTTCCATCGGGAAAGCCTTCCACTTCACACTGACTGCCATCGAGTTCACACACTGCGCCTTGTTGTTTGCCATCTTCAATTAGGTCCAATACGCGTTGTTTAGCTTGTTCACTGATGAGTGGGCCATAAGCAGCTTGCTCATCGTCCCAAGGCCCTGGGTGTACTTTCGCCATTGCCTGTTTGAGGTCTGTAATCCATTGTTTTGAATCGCCGACAAATACCGCAACAGAAATCGCCATACAACGCTGCCCCGCCGCCCCAACGGAGGACCCCACTAGGTTATTCACCACTTGTTCTTTGTTCGCATCAGGCATGATCACCATGTGATTTTTAGCACCAGCAAAAGCTTGAACGCGTTTAAAGTGTTTCGTACCCGTGGTGTAGATATAACGGGCAACAGGAACCGAGCCAACAAATGACACCGCTCGAATGTCAGGATGAGCCAGCAGAAAGTCGACTTGGTCTTTGCAACCGTGAACGATTTGCAACACTCCTTTCGGCGCGCCAGCTTGCTCAAATAGTTCGGCTAAACGAATAGAGGTCAACGGCACTTGTTCGGAGGGTTTAAGCACAAACGTATTGCCCGCAGCGATGGCGATTGGGAACATCCACAACGGAATCATGGCAGGAAAGTTAAACGGCGTAATGCCGCAACACACACCTAGGGGCTGAATCATTGAGTAACTATCAATATCCGTGGCAACATTTTCGACGGTTTCGCCCATCAAATTGCTGGCAATGTTTGCAGCCTGCTCAACCACCTCTATGCCTCGCCACACATCGCCTTTAGCATCCGCTAAAATCTTACCCGTTTCATGAGAAAGCAGTGTGGCAAGCTCATCATGATGTTCTTTGAGAAGGTGCTGATAACGAAGCATGACTCTGGCACGCTCGGATACTGCCACTTCCTTCCAGGATTGGAATGTCTCTTTCGCATTATCAATGGCGGCTTCCATCTCGTGATCCGTTGAGCAGGGAACGTACGCAATGACATCATTATTGGCAGGATTGGTCACCTCAACCCAATCCGAAGTTTGAGATTCACGAAACTCTCCACCAATAAACAAGGGAACCAAACGAGTCATCATTTACTCCTTTCTGATTTCAATTAAAGCGGTATTTCAATGCCTATCGCCGTTGCCTCTCCACCACCGATACAAAGTGACGCAACGCCTCGCATCACTTTTTTGGCGTCTAGATCACCGTCGGTACCTAAAGCTTGTAGCTGACGCAAACTATGAATCAATGTCACCAGAATTCGTGCGCCACTTGCGCCTATCGGATGCCCGAGTGCACACCCTCCACCTTTAATATTGACTTTGCTCATATCAAGCCCAAGTTCTGCTACCGCGATTTGTGTCACGACAGCAAAGGCTTCATTTATCTCCCACAGATCCACTTCGTCAATTGACCAATCCAATTGGGACAACAACTGTTCAATCGCATAAACGGGAGCCAAAGTATATTCAGCAGGTTTTCTGGCGTGTGTGGCGTGAGACTTGATAACGGCGAGTGGCTCAAAACCTTGGTGGATCGCAGTCTCTTCATCCATTAGAACAAGCGCTGCAGCGCCATCGGAAATCGCACTAGAATTAGCAGCGGTCACTGTGCCTTTTTTATCAAATGCAGGTTTGAGTTGAGGGATTTTATCCAGATCAATCGAGCGCGGGTGCTCATCGTAATCCAGCGTTCCTTGTTCAGACTTGGTGTTGAATTCAATCGGTGACAGCTCGTCTGCAAATAAGCCTCGCTCTTGAGCTTCCAACGCACGTTTTGCCGACATCACTGCCCATTCGTCCATGTGCTCTCTGGTAAACTTAAGCCTGTCTGCGACGTGCTGAGCATAAACACCCATTAAGTGCCCTTCGTACGCATCTTGCAATCCATCGAGAAACATGTGGTCATACGTCGACTGGTGGCCCATGCGCATTCCCTTTCTCGCCTCTTTCAATAAATACGGCGCATTGGTCATACTCTCCATACCACCAGCAATGGCCGTTCGAATCGTTCCAGCTTTGATAAGATCGTGCGCCAACATGACGCTCTTCATGCCGGAACCACACACTTTATTGATAGTCGTACACCCTACATTCATGGGTAAATCCGCACCAATTGCCGCTTGTCTCGCCGGGGCTTGCCCACAACCCGCAGGGAGCACACATCCCATGAAAACTTCATCTACAGATGTCACATTCACTTCATGCGTCGCAGCCTTTATCGCTAGTGCACCTAATTGGGGAGCGGAGTAAGTTTGCAACTTTCCTTGAAAGCGCCCGATCGGCGTTCTCTTCGCGCTGACAATCCAGATGTCTTTTTCCATGATTCGCATTCCCTTGAGGTATATGTGAACACTAGACTGACTGATAACGCCCTTGCATGACATTGCTTACCAAGTGCTACGCCAGTCTTTGTCGCCCTTTCTCACTGACAAACTTTCATACTGCGATTTCTTGACGTTTACGTAAGCATAGCACTAGCCTTTACAATGAGATGAAAAAACACACCAAGTAGGCGTTTATCTTTCAAAATTTGCGTTCGGCCTTTCCGTTGAAGGTTCGATTTCCAGAAACTGGATTTTTATTCGAGGTAAGTATGTTATGGAAAAATACAAGATCAGTGACCTCGCCAAGGAGTTTGATATTACCACTCGCAGTATCCGGTTTTATGAGGACGTAGGTCTGATTGAACCAGAGCGAAAAGGCAACATGCGCGTTTATCAACGCAGAGATAAAATTCGTCTCAAACTGATTTTAAGAGGGAAACGGCTCGGTTTTTCACTGGCAGAAATTCGTGAACTTTTCGAGCTCTATGACATGCAACAAACCGAAGGACAGTTATTGAAAATGCTCAATATCATTGAAGAGAAACAAGCCGTCCTACAACAGCAACTCAATGACATCAGCGTCGTAATGGCAGAGTTGAATGCCGCTAAAGAACGCTGTATTCAAACACTCAAAAGCAAAGAGACATAACCGCTATACTCAAATAGCGACACCGCAATCGGCTTTTCCACCTTACCTCTGATATCGGGAGACGTTATGAAAAGCACCTACGCCCCACTCAATTTCGGACTTGGTGATACCATCGATATGCTCCGAGACCACGTTAATGCCTTTTCTACGGAACATATTGCTCCCATCGCCGCAGATATAGACCGCGATAACCAGTTTCCGAAGCATTTGTGGCCTTTGTTTGGAGATATGGGGTTGCTCGGTGTCACCGTCGATGAAGAACTTGGTGGTGCAGGCATGGGATACCTTGCTCACGTTGTGGCGATGGAAGAGATCAGCCGAGCCTCTGCCTCCGTCGCTTTAAGCTACGGCGCTCATTCTAATCTGTGCGTCAATCAGATTTTTCGCAATGGCACGCCTTCTCAACGCAAGAAATACCTTCCTAAACTCCTCGATGGTACGCACGTTGGCGCCCTAGCTATGAGTGAGCCCAATGCCGGTTCAGACGTGATAAGCATGCAACTGAAAGCGGAGAACAAGGGCGACCATTTTGTACTGAATGGCAACAAAATGTGGATCACCAACGGTCCCGACGCTGACATAGTAGTGCTTTACGCTAAAACGGATGTCAATGCAGGTTCACGAGGTATTACCGCATTCATTGTTGAACGCAACGTCGAAGGTTTCAGCCATGCTCAAAAGCTGGACAAATTAGGCATGAGAGGCTCGAACACTTGCGAACTTGTGTTTAACAATTGCGTAGTGCCGAAAGAGAATATTCTTGGCGATCTGAATCAAGGCGTCGAGGTGTTAATGAGTGGGCTGGATTACGAGCGCGTCGTCCTCGCTGCCGGACCACTCGGGATAATGCAAGCTTGCATGGACATTGTGGTCCCGTACGTACATGAACGAGAGCAGTTTGGAAAATCCATTGGCGAGTTTCAGTTAGTTCAGGGCAAGATCGCCGATATGTACTCTCGAATGAGTGCAGCAAAAGCGTATGTATATACCGTCGCAGCGGCTTGTGATCGAGGTAACGCAACACGCAAAGATGCCGCAGGAGCGATTCTGTACAGTGCAGAACTCGCCACACAAATGGCACTTGATGCAATACAGTTGCTCGGTGGGAATGGCTACATCAATGAATACCCTGCTGGTCGTTTGCTACGTGATGCAAAGCTTTATGAAATCGGCGCGGGTACCTCAGAGATTCGCCGCATGTTAATAGGCCGAGAACTGTTCGAAGAATCTCGCTAAAGGAACATACGACAAGGAAGTCATTATGGCCATTATCAAAAGTAAAACTAAGCCAACTGACGAGTTATTTCTTTCCAATAAAGCTGCGATGGAAACGTTGGTCACTCAACTGAATCAACACATCGAGACCATCAAACAGGGAGGCGGTGAAAAAGCCATTCAGCACCAGAGGCAAAAAGGAAAACTCCCCGCCCGAGAACGCATCGCGCGCTTGCTTGATGACAACACTGACTTTCTTGAAATCAGCCAGTTTGCCGCCTGGCAAGTGTATGACGAATCCATCCCCTGCGCTGGCGTTATCGCCGGCATTGGTTTCATAGCGGGGATTCAATGTATGGTCATCGCCAACGATGCTTCGGTAAAAGGCGGAACCTACTACCCACTCACGGTAAAAAAACACCTTAGAGCGCAAGAGATAGCCCAACGTTGCCAACTCCCCTGCGTATACTTGGTGGACTCCGGTGGCGCAAATCTCCCTCATCAATCCGACGTCTTCCCCGACAAAGAACACTTTGGTCGCATTTTCTTTAACCAAGCGAGGATGTCAGCAAAAGGCATCCCTCAGGTTGCTGTTGTGATGGGGCTTTGCACTGCTGGGGGCGCATATGTTCCTGCCATGGCGGATGTGTCCATTATGGTCAAAGAGCAAGGCACCATATTTTTGGCGGGACCGCCTCTGGTGAAAGCGGCCACTGGCGAAGTCGTGACGGGTGAAGAGCTCGGCGGTGCAGACGTGCATTGTCGTAAATCTGGTGTTGCTGATTATTACGCTGAAAATGATGAGCATGCCCTAATGCTTGCCCGAGAAGCCATTGCCAATGCCAATAGAGCGAAACCGATTAAGCCGGAAAACACCGTGCTACCTCCCCGCTACGATGCTGAAGAAATCTACGGAATCGTGAATGCCAACTTACGACTATCATTCGACGTTCGAGAAATCATTGCCCGCATCGTCGATGATTCTGATTTTGACGAATTCAAAGCCTTGTACGGCAGGACGTTAGTGTGTGGCTTTGCTCGCATTCACGGACACTTGATCGGCATTGTGGCAAACAACGGCATCTTGTTTTCTGAATCGGCACAAAAAGGCGCGCACTTTATTGAACTTTGCGCCAAACGGAAAACACCGCTTCTCTTTCTCCAAAACATTACCGGATTTATGGTCGGGAAAAAGGTGGAAGAAGAAGGCATCGCAAAACATGGCGCCAAGCTGGTGATGGCCGTCGCTTGTGCTGACGTACCAAAGTTTACCGTGATCATCGGTGGGTCGTACGGCGCTGGCAATTATGGCATGTGCGGCCGAGCTTATGATCCAACCATGATGTGGATGTGGCCGAACGCGCGTATTTCTGTGATGGGCGGAGAACAAGCGGCAGGCGTCTTAACACAAGTTCGAAAAGACGCGAAGGAACGCCAGAGGGAAGCGTGGTCAGAGCAAGAAGAACACACTTTTAGAGAATCAATCATAGACTTGTATGAAACACAAGGACATCCCTATTTTGCGAGCGCTCGGCTATGGGATGACGGAATTATTGACCCCAAACAAACGCGTCAGGTGTTGAGTCAGGCGCTAACGGCAGCATTAAATGCCCCCATTCCTGATAGCGAGTTTGGCGTCTTCAGAATGTAAATATCCCGAGATAAATTAAGGAAGTAAGTATGCAGGAAATGCAACCAAGCATTATTCCCAACGCCCAAAGGCAAGATGATGTTCTTTGGCATGTCGATGACAATGGCGTAGCGACCATCACTCTAAACAGAACAGCCAAGCACAATGCTTTTGATGCTTGTACGATCGACTTGCTGATCCATCGTCTAGATTATCTCGCTTTACGAACGGATGTGCGGTGCTTGGTATTAAGAAGTAACGGCAAGCACTTTTCATCCGGGGCCGACCTGAATTGGATGCAGTCGATGGCCGACAGCACGAGGCAAGATAATTTCGTTGATGCCCAAAACTTGGCAAGACTCATGGAAACACTAGATTCGTTCCCTCAACCCACCATCGCGGTTGTACAAGGCTCCGCTTACGGCGGCGCGCTGGGATTGATTTGTTGCAGTGATATCGCCATCGCGAGCCAATGTGCCAACTTTTGCTTAAGTGAAGTTAAGCTTGGCTTAGTTCCGGCAACCATTGCACCCTACGTCATGCGAGCGATGGGGAATCGACAAGCTAGACGTTATATTTTAAGTGGTGAAGTCATTTCAGCCGAGGATGCCGAACGGTTTGGTATTGTGCACGAAGTGAAAGAAGCCAAACAACTTGAAAATGCGGTCGATAGCGTGATCAAGACGTTACTACTTAATAGCCCAGATGCGATGCGTAAAGCGAAAACGCTCTGTCACCAATGTCATCAAAACCCCATCGATCAACAACTGATTCACTATACCAGCAAGCTCATTGCGGACATTAGGGTATCGCCACAAGGCCAAGATGGCTTGCAAGCGTTTCTTGAAAAACGAAGCCCAAGTTGGGTAACCAAATCACAGGACAAGTAATGCTGCCTTCCAAAGTAAATATTGTCGAAGTAGGTCCACGAGATGGGTTGCAAAATGAGTCTCCTGTTGCGACCCAGACTAAAATCCGGTTGATCAACTTACTCTCTGATACTGGGCTAACGCATATTGAGGCGGGCTCTTTTGTTTCGCCCAAATGGGTGCCACAAATGGCGGACTCAACAGAGGTCATGAAAGCAATAACAAGGCGAAATCATGTTACTTATTCTGCCCTGACACCAAACCTAAAAGGCTTCGAACAAGCCTTGGAGGCTGGTGCCAATCAGGTCGCAATTTTCACTTCATCATCAGAAGGATTCTGCCAACACAATATCAATTGCTCGATTGCAGAAAGTTTAACTCGCTTCGAGCCTGTAATGCGATTAGCCACCAAACACGGCATCCCTGTTCGAGGTTATCTATCCTGCGTTGCCGATTGCCCTTACGACGGTCCAACAGCCCCTAAACAGGTGGCGAGCGTGACCAAATCGCTCATCGATTTAGGGTGCTATGAGGTGTCTCTAGGTGACACCATCGGCACAGGCACGCCAAATCGAATTGCAGCCATGCTGGAAGCCGTCATGTTGGTTGCACCTCTTCCCCAGCTTGCTGTCCATTTCCACGATACATGGGGACAAGCGCTCGCCAATATTCATCAAGCATTGAGTATGGGCATCAATACCATCGACAGCAGTGTAGCTGGGCTGGGAGGATGCCCATACGCTCATGGGGCCTCGGGGAATGTCGCGACGGAGGATGTACTGTATTTATGCCAAGGATTAGGGATCGAAACGGGGATCGACTTGGAGCTGTTAGCAAAAGCTGGCTGGATGATCAGCGAAGAGCTTAATCGAGAGCCCACGTCAAAAGTATCGCTAGCTTTGCGTAACCGTATGACATCTCTAGCGTAAGACGTTTATTAAACCTCGTAGTTTGCTTTGATACCAATATCAAAATGAAGTGGCATCCGCCACTTTGATATAGACAGGAAGCCCATAATTAAGCCAGACAACCCTGTTGCAATATTCGCTACCGTCAGTATTTCGAAACAAAACGCAAAGGTTGCGATGGCAAGTAGCACTGGCACCGCTTTCAAGCCTGGAACTTTAAAACAAAAGGACTCTTTCAGCGCCACACCGGAAAAAGTGACAAAGACAAAACCAAGAGAAAGCCACACGCGGGATAAGTCTGGATCGCTCACCATGAAGAGCAGTCCCACCCAAGTTGACCAGCTGATGACAGTACGCACAGTTTTACTGTAGACATGGATAGTTGCTGCAGTTAATACACCTGCAATGGCGATGATCAGCAACACATTTCGATCATAAAATGCTGAACTTTCAATAAGGTGCAAACCCGATATCGTCATCGCGATAAGTCCAAAGGCAAATACGCTAATTCCTAAACGGTATAAACAGACACTTAAAATATCTAAAAAGTCTAGTGATTCCTGATGCTCAGTATTGGCCATGCTTCACTCCTAAATTGTTCCCTACCCACATTTCTTGAAGCTACCTAGGGATAGACAAACGAAATCGACCGCCAGTACGATAAATAATAAGAGAGAATAAGATAAGCACACAGCCTACTAGCTTATTTGCCGTTAGCACTTCGCCATACCACAGCACGCTCAGAATGACGGTCCAAACTGGCTCTAATATCATGATCAAGGCAGCATTACCTGCCTGAACAAATTTTTGCCCCATGGTTTGCATTACGTAACGCAAGCTCGTCGCTAGCAAAGTGCTCAACGCGAACCACCACCAAATGGAGGAGTCAACCTCTGCCGGAAAAGACTCCATAAAGAAAGAAACCAACAAACCTAAACAACCAGCAGAAAAAAGCTGCACGCAAGTAAGCAGCAACACAGGCAATTTTTGAGAATATTTGCTGTTCACATTAAAGTGAAGCGCCAAAACCAGTGCCGCCCCAAGAAACCAAAATTGACTGGCCGATTGCTTCCAACCGCCAACTAAAGAGAGACAGGCGAGACCTAATACCGCGATAGGCAAAGAAAGCCAGAAAATTCGTTGTGGTCGTTGACGAAACATAACCCACGCAACAATCGGCACAAATAGCATGGAGAGACTCATGATAAATGCGCCTTCCCCGAGCGTGTCGCTGATGGAGATGGCGTAAATCCATGTCATAACGGCACTACCTAACAGTAGCCCGACACCACCAGCAGAAAGCACATCTCTCAAATTCGCTTTCAACAAAGGTCGATAGCACAACGGCAGCAGACAGAGCGATGCAATAGTAAATCGCGCCCCGATAAAGCCGAAAGGTGGTAAACCCTGTATTGTTTCCTTAGAAAAGATCCAACCAAGTGCCGCGATCATCGTTGTCGCAACCAGAATAACCGTCGCTTTGCGTTCTGAGTTAAACATAAGTACTCACAAAATATGGAACACAGTATCGCAGCAAGGGAAGTTTGCTGCGCTGTTGTATCAATTTGAAAGGAGTTTCTGTCGAGCGGAAGTGAAAGCCCGATTCTCTCCTGTGTTGTTGTTAAGCAGATTGAAGTTCTGCGGTCGGATACATTAAAGGCAGGCAAAGTCTTAAGGCAAGCGTTTTCTTATACTAAATTGCCTAAGCATCTTATGCATTAAACAAACTGGCTAAAACTTGGACCGGATGTCGAACTACCTCCCCTTCAAAACGCTTAACTTGACTGCGACAGGAATACCCCGTGGCTAACACACGCTCAGTGGGCAGGTTCTTTATATTCGGTTTCCAACTCAGCTGATAAATAGCTTCAGACGTACTTTTCTTATCCACTTCATGGCCGAATGTCCCCGCCATACCGCAACATCCCGTAGGTATCACATGCAGCTTTAAGCCAAAGTAATGAAAAATAGACTGCCAAGATTTCTCAGTCTCCGGTATTTTGGTCTTTTCTGTGCAATGCGCCATCAAATACCAAGGCTCTTCGTCTGATACACTTACTGGCGGCCATTCATTGAGTGTATCCACCAGCCACTCATGAGCCGTATAAACTGTAAATTCGCCCCGCTTTTCTTTTAGAGCCTGACGGTATTCATCACGATAACAAAGCACTAAGGCTGCATCGATACCGATCATAGGAATTTCAAGCTCAGCAACTTGTTTGAGAAAATCCGAAGTGTTTTGTGCATTTCTGGCAAATGCCTTAAGGAAACCTTTTACATGTTGAGCTTTCCCATTGGGTTTGAAAGGCAGAACAACAGGGTGTTTCCCTAACCGCTGCAATAACTGAATAAAGTCCGCAACCAACTCGGCTTCATAAAAGCTGGTAAATGGATCTTGAACAATCAAGACGTAATTTTGCTTCACTTCTGGGGAAAGCGATTCTAGATACGCAAAGTCGAACGGGCTCACTCCAAGTGCCTGACATCGACTTTGCAACGTAGGGATCGATAGCACTGGCGAATCAACAAAACCAATGGATGTCTCTAATACTTGCGTAACGGGCCGAGTAGATGCAATTTGATTAACCAGCTTGGGGGCTTTTGCCATAATCGGCAGCAGTTGCTCAATATTCGACACCAGATAGTCGCGCAGAGGTCTGCGATAACGTGAGTGATAGAGGTGTAAAAAACGCGCTCTAAAATCAGGCACATCAACTTTAACAGGGCACTGACTCGCACACGCTTTGCACGCTAGACAGCCATTCATCACCTCATAAACTTCATGCGATAGGTCATCAGATGTGGGGCGAGATATCAGTTGGCTCAGCTTCTGAGCCAAAAGCTTAACAGATAACGTTTGATTGAGAAGCTGTTGTTCGTTAGCGAGCAAATCGAAGCCACTGTCATTCAGGCGACGCAGCCATTCACGCATTATCCCAGCCCTCCCTTTCGGAGAGTGGCGACGATCGGCTGTTACTTTAAATGATGGACACATTGGGCTGTCAGCATCGTAATTAAAACACAGCCCATTGCCATTGCAAGACAGCACGGGCTTAAGCGACTCTCGGACTGCTACGGGGATCTGACGATCATAGTAGCCACGCTTGGTCGCTGTGACTTTTACCATGTCAGCGTCGCTATTCAGTGGTGTGCAAATCTTGCCCGGGTTCATTTTATTGTCGGGGTCAAACGCCGCTTTAATGCGCCTTAATTCAGTAAAGACCTCATCACCAAAGAAGGCAGGTCCATATTCTGAGCGATATCCTTTACCGTGCTCTCCCCACATTAAACCATTGTATTTTGCCACCAGCGCGACCACATCATCGGACAGTTGATGCATCAACGCTTCTTGATCAGGGTCACACATATCGAGCGCTGGACGCACGTGAAGAACGCCTGCATCCACATGACCAAACATGCCATAATGCAGGTTATTGCTGTCTAGCAACGTACGAAATTCCGCGATAAAGTCCGCCAAATTTTCAGGCGGTACACAGGTATCTTCCGCGAATGCAATCGGCTTTGCCTGACCTTTGGTCGCGCCAAGCAGCCCAACCGCTTTCTTGCGCATACCATAAATGGCTTGGATGTCTTGGGGGTCACGACAGACTTGATAACCTATGATACCACTGCGTCGGTGAGCTATTTCTTTATCGAGAATTGAAAGTAAGCGTTCAACTTTATCCTCAATATCATCGCTGTGACTGCCTGCGAACTCGACAAAGTTAATCCCTTGCATCTCTTTGCCCTGCACATCTGAGATCGCGTGTTTTACCGAGTGCCAGACAATGTCTTCTCTTGCAAGATTAAGCACCTTTGCATCAACCGTCTCTACCGATAGCGCCTCTGCTTCGACCATCAAGGGAGCATTTCGCAATGCAGAGTCAAAACTATCGTATTTAACGTTCACTAACCGTCGCGTGGTAGGTATTCGCGTAAGGTTGAGCTTGGCTTCAGTGATAAAAGCTAACGTACCTTCAGAGCCACATAATATTCTCGTGACATCAAACTCTTCACTCTTGTCGTTGATGGCATTTTTTAGGTCATAACCAGTAAGAAATCGATTCAGAGGAGGAAACTTATCCAGAACCTGTTGACGCTTGTCTCGACAAACTTCCTCTGTAATTTTTAACGCTCGCGATACTACATCACTGTTTAACCATTTGTTTTGTTGAATTGCTTCGGTATCGAGCACCGAACCATCCGCCAATACGGCTTTGAGCGCCAACACATGATCCGAGGTTTTACCATATTGCAAAGAGCCTTGGCCTGATGCATCGGTATTAATCATCCCACCTAATGTTGCGCGGTTGCTGGTCGATAGATCTGGCGAGAAGAAATAACCATAAGGGCGAACGATGTCGTTGAGTTGGTCTTTGACTATCCCTGTTTCCACTCTCACCCAGCCTTCCTGCTCGTTAATCTCTAACACTCGATTCATGTAGCGAGACAGGTCAACCACAATCCCCGTGTTCAATGATTGTCCGTTGGTGCCCGTTCCGCCTCCTCTGGGCGAAAAGGTCAGGTGTTTAAATTCATCACGAGCACTGACCTTGCCAAGTATTACCACATCATGATGGTTGGCAGGAAAGACGACCGACAACGGAAGTTGCTGGTAGACGCTGTTGTCAGTCGCCATACTCAATCGAGTGGTATAGCGAGCATCAGTATCCCCCTTGAAACCAAGCTGTTTAAGGGTGTTAAAGAACTTGATAACCACAGGATCAGAGGAAACCTGTAGCGGAAGTGCAGGAAGCATAATTTGAATCGGTGCCTTACGGTTGTCTTTTTAGGTTCGTAACATGAATGCGGAGTTAAAAGTGGTAGAGGCGCTTGGGGTTATCGACCAGAATCTTGCCAAACAGTGTCGTATCTTGCGTCCAGTGCCACAAGGTATCTAATAGCTGGCCATCATTTGGCATCTCAGCAGCAAAACATGGATGAGGCCAATCCGAGCCCCAGACGCATTGCTCTTCATTCGCTTCTAACAAAGCTTGAGCAAACGAAGAAACGTCATCATAAGGCGGTGATTGAAGCGACAAACGATACGGCGCCGACAATTTTGTCCACACTTTCCCTTCGGCCTTAAGCTTCAATAAGGTTTGAAAACCAGGATGAGAAATAAGCTTGTTTGTTGGCATATGTCCAAGATGATCAATCACTACGGGCACGGGTAAAGCCCTTAATCGCTGATATAAGTCATCAAACTGCGAAACATCAATTAAGCATTGAAGGTGCCAGTGTCGCTCTGCAAGGCGAGCCGCTAAACGTTCAACATCACGCCACTCAATACCACCTTTAAACAGTAGATTCATCCGCACCCCACAAAATCCCGCTTCTTGTAGCTCATCCAGCGTTTGCTCGGACACATCCGCATCCACGACCGCGACGCCTTTGTAGTCGTAACCTTGCTGGCGTAAATACCGTAATGTATCAAGATGCAACTGGTTGTCATTGCCATACACACTCGGCTGAACCAGCACGCCATGACGGATGCCTAATTGCTGGTGCAAATGCAGGTACGCGCCGACGCTGGCATCAGGTGGTGTGTAGGTTCGCGTTTCACAGTACGGATAACGTGAAGAAAAAACGTGGGCGTGACAATCAACCGCGCCTTCAGGAATCGCGATTGTTGGTTTATTTACAAATGGGTCAGCCGCTTCACAAAATGGAATTATGCTCATCGAAAATCATCCTGTCAGAAAGGTAGAGGTGCCATCAACGAAAGCACCTCTTAAAGACTTAACTGAAGTTCTCACTCAACCAGTTCGCGATCACGCCAGAGAACTGAATAAACTTAGGATCGTCGTCCAACATCCACTCGGTGTGACCACCTTCCGGCAGTAAGAATAGAGATTTCGGCCCAGGGTATTTCGCGTACAGCGACTTTGCTTCGGTCACTGGGTGAAGGTCGTTTTCTGCACCGTGCGCAATCAAGATTGGCGCGTCTGCAAATCGCTCGTCCAGTAGAGCTTCCGGTTTGAAATTGATGAGAGAATCCGCAAAGTCCAGATCAGATGTCACTCCGTAGCCCGGCGCTTTGACCAGTTCAGTGAATACATATTCGCGGCTTACTGGATCAAGCGGGTAGATTTCAAATGGATCAATCCCCTGCTTTTCTCCACCAAGAGCAAGACGTGTACGCTCTTCTAACATAAATTGACGGAACGCTTTCCAGCCGTGCTCGCCACGTTGAGCAACCTGAACACGTACCGCATCATAAAAGCCGTTCATGGAGATAAGGCCATCAATCGCATCTTGGCAAACTCGGTAAGCATCAAGAATTAATCCACCCGCCATGCCCCAGCCAGCCAGTACGACTTTGCGGCCTTCCTCGTTAGCGCGCTGTTTCACAACCGCAACCGCATTAGCGATGTCGCGTACTTGTTCATCCAGAATAACTCGCTCACGAATACCCTCAGATTCACCAAAGCCACGGTAGTCAAATCCGAATACTGTAAAGCCCTTCGCAGTTAAGGCTCTCGCGTAACGTTCTGGGTGAATATTTTTTTGCCCAGTAAAGCCTGAGCAGACAATAACGATCGGTAAGTCTGGGTTGTTAACGTTCTCGTCAGTAAAGAAAGCGCCATCAAGGCGTAGACCATCACTAATTACTGGGGCTTTTTGTTCAATCATAATTATCTCGTCCAAATGAATGTGTATGCTCGACAAAGAAGTCCTTGTCTTAAGTCACATCATGTTCGAATTTTGATAGCAATAATTTAACAATTGCGACATTCTTATCCAGAAATACGACATAGATGAACTGCCCACTTGGTGACCACAGAGAATGAAAACGACACACACGTATCGCATTGGTTTTTTCCTTATTCCTGATTTTTCGATGCTCTCTTTTTCGGCGGTTATCGAACCTCTTCGAATGGCCAACCGCCTCGCTGGTTGCGATTTGTATCAGTGGGATATTTATGGATTCGAAGATAAAGAAGTGTCGGCCAGTAATGGCGTTTCATTCTCGCCAACACAGTCAATCAACAACATTGCTCATTTAGACTTGCTGCTGGTTGTGGCAGGTATTGGCGCCCATGTTGCTGCTGCGAGTGGCTCGGTGAATCAGTGGTTAAAACAGGCGCTTCGTCAAGGCATCGCCGTGGGCTCGACTTCGACAGGCAGCGTGTTGTTAGCAAAAGCTGGCCTGTTAAAAAACAAAACGTGTACCGTGCATTGGGAGTCCGCCAACAGCCTGGCAGAGGAGTTTCCAAACATTAACGTGACCAGTGAGTTGTACGAATTCGACCCACGCACACCAACTTGTTCGGGCGGCTTAGCCGGTTTGGATATGATGCTTCATTTAATTACAAACCAACATGGGAGTGACTTGGCGAATCAAGTGGCAGAGCAATGCATTCACCCTGCGATTCGACCAGCGCATGATAAACAGCGGATGTCGTTAATCCGTAAGCACAACATCCGCCACCCGCGCCTGCTCGACGCTGTAGAGATCATGGAAGCCAACATGGAAGAGCCGCTAAAGTGCTATGAAATTGGCGAGCAAGTAGGGTTATCGGTCAGGCAGATGGAAAGGTTATTTTTGCAATACTTGCAAGACAAACCAGGCAATTACTACCTTCAACTGCGCCTAGAGCGCGCTCAACATTTGTTGTTGCAAACCATGTTGTCCATTACTCAAATCAGTACCGCTTGTGGGTTCAGTTCTACATCGTATTTTGCGCGCTGCTACAAAAAACGCTATGAAAAAACGCCGCGTGAAGAGCGACGTTTAACTTAAGATTGAGTAAGAGAAAAGAAGTTCGATCTCTTCGATCTCATCGTGATGTGTCAGACGGCTTATCAGACAAAGTGCCTTGGTAAAGCAGTGATAGCCAAGCAAGTACCTGATCTTTACTGGCTTTATCAAGTTGCAAACAGCCCTCTTCTATCGCTGACACGCGCGAAGCGGACAATTCTTTCTCTGCCAAAGTGCGAAACTTACCTTGCATCTCGTCTCGACTGAGCGGATTTTCAGGATTACCTCGCGCAATACAGGGAGGCGAAGTCAGTTTGTCGCCATTTTTCAACGTCACCACGACATGCGCCCAGCGTTCGGCTGGAAACTTATCATTGTAAGCAGGCTCTTCAATTAACTTCATCCGCTCCGTAATTGCCAAGCGAGCAGGATCTTTCAGTCCTTTGGTAACGGCTTCTACCGTGACCGTATTATCCATGACCGCACTCGCGACTGAAAATGGCAAACTGTACTGAGCCTGCTCGGTTGTCTCAGGGCGCTTGGTATGCAGGCACACCGCCTGGTGAAAGCTGTGAACTTCGATAAGTTCAATCTCATCAGGTTTTAGTTTATTTTCTTGTTGCAGTGCTCTCACCGCTTCAACCGCAGGTTGAGCCCAACGACAAACCGGATACGGTTTAAAGTATTGCTCCAGAATATACCAGCGCTGCCCTAAATCTGCCCACAAAGCGTGAGTTTGTTGGTCCAGCAGAGTCACGGCTGGCGCGCCAGTAAATCCTTCTTCTGCCAGCTCTGCACTGGCAAAGCCCGCCATTGCTCCCCAGCCAGAGCCGTCTTTGAGCATGGTTGGATGTTCAATACAACGCATCATTTGGCTGCGTGGACCATAAAACTCAGCAATGCCGAGCGCATGCCCTGTTTGTGCCTCCGTTAATTCTTTTCTTCTTGCAGATACTGCGGCGACGCCCAGCGCATTCCAAGCACCAGAAGTATGGTAGTCACAAGCGGTTTGATGCAGCGCGATTCCGGCGCGAGTTGCTATTTCGTAGCCAATGGCGAGGGACGTTAATAACTCTTCTCCCGTAACTGCTGACTCATGCATACTGGCGAGCAGCCCCGGCAAAACAGCAACGCCTACATGGCCTTTCGTCAGGACTTGGCCGTCGTGCGCGTCCATACTGTCAATCAACATGCCGCCATATAGAGTCGCCCCACAACCACTGGCCGTGTGATCAGAAAACAGCATCGGCGTATCGCCGGCAAACTGCTTCTGCGCGAGTTTGGCTACCATATTTTGCAGCTGCGTCGCTTTACCAGCTGCAGCGACACCTAACAAATCCAAGACGCAATATTTCGCTTGTTCAATAACGTCAGCAGGAAGCTGTTCAAAGGTTAATTCGTGAATAAATCGATGAATAGATTGCATCATCTACTGCTCCAGTTTTAGCGTTTTGCCTTCGACAATAGCGTTGTGATCAATGGTGTATTGCTGTCTCGCATGGTAGGCAGCTCGAATCTGGCTTTATCAATATCGTCCAATGACAAGGTCGCAGTTATCAAGGTTTCACCGTCTTCTGCCTGCGCCAAGAGCTCGCCCGTTGCAGACAAAATACAGCTTCCTCCCCAAAACCACGCTTCGCCCTCTGGCCCGTAACGGTTGGCCATCAAAACTGGAGTTCCGTAGAGCACCGCATAAAATTTAACGTTAACCAACCAGTTGTCTTCATTGGAAAAATCTTTACTGACAATACTGCTGGCCGAGTTGATCGGCGCGAGCAAGATTTCAGGCTTATCGAGTAGCGCGCAATGAACCAAAGGTGGATTCCATAAATCGGCGCAAATTAAAACCGAGCCTCGCCAATTATCATCAAGAGACACGCTGGTGGTTGCGTCTCCCGAATGAAACCACTTGCCCTCTTCAAGCCCACCATAGGTTGGTAAATTGATTTTGCGATGCACAGCAACCACCGTACCACCGAGCAACCAAGCCATCGCGTTGTAGTACTCTCCCGGAGCGGCCTGTTCAACAAAGCCGACAATCACGGACATGTGCGGTGCAAGTTGCGCCAGCTCTTTAAGCCGAGCATCATCACGCTTCATGGCGACTTCACGCACAGAGGATTGGAGCTGGTATCCGGTCAAGGAGAGTTCAGGAAACAGCAATAGCTGTGACCCCAAGGCCGCTGCTTGCTTTATGTAATCCTGATGAGTATTCAGATTGGCATTCACATCGCCTAACTGGGCGTTGATTTGGGCCACACTGACTTGCAGGATAGTCATGGTATTACCCCAAGTTATGCTCAGATAGGAACTGGCTTGCGACTTCTGAGATCGAACGTCGCTCCACATCAACTTGTTGATTCAAAGTCGACATCGTATCGCCATCGATCGCCGCAGAAAGCGCGTTCATTTGCTCGGCAAGCTCTGGGTTCGCATCTAGCGTTTCTTGGCGAACCACAGGAGTGATCGCGTAATCAGGGAAGAACTGTTTGTCATCCGTTAAAACGGTAAAACCAAATGCTTTGATACGACCATCTGTTGCAAATACGAGCGCAGCATCGACTTCTTTCCCTTTCAGCGCATCATAAGTTAACCCCGTATCCATGCGTTTCACTTGGTCTCGTGAAGCTTTGAATTTGTAGGTTTTCTGTAAAGGTCGGAAGCCATCTTTTCGTGCATAGAATTCCGCATTCAAAGCAATGGTCATTGGCGGGTCTTGGCGCATTTGCTCGGCGAAGTCGGATAAGGTTGAGATGCCACGTTGTTTCGCATCGTCACTGCGCATAGCGAGCGCGTAGGTGTTGTTCGCTTTTGAAGGGTTAAGCCAAACTAGGCCTTTCTTGGCATCCAGTTCCTTAACGCGTTGATACACTTGCTCTGCTGGGAGCTTGTCTTGGACTTTGTTGTAAATGATCAGTGATGTGCCCGTATATTCCCAATAAAGATCGATCTGTCCGTTTTCTTGCGCTTTACGCAAAACCGCACTGCCCATGCCCGAACGTTTATCAACGTCGTAGCCTTTTTTGGTTAAATATTGAGACGTGATCTCCGTTAAAAGCTGTTGTTCTGTAAAGTTTTTACCACCTACGACGATTTCCGCAGATGCGTGAAAACTTGAAAGCAGTACACCAACGGCCAGCAAGCGGCGAGTAATTTGCTTCAACATGTTTGACTCCTGTCTGTGTTCAATTTTTAGGATTGTTATTGTCTAGCTCTAATAGGGTTACAGCCTTTAGGTACAGTGACATAAGAAACGGCTCCTACCACACTGTCGATAGCGATAGCCAGCATCGCTGTAGGAATAGCGCCTGCCAGCATCATGATGGGTTCATCCAGATCAATACCGGTAAAAATGAGCTCCCCTAACCCACCGCCACCAATTAAGAAGGCCAGTGGAACGGTGCCCACGTTGACAGCTAACGCCGTGCGGATACCGGCAAAAATGACGAACAGCGCATTAGGAATTTCAACCTGAAACAACATTTGTAACTCGGTCATACCAATGCCTGACGCCGCTTCTTTTAAATGAGCGGGCACTTCTTTCAGTCCAATGTAGGTGTTTCTGACAATCGGCAACAACGAGGCAATCGTCAGCCCAAATACCGCAGGCACGGTGCCAATGCCAAGAAAGCTCATTGCCAGCGCGAGAATGGCTAAAGTAGGAATCGTGGTCCCCACATTCAAAACCTGCATCGCCGATTCTGCGACTTTCTGAAAACGAGGACGGCTGAGCAATACGCCGACGGGAATCGCGATTAGGATCGCCAATCCACCAGACAGCAGCACCAGTTCAATGTGCTGAACCGTCAAATAAACAATGTCTTCTTGGTAGTAAAGAAAATCATCGATCGTACCCGCGCCTTGTAAATAAATACCCAACGCAAAGACACACGCCAATAAAACGAAATAGTAGGTTTGTTTAAGCTGATTGGTCACGATGCCTCCTTAGCCTGATGCAATGGCTGCGGCTGACTAGGAGAGGTATCGCGCTGATAAGTTGCACCGAGATAATGGGTAATGCCGCGCTGTGTGACTTCGCCCACTAAGCGGCCATTCTCGTCAACACACGGCATCCAAACAATGTCGTGCGTGAACATCTTCGATGCGACTTTACGCAGATCATCCGTGGTTCGGGCGATTGTTTTCAGGCCGACATAATGTTCGCCGCAGTACCCCTTCATATTGATTGCGGTAGCTTTTGGCACATAACCGATAGGTTGGTGTTGGTCATTCACTAATATCACGGCGTCACGATACCCATACGCGTCAATTTTGGTTAGGGCGTCGGCAAGCGTATCGTTAGGTTTCACGTACGCAAAAGTGGTCTGCATGACGGATTCAGCCGTCACTAAGCGAAGACGTTTAAGTGCGCGATCATCTCCGACAAAGTTTTTCACGAAATCATCTTTCGGGTGTGCGAGCAAATCGTCAGGCGTATCGTACTGAACCAGGTGACCATCACGGAAAATCGCAATTCTATCGGCCATTTTGACCGCTTCATCAATGTCATGACTGACAAACATGATGGTCTTGTTGAGCTCTTGCTGCATTTTAAGGAACTCATCCTGGATTACTTCACGGTTGATCGGGTCAATCGCACCAAAAGGTTCATCCATCAGCATGACGGGAGGATCCGCAGCTAGAGCTCGGGCAACACCAATTCGTTGCTGCTGTCCGCCAGACAACTCATTTGGATAACGATTAAGGAAGACACTAGGATCAAGAGCCACCATCTCCAATAGCTCTTTTGCACGCGTCATGTATCTTGCCTTATCCCATCCTAATAACTTGGGAACCACCGCGATGTTTTCGCCGATCGTCATGTTGGGAAATAAGCCAATTTGCTGAATAACATAACCGATATTGCGGCGCAGAGTGACTGTATCCATCCCAGAAGTATCTTCACCACCAAGATAGATCTTGCCCGATGTCGCGGGAATAATTCGGTTGACCATTTTCAGCGTTGTGGTTTTGCCACAACCGGACGGGCCAAGTAACACACAAATTTCACCACTGGGAACTTCCATCTCAATGTGATCTGCGGCAGTCACCGGGCCATTAGGCGTTTCAAAAATTTTGGTTAGCTTGTCAATTTTGATCATTTGAATGTCCCTATTATTTATCCTTTATCGAGCTGCTGTCAGGCCCGGTGGCGTTAATCTTTTTTGTAGTCGAATCAATCCGTAATCCGCGATGATAGCCAGAAGGCTGACGGCGATGGCACCAACGATCAGTTGTCGAGGATCACTTTGCGAGATGCCACGGCTGATAAACACGCCCAACCCTCCTGCTCCGATATACGCGGCGATCGCCATAACGCCAATATTCATTACTACTGCCGTTCTCACACCCGCCATAATCACCGGAATCGCCAATGGAATTTCCACCATTTTCAAACGCTGAAAAGGCGTCATCCCGATGCCGCGAGCTGCCTCTCGGAGTGACGGTTCTACGTTGTGAATCGCGGTATAAGTGTTGCGAATAATAGGCAGCTGAGAATAAAGCAGTACGGTAATCACGGCGGGCACGTAGCCAATCCCATGACCAATGGTCGATAAGAGAGGAATCATCAAACCAAACAGTGCGATTGAAGGAATGGTGATAATGATGGACGCTACGTAAAGCACCACTTTCGCAACGCGCTCATTTTGTGTGATAAGAATGCCGATAGGTACGCCAGTTAGGATGGCAAGCCCAACAGCCAGAGCGACCAAAGAGATGTGCTCCATGGTAAGCGTACCTAGCAGCGCTAAGTTATCTATGGTGAAATTTAGTAAGTCCAAGTAGGTCTCCCCCAACTGTGATTCGCAACCAAGTTAACAGGAGATTAAATTACGCTACTTTTTATTAACAGTGTTGTAAAATAGCGACACGTTAAGATAGAAATACGAAATATTAAGGAGGGAAATAATTAGCTTTCTCATCACCAAAAAAAGCGCTTTATTGGCGATGAGCCGCAGTAGTAAACAAGTTGATTATATCGGAACTGAAAACAGCCATTGATAGCACGAAGAACCAACTACAATGAGCGGTTAAATTGCTCCACAGCCTCTACGACACGGCTAGCGCCATCTTGTATTTCGTTCATCACATTCCCCGCTTTTTCTGAAAGCTCTAGCGTATCTAGTGCTTCTTTTTGGCATTTGGCGATCAGTTGGACAGCATTATCGGTTCGCTCTAAGTTTTCAGTTACCATTGTGACAATTTCATCAGTGGTCGCATTGGTTCTTGTGGCAAGCTGTCTGACCTCGTCAGCAACAACGGCAAAGCCTCTACCATGCTCACCCGCGCGAGCTGCTTCTATCGCCGCATTTAACGCTAGTAAGTTAGTTTGGTCTGCAATACCACTGATGCTATTAACCAGTTCACTAATGCGTGATGAGTGCGCTTTGAGCTCGTCAATGGCCGTATTCGCTTGCTGCATCTGGTCAGACAGTGTTTGCACCTTTTCTAGCGTCGAACCTATCACTTGCTGACCTTGCAGTGTTTGTGTTCCGGTCTCTTGAGAAACTTCATTAGCCAATTGCGCAGCCTGAGCCATTTGCTGCTCTTGCATCACCTGCTGGGTGATGTCGGTCGCGAACTTGACTACCTTGTAGAGCTCTCCTCTATCGTTACGGATAGGGTTATAGGAGGCTTCTAACCATACCTCTTCACCGTAACGGTTAACTCGCTTAAACCGGTCTGAAGCAAACTGTCCTTTTGCCAAACGTTGCCAGAACTCGCGATAAGCTTCAGAACCAGCCTCTTCCTGATCGCAGAACATACGATGATGCTTTCCTTTAATTTGATCCAGTGTATAACCCATCGTACTAAGGAAATTATCATTGGCCTTTAATACATTACCATCTAACGTGAACTCAATAACCGCCATAGAACGGCTCAACGCATTCAGCATGTCCTCTTGCTCACGCGATGCTTTGATCGTTCGCGTAAGCTCAGAAGCAAACACAAAAAAGCTTTCGACTTCTTGATGTTCGTTTAAAACAGGCTGGATAACCGTTCGTAACCACGCTTCTTCGCCGTTGCCTTTAAGTACTTGCATCGCGCCATTCCAAAATACTTTGTCTTGAACGGCTCTCTTCATTCGATGAAAGTGCTCTGTATTGCGCGAATTTGATGGAACCAACTCGGTAATCGGTTTCGCTAAAATATCCGCATCAGTGAAAAAGAGTTGTTGCTGAAATTTTGTATTTACAGAGGTAATGCAGCCTTTCTTATCCAGCGTTAAGCGAAGCATTTCTTCATCTAAACTGTGTTGGATTTGCTGCAAGCGTTGCAGATCCTGCTTTAATCGTTGGTTTTCTTGCTGAAGCGACTTATTAAAAAACATAACTTTCTCTCATTTGACTAATCTTCGAACTAGTCAACGGTTTATTATTTATATGCCCAATAGCCTGCAAAGATACGATTTCGTTTGTTCGTTCTTCAAACGCAATTCCTGTCTCCGAGCTGAGACACCTACATGACATAAGGCTATTTTTCTTTGGTATGACTTAAGCGCAGTATACTGAAATTTATTCACCGCCCAAGTTGTTTATATATTTATCAATATCAAGGCAATTGGCAGCTATTAGAGATCCGTATTAATGCGGATAGTTGTATGGAGAAAGGATGTATTTGGATCAAAAAAAGCCCTTTCCATAAAGGAAAGGGCTTTGACTTAGTTCCCAAAATTTTTGCCGTTTTACAGCAGTTCCACCGACTGTTGAGCGATTACCCACTCTTCATTGGTAGGAATAACTAGTGCTTTCGCACCGAGCAGCTCAGATGTTGCAATAACACCTGCGTTGCCAAATCTTGCATCTTCGTTGCCTTTCTCATCTTCAACAAAACCTAGCAGTTTCAGGTTTTTCAAGATTTCACGACGAATTGGTAGTGAGTTTTCACCAATACCACCAGTGAAGATGATGCCGTCTAATGAATCCAGAGCAGCTAGGTAAGAAGTAATGTATTTCGCAACGCGGTAAGTGAAGATTTCAAATGCCAACTTCGCACGTGAGTTACCCGCTTCCATGGCTTCTAGTACACCACGTGCGTCACTTGTTACACCGGATACACCTAAGAAGCCTGACTTCTTGTTCATCATCTCGAACACTTCGTCTTTTTCCCAACCTTTACGGAAAAGGAACTCGATAACACTTGGGTCGAGGTCACCACAACGAGTACCCATCATTAGGCCAGCTAACGGCGTCAAACCCATACTTGTATCAACACATTCGCCATTTTTAACCGCACTCACTGATGCACCATTACCTAAGTGCACGGTGATAAAGCTGCTTTCTTCAACCGGCTTATCTAGCATTTTCGCTGCTTCACGGCTTACGTAGTAGTGGCTTGTGCCGTGAGCACCGTAACGACGTACTTTATGCTCTTCGTAAAGCTCGTAAGGAAGCGCGTACATAAACGCTTTGGCAGGCATTGTTTGGTGGAAAGCAGTATCAAACACAGCGAATTGAGGCAGTGAAGGGAATGCTGCCATTGCTGCTCGCATGCCTTCTGCATTCGCTTTGTTATGAAGTGGCGCTAGCTCAGCAAGACGCTCAACTTCTTGAATAACTTTTTCATCGACTTTTACTGTGCCTTTAAAGGTTTCGCCACCTGCAACAATGCGGTGGCCTACAGCTACAAATTTTGAGCTCAAACCCAAAGTCTCGAGTAGTTTTACCACTCGCTCAACAGCGTACTGATGATGGTTACCGCCAGCAGGAATTGCTTCAACGGTTTTTTCTCCCTGATATTTCCAACTGATTTCAGCTTCAGGTAGGCCAAAACACTCACCAATACCTGATACCAAAGCTTCACCGGTTTCAGAATCAATAACAGCAAATTTTAATGAAGAGCTACCAGAGTTGATCACCAGTACAAACGAATTAGACATGAAATAGTTATCCTGTTGTAGAGCAGAGGTTGTAATAGCGCTTGTGCGCTGCGTACTTCTTGTTTGCCCCTCTATTATTCAATAATTTTTTAATCTTTCAACAATCTTTTAGTAAAAGCGATTTGATTGAACAAATTTTGTTGATCTGTAGCAAGTTTTGATTTTATTTGAAGACTAAAAAATATGACTTGTTAAACATAATTTATGAATAGGTCAATTTGTACAAATTCAGAGATATGAGCTACGTTGTTTATTGGGTGAACAAAAATAATAAACCAATCAATAAATCGGGGTAATAATGTGCCCACTATTGCATTTCTATTAGTGATCTTAGGTTTAATTTTGCTCTGCTGGGGATGGCAGATGACAAAAAACATCTGCTCGAGAACTGATGTACCCGGGTGGACTTTCCTATTGTTGTTAATCAGCTGTTTCATTTTTGCGTATGCCGCTTTTTTACACGCTATAATGCAAAAACCTATCGCTTCCCTCTTGGAAACCGGAGTTTCTCTCATTCTATTCGGTGGCAGCATTTTTGTGGTGCTGGTTATCAAATGGAGCAACGACTCCATACTAGAACTTCATACCGTTGCTGAAAAAGAGAAGCGTAATGCCGTTCACGACGCACTTACTGGACTCCCTAACCGTAAATACTGCTTTGAGTTAATCGAAGATAGAATACAGTCTGGAGACCCTTTCTCAGTGATCCTTTTCGATGTCGTTAACTTTAAACAAGTCAACGATGCTATGGGACACTTTTGTGGAGACCAACTGCTGATTCAAATTGGGCAACGTCTCCAAGAGAAACTTAAAGGCAGTGACAAAATTTTCCGCGTTGGTGGCGATGAATTTGTCATCCTCACCTCGTCAGCATGCGAGGAAACAGGCAAAAGTCTCATCGAAGAGTTAGATTCGGCACTGTCTAATCGCTTCCATTTAGATGAGTTTCAAGTCTCTTCCCGCGTTGTTTTCGGTGTCAGTACCTACCCTTATGACGCTCTGTCCAATGATCTATTGATAAAGCATGCGGACATTGCCATGTATCACGCCAAACGAAATGGCAATCTCTTTGCATTTTATAATGAGGACATGAACGTCGGGGCCAAATACCAGCTCGAAATCTCTTCTCGTATTCAATGTGCGCTGGAAAAAGAGGAGTTCCAGCTATACTACCAACCGTTGATTGACGCACATACTAACTTAGCTGTCGGCTTTGAAGCCGTGATCCGTTGGCATGATGAAAATGGTAAAACGATTTCGCCTAACGACTTCATCCCCATCGCGGAGCGAAGTAATCAAGTGCACAACATCACCATGTGGGTCCTAAACCAAGTTGAAAAAGATCTCCAGACCTTTATAGAAAAAGACATCAAGCTTCCTGTCCACGTTAACTTATCTGCAAAAGATCTCTCGTCTAATTTATTGTTTAACCGCTTGGAAACACTGCTCAAGGTAAACCCTCAATTTGCTGACCTTATAAGCTTAGAGATTACTGAAACGATGGCGATTGATAGAGTTGTTGAGCTCAACCCCCTAATTCACCAAATCAAAGGATTGGGTATTAAGATCAGCTTGGACGACTTTGGCACCGGGTATTCATCTCTGTCGCTTTTGAGAGATCTCCCAGTTGATCAAATTAAAATCGACCGATCATTTCTTTGTACCGCAAGCCGGACAGAGGGCACCCGCTCTATCGTTGAGAACACAATAGCGTTAGCGCATGGCCTAGGGTATTCAGTCGTCGCAGAAGGCGTTCAAGACATGGATACACTGCACTTTTTACGCAGTCGTGGCTGCGACATCATTCAGGGCTACTTGTTCTGCCCAGCCCTCCCCTTAAACGAAGTCATTAGCTGGGTAAATGAGCACGACGAAAAGCAAAGCCGTATTCGACGCGCATAAAAAAGCCGAGCATTTCGCTCGGCTTTCAATTCTTGCGGCAATTTAATCAATTGCTCTAATCACTGATTCGTGATTATGCTTCTTGAGTGCGACGACCACGGCCGTGACCACGCTCACCACGGTGGTTACCACGGTGATCACCACCACGGTTACGATCGAAGCGACGTTCGCCACCCTCACGGTTACCATCGCGGTTGCCGTCACGGTTACCACGGAAGCCACCTTCGCGACGACCGCCTTCACGACGATCACCACCACGGTTACCGCCTTCGCGGTTGCCACGGTAACCGCCGCCATCACGACGACCGCCATCGCGACGACCACCGTCACGGCGACCACCACGAGACTCTCGGAAGTCATCGAAGTCACATACTACAGCACCAACATCTTGTTGACGGATACGTAGTTTGCTTAGCTTGCCCGCAGCTTCAGAAGTCATTGCTTTTGGTAGCTGAACGAATGTGTGGCCTTGTGCCAGCTTGATCGCACCGATAGAGCCTTTACCTAGACCTAGTTCGTTCGCTAGAGCACCAACGATGTCTTTAACTTGAACACCTTGCTCGCGACCAACTTGAAGCTGGTAAGTATCCCAATCTTGGTTGTTGAAGTTACGACCGCCGTCACGACCACCTTCACGGCGCTCTTTGCGGCGTTGCTTATCACGCTCAATCGCTTCAACCATTGGATCTTCGCCAATGTAGAACAGAGGACGTTTACCTTGCTGGCGCTTAAGAAGCATAGCAGCAAGCGTTGCTGGGTCGATGTCTAGAGAAGTTTGTAGTTTCTCTACTAGCTCAGCAAATTTGTCTAGAGCTTTGTGCTCTTTCTCTGCTTCAAGCTCAGCGCCTAGCTTAGCTAGACGAGCTTCAGCAACTTGGTCACGTAGAGGAAGTTGAATCTCTTCCATAGATGACTTAGTTACGCGCTCGATAGTGCGAAGCATACGGATTTGGTTAGTGCGAACAAGAAGGATCGCTTTACCTTTACGTCCAGCACGGCCAGTACGACCGATACGGTGGATGTAAGACTCAACATCGAATGGGATGTCGTAGTTGAATACGTGTGTAATACGTGGAACGTCAAGGCCACGTGCAACAACGTCAGTTGCAACTAGGATGTCGATAACACCTTGTTTGATGTGATCAACAGTACGCTCACGTAGAGACTGAGGAATGTCACCGTGCAGAGCTGCCGCTTTAAAGCCACGTGCAGATAGCCAATCAGCTAGACGCTCAGTGTCTTGACGAGTACGTACGAAGACGATTGACGCGTCAGTTTCTTCCGTTTCAAGAAGACGAGACATCGCTTCATCTTTCTCTACACCCTTCACTACCCAGAACTGCTGTTGAACTTTGTCTACAGTGTGGTTCTTACCAGCAACGTCAACCATTACAGGCTCACGTAGGAAACGCTCAACGATTTTCTTAAGCATCGGAGGCATTGTTGCAGAGAATAGAACGCGTTGAGCAGACTCTGGTGCGTGTTCCATGATCGCAGTAACGTCATCAACGAAACCCATGTTTAGCATTTCGTCAGCTTCGTCTAGTACAAACGTGTTTACTTCATCTAGGTGTAGACGTTCACGGTTGATAAGGTCTTGAACACGACCTGGAGTACCAACGATAACTTGTGCACCGCTCTTAAGAGCACGCATCTGATCTACGATAGAAGCACCACCGTAAATCTCTAAAACTTTAAGACCCTTGATGTTCTTACCAAGGTTTTTCATTTCAGCCGCAACCTGGATCGCTAACTCACGCGTTGGCGCAAGAACGATAGCTTGTGGTTTACGTTGGTTGAGATCGATCTTATTTAGAAGAGGCAGAGAGAACGCTGCCGTTTTACCTGTACCTGTTTGAGCTTTACCCAGCGCGTCAGCACCTTCCAACAGGTGTGGGATTGCCGCAGCCTGAATTGGAGTTGGTGACACGAAACCCATTCCGTCTAGAGCAGAAAGGATAGAATCATTCAGAGATAAATCGCTGAATTGAATAACAGAATCTTGCATTGGGATCCTACTTAATTAAACAAAAAAACAGTCCCATATGCTCTTCCAATTCGATACTGATTCATCCAGTTACTGATTCCATTCAGACAGGAACACAGCACAGTACACAACCGCGATAAGCCATTAGGGACGACTAAGGGAGGCGGATTATTCCTTAAAAGCATAAAAAAAGCCAGAAAAAATTGAATTACATCACAATTTATTCTCAATAATGGCATTTTTAGCATATTTTTCCACCATCCCCACCATTCCCCGTAGATTTGCGCAGCTCGCAGATGAGTTTTTCATCAATATTTAAGCCGATTTCCTGCAATTCGATCAGCAAAATTCACGGCGAAATTGCGCTCCACAGGTAGTAATAATAGCTCGCAATGATTATAGTGTGCCCAACTCCATAGGTAATTTAAGAAAAGATGTTTCAAGATAACCCACTACTCGCTCAGCTTAAGCAGCAAATCCAAGAAAACCTGCCGAAAAAAGAAGGCTCAATAAAAGCCACAGATAAAGGCTTTGGCTTTTTGGAAGTGGACAGCAAGACTAGCTTCTTCATCCCACCTGCGTACATGAAAAAGTGCATGCACGGTGACAAAGTCGTCGCCATTATCCGCACAGAAAATGAACGCGAAGTTGCAGAGCCACAAGAGCTGTTAGAACAAGCCGTGACTCGCTTTATTGGTCGAGTCAAAATGTTCAAAGGCAAGCTAAACGTAGCACCTGATCACCCACAGCTTAAAAAGCTTTCTCTTAAAGCGAAACTAAAGAAAGGTCTAAAACCTGACGAGTTCGCTGAGGGAGATTGGGTTGTCGCACATCTTATTCGCCACCCTCTAAAAGGCGATAACTCTTTCTTCGTAGAGATTTCTGAAAAAATAACAGACGCGAACGACAAAATTGCACCTTGGTGGGTAACGCTTGCTCAAAACGATCTACCAAACTCTGAGCCAGCAGGCATCGAGAACTGGGAACTGAAAGACGACGCCGATCTAGAACGCGTAGACATGACACACGTTCCGTTCGTGACTATCGATGGTGAATCAACCAAAGATATGGACGATGCGCTGTACGCGAAGAAAACCGAATCTGGCGATTTCGAACTGACAATCGCTATCGCAGATCCAACCGCCTACATCACACCAGAAGATGAAATGGATAAAGTAGCACGTGAGCGTGGCTATACTATTTATCTTCCGGGCCGCAATATTCCAATGCTGCCTCGCGATCTAGCAGACAACCTATGCTCTCTGATTGAAGGCGAAATCCGCCCTGCTATTTGCTGTACCGTAACCGTAAATAAAGACGGCGTAATTGGCGACGATATCAAGTTCTTTGCAGCAAACATCAAATCACACGCACGCTTAGCATACGATCACGTGTCTGATTGGCTAGAAAACGGCAGCTCAGAAGCATGGCAACCATCTGAAGAGATCGCGACAATCGTTCGTGACCTTTACGACTTTTCCCTTGCTCGCGCAGAATGGCGTGAGAAAAACGCAGTGGTCTTCCCAGACCGTCCTGACTACCGTTTTGAGCTGAGTGAAGACAACGATGTGGTTGCTATCCATGCAGATATGCGCCGCAGTGCAAATCGCTTGGTTGAAGAGTCAATGATTACCGCAAACATCTGTGCTGGTCGTACACTGCGCGATAAATTTGAAACAGGTGTTTTCAATACTCACGCTGGCATTAAGACTGAGAAGATTGAAGAAGTGGTTCAACTTGTCAATCCAGAAGGTGCACTGGAATTCACAGCGGAGTCAATTACCACTCTAGAAGGCTTTGCTGCATTGCGTCGCTGGTTGGCTGCGCAAGAAACCTCTTACCTTGATAATCGTATTCGTAAGTTCCAAGCCTACAGTGAAGTAGGTAATCAGCCTCTTCCTCATTACGCTATGGGGCTGGATATCTATGCGACTTGGACATCACCAATTCGTAAGTACGGCGATATGATCAACCACCGCATGTTGAAGGCCGTCATCCTAGGCAAAGAGCCAGTGCAAAAACCTGATGATCAAGTCGGTGAAGAACTAGCTCTGCACCGTAAACATCATAAAATTGCTGAGCGAAATGTCTCAGATTGGTTATATGCACGTACGCTTGCTGATGAGCCGAACAAGAAAACTTGTTTCACAGGTGAGATTTTCGATATTAATCGTGCAGGTGCACGTGTCCGACTTCTCGAAAATGGCGCAGCAGCCTTTATTCCTGGTGCACTAATTCTTGATAATAAAGAAAGAATTGAGTGCAATGGCGACAACGGTACCATCTCTATCGATAAAGAGGTCGTATACAAACTTGGTGATACATTGGAAATTGTCCTTGCGGACGTAAACCTAGAGAACCGTAGTTTAGTTGCAAAGCCAACCCAGGTATTTGCTGAACAACCAGCAGCACAAGCAGAACAGACTGTAAGTGAATAATACCGAATGAAGTTAAAAGGCGCTCTATTGAGCGCCTTTTTTATTTGTTATGTAAAAATGATAAGAACGAATATGCCGAACATTGAGATCATTCGCTTTAATCACTTCACTGCGCGCAAAAGTGAGCGTTACACCGCAACACATAATGGCTTATATGTTGTTGAAGAAGGTGCCCTATTAGTTCATCAACCAAATGGTGAACAGTTTGAACTTAAAGCAGGAGATTTTACTCTCTACAACTCTGCTGATTTGAGCAGCGCAGAAGCCATCCCTAGTGAAAATGGCTTTAAAGCACTGGCTCTAGTCTTCAACCCAAATCTATTCTGTGACTTTAAAAAAGCACACCCAATGCTACGCTCCAAGAAGGAAGAAAGGCGCTTCTATCCTTTTTCAGCGCAAGCCAGCAGCGAAGTAGCACAACTAAAAGACACATTGGTCAACTTAGCGAGTCGCAATGCTCCAGACTACACACAAGGTCATATCGCAATGGCACTGCTGTCGTTAATGGTGGAGGTAGAGCCAAACATCCTATCAATCATAGATGACGCAAGCAGCCTAAGCGACTCTCAAAAGGCCATCAAGTATATTGAGAACAATATCGAGAAAGATATCACTCTGGAAGGCTTAGCGGCTCATATGAGCATGTCTATCGCGACCTTAAAACGCCGCCTCGCCGCAGAGGATCTTTCATTTTCACAGATATTAAAAGTGAAGCGGATCAACTTCGCCGCAACCCAGCTGCGCATGTCAGAAAAATCTATAACAGAAATAGCGTTTGAATCCGGGTTTAAAAGTGCAGCGCATTTCAGTACCGCATTTAAATCGGTTTACAACATGACGCCGAAAGACTTTAGAAACCAAGTCGTTAAATCCAAAGCATAAATCATGGTGACATTGACAGCTGTTAGAGTTGGAGCGTTCCCTATTCCCAAAAACACGCTTGAGGATCGCTTTCCAACTCGGTGAGTAGGTCTTCGAGCGTTTGACTGTATGGAAGTGGCTTATAAGGTATCCACCTTAATAATTCGTTGCGGTACGTTGGGACGTAGAAATACCAAAGCTGATTGCCCTCATCAAACACGATCTTCGCGACGGGAGAGGTATATTCGCAGTGCTGTGAATCAAGAAGAAAATGCGCTCTATGAAGCTCGACACCATTCTCCACTGGCTCATATAGGCACTTACCCTGCTCGACAGGCAGGTTAGCATTACGCGCAGAGCAGAGCGATTGAACTGATTTGTATAAACGACTTGTCGCCATTTGGGACACTGACATCAACGTTCTCCCGATGGATGATAGTTAGAGCTGTCGATCCTAGTATATAACCTTTACACCACCATCGATGGTGATTATCTGCCTACCTCAAACAAAAGGTGGCTATATTCTCATTTACTCAGATTACCATCTCACTTTGCTTGGAAACGCTACCTACATCACCTCTTGGTTAGAAAGAATTCCCTTGTTTAGACCTGACAGTTCACAAAAGTGTAACCTGAACGCAATATCATAAACGCTGCTTTATACCGTATATGGAGTTTAATATGTTACGTTTTACTGTGGCGACGTTATTGGCCATAGCAGTCTCCCTCCCCGCCATTGCAAAAGAAGTTAATATCTCTGGGTCAACCTCGGTTGCTCGCGTAATGGATGTACTTGCAGAGGAATACAACAAAACACACCCGGACGATTACATTGCAGTTCAAGGTATTGGTTCTAGTGCGGGTATTACAATGGTTAATAAAGGCGTAGCCGAGATTGGGATGAGCTCTCGCTATCTGACAGAAAGCGAAAAAGGTGAAGATCTCAACGTATATCCTATCGCTTATGATGGCCTAGCTGTTGTTGTAAACCGTACAAACTCTGTAAAAAACCTTTCTCAACAACAACTGTTTGATATCTACAAAGGTAAAATCAAGAATTGGAAAGAGGTTGGTGGTGCAGATCAACCTATCGCTGTTGTCACTAGAGAGGCGTCTTCAGGCTCACGCTACAGTTTTGAAAGTCTGCTAGGACTAACCAAAATCGTAAATGATCGCCTCGTCTCAGATATCAGCCCGAACAACTTGGTTGTAAATAGCAACAGCATGGTAAAAACCATCGTGAACCATAATACTCGTGCAATTGGGTTTATTTCTGTGGGATCAGTAGATCGCTCAATAAAAGCGATTCAATTAGATGGTATTGACCCAACTTCGGCAAACATTAGCAATCACAAGTATAAATTGGCGCGGCCATTCCTAGTGCTCTACAAAGTCAATAAGATTAGCGAACCAGGTAAAGGGTTCGTCACCTTCCTTCGTTCCGAACAAGGACAAAAAGCGATTGCTGATTACGGTTACACTCCAGTAAAAAGCTTTAATCAATAAAACCAAAAAGAGAGCATATTGATGCTCTCTTTTTATATGTTTTCTATCTCGCTCTGGAATTAGAAATGCAGTTGAATAACAGAAACGACAACAGCACCAGGTCGACGAATACCTTCGATTTCCACTTTAATTTCACGCTCGATCTCCAAACCTTTTTTGATCGGCGTTACTTTTGTCAACGTGCTGACAGCACGAACGTTGTTTCCTGCTTTAACAGGGTAAGGGAAACGAACTTGGTTTAAGCCTAAGTTAACGACCATTTTGGCTGTTGGGAACATTGGCTTATCAGGGTCCACTGAGTCAGTCAATTTAGGCAACAATGCTAATGTTAAAAAGCCATGAGCGATGGTTGTCTTAAATGGAGATTCAACTGACGCACGTTCTGGATCTGTGTGAATCCACTGCATGTCTTCCGTTACCGCACCAAATTGATTGATACGTTCTTGAGATACATGCACCCAGTCACCAATGTGAATCACTTCACCAATTTTTTCACTTAACTCGTCATACAGCTTTTGAGCCTCAGGTGCCATTACGATTGGTGCAGGTTGAGGCGCAACCTCTTCGTTAACAGCTGGCTGTTGGTGATCACGAACTTTCGAGAAAAGAAAGCTATTCTGAGCTTTTCCCAAAAAGTCACTCCAATAATCGCGTAACGTTGGAGACATCCAATTCATAAACTCGGATTGATGAGCAGAAATCGCATCAACTTTGTCTTTAAATAGATTTGTGACCTTCATAAACACCCTTAAAAAATTTTAAGCACAACTGGCTATACCAGTTAATTTTGAATTAGTTCACAAAGTCTTGCAAATACTTTCGGGCGAACACATGTACCCTAAAAGCAAGTTATTTCTTAAATATCATAAAGATAGCAATAAAACACCATTTTATTGACTTGCGCCAATATAAAGTAAAAACTCTATAAATTGCTACTATTTGTCTCTTTTTTACCCCATTTTCAAACTGTTTAAATTTCACCAGCGGCTATAAAACGAGCAAACAGTACTTCTATTATAATTCAGCACTTTACAAGTCGGACTATGCTCCCTATTATACGTTCCGCAACGGAGAGATGGCTGAGTGGTTGAAAGCACCGGTCTTGAAAACCGGCATACGTTAATAGCGTATCTAGGGTTCAAATCCCTATCTCTCCGCCACTTATTAGAGAGCTCGCATTTATTGCGAGCTTTCGTCGTTTTAGTGCTTGTAAAATGACGGAGGTTCGAACCCCTAGTCGTATACGGCCCCAGAACTTCACCACATTCCAATAAAGAGCCCGCTAAAAATTAGCGGGCTCTTTATTTCTATTTTCTAGTGTTTAAGCAAACTTCTTAATCATTTCAGATAGGTCATTGGTACAACTTTGCACTTTAGAGTTCATCTGATTCGTTTCTGTCATCAGATCATACGATTCACTGTACTTTAAGTTAAGCGACTGGATGTTTTCGTTAATCTCATCCGTTACGTAAACCTGTTCTTCTATCGCTACCGCAATTTGTTGATTTCGCTCGACTACATCCTGAACGAGAGATTGCAGCTGTTGGATGCTCTCTAAAGCCGTGCCTAATAATGTTACCGTTCCAGTCGACATTTCATTGCCTTTCTCTAGCGCAGAAACCGCTGATTTACTGCCCTTTTGAATTCCTTCAATGGCCGCTTTAATTTCTGTTGTCGATTCCTGTGTTCTTTTAGCAAGGGTTCTCACTTCATCCGCAACGACTGCAAAGCCTCTCCCTTGCTCGCCTGCCCTCGCCGCTTCAATTGCTGCATTCAACGCTAATAAGTTGGTTTGTTCAGCAATATCATTGATCACTTCAACAACGGTTCCTATTTGCTCGGTTTGTTGGTTCAAACGCATGACCACTTTAGAGATTTCGCCGAGCTCATCCACCAGCTCTAGTACCGAGTGGTTAACATTATCGATAACGCTACGGCTATCTGTCATCGTGTTCTGCGCTTCTAGCGTAGCATCGGCCGTCGCTTGAGCATTATTTGATATCTCAGATGATGAGGCTTGCATCTCGTTGACCGCTGTAGCGACCGAGTCGATCTCTACTTTCTGTGCACTCAAGTTTTCCGTCACTTGCTGGCTATTAGTCGCAGCACTGTTGGCACTTGCACGCGTTTCTTCGCAAGAGTCTTTTACAGACACCCCGACTCGCCCTAATAGCGCATCTGCAAATTGCTTACGCATCTTCATACCCAGCTCAATTTCAGCCAGATCGTTAATTTTTCCGCAATAAATATACTCCATTAGTGGATTGTTGAAGTCTTGCCTAGCCTGTCTAGCAAGCTTCTCAACTGGCCTGGTTAATACATAAATTGAGAAAACGGAAAGTAATGCAGCAATGCCAAAGGCCACCGCTGGTGATTGATTCATTTGTAGAGTTAGCAAGCCAAGAAGGTTTGAAATGAAAAGAAAGAAGGCTGATCTCATCCACAAACGCGTACGAGGAAGATACATTTGCAATGGTTTACCGTTATTCCGAAGCTTTGAATACGCTTTTTCCGCTCGTTGAACGTGTATACGCTCAGGTTTAAATCGAACCGATTGGTATTCAACAACTTCACCATTGGATTTGATAGGAGAAGCAAACGCATCAACCCAATAATACCCTCCGTTTTTACGTCGGTTTTTCACCATTCCCATCCAGTGTTTTCCGGCTTTTAGGTGCGTCCATAAATCTTTAAAAGCCTGTTTCGGCATGTCGGGGTGGCGTACAACATTGTGAGGCTTACCGATAAGTTCACCATCACCAAACCCCGCGACTTCATTAAAGTTTTCACTGGCATATTTGATATAGCTGGACGTATCGGTGATAGAAACTAGGCTGTAACTCGAAGGGTAATCATATTCCGTTTCACTCATAAACATGTGTCCTTACATTGATTAATTAAATAAACGGCAAGTATGAGTGTAGCAGCATAACATTTATGCGCATAATGATAAGCGCATTGTAAAATTCAATGAAATTACTGATAGGTCAATTTATTACCTGCAAGCGTAGTGGCGGTTTCACTCTCAAATAGCACTACCCTTGAGTGCTCACAAGATGCTGCATTGATTAAAATTAATACACAAAAGCGCTTCCTTACTGAGTTCGTAAATTGTTATAAATAAACGATTACAACGAAAACAAGGAAGACAAACATATGACTATTCGTTTTAGTCAACTTGCCGCTCAAGGGAACACGGCTCACCTATTTATTGACGATTGGAAAATAGATACTCAGCAATCTTGGGGAATATTCAGCGCGGATGGGGATATTGGAGCTCTACTTGGAGACCTTATTTGTGGTGAACTTTCACCAATAAGCGGGAAACTTGAGCTTGATGGGCTGTCCGTTGCTCAAGTGTCGTTATCAGAGCAACAGCGATTACTGGAAAGAGAATTAGAAAAGGACGATACAGACTTTCTTGATCGTATCGATCAAGGCAGTACCGTTTACTCACTCATTCAGGAGCACAGCCAAGACGCTAATTTAATAGATCAGTTGATTACCGACCTCGACCTAACTCACCTTAAACACAGTGGCTTTCGTGTTCTCTCTACAGGGGAAACAAGACGAATGATGCTAGCTCGCGCTTTAGCAACACAGCCTGATTTGTTACTGCTAGATAACCCATTTACTGGTTTAGATATTGCCCATCGAGCAGCTCTCGCTCACTATTTACACTCGCTTTCTCAAACCGTACAGCTGCTGGTCACCTTCTCTCGCGAGTCTGATATACCTGAGTGGATTGATCGCGTTGCGCTTTTCAGTGCGGGAAAGCTGGACAGTACGATGGATAAATCCAGTTGGGATAATCATCCAATCATTGAACAAATTAAATCTCAGTCCGAGCAACAGAGTGAAGAAATGATGAACTTGATACGTCAGCATCAGCACTCGACACACTTCGACAATCCAATATTTGAACTAACAAATGGGTCTGTTGAATACACTGATAAGAAGATCTTTACTGACTTAAACTGGCGAATAGACAAAGGTCAGCATTGGCAGGTCAAAGGCCCAAATGGCTGTGGGAAGAGCACCTTGCTTGGGTTAATCTTTGGTGATCATCCTCAGTGCTACAGCAATGACATTGATATCTTTGGTAAAAAGCGAGGGTCTGGCGAGACAATCTGGGAAATTAAGCAGCACATAGGCATGGTATCTTCAGCGTTACACCTTCAATACCGCGTTAACTGCAGTGCGCTAGACGTGATTTTGTCCGGTTTTTACGACTCCATAGGGTTGTATAACCAACCCACTCGTAAAGAAGTGGACATCGCAAACGAATGGCTCGACATCCTACATATGAGCCAATACCGAAAAACCTCATTCAAGCAATTAGAGTACGGTCAGCAGCGCCTGTTGTTGATTGCAAGAGCCATCGTTAAACAGCCTACATTACTGATTTTGGACGAGCCATATCAAGGGTTGGATTTTCTTGGCAGGCGTTTAGTTAAGAATACTCTTGAGCTCATCGCCCGAGAGAATTTAAGCCAGCTATTGTATGTATCTCATTACCAAGAAGACCGCTTGGATAGCATCAAGAATGAGCTAGAGTTTGTTTTTGATGACAATGACCAATGTTACCGGGCTAACGTTTACCAATCATAATGACTTCGCTGAGCAAGTTGATCATAAGGTAAAGGCTTGGAGTAAAAATATCCTTGATGATATCGCACTCCCATCTTTTTCAAATGGTCGGCTTGCGCCGTTGTTTCTACACCTTCAGCGATGAGTTGTACTTTTAGCTCTTCCGCAAAGTGAACAATAGCTTTTAAAACGGAAGCACTAAGGCTAGGTATACCAATAGTTTCGACAAAACATTTATCGATTTTTAGGTAATCAATACGCATGTGCTGCAGAAACGCCAGCGAGGTTTGACCGGTACCAAAATCGTCGATTAACACATCAATGCCATGTACTCGCAGCGCTGCGATACACTTTCTGGCTTCAGCATCAATGAGTTGACGTTCTGTTATCTCTATGCCTAATGAGACGTTATTTCGACTTAACTTCCTATCAATGAGTTGAATCTTTCTAATCGCGTTTGGCCCAACTAAGTAACCGGGCGGAACATTAATACCAAGGTGAACAGACTGATTAAAGTCTAATTTACTAAAGTCTTCTGCCGCTTTATCGAGAACGTAATCCGTGAGCAAAAAGACCAATCCACTTTGCTCCGCCGCTGGTACAAACTCATCAGGAGAAATGAACCCTTTATTCTGATGTTCCCATCGCACTAGGGCTTCAAAACCAAATAGTTGACCAGTATTGACGTTAATCTGGGGCTGGTAATACAGAGTCAACTCGCCTTTCTTTATGGCTTTCTTTAAATCCAGAACCAAGCTTCGATGAGGATCGATAAATTTATTTAACGCATATAAGCAAAGATAGATAACAAAAATGATTGGAATTGAATACAAAAAATAGGAAAGTGTTCTTTGTTTGACAAATAGATCGCTAGCTTCACTCAAAGCTTCATATTCAAACATTTGCGACGATTTGATGCCAATAGGGTTACTTCCCGTTCTCAACGCTTCTTCAGGTGCAACTTGGTCATGGATAAATAAGGCAGAGCGTTTTAAACGTAAATCGTTATTAAATCCTATCTTCGCATTAAAGTAGTCATGATCAATAATCGTCACCGCTTGATAACCTCGCTCTCCTTCGGTCACGACGAGCAAAAATTGGTCATATACGCTATCCACGTTTCCAAGTGCTAATGCTTGTCCCTCGGGAAATGTAATGTGCTCGACTAACGGCTTAGAAATTACGCCCAGTTTAGAAGAGCACGTAATGATCCCATCTTTTACAATCAGCATTTCTTCGATATCTCGTTCAAACATCAAGTTTTGCTGAAGCTCTTCACATCGTCTAGGATGCAACAAAGCCGTGCGGTTTTCGGTCTCTATTTGGAATAAAATTTCGTCTGCGATTTGAACGTTTTTTTCTAATAGATGGTTGAGGTTGTTTTGCACGCTTTCACGAGCTAAATACAAGACTTCGCCAACAATCAAAGGAATGGGCAACAAAAAAATGATGGCTTTTTTAAAAAGCGCCTTATTCAGCATATAAAAGTAACCTTTTATAAAACCGATTTACTGAGATGGTATCTAGATTCTGATACCCACTAGCAACTCTCGTTTATAATATTATTCATTTAGATTAACTCAGTATGCGAAACACTTATTAATACCGCAAACTAAACAATGCCTTAATCCCTCTTGTTCCAATTTAGCATCAAACGACTCAAACATGAGACGTCAATACGACATCATTTTTGAGCCCATCGGTACCAAGGTAAGCCCTCAGCCATCAAATTCTCACCCTGCGAGAATTACCCATTAAAATTATTTTTCTTTTCTCAGTGATTAAGAATTATATTTGTCGTAATTCATATAACACGTTACAACACTCTCATGACGACAAACAAAGCTAATGCGAATCAGGTAAACGAAAAAGCACTGCAGTTGTTAATGCAAGTTGCAGTTAGTCCATTCCCAGTCTCTGCGAAAACGCTAAGCGAGCAATTGAACGTTCCTTTGAGCAGTCTCTACCGACACTTGAAGCTGCTCAAAGAGTGGAACTTGATTGAAGAAAGCGTACACGACAAGACATTTGTCGTTGGCCCGGCAGCATTGCTGCTCATGCATAGCTATGAGACCGCACAGCATGGTTTAGATATGGTCGAAACCATACTGGCTCGGTTGGTACAACAAACAGGGGAAATGGCCGCTTATATGGTACCTGCAGGGTATCGCGCGCTTTGTGTCAGACAAAAAGAAAGTATGCAGGCGCTGCGTTGCAGCTTCGTCCAGGGTCAAAGTCAACCTCTGCTACGTGGTGCCTCATCTAAAGTGATGCTCGCTTTTATGCCTCAAAGTCGATGCGAGAAAATCTTGAGATACTTTAATCAAGATCACCGACGAGACGAATGGGAAAAAGAGCTCACAACCATCCGTAAACACGGATATGCCGTCAGTACTTCTGAAATTGACCCGGGTGTTTCTGGCATCAGTGCACCAGTGATGAAAGGAAGCAAACTGATCGGCGCGGTCTCGGTGATGGCTCCGGCCCACCGAGTCGAAAAGGATAAGCAGCGCATTATTTTGCATGTGTTGCAAGCGGCAAGGGCACTACCACCAGAAAGGTAATTCATCATGTTAAGCTTTTTCAAACGCTATAAACTCCACCACACCGTGAAACAGCCGCAGCATTACCCTTTTTCTTTTATGACAGTGTGTGAGTATTTGCCACCCATGTCTAAGGGCGCGTTTGAATTAGCTGATCAAAGTTTAGAAAATGCTAGCGACTGGCTGTACCAACAGCATGATCATGAAACCGCTGAAAACTTTGGTCACTTCAACCACGACAAGCTGGAAAATGGCGAGTTTCAGGAAGCGTTAAGCCTTTCGCTTTCTCGTCATTCTATTCCCGTTTTAGTGACCAACTGTACCGAGGCAATCTTGTCCATGTTACCTGTGGTCGTGTCCTATCGAGACGAAGTGGGTGTGGTAAATATTGGACATGACATGAACTTGAAGCCAACACTTGAACCACGTTTAGGCTCGGCATTCCATTTTGCTCTTTCTCGCTATCAAAACGTGCGATTATTTTTTGCTGGTGTTAGCGAACAAGATACAAAGCAAGAAACGTGGGAATACGCGGAGGATCAAGGTTGTGACTGGGTAACCGATAAAGAGTTTTCTTTTCGTCATCGCAATAATGTAAAGCAGTTGATCGGCAATTACCTCGACCATTGCGACCAAATAATCCTAAGTATCGACCTTGGCTCCCTAAAAACCAAAAACAGCCTTGATGGTACCTCAGAGATTGATATCCAAATGGTTCTACGCACCATTAGGCAATGTCTGGTTGCAGGTAAAGTCAGAGCCATTCAACTCGTAGGCGATCGCGATCGTCTGGTCTATTCGAGACAAACGAAAGCCATACTAGAAGAGTTATATCAAATGGCCCCACTCATTGTTCACGCAGCCTAGGATTAAGTTCTGTTCAGAATCAGGACGCTCAAGCTACTGGTTCTGAATCAACATGGTTAATTATTATCTTTTACCAACAAATAGTTACATGAATAAAGCGACTCATGTCACACTTAGCTATTGAACTAATCTCATACTTAAGTTCTAATAACGCCACTAAGCTTTGGTATGACATACGAAATAAAAATAGCCAAAGTTCAATAAGTAAGCGGATTAAAAACCAAAAACACCGCCGACATTTCAACTTCTGTGAGCACTTGCTCACGCTCGCTTGATGCCATCTTGTTCCACTTTTTTAGGACATTTGATGATGCGTCTTTGCAGTATTTTCGCTTCGGTTCTTGTTTTACCGCTAGCCTCACACGCCACCACTTATGACGTCAAAGATCTATCTGAGTTAGGTCAACTTTGCTCACACAAGAGTTTTAGTATCGAAAGCGATGGCACGACTTATCGCTGTACAGGGGAAATAGTCCTACCCGCAGGTGACAAAATTGTCTCCTCATTACCGGAAAAAGAGATAACGTTAAAAGCAGATTATGGCATTGTGTTAGAGGGGAACAATACGATTGGTGAACCCAATAAGCGTATCTCTCTACACGCACTCGCTACCGGATTAACGGTTAACAATGAGAAAGCTTCAAGCATTGACGATTACCAAAACAAGCACACTGTTATCTATGGTGATCTTCTATCGGCTTATCCTACAAAGCTGCATAACATTCTCATAGACGGGAATATTAAGCTAACAGGTTCGACACTTCACATTGATGGAGCATACAACACCATTATTGGTGAGATTTCGACACACAGCACGACCGATATATTCAATGCAAACATCTGCGGTAAGGTCGAATCACAAGGCGACACACTACACCTAAAAACAAACCATCCTTTACAAGATCATTTTGTCGTCGGTGACATTGTGGCGCACAGTTCTCTGCTTATTGATGACATGGAGATCTACGGCACTACTGAGACTAAAGGAGCATCTGCCGCATTGAACGGTTCGTTCTATGGCTCTACTACAGCAATTAAATACTTCCAAACATTGAACTTCAACAACGCTCCAAATCAGCCAAGTCAAGTTTGTGGTGAAATCCAACAAACGCCAGGAAGTGCACAAACGAAAGCACAAGACAACAGATACACGCAATACTGTGGATTGGGCGACACTGATTGTCACTACTCCTCTCAGGTCTGTCCGATTACCCCTCAAGATGTTCCGAATTGCAGCATGCAACCTCCATCGGAGAACGACTTCGACCTAAGCGTCACACCATCGGACGATATGGCACTGATGTGCGGCGACGATCTTCCGCAATTTACAGCAACAACAACCAATAATGGAGAAATTGTAAGCGCAGAAGTCAGTGCCGCCCTATCACACCCTGACTTGTTCACTTTAGAGGTGATCAAAGGTCAGCAGACATTAAAAGCAAACCAATTTATGTCTGACGACAATGGTGAGCTCGTTGTTCGAGTGGTCCCGAACGTTATTGATACCATCGCGTTAGGTACTAACTACACGCTGACTTTCACTATGGCAGAAGACACCAGCAAGCATCAAACGGTTAGCTTTATGTTTACGCCATTTATGTTTGAGGCCTACTCAAAGACGAAAAGCGCCACTTTAAATGAAATACGCGTTATTGCAGGTAAACCAGAAAACGTGCATACGCGATTGCTGGCTTGTGCCTCCACAGGCGAACCTGTAGTGGCAAGCAACTACAATGGTACTCCTAAGGTTTTTCATCCATTGGTTCAACCATTAGGAGGAAGTGAAGGAAACTTTAGCTATTCAGCGGAATTTAAAGACGGCTTGTCTGAACATGGTCTTATCACGAACGAGTCCGGCATATTTGAAGTGACATTGTCCGATCATTTTGAATGTGAGGGATTTGAAGAGTGCCCAGAAGAAGGCAAAGTGGAAGTGAAAGGAACATTTAATGTGTACTCGCGACCATGGACACTGGCTATCTGTGACAACCAACGTGCTTTGCCTTCTGGCACCTCTGAACAAGGAGATGGGTTTATTGCCGCCGGAGAACTTTTCTCTCTAACAGTGAAGCCGATCATTTGGCAAACTGACGGCTCTGTAAGTGGTTCTGTTGAATCAGCACGTTATTGTGATGCCTCTATCACCCGTAATTTTATGCTTGATGACGCTCCAGCGGCATCCGTTGTCTTGTCGAGTGAGCAACATACGCCATCAGAGACAGCGAACCAAACCTCGAAATTGCTAAAAAGTAGTGACTCACTGGCTCAGGCGCATAATTCAGCCAAGAATGATCAATTCGTCTTTAATGGATTATATTGGGAAGAAGTCGGGAGCTTGAGAGTAAAAACAAACCTAGAAAGTAAATATCTAGGTATGACTGTTAACGAAGGCTATCGTTACATCGGTCGTTTTTACCCAAAATATTTTCAAGTGCAAGACCAAGAATGGCACTACCCACATGGCCAAACTTTTGCTTACATGAATCAACCTTTTGAGAAAGTCACTTACGATGTTGTCGCACTCAATGCGAATAAGGAAAACGTGAAGAACTACGTCCACTTTTCATCTAACCTTCAACAACATTTCGACTTAGGCGAACTAAGCTCATACTCCGAACGGTTTTTGCCGCCTAAGCCTAAGAAGGTAGACTGGAAACTACTGGGTAACGCGAGTGTTGGAACGTTTGTGATCGAGAAGCCCTCGACCAATGCGACTTGTAACAATAGCCCATGTTGGAAAAAGAACACAACCGATAAACAATACCCTGATGGTCCATTTAATAATGGGACTAACAGTGACAGCAGCAAAATAGGTATAGTCACGACTAAAGCCGTTGATGAGGTAAATTTCTTTGATAACAGCGAAGTGCTCACTCAACAACCGGACATTCGATTCGGTCGTTTGAACTTTCAAGATGTGGGTGGCAACCAAGGCATGGTGATCAAAGTGCCACTTGATGTGGAAATTTGGCAAAACGGTCGATTTACGACTAACTTCGATGACAGCTCAACAACGGCGAATGGTGAATATTACTTCAGCACGCCAGTTTGGTCGCATGCGCCAGCAAACAACGCCCTGCTTTCTGGCGTTGGAACGATGAGTATTGGCAGAATGACCGATATCGTTGCAAGCCAAATTGACTCAGCGCGCGAGCAAATACAATTCCACCTAGATTTAGACAGCTCAGGCAATCGCATCCCTTGGCTGAAATACGACTGGGATAGCTCTACAAGTGAAGAGGAAAACCCACCCGTCATTGTTACGTTTGGTATTCACCGAGGAAACGATCGCATTATTTATCGTGGTGAACCCAATATGCTTGGCCTAAATTAACACGAAACGGCAAACAAAAAGAGCCCCTCAATTGAGGGGCTCTTTTCATCACAAACTGATGTAATTTACTTTGCGCCACGACGCGCTTTCAGGCGCTTCACCATAGCAAGACGACGCTCTGCCGACCCTTGGTCTGTTGCTGACTGGTTCGGATTATTACGACGACCTTGACGATTCTTGAATGCTGGTTTTGAGTGCAGCTTTTCAATGTAAGATTCACGCTGTTTTGGTTCATAGCCTGCAAGCTCAATACGGCGAATGCGTTGCTGGATTAGATTTTCAACCTGAACCACCGTGAGCTCTTCATCTCGGTTTACAAATGAAACAGCATGACCTTGTTTACCTGCACGGCCCGTACGACCAATTCGGTGAACGTAATCTTCCGCTAGGAAAGGCATGTCATAGTTCACAACGTGAGGTAAGTCTTCAATATCTAGACCTCGAGCAGCGACATCGGTAGCCACCATGACACGTGCTTTACCGGACTTAAACTCTTCTAGCGCACGACGACGAGCACTTTGAGCACGGTCACCATGACAAACCACCGCTTTGATACCATCAAGTTTCAGCTCTTTTACCACTTCGTTTGCGGTCTCTTTATAGTTCACAAATACCAACACTTGTTTCCAGTTTTTGCGACCAATTAGCTCTGAAAGCAGTTCCGTTTTTCGCTCTTGATCAACTGGATATAGCACGTGAGCAACTGTTTGTGCCGTAGTATTTGCACGCTCTACTTCGATACGTTTTGGTTTACGCAGAATGTCTTTCGCTAACAGATTTAGCTGGCTTGAAGTCGTTGCCGAAAACATCATGATTTGCGGATCTGTATCCACATCCAGCATGATCTTACGAACTGCATGAATAAAACCCATATCCAAGATACGGTCTGCTTCATCAAACACCAAAAACTCTAAGTGTGCCACCGAGACATTACCTTGTTCGATGTGTTCTTCCAATCGACCAGGTGTAGCCACAAGGATATCAACACCATTTTCCAGTGCCGCAACCTGAGAAGACATTTTACGGCCACCGAAAATCGCCGCCACCGACAGATTGGTGTACTTCGTATAAGCTTTGATGTTGTCAGCAATTTGTTCAGCAAGCTCGCGAGTTGGAGCCAAGATAAGTGCACGAGCAGTCTTACGAGAAGCGCTACGGTTACTGTCTAACAACTGCTGAATCATAGGCAGAGAAAACGCAGCCGTTTTACCAGTACCTGTTTGTGCTGTAGCGAAAATATCATGGCCTTTGCGAGCCATTGGAATCGCCTTCTGTTGAATTGGCGTTAACTTTTCATAACCGCATTCTGCCAGTGCTTTAACCACTTCTGGCGCAAAACCTTGAGATGAAAATGACATTGAGCGTATTCCTTAAACAAACCACTAAAAATAGCTTTAAAAATTTAGCCGTGCACTATACCCGAATTTGAGTGATTTATCTCACTTTTCTCATTGAAACGCTACAAAAGCAAAAACGGCGAACGCAGACAGATTGCAGGCTCACCGTTTCCGTTTAATATTTGTTCGATTTAACGCTTAATGCCAGACAGCTGAAGGAGAATTTGCTCAAGTTCATCCCATGGCAACAGCTGAGAATCTATCACTTCTAATCGTGATTCAAACCCTTCTAAGCTGATTTCATTCACCGACACGACTCGGTTGGCAACATTAAACGCGTAGCACCCCTGATCCGTGTTGACCACCGCTTTAACGCGTTCCGCCGTTAAGTCCGAAAGCATTGAGAAAAGTTTATCAAAATCAAACGTGTACTCTGCCCCAAACAACCACCCGCAGCTAAAATACCCTTGCCCTTTGTTCTCTTTACGCACAAAGGTTTCACCTGGCGGCAACTGGAATTGAGGCTCTTGGTGAGCATGGTCATGATGGTGTGACTCGATATGGGAAGAAGCGCTGCCGTAAACCCGTTCGATATCCAAGATTTCTATCGGTAACTCACCGTCATGAATAAGCTTACTGAATACTTTTGAGGGAGATTGGTCCGTCACCCAGTCATTAAACACATCAATGTCGTGACTGGTACAAAGGTCAACCTTACTGCCTATAACCACGTCTGCGCTGTCTAACTGGTCCACGAAATTTTGGTTAGAAAGGTACTTTTCATCACTTAAGTTACGCGGATCAACCAGAGCGATCGTCGCTTTTAGATCAACGTAAGGTTCATACTGTTCTGAGGTAAGCGTCGCAATAACCTGTTTTGGATGACCAAGGCCTGTCGGCTCAATCAATAAACGGTCCGGTTTTTGGCGCAGTAACGCGGTAATACCGACCGACATTGGCACGCCCGCCGTGCAACACATACAGCCACCCGGCACTTCTTTAATCAGCGCACCTTGGTCTGTCATCAATGCACCATCGATGCCAATCTCACCAAATTCATTGACCAAAACCGCCCAGTTTTCGTTTTCCGGTTTGTTCTTCAGTAGATTTAAAATCGTGGTCGTTTTACCGACACCCAAAAATCCGGTCAGTATGTTGGTTGGTACTCGATTTGACATGCTTATCTCCGACACGTTAGTGCATTAATGCTCCAGCAAAGTATACGGAGAATGTGACTCGCTTCAACGCTTTTTATCGCGCTCATCAAGCTCATTGCGTGATGCGTGGGTACACATTTTTTGAGAGTGATCAGAGTGACTTATCAACTCTGAACGCTTCATATCAGAAAGATACATACTGGTGTAAATGACGCAGGTAAAAAACGCGATAATAGCGACTACGATGGGAAGAACTCCGAGCGTGTTTTCGAATTTAAGCGCAGCGATAGCCAATGCGAAAACAACGACAGAGATAAGTGCGATAGACTTACTTTTGTTGCTTTTCATGATAACTCGCCTTTCGTAAGGGTAGCCCCTAACACCTCCTGTATTAGGGGAGTGCCAGTTTGAACAACATCCAACCTGACTATTCAATGCTACTCCTTTCGCTACTTGTGAAATTTGACAAAGCTAACATTTATTACAACATCAAACGATGAACTTATTACTAGCTTTCATACACTTAGTGGACTGTAAAACACTTACTAGCAAATCGACCCGCCGCTGACCAATATGTCGTTTTCATTGGCAATACAAACTTGAGCCACCAGCCTTAGCCCTTCGACTATCATCTCCAGAGACATGGAAGGCTGACTGCCATCTGCTGCTTGTTCTGGCAATAATGGGATATGAACAAACCCATGACGAATAGGTTTGTCTTTTAGATAATGTTGGATGCCATAAAAAAGGTGGTTACATACAAATGTTCCGGCACTGTTGGAAATCTGGCTAGGTATCCCCTGCTTTTGCAGCGTTTGAACAATACGCTTTATCGGCAGCGTCGAGAAGTAAGCATCTGGGCCGTCAGCCACTACGGGATCATCAATCGGCTGATGACCAGCGTTATCTGGAATACGAAAATCATCCACATTAATTGCGACACGCTCTGGGGTGATCGCGCCACGTCCAGCCGCTTGCCCAACGGTAATCACACAATCTGGTTGGTGCGCTTCTATTGCATCAATAACGGTATTCACTGACTCATACCGAATCACAGGAACTGGGCAAGTAACGATCATGGCATCTTCTATTGCCGCAGCCTCTAATCGCTTGACCGCTTCTAAGGCGGGGTTAATGGCGTCACCACCAAAAGGTTCAAAACCGGTAATCAGGACTTTCTTCATAACAGCCTTTAGGAAAAGAGTTTCACAAATTATTGCACTCCCCTTCACCCCATCCAATAACAAAAGTATTGTTGACATAAGCCAGACAACATTATGTGACTCATGTCTAACCAGCGAGGGTTTTCACTTTATTGAATCTAGACAAGTTCCGGACTATCGAGACTAACCATTGATAATTAATGGCAGGACAAGGCTCTCTCATTACATGACTCACGCAGAAACTTGGTTTCCACGCTTAACTTAGGTAGAGTACGCGACCGCAATGCAATTCGAAGAGATTGAATACAATGAATATTGATAACCATGTAATCGAAACGATTGAAGAGTTAGAGGCATTTCTGCATTTAGTAGAAAGCGGCGCTCTGGGTCTTGAAGGTGTCACTGGCGTTGCGCTAGCCACCTCTAATACCGATGGCCGTCCATTTGTTGCCGTATTAGGAGAAAAGCACCAATTGCTCCTTGGCCGCTGGGTTTCGCAGCACGTATATGACAATGGTAAAGACATCGTTCGTAACGGCCCAACCAGAAAACACTAAGCGCTCCGCACCATCTATAACACCATGACGTCTTATACACCAAGCGTATGCTTTGAATGCAATGCGCTTGGTGTACTTAAAAAATAAAAAAAGAAAAGGCTAGCCTTTATTAATTTTGTCGGTATACTGCACATCAGCTCTTACGGAAAGAGCTATTAATGTAATTAAAGATCAAAGTTTCTCTCAGTTCCACATCGAATTCCTCGTTTACGTTCCTGCGACAAAATAGTTATCTCTAAAATCATATAGTAGCACTTGATATTAGCTAAAAATTCAATATTTAAAACAATCAAATATAGAGGTATCTATGTCTAATAAATTAACTGGTTCAGTAAAATGGTTCAACGAAACTAAAGGTTTTGGTTTTATTTCTCAAGACAATGGCGGTGATGACGTATTCGTTCACTTCCGTTCTATTGTTTCTGAAGGCTTCAAAACTCTTACTGAAGGCCAAAAAGTATCGTTCGTTGTTGAACAAGGTAACAAAGGTTTACAAGCTGCTGAAGTAACTGCACTGTAATTCTTTGTGTGGCATCAACGTTGTTGGTGCCACCATCCACTTATTGCCGCCCTTACTATTCTCTATCTAAGTTTATATACCCAAATCACTTACCTCTCCCACACCGTCATTAATCACTTTCAATAAAGTCACTTTGGTATACATCTTTAGGTAATCACACTACCTACCTTGCAATTCCAGTTTGGAATTAAATTAATCTGATTCATATCTGAATCACTTCGCCTCATGCTTTGCTCATATAAATAAAGTTTATAAAATAAAAGCGATTGGCGAATATAAGAGAAAAAAATGAAATTAAATATATCCGCACAATCAATAAATTCTAATAATTACGAGCACATTATCCCTAGCCGAGACGTTATCCTTAGCCTCTTCGATAAAGTTAAAAATCACTTAAGTCACGAGCAAATTTCTCGCTCTACTGGCTTAGATGAGAAACCACAAAAAGACGCTTTAAAAAAACGTTTACGCGCTATGGAGCGCGATGGCCAGTTGATTTTCACGCATCGCCGTGGTTATAAAAAAGTCGATCAAACCGCTTTGGTTTCTGGAAAGGTCAGCATTCACGCAGACGGCTTTGGTTTTGTCACTTACGACAGTAATGAAAAAGACCTTTTCTTACCTAAACACCAACTTACTCATGTGTTTGATGGCGATATCGTACTGGTTCTGAAAGGCAATGCTCAGCATCAAGGACGCTCAAATCATCGTTTCATCAAAATAGTGGAACGAAAAACAACCCACATCGTGGGCTTGTTAAAGAGAAAAGGTTCGAACTTCTATCTAGTGCCAGAAAGCGCGAAACTGACTCAAACCATTCAGGTCACACCAAATGATCTTATCACCAAAAGTGCCGGTAAACTCGTTCATTGTAAAGTCACTGCCTATCCAGATCACAGACAATCAACAACGGTTGAAGTGGCTGAAGTATTAGGGCGTCCGGGAGAAGCAGGGATTGAAGTTAAATTGGCGTTACGTCGACATGGCATCAATGATCATTGGGATGATGAAGTTCTTCACGCCGCCTCCGCATTTGGCAATCACGTAGAAGAAAAAGACAAAACGTCCCGAGTGGATTATCGAGATTTACCGTTCGTCACTATCGATGGGGACGACGCGAAAGACTTTGATGATGCCGTTTATGCATACCAAATGGACAATGGGCATTGGAAGTTATTCGTCGCGATTGCAGACGTATCTCACTACGTTCAGCCAAACGACCATTTAGATCTTGAGGCGCAATCTCGTGCGACGTCCGTTTACTTCCCCGGATACGTTGTACCAATGCTACCAGAAACATTATCTAACGGTTTGTGCTCGCTTAACCCGAATGAAGACCGATTGGTTATGGTATGTGAGATGACCTTTGACGACGAAGGTAACATGCTAGATTCAGAGTTTTCTGAAGGGATCATTCACTCGCATGCTCGTTTAACTTATAACGAAGCTTACCGCATTGTTTCCCAATCAGCGGAAGCAAAAAAATACCAAGGTAAGAACCCAAAACAAAACATTAAACAGCATCTGGTGAATCTCCATCGCTTGTATTTGAACCTATCTGGTCAACGTCAAGTCCGTGGTGCCATTGATTTTGACACGCAAGAGCTTTCATTCACGTTAAACAATAAAAAGAAAATCGCGTCCATCGTTCCTGTAGTTCGAAATGATGCCCACCGAATGATCGAAGAATTCATGCTGTGTGCCAACGTTGCCACCGCTCAATTTTTGCAGCAACAAAAAATACCGAGCTTATACCGCGTGCACTCTGGTCCTCAGATGAAAAAACTGTCTTCATTAAGAATGATGCTTGCAGACAAAGGGCTAACGCTTGCGGGTGGTGATAAACCAACTTCTCATGACTACAACGCATTACTGGAACAAGTACGAGATTTAGATGAGTGTGATGTGATTCGTACCCTACTGCTACGTTCTCAGAGTCAAGCCGAGTATTCGCCGAAGAATATGGGTCACTTCGGTTTAGCCTATGACGCATACGCACACTTTACTTCGCCAATTCGTCGTTACCCAGATTTACTCGTTCACCGCGCCATTCGCGCTAAACTTCGAAAGCAAAAAACAGGCAAGTTACGCAGTCTGCTCATGAAACTAAAACCTGTTCGTCAATTGACAGGTGCTGCGAACAACTACCCTTACGATACAAAAGTAATCGAGCAACTGAGTGTGCACTGTTCGCATCAATCTCGTCAGGCAGATGAAGTGAGCCGAGAGGTTGAGTCAGCACTGAAATGTCATTACATGAAGCCATTTATCGGGCAACATTTCATGGGGACAGTGTCTGGAGTCACACACTTCGGAGTATTTGTTGAGTTGGAGGAAAACCGAATCGAAGGTCTCATTCCTTTATCAAGTTTCCAAAATGGTGAGTTCGAATTTGATGCAGTCAAACAAAAAATTTCTAGCCAGAGCACCACGTTTACTTTAGGGACTAAAGTGCACGTGTTGGTTAAAGACGTCGATTCGAAACAAAGAAAGATCATGTTCAATTTAAAAGATGCAGAACACACGGTAGGTTAGTCTGTTGTAGTCTATTTTCTAACCCATTGTTCAAAAATAAAAAATAAGCTTTAGATACCGCGATTAACTTGTGACATTTCGCTGACATCAGCTCATTCTAAAACCCTAATATCTGGCAAAGGAAACGAATCTAACTTTTGTTTCCAGACACCATCGCAGAGTGTATTTCCAGCACTCTGTTTGCCTCGAGAGGTTCTTATGACAGCCTAGGATCTCTCGGGGCTTTTTTGCGCCTCTTAAATCCCTCCTTATTTTGTATCCAACCCGTTATCAACCACACAAATTGTACTTTTTAACTAGTTCACTAGATCGCGAATTCTGATTTAAGCAACTGATCACACAACCTCTTCCAAATTTTGGGTATAAAAGTATCAATACTTTCGTTAACTAGGATGTAAATAATGAAAAACTCGTTTGATCTCACCATGCCCAATGAAGAAGGATACTTTGGTGAATACGGTGGTAGCTTCGTGCCGCCGGAGCTTGAACAAATCATGCGTGACATCAACGCAGCTTATGAGGAATGCAGCAAAGATCCTGTATTTAAAGCGGAACTTGCTCGCCTGTATAAGCACTTTGTTGGACGACCTAGCCCAATCTTCCATGCAGAAAACTTGTCTAAGAAATACGGAGCAGACATCTACCTAAAGCGCGAGGACTTAAACCATACAGGCGCACATAAAATTAACCACTGCTTAGGAGAAGCCATTCTCGCTAAAAAGATGGGTAAGAAGAAACTGATTGCTGAAACTGGCGCAGGGCAACATGGGGTCGCGCTTGCGACAGCCGCCGCACTGGTCGGCTTAAAGTGCGATATTTACATGGGTGAAGTTGATATTGCCAAAGAGCACCCGAATGTCGTCCGTATGAGAATCCTTGGTGCCAATGTCATCCCTGCTACTCACGGGCGCAAAACTCTCAAAGAAGCGGTTGATTCTGCCTTCGAAGCCTACCTAAAAGATCCTGACACACAACTTTATGCGATAGGCTCTGTCGTTGGCCCTCATCCATTCCCTAAAATGGTACGAGATTTCCAATCAATTATCGGTAACGAAGCACGAGTTCAATTCAAAGAAATGACAGGTAAGCTACCCAATAATCTCGTTGCATGTGTTGGGGGTGGATCTAATGCGATGGGGCTATTTACTGCTTTCTTAGACGATGAACAAGTCGCCATTCACGGCGTCGAGCCCGCGGGCCGCTCTTTGAAAAAGGTTGGCGAGCATGCTGCAACACTCACACTCGGTGAGCCAGGTATTATGCACGGATTTAAGTCTTACATGCTTAAAGATGAGCAAGGCGAACCTCAAGAAGTGTACTCTGTAGCAAGTGGCTTAGATTACCCATCGGTTGGGCCTCAGCATAGTTACTTAAAAGACATTGGCCGTGTCAATTACGGCTCAATCAGTGATGACGAAGCGATTGATGCATTCTTTGAACTGTCTCGCGAAGAGGGGATTATTCCAGCGATTGAATCCTCACACGCTGTCGCTTACGCGATTAAACTCGCGAAGCAAGGAGAAACTGGCTCAATTCTGATCAACTTATCCGGTCGCGGTGACAAAGACATTGATTTTGTCGTTGAACACTACGGCGCAAAATATGGCATTGAATCAATTGTTTAGTCCCTGTTTGGTAGGCTAACTGTCTATACAAAAAGCTACCTATTACTAGGTAGCTTTTTGTTTGCGCCTTACTTTCCCTACATGCGCTTTAAAGGCTTAACTACACAGTTCAAACCTTTTACTTTTGAGAAATAGTCATAGCTTGAGAAAGCCCTCTTACTTACCACTCCAACTAGTCCTTTAGAACATAATTCGATTAACCGATCAAAGCAGGAATACCCGGAAGCTGACCAACGACAGCAAGCGAACCTGCACAAACGATAAATGCAGTGCCAGGAATCAGGTATTTATCTTTTCGCGAGAGTTCGTTAGCACGCTCATGGTCGCCGATAAGTCCAAGGTTATCCAGTAGCATCGTGATTGCCCAGCCAAAGACTGGATTAACGAATGCACAGGCAAAAATACAGATACCTGCACTGAGTGAATCTTTATGCTTGTGGATCATCTGCATACCCGCTTCAAGAAGTGGTAAGAATACACCGACAATCAAAGCAACACGCAGAACAGGCTCCCACATCGCTAGATCCATAGGGTAACCAATTACCGCCGCGGCAATACACATGAAACCCGTTAACAGTGCGCCACCTGGAATAGGACGTTTAGCAATTGCGGCTGGAATCATGTACGTCCCCCAAGAAGAAGCTAAGTTACCGCCACCTAAGAGTGAGCCAACCCCCTGACGAACAGACGCTCCGACCATCGTGTCGTCGACATCCATGAGTACGCCTTTCGCTTCTTTTGGGTAGTTAAGTTCTTGGAACACACGATGGCCGAGATAATCAGGGGACCACATAGCGACTGCCAGTAGCGCAAATGGAGTCACGGCAATAAAGTGCTCTAAGGTTGGCCAACCTAGTTGCCAGCCTGTATCTTCACCCCACCAGTAGAATGGACTGAAATTAGGCAAGCCCGGTTCTGTGGTAAAAGCAAACTCAGCGCCCATCAAATAAGCAACAATACCCGCGAGTGCAGAGCACAGTGGGATTGCCAACCAACGCTTGTTGATCTTAGCTAGGTAGGCATAAACCATAACCGTTAGACCAATGACCACAAACGAAATGTAACCTTGGTCTGTACTTGCAGCCCACGCCTCAGTCTTATTAATCTGTCCGAGCAACCCAACAGCGCCTAGGTAGATCAATAACCCTCCTCGAACCCCAATGCCAGTCAAGGTCATGAGTTTAGAACCGCCTTTAGTCAAAGCGAGAATTAAGCCAAAAGCACATACCATCAAGCCAAGCGCCAGAGGATGCCCTCCTGCGGCAGCAATCATGGGAATCAGCGGTATCATTGGGCCGTGGGTACCGGCTAAGTTTGCGTTCGGGTTTAGGATGGCAGAAAACAAAATAACGAACAAAGCACCCGCGATAAGCAATTCGTAACGCACGTTTTCTGCAACGAACTCCGGAGATAAACCGAACTGAGCAGCAAAGGCAGCAACCATGGCGGTGACCATCACCACTTTACCAATGGTTGCGGCTAATGCAGGCACCCAGTCTTCGATTTCAATACTGTAATCACGTGATGGCAAATGAATACCCCAACGACGAAAGCTCATGATGGTTAAATCATGGTTTAGAAAGTCTTCACGACTTTCAAATTCATGCGGTTTTTTGCGCACATCCCTGTAAAAGGTCTTACTTGAGTCAGACATTGAGCTATCCTTTGTTATATTTCAACGTTGAACTATGCCAACTAGAGTTTCGCTTGGTATACAGACCAATACGAGACAACACCCACATCAAACATCGAGGCCACACCAAGAAAGTGGTATGGCTAATTTTTGATTTGAACCTATTAAGCATGTATTGCTATCGGTAGGAATATTAGACATTAGTAAAAGAACAACAAAAATCTCACTTATTACACAAAGATTTAACATTACATTAGAGTACGCTGATCTTTAGTGAGAGTTTTTGAACAGCAATTCAAGAAGAGGAACAGTCGCAACTCCACCTGTGCTTTTCAAGGTAGAAAAAACATATCCGTATTCACACAGGTAATTGGTTAATTTGGCTCATGCAAGTACGCACTAACAACATCAAATCGAGTTGCAATCCAAACCATCGCTGCCTAACTATAGATATCTCTGTAATGTATACTTTGCTAAACTCCACCCTTTGATGAGTAAGGCCCCTAAAATGATGACTGACGAAGAAAGAATCGAACTGCAACGAAACAACCCACTGCACGGGTTGAAGCTAGAAACTATGTTGCAAGAGTTGGTGGATTTTTATGGCTGGGACATTCTAGATACAGCAATGCGCTTTAATTGCTTTAACACTAAGCCTTCGATTGCAAGTAGTGTGAAGTATTTAAAGAAGACCGAATGGGCGAGAGAAAAATTAGAAAACTTTTACCTTTATCGCTTTAAGCGCATGCCACGCGCAAGTGAAGAAGAATATGATTTACCACCGAGAGCTCGTACGTTCCCTCATGGTCTTGAACCTAAAGAGCCAATGCCGCTAACCGTTGACTCTATCCTCAAGTCACAAGCTAAAGCTGCATCCGCATTTAAAAAACGCTCACCTCGTGGACGTCCGACGCGTCGATAGTACATAACCTTGAAAAGCAATAGAGCCCTACTGGTAGCTCCAGCAAGGCTCAATTGTTCTTTAAAGAAATGGCTAGAAGCGAATACTCAAGCTAGTGCGCCCCCTTCTCCAGCGCCTCCCATAAGTAAACTCACATGTAGTTTACGTTTTCTATTGATTGCGCTTTTTCTTCTTTTTCCCTGTACCTGCTGGCTTTGCACGCGGCTTCATCGGTAAAAAGTAGGCTTCACTCTGATCGTCTTCCACTTCAAAGCCCTCTACCTGCTCACGTTCAAGTTGGAACTTATTTTTCTTTTCTATCACTTTGAAATGGTGATAGTCATCGTAATCGATAAGGGATAGCCCTAGACCCACTTCACCAGCACGACCACTGCGACCGATTCGATGCATATAGTCAGCAGGACTACGCGGAAGATCGAAGTTAATCACCACTGGCAGCTTTTCAATATCAAGGCCACGTGCTGCGATATCGGTGGCAATAAGAACTTGAATCTCGCCAGACTTAAAACCGTCAAGGACACGAGTACGAGCGCCCTGCCCTTTATCACCATGGAAAACTTCAGCAGTAATACCGCGTTTTGACAGTTTTTGAGCTAAATGGTTACAGGCATTCTTAGCATTCACAAAAATCAAAGTTTGTCGCCACTGATGCTGTTTGATTAAGTGCGCGAGTACCGCCGTTTTCTCACCTTTATTTACACTAAACACGCGTTGCACCAAAGTGCTGGCTTCTGCGCTCTGCAACTGAACTTCAACAGGGTCACGGAGCAAGTGCTGAGCCAGCGTCATGACTTTATCAGGGAAAGTAGCAGAAAATAGCAGCGTCTGTTTCTTCTCTGGCAGTAACGCAAGAATCTTATTGAGTTCTTCGGTAAATCCGAGGCTCAACATACGGTCAGCTTCATCGAGCACGAGCGTTTTTACTTGGTCCAACTTAATCGCGTTACTGGATACCAGATCAAGTAATCGACCCGGCGTAGCTACGATAATGTCACAGCCACCGCGAAGCGCCAGCATTTGTGGGTTCACCGACACACCACCAAATACGGCAACCGTTTTGATCTTATCTCTAAGATGGTATGAGTAAGATTTGACGTTGTATGCCACCTGTGATGCCAACTCACGAGTTGGTACTAAAATCAGGTGAGAAACGAAGTTACCACGGCGATTATTTGATTCGTCTTGCTGAACAATTTTTTGCAGAATTGGAAGCGAAAAAGCAGCGGTTTTACCAGAGCCCGTATTGGCACCGCCAACAATATCTTTCCCTTCAAGGAGATAAGGAATGGTATGAGATTGAATGGGCGTCGGTTGGCTGTATTCTAACGCTTCTAGTCGCTCGACTAAGGTTGGAATCAGGCCAAGATCGGCAAATGTCGCTTGCTGTGTTTTATCTGTCATTACGATGAGTGGCTCAGTGCTAGTAAAGGCCGTGTATCTTATGCTATTTCGCGTCTGGATGTTAGAGATAATGAGCCAAACAGAAGACTGGTGAGAGAAGCACTGTAGGGAGCAGGAATTTCCTTTCACTAAAATGAGTTAATGGTTTCGATAACCAAGGCTCTACGACTCACGGTGGTAGCGTTCGCGACGAACAAAGGGAAAAAGAGTCAGGCCTTCTGATTCCTGTAAAGCAAAATACATTGTATTTTGGGGAAAGAGATTGCAAAGGCAGGCCACATCCGAATCAAAGGCTTAACCACACTATTTAGCCCTGCGGTGTTGAGAGCTTAATATAGCTTGAGAAAACTCCAGCTCACTAATGTCCATCGTTATCTATTTAGCTAATGTTGTGGACTCGGTTGTATAGATTACTTTCGCCCGATACCAGGTTCTTCTTAGGGCAAGTTTAACTGCTGTAGCCACAATCGTTGCTGATGTCGTATATGGAAATACCTGTTGTCAGAAAGGTAACGCGCCAAGATGAGTAATGTTGCATATCATCCTCGTAAGCCCAATTCCTTCACGAGGTAGTAATGGAACAAATTAATTTACCCCGATATCTGATATGTAGCTTCGCCTTTGTGTTGCTTTATCCTACGGCAATAGATCTCTACTTGGTTGCTTTACCACAAATCGCCACTGACCTGTCTGCGAGCGAATCACAGCTTCATATTGCTTTTTCTATTTACCTTGCTGGTCTAGCATCGACTATGGTTTTTGTTGGGCGAGCTGCTGATTGTTTTGGACGTAAACCTGTTGCCATTTGCGGTGCAGTGATTTTTACCCTTGCATCAATGTTCGCGGGCTCTGCTGAGACCAGTAATAGCTTCCTAATAATGCGCTTCTTTCAAGGTGTAGGTGCCGCATGTTGCTACGTAGTGGCCTTCGCCATTTTGCGCGACACTTTAGGGGACCCAAAGCGAGCTAAGGTTCTATCGATGCTCAATGGAATTATCTGTTCTATCCCGGTACTTGCCCCCGTGATCGGCAATCTGATTATGATCAAGTTTCCGTGGCCCGTGTTATTCACTGCCATGGCGATGATGGGTATTGCGATAGGCTTAATTGCTTGCTTTGTCTTAAAAGAAACCTTGCCTAAAACCAAGCGCACACTTTTAGATATGAGTGAAGATTCGAACGAATCACTATATAACCGTTTTTTTATATCGCGCGTTATTTATACATCTTTAGGCGTCACAGCGATTCTCTCTTATGTAAATACGTCACCAATGATAATAATGGATTCGATTGGCTTTACTCGAGGCGATTACTCAACCACGATGGCACTACTCGCAATGGTAGGTATGGCAACATCGTTTTCAGTCCCATTTGCTCTGTCTTACTTCAAACAAACCACATTGATGTTCGCTGCACAAATGACCAATTTTTTGTCGGCTATCGTTATTCTCGCGGCTCACTTGAATAGCGATAGTCCGACACTTTATATGGTAGGGTTCACTCTGCTCAGCATGAGTTTCCCTATGGGGTTTGGTGTGGCGATGAGTCAGGCGCTAAGTCAGTTTTCTCGTAAAGCTGGTCAGGCAAGTTCTATGCTTGGCATAGGGCAGGTTTCTTGGTCTGCGCTTTACATTTGGTTGATGGCGACGTTAGGTGTGTCGGCTGTGATGATGTTAATGATAGCGTTGGTTGCTAGTAGCGTTATTGGACTCTCCATAATATTATTATTTCCAAATCAGAACGTTAGTGAGCCTCATGAAGAAATCTCTTGCCCGACTTGATCTTAATTTACTGCTCACTCTGCAATTGCTACTGCAAGAGCAGAGTGTTACTAAAACGGCGAAAAAACTTAATGTAACTCCCTCAACCGTGAGTAAGTCTTTAGGCAAATTGCGCGCTTGGTTTGATGACCCGCTTTTTGTGAATACGCCGCAAGGTCTAAAGCCAACAAATCTCGCGACAAACGTGCAAGTGCTTTTGTCAGACTGGATGCAGATCGGTAACCAGATTGTTTCACACCGAGGTGATGATGCGCCAAGCGGGGTTAAATTTCATCTTGGAGTAGAGTCGCCATTGTCACTCATCATGGCGGATGAACTGACCAAACGAATCCATGATTTTTATCCAGACTCAACGGTAAAGTTCCATAACTGGGATTACGACTCGTTAGACGCCATTACCAGCGGTGAAGTGGACATTGGTTTTACTGGCCGTGAAAGCCATCCTCGCTCCAAAGAGTCGTTAGAACTGCTCCCGTATTTTATTAATTTCGAAGTGCTGTTTTCGGATTTACCTATGGTGTATGTCCGCAAAGATCATCCTGCGCTCAAGCAAGAGTGGAATTTGGATACTTTCTTAAGCTATGCCCACATCAATGTAGCATGGGAGAAAAATGACAGTTGGGCATTGGATGAGATCTTGGCTGAACAGGGATATACTCGAAACGTTAGCCTAACGATGGCGAGTTTCGAGCAAGCTTTATTTGTTGCAGAAAAGCCCGACCATCAAATGTTAACCACAGCACCAAAGTATTGTCAGCGATACTGCGAACAGCTTCACCCCAACTTAATAGCGTTGCCTATCCCCATTGCCGAAGATTATCAGCACAAGCTACTGATTCCATTTACTATGATTTGGCACAAACGCAATAACAAGAACCCTAAAATCGTGTGGTTGAGGGAGACGATAAAGAGCCTGTATGGCACAAGTTGAACGGGTAATTTTGAAGTACATTTAAAGCAAAGGAATGAACATTCTCCCCCCTTTATGTTGTCAATAACCGTAGGAGTGTGGTCTTGCCTTCCATTAGATTAAATATTTTAAAATCTTGAAATCTTGAAATCTTGAAATCTATTATCCACTTCGAAATTGATTTCAGCTCATTTGGGCAGAAAGAAGCTAGAAGCACTTGCTTATGTTGGGTGAGTAAATGAATGTAAAACCTCAGTACATAAAAACGAACCTAATTTAGGTAAGCTCTTGGCAACTATATGCCACGACTCGAAAAGTAACGCGTGGGTGAATCACCATAGACCCGACGAAACATAGCGATAAAGTTACTGGGCGTAGAATAACCCAAAGCATGTGCAACCGCTCCTACGGACTCTCCGCGAGCCATCATTTCTAACGAATGTATTAGCAGTGCTTGTTGCCGCCATTCACTAAAACTCATGTTTAACTCACTTCGAATCAATCGTCTTAATGTCCGAGATGAGACTGCCCCGATCTTTGCCCAATGCTCCACAGAATGTTTGCTGTTTGGATCTATTAAAATTGCTTGAGTAACTTTTTGCAGTCTCGGATCTCTGGGCAGGGGGATGTGGAGTGACTCATGAGGGCAATTGACGATTTCATCGGATATTACGGCAAGAATACGTAAAGACTGTATGGATAGATCGTCTGTTTTGCTCCATATCGATGCTCTAACCGATAGGGCTTTCAACACATCGCTCATTTGGATCACACAAGGTCTCATTGGAAACCGCTCACAACTCTCTGGAGTAAACAGTAATGAATGACCTTTCAGAGAACCACAAAAATAAACACTGTGCATCGCACCCGGGGGGATCCAACCAGCTCGGTGAGGGGGTAGTATCCACGTTCCTTCATCGGTTTTGACCTGAATTAGCCCTTCATCTATACACAGTAGCTGGCCTCGATGATGACTGTGCCAATTATGTGGCCGTTGATCCAAATGGTTGAAGTCGCTCCTTTCATGCTGCCACTCCTTAGCGATCAGTGCGGCGCCATTTTTCCATTCGCTGTAATCAGAGTTTGTCACTTTATTTACTCAATTCCATTTTGGCCATTATTCATTATTTTCTGTCCTCTTAACGTTACCATAGCAAGTTAGCGTTCGAGTAACATTTTAGCAACGACCATTTTATCGAAGGCAGAACCATCATGAACGAACCTATCTTTATTATCTATTACATTACAGCAGGCTTGGGCATTGGCTTTCTCGCTGGACTCGTTGGTGTGGGTGGTGGTGGAATGGCCGTCCCTATTTTTGCGTTTCTGTTTTCACTACAGGGAATAGCTGATACAGAAGTGGTCCATCTTGCGTTAGGGACATCAATGGCTTCAATGATTATTACAACATTGGGCAGCATGCGCGCTCACTACAAAAAAGAGAATGTAGACTCGACAATGGTAGTAAAAATGTTGAGCGGAGTTCTAGTCGGAACATTTTGCGCCACATTCGTAGCATCGTATCTACAGGGGATCTATCTGGCAGGTTTTTTCAGCGTATTCATGTTGTATGTAGCTTATAAGATGTTTCTCAACACTGAAAATAAGTACAACCCTAACCCACACGGGGCTATCGGTAATATCACTGTAGGCTCGGTGATTGGCTCTGTATCAGCACTTGTCTCAATAAGCGGTGCGGGGTTGATCATCCCCTATCTTGTCCAGCAAAATTTTGAGGTAAAACGTGCTATTGGCACCTCTGCTGCGATAGGTTTGCCTATCGCGCTATCAGGAAGCCTCGGTTACATGTTAAACGGATGGGAAAATACAGATTGGAACAACTTAGTATTAGGATACATATACCTTCCTGCAATGATCAGCTTCTCCATTAGCAGCTACTTAACTACTAGCCTCGGAGTGCGTTGCGCAGAGTATTTTCCAAATAAAGTTCTTAAGAAAATCGTTGGTATTTTGTGTGTTCTTCTAAGTTTTAAAATGCTGGTACAAGTACTCCATTAGAGCAAATAATACCGTCATTAGTAGGTCTTGTAATATGGTGTGGGGACAAGCCTGAAAAACTTACTCCTCGCTTTGCTTACTCGAGCAGGCAATGTGTAAGAAAGTGCCGCATTGTTGCTATTCTTATGACTTTGTTAAGCTAGCCAGAATTACATCCAAAATTTGTTGGTGATTATCCTTTCTGGAAACCTCGTCACGCTCTTGGCAAAGTGCTTCCTCCCCTTCTGATGCGAGAATTTTAATGCCACGCTCAGTACATTCTGCGAACGCACTAAATTGACTCGCACTGGGGATCTCTTGAAATGTCACATTGGGAAGAGCAACGAGTGATTCGGCAGGTGTCAGTGCGGGATGTAGCCGTTCAGAAAGCGTCACCACGGTGATAGCATTGTTCATCAAGGCCAGAGTTTCAGGGACAAAAGTTTTCGTTAGCTCAGGGTTGATAACGACGACCGATTTCAGTTTGTTTTCAGACTGAAATCGGGGGAATTTTTGATCCGGGATGTTGGTAATATCAACGTCATTTTCACGTAACCAATGACAGTCTACATTGGTGGCGTTGTGACACGATGTTCGATATTTTTCCGGGCTTATTTGCGCTCCGGAGAGCATCAGCATAGATGTGCCACCCAGAAAAAAGCCGACACCCTGCACTTCATCAGTATCTACACCTCCGGACAGTATCCCGACCGAACTTAATTCGTTCAGCCCAAGCACCAAATCACTAGTCCTGAAAGTGATTTCATCAACAGCCATTTCTGCATTGATTTCGTTCGGTGCAGGAGGCTTTGGTACAACAACGATATAACCTTGTTTCGCTAGGCCTGAAGCTATCCAACCACTATGGGAAAATGCTGACCGTGTTCCGCCCTGCGACAAAAGCACAACGGGAAATTTTCCACTTGCTAAAGGAGTATCTAACTGCATTTCGACTGATTTAAAAATGTTACCCCTACCAAACGTGAAGTTGGTTTTTCCGTTCGTTGTGGGATACCAGTAGTAGACTTCTACAGGCTTGTCTCTGTCTTCACTGAATACCGTTTTGACTGTTAGCGCAGAATGGTATTTCGGCTCATTCGTACTGGCGCTGACACTGACACACAATGAAGTGAGTAGAAACGACATTATTATTTTGGTTTTCATTTTTCCCTCAGCCGGTCAACACATTATTCTGCACGGCATCTGGAAAAATAACGCGCAGGAGATTCTCCATATATTTTGCGAAACATAGCAATAAAGTTACTCGGAGTCGAGTAACCCAAAGCGAGTGTTTGCTTTGAGCTGAGCCAGCAAGCTTTTGGACAAAACCTTGTTAGATTAATTACTTAAATTAGAAGGATACGAATAACTTTTGGTATAGGAAATCGCCTAGGAAGTTTCCAGTTTAGCTTAAGCAGAGCACTTTATCGCAATGCATAGCACCGCACTCAATAGTAAACGGTGAGTACGGTGAGTACTTTGCCGCGTGCAATAATTTGTATTAAAGCGCTTTTAGTTACACATTCTCTCAGATATTTCTTTCAATTTATCTATGTCTAGGCGATCACTCGCCCAGCCCTGAGCAAATGGTATCGTATTTGATTTCGGTAATTGGTCTTCTTTTAGGTCTCTTACCCTGACCCTAGAAGGTAGGGCTGCTCCTTCACCGACAAAAATGGCTTCTTGCTGAGATAAAATCGGTAACGCACCTACCATTCCAGACAACCCATCTGGTAAAAATCGTGCGACATGCTGTTGATCGGCTGAATTTGTAAGTCTTAAAACAACCCACGTACCACACTGTGAAATAACTGTACTGTCTACATCGGCTGGCCGCTGACTTACCAGCATCAAGCCTATTCCGTATTTTCGCCCCTCTCTCGCTATACGCCTTATTGCTCCTTGAGCGGCTGCGTATTGAGCCTCACCATGATCGGGAACATACCTATGAGCTTCTTCACACACTAATAATATAGGATCCTTCTCTTTCTCTTGTTGAGTCTGGAATACCTTATATTGAAAAAGTAACCTAGCAATTAGCGCGGTAAGCGGTCCTGCGACTTCATTTGGCAAGCCTGAAATATCAATAATCCTAATATCTTTGCCTGCCTGACTAGGGGCACCAATGAATTGGTTCAAAACTTGATGCAGCTTTATTTCTTCTTCGTTATCAACCCAACACTTCATCATAAATGAAAGTCGAGTATCTCTTCTCAAAACTTTTAGTTTATCTAAAACAGAGGGTACAGGTGACTTGGCTAAATCAGAATTGGTCATGCTTTCATGGTTGTTACGGTTTATCCTACCGCCCTGAATGTACCTAACATGACTTTCAAACTCATCTAAGCAAAATGGTCTAGGTTTATCACGGTCGAATTCCAGAATATCGGAAGTATCCTTGCCATCACACAAATCTGGATCGTCAAAATTTTCTAAATGATTAAGGGCTTCTGTACCAAACTCTCTTGGGCAAGGCTTGACAATTCCAGCAGCAACCATTCTTGCATGAGCAAGTGCCTTTTGAACTACATTGTTTTGGCTAGTAGCGCTTCTTTCCGTTTTACCAATCACTAGGTTAGTGAACTCATCACTAGACATTAACCAATACGGTAGCTTTATCTCTTCCTGACCGTCGTCGCCTGCTGCGATGTCATATGCGCGGTACTGTACAGCTCTCTCTTTAAAGGCTGAACCATACTCACCGTGAGGATCAACGACTACTATCTGAGGAGACAGTTCTTTTTCATTACTATTATGCAATAGTACGCTATGAATAATCGCAGCTACGGTACCTGATTTTCCAGATCCTGTAGAGCCAAGAACCGCACAATGCATACCAAACATTTTATTAATATTAGCTCGACAGGCTGTAGATTCAGATGCACTGTAAACAGCAAAAGGAACTAATGGATCCACTTCCGCATCTCTTGTACCTTCAGCTGAACGGTAAACAAAAGAAATTTCTTCGTTGGTTAGTAGGAATACTCCTTGTTGGGGCAAAGGGTAAGTTTTAATACCACGCTTAAAGGCTAAAGTTGATTTTGTATTATTCCAACTGCCTTCAGCTAACAGCTGAACTTCCATTACTCGTTGATCAGAATCAGCAGTTACAGGCATACCTGCTTCAATTAACTCTTCTGATCGCATTCTGAGCATTGTCACCAAGCCAAAAATTATTTTACGACCATAGTGAATTTTAACCATGCTACCTATTTGGCCGATAGGGTAAACACGACCATTAAAAGTTCTTGTTAATTCGGATATCTTATTGGAAATTTCAACTTTTATATTGGTTCCTGAGACCTCGACAACTTGGCCTATTTTCAGCTCATCAGTTGGTGTAAACATAACTATACCTCGCATCCATTCTTCAATACTGATGTTACACCTTTGAATGTCCACCAATAGTCGTCTTCATCTTTTCTTTTAAATGGGCCTTTTTTTCCAATATACAGGCCGCGTATAGATGCAATAATTACTCTTGAACCAAAACTATCACTTCGCCACTTTTCTAAACATGAAGGAATTTCATCCCTACACTCCAAGAAAGCGAGTAATACAGTTTTGTTTTCTTCTTTTGATAAAGCAAATTCAATTTCGTTGTTGATATGATCATCGCCAAAGCTATAGCCGCATACTGCTAAAACATTGCTATTGGGGGAATTCAGAGATTTTCTGAACAAATCAAATTGCGTAGAGAACGGATCTTGTTGAGTAGCAACGTATTTTGTAGCTTGTGGGTAAATTAGAACTCGCCGTTCTGCCTTTGGGTAGAGGTCATTATCCCTAACTCTCCATACATACCCTTTGTCACAAAGAAACCAATCTATTGAACCATGTATTTTAATTAAATTTGCACGTTGTCCATTAGATGGAATTGGTTCCCCATACTTCTGAACTCGATGGGCTACAGCGCCACCATCAAACCCATCCCAATAAGATACTTTGCTTAATGCTAGAGCATCTTCTAAAAGAGTGTCATAGTTAGTTGTGAAAATATTTACAGCTTTTCTTCGCTCTTGAACACCAGCAGATGCGTGGTTAAACAGAGTATCAATAAATTCTAAATGAGCTTTGATATCCACAATTGGTTTAGACAATGAGCCCTCCTCAATTGTATTTCCATCCCCGTCTTCAACATAGCCACATCGGATCACATTTGAAATAGACTCAAGAATAGCATTATGTACTTCTTCTAGTGTAGTTAGCTCAACAATACCGCCACTAATGACTGTCATCTTCTTTTTGTTTCTTTCAGCTAATGCAGAATAGTCGCCAAGATGACTCAGAACATGTTCTATATGGCATTGTTCAGGCAACTCTTGAAATAGTGGAGTGATGATATCGTCATATAATTCTTTGTGACTAGCTTCTAGATCCTTTTTAACTTTATTTGTCAAAGGGTACATTAGCGGTAGTTTTGCATCGAAGCTTATCCCTGCACCCAATAGCCAACTCTGCTCACTGCACTTCAAGTGTTCTTCTATTTGCAAGAACAACTCATCATCAATCAAATCACTCATTTCTTTTCCTTCTTATAGAGTTGTAGCCAAATGGGCAACTAGAGCCTTTTGACGCCATACTAGAATGCGACTCCACCCAGAATCCAAGTAAACCACTGTAAATACCAAACTTAACCGAACAAAAATGCCAAAGGTTAGCCGTTAGCAGCAAGCAATTTTTATGTGCTTGGAAATTCATCCAGAGCATCAATTCGACCAGCTATTGAAACCTTACCTGCACGATTTGCTCTACGAGCTGGAGTTGCGGGTGTCGTTGGTGTTGCTCTCACTGCTCGGTTTGCTGGTGTTGCCATTGATATTCGTCTTAGAATGTAGTTTTCATTTTCTACTTCACCCAAGAACGTGCCATTGCTGCGCCACACTCTGCCGTCTTCAGTAACCCAGCCTAGATACTGAGAGCTTGCACTGAATAATCGGTCATTTTTTATGAAGCCGAAGTATTGTCCATTCCATCGGTAAATCGGTGTCATTGATTCTCCTTTATTCGCAATTTATGTTATCTGTGCGAGTTTTAAGTTTTCTCTTAACGCAGAATACGTTATTGACAAAATCTTTCCGTGTTTGCATTCGGTTCACGTTGCTGCCATTCATTATGATACTCAATGTTTATCAACCTATTGTGTGATTCAACAGAGAGTTTAGGGAGATACCTACGGAAAGTTGCCGTGAAAGTGCCAAAGTTCGGGTTAGTTTAATTTGGTCAATTTTAATACTGGTTAGGTGGTCAGTTCGCTAGGTCTGAGAAGTTTTGGGGCAAAGACATGCTAGCGGTGATCGTGCTGCACTGCTCGCTGACTAATGAAGTAAGCAAGTCAAAGTAGGAAAATGATACTTCGTAAACGCCGTAAAGTAATAAGTTAGGCTAACCTTACGGTTTGTTTTTCTCAGCGTTTTTAGCTAGCAACGGAGTTCTTTCATGAGCAATGGTCCAATCATCGTATCCCCCGAAAGCAGCGTTCAGAGACTTCAACGAGTCGAGTTGCGGGCAACAGGTACCTACGATGAGAAGTGGTTACAGCAACTTATCTTTGCTAACGCTGACCTATTACCCTTTTATGAGATTGATGCGGACTATACCGGAGCGGTACCAGTGTGTATGGAGCTTGCCACTAAGTCGGGTCGAGTGGACTGCATCTATGTGACGCCATCGGGCCGATTGGTCATCGCGGAAACCAAACTCTATCGTAATCCTCAATCTCGTAGAGAAGTGATTGGACAGATACTCGATTACGCTAAAGACTTGATGAATTGGAGCTACGACGAACTTGATACTAAGGTTTGTGCAATTAATGGTGGTCTATCGCTTTTTGAATTGGTTAAGGCGGATGGCCATGAAGTATTAGAAGCCTCATTCATTGATACGGTCCAGCGAAACCTCTCCAAAGGCCGCTTCTTATTATTGGTCGTGGGCGATGGTATTCGAGAGGGGGCTTTTGAGATAAAGGACTTTCTTAATACCTATGCATCAATGGAGTTTTCTTTTGCCATGGTTGAAGTGCAGATCTTCCACATGCCCGGCGAACAACTGCTCGTGAATCCTCAAGTGATGCGCAAAACTGAAATTACTGAGCGCCGAGTGATTTCGATTAATCAAGTAAGTAGTGAAGTTACTGAGAAACTTGAATCCACCAACGAGCAAAATGAATCAGCCACAAACAAAGGTTCTGGTCAATCCTATGAGTATTGGAGTGCATTGCTTGATTATCTTGAGCTTGATGACACTAGTGTAAGGTTACCAACCCCTTCGACTAAGGGGCACTTATGGTTCGAGTTACCACCAAGGGCACACAATAGTTGGATAACAACTTACCGATCTAAACCTAATGAGGTGGGTGTCTTTGTGAGATTCAGAAATGACGCACTTGGACAATACTTGTTTGAGTACCTGTATGCTAGGCGAGAGTCATTGATGCCACTATTGCCGGAGGACTCTGAATTTGTCCCAGAGAAGCTAAAAATCTCGCTACCTGTAATAACTCTTGACTGGCAGAACGAAGAGTCTTGGAAAGAAGCGTTTGATTTCTACCAGTTGCGTTTAAATCAAATCTACCCCATCGTTAAGCCTTTGCTGCTGCAAGCGCTCAATGCGTATGAAAATTAACGACGTTTATAACCATAAACTGTACAACAAATAAAGTATAAGATGATAGTTCTCCGACTTACCAGACACTACACAGATAAGTGAAAGTAGGTCAAACCACCTGCGTCACTGGCAAGGAATGGGGCAAAGGTGTGTTGCAGTTCTTAAATGGGGAAGTGTTTTTCCTCATACTCCTCAACCAATGCAGCTAGCCTTTCAAGTTTACAAATTAGTCTGATATTTGCTCTATCGAAAGGTATTGAGGTTACTTACCTTGGCGAGATTTTTTAAAGTGCTCAATACCGTGTTGTATGCGACATTCAACACTTGTGCTGTTTCCCTAACTCCAGAGCTATTCATTAACATATCGACAATTTTTTCTTTTACATCTGGCTTGCGGACTTCGTAAACTTAATCGAGTTGAAAGCCCTTTCGACACTCGATACACCTGAAACGAGGAAAGACAGAATGCCCTTTTCCATGTTCACGGACGGGCTCTGTTTTATTACAGAAACGACATTGAACTTGGATAGTAGCCATGAGTTAAAAAACATCAGAAACCAGGTGGCTATATTAACATCTATCAACCAATTTGAGTCATGACCAATGAAAGGATAGTTAGGTTTTTATTGCGTAAATTATCGGTAAGAATAGTGCATATAACAGGCAATAAGCCAGGTGTGTAGAATTATTCTATTTTAGGGATTTTGCTCTAAATCTAAATGAATCTTTGCATTTCAATTTCAATAAAGCTTAGTTATTGATCATGTTTCTGAGTATGCGAATTATTATCAATTATGCATATGGTTACTCATTGTCTAGTTTGATTTGTGTAACGTCACTGCAGCACGTATTGAGCGTACTACGCTGATTGTCTGTGTTTTCGTGTTGACAGTTTGGTACTAGGTAAAATCAACAAGACTATGATTTCAAGGAACATTTTATGTTAAAGAAACTACTAAGTTGTTGTATCACCTCCGCGCTCTGTTTTCATTCTTCTCTCGCTTTTTCGCAACCCAATGAGATTGCGGACAGTGCAGAGTTACAACAAGCTCCCGACACATTGCCTGCCACTTTGATGCTTGCACCGGACGACATCGCCATTGCAGATCGATATATAGTGGTATTTCAACAACCGCAAATGATGGCGAGCAGCTCACCGGAATTCGAGCAATTCACGCAACAGTCTGTAGACCGCATGTCTGGTTTGTATTCGATAAAAGTGGAGTCGGTTTTTGACCACTCGATAAGTGGATTTGTCGCTAACTTGAGTCCTGAGCAACTGAAAGATCTGCGTTCTGATCCTCGTGTGGACTACATTGAGCAAGACAGAATCCTATCGCTTGACCCAATAGTCTCGGCAGACGCAAATCAGACCAATGCCATTTGGGGACTAGACCGAATCGACCAACGTAACTTGCCACTCGATAACAACTACAGTGCCAACTTTGATGGAACTGGTGTAACGGCTTATGTTATCGATACTGGTGTGAACAATGCACACGTTGAGTTTGGTGGGCGCTCGGTTTCTGGGTATGACTTTGTCGATAATGATGCAGATGCAAGTGACTGTAATGGACACGGTACACACGTTGCGGGCACCATTGGCGGTAGCTTGTATGGTGTTGCGAAAAACGTCAACCTTGTCGGCGTGAGAGTATTGAGCTGTACCGGATCGGGTTCTACGTCTGGTGTTATTGCCGGTGTGGACTGGGTGGCTGCGAACGCTTCCGGACCTTCAGTCGCCAACATGAGTTTAGGTGGCGGTCAATCTGTTGCTCTAGATAGCGCAGTGCAAAGTGCGGTTCAATCAGGTGTCAGCTTTATGCTAGCAGCAGGTAACTCCAACGCCGATGCATGTAACTACTCTCCAGCACGCGTAGCTACAGGAGTGACTGTCGGTTCGACCACAAGCACGGATGCACGTTCGAGTTTTTCAAACTGGGGCAGTTGTGTGGACGTGTTTGCGCCAGGCTCACAAATCAAATCTGCGTGGTATGACGGTGGTTACAAAACCATTAGTGGTACATCGATGGCGACGCCACATGTAGCGGGTGTAGCAGCATTGTATCTTCAAGAAAACAGTTCACTGTCTCCAAGCCAAGTAGAGGACTTGATCGTTAGCCGCGCAACAAGCGGAAAGGTGACGGACACAAGAGGCAGCGTGAACAAGCTGCTTTATAGCTTAACGGATACTGATTGTGGCCAAGACTGTGGTGGCCCAGATCCAACACCGGACCCAGAAGGCAAGTTAACCTCGGGCGTGCCAGTGAGCGGTTTAAGTGGCTCAAGCGGTCAAGTCGCGTATTACTATGTTGATGTAGAAGCTGGGCAGCGCTTAACAGTACAAATGTATGGTGGCAGCGGTGATGCGGATTTGTATCTCCGTTTTGGTGCAAAACCGACACTGAATGCATGGGACTGCCGACCTTTCAAATACGGTAACAATGAAACATGTACGGTCAGCGCGACACAAAGTGGACGTTATCACGTCATGATTCAAGGTTACTCAAACTATAGCGGTGTCAGCATTCAAGCTAACTACTAGTTATTATTCTCGTTATTAAAAGAGAACAAAGCCCGCTTTTCGGTGGGCTTTGCTTTCGAGAATACTGCGTTTAATAGGTGGCGTTCGATGCTATTCAAACGCACCGGCCTTTTTCTTCAAGAACTCAACTCGAAGCGGCATCGAAGCTTTCTATTAGTTAGTACACCGCATAAGTCGGGTTCTCCAAGTCGTGTACATCAAATAGGATGCGAACTTAATCTCCTCGAGCTAACTCTTTCTCCATCATAAATCTTGGCATGATGGCAAACCCAAGATGATACAAAACAAATTCTTTACCGTGACCGCGGTTCTCACTTGCAATTTTAGGCTGTGAGACAAACGCGTGACCTGACCTTGGCTGTTGGTCATCGTGAACGATATGGTGGCTAATCCGAGAAGATTGTATCCACTCAAAACTCAGACCCTATACTGCACATGTTGATGGGCTGACAACGGTAACATTGGATGAAATGGGCCTTGAACCACGCAAGATCATTATAAATGGGAACTATTAGGCAAAGAGACGATCAAACGAGGTAAATTGGAATGGGGCAAAAACGTTACAAACCATACAGACACGCCACTGATATAAGTGTTCTAGTCCTTTTCTATTAAATTATTAATAACTAAGTATATTGTAAAGAGAGTTGTGGTCAGTTAGCACGAGCAGTAGGCTTGTGCTAGCTAGAGCGCCTGACATTGGGAGAGCACTAAACATAAACCTTGGATTCTGCTACCGTAAAGCCCATATTTAATTTGAGAGAGATGGATAATGAACGACAGTTGGGCTAACTTCTTTCCGTACTTTGCTGGAGCTTTTAAGCTTATTGTACTAGGTATTGGAGCCTACTTAGCTATTAAATGGCATTTTGATGAAGAGCGAAGAGTAAGGGAGGCCGAAGGCGTGGTATTCGATAAACCAAGCTTCAAGAAAAAGTTCGCAATGATGCTAACCTTCCCATTCCTTCTAGGTCTTCTAGTCCTTCTCGTTATTTATGCAACTAACTGGTTTCTCTACTGACGGAATTTATTGATACGATCAATGTTTAAGCTCTCAACGGGTTTGGAGCAAAAAAGAGTCAGCCTAACGGTCTGGCTCTTTTGATGAAAACACATGGTATCGTGGAATAACTAGGGAAGCTGTGGCAGGTTACACTCACTTACTCCTTAGGCAGGTGACCAGTTTCCTTCGCAAGCTTTTGCATCGCCTCGGCAAACGTTGTTGTCCCGCCTTTAGCTTTAACCTGTATTACCTTATACCCCATTTTTTCCAACGCTTGGCGCTCTGCCAAAACAGCTTTGTCATCTTGCTGGCTACCTTGAGCTGGCTGATGAATGTAACATCCCTCTAATTTACCATCTTCGACCAATTGGTGGTGTTTCAGTGCATCGATATCAAAATTCATAATAAGTCTTTTCATTAAAAGTGGGAGTTTCTGTGGCTAGTTACATACGCTTCAAAGGCTTCACGACATTATCTAAGCCTTCAATTTTGAGCGCTAAACACAGCTTGAGCAAATCCCCTAGTTCGCCGCTTGGCCAGCCCTTTTTATCGAACCACAGTAAGTATTCTTCAGGTAGGTCGATTAACACTCGCCCTGCATATTTCCCAAATGGCATTTGCATTCTAGCGAGTTTAATGAGGTTTTCTTTTTCTAACATAAGTGACAAAGATTTGAGGTAACTCGTCCAAGAATATCACTGCCGCCCTCTCCTCACCAGCAAATCGCACTCACGTTTATTTTGGCGGCTTTGACTCGCTTTGTGCTAGAGTACGCGGCATAAAAAATGAGAACGAGAAAGCAATGAAGTCACCTTGTCGAGCAGCATGTAAAAATAACGCCGGAATATGCTCTGGTTGTCACCGAACGATGGATGAAATCATCCAATGGAAAGACAAAACCGATCTCCAACGAGATACGATTATCGAACAAATCGCAGGGGAAGATTCAACGCACAATTGTCCTGAGTGCGGGACTCAAGCCTATTGTGATATCGCCGCAGGCAAAGAGACATGCTGGTGCTTTACTATTGAAACTCGTGATTTACCCAAGCCAAGCGCCAACCAGCTGTGTTTGTGCCGAAAATGTCTAGAAAAAAAGCCAGTCGCATAATACGACTGGCTTACTGTTCTGCGTTTTCTGACTGGTGTTTATTTAGCGGTTAAAGCGGGGGCTTCAAACCTAATACCATCCCACCCTGTTACCATAAAATTACGAATATTCTGGTGATCGCTATTCTCTGGATGCAGCAATACATCTTCACGATAAAAACGGCCAAAGCAGGCTAGTGTCGCTTCTTTGTCTAGGTTATTTAGCAAGCCGAAAGCGAAGATCTTACACGAACCGTTGTTCTCACCCGCGTTGTTTTGCGTCTCACCATTAACAAAAGCGGTTGGCTCAAACGTATAGCTTTCTTCGATCACCGCCATCGTTGCTTCAAATTCGACCTGCTCTGGTGAAGCTGCCAACAAATCTAAAAACGATTTTAATTCCATTATTCCTCTATCCCTACTTCATCATTTTGATGACACATTAGTTTCATAAAAAGCCAATATAAGAGTCATCAATCATACATATATTCAGAGCCTTACCAAATCACACGTCATTCAGCGTTCCATCATTCCAATTACGGAAATGGACAGAAGCATAAACCCCATGCTGATTGACAACGTATCGGATTGATAAGGAGATATCATGATCACCCCTTTAAAGGCAATCGGTGCACTCGCATTGTCATCACTTGCCATCGCGTGTTCATCACAACCCGAAGATACCGTGGCTTCATTCGCTACACAATGCAAACCTACCACTGCGCCCGTTGCTGGGGAAACTTCAATTCAAGGGTTAACGTTTATCGGGACATCCGTTGCTGATGCCCCATTCGACACATCGGCAGCTGAAATCGTCAGTTATGACGCCTGTACGGATAAGCTCTACGTGGTCAATGCTGAAGCAAAACGTGTCGATGTACTTTCTATGGATGACAACGGCGTACCAACGCAAACCGCATTCATTGATCTCAACAGCGCTGGCGAAGCAGCGGGCATTGAAATTGGCGCAGCAAACAGTGTCGCTGTATTCAATGGTTTGGTCGCGGTTGCGATTGAAAACAGTAATAAACAAGCGAATGGTATTGTTGGTTTGTACCGCTCCGAGGATTTGTCATTAGTCATGACTTTCCCAACAGGCGCATTGCCAGACATGGTTGGCTTCTCGAAAGATGGCCGATATATCGCAACCGCTAATGAGGGCGAACCAAACAGCGATTACAGCGTCGATCCTGAAGGTAGCGTCACTTTGATCGATCTGAACCTTGGCGTTGCTCAAGCAGAAGTGACACAAATTGGCTTTAACGAGTTTGATGGTTCACGAAAAGCAGATCTCCCAATGAATGTGCGTATTTCGGGGCCAAACGCCACCATCGCACAAGATCTAGAGCCTGAATACCTCACTTTTGCAGATAACGGTAAAATCTATGTCGCGCTACAAGAAAATAACGCCATGGCAATCGTCAATCCAGTGAGCAAATCGGTAGAAAAAATTGTTGGCTTAGGTGAGAAGTCTTGGTCGGACGCTAAACTCGATGCATCTAACAAAGACAAAATTATTGGAAACTTGAAAAGCTACCCACAACTGGTTGGCTTATTTATGCCTGACACGATCGACAGCTACTCAGTGGATGGGAGTACTTACATCGTATCTGCAAATGAAGGCGACGGGCGTGAGTACGGATTCAAAACCACTCAAGAACTGTGCGACAAAGCAGGCTTTATGTGGGATGAGGACGATTTCCTTGGTACAGATGAATACACATCCGAGCAAGGGACCTGTCTAAGCCATGTTGATGAAGTGCGCGGTAAGAAGCTGAAAGTAGCAGCAGAGCACCCACTGGCAGAAGCACTAAAAGACAACAAACAACTCGCGCGTTTAAAAGTGATTAAGCCGGAAAAAACGCTTTCTGCACAAGGTAATGTTCAAGCATTTGGCACGCGTTCATTCTCGATTTGGGATGAAAACGGCAAGTTGGTGTTCGATAGTGGTGACGATTTCGCGACTATCGCGCTGCTGAATGAAGGCAAGCACTTCAACAGCACCAACGACAACAATGACAGTGGCGATGACCGAAGTGATGATAAAGGCATTGAGCCAGAGGCGATTGAAGTAGCACAAATCAACGGTCACCATTACGTGTTCATCGGCTTAGAGCGCCAAGGCGGTATTATGATTTATGACATTACCGATCCGAAACAAGCACAGTTCCTACATTACGTAAACCGTCGCGATTACAATCAGCCAGTGTGTACACAAGTGGAAGATGGCGAATGCACGAACGACACATACAATCCAAAAGCAGGCGATTTAGGCCCAGAATCCATCAATTACTTTACCCGTAGTGGTGGTCATTTTATCGCTGTTGGCAATGAGGTATCGGGCACGACATCCGTCTTCCGAATCAATCTATAAAGTAATGTAAAAGTCATTTAGAACCAAAACGCCCGACGTAAGCCGGGCGTTTTTTGTATGAGGTAATGTCCTACTCTGCCGATGCTAGCGCGTCACATTTTGATGCGCAGATAAAATCGTTCTTATGCAGACCTTTGATCGAGTGACTCCACCAAGTTACGGTGACCTTACCCCACTCCAACAAAATAGAAGGATGATGGAACTCATCTTCTGCCAGTTCCGCGATTTTGTTACTGAAAGCCCATGCTTGTTTGAAGTTCTTAAATTTATACACCTTTTCTAGTTGAGGTATGTCTTCTCTTTCAATGATCTGCCAATCAGACAATTGCAGCAGCAGAGATTGTTGTTCTTCTTTGCTTAGTGCAATGGCATCGATACTACAAGCTTCGCATTTTTGTTCATTCAACATGAGCAGGTTCCTTTGGTTCAAAAAGTGGAGGAAGCAGTCCAGCTTCAATCGCTAGATCGGCTTGTTTCAATAAATTTAACTGACTGATTTTAAAGAGCTGAGAAAAGTCATCAATCACGTAGTACTTCGGTTGCATGATGTCGATACGATAAGGCGTTCTCAGCACAGTTTGTAATTCAAATGGGTCGCGAATTGCTACATCACTCTCTAATGCGTAGAGGGTTTCGCCAGGAGATGAGAGAATACCACCACCGTAAATTTTGGTTTTGTCCCCTTCTTTCACCAAGCCAAACTCTACGGTAAACCAGTAGAGGCGAGCGAGATAGGCTCTTTGTTTTGGGGTAGCGGCTTGCCCTAGTTGACCATAATGTTCGGTAAATGCAGCAAAATCTGGGTTGGTTAACATCGCACAATGACCAAATATTTCATGGAAGAAATCCGGCTCTTGCAAGTAATCGAACTCTTCTCTGGTACGCAAGAATGTGGCGACGGGAAAGCGCTTATTACCGAGCAGATTAAAAAAACGGTCAAAATCAATAAGCGCAGGAACGGGCTCCACTTGCCAACCTGTTGTCTCCATCAGGACACGATTAATTTCTGGCAATTGAGGAACGCGGTCTTGAGGTAAATCAAGCAGCGTTAAACCGTGTAAATAAGCCTTACAAGCTCTGTTTTGGATCACACCCATTTGTCGTGTTACCAAATCTCGCCAAATGGCGTCTTCTTCACGGCTCCATTCAACCCTGCCTTCCTGGTTTACGGGTTTAGAGCGATACTGAGTCATGGCACATCTCCATTAACAAATCCTTTACATTAAGCCTATCTTCAGTCTTAAGAGCTTCCAATCCCTACACGATTTTCTCAGTATCGACTCGATGTAACATATTGTTTACAACGCATCGTAACTGCATGATTTTTATGACACGATATAATATCTAGCTTGTTTGACTTTATCGTGTATTCCTCTCAAACTAAAATCTGTTACCACTTTGTTATAGAGGGACCTATGCGCGAGAGCAGCAAAGTATGGCAACCGAGCGAAAGTCGTATCGAAGAAGCCAACATCACACAGTTTATTGAACACATTAATCGACAAGGAAATACCATTGAAAACTTCGCCGATCTGCATCAATGGTCGCTCGATCATGTGGAAAAATTTTGGCAAGAAGTCTGGTTATTCTGCGACGTCATTGGTACTCAAGGAGAGACCGTAAAGGAGCAAGCAGAAAGTCGCTGGCAGCAACCCGTCGAAAATAGAGACATAAAATGGTTCCCAAACGCACAAATTAACTACGCAGAAAACTTGCTAACCTACGCGTGTCACCAACCCGATGATCTCGCGATTTGGTTTGAAAATGAACGTGAAGAAAAGCAAACCTACACATGGAAACAATTGTGTGAAGAAGTTTCGAGTGTCCAGCAATGGTTGAAAGAATGTGGAATCAAGCAAGGTGATGTCGTCGCTGGCTATTTGCCTCACTTACCTCAAACGGTGATAGCCATGTTAGCAACCACCAGTTTAGGGGCAACCTGGACTTCTACCTCACCTGATTTTGGCGTTGAAAGCGTTTTGGAGCGCTTTGGTCAAGTGAAACCTAAAATCCTGTTTACTTGTGATGGCTATACATTCAATGGCAAAACTTTCGATATGTCTGAGAAAAACCAGCATATTGCGGATCATCTTGATGGTCTTAAACAGGTTTGCCAAATTAGCTACCTGAAACCACACATTTTTGAATGCGACGTCTGCACTCAAGATTGGCAAAACGTCCTGAATCAATACACACCCGAAGCGCTGACTTTTACTCGTGTTAATTTTAACGATCCGCTATTTGTGCTCTATTCTTCAGGCACGACAGGCAAACCGAAATGCATCGTTCATTCCGTCGGTGGAACAGTGCTTAACCATTTAAAAGAGCACCAACTGCATTGCGACATTCAACCTAACGACAGAGTGTTTTATTACACGACCTGCGGTTGGATGATGTGGAACTGGCACGTTTCTTCACTCGCGAGCGGCGCATGTTTAGTAATTTTTGATGGTAGCCCTGTTTATCCCGCTCATAACGTGCTTTGGGACCTCGCTGAACAAGCCGAAGTGACGCTGTTTGGAACTTCGGCGAAATACCTAGAGGCATTGGAAAAAGTTTCTTTTTCTCCGCCGAAAAGTGATGCATTTCCAAGTCTGAAAACCATTTGTTCAACGGGCTCGGTTCTGTATCCAGAACAGTTTGATTATGTCTATCAGCACATTAAAGAAGATGTACACCTCGCCTCTATTTCAGGCGGGACAGACATTTGTGGCTGCTTTGTGTTAGGCAACCCTATTTCTCCCGTTTATCGAGGAGAGTGCCAATCAGCAGGGTTAGGGGTCGATGTCAGAGTCTTTAACCCGCAAGGTAATAGCGTAATCGGAGAGCGCGGTGAGTTGGTTTGTGCCAATTCATTGCCCAACTTCCCCGCTGGCTTTTGGAACGACACCGGGGAGAGATATCATCGTGCTTATTGGGATAAGTTCGACAATATTTGGCACCACGGCGACGATGTTGAACAAACCAGCGTTGGTGGATACGTGTTTTATGGTCGAAGTGATACCACGTTGAATCCCGGTGGCGTAAGAATCGGCACGGCCGAAATCTATCAGCAAGTGAACAGTATAGACGGTATTCTAGATTCCATCGCAGTAGGAAAAGAAGTCGATCGCAACGAACAAATATGGCTGTTTGTCCAATTAATGAAAGGGATAGAGCTCAACGACGAGATGATCGCCTCCATCAAAGCACAGCTAAAGTCTGCATGTTCTCCAAGGCATGTACCTAGTGCAATTTACGCAATAAGCGATATACCTAAGACCCGTTCGGGAAAATTGGTCGAGTTAGCCGTTAAGCAAGTCGTTAACAATCGGAGCGTAGAAAATTTAGGCGCAATAGCCAACCCTGAAGTGTTGGAGGAGATCCGCAGGATAGTCGCCCAAAAATAACCTCAGAACACTTGGTTGTTAGAGACCCACTTTGCTTACACCCCCAGCGACAGGTTGAAGAACAAGTGAGATTAACTTAGGCACATACCCTCAACCGATAAGAAAAAAGCGAGCTAGGTAGCTCGCTTTTATCATGTGGTGTTCTTTATTCAGTATTAACGGCGACCAAGCCCCATTAATACCGACATTGTTTTACCGTCAGATGTAATGTCAAAAACGTGTTGCGATTCAACCTCAGTAAAACCTGCATCTTTCAAAGCACGTTTAGACTTCTCAAGGGTAAAACCGTCTTGTTCAGATTCTGCAATCCAATCAAAATGAACAAAGTAACCGCCGTGGTTAAGTAAAGAATGCGAGATTTTTAATGACGCGTCTAAGTCTTCCACAAACGCTAAAACTGACGATGCAACTACTAGGTCAAACTGTCCACGAAACGCTGGATGCTGAGCGACCAAGCCGCGAGACAATGCATCTACGACAGGTTCTACATTGGCAAGCTCTTTTTTATCGAGTTCTTCAATCATGGCTTCCGATGCGTCTAATGCTACGATGTCTTTAACCATCGGTGACAATCGTTGACTTAACTGCCCTGTTCCGCATCCAAAATCTAGTACTTTAATGCCATCAAGCTGAGTTAGCTGTTGTAACTGCTCAAACACCGACTGCGCAAATTGCTCTGTTGCTGGATTTGATTCCCAGTTTTTTGCTAAGCCGTCCCAATCTTGTGCCATCGTGGCCTCCATGTTCACTTTTTGTAACCCACATAGATTACCGCAAAACCGTTAAAAGACCATAGACTTATCTGGCGGATTCGCGTTTTTTTCGATAATCTTTCACGGCTTTGGGAGCACATCTGCATAATACCCAAATTATTTGAATTCATTTATTGGTTGTGTCAAATCATGAACTTAACTCAAGTAGAAGCCTTCTGCACCATCGCTGAGTGTGGTTCTGTTTCTGAAGCAGCGAGGCAACTCGATTGTAATCGCACCAAACTCAGTATGTCGATTAAGGCTTTAGAGAAAGATCTCAACGTTGAGTTGTTTACCCGAACTGGCAACCAGCTCACTCTCTCTGAAGCTGGGAAAGCCATTTACAAAGATTGCGAACACCTACTTATCATCGCACAGCGGATAAGAAAAACCTGTGCTCAAATCTCGGAAGGTTTTAACGCGGAAGTTTGGGTTGCACGTGACGACTCCTTGCCTGATGATCTCTGGCAGGAGCTTTCTCATACACTGAATAACCGCTTCCCTTCCACAACCTTCAACTTAATCTTGGCATCCAGTGGCGACTTAGCCAACTTAGTCAGTACCCACCAAGTGGATTTTGCCTTTGGTGTTGATTATGAGCGCGTCGACGATCCTCGTATCGTGTATAACCCGCTAGGCAAGATACGTATGATGTCAGTATGCAGTGCAGAACATCGCCTAAGTAAGATGCGCCGAGTCTCAGACGAAGATCTGCGCAGCCAGATGCAAGCGTTGATGGTGTACCTAAATGAGAAAGACAACCCTGAACTGCAGCCTTTCTCGACTCGATACATTGGCTTTTCGAGTTTTGACTACATGCTCAACACCATCTTAGAAGAAGACGCTTGGGGTGTACTGCCAGAACCATTAATCCGCCATTACCTTCGCCAGCAAAAGCTCGCCGTTATCAAGCATACATACGGATTGACACAAGAAGACTACTGTATGTTTTCACCTAACGGTCAAACTGAGCACCCAGCAATGACATGGTTAGCGGATAAATTGAGCGAGTATTTATTTGACTTCTAAACATTTTATCAGTGAGCGCCAATTTTATTGGCACCAAGATCATGCAGCAAGTCATTGTTTTATAAGAGCATAAACAAAAACGCAACTTTTTAGATTAGAACCTGCTCACTTAGTGGTTGCCTAAATTACCTTATGCGAGAAGAATAGTAAGGTATTAAAATTTAAAGGCATCTTTTATGTGTGACAGGACAAGCAAAAACGAAAACCGTATTCTAACCATTTCAGCCCTTTTAGCATCTGGGTTCGCTGCTGGTGGTATGGTACTTGGCTTGCTTGTAGGATCAATTGTCATCGTTTTTGACGGTGTTTACTCTTTGGTCAGCTTACTGTTAACTTTATTGTCACTGGCCGCTTCCTACTATATTAACAAGCCCTCAAAATCTGTATTCCCATTTGGAAAAGCGGTCTTAGAGCCAATCGTTATTGCGATAAAAGCGGCTGTCATTTTAGTGGTTGTAAGCTTTTCTCTTTACTCTGCAATTTCAGCATTGATGTCCGGAGGCCGTGAAGTCGATGCTTCTATTGCCACTCTATTCGGCATCGTAAACGTCATCGGTTGTGGTTACGCTTGGTGGTTTATGGCGAAACGCAGCCGTCGCTTCTCATCAGGCTTGATTGAAGCAGAGAAAAAACAGTGGCAGATGGATACGCTATTAAGTGTGGCAGTGACGGTAGGGTTTGTTGCTGCTTGGGCTGTATCACTAACGCCATTCGCTGAATATGCGGTTTATGCCGATCCTATGATGATGGTGCTAATGGGCTTCTACTTTCTGAAAGTTCCTTTTGATATGTTGGTTGGTGCACTACGTGAGCTACTAATGATGACACCAAGCAAAGAGCTATGTCAGGTCGTTGGCAATGATGTACTAGAGATAGAAAAAACATCTGACCACCAGCTGAAGTTAGCGGGTATCACTAAAGTGGGCCAAGAGCTTCGTATTAACATCGATTTGCACGTCGATGACGACACCATCGCATTAGATAAGTTGGAACAAACTCGTACTCAGTTAACGAAACGTCTGTCGAAGCACAGATTCAAACTGCAACTCCATTTAAACGTCGCAAACTGTTAGAACACTAAAGAAAAAACCAAAAAGCACCTAAATTGAATGTTTTGTCTTTACTAAAATGAAAAAACCGCCAATTACGACGGTTTTTTCATATCTGGATTAAACTATACCTTTGAAGTCTACTCGGCCAATTACGCGATTTACGTATTGGAAAATTTGGATTGGAGCCGAAGCTTGTTCTAGGTGGATTGGAATGTTGGCAGCTCGATAACTTACATCATTCTTAAACCCATACTTTTCAACCAACTCGTTATCGATAAGCCGATGAATGAGAGCCGTTGCTGAGTGAGTATTTAACCCTATTTTCTTGGAAATATCATCTGCATTGAGCCCAAAGTGCTTACCCTTGTATATCCGGCCACGAACCAATTCGTGATATAGAGCGATCGTCGCGTTCTTCAAAGTCTTTGTGTCTAATAAGCCAAGCATATATAACCTTATCTAGTATTCGTATTAAGTTAGACCTTTGAAGTCTACTCGGGCAATTGCGCGCTTAACGTATTGGAAAATGCTGTTTGGAGAAGATGTTTCGTCTAAATAAATCGGGACATTAACAGCTCGATAGCAAACCACATCCAAAAAATCGTATTCTTCGACCAATCCGCTTGCGACAAGCCGATGAATGAGGCTGCGCGATGAGAACAAGTTGAGTCCTGTCTTTTCTGATATATCATCTGCGCTGAGTCCGTAATGCGTTCCCTCATGTATGCGTCCACGTACCAATTCTTGATATAGATTCGTCGCTATATTCTTTAAAGCTTTTCTTTTGAAGAAGCCAAACATATCCACCTCTTGCGTTGTTGCATCAAAACTTTAAGGACTGCGATTGTCCACATAATTGCATATCCAATCCTTGCAGTTCGTCACTATTTGCAATTGGTCGCAATAGAAAATAATGATCCTCGGGAATAGCAATTTTAGTTGCGTTTTAAGGGGAGTAAGTCGGTATTATTTTTTGATAATCTGGATTCAATGAGGTGAAAAAATCTTGAACTGAATCACTGTTTTAAAAGCCGAAATTGTGAAAAATCCCGCTCCGTCAGTTGGCCGTTGTAGGAATGCCACCCATCCGAAACAACGCTAACAATAATAAAAACTGACTCCCGCTTCTCGTAGGCAATACTGGCTGTATGAAACATTTTCAAAAAGTTTCACGGCATGAGCAAAAAGATAGCGGGAGTTAGCCCCCCACCAGCAAAACCCACTGATTTCATTAAAGTAGTAGAGCTAATCGAAAAGTTAGATTCAATTAAGTATGGGTTTGATAACCGTGGTAATAGTTAGCAGTGTTAAACCACCAGAGCGGTGGATTTTTTGTGCCTAATTTTTTGCTAACCTAACATCATAAATCAGTTACACCTCAGAACGGCCGGAGCGTTTTCGGTTGCAGATGCTACTTACCTTAAGACACCTATCTCACCTTGGTAACTGATGCTTACTTTAGGAAAATGGCCGGATGCCCGTCTGATAACAACATGAAGGTTCAATCAGTCCAGCCGGGAGGCATCTATCAAAGCCTTCAAGAGCAGTAAGAGCATTAATCACTCAGATAATTTTGGTTTAACCTGCTGCTTCACGCTTCTCCTTGGTGACTACCCAACAAAGCAAAGAGCCCACCGTAACCATCACAACCCCCTGCCAAAAACTCGGACTCAACGTCACACCAAGAATAATGGAAGAAAATAGCGCAGAGAAAATGGGCGTAAAGTAAGAAAGTGTCGCGAGAAAGACCATGTTTCCGCCAACAATCGCGATGTTCCACAAACCATAACCACCAGCCATCAACGCCGCTGAAGCAAAAAGGTAGCCCATTGCTTCCCATGAAAAAGTCATCTCTGGCTCATCAGCAAACGCATATTTCACCCATAACGAAACAGCAGTAGCAATGAAAAACAACGTAATCGCGTTATGCTTGGATTGCTGCCTCTGGGTTAAATTACAATAAAAGGCCCATATAACTGCTCCTGCGAAAGCCATAAAGTACACCAAAGGGTTACTACTGACATTGGACATAATCTGAGTAACGGATAAGCCATTCTCACCACTCACCGTCCACGCGACTCCGATAAACGCCAGCGCAACCGCTGGATAAAGCAGCCAGTTTGTTTTTTTGTTACTGCCTAAAACCGCAAACAAAACGGTGAGTGCTGGCCAAAGGTAATTGACAATCGACACCTCAATAGCCTGCGCACGCGAGTTGGAATATCCCAGAGATAAAGCGAGAAATATTTCATAACAAACGAACATCGCGCCACCAAGCACGAGATACTTTGGAGAAAAGTACGATAACTTCGGAATGCCAACTACGATAAGAAGGAAAATAGAACTGAGAGAGTACAACATGGCCGCCCCGCCCACGGGACCTAGGCTCTCGGTTACCAACCTGGCAATGCCAAGTAAACAACTCCAAGAGAGGATGGCAATACAACCATAAAGTGTGAAACGAAATTGCACTGATTTCATGTGACCTACCACTCACGAATGCCAAAGGAAACATCAGCTTAACTCAAAAATGATCAGGTTCAACGTACTGTTTTATAAAAATCAGTATAAAAATCACTCCATTACGCAGTTGGAGTCGATATGAAACATTTTCTGCCCTCGAGTGTTATGCTTACACCTTTTGTTGTGCGCTACTATGATGAAGAAGACGACGATAGCGAAATCGCCGAAACTGATTCGAGCACTCAACATCTAAAAGAAACAGAGCAACAAACGGAAACCTCAGACTAAAGGAATTCTCAAATGAAAAAAGTCGCAGTTATCTTCAGTGGTTCAGGTGTTTACGATGGCACAGAACTACATGAAGCCGTATTAGCACTCCATGCCATTGAAAAAGAAGGTGCATCATGGCATTGCTTTGCTCCTAACATCGATCAATTACACGTGATTAATCATCTAACTGGCGAAGAGATGGACGAAACACGAAATGTGTTGGTGGAATCTGCACGCCTTGCACGTGGCAATATTGATGATGTTGCAAGATTGAATCCAGATGAGTTTGATGCCCTACTCTTACCTGGCGGTTTTGGTGCCGCTAAAAATCTCACTGACTTCGCAGTATCAGGAGCTGAGTGCTCGATTAATACACACGTAGCTCAAGCATGTCGCGCATTCGCTCATGCGAAAAAGCCAGCAGGTTATCTGTGTATTTCACCTGTCATTATTCCGATGATTTATGATCAAGGCGTGAAAGGCACCGTAGGCAACGATGAAGCGATCTCGATAGCATTTAATCAAATGGGCGGTGAGCACATCACTTGCTCTGTCGAGGATATCGTTTTTGATGAAACACACCTCGTTCTATCAACCCCAGCTTATATGTTGGCAGAGAATATCTCTCAAGCGGCATCAGGTATCGAAAAGTTAGTATCAAAGCTGATTGATATTGCCTAATTATTGATAGATAACTTATAAACCTACCTCCCATCCCCATTGATAGTTAAGTTATTAATGGGGATTTTTTATACTTTAGTCTAATTTAGAGATATATCCGTATTAGATATCAATTTTTGCCAATCGATTGCGTCACTGGTTTCATATTTGTTCTACTTTATATCTGTGTTGCACCTATACGCTGTGCAACAAGATCACTGTCACAGTTTTTCTCTTGCAAATACCTCTAAATAGGTAAACTTGCTTCAGATCAACTTCAATCTGGAAACGAGTGTGCGACAGTAAATGGCAAATTAAGAAAGATTATTAAAAATAACGACGGAGCTATCCAATATGACAAGTGCATTTTTTATCCCTACGGTAAACCTAATGGGCGCTGGTTGTTTAAAAGACGCAGCAGACAGCATCCAATCTCAAGGCTTTAAAAAAGGTTTGATCGTTACGGATAAGATCCTTAACCAAATCGGTGTAGTCAAACAAGTTCAAGACCTTCTCACTGAACGCGACGTAGCAACCGTTGTGTACGATGGCACTCAACCAAACCCTACTATCACCAACGTTAATGATGGCTTAGCTTTATTAAAAGAAAACGAATGTGACTTCGTTATCTCACTCGGAGGCGGCTCACCGCACGATTGTGCAAAAGGTATCGCTTTAGTAGCGTCAAACGGCGGCAAGATCGGCGATTACGAAGGCGTTGACCAATCCGCAAAACCAATGCTGCCTCTCGTATCAATCAACACAACGGCTGGTACTGCTTCTGAAATGACGCGTTTCTGCATCATCACAGATGAAGAGCGCCACATTAAGATGGCGATTGTGGACAAACACACAACACCATTGATGTCAGTGAATGATCCCGAGTTGATGCTTGCTAAACCTGCGTCTCTTACTGCCGCAACAGGTATGGATGCGCTAACACACGCAATCGAAGCTTACGTATCTATCGCTGCGACACCAATTACCGACGCGGTAGCAATCAAAGCAATTGAACTGATTCAAGCTCACCTTCGCACAGCAGTGAAAAACGGTGAAAACCTTGAAGCTCGCGAGCAAATGGCATACGCACAGTTCATGGCAGGTATGGCATTCAACAACGCATCTCTTGGTTACGTTCACGCAATGGCGCACCAACTAGGCGGCTTCTACGACCTGCCACACGGTGTATGTAACGCGATTCTTCTACCTCACGTACAACGTTACAATGCGCAAGTATGTCCAGAGCGTTTACGTGACGTTGCTAAAGCAATGGGTGTTGATGTTGAAGGTATGTCAGCAGAGCAAGGTGCTGCGGCGGCCATTGATGCTATCGTTGAGCTTGCTAAAGATGTCGGCATCCCATCAGGCATTAAAGAGCTTGGTGCGAAGCTAGAAGATATCCCAACCTTAGCGGACAACGCGCTAAAAGACGCTTGTGGTTTCACTAACCCGAAACAAGCAACGCACGAAGAGATCTCTAAGATCTTCGAAGAAGCGATGTAGGCTCGCTAAGTAAACAATTCTCTAGTCTTAATTCAATCCCCGATCTCGTATTGGGGATTTTTTATATTCGCATACCCTGCCAAACGTCCTCTTTTAGTGTTAGCTTTTAAGTATCTTGGATTCATATTGGAAGGAACCATGAGAACGATCACTGCGACCCTACTCGCTTGCCTAGCTTTTTCTATCGATGCTGCGGACTATCGTGCCAATGAGGTTGCCAATGGGTTTCACATCCCATGGGGAATTGAATTTCTCGATAAGCAACAAATGATCGTGAATGAAAAAAACGGCACCGTTTCATTACTTAATATTGCTTCGGGAAAACAGCAAACCCTCTTCAAAGTACCGAATGTGAACACCAGTGGGCAAGCTGGTTTATTAGATGTAGCTCTAGTGCCGAATACCGCTCCACAAAATCCACAACTTTTCTTTACTTACAGCAAACGTACCGATAAAGGAAATACTGTGGCATTAGCGACCGCACAATTGAAAAACAATCAACTTGTGGATTGGAAAGACGTCTTTGTCGCCGACGCCATCACGGACACCAGCCGTCATTACGGCAGCCGTATTGCGTTTGTCGATGACAAGGTTTACTTCTCAATTGGGGACCGTGGCGAACGTGATAATGGGCAAGACACTCAAACCCATGCAGGCACTATTCTTCGCCTCAACCTTGATGGCTCGGTACCACAAGATAATCCATTCAAGACTTCTGAGGCTCGCCCTGAAATATGGAGTTACGGGCACCGTAACCCACAAGGCATGTTTTACGACGAAGCAACAAAACAGCTTTGGTCGATTGAGCATGGCCCTCGTGGTGGTGATGAAATCAACCTGATTAGGAAAGGTGCAAACTACGGCTGGGCAAAAGTCTCTCAGGGTAAAGAGTATTGGGGACCGTTAGACGTTGGAGAAGCGAAAAGCTTACCGAATATGGAAGACCCAAAGTTGGTTTATATTCCGTCTATCGCGCCAAGCAATATGGTGGTGTATCGTGGTGATAAGTACCCAGAGTTGGATGGAAAAATCCTCGCCGGTGCCTTGAAGCTGGCGCACATCAACGTGGTTTCTATTGAGAATGGCAAGCTCACCGAATCAAAAAGATTGATGGAGAATCTTGGCGAGCGAGTCAGAGATATCACCATCAGTCCGGATGGCTATGTCTATTTTTCAACAGATACAGGCAAAATTTTCCGTCTTGAAGAGAAGTGATCAAACACCAACATCATTGAGACTATTTAATTTGTGACGTATCAGTGATTTATTTTCGTACAAGTAACACGTTTGAATCTAAAATTAACAATAAACTTTTGTTTTTAGAAAGATAGCTTGGTGTAAGTCGTACGAGGTCATCATGGTTCCTTTTCCATTAAAACTTGAAAGAGTCAAAGCCGTTATTTTCGACTTAGACAATACACTCGTCAGCTCCGATATGAACTTCAAAGATCTTCGTCAGCAACTAGGCTGTCCACAAAACGAAGATTTATTGGATTTTGTTGATAAGCTTGACCATCCACATCAGAGGGAGCATGCCCATAATGTCATCTTTGATCATGAAATTTCTGATGCTGAGCAGTCATCTCCGATGCTGGGTTGCCACGAGCTTTTGTCATACTTACATCAGCATAAAGTTAAAACCGCGATAGTAACGCGCAACTGTTTGATCGCTACGCAGCGTAAGTTAGAACATAACCGAATCAATGTTGAACATGTTCTCACTCGTGAATGCTACCCAGCAAAACCTGATCCTTTATCACTCCAAGTCCTCGCCAAAGAGTGGCGATTAATGCCAGATGAAGTACTTTATGTCGGCGATTTCCTTTATGACCTACAAGCCGCATACAACGCCCAAATGCCATCCTGCTTGGTTCACCACAATACGACAGCACAATTCCACGACTCCGCCTCTCTTGCTGTAACAGAACTGACCGATTTACTCGAACATTTTCAGTCTTTTAAGCACATTCACGACTAACTAGGTACTTTCATAAACAAAAGGAGCACTCGCGTGCTCCTTTGACTTATTCCCGATTTATTTATGCGTCCCCAAGTGAGTGCTTGGGTGATGCGTCGCTTAGCCTTGTAGGTAAGCGTTAAGCATCCACATTAATTTTTCTTGCTCACGGATGTAGTCACCCATCAATGCTGCGGTACCTTCATCGCCTGCTTCACCCGCGTTTTGTAGAATCTCACGCTGTTTTAGAAGTAGAACGCTAAAGCCTTGAACCAGACCTTGTACACACTCCTTACCAGAAGTCGCGTTTTGATGTTCTTTAATTTCACTTGCTTCCAAGTAGTGGCTGAATGCGTGCGCTGGTGTATGACCCAAGGTAAGAATACGCTCTGCAAGCTCATCGATTTTGGTTTGTAGATCCGTATAGATCTCTTCAAATTTTACGTGCAGTTCGAAGAATTGCTGACCTTTGATGTTCCAGTGGTAACCGCGTGAGTTCATGTACAACACTTGGTAATGCGCTAGTAGTTGATTTAGCTGTTGAGCTAGTTGTGCTGATTGTTCGCTGTCTAGACCAATTAGGCTTACTTGTTTGTTCATAATCTTACTCCTAGAAGGATGATACCAATCGTAGTAACGAACGATTCTCTTACTCAGATCGGTATAAAGTTTAAAAATTCTTTTGCAGTATTTGCTGCCGATGGAGTCATATTACGACTCCGGCTCGGTGAAGAAAATTTGGTTTTAGCTATGATTTAAATAGCTAAATCCAATGAGCAAGTAGACGAATATCGGCGTATCATCCAACAAAAAGCCCCAACCCTTTTTGTGTGAAAAGGATTGGGGCTTTTTTACTATTTGGTTAACGTTCAAAAGTAGATGAACAGACGTAAACCTTATCTACGCCGTTTTAAAAGTTGCCATCTGTTGATTCAGCTCGGTAACTTGCTCTTTTACTTGCAATGATGTCTCTGATGCACGTTGGCTGTTATTCGAAACCTCATCCACTGATTGAGTAATATCGGACATCAATCCAGTGATCGAACTAGTCGCATGAGATTGCTGCTCTGCCGCTGCCGCAAGTTCTGCCATTTGTTCATTCAAAGAGCCAATTTGCTCAGTAGTAACAAGCAAACGAGTTACCGCTTTTTCAATGTGCTCCGCACCCTGCTCCGCAAGTGATTGGCTGTGTTCAATTTCCTCAACTACCGAATTAGTCGAGCGTTGAATCGCATTGATGATGCCGTTGATTTCTGTCGTCGATTGAGTAGTGCGAGTCGCCAACATACGCACTTCGTCCGCCACCACCGCAAAGCCTCGTCCTTGGTCGCCCGCACGCGCCGCTTCTATCGCGGCATTCAATGCCAGTAAGTTAGTTTGCTCTGCCAAGCCTTCAATCACTTCAGTCACTCGACCAATGGCTTCGCTCTCTTTGCTTAACTGCGTCACTTGCGTACTCGCGGTTTCAATGCTGCCATGTAAGCTTTCCATAGTGACTTTGTTTTGCTCTAAAGCATCACGACCTTGTTCAATCTCACCTTTTGAATCAGAAAGCTTCTGCACTGATTGATTGGCTTGATCTAGGGTGTTACGCGCGGCTAAAGCGATTTCATCCAATTGGCTTCCCATTTCAACAATGCTGGTTTGTTGCTGTTCTACATTCGATGAAGTGACTTGTGCCGATTCCAACAAAGCACCCATGCTGGTATCCACTTGATGCGCTTTCTCGCTCACCCCTGCCACGATGCTCGCTAACGATTGGTTCATGCGGTTAATCGAATCGGTAAGGTCTGCCAATTCATCTTTCCCAGCAACAGTGAGCGGAGGCTGAGAAACGTCCCCTGAAGCGATCGTCTTTGCACGCTCCGATAAGTTTTTCACTCGGCGACCAATGGTGTTGCCCATGTATTTTGAAATCGCTATCGCGGCAAACAAAACCAATACCGCTGCAATCAGCATGGTGGTGAGTACGTTTTTGATCGACTGATTAATGCCCTGTCCGCTTTGATCTGCACGACTTTGTTGAGCCAATACGATCGTTTCTAAACTTTGGTCTAGGGCATCCGCTGCTGGCAACAGTTCGTTCGCCATCAGCAAGTTTGATTCGTTCCACTCTGGCGACTGACGCAATGCAATCACCTGCTCTGCTAAGGGAAAGTACAGTTGCTGCATTTCTTTAAACAGTGACCACAGTGATTGGTCGTTATCAGTAAGTCTGTCGAGTTTGCTGTCGATTTCCGCCACAGACTGATTGTGGTACTTAATCAAGTCATGGTATTTGTCTAGGTGATCTTGCTGCCCGTACAACAGGAAATCTCGCAAGGCGGACAGAGCATTGGCGAGCGAGGTATAGCTGTCGGCATAGACTTTAAACAGACGTTTTCTGTCTCCACCAAATGGGTTTCCTGACTCTTCATTGATTAAGCTTTGAAGCTGATCAAGTGCCACTTCTGCAATGGGTGCCGCTTCGTTAATAAAGAGGTTGTGCGCGGGTAAGTTCTCATCACTGTGGCTGAGCTCAATCAACTTGTTTAGAGAGACTTTTACCGCGTCCCACTGGCTTTGAATCGCTTGAAAATCCTGTTCAGAGATCAAAGCCTGCAAAGTCGGAAGCGACTCGTCAGTAGACATCATGATATTACGCACGTCCTCACTCAGACGTGCGCTCGCTTCTTGATTACCACCTAGCAACATGTAGGCTCGAATAGAAGACAGCGACGCTTGAACGGACTGTTGGATACCGCGACTGGTGTCTACGGTTGGTAAATCGGATTTAAGTAACGAAGAGGCGTATTGCTCTACAGTGGTGACGTTGCGATACGTGAATACCGCTGATGCCATAAAAAGTACGGCTAGCAGCACAAAACTGAGCTGCAACTTCCCTGATATCGTAAGGTTCATCCATAAACTCCTGACAACGATGAGCCTTAAATATAACGATGTTTACAAAAATGTTAAATGCTTGTATCAAAAACAACTTCAGAACAAGGCATTATTTGTGATTGATTGCATTATTTAGGGATAGCAGCTAAATGAAAGGCGTCTCTAGTAACTATACCGGATATTAGCAAACACCAAAGTTGCAGGTGTTTCTCCAAATAAGCTGCCGTCCGTACCGTTAAAATGTTGAACTACAGTTAGCAGTTGCCAATTATCACTGAGTGAATAGCTGCTGGATAATCCAGCAAAGTAAGAGCCATCATCATAGTAACTAGCCGATAAGGTGACGCGGTTAAGCGCCGTTAAGTCGAAGCTAGCATCGGCATAAACAGTATGCTCCGTGAAGCTCAAGGTTTTCGCAGAGAGAGGGAGGTTTAGGTAAGTTAATGCGTTGCTCGCTGGCTTTGGTTCAGAAATAAACAACCAAGCACCTCTCACCATCCAGTTACGCACACCACCAAAACTGTAATCTGACTCCAAACTAGCGACTGTCGTATCCTCAGTAGGCTGACCTTGACGCTCTGTATCAATAGGATCAAACCAGCTTAACTCGCCTCGAAACCCGGCTTGATAGATATCAGTCGCGAACCCTGCTCCAAGAACATAGTCTTGCTGAGATCGACCCGCAATGATTTGATAGTCCCAACCAGAAACGTTGGAGAAATATCGTAGTGACGTGCTGTTTTCTTTAGACTGCTTTGACGGAGAGAAAGCGAGATCTAACCCATTGGCAAACCCAAGTTTTTTACTCACCATGACAGCGTCGGTGCCCGCCCGCTCTTCGTAATCAAAGTCGTAAATAGAATAGGCGTTGTAAATGTCGTTTGGGTTCCAAATGGTGTTCATTGACCAGTTGACCCGGAACCGCCCTAACCTTGCACCCCAATCTTGGTCACTCCAAGAGACGTAGAGTCGATCCAGTTGGGTATTGAGGATTACATTATCTTCTCGCCAGTTTTTGCTTAGATCAAAATACCCATTATCAAGCGCCACGAGTTCCGCATATTGAGGAATCTCAAGCGCATCGCCCCACAATGCTCTATTCCTGATACCAAGATTTATTCGCCATTCAGGAGAAAAGCGATATTCAACGTTAATCCGGTTATGGAGTAGGTGGTCAAGGGTATTACCCTGCTCGTCAGGCATACTATAGGTCGCCATGTACTTCACATAGCCATTGATATCCCATGCTTTTTCAGGCTCCAAACCCGGCACGCTGGCATTAGTTTTAATGCAAATTACCGCAGGACTTAATGCAAAAATAAGCCGCAATAACTTGGATAGTAAACCCACACCTTCTACTCTACCACGCATGGCTCTTCTCTATGGTGTTATCAATGTTGGCAAAATCTCGTGCCAAACGCCCGTCCTCAAATACTATGATTCGATGCGCGCGCTTAATAACTCTTGGATCATGGGTAGAAAAGATAAATGTCGTGCCTTCTTTTTCGCTGAGTTGTTCCATGATATCAAGTAGCTCGGCTGTACTTTTTGCATCTAAGTTGGCGGTAGGCTCATCTGCCATTACAAACCTTGGTTTTGGTGCCAATGCTCTTGCAACCGCAACTCTCTGTTGTTGGCCTCCAGACATTTTACTCGGACGTTTATGCATCTGCTGTGATAATCCAACCTGTTGCAGTAGCGCGCTGGCGCGTTCACGACATTCCCTTTCTGTTTTCCCTTGCAATTGCATAACAAACTCGACGTTTTCAAGAGCTGTCAGTACGGGGAGCAGACTATAATCTTGGAAGATAAAGCCAATGTTATCGCGTCGATAAGCGATCAACTCTTTTTCTGACATATCAGAGAGTAAGCATCCATCAATTTCCACGCGTCCTGATGTAGGGGAATCGATCCCGCCCAACATGTTTAGTAGGGTCGTTTTCCCTGAACCAGAAGGTCCCATAATAGCGACAAACTCACCTTGCTTGATCTCCAAATCTACGCTCTGAACCGCATGTACCGGAAAGTCACTCTTTGGGTTGTACGTCTTGGATAAGCCTTCCAATTTAATCGTCATTACGTTTTCTCCGCCATGGCATCCGCAGGTCGATGTTTGAGAATTTGCCTTGCTGGATACAAAGCCGCAAATAAGCTTGCGACAAAAATAGCCACAATAATCAATTGATATTCATAAAACGACACTCTTGGATAAAGCAAGGTATCGACGCCATAAGCACCTAATCCATCCGCAAGTGCGCCAAGCGATAAGCCAGTAATACTCAGTATTTTCAACATGACTGCGCTTCCTAATAACCCTAGCGCGCAACCACTCAAACCAAGGAATAGCGTTTCCAAAATAATCAGTGTGCGAATTTTATGCTGCTGCATGCCAACCGCCATTAACACCCCAAACTCTTTCGTTCTTTCAAAAACTGACATCAGCATGATATTGATGATTCCCAGAGTCATGGCAAGTACGAAAACGACCAACATAATTTGGTTAGAGATACCCATTGAGCTCATCATTGTTGCGAGTAAAGGCTGTATTTCTTGCCATTTTCTCACGACCAATTGTTCACGGTTGGCTTGTGGCAATATTGATAACGTAAATGCCTCTGCACTTTCTAGCTGTTCAGTCTCGTTGGAGTTCAACAAAACGCCAATTTCATGCGCACCCGACAAGCCTGCGATTGTTTCGAGATCGACTTTACGAACGTAGACATTACCGTCATCAAACGTGGTGGATGGCGTTTTAAAAATACCTCGAACGCGAAAAGCTGCGCCAGATACATCACCCTTGATGTCAGATAATGTTAAAACCACTTTCGATCCAACACGCAGCTTCAATCGATTTGCGGTTTTTTGCGAAACAAGAATGGGGTTTCTTCCCACTTCGTTTAACCATTCTCCGTCTATCACATGGCTTTTAAGCGGTGTGATACTTTGCTCTTGCTCAATATTGATGCCATTGATCCGAACGCCTCTCGTACTACGCGCAGAAGCAATCATGCCATCAGCAAGAAATCGCGCCGATACCGCTTTAACATCTTGATGTGCAGCCAAAGCGACCGTTATCGTTTGATAATTCGTTATTGTGTCACTAAGGTCAGGATTATTAAGGTAGGATTTCTGATGCACTTGTAGATGACTGGTTTGCCACGCTATCGCGTTTTTGATCATGCTGTCGACCAAACCGTTCATGAATCCAATCATGGCAACAACGCCCATTAAGCCGAACACCATCGCTCCCAGCATAATGGAAGTTCTGAGCTTGTTCCGCCATAAATTACGCCACGCCAATTTAATCAACATGCGCGCCTCCTTTTAGCCCACTAGCAATGGGCAAGCGAAGAAGTCTAGCCATCGGATACATCAGACATAACGATAAAATAACGAGAACGACAAGAATTTGATCCATTAACAAATAAGGGTCTAGCGAAACAGGTACGATTGGTTCAAAGCCACTCTCCAGCATCACTTGTGCAGCATCGCCAGTAATCTCAATCGGATTGATATAGAAATACGCAAGCACAGGCGCGCTGATCAAGACACCGAGCACAAGACCAATAACGGAGATAAACATCGATTCAATGGCGACGAGCCCCATCAGCTTGCTGCGCAACATACCCGTCGCGAGCATCACCGCAAATTCACGCTGGCGCTCTAACGTCATCATCAAAATCGTGGCAAACAGGCCAAAACCAACAATGCCGTACAAGATATAGATCAAAAAGATCCCACCCGCTTTGTCCAAGGCGATCTGTTGAGAAAGTTCTGGCGACAGCTCCTGCCAGCTTTTTACTGCGACGCCAATCCCGTACTGGCGCTTTAGTTGTTTAACAATGTCAGGCAACACGCGTAAACTTTGAGTGTTAAGGACCCATGCGGTGACTTGGTTATCAAGCGAATACAGCGCTTGTGCGGTATCAAGAGGCATGTAGACCAACTGAGAATCTAACTGCTGCAAAGGAAAGTGCAAAATACCGGACACCTGATACAGTCCAGCCGCCGTTTGACCACGATAACCCGAACCATACAACACCAGTTCATCACCAACGTTCAAATGAAGGTAGTTTGCCAAGCCCTCACCAACTAGCACCGAGTTTTGTCCAGATGCAATAAAGCGCCCTTGTACGATTTTGTCACTAATGCTGGAGTAGCTATCTTCAGCGTCAGGCTCAACGCCGAGCACCATCACGCCTTTGGATCGTTCGTCTTTGGCGGCAAGCGCAAATGACTCAATTCTCGGCAGAACGATGTCGATATCAGGATTATTTTTGGCAGATGCAATGAACGCAGGCGTTTGTGGAAGGACATCATCAATGCTAGAGGAGTCCCCAAAATCGGGATGTTGTAGCTGAATTAATCCCGTATAGAACTTCGCAGCGTTTTTAATATTTGAGGAGTAACTTCCTTCTTGGAACGCTCGAGTCAGTAAGGAGAGAAACAGAACAAGAGCTAACGCAGAAGCGGTTAACAATGTCCGCCGTTTTTGCCGCCATAGATTTCGCCATGCGAGCTTGATGAGCATCCGATTCTCACCTCTTATCTAAACCAAAATCCACCCTAATCTCGCAGAGCCTTCATTTGCTGCTGGGAGAAAAAGTCATCATCGATATCAAAATCAAATTGCGCTTCGTGCGTAATCAAAACCGTTTTATTTCCTGGTTTATCTATCGGCTGCATCTCCATGCGAGTCGCAACGTCTCGCCCACCCAACGTTTTCACATCGTAAGTCGTCAAAACATTTACCAGTTCATCAAATTCATCGTAAAACTCGACTTTGCGCTGTAACAAGCTCGTTTGAGAAATCCACAGTCTGACTTTGCTCCAAACCACTGGGGCGTCAGGCTTGGCAAGTGCATCAACTACCCAAACTTTGTCGCCATCAAAGGTTTCACTTTGAAGCAGTTGATGTTGATAATCGACAACAATAGAAGATTGGTTAATTAAATCATCATTCGTGAAGTCTGATCCCATCCAAGACTGACTGAGCATGGATGGCGCAATTTTAATCACTCGCTCGATACTCGGCACCCAATTCCACATTTCTCTATGACGTTTTAACGAGGCGCTACCTTTATCTTTCGCCGGAGCAGTCACCAAGACCAAAGATAATTCCGTACCTTTCGTCCAACTCTTCATGGTCATTGAACGTGACCAGTCAGGGCGAACAATTTTCATGGTGGCTTCGCTATAACTGGATTTTCCGCGCATCGCTTGATCAGACTTTTGGACTATATCGAAAGCGCTCTCAGCGTAAGAAAAAGAAGAGAGAAGTACACAAGCGAGAACACAAAACGTTTTATACATACCTTCCCTTTGTACCGACACGACCTAGAATTTGAATCGAAACGAAACGAAACGGGTATAATAATTTTAAATTCAATTGAGTATAGCAAGTGAGGATTTAGAAATAGCGATTGGTGACTCAAAAACGCTAAGGGACTTGACGAAGCTCAGGTTGAACCTGGCTGTCTGTTATGACTTGAAACACAGCGCGATTTTTACCTTCAGACTTACCTTGATACATCAGTTGATCAGCGTCTTGTAAATTCACGATGTGAGTAAATTCAGGGTAGTATGCGCAGCCTAAGCTAATGCTCAAATGAATCGCTTGCCCACCAAGGATAATAGGTTGTTCGTACACGGCTTTGCAGAGCATTTGAGCAAAGTTGCGCGCTTCTCGCTCAGAGAGCGATGCCGTCACGAGTGCGAACTCTTCTCCGCCAATTCTCGCCAAGGTCATACGTTCATCAGCCATTGATTTCGCTGTTTCAGCCACGGCCACTATCGCTCTATCTCCGACAAGATGACCGTATTGGTCATTAATTGATTTAAAATCATCAATATCAAATACCATTACCGTCAAGCTTCGCTGCAAGTGATTCAAGAGCGCCAATTGTTCAATCAAGTGTCTACGGTTGTAGAGTTTTGTTAGGGAATCCGTTAACGTCATCTCCAGCAATTGCTGGTTGGCAATCGTCAATTGTCTTGTGCGCAGCGCAACCATGCGTTTGAGTGCGAAGATATGATACAGCGTCGCAACCGCCATAACGAAAATCGCAATAGGTAGGAGATAAAGAGGATAGACCGTTTTCACCACACTCCAGCGATTGAGGATCCTTTCTCGATCTGTATCGATAACTTTTTCAAACGCTCGAGAGACATCCAAAATGGAAGCAGAACTATGCAACCCTGCTGCAATCCGAAGGTCTTTACTATATAAATTTATTACAGGAACAAACATGCCTGCTCCCGGCATAGTTGCCATATAAAAGTTAGCAACTTGAAGGTCCGCGACAAAATACAGCACCTTCTTATCGACAGCAGCCTGTATCATCGTGTCGTTATTGATGTACTCTGCGATAGGCGCATTAGGATAATTCGTCTTAATAAACTCAGACTCGTAACTTCCTTTAACGACACCAATTGGCAACGTCATTTCACCAGCTAAAACACTTTTGACATCAATCGAAAGCACGTCTTGATTGACATATAATTTAGTTTGAATGGGCATGATAACTGCGCCAAAATCCAAGTAATCGGCTCTTTCCGATGAGTAAACCAATCCCGCGTGAAAGTCAGCACGCCCATCTTTTACGGCCTGTAAAGAAGCCTCCCAATCAAGAAGCAGAAACTGAACATCAATTTGGTTGTCCGCCGCATACGCTTTCCAGAAGTCGATCAAAATGCCTTTGGGTTCACCGTCTGGGCTAAGGTAAGAGAATGGCTTCCAAGCTTTGGAGTTAGCAACAATTAAAGAATGAGACTCTGACTTGTGCGCATACGTCATCGGGCAAATAGACAGCCATAGTAGTAACAAAGAAGCACACGCTTTTGTACACTTGCAACCATAAGTACCATAACTCGTCGATGACATACCTACTTCTCACCAGTCTTTTTAAACCATAATCTCGGCTGTTTTGTCTGATCTAAAGATATAGCAGAGCGGTGTCGGACAGGAAGTGGCTCCTATTGATATGAATCTAACTTAGTAGGTTTTAGTACTTATTTGGTACTTTTCAGCGTCTAGTTTTAAGAAGAAAGCTAGCCAGTATAAGGTGAGATAAGAGTGATTTAACTAACACTAAACCATTGAATTTGAATAGGTTGATAAAAAGCAGCATCAATAAAAAAGCCCTATTCAAAATCCACATCGGGGAGAACTTTGAATAGGGCTCTTTGCCTCTATGCTTCATTTTCCGACTGAAGCTGCCTTTACCTTTTTTCGCTTTTACGACTCGTGTTCTGAACAATTGACTGGTGACAACCGCTTTTAACGCATTGTCCTTGATTTCACCTCTGCCGAAATCGGTCTCGTGTTGTAACTCATTCGGCTGAGGACTGGTTTTAGGTTTTGCCATAAATCCTCCTTAATGGTCGAACCAGATTGGACAATAATTATATAAATAAGTCAAATTTATAGATTTAGTTGAATTTTATGCTGAAAAACTTCACATCACCGTCATTTATTTGAAATTTAATCAAAAACATGCTGGTTAAATAGTGACTAAATACAAATATTTGTCCATAAAGCACTAATATATGTTGACTCTTCGTGGAATTAACCTAGACTCAAACACGGCTAGAAAGAAAGTTCTTTGTTTTCACATTTCGTTGGATTACTTGTAACCCGTCGTCCTGTGGTACGCAATAGCAATTTATTTTTCCACGCTATAAGCGCCGTTGAGGCGAAAGATTACATTATTTAGATATTTAGGAAATAGACATGTCTAACACAGCTACTGGCACAGTTAAGTGGTTCAACGAAACTAAAGGCTTCGGTTTCATTCAACAAGAAAACGGCCCTGACGTATTTGCTCACTTCTCTGCAATCACTGGTGACGGCTTCCGTACTCTAGTTGAAGGCCAGAAAGTAGAATTTGTTATCTCTCAAGGTCAAAAAGGCCCTCAAGCAGAGCAAATCAAAGTACTTTAATTCTTAAAGAATTTGATACGATAGCCAGCTTCTAAAGCTGGCTATTTTTTTGTCTATAACTTATTTTTGCCAACAAAAACGATATAAATCCATGGCTCTTAAACCGATTATTTATAAATTTCGTATCGCCATTTCCGATATGAATAACGACTATTACGATTCTAAAAATCTAACTATCGCCCTTCACCCTTCAGAAAAACCTCAACGAATGCTGGCTCGTGTTTTAGCTTACTGCTTAAACGCTCAAAGTAATTTAGAGTTTACGAAAGGGCTTTCTACAATTGAAGAGCCTGATTTATGGCATGTTGGCGATGATCAAAGCATTACTCACTGGATTGAAATTGGCGAACCAGAACCAGAAAGAATCAAGAAAGCCTCTCGCCTAGCAAAGCATGTGAAAGTTTACACTTATAACACTAAAGCGACGGTATGGTGGGATAAAATGTCAGGAAAGTTCTCAATGCTTCCCGTCAATGTAGAAAGCTTTGACTACGACGCTATCGACTTGATTTGTCAGCACCTTGACCGAGGCACTAGCCTTTCTGTTATGATTACCGGCAGCTCTATTTTTGTTGATATCAACGATCAACACGTCGAAGTAACGGTGAAGGAACTAAAAAGCCATGACGTCTCTTAGTGAACTGAGTCAAGAGATGGGATTCAAAGAAATTCCCTTCGTTAAAGAACATAAAGCGGCAAAGCGACGTTGGTTAAAAGAACAGTCACAACTGTTTACAAAAGTTTGTGAGAACAAACCCGCCACGGCGCCTACTCTTCACCTGCTTGGTCTTTTGACTAAGTCGCATATTGAAGCCAGCGCTAACTATGAGCAACACGCGCATTCTGCCCAGCAAATGCAGCAAGCGCTGACTGACTCCTTGGGTGATGAGCACGCGGATAAGTTCACTAACCAGTCCGCAGAAGACCTTATCTTGATAACCCACCTTTGGCTTTATACTCAAGGCTATTTGAATATGGACTTTAGCTTGGCGCACGATCATGCCGAGCAAACTCAGAATACATTGCAACACGAGCTTGTTGTAAAACGCATGGATGTTGATGCATTCAGAACCGAACTGATGCAAAGCTTTTATCTAGGTAGAGAAGCCAGTCCAGCTTCGACTAGCGGCTTTTGGGGCAGGTTAAAACGCTTATTTTCCGCATAAAATACATGGTTTTATCCATTTCAAACAACTGATAGACTTCACGCTCAATGCAACAAGCATCATGATTGCATTTTTAAAGGACAATTACCCAATGAACATCAAGGGATCATTATGAAGTTTATCCGTTGGATTTTAGGCAAGGTTATCTTATTGCTGAACGCCGTGTTCTCACCTCGTGGTATTAAACGCAGTGCAGAAGAACAACAACGTATTGATGAAAAAGCAAAGCAATACGCACTTTACCAATTTGAAGCTTGCCCTTTTTGCGTAAAAGTCCGCCGTGCAATGAAGCGTCAATCGGTGAACATTGAGCTACGTGATGCAAAAAATAACCCGACTCATCGAGCTGAACTAGAGCAAGGTGGTGGACGAATTAAAGTCCCTTGCCTGCGTATCGAAAAAGATGGCGAAACACAGTGGCTATACGAGTCATCTGACATCGTCGCTTACGTTGAAAAAGAATTTGCCTAAGTTCCCCCTATGAACATTGGCGGATGTAAAAGAGGCACCATACAGGTGCCTCTTTTCTATTCAGTCTAGCTGCTCGGCGCTATGCCTAGCCTTTGGGGTCACTCTTCTTGCTCACTCCCAGACGGAAACGCCAGTAAACACATAAGGGCTTAGTGAAAACAACACGACGTAGTTTATCGACCAACCATCGCCTTACTCATCAACGATCAGCGTTAGCTCTACGCGTCGATTACAAGCTTTGCCACTGGCTGTCGAATTACTGCACTGCGGCACATACTCGCCAAAACCTCTAGAAAATACGCGTTGACGAGGAATACTCGTCGCCAGCAGTTGCTTTTCCACTTCACGAGCTCGCTTTTCTGACAACGTGTCATTAAAGCTGGCAGCTCCCGTGCTATCGGCATGGCCATCGATCACGACATCCACATCCGTTCTTCCTGCTAGATAGTGACCAATGTTTCGAATCCAGTCTTGAGATTGCGCTGATAACTGAGCAGAGCCAGTTTGAAAATGCACTTGCTCTTTCAAACGTATCATTAAGTGACCGCCACTGAGTGTCTCATGAGGAATATTGTGCCTGTTCAGAAACATTTCCAGAGAGGTCACATTTTGCGACTTTTTTACTGATGCCCTCTCAGTCTGATACGTGCGAGGTGAAGAAGCCACACTGGAGGCGCTCGGATAGCCCCACTCAGGATGTCTCAGCTCGGTGTTTGTTTTAGGAGCTGTATCTAAAATGTTCCCGCCAGGAACCATGTCTTGATCAAGGCTACTGCACCCAGTCAGAATGCCGCAAACAATTAAAAACCACTGCTTCATACCATTACCAACGTAGAAAAACTCTTGTCCATTGTGTCGACAAAACACGCCAAATCTTTAGCGCTTTTATCCACCGATTGGTTTGTATATGCAGCGTTCATGCCACTAGAATCAATATCAAGTCTCTCTCAAATAAAAAGCGATGCCAAAATACCTCCCTGCAGCCTACACATCAGGAAAAGTCTGTTACCAATCGTCTCACTTTATTGTTATTTAATGGTTTTAGTCACTATCGTTAACCGATAAACTAACGCAAATTTCTTACTTAGAGCATTATTATGTTAAAAACCATATCGAAAGGCTTTGCTGTGATTGCCGCCATGATGGCTTTGTCGGCATGCGATAGCGGCAACACTCAGCCTCAGCAAGGCAAGCAATACAAAGTTTTGCCTGTATCTCTTCAAGAATATGATTTGGCGCCATTGACAGAAGCTTTTGCCCTAACTTGCGGCCACTGCCGTTCAATGGAAGAGTTTGTCCCTCAAATCGAATCGCTAACTGAGCAAAGCGTTGAAAAAATGCATGTAACTTTCAATGAGAGTGCACAAGTAAGCGCCATCATCTTCTACACTGCAGTCATGCAACTAGAGTCGACACCTGACAAAGCATTTATGGCGGATCTTTTTGCTGCCGTACAAATGGGTCCTGATGCAACTGCTGAGGAACGTCAAATCGCCGTAGAGAAAGCCTTTGAGTCTCGCAACCTTATCAGCCCTTACCATTTAGATGAAGCACAGCAAAAAACGCTGTTTGAGTACATCACTAAGGCAGAAGCGATCACGACTCGCGGCCAAATTAACTCCGTTCCAGCCTTTATCGTTAATGGAAAATACCAAGTCATTACTAGTGGTCATGACAGCGTCGAAGCCATGGCAGAAACCATTAACTATTTGCTAAAACAACCTAAATAGACAAGGAGCTTACGTGTCTAAATTTTTGTTTCCTCTCATTATTTTCATTCTGGCGGGCTTTTTCATTTACCGTACTTGGACAAACCATAAAGTAGCGGATGAAAACTTTGCGAAAGGCCAAGCATTCTTGCTCGAGAATGCGAAGAAAGAAGGCGTCATTACAACAGAAAGTGGTCTTCAATATATTGTTCTTGAAAAAGGCGAAGGTGAGGTTCACCCAACCGCAACAAGCAAAGTCAAAGTGCACTACCACGGCACGTTGATTGATGGCACTGTGTTTGATAGCTCCGTTAATCGCGGTGAGCCAATTTCGTTTGGTCTTAACCAAGTCATTAAAGGCTGGCAAGAAGGCCTGCAATACATGGTCGAAGGTGAAAAAATCCGCCTTTTCGTACCAAGCACGCTCGGTTATGGCAAAAGTGGCTCAGGCCCAATTCCCCCAGCAAGTGTTTTGATCTTTGATGTTGAATTGTTAGAGATTCAATAATTCTAGAAACTTTGCATTAAAGCCAAACTATCAAAACCAAAAACGCCGCGAACCACGCGGCGTTTTCTGTTTAAAGAGAGGCTACAAGCCAATATAGTGATCCGAAAGCAATGCAATGAATAACGCAAAAAGGTGATAGATAGAAAATTTAAACGTCTCCATCGCGGTATTGGGCTCTGACGCGTATTTTAGCTTCCATGCATGGTACATAAAGCCAGCGTTAAGTAGTAACGAGGCAAAAAGATAAACAACGCTGACCATTCCAACCAACACCGGCAGCACACAAACCAACGTCAACAACACCGTATACAACAGAATAGAAGTTTTGGTGTACTCGATACCATGTGTCACTGGCAACATTGGAATATCCACCTTACGATAGTCCTCTACGCGATGAATTGCGAGTGCCCAAAAGTGTGGTGGCGTCCAGATAAAAATGATCATCACAAGCAGCCAAGCATTCGCATGCAACTGCCCTGTTACGGCAGTCCAACCGAGAAGAGGCGGCATCGCACCCGCAATACCTGCAATTACGATATTTTGCGGAGTAGCGCGTTTGAGGTACATGGTGTACACCATCGCATAGCCGAGTAAACTCATCAAAGTCAGCCATGCCGTCAGTGAGTTGACCAGCGCATATAAAAGAACAAACCCTATGACGCCTAACGCTGTCGCAAAGGTTATCACCGATAACGGCTTAGCTTCACCCGATGGCAACGGACGTTTGTGTGTCCGAGCCATTCTCGCATCAATGCGGCGGTCAATCAGGTGATTAAACGCCGCCGCGGAGCCTGCCATCAAACCAATGCCTGTTAGGCCAGCCGCCGCCTGCAACCAAGGAAACTCAGTAACAGGCGCTAAACTCATCCCGACAACGGCCGTCACCAGCATTAATGCGACTACTTTAGGCTTCGTTAACTTCAAATAAACGGAACTTAGTCGCTTTCGCTCATTTAACGACAGTGCGATTTCTTTACTCATAGCGAACTCCTTTCGCGGTGTAACTCCAAGCTTTTTTGCCCTGCCACAAATAAAACTGACTCACACAAACAAGACTCAACATAATGGCGGCACCCAAGTTATGTGCCACGGCGACATAAATAGGAAGTTGGAATACAACGTTGCTCACGCCCAACATAATTTGACACGCTAAAGTGAGTAGTAACCATCCTCCAATGCGCTGTGAATGATGGGAATCTTGCCTCATGAGCATAATGCTATAAGCCAATACGACTGTGGCGGTGACAATCGCACCGAGGCGATGCGTAACATGTATGGTCATTCTTGCCGGATACTCCAATACACCAAACTCGTAATTCTCGAATCCGGTTTGCCAGAAAGAAAACGCCTCTTTCCATGAGAGATGACTCATCCAATCTCCCTCACAAATAGGCAGTGAGGTGCACATGAGCGCGGCATAGTTTGACGAAGTCCACCCTCCGAGCAGCACCTGCATAAAAACAACCAGAAAAACCAATAATGAGAAGCCTCGCAGCGAGCTGGAAGATGGAGAAAAATAGAGATTATTTTGCGCTTTTAACTGGCAGTAAAAAATCGCCTGCAGAACCAGTAAAGTAAAGCCACCAAGCAGATGAAGCATTACGATGACTGGCATTAATTTGAGCGTCACGGTCCACATCCCCAAAAGTGCTTGCCCGACCACCAGTACACTGAGCAGCATCGGAATAGTAGGATTCACGCGCTCTGACCTCATTGATATCATTGTCATGGCAAAAATGACCAGACCCAGCGTTCCCGCAAAATAGCGATGAATCATTTCAAGCCATGCTTTCTCATGCTCGACAGCCCGTTCAGGGAAATTAAGATTGGCACGTATTACGTCTTCTTCTTGATGAGGCACACCAAAGTGCCCATAGCAGCCGGGCCAATCAGGGCAACCTAACCCTGCATCAGAAAGGCGAGTATACGCGCCTAACATGATCACCACGAAAGTTAGGAGCAAACTGAATTTAACCAACTGAATTAACTTCATATACGCCCCTTTCTAACCAACTCGTGACAATTTTAAGAGCTTGCGTAAATCCGCCAACATACCTTTGTTGAACGAGACTAAATCTTCATTCGGTTTTGGCGAGTAAGACATCACCAATTGCCCCAGAGGATCAACGATTAACATTTGTCCGGGTTTCACTTTGGCGGTAACCGATTGATTCATTTGCATTGTCGTCATCGATATATCTACGGTACCGGACAACTCTGTCTGCCAAAGCACCGGCACCACACGCTCTTGATATTTTCCTAAAGCGACATGGCTTTGCTGAAGCAGGTAAAGCTGCTGCCTGCATTGTTCTGTGCACTCATTAGGTAAAACATAAGCAAGTTGCCACCTGTGCTCCTTGAGTGGGGACTCTTGACCAAGTAGCTCTAACGTTGTGTATGGTTCAACTAACACACCTCTATTGGTCACACCGCTTTGATACCACCCTTGGGTGAGAATGACCTTAGCGATGACGGCAGGAAGCGCAAACGTACACACCAACGCAATCAACATTAGCCGCCCTTTGGTTACTTTAGATGTCATGCTTCACCTCCATGTGACGCAACTTTCTTTGCCAACGAACAAAAACAATTAAGGTCAATAATAAGAAAACGCCCGCCATCGAAAACCACTGAATCGAATAACCGAAATGCTTGGCGCTGTTGAGCGGCAATGGGTTCCAAGGAAAGTCGTAAGGCCAATTTTTTAGATTGTCTGGCTGCAAGACTGCGGGCATAAGTTCAATATTAAGTAGCTGATTCAGTTGCGCGATATTCAGGTTCTGCACACGAATGGCATCGCCAACTTCTGGCATTAATTCAGAGCTCAACGGGTTAGCAGATTTTCGGTACAGACGTCCCGAGATAAAGGTCGACACTTCGAGTGTTGTGACGGTTGGTAATACTGAACGATCTGCTATTCCCTCCACAAAACCAAGCTCTAATAATGCATAGGTTCCTGATTCATCACTCATAGAGACAATCTGAAATGCTAAATAGCCCACATTGCCCTGATGCGTTTGGTTATCCAGTAAAATCACGGGAAACGCCTGAGGAACAACATTAGCTTCCACTTTTTTCCCGAGGATGCTGCCTTCTCTCCAATCGTTTTCTTCAAGAACTTCGCCTAATGTTTGGTACGCACTATCCGCTCGCGCAAGAATGGCTTGTTCCAAAGCCTGTTTCTCTTGCCCTCTTTCAAGCTGCCAAAAACCCAGTTTGACCAAAAGAGAAAACACAACCACAGTTAAACCAACTGCAACCCAAAACCGTTTCGATAGCCATAATTGTCTTGATAACAACAACGATGAAACCGGAGGTTCTATGTCCACCGTATTTCTATTCAAACTGACGCTTGTCCTTTTGCTGCTTTTCATTATCTTCAACCTCGCAAAAGCGCTTATCGAAATGGTTCGTGAAGACCCAGATAATCCCGAAAAAAGAGACAAACCTATGAGTCATTACTTAGGCCGTCGAGTCATGTTCTCCGCTTTAGTTGTTATCCTTCTACTTATTGCGCTCAGTTCAGGCTGGCTAGCTCCGAATCCCCGTCCTTACTAATCGCCCAATGCACCTACAGCACGTACACAAACACAAACAGACATAACCAAACCACATCCACAAAGTGCCAATACCAACTACCTGCTTGGAAGGCAAAATGGTTCTTAGACGAAAAATGATCTTTAGCGATTCGGAGCAATAATACGATTAAGAAAATCGTCCCAAGACAAACGTGCAAACCGTGAAAACCCGTCAACATAAAAAAGGTGTTTCCGTAGATACCAGATTGCAACGTGAGCCCCATTTCTTGATAAGCATGAGCGTACTCGACCGCTTGGTAATATAGGAAAAAGCCCGCAAGCACGATGGTGATTTCCAACCAAACAATCAGTGCCGTTCTTTTGTCTTTTTCAAGGTTGATGTGCGCCATATGTAGCGTAATCGACGACAATAGCAGCAAAATAGTATTAGTAAGGGGAATGCCCTGCCACGGCATAGCTTGTGTTGTTTCTCCACCCGGAGTCAGTGTAAGTGGCCACATCGCCTCGAAGGTTGGCCACAAAACCTCGTTGGTCATGAAGTTGTTATCTGCCCCACCTAACCAAGGCACAGAAATCATCCTGGCGTAAAATAACGCACCAAAAAAGGCACCAAAAAACATCACTTCAGAGAAGATGAACCAGCTCATCCCTTGGCGAAAAGAACGAGTAATTTGCGAGCTGTACTTTCCACTCAGTGACTCAGTAATCACATTACTAAACCAGCCCGCCAACATGTAAAGCAAGAACAGAAAACCTACCGCTAGCACAATACTGCCAATGGTTCCCACAGCCCCTTCACTTTGTGTCCCCTGAACGGTCATTCCTGCACCAACGGCAACTAAAAATAGAGCAAACGCACCGATGATCGGCCAGCTACTTTGAGCGGGAACATAATATGTTCCTGGCTTGTTACTCATAATTTCTCTCCTTACTGACCAGCCTTGGTCTGTATCTCTCTCCTTGAGTGGCTAAGAACCTGTAGGAGGGGGAAGTTTATAGAGTGTGTAAGACAGCGTTAACGTGTGTATCGACCCCGGTAAGTCCGGTTCGATATAAAAAATCAACGGCATTTGAGCTTGTTGTTTGCCATCCAAAGGCTGTTGGTTAAAACAAAAGCACTCAATCTTATTGAAATAAGCGGCACCATTCCCGGGAGAAACAGAGGGAACGGCTTGCCCTACCAACTTCTGCCCGCTTTCATTAAATGCAAGGTATTCGGTTTGCACGACTTCACCGGGATGAACGTCCATCGAAATCACTTTGGGTTTAAACTCCCAAGGCATATCGGGGCTTATATGCGCCATAAACTCCACGCGAATGGTTCGGCTCATATCCGGTTGCATACCAGTTGGTTGAATGGCGGCCACTTCACTTGTTTTTCCATTGATACCCAGTGCATCGCACATTACGTCATACAATGGGACAAGTGCGTAGCCAAACCCGAACATCAAAAGGGTCGCTAAAAGCAACTTCATTGTGAGCTTTTTGTTTGATGGATTCGGTTTCATCTCACTCACCCTATTCGTTTCTAATCGACTTTAGGCGGCGTAGTAAACGTATGATGGGGCGCCGGGCTTGGCACCGTCCATTCTAAGCCCTCCGCACGTTCCCACGGTTTTGCAGCGGCCTTTTCACCGCCACGAATACACTTAATCACCACCCATAAAAAGATCAATTGTGACAACCCAAACGCAAATCCACCAATGGAGACGATTTGATTGACATCAGCAAACTGAATAGCGTAATCCGGGATACGTCTTGGCATACCCGCTAAACCTAGAAAGTGCATCGGGAAAAACAAAACATTAACTGAAATAATCGAGCACCAGAAATGCCACAAACTCAGCTTGTGGTCGTACATATTGCCTGTCCACTTAGGTAACCAATAGTACGCTGCCGCCATAATCGAGAATACGGCACCAGATACCAACACATAGTGGAAATGCGCAACCACGAAGTAAGTGTCATGATATTGGAAATCCGCCGGCACAATTGCCAGCATCAATCCCGAGAAACCGCCAATCGTAAAGAGCACAATAAAGGCAATGGCAAACAACATTGGCGTTTCAAATGTCAGAGCCCCACGCCACATGGTGGCGACCCAGTTAAAGACTTTCACCCCTGTTGGTACCGCAATCAGCATGGTGCAATACATAAAGAAAAGCTCTGCAAAAACTGGCATCCCCGTTGTAAACATGTGATGCGCCCACACAAGGAAAGACAACAACGCAATGCTGCACGTCGCGTAAACCATCGAATGATAACCAAACAGCTTCTTGCCACTGAAAGCAGGAAGGATGGCAGAAATGATGCCAAACGACGGTAAAATCATGATGTACACTTCTGGGTGACCAAAGAACCAAAAGATGTGTTGAAACATCACCGGATCGCCGCCACCAGCTGCATCAAAGAAGCTAGTCCCGAAATATTTGTCAGTAAGAACCATCGTCACCGCACCCGCTAATACCGGCATAACCGCGATCAATAAGAAAGCGGTGATTAACCAAGTCCAAACAAACATTGGTAACTTGAACCAAGTCATTCCCGGAGCTCGCATATTTACTATCGTCACGATAACGTTTATCGCGCCCATGATGGAGCTGATACCCATGATGTGAACAGAGAATACAAACAGCGCGGTGCTATCTGGGCCATAAGTCGTGGACAACGGAGCATAGAACGTCCAGCCAAAATCGGGGCCGCCGCCAGGTAAAAACAACGAGCTCAATAAAATAAGAAATGCAAAAGGTAGAATCCAAAAGCTCAAGTTGTTCATGCGAGGTAGCGCCATATCTGGAGCCCCGATCATCATTGGAATCATCCAGTTAGCAAGGCCCGTAAATGCTGGCATCACAGCACCAAACACCATCACCAAACCGTGTACCGTAGTCATTTGATTAAAAAACTGTGGATCAACCAGCTGAAGTCCAGGCTGGAATAGTTCGGCACGAATGACCATCGCCATCGCACCACCAGTCAGAAACATCGCGAAACTAAACCAAAGGTACAGGGTGCCAATGTCTTTATGGTTTGTGGAATACAGCCAACGAGCAATACCTTGGGGAGCATGATGATCATGGCCATCATCAATCGCAATGGTACTGTTTGCACTGGCTTCAGCTGGAGCAGACTTCACTGCCTTATCTATTGGCTTACTCATATTTCCTCCTTAGCACTGCCTTGTGCCTTAAAGGCATTCACATCGGATGCTTGCACCCTATCACCAGTGTCGTTGCCCCATGCATTTCGCTGATATGTGATGACCGCAGCAATTTCTTTGTCACTTAACTGGTTCGAAAAAGACTGCATTGCAGTGCCCGGACGGCCATTCACAATCACATCAATGTGCTCTGAAATTGGGCCTGTTGCGATAGGGCTGCCCTTAATCGCGGGAAATGCACCCGGAATCCCCTCACCATTAGCCTGATGGCACACAGCACAACGCGCCGTGTATATCGATTCGCCCTGCGACATCAACTCATCCATGGATAAGTCTTGAGAGAGCGCTTCTTGTGCCGCCGCTTTTTGAAGTGCGATTTCTTCCTTCTTACTCGCTAACCATTCATCAAACTTTTCTTCTTCCATCGCATGCACCACCACCGGCATGAACCCGTGAGCACGACCACATAGCTCCGCACATTGACCGCGATATACACCTGGCTCATCAATTCTTGTCCATGCTTCATTAATAAAACCAGGAATGGTGTCTTTCTTGACAGCAAAATCTGGCACCCACCATGAGTGAATGACATCATCAGAAGTCATCAAAAAACGCACTTTGCGATTCACAGGCAACACCAAAGGGTTGTCTACTTCCAATAGATAATGCGCGCCTTTTGTCTCGATACCATCAATTTGCTTTTGGCTGGTGGCAAGCAAACTGAAGAACTCAACATCTTCACCAAAATAGCTGTAATGCCATTTCCATTGCGAGCCTGTGATCTTGACCGTGATATCTGATTGGCTTGTGTCTTCCATTGCGACTAAAGTTTTCGTTGCGGGAATCGCCATGGCGACAAGAATGATGATAGGTATGACTGTCCAAATAATTTCCACTTTTGTACTTTCGTGGAAATGTGCGGCAACTGCTCCTTTTGACTTGCGATGACGAAAGATGGAATAGAACATGACACCAAATACAATCAAAGCAATTACGCAGCAGATATAGAAAATCAGCATATGTAATTCATACACTTGCCCACTTATCGCTGTGACCCCTTTGGTCATGTTGTAGTCACTTTCCTTTGACCAACTGAAAGAGGAGAATGTGATTAAAATCACATTCAGTGATAAGGCTAGAGTAGTCGTTAATCTTTTCAAAAGATCTCTCCTCTGCTCAGCCGCTACGCTTGCGCGAGCTTCCTTGCGTCCCGATGCAAATATCGAACAACTTTACGAAAAATCACAAAAACTACGATTTCGACACGGTTTGTTATATTTATGTTAAAAGGCTAGTTATAGTTCCAAGGTTCTTCAAGAAATTAAATATGATTAAATTTTGTTCGGATAAGAAAAATTAATTCGGTTTATCGATTGCCCTCTTTGAAATGTAATTGAGAACCATTTACATTAATTTAAAAGAAAACATTGAGATACTTACAAAACGAAGTGTCCAAGAAAGTAGGCGCCCCCTACTAAGGAATGATTGATATGACAGCACTAATTACTCAATGGCTAGAACGAGACCCTGATCCTAAGACTCGCGAAGAGCTACAACACCTCGTCGATACAAATAATGAACAAGAGCTTACTGATCGCTTTGGATCGCGCCTTGCCTTTGGTACAGCAGGGTTACGCGGCAAAGTGGGCGCAGGTCCAAACCGAATGAACCGTTTGGTGATTCAAGAGACAGCCACTGGCCTAGGAAACTATTTGCTAGAGCAAGTCAAAGATGCCGCAAGTCGTGGTGTCGTTATTGGCTACGACGGTCGTCCTGATTCGAAACAATTCGCGCATGATACCGCGTCCGTACTGACAGCCCTTGGTATCAAGGTTTACCTAACGTACGATGTTGCAGCAACCCCAATTGTTGCGTTTGGTGTCCGAACATTGAATGCTGCGGCCGCTGTTGTTGTTACCGCTAGCCACAATCCACCAGAGTACAATGGCTTTAAAGTATATTGGGAGAATGGCGCACAGATTATTCCTCCACACGACTCTGGAATCGCAGCGAAAATTGATGACGCAACAACGAAGCCATTACCTTTAATGTCTCTCGATGATGCAAAACAGCACGGTTTGTTAGTTTGGTTGGAAGACGACTACTACCAAACTTACCGTAAGACAATGAATGAAAACGCACTGCTTACGCCTGACAACAATACCGATATATCTATTGCTTACACCGCAATGCATGGCGTTGGGGCGAATATGGCGGAAACGCTCCTCGCAGACGCTGGCTTCAAAAAAGTGGCAAGTGTTAAGGAACAGCGCGAACCTGATGGTAGCTTCCCAACCGTCAACTTCCCAAACCCTGAAGAAGCGGGAGCAATGGATATGGTGATGGCGTTAGGTAAGTCCGTAGATGCTGATATCGCTTGTGCCAACGATCCAGATGCCGACCGTTTTGCAGTGGCGGTCAAACGCCCAGATGGCGAGTATCAAATGCTAACCGGCGACCAAGTGGGTTCACTGTTTGGCGATTACTTGCTAGAACAGCAACCTAACGCTCTGGTTGGCAACACCATCGTATCGTCGAGAATGCTGAGTAGCATTGCCAAAGCCCATGGCGCCCAATACTACCAAACGTTAACAGGCTTCAAATGGCTTACTAACGTTGCCATGGAGCAAGAGACTGAAGCCAATCCATTCTTGTTTGCTTATGAAGAAGCGCTCGGTTATACCGTGGGTAACAAGGTGTGGGATAAAGATGGTTTATCTGCAATCGTCGCATTTGCCCAGCTAACAGGTAAACTTAAAGCTCAAGGCAAAACACTATGGGATAAACTGGAAGAACTGTACCGCGAGCACGGTTTCTACTTTAACGCGCAGCGCAGTATCGCTCTCGACCCGAACTCTCCACCAATCGGTGACAAGCTCCGTGCAAACCCACCAACAGAGATTGCTGGTAAAAAAGTCGCAGTAACTGAAGATCTAAAAACATCAGTTCGCATGTTTGATGACGGCTCAGAAGAATCCATTGACTTACCAGCAAGTGACGTATTGATTTATCACCTAGAAGATCAGTCTCGTGTGATTGTTCGCCCTTCGGGTACTGAGCCAAAACTAAAATGTTACTACGAAGTCATCAACCTTTTCCCTGCGGATATGAGCTATGCACAAGCACAGCAAGCGGCAGAGGCGAAGATGAACGAACTTATCGACGCGCATCAGACAAGTTTGTAAGTCAAAGAGAAGCAGAGACACCTGATACGATAAGAGGCGCAAATTCGCGCCTCTTTTTTTGATTTTGACTAGAACAAGTCAAGCTAACCAGTGCTTTTCCCTAGCTTACAATTTCCTTTTGTAGAAAGTACTTGTGGATGCCCTCTGCAGGATAGCCTGAGTACTGCCCTACTTTTTCAAAACCCAATTTGAGATAGAATTCGAGAGCTTGGAAGCTGTAGGTATCCAAATAAACATGGGTAACCCCGTGAGGCTTTACTTTTTCTTCTAACATTGACATTAACTGGCTCCCGAGACCAGATGTCCGACTTTCAGCATCTACCCACAAAAACTCAACAAACACCGTGTTTTTAAACATTTCGCCAGTCAGACCACCCATGGTCTTGCCATTCCCATCTTTAGCAAAACAGCCCACAGCATGCACTTCCCCTTCAGGCAAATGCATTCGGTTATAAGATCGAATACCTTGACGAACAGAATCAAGGTCTGTTTGATCTGGATTTAAACAAAATTCAAGCTTCATACATCCTCTCCTTAGGAAACACCAATATCCTAAAACAAAAAGCCAGCAATTGCTGGCTTTCTGATGGAATATGATAACTTTATAAGGCGAAACTGCTCAGCATCCACAACGCGAGAATAACGAACACTAAACCCATTAGTTTATGTTGATACGTGCGGAATTTTTCGTTCTCGAGCAGCCCTTTGCCCAATGTGCCTGCTAACCCAACAAGTAATAAATTGAATGACAAGCCAAGAACGTTCAACAATAACCCTAGCGCTAGCATCTGCTCACCGGAAGATGCCGTGATATTGCTTGAGACAAACTGCGGCAAAAACATCACAAAAAATACCAACGCTTTAGGGTTAAGCAAATTACTCATCAAAGCACGTTGATAATAAGTTGATGCCATTTTGTTTTGACCATCAAGCTCTGGAGCCGAAGATGCCTCAGCTCGTAAGCAGTCCCAACCCATTTTTAACAAGTAAGCGCCACCTAAGAGATGAAGGACTTTAAGGGCGATTGGGCTCATTGCAATCAGGGTAGATACTCCCATTGCAGCAAGCAAAGTAAGAATAACACCAGACGTCGCATTGCCTAAGCTAGCAAACAGACCGACCTTCTTACCGTAACTCATACTAGAGCTCGCGATAAGCAACATATCGGGCCCTGGTAACAGCAACAAAGCCACTACTGCGGTGAGATAAACAGGAAGTACAGATAAATCAATCATGATGGAACCGCTTTTTCTACAACAAATCGGCGAATGTTATACCAACAAAATGACAACATCCAGCCCAAAATCACCAAGATAATTCAGAAAATAAAAATCATAGTTTGCTAGGACGAAAAATAACAATCAATTCGCCTATTTATAAAAATCGAATAGCAATTTTGTACAAAAATAAGCACGATGGATCCGTTACACTTATAAGATGATTTTCTTGAGCAGACCGGATAAAGATGAAAGAAAAGAATAAGGAAATCGCTACCTTCAAGATAGCTCAAGAGCTCGGCGGTTTAGAACTTCTCGATGCAAAGTATGAGAAGCAGAATTTTTCACGCCATAGCCACGAAGGTTACACTATTGGCGTCATCGAGAAGGGAGCACAGCAGTTCTTTCGAACAGGCGGAAATCATATCGCGCCACAGGACAGCATCATCCTTGTAAATGCAGATGAAGTACACAACGGGCATTCGGCCTCAGAAGGCGGTTGGGAATACAAAGCAATGTACCCCGTACCACAGCAGTTTCAGACCTTGGGGCAAGAGCTTGGTTCACCAAATGTAGCTCTGCCCTATTTTCCTCAACCTGTGGTTTACGATCCTGAGCTGGCTAGTCAGTTGCGATTGGTGTTTGAAACGCTAGAAAAATCAGACAACCGACTACTACGAGAAACTTTGATTTACGGCACGTTGATCAAACTAGCCAGCAAACACAGCACCCACCGGGCACCGCTCAAAGAATCAACCAGAGCTCAGCGACAAATACAGTTGGTCAAAGAGTTTTTGGAAGACTTCCCGCAAACGGACGTCTCGCTAGAAGAGCTCGCAAAACTGGCTGGGTTAAGCCCTTTTCATTTGCTAAGAGAGTTTCAAAAACAGTTTGGCTTCCCTCCCCATGCTTATCAAATTCAGCAACGTTTACGTATGGCGAAGAAGCTACTAAAAATGGGACAAAAAATTTCAGATGTGGCACAAGAATGTGGCTTCCATGATCAAAGCCATCTGCATCGACACTTTAAAAAAGCCATGGGCGTCACTCCCGGCCAATACGTCCGTCACAGCTAAAGCAGCAATATTGTACAAGGCGTTATGCGACTACCGAGCTATCTTGGTAGCCTGATTTAGGAATAACTAAGAAGAAACTATGGACCATACTTTGCCGTTACAAGAAGAATCAAAAGCCACGCTATTTTGGCAAGGCACACTTGCGATGATGCCACTGAGTATCGCGGTGTTACCTTGGGGTTTGCTCGCAGGCTCATTCGCGATTGATACTGGGCTTCACCCTTTGGAAGGACAAGCACTATCCGCCATTCTGTTCGCAGGTTCCGCGCAGCTCGTCGCGATGGGGATGATTAAATCGGGGGCAGGCCTAGTAACCATGTTACTAACAACGTTTTTTATCACCTCTCGACACTTCCTCTACAGTGTATCGATGCGCAGTAAAATTGCACCACTTCCTCTTAAATGGCGGTTATCACTCGGATTCTTACTCACTGATGAGCTGTTTGCGATTGTAGGTCATCATTCCGATAAACAATTTAATCGCTGGTATGCGCTTGGGGCTGGTTTGAGTTTTTACCTGTTTTGGAATATCGCGACATTGACGGGCATTATTGCGGGAAGCCTGATCCCTGAACTGAACGAAATGGGATTGGAATTTGCTGTGGCCGCGACTTTTATCGCAATTGTAGTTCCGACTATTAAAAATATGGCGGTGCTCGCGAGTGTTGTCGTGGCATTAGTGAGCTCGGTCGCCCTAACCTATTACCAAGTAGAAGGAAGTTTGATGATTTCGAGCATTTTAGCCATGCTTACAGGCTACTTTGTGGAACAAGTACAGGAGAAACACTAATGATCATGTTGTCTATTTTACTGATGACGGTACTTGTTTTCACCAGCCGCTACTTGTTTTTAGAACCCAAGCTACCACTGCGATTAGGGACACGTACACAAAAAGTGCTCAACTACGCCAGCCCTGCGGTACTCACTGCGATCTGGGCGCCTATCGTTTTCATTCCCGATGGAGCACTCAGCGTGAATGTGCACAACCCATTTTTATTGGCTGCCTTGCTGGCTGCGTTAATCGCGTACTTTACTAAAAATGTTCTTTTAACGACGGTGATCAGCATGGTGGTATTTCTCGTTCTGCGAATTTGGCTTTAATTCGCCACCCACTCAATCTCCAACAGGGTGACATCACCACACTTTAATCGTCCAAGGAAGATGTCACCTTGATGCACCTCACCAACTCCTTTTGGTGTGCCGGTCATTACCACATCGCCATCTTGAAGTGTTGTGTAACTCGTTAATTCATCCAAAATGGTTAGCGGCGGATAGAGCATCTGGTTAACGTGACCTTTTTGTACACGAACGCAGTTAATCAAGAGCTCTAGGTTAAGATCATTAATATCAATGTTATCCAAAGAGACAAATCGACTAAACACTGCGGAGCCATCAAACGCTTTAGCACGCTCCCAGGGCAACCCTTGTTGTTTAAGTGAAGACTGCAAACCGCGCTTGGTCAGATCCAATCCCAAACCGACCGCTGAATAGCGTCCATCTTTGATCAGAAAACAGATTTCAGCCTCGTAATGAAGAGGCTCTTGATGAAATGAACGCAGAGTCGTCGATACGGAAGTCGCGGGTTTATTAAATACCACCATTTGCTCAGGTATCGCATTATCAAGCTCATGAATATGTTCAACGTAATTTCGCCCAACACAAAGCACTTTACCCACTTCTACTTTCTTTTCTTCAACTTGAATAACGCTCATCGCTCTTCCCTGCAAAACAAAAACCTCATCATAATCTAACCTATTGACTTAACGACACTAAATCCCATCCTCTAGTGTGAAAAATAAGACATTCACCCCGTTTTGAGTTTTGTATCATCTAATTGAAACATCACGGTATTTACAAAACAAATAGACAAAAAAGCCAGCACGAGGCTGGCTTTAAATCAATAAGGGTGAATGATTGTTCTCGCTAAATCCTATTATAGGTAGTAACGAGCACCTATCGCCCATTTGTCATCAGTTTCACGACCATGGTCATCATTTAGGTCAAACTGGTAACCCGCGTAACCAACAAATTTAGGCGTGAAGTTGTACTCTGCCTGCAGTGCCATTTCCTCACGAGCGGTTTCTGTTTTAGAATTTTTGAACTCTTTACCTTCAACCATCTCGTAGTTAACGCTCAAGTTTAAGCTGTTCGCTAGAGCGTATGCGATGATCGCTTCGTACGCATCACTTTCCGCCAAACGGTCGCCATTTACACTGAAGTTCATATTTTCATTTGAACCATATACCGCGGCAAGGAACAGACCTTGACCGTAAGCGCCGTAAGATGCAGACACAACATGTGATTCCGCGGTGTGTTTACCTGTGTAAGCAGGGTGTTGGAAGTCACCACCGTTGTATGAGTAGCCAATTTTCGCGCCCATGATTGCGTAAGAAAGCGCAACTTGCATGCGGTCATCGTATTTAAGACCACCAGTGATAGTACCTGCGTCGTTACGCGTGTATTCATCATTTGCGCCTTGCCATCCAAGACCAACGTTAATTGCACCTGCTTCGCCTAAATCAAAGCCATTTCGATAAGACAGCATTTTATCCGCACGACCAGTGCCTAGGTTTCCGTGATCGTCGTAAATGAAGTCATTCGCAAACGCAATTGGCATATCCGCGATGCCTGCTACATCATAGTAAGGTGACCATTGCGTACCACCTACTGCACGACCGTAAACCTCATGTGTTAAACCTAAGTAACCTAGACGAGTTTTAAACGACTCTTCACCGCCATCTAAGTAGTTTAGAGCCCATTCACCACGTGCGTCTGCGGTGAAGCCATTGCCTAAATCTTGTGTCGCAGAGATATTGATACGAGGAGAGTTAGTACCAACATCCGTGTCACCTTGCTCTGAACCATTTAAGTTAACAGAAACGTGGCCGCCCATCGAAAATGTTGTGCCATCGTTATTATAAAGTTCCACTGCCACTGCTTGAGTGCCGAAAGTTGCTGCTGCGATTGCCGCTGCTAATAATTTTTTATTCATTTCTAAATCCATTACTTATTAGTTGGTTAGTCAGTTTTAGACCCAGCTCTGATTCACTTTCGTAAAACGAAATGATGAACACAGAAAGGAATACAAAGGCCCTCTGGGGCATCTTTTCCGCCAGAATGGATTTACCTTTGTGTAACAACTGCCGACACTTTATTTGATTAGTTCCTGATAACCGAGTGAAAAATTCTCAGCAAAAAACTAAAAAGCAAACGTTTACTTATCCGAAAAAAAATCCAGGCGTAAAAACCTTACAAAAAGAAATGCTTTAACGAGATAGTGCTCACAAATACTTGATGAACCCCAACTTTTGAAAATAACTTTCCCGTCAAAATGAAATATTTACTTACATTTTGGAACAAAAATAGGTTCAGGAACTTTTTGAAAAAAGCACGGTCTCCAATAGAAGGCAGAAAAACCTCAAAAAAGATAAAACCTTTCTTTTTATAAGAGATATAAGAAGGGGCACTTATTCTCGCCAGCAATAAAAGTGCAATCAAATCATAACTTAACAGAAATCTATCTTTCATTTTCAGCGTTTACCTTAGCGTCATCAACACATCGGGCAAGAAAGCCCATCGATTACAACTAGGGTAATAAGAAAATGAAAAAGGCAGCACTAACTACTGCAATTCTTACAGCATTGGTATCAGCACCATCATTCGCAGCAACAGTATACAAAAACGACGGTACTGAATTAAAAGTTGGCGGCCGCGTTGAGTTCCGTGGTGACTTCATCGGTTCAGGTGGTGCTGAAGTTGAAGGCTCAATGGAAGATAAAAGCCGCGCTCGTCTTAATCTAAAAGGTAAAACGGACATCGGCAATGGCCTTTCTGCATTCGGTGTTTACGAAGCCGAACAAAAAACGGGCAAGAGTGAATTCAAAAACCGCTACATGTATGCGGGTGTCGACTCTGATATCGGTGCTTTCTCTGTAGGTCGTCAAGACATGGCTGCAGTCATCATCTCTGACATGACGGATATCACTGAGTTCTCTGGTGTTCAGCAAGTTATCGATTCCTCTTCTGATAAGCAAGACAGCGTTTTCGCATACCGTGGTGCGTTTGATGCGCTACAACTGCAAGCAACCTACCAAGCAAACTCTAGTGATAACGAAGATAAATACGGCATCTCTGGAATGTACTCACTGCCAATGGGCCTAGACCTCGGTCTTGCATATTCTGGTGGCGACGTAGATAAAGACAACTCTGAAGATCAAATTCTAGGTGGTATCGCTTACTCGATGGATAACCTTTACCTAGCAGGTACTTACTCTCAAGGTTCATTGACTGACGCTGAAGACTTTACGGCTTACGAGCTAGTCGCAAGCTACAAAGTAGCGAGCAAAGTGACACTTGCTGCGCTATACACAGCTCAAGAGAATGATCCAGACAACGGTTCAAAGTACGACACCGTTGAAGGTATCGAGCTTGTTGGTTACTACAAACTAAACAGCAACTTCCGTACTTACCTGTCTTACTACATCAACCAACTTGATGAAGCAAAAGATGCAACAACAGGTCTAGTAACAGAAGGCGAAGATACACTGCGCCTAGGCGTACGTTACGATTTCTAATTCACTCTTGTCCTAAGAGCGAGTCCACTTGGCCAGCATGCTTGCTGGCCATTTTTTGTGTAACCCAACATAACTCAATAAGTTTTCACACTATCCAAACGTCGCTCTGCAATGAAAAACGAGCGTAGTGACTCCTGCCTCTGCCCTCTTTTAATGCGATTTGTCACTAAGTTAGTGCATTTCTCCTAATAGCCAACCGAACTAAAATAAAAAAGACAATTAAAATCAAATAGATAAAAACTGGCACGCGTTCTGCAATACCAATTATGCAAATGCATGGCAGCGTTTGTGCTTCTCGTTCTTTGTACCTGTTATAACAGGCACGTCCTTTGAATTGGTAATGTCGCCTCCCTCTGGGAGGCATTTTTTTATTGGCGCGAAAAACAATAGGACGTATGATCCCGCCACCTCTATCAAACTGGAATTTTTCAATTGAATCATCATCCTGTTCAAGGTGCGTCCTGGATGCTAACAGCTGGCTTGGCATTCGCCATAGTGAACAGCTTCGCCCAAATTGCTAGCATCAACTTTGGTGTCTCTTCCACCACATTCGCATTATTCCAATACGCTATTGCCTTATTTGTCATTCTGCCCTATCTGCGTACACTTGGAATTAGACGCTCACTAAGAACCCAACACTTTGGTTGGCATACCTTCCGTATTTTTCTCTCTGTTATCGGGATTCAGCTTTGGCTTTGGGCACTCGCTTATCCAGTTCCGATTTGGCAAGGCATTGCGCTGCTGATGACCTCTCCATTATTTGCAACGGTTGGATCTGGCTTGTTACTCAAAGAGAAAGTAGGTACTGCACGCTGGTTAGCGACATTAACAGGGTTCGTTGGTGCTATGATCATTCTTGAGCCGTGGGCAGATTCATTTACATGGGCGACCCTGCTTCCTGTTGGCGCCGCATTTTTCTGGGCAGCGTATTCTCTGATGGTAAAGAAAATGTCGGTCAACGATCCGCCCTCAACCATGGTTGTCTATTTATTACTGCTGATAACGCCGTTTAATATCTTATTGGCAATACCGACATTTACTATGCCAAATACCTGGACGATATGGGGCGTACTTTTAGCCGCAGGCGCGCTTACTGCACTCGCTCAATGGGCTATCGTTAAAGCGTACGCAATTGCAGACGCCTCGTTTGTGCAACCATTTGATCACGCAAAACTGCCTTTGAATGTCGTTGCTGGCTGGTTGGTGTTTGGCTGGGTACCACCTGGTCGTTTATGGCTAGGCGCCGCGATTATTATTGCCTCCATTGCGTTTATTACGCACTGGGAATCGAAAAAGACAAAGCTAGTTGAAAGAAAAGTCTAATTTCAAGGTTCTATATTTTCAGGAAAGGAAATGAGGAACACCATATGAGTCAACCAATCAAAATTACACTGTACCGCTGGGCTGGTAGTTGGGGTCCATTCAAAGTCAATATTCCTTGTGGTGAATGTACGTTAACTAAAGATATTTTGACGGATACTTTTAAAAACGAACTCGCTGATGTCCCCGTTGAACTGGAAGTAAAAGATTGGTTATCACATTGGTGGGAACCATTAAAAGCAGGGGCCTGGCATGCACCGATTCTTATTGTCGAAGGAAAAGTGGTCAGCCAAGGAGAAGCGCTAAACCGGGGCGTGCTTGTGCAATCAGTTATCGCTGAATGGGTCAAACGCGATGAGCTAAAAGGCAACATTGTTTATGGTAAAGCCACCTGCCCTTACTGTGTCAAAGCGAAACAACTACTTGACGATGCTGGTGTTCAACACGAGTATCATGACGTGGTTAAAGACAGCGCCGCTTTGTATCGCATGATCCCCGAAGTAAAAGCCATCATTGGAGAAAAAACGCCGGTAACAGTGCCGCAGATCTGGTTGGATGGAAAGTATGTTGGAGGCGCTGACGATTTAGAAAAGTGGTTAGCAGCAAAGGGGCTAGATAAAGTGCCTAATAATGTCGTGGAGATACCAAGCCAATCCGCTTAGCGTTTGATTCAAATGCCATCCGTCTTTGAGTAGTGGTTTACCAATGTTGTTCAATATGTAGGCTGCCACTAAAAACAAGACAGATAAAAGCAAAAAGCCCTGATTCTTCAATCAAGGCTTTTTAAATTATTTCGCCAGTTTTTTCATAACACGAGCAAAAACAGAAGCTTTTTTCTTCTTCGCTTTACCGTAAAGCGCTTTGTGCATCGCGTCTTTTGCAATCATCTGGCCAATATAAGCACCACCAAGTTCGTTACCCATGACCTTCTCCTGAATGTATTGACTTAACTATGTTGTAATTTTACACCACAATTAGATAAAAACAAGACTGGCGTCACATTTATTTTGTAATTAACTTTCAGGTTAGTTCTGATTACTTTTTCGAAACGGGCGCCTATCGCTTAGGTTGCTGGTATGTTTTACCCGCTGCGACGTACGTATCTTTCTGTTTGATTTCAAAGAATGTTTCAAAGAACCACGCAGCAAATTTGATCAAGTGATCGCCTTCATTCATGACGTGCTCCACGTATTCTTGCTCTTCCCCGGACTCGTCTTCTTGAGTGGTAATATGGTAAATACGTTTCTCGCCATCAACTTCTGCAAGACCAAACTGACCCGTTAGGGATTGTGCCGCTTGTGCAACTTCTTCTTCCTCACACGCCTTCAAGACTTCGAGTGCCTTTGGCATGCTTTCTTGCTGAGTAATTTCTTTTACCAGTGTTTCAAATTCGTTTTGTTGCATTCTTTCACCTAACGATTAGAGATCGGATAGTCATTTGGGCAGAAATGTATCCCCAAGCTTGAGAGGAGCATCAGGCATTGCCCTCTTCCTCTCAAACTGAGTCATTCAATATACACAATGATCCTGACTTAATTTAGCAGCGCATTTTAGAAAGCTGCCTCTTTCGTTGCAAGTATATTCAGGTGGAAGTTTCTGCTTGAATCGTCCCTTTGGGTACTTTACGAAATTGACTCAATGCAAGCACACAACAAGAAAGTAACGCAATAAACAAATAAAACACCCCGAGTTGGCTTTGATTCGTGACGCAAGAATCTACCAAGTATCCGCCAAACAACCCGGCTAAACACATTTGAATTGATCCAGATAGCGCAGAAACCGCTCCGGCCTGTTGCTTATGTGGCGACAGCAACAAACTAATTGATACCGGAAACGACATGCCTTGGGCAAAACTTAAACACGTAAATGCCACTAGTAATGAAAATACACTGAAGGGTGTAACCAACAATATGAAGCCAGCAATAGCAACAATCGCGAAACTCATCAGCAAGATTTGCTGAGCTTTGTAACGAGCGTTGATCAAATTAAGCACCAAGCTGCCCGTCAGCAAACCAACTGACGGTATGATCATCAAAGAACCGTAATCTGCCGCCGTTAAGCCTAACTCTTGTTGCATTAAAAATGGATACAAGGAAAGCGTTACCAGAGCCGACAAATAACTAAGCCAGTTGTAGCTCGCACTACCAATCACTTGAGTATTCGTTAACAGGCGCAAATAATTTGCACTCACCTGGCCTACTTTAAATTTTCGCTTCGGGTAAGGCAGCGTTTCTGGCAGCACCAATAAACCAAGCGTAAAAATTGCCATTAAGTAAATCAGCACAAACACAAAGACAGCATGCCAGCTCAGGTGAAAAGCAATCCAACCACCAAACAGCGGAGCAATAATTGGCATCACAGATGCCGTGACTGAAATATAAGATAGCGCTTTGGTTAATTGCATACCGTCATAACTGTCACGCAATACGGAGCGACCAAGCACCGAGGCACTGCCCGCTCCCAAACCTTGAAGTAACCGCCCCGCTTCAAGAGCAATAATGTTGTCCGAAAAGGCGATACAAATAACCGTACCAACTAGGTACACACTTTGGCCCAGAATAAATACTGGTCGACGACCAATCGCATCAGACAATGGGCCATAAAAAAGCTGAGAGATACCGAAACCAACGAGAAATAGTGTGACGAGATTCTGAATCGAATGTTGCGGCAAATTCAAGTCATGACCAATCAATGGTAAAGAAGGAAGATAAATACTAACGCCAACTTGGCCTGTGGCAATGATCATCATCGCTAATAACAATGGTGTTTTACGCAAACGTTCCTCCTACTTTGTGACAGATTGATGGCAAACAGTGTATATTTGATACTCAAAGATGATAATCAGCTAAGTTGGAAAGGAATTAATTCCCAAGGAGACACAATGGACTGGATTCAAAGCGTGAAGAGTTATATTCGTGTGGTCGAAGAAGGTAGCTTTAATGCTGCAGCGCGGAAACTCAATACCACCAGCTCAGCTATCAGTAAACGAGTTCAATGGCTAGAAGATAAAATTGGCGTTCAGCTACTTAAACGCACGACCCGCTCTATTAGCCAAACCGAAGCTGGTGCGCTGTTTTATCAACGAGCAAAAAATCAGTTGGATTCATGGCAATCAGTATTAGATGAAACTCGCTCAGTCAATCAATCACCAGCGGGGTTATTGAAAATTGGCGCGACACTGGCGGTTGGTTCTAAGTTTTTGGTGCATTACCTAGATGATTTTCTTGAGAAATATCCAGACATTACGCTTCAATTAACGACAACGCTACCGGGCCAATTGCCAGAGCTAAGCTTAGACCTGTTTATTAGCCGGGAATTAGAGCAACTTAATTCGCTAAGTTTCAAAGCCACCGCACTTTTCGAACATAAAGCCCAGTTTTACGCCGCGCCTAGTTACCTAAAAAAATATGGCACCCCACAATGCGTTGAGGATCTGACAGAGCATAATGTCCTGATTTGGGGTGAAAAGCCCTCACGAGAAATCAAAACCAATCGAGGCAAACGTATCAGCTTGTCCGGTAACTTTGCCACGACCAACCCAGAAGCGCTGTTTCATGGTGCCAAAAGAGGCATGGGTATTCTGATGACGAATAACGTCATGATCAAAGATGATCTCAAATCCGGAGCTTTAGTGCCTATCTTGCCCGATATCACAGCGGATAAAGCCACTGTATATGCCTACTATCCAAAGCTGGATTATCAGCATACCCGAACTAAGCTGTTCCTCGATTATCTCAAATCGCGATTAGAAGAGGAGAAGCGCGCCTAGCTTAGCGTTTTTATCGCTATACCTTTAAAAGGTTCAAGCATAAAAACATGAAAATAATGATTTGTTCGTTCACAAAATTTGAAAAATTCGCCTTAGTAACCGATAGTTTATTTGATGCATATCAAATAATAATTCTTCGTGTCTCACACGATATGGTAATCACAACGCTAGGTGAAATGCTCAATGGGTCAGGTACAAATCAGTTTCCACAAAATTGATGAAATATTGAAGCTAAACGGCACGGCTCAGCTAAACCGAGTCACGTTAGATATTCATCAACAATTGCAGAGCCATTGCACTTGCGTTGTAGAAGTTGCGCATCTTCAGCATTCGGCTCATACCATCTCCTTCGCTAGCAATGGAAAAATTACAGACAATCTAAGCTACCACCTTTCAGGCACCCCCTGTGAAAAAGTGGCAAAAGACATTGGCGAACATATTTTCTATCAGGACCAAGTTTACAAACGCTTTCCTGAAGATCAGATGTTTCAAGAGGATGGCATTCAGGCTTACATTGGCCTGCCATTGAAGACACAAAATGGCGAGGTTCTGGGAATTTTATTGTCTACGTTTACCCGAAGCATCCACGCTAAGGAAGCGCAAGATATCCTCGACTTCCACCGCTTTTATGCCAATGTCATTATTCACAGCTTACGTGAAAAGTGGGTCAGTGAACGTTCAGATAAGCTTCTTAATCAGCTTAGCTATGAAGTATCGCATGATAACCTAACTGGACTGCTCAACCGTAGCTGTTTAGCTGATACCTTGGAGACATTGACGCAACAGGCCACTCGTCCATTCAGTTTGGCTTACCTAGACATCGATAACTTTAAATCGATCAATGATATCAACGGAAACTACATCGGCGACCAAATCATTAAGTTTACGGCGAACGCCATTCAACAAAGCTTGTCATCGCCAAACAACGCTTTTCGTGTAGCAGGAGATGAATTCGCCTTCATTACTTACGACGAAGATCCTGTCGCCGTGTGTCAGGAAGTACTCGACAAAATTGAAAGCGGCTACAGCGACAAATCTAACCGAATTTCTTTCACTGTTAGTATTGGTATCGCGCGCGCACCAGTACATATGTTGAACAGCGATGAGCTAATTTTGAATGCCAGTCTCGCTCTCAAAGACTGTAAAAAACATCGCGATACACGAATTCAGCATTACGACACACACCTTAGCGCCCTTTATCACCGTAGAACGCAGCTTATTGAAGCTATGCGCATTCAACTTAGCGCTGACATACATGATAGCGAAGAGTTGTATGTCGTTGTTCAGCCAATCGTAGATATCACAAGCGATCGCTGGAATTACTTTGAAATCCTAGCCCGCTGGAACAGCAATGTTTACGGAAACATCTCCCCTGCGGAATTCATTGAAGCTGCCGAACAATCAGGCCTGATTATCGAGTTGGGTGAACGTATTATTGAGCTCGCATGTATCGCAAAACAAGAGCTAGAGGCCAACTTAGGATACAAAGTTAAACTCTCTATCAATTGCTCTGCGTATGAGCTGGTCGACTCTAACCGCTATATTAACCACCTAACTAACATGGTTGAAAAGTATCAGCATGAAGCAAAAGACTTTGTTATAGAGCTCACCGAGACCGTTTTACTCTCGCAAAGTGGCCGTGAACAGATGGTACTTAACTCATTGCGGTACTTAGGTTTTAAGGTCGCGTTGGATGATTTTGGTACTGGCTACTCAAGCTTGAACTATATACACAATTATCCGATTGATAGCATTAAAATCGATGCAACCTTCGTTCAAAACATGCTCTCAAATACAACCTCTGAACAAGTGGTGTTTTTGATAGCACAATTAGCAGAACTGCTTGATGTGGATTTGATTGCCGAAGGCGTAGAAGACGATAGAGCATTACAAAAATTAATTGAAATGGGCTGCCACTACATTCAAGGCTATTTCTACTCTCGCCCACACAGTGTTGATGAAATCGTACACCTGATAAATGAACGTGAAGTGCGGAGCGCCTAAGAGCTCTAAACAAGCGACGGTCATGGAATGTAAATCTAGTTAATGCACAAAGTAAAAGAGACCAAGCTATGCTTAGTCTCTTTTTATTTTTTGAGCGAAGTACTTTGTTACAGCACTGCTTTCTCTTTATCGCGTAATAGCTTATCCATTTCATCTCTGTTCGCGACAAAGGTTGCCATCTCTTTCTTAGGAACAGAGCTCGCCATTGGGATGTTTGCTCGCATAGCGTTAACTGGACGGCCGTATTCAATCAATTCATAGTGAAGGTGTGGCCCTGTCACTCGACCTGTTTTACCGGAAAGACCGATACGCTGGCCTCGAGAAACCTTTTGCCCTTTCTTAACCAGGATCTTACTTAGGTGTAAGTAACGGGTTTTGTATTTGCTGCCGTGCTCAACAACCACGTAGTTACCCGCATAAGGGTGTTTACGAGTCATGATTACTGTACCGTCACCAGTAGAAACGACTGGTGTACCGGTTGGCACGGCAAAGTCAGTACCGTTGTGCGGTGCGACACGCCCCGTTACTGGATGTAAACGATTAGGATTGAAGCCAGAACTGATACGCCAACGGCTACTTACAGGATAACGCTGGAATGCGCGTTGCAAGCTCTCGCCTTTAGCATTGTAGAATTGACCATCGGTATGAAGGTAAGCCGTGATTTCACGTCCGCGATTGTAGATCTTAATCGCCTCAATTTCGTTCTTGCCCGTTGGCACACCATTGATGCTTTGCGAACGACGAACGACTTCAAATCGATCACCTGCACGAAGATCACGCCCAAAGTTGAGCTGTTCTTTGAGTAAGCTCACAACTTGACTCACTTCTGCCGACGTTAGACCTAGTCGACTTGCAGAAGAAGAGAAACTGCCTTGAATAACACCAACCAATGGTTCTTGGCGCCACACGCCAGGAATCGAGATATCGGTAAAGTCATAGCTACCATCACTATTTAGTTGGTAGACCACTTTATCTGCAATAGAAAATTGCAGTTCCATTTTCTCTAACTCACCTGTCGCATCATCACGCCAAAAACGGAGCGTATTGCCCGGCTTTAGTGTATCAAGTGCAAGGTAGTTCAAATCCGTTTCCATTACTTTCATTAACGAGCTGTAACCGAAACCGAGCTGGCTAAAAATAGTGCTTAGGTTGTCACCTGCTTGGATTTGATATTCGAAGTTCGGGGGAGTGACAACTTCGGCAGTTGTCGCATCAAGAATTTTTTCAACGACCTGAGATTCAGGCAGGTTCAATGCGATGGTTTTGGTTAAAGATGACTCTTTGAGAGAGTGAGAAACACCAATCGCAACTAAAACTGGCAAGGAGTATAACAGCAGCGCTCTACGACTTGTCAGATTCGGCAACCGTCTTGTAATTTCATTTGTAGACACGGGAATTACTATCTCCTTTCAAACAAGGCTCATAGCTTATGCATTCCCGTATAAGAAATCACTATGAAATTTCGAGATCTAGCGCAGAAAACACTGAATTTTTACAGAACTCAAAAAAAATTCATCACTGTTGCATATGTAAGTTATTCCCTACACGCTTTAATGTGGATGAATTTAATTGATTTGGCGTATCTGCCATTGCTTGATCGTCACCATGCGCTAAATATGAAAGCGTGATAATGGCATCACTTTCCCATGTAATTTGGGTAAATTTAACGCGGTCACCGACAAAAATACTGTCTAAAAGGACAACTCGGCTCGGCACGGGGTCAAACTTGAACAAGCCAACATAGTTAAACGAACCGCTACCTTGTGTCGTTACAATCATCGGTGCAGCAATCCATGAAACACTCTCAATCTCACGCTGACTAATAAACGCAGTTGGAACGAGTACCTGACCTTTTGTCGCACCTGCATCATAATCGCCTATCAAATAGCCGTTTTCTTTATCCCACTCATCAAGAAAAGTGACCGCTCCCTGCTCTGGTACTTGAATCGTCCATGGGTTGCGTGAAGTAATTCCCAGCGTCTCTTGCACAATAACATTGGTTTCTGCTTCCGATTGAGGGAACTTAGCCATGATCTCTTCATCAGACAAACTAAAGCGATAAACACCCGCGATCACAACCACGACCAATAATACGATCGGAATAAGAAGAATAAGTGGTATCGGCAGGATTCTTTTGTGAGCCATGAAGACTTCCTTGTTTAAAGGTATAAATGAAAAAGCGAGTATAGCATTGTATACCCAAATGATTTCATCCCTTCAAGGGTTTCAAAATTAAACTAAACTGACTGTATCCAAATGATTTTCAAGCCCAGATTTCATAACTGGCCACTGACACTGCTCTCAGTGTTCCAAATTCATTGGTGTATTGGGAAGAATAGGTAATCACGATGACAACAACCATTCATACATGCGAATGCGCCTGCGGTTTAGTTGAGATCCGTTGTAAGGGAGAACCCATCCGTACATCTGTCTGCCATTGTTTTGAATGCCAAAAGCGGACAGGCAGTGTGTTTGGGGTACAGGCTCGCTTTGATAAAGAGCACGTAACCTTAAACGGTGAAGTCACCTGCTATACCCGAATGGGGGATGATGGCAGCGAGGTTCAGTATGAGTTTTGCCCTTCTTGCGGCACGACAATGCGCTTATTGGTCTCTACATTTCCTGAAATCATGATCATTCCCGTCGGTCTTTTTACTGATAAAGAGTTCCACCAACCAACGGTTTCAATCTATGAACAGAGGAAACATGGATGGGTGAGTTTCGAATGTACAATGGAACACATCAGGTAGGGGAAATCCCCCTCTATGTCGTTATCATGGTCAAAGCAAAAGCTCGATAAATGAGATTTTTTTGAGAATGATCAACCGAGTTTTACTGTAAGGGGTTTCGTAACGCGGTGTGAGCGTTATAATCGGCTCCTAACATTTGGTGGGGTTTTATTGTGATTTCCAGACTTCCTCGTTGGGTGGAATATGGCGCGTTTCTACTTGCCCTTCTCGCGGGCTGCGTCAATGCCGTTGGTCTTCTCGGCTTTCAACATCAAGCGATAACACATCTTTCGGGAACCGTAACTCAGCTAGGGAACAGCTTGCTAACAGGTGTGGATAGCTCCATTCACCTGCTCTTCATCGTATTTAGCTTTTTGATCGGTGCTGCCTTTAGCGGCTTTTTTATTGAGAGCAGTGCGTTAAAACTAGGGCGAAGATATGGTGTTGCACTGTGCATAGAAGGGAGCTTGCTCCTACTCAGTTTGGGCTTTTTGGTGCAAGGGGATTTGTACGGCCAATATCTAGCGTCAGCAGCATGTGGATTACAAAACGCAATGATCACTACATTCAGCGGCGCAGTAGTCAGAACCACACATATGACTGGGATCATCACCGATCTGGGGATTATGATTGGAGAAAGCTTAAGAGGTCGTCAATTTGATCGACGTAAAGCAAAGCTATTCCTATTCATTTTCTTCGGATTCTTGCTGGGCGGGGTCGCAGGAGCCGCACTATTCGTGGTGTATGGATTATATACGCTCGTTTTCCCTGCAATATTGGCTTTCGCTACGGCTCTGATCTACTGGAGTTACCTTTACGTGCTTAGTCGCCAACAAAAAGCATAAAATCTCGAACCGATTGAGGCCGAATGCTTCAATCGGTTGTAGCTCAACTTTCTCACCGCTGCACATCATAATAAACGTTTTATCGTGTTGTAACGCAGCTAAAAAACCTTATAACAGCTAGGGCTAACAGGGCTTCCGGCAAAAAGTTAGTTAGATCAAAGTCACATTTGTTTACCGTTTTATTATTCCAGTCACAATGCGCCCCATAATTCTCTGCGCTGCCCTCGCTCCGTGCTACAATTTTCTAACACAAGCAACATATTCGTATACACTTATACGTTATTTGACCAATTACCCGACAAATCGGCTGAATAACTAGATGTATTTAATGAATAGTATTGCAATGGATGCAGTTTGCGGGTACCCTCCGCAAAACTGTGATTAAATACGGATGTTTAGTGAATATTTATGTCATGGAAATGGCAAGTATTGACTAGTAGTAACACGAGACAACTATGCATAATACCACTAATGCTACTGAAGCACCTAAGGGCAACTTTTGGATGTTTTTCATCCCTTCCCTTATCGGTCTTCTACTCTTTATGGCTCCGATCTCATACGATGGCGGCCTAACTATCCCTGTTGCGGTTATGGCAAAAGTCATCCCGGCAGTATTAGGCGATACCTTGATCGCTATCGTCACCAGTATCATCGCTTTCATGGCAGTCGCTTCTGTTCTTTGCAAAATTTTCAAGCCTGCAGCGATTTTACGTAATGGATTTTTAAACGGTCTTTTCAATCCATCGCCACTTTGGCTTATTGTTCGCTTAATCGGTGGTGCAGCCGTATTAATGACATTCTTCCAAGTGGGTCCAAAAGCGATTTGGGAAGAAAATACAGGAGGCCTTGTTCTTACCGGTCTTCTACCAACTTTGTTTGCGGTGTTCATTTTTGCGGGCCTACTCCTTCCGCTTCTTCTGAACTTTGGTCTTCTTGAGCTGTTTGGCGCGTTACTGAGTAAAATAATGCGCCCGGTATTCAACCTGCCTGGCCGTAGCGCAATTGACTGTATGGCGTCTTGGTTAGGCGACGGCAGTGTTGGTATCTTGCTAACCAGCAAACAGTACGAAAATAAGTTCTATACTCAGCGTGAAGCCGCTGTTGTCGGGACAACGTTCTCAGCAGTATCGATCACGTTTAGCTTAGTGGTTATCGCTCAGGTACAGTTAGAGCATCTGTTCCTACCTTTCTACGGCGCAATCTGTTTAGCAGGTATTGTCGCTGCGGTTATCATTCCTCGCTTACCGCCGCTAAGCCTGAAGAAAGATCGCTACATTGATGGCAGCAACCCAGATAAAGATGCTGACGCCGTACCAGAAGGCCACACCACATTCTCATGGGGTATGGATCTAGCACTTAAGCGCGCGGGTCAGGTAACATCTGCTCAGTCTGTATTTAAAGAAGGCGTACATAACGCAATCGACATGGTGTTTGGTGTACTGCCTGTGGTTATGGGTCTGGGTACCGTGGCATTAGTGATTGCAGAGTACACTCCTGTATTTGAAATTCTAGGTCAGCCATTCATTCCATACCTAGAGCTACTGCAAATTCCAGAAGCTGTCGCCGCATCACAGACTATTGTTGTTGGCTTTGCGGATATGTTTATTCCAGCAATTTTAGCGGCATCAATTGATAATGAAATGACACGTTTTGTTATTGCAGCAATGTCAGTAACTCAGCTTATCTACATGTCAGAAGTTGGCGCCCTACTACTAGGCAGCAAAATTCCAGTAAACATTGTAGAACTGTTCGTTATTTTCATTCTGCGTACGCTAATCACATTACCTGTGATTGCTGGTGTTGCTCATCTGATTTTCTAAAATCAAAGCATCAATCAACAAAGGCTCCGCATTGTCGGGGCCTTTTTTATGTCTAAAACTCTATCTACAGCTCTATTCAGATCACTTAATTAACAAACGCTCATAACTTACAACGAACAGCTCCAATCACGCCCCCTTTTACGACAGTTAAGTCGCTCTCATCTCACCAATAACGCCAACCTGAATCACTATGCTTTACGCAATTCTTTTCATTATGACGTTTTCATTAACAGAGCGCACAAATCTGATCAAACTCACGGTTTTTGTCGTAACTTACCGTTTTGTTTAAATTTGGTTAAAAAAGACAACAAATAGACTCATGTTTTTGACAACGATGTCGATAAAAAAGATAACCAAACACAATAGGTTTCTCTTGATGCCGAATTCGCCCGTTCAAAAAGAGGTGAAAGCATAGTGAAGCCAACCGGGAGAATCAGAGGAAAGCTCATGAAATTTAGACATAAGGTTGTCACAGCCTCGTCATTTTTGCTGCTAATTACCGTGTCACTACTGTCGACGCAACAAGTTATGACGATCCGCTCCCAAACGCAGGAGCACATTGACTCGAGTGTGAACGAGATATTGACCAGTGTTGGCAATACCGTGCAATCAGAAATGAATGCTAAAAAGGATCTCGCTCGTTCTATTACTGAAGTTATCGAACTTAATCCAAGTTCACACAACTACGTTCAGAACATTCTTGAGCGACCAACACCAAAAGCCAGCTTTCTTGCGATTGGCTTTGGTTATGAAAGCAATGGCTTCGTGATTGAAAATGACGACGGCTGGGAAGCAGGACCAGACTACGATCCGCGTCAACGTCCTTGGTTCATCGCAGCTAAAAACAAAGGCGATTTGGTCGTAACAGACCCATACGTCGATGCGTCTTCAAAAAACGTCATCATCTCTGTTGGCACACCAGTAAAAGAAAACGGCCAGTTCTTAGCTGGTATGTTTTATGACCTTGAGCTAACTACCCTTTCTGACCTCGTCAACCAAGTGAATCTGTTTGACGCTGGTTACTTATTTTTGGTCACCGCTGATGGAACAACCATTGCTCACCCTCAAAGCAAATACAACGGTGAAAAAGTTGGTAGCTACCTACCACAAGTTGATCTTACACAATCAACGCAACACATTGAGATCGATGGCGATCGTTATATGATTAACTTGACTCACATCCCGGGCGAGAACTGGTACGTGGGTTCAGTTATTGATGAAGCTATCGCCTACTCTGCCGTAGGAGAGCTTCGCAACAGCGCTATTATTTATTCAATCATTGCCGTGATTGCTTCTGTTATTGCACTGACTCTGCTCATTCGCACACTCATGCGTCCGCTAGACACATTAAACAACGCGATTAAAGATGTTGCGTCAGGGAAAGGCGATCTTACACAGCGCCTTGAAACTGATACTGACCAAGAATTCTCAGAGCTTGCTACAAACTTCAATACGTTCATGGAAAACTTGCAACAGCAAATTATTGAGTCGAAGAGTATTTCTGATCAAATTTTGAATGGCACTCAAATCACCGCTGAGGGTGCAAAAGATTCGGCTGGTGCTATTCAAACTCAGCTACAAGAGCTAGAACAATTAGCCACCGCGATGCACGAGATGTCTGTTACCGCGACTGAAGTTGCCAATAATGCGCAAGGCGCAGCGAGTGCAGCCAAAGAAGCAGATCAAGCAACGGTTGAGGGCTCTTCTGTGGTCGGTGAATCGACACAAACGATCAACATGCTTTCCGATAGCATTGACCTTGCTGTCGAAGAAGTGCAAGTGCTTGAATCTGCAACCGCCAACATCGAAACGATTCTAAAAGTCATCAACGATATTGCGGACCAAACGAACTTACTCGCGCTGAATGCCGCAATCGAGGCTGCACGTGCGGGAGAATCTGGCCGAGGCTTCGCCGTCGTTGCTGATGAAGTTCGTACACTGGCGCAACGAACTCAAGAATCAACAACAGAAATTCGTACTATGATTGAGCAGCTGCAATCTGGCGCATCATCTGTGGCAAATGCTATGCATCAAAGCAAGGGTAGCGCTGTAGAAGCCGTAGAAAAAGCAGACTTGGCAAACAACGCGCTACAACGTATTCGTGATGCGATTCAGCGTATTTCTGATATGAACTTACAAATAGCCTCAGCGGCGGAAGAACAAAGCTTAGTTGCGGAGGAGATCAACAACAATACGGTGAATATTAAAGACCTATCGACTCAAGTCGCCGAATCTGCAAATCGAACTAACGATGCTATGCAGGCACAGCAAGAAGATGTACATAAACAAGATCAAATATTAAACCGATTTACAGTCTAGTCTTCACCTAAACAAAAACAGCGAGCCAATGCTCGCTGTTTTTGTTTTTAGACCTCTATCGCAGTGGTATCTAGACTTAGAACGCCTAGTTTTTAGTGTTGTTGCCACTCGACTCAAAACTGTTATCACGCTTGCTATGCTGCCTTTCCCACTCTAGTTGAATTCAACATGGATATAGCGGTCATTGGAGCGACGATAATAACGATCATCCACTTTTAAATAGGTGAAATCTCCAATCTTTATGTAGGTACTATTACGAGGAATTCGGTCGTGGTAGTAGTAACTGCGTCTTGGTCGTCGAGACTCCACATAAATAACGTCACGATGTTTATACTTATGTTTATGCTTGTGCTTGCGTTTATGATGATGGTGATACTCATGATGGTGATCATATCGATGACCATGCCTATGTTTCGGGTCAGCCATCACTTCTGTACTAAACACACCTAAAGACAATATAACGCCAACCATGGCAAAAGATAATTGCTTTGACACAACAGAGCCTCTTATTAATATCAATAGCAACATAATAGGTAGGTGAATCACTGCACATGTCAGCCTTTCGCTAAGGAGTTTTACTACAAGGTCAAAGCTTATCGTGATTATCAGAGAAACGTCAAACATCACAAATGCTGATGACTTTGAGTGGCCTGGATTCGGCTATGAATACAAAAAAGCCGCCCGTTATACAACGAGCGGCTCAGTTTTTAAATCAGCTAGCGTGATTTTATACTGCTTGGGCAAACAGCAAGAAACAGCCGAACAGGAAGATCATGCTCATTCCCATTACGCCACCACCAGCTTCATAAATATTGTCATCTTCTACTGGCACTCGACGCACTTTCATTGTCATTGATAATGGGACAAAGACCGCGAGAAACACAAGAATAATCCCCGCGTAGCTAAGAATAGCCAAGAAATGTTCTGGCGCAAACACAGCACCTAGTAGTGGTAGCACAAAAGTAGTAACAAAAATCACTGGCTTACTTGCTTTCAGTAAGTCTGCATTTTGATCGTATAGCGCCATTGCCACACCTAAGAACGACGTTAGCAGTGCTAACCCAGTGAACATGGATAGGATAAACTCCAAACCTTCGTATTGCTGACCTAATACCGAGATTAACTCTGTTACATTGGAGTATTGAACAAGCTCATGAGGTGGTAGGTTACCGACAACTGCTAACAACCATAATAGGTAACAAACAAGCGGAATAGTTGAACCCACGATAATCATATTACGCAGTTGTGTTTTGCTCGCCTCTTTGTTGTAAGTTACAAGCGATGGGATCACGACCATAAAACCGAAACTGGTGAAAAGCACCGAGCTTGTCTTAATTAGCGCCATCTTATCGTCACTCACGACTTCATCAAGTCCCTCAAACGAGACGCTTGGTGCAAGCGCAAAAAGTGTCAGGATCAACGCCACGATCATGCCTAGGAACAAACCGCGATTAAGCTTATCTACAACTCCTGTACCTGCCGAAACAATGATACCGACTAAAAGAGTAAAACCGACTTGGCTTGCGATCGTAGATGTTGGCAGCCCAATTGAGACTGTTACTTTTTGTACGAGATCACCCGCACCAATGATATAAGCCATCAATAGACAAACTAACAGGGCGTAAAGCAAGCTGTTGGTTACCAACTGGCCACCTTTACCTAGCGTTTCGCGAGCAATTGCATTCATGCTCGCGCCGCCGCCTACTTTGCAACTGGCCTCAAGAAGGAGCAGCGCAGCGTAAGTCGTCCCAGCCCAGATAAATAACATAAGAAGAGTGCCCCAGAGGAGGCCAAATTGAGCAAGCACCATTGGTATAGCAAGCATACCAGCGCCAAGAGCAGTACCTGCAACGATCAAGGAACTGCCGACAAGTTTTAGGTTCACGGTTAATACCTCTAAATTCAATCCGTTTATTTCTCGCCAGTTGTGCTACATCCAAAGCACACCCAACAAAACGCTCTACTCAGCCAAAATTTGGTTACAAGAACCCTATATGGCTAAGAAAACATGCAGCAAAAGGTGGTTAATTCAATTGCACATGAACACTTGAGAGTCGTTTTGGGCGATGTCATCGTTGATGAAATGCGCACAACTTTGGGTTCGAAGCAAAATTGTTCATCTTAATTCATCAACCCCCATTCGTTGTGAATGGATTTGGTTCGAAAAGATTGTAAGGCATAAGCAGGACGATTGAAAAGCAAAAGGTCAATCTTATAGCGATATATTTTAACAACTCTCCTCATTCACCTAAAATGTGTTGTTATTTTCATCACTAATCAGTCTTTTATCGCCTAATGAGAGTAAGAACGTGCTCAACCGCTCAATTTTGGATGGGTGTACAAATTAATTTACAGTTCAAGTAAAGGTGTTAGATTCCAGGGGCGTAGCCTAGATCGGACAATATCGCTATTATTCGCTGCGTACCGACACTGTTCGGTTCACATACCTCTAAACACTGATTTACGGTTCGAAACTATAGGTAAATGAGTGTCCGAATGCTGGGTGTGGTTCCCCAGCATTTGCATCCTTTCTTTTAGGTGTTATCCAAACTGTCTAAATCTAAGCTAGCTTGCCCATTCTATTAATACGCTTTATCTAACGCTCCGATGATATAAGTTAATGCTGAAACGCCCATATCCGCGACCTGCTTCTCAGTCACACTCATATTTTCATACGCAATCTGCAACTCTACCTCACCTATCGATTCTTTATGAAGATAAAGCTCTTTGTAGTTCATCAACCTCTGTTGAGACTGTCGAGTCAAAGCGACAACATTTTCTTTAGTGACACGATGCTGCTCATTAAGCTCGCTAAATAATTGATCTAAAATGCGTTGCATTTTGCGAATTGAGGATTTTGTCTCGATTGATTTGTATGATTGATACTTTTCCATTGAGTTTATAACTGACTAAAATATGTACATTTTTATTAGATAGCTATTCTTATACTGATTGCAAAACAGGTAAATATGAGATGGTTAAACTGGTCCACTTCTTGCTTTATTTAGGTCAAAACTGTCCTTTCAGGAGAGCACATGCAGGTCGACCCTATTATTGAAGCACTGATTGCGAGAAGAAAAGCGAGTGGCCTCTCCCGTGAACAAATGGCAAACATCGCAGGGATGAGTGTGAAAACGTATCAACGGATAGAGCGTGGAGAATCCGACCTGAAACTTTCCCAATATCGCTCCATACTGCGCTCTCTGCATTTGACCGATCTCGACATCGCATTGGATATAAGAGGCGTTCAACACGTAACAGCGGATGATCTAATGGCCGTTGCACGCTTGCTGTCTCCTGAAGCTCAGTCCCTACTTGTTCGCCTGTTATCGCTCGTTATTGAACAGCGGAACACAAAAAGCGGCTCATAACCTTATGACTGATTAAGAGCAATAAAATTCCCGCTCGGCCTATAATATTCTCGAATTATGGCCTTCGTTCCCTTTTTCATTGATTCCTCTTTTCACGCTTTATATGACAGTCGCGTTGTCTGTTCTACGCCTCCCCAAAACGAATAAAACCCGCAGCTTGGCGGGTTTTAGGGCTGTATAAGAAAATACTTCGTTTAATGTGTTTGGGATTTTACTTAGTAAAAATCCTTAAACTCTGGAATCCTCGCCTTACCTCTCAGCAATAAGAAGTTCAAGAATCGGCTCGTCGACGTAGTGAGTATCTTCTCTTCTTCCACACCGTGTTTTTCCAGCAAAGCAATCGCCAAATCTAACTTAGAGATCTCTTCACAGAAGTGCGCATCAGATCCGGTACTGAAGTAAACACCAATCTCTTTGCCCAGCTCGACAATGCGATCACAACGGGAATCACTACCCTTACGGCTTTTGCCTGTCAAAGATGTATTGTTAACTTCAACCGCAACATTGTGCTCTTTAGCACAGCGCAGCACCTGTTCCATATCGAATGGGTAATTTGGGTTGCCTAAGTGACCGAGAACATCCACCCTGCCGCTTTTAATCGCATTTATCAGAGCGGCAGTATGCTCAGCTTCGGTTGCGGGCTTGAATACGGGTTCATGGAAACTCGCGATCACCCAGTCAAGATGTTGGTCAGAGGAAGGTGGTAAATCTATCTCCCCTTTCACATTCAGCGTGTTGGCTTCGACACCACGGAGAATACCTACATCGTGTAAAAAGCGGGGCAAAATTCTTTGATTATTGAAATGCCAGTAGTGAGGGGCTCCTGGCATTTCGGGAGCATGATCGGTGGTACAAAGAAGTTTTAGCCCCTTATTCTTCGCTGCCAATGCGTTCTCTAAAATGGTGCTGTAAGCATGTCCACTGGCAATAGTATGGGTGTGGCTATCAACGACGATATCCATGGTGACCTCCTAAGTTGTGGACGAATTATCGAATTTCGAACGAACCGTTTTGATTGAGAAACAGCGTGAGATCCGCTGGAATCGAGTGATTTAAAACCTTATCTACATTTACGGCATCTGAGTTCAAATAAAACTCCAATGCAGCTTCTGGCTCTGTACCACCACGAATCTTACGATTGACTAAACGCTCTTGTAGAAACTCAGGCTGTGTATCTACGAAGACGGTGAAATCGGCCAAGCGATGCAGTTCTTTCCATACTGGTTCATTAAGCAGTAACCAATTCCCCTCAACGACAACCACATTCCGATTTACCAAAATGGCGTCGTCGACTGGATCATGCAAATTGCGGTCGTAGTATGGCCATTTTGTATCTTTCATTTTGAGCTGTTTGAGCTTGTCGATAAGCTCCGTCAGATTAAATGTTTGATAGGACCCCTTAATACTGCGCAGAGGCACGAGCTCGCCATCTCGTTCAATCGTATTGTTGTCGAGGATCTCATTTGGATAGTGGAAACCATCAAACGGCAGCACTTGTAAAGGCTCTTGGCTTTCATCATGTTCAGAGAGATGTTCCCAGAACGCAGCAAGGGTTGACTTACCGCTACCCGGAGGGGCACACAAGAACACCACAATGCGTTCCTGCTTCTCATGATAAAGACGGGTAAATTTTTCGATAAGAGGTTGATGGATTCGCTTTACGTCGGCATCAGGAAAGGTAGCTTCGGTTTCAAAACCACTGACGTTTAAATTCACTTTCATGGTGAACCCTTATTGATTGATCTCCCCTTCGATTCTTTCTATCAACATTTCACATGACAGCTTCAACACTGTTTTGATGAGAGATTCGTATCTCATTTGCGAAAAGGACTCAAACGAAGAGAACTTAAGCTGATTGATCGACTCAAGATAAAAGCTGTCTTGCTGAGAAGAGAGTACCGCTTGGTTTTTGATGAAGTCGTAAATCACGTCATCCGCGAATTCAACTTTCTCCGGTTGGCTAACCACGTACTCCAACACCTGATCGTACAACCCGATATCGGCGTATGTTTCCAAAGAGATTTTACCCATCGCAAACATCAGCTTCGATACCACATCGGTGGTCACCAGCGGACCATCTTCTTTCAATAAAGGATCCACAGCATACTCCTTCACGAGATCGTCTTGGACGAACACGCTCGGAAATAATGCTTTTAACTTGAGGTTAATTATTTTGTTAGAAACCTGAAGAAACGCAGTGGCATTTTCGCACTCGTCCAGTTTCTCCAGTAATTCATCTTCACGTGACAACGTATTATGACCTCTCCATTATGTGGCAGCGCAAAGGCTACCACACAAATTCGTTGCAACTAAACCGTTAAGCTCACGTCATAAAACTCAAGTAACGCTTTTTCTGCATGCGCGTTCCACACATAGTTGTTCGCGCACAAAATCGCATCGAGTTCCGCAAAGAACGGGTCTTGATCTGCCAGCGATAAAAAGTCATCAATCGCCGTCAATTGCAGGTCAATATGTGGGTAAATCAACTTCTTACCGCCCGGAATATCCAACTGATTCAGAATCGTATGGGGTGCAGCTTGTAAGCCACCAACATGGGTGATCATGAAAGACGGGTTGATCTTGCCTTGTGAGGAAAGCTCAATAGATTCCACCATGTCACCCTTTGAACCACCGGACGTCCCTACAATATGGGTTGATTCGTAATGCACGTTGTAGAAGTTAAACGGCACTTTGAAATTCTTATCGGTTGGGCCTGCGAAGAAGTTTAGGCAGCCATCGTTACCCAACAGCTCATCGGCTTGTTCTAGCACTTGAGCAACAGCCGCGTAGACCATTACATCGTCGTAGCCTTTGCCACCGTTGAGTGCTTTGAGATACGCGACCGGATCGTCGATTTGAGCGGTATTCACATAGTGCAGTTCAACGCCCTGCTCTTTGGCTTTTGCAACGGGAATGAGGCTTTCAGCTCGGTCTAAACGCGAGGCGTCGATGTCCGTCACCACGATCAGTTTTGGCTTCACCGGGCCGTTGATCGCATAGTCAATCGCACCAATGCCCATTGGGCCAGCACACGCCAAAAGCGCTAACGCACCGCCCTCTTTGATGCCCATATCATGCTCGTACACGTATTGCGTGGTGTGGTAGCTCGCATGGTACGCACCGATAATGCAAGACATTGGCTCAGCCAAAGACGCATCTGCAAAGTAGTCACCGTGGTAAGGCAAAACGCAACCTAAGTCGATAGCGATTTTAGGAATGATGGAATACGTTGCGTTGCCGCCAAAGGTTTCGTAGCTGTAACCCGCTGAGTAACCAGTAGGCAAACCCATTGCTGGTTGCAGTACAAAGTAATCGCCTGCTTTGTATTGATCTTTTAGGTTCTCACCAACTTCAACAATCACACCTGCATATTCATGACCAGTCATCACTGGCACTTCATCAATGTTTTCAGGAACGCGTTTGTGTTTGCTACCTAACAATGCTGCTTTGTAAGTGGATAGACAAATGCTGTTTGAAATGTTTTTAACCAGAAGTTCGTCGGCTGAAATGTTTGGTAAATCAAAGGTTCTTAATTGAACGTTTTTCTCACCACAGATAACCGCTGCCGTTGTTTGTACCATGATTTCTCTCCTAATTGGGGCGATACCTGCCGCCCCAAACTGCATTGTTAGGCTGGTTGCTCAGTCGCGACCGTTTGTTGCTTAATCTTATCCATCAGCTCGTCAAGCGCTGGGTCGTTGAGGAAGTTCTTGATCGTTACGACTGGTAAACCTGTCGCGTTGACTGCGCGGCTTTCTAAGCTCTCGTGCGTCACGACGATGTCGGCTTCACTCGGGACTTTCTCGATGGCGAAGTTCTTCACTTCAATGTCTATCCCAGCTTGTACCAGCTTGCGTTTGAAGGTCGATGCGCCCATTGCACTAGAGCCCATACCCGCATCACATGCGAATGCGACAAATGAAATTGGCTTGCTCGGCTCTTGCGTCGTCGCAGCTGCCGCAACTGGCTTAACTGCGCCTTCCGCTTTCATCTCTTTCATGTCAGAAACTGATTTCTCAAACTCGCTTTCTTTTTCTTCTGATTTGCTCACTTTCAGAATCGCACTTGCTACCAAGAAAGAGACAATCGTTGCACTTGTCACACCTGCGATGGTCGCAATGAAGCTACCTTTCGGAGTAAGAGCAAGGTAAGAGAAGATAGAGCCTGGACTTGGACCCGCGACCAAACCGGCATCGAATAGGTTGAAGGTTGCGATACCTGTCGCCGCACCAGCAATCATTGCCACAATCATGATTGGTTTCATGAGTACATATGGGAAGTACAACTCATGAATACCACCAAAGAAGTGAATGATGATGGCACTTGGCGCAGAACGTTTAGACAAACCCTGACCAAACTTCGCGTAAGCCAGCAGCATACCAAGACCTGGACCTGGGTTAGATGCCACCATAAAGAAGATGGACTTGCCCGTTTCTGCGGCCGCTTGCAGGCCTAGTGGGTAGTAAATACCTTGATCAATGGCATTGTTGAGGAACAACACTTTTGCTGGTTCGTTAATGATCGCTAACAGAGGCAGGAAACCCGTTGCAACCAACGCTTCGATGCCTGATTTCACAAACAAGTTTGCCGCTGTTACCGCAGGACCAACAATCTCGTAGGCGAACAGACACAGAATCATGCCCACAATACCTAGTGAGAAGTTGTTCACTACCATCTCAAAACCAGAAGGGATGCGGTGTTGAATACGTTTATCCACTTGCACCACAACCCAAGCGCTCAGTGGGCCCATGATCATTGCGCCAACAAACATCGGTATGTCAGCCCCGACAATCACGCCCATCGTACCGATAGCCCCCGCTACCGCGCCGCGTTTTTCACCAACAATCTGACCACCGGTGTAACCAATCAAAAGTGGCAGCAAGTAAGTGATCATTGGCCCCACGAGTTCGCCAAAGGCTTCGTTTGGCATCCAGCCCGTAGGAATAAAGAGTGCAGTAATAAAGCCCCAAGCGATAAAGGCTCCGATATTTGGCAGCACCATGGCGGTCAAATGACCTCCGAAGGCTTGCACATTGGCTCGCATGTTTGCTTTCACGTTATGTTCCTTTTAGTATGCTTTTATTATGTCCAGCACTTGTTCTTTGGAAGAAGCTTGTGCCAGTTTTGCAATGTTCTCTTCATCCACAAACATCTCGCTCAACGCTTGAATCACCTCAATGTGGGTATCAGAGTCTTTCGCAGCTAAGGTAATAAGAATATTGGCCGGACCGAGATCCGATCCAAAATCAACAGGTGATGGGAAAATATGAATGCCTAAGCCTGTTTTTAAAACACCAGTTTCAGGTCGGGCATGAGGCATTGCCAATCCAGGGCATAACACATAGTAAGGACCGTTTTCTTCCGTTGAACGGATGATTGCATCAGCATAATGCTGGGAGACGTAACCTTTATTTTCTAGGTATTGCGTTGTCTTTTTAACCGCATCTTGCCATTGGTAAGCGCGATCATTAATTACATCTACTAGTTCGTGGTCGATTAACTCGTACAACATATTTAACCCTATCAACAGTTCGTCATCTGATGGGTTAATTATCAATAACAGAGTCCCAACCGCGCAACCGAGCTACTTTTGCGCTTCGAGTCACACTTTAAAGCCTGTCAATTTGTTTAAATGGACAGAGCTCAAAAATCCCACACGTAAAAAATCTACAAATTTTATTTGAGCAACAAGTCAATAGACGAATTTTGAATACAATCACCTTCTCGAAAATATTCTTAAAGTTACATTATTTAAATTAGATCACATTAGACCTATTGACTCGATATAATTCGTGATTAATTTCAAAGTTCATTTCGGGCCGTTTCTTGATCACTCGCGCTCAAACGTAGATAAGCATCACACTTGTTGGCTAGAAAAAATAAAAACGTCACTGGCTTTCACCAAATTGCAGACACAAAAAAACCGCCATTCAGGCGGTTTTGATCAGTCCGCAGACCAAACGGATCGTATGTCTGGCCATCCCCAGTTTGTGAGTGCGACATCTTCCAAGACCCCTTGAAAACGTAGCGTCTGAGTATGGTGAAACATCGGTGCAATCCAATATTCGCTAATCAATGTGGACGCAATCGGCTCTAACGCGCTCAGATAATCTTCAAGCGGTGAGAATGCGCGGACATTTTCCATTTGAGCATCCAACCACGCCGCATTTTGCGCCCCTAAGGTGTGGTAAAGCACGGCATTGCTAAAGAAGTTGCTAAACGCAGACGCATGACGGTTATCGTCCAAGTTAATATTGGTGACAACCAGAGTCTCATCAAGCGTACCGTTTTTGGCTTTCTCGCTCAGTTCACGGTAGGAGTACATAACGATCTCGACTCGGCTGCCCGCATGTTTTAGACGCGAAGAAATCGCTCGTGCACACCGGCGTAGTGCCGTGTAATTGTACCCTGCGATGGTGATCAGCTTTGGCAACTTGACCGCTTCTCCAAAGGGGCGCAACACTGGCTTCCAGTTAGGCAATAAGTTATAAGCAGGTATGCTCCCAAATATAATGTTTTCATTACGCATCACGTCAGCTAGCTGTTCAGGTTGAATCAATTCACTGATGTATCGGCGCTGGGCCTGAGACAAAGCGTGCTTTGCATGATGGTTAAACAGTGCGAACAAACAACCGTCTTCCGTTCGACTGCGTTTACTCGCTGGTGATACTTCACTGTTTGGCGTCGACATATAGTGGCTGCACATGTCATCAGCAGAATCGGGTTCTGGTTGCAATGTGTTTGCGGCAAGCGATGGATTTTCCATCTGTTCATCGTTGACGATCCATATCGTCACAAAATCCGTTAATACTCGACACGCGTAATAGCCATCAAACGCTTGCAGTTTCAAACGGTTTTCACTGTGCTCAACGACGGAAAATGGACCACTCCCCACCACCAACTTGTTGTTCGCAACGTTCACCTGACTCACGGGCTGAATGCCATATTTCACGCCAGAAATAAGTCCAGCAAAACCCAAGTCAGGTCGGTTAAGCTTAAAAACAACCTTCAATGGATTAAGTGCCGTAATGTTGGCAACATGCGCCAGCTCTTTTTCGTAGTATTCCAAAGAGCTTAATTTGGCGAACAAACTGACAACCGTTTCAGCATCAATTGGGTTGCCATTATGAAAAGTCAGACCCGGACGAAGATAAAATGTCCATTCGTACAAGCTGTCATCATAACGCCAATGATGAGCCAACTCTGGCTGCACCTGTCCGTTGTAATCGCTCGAAACCAAACAACAATAAATTTGGCGAAGCAAAAAACGTTCACTACTTCGCTGCAGTTGATGCGGAACCACACGCTCGAACATGCGTTTGTAGGTCAGCTGAATATTGAGCCGCCCCTCTTTTACCGATGCGCCCGACGTTGTTTTGAGGAGTCGCCCAAATGCAGCTTCATCTTCATCCAGAATCGACAGCGCTTTCTCGTACTTACCAAGCTTGATTCGCTCTAGTGCAAGGCTTTCTTTTAGCGCGCTGAGTTCAACGTTTAACAACAATGTTGAACGCTGGTTCCGTCCCGGTTTTGGTCGCCAACTTAACCACGCTATCTCTTGCATCTGCGCCAGCAAACTGCGCGCATGACGAGGCGAAGTAAACAATAAATCGGCGATTTCTTGCAGCGTGGTTTTTGCTTCATTACCAACACCAAAAGAGAGCAAGCGTTGGTAATAACGAAATAAGTTGAGATCAGACACCGCACGCACCTTAACTCTAGGAGGCCATTCAATAGGCGTATTTTACTGAACTTGGCGGCAATAAAATAAGAAAACTTCCAAACACTTTGTTCCCCTTTTACTAACATTTCGTACCTATATTGTAGGAAAACCCCACCAATTCGGTTTTATCAGGAATAAAGCGAAGAAATCTACTCTCTTTTTCGCCTCCCCTTTTTTCACCATACTGATTTAGCGAGCAGGAAATATAGAAAATTGCTCATAACCTAACCCCCAAGCAGAACTTAGCTCCTGATACCACACCCCCCAATTCGTCGTATCTTTAAGTTCTGCTTTTTTACTGCCAACAGTTGCGCCTTATAAAAAGCACACGTACACTTAATCGTAATTCGACGATTAACTATAAAGGTCTGCTCATGAGCAACAAATGCAGCGAAACATGCGAATTTGCTTTTGAAGCCACACAAAAACAACTGGATAAAGAGCAAGCACTCGCCGCTCAAGCAAAAGCGCTGTCTCATCCTGCTCGCTTACGCATTCTGCATATTCTTCACACTTTAGACACTATGGGCGGCTGCTTAAATAGCGATTTAGTCTCTGAGTTAGGTTTAGCGCAATCGACCGTATCAGAACACTTACGTATTCTAAAACAGGCAGGGTTTATCAGTGCAGAACCTAACCCGCCAAAGGTTTGTTACCGCATTCAACGTGAAAAACTGAACGCGTTTAACGCTCAATTTTCCGGTTTATTTAGCTAAGACACGTTGCGCGCTTTCCATGCGCGCAAAGATAAACTATAACCTTATATATCGCCTTTCGACGATAAACGAATAGAGACCACTATGACGACTGAAGTTTTCAATAGTGCCAGCGAAAAAATGAGCTTTCTTGACCGCTACTTAACGGTTTGGATCTTTGTCGCAATGGCCATCGGCGTGGGGATAGGCGCAGCCTACCCGCAAGTAGCAGAATGGAACGAAGCAATGTCCGTTGGTAGTACGAACGTACCACTCGCCATTGGTTTGATTTTGATGATGTACCCACCACTAGCCAAGGTGAACTACGGTCTATTAGGAACGGTAACGAGAGATAAAAAAGCCATCACGCTGTCTCTGGTTATGAACTGGATCATCGGCCCAATCCTGATGTTCGTTCTTGCTTTAACCTTTCTTGGTGATCATCCAGGTTACATGGTCGGTATTATTTTGATTGGCCTTGCACGCTGCATCGCTATGGTTTTAGTGTGGAATGATATTGGCGGCGGCAACAAAGAATATGGCGCGGCCTTGGTGGCATTAAATAGCGCATTTCAAATTCTGACTTACAGCGTTATGGCTTGGCTATTCATCACCGTACTTCCACCGTTCTTTGGCTATGAAGGTTTTGTGGTTGATATTTCCATGGGAGACATTGCGGAAAGCGTATTGATTTACTTAGGCATTCCGTTCCTCGCTGGTTTTCTCAGTCGTAAATGGTTAGTCGCTGCAAAGGGTGAGAAGTGGTACAACGATGTGTTTATTCCTCGAATTTCACCCATTACTTTGATCGCTTTGCTCGCCACCATCGTGCTGATGTTCAGCCTCAAAGGAGAGATGATTTTACAGCTACCAATGGATGTGTTCCGCGTGGCAGTCCCACTAGCGATCTACTTCGTATTGATGTTTTTTACCAGCTTCTTTATCGGGAAGAGAATGGGCATCCCCTACGATAAAAATGCCTCCATCGCTTTTACGGCGACGGGCAACAACTTCGAGCTGGCGATCGCGGTTTCCATTGCTGTATTTGGCCTGAACTCCGATCAAGCATTCGCTGGCGTGATTGGTCCGCTAATCGAGGTTCCTGTTCTGATTGCTTTGGTTAACGTCGCACTGAGGATGAAAACCAAATACCAGAGCTAAAATTGGAAACATAAAGATCGAGCCAAACAGCAATATTAAGTACTAACTGACGACAGTTTTTATGTACTCACTGGGCGTTAAACCAAACTTCCCTTTAAATCGTTGGCTAAAACGGCCTTCCGATTGATAGCCACACAACTGCGCGAGTAACGCAACGTTGTATGAACCATTTTGCATCAGGTAGAGTGCGTGATTTAAGCGCACTTCTGCCAGCACTTCGCGATACTGAGTGCCCTCTTGCTTGAGTTTGCGTATCAACGTTGCTCGGCTCATAGCAAAGCGCTCAGCAACAAATTCCAAAGGGTGGTCATCGCCCGGAGAGCGTGACAGATAGCGGCTGAGTTTCTGACTGAACGAGGTATTGGAACTCGAGAAAAGCCGATGCAATAGTCCTCGCTCTGCTAACTGCTGATACAACCCCATCATCCAATAACGTTGCGTCGCTTCACTTAAACTTTCCCGTTCAAAAGAAAACAAGGCATTTAATGTCGCTTGCAGTGCTTTGTCTGTCTCCACCGCTGGGACGTAATTTCCCAATGCATTACTCATACTCAGCTCTAACATTTCATCGCTAGGTACGCAGTGAAAACTGAACATTCGTGAAAGAAAACGCCCTTGTTGAGGAAGGTTTTCAAAATTCAGCGAAGCGTTTGCTTCACAAAGCATGATGTTAGGATGAAGAATATCAAACGCTTCGTTTTTCCAAAACAGACGCTTACTCCCTTTAATGATCTGGATAATACTCGGGGAGTGAATCCTGACGTTACGTAGCTTTTGCTGCTGCTCCGCACGAAACAGCGTCACTTGATATTGATGCCCCATCTTCTCCCCTTTCGTATTCAATTATCGTGTGTAAGTCGCGGTTAACTTCGCGTTGTCCAATGCAACACTATTCAACGTAAATCCTACAACCGCCGCTGGCGTGTTCTCATCCAAGTTCAACTTATCACTCGGCAGCGCCCAAACGGTAAACTGGTAGCGGTGCATACCATCTTTTTCTGGCGGACATGCGCCGCCAAAACCAGTAGTACCGTAATCGATACGAGACTCCTTACCGCCGAGCTTACTGATATCAACGCCACGAGGCAGCTCGTTAACTGAGGCTGGAATATCAAACGCTATCCAATGCCAAAAACCACTGCCTGTTGGTGCATCAGGATCGTACGCGGTAATCGCAAAACTTTTTGTACCCTTTGGAACGTCTTTCCACATCAGTTGTGGAGACTGGTTCGCACCATCACATCCCCAACCTGAATATTCAAATGTCTTCGCCATTGGATGACCTTCTTGAATATCTTTGCTCGTTAGTTCAAAAGCATGGGCAGAGCCGATAACCAAAACGCTAAGGGCCAAAACAGACTTGTGAATCGCTTTCATGTGTTTCTTCCTTTCAATGAGTTCAATTCAAGTCTATTCATCAACCCAAGCCAGGGCACACCAATAAGTATCATAAAACATAAAATCATCGTCTATTTTGAAACTTTAAGATTCTAACATAAATTTCTTATTTTCTGAGTTGCATCTGGTTTATGCTAACTAACCACTTATAGAACAAGGAAGACAAAATGGAACTGGATATCTTCGTCGTTGACGCATTTACAGACACGCAATTTAAAGGCAACTCAGCCGCAGTTGTACCCTTGCAAGAGTGGTTAGAACCAGATCTAATGCAAAACATTGCAGCGGAAAACAACCTCTCTGAAACCGCGTTTGTTAAAGCGATTGGTACGAATCAATATGAAGTACGCTGGTTTTCGCCACTCACAGAAATCGACTTTTGTGGACATGCAACGCTCGCCGCTTCTATGGTGTTGTTCGACCAACTAGGCGTTACAGGAAGTATTGAGTTTCACACATTAAAAGTGGGCACCTTAACCGTAATTAAGAACGCACTTGGCAAGATTGAAATGACATTTCCGACAAGAGCGCCACACCCCGTCAACGCCATTCCTACGCAATTAATTGAGGGATTAAACTGCGAAGTAACACACGTACTGCTTAGCCCGCAAGCTTACTTCGTCATCGTGGAAGATGAGCAAACCGTTTTCGATGTTCAATATCGATCCGACCAACTGAAACAACTCGCCCCTTACGATGTCGTCGTCACATCAAAAAGCAGTCAATACGACTTTGTATCTCGCTACTTTTGGCCAGCAAACGGCGGAGATGAAGACCCTGTCACAGGATCAATCCACGCAGGCTTAGCACCATATTGGGCGCAAGAGCTCGGCAAAGCATCTTTAGTGGCGTATCAAGCATCAGCGCGTGGTGGCGTTCTGTACTGCGAAGTCAAGGAGGATTGCGTCAATGTATCTGGTGATGGTGTGTTGTATATGAAAGGCAAAATTTACGTCTAAGTGTGCCTCGAAGATTGGCGTTAACTGTTTTTATCCTTGAGAGCCTAGCCGCCCGCTAGGCTTTTCTATTTCCTGCTGCTTCTGCGTTAATCGTTACAAAGGTGTTCGACAATACACACTGGAGAGCCTATCTCACAGTCATAACCCGTTGCAGTAATTTCCCCTGTTTGAGGATTGCGACGTAAGCTCACCACATTGTTGGAATGTTGATTGGCAACCAGCAACCACTTTTGATCACGAGACAACACAAAATCTCGTGGAAAAGCCCCTTCACAGTGAATGGCTGCTCGCCTTTTGGGCGTATCACCAGACACATCAAACACACTGATTTTGTTCTGAGCTCGGCAAGAGACATACAAAAACGTTTCATCTAACGAAAGACGAATCGCCGCCGCCGCTTGCTGATTATCTTCCCCTTCTAATAATTCTGTTTGATTCGAGATAAGCCATTTATCTTGGTGCTTAACCAACACAATCAAGGTTTCTGACAGTTCGCAAGCCACATACGCTGTCGACTCTTGTTGGTTAAACACCACATGGCGCGGTCCCGAACCTGCGGGTAAATGAATCACTTGCGACAGTGAAAAAACCGGCGGCTGGGCATCGTAATCATAAATAAGGACGCTATCGCTGCCCAAGTCTACGACAACCAATTGATGACTGTGCTTTAAAAACGTGACTTGATGAGCGTGAGGAGAAGTTTGGCGCTCTAAATTCGGCCCGCATCCATCAACGTATAAATCCGCCAATAAACCAAGCGGTTTACCATCGCGATCCAATTGAAATACGCTAACATTTCCAGAGCCATAATTAGCAACCGCCAACAACGTTTTTTTGATATCCAAATGACACGGATAATCGCCATTAATCGGCAAAGAGACGGATTCACTACCGCGAAAAAACACGAGCTCTGCACCTTCATTTCTATCCATTTCGCTAAACGTATACAGCCCGTGTTCGGTGCTCGTGAGATAGGACGGATTACGTTGAACTACAACATCGTCAAGCCGAGTCAGTTCACCCGTTTCAGTGTTCAGCGATAGACGCGCAATGCCCGTGCTCGTACTCGGTGGGTTGGTGTAAGTGCCAATATAAAAATGCACGTGACCAGTTGTTGTCATGGATGGCCTTATATGAGTGATTCGTATTATTCAACACCTTGCCTATTGTCATGGCCGACCGCAATCCATTTTACGAATCAGCCACTTAAAATGTGAAGTGATTTCTAATTCAGAATCAAGTGACAACTTGCTGCCCCAACTAGCCTAGTGTTTATCGCTGGGCATTTAATTTTACTTATCAGGAAAAACCTGACCTCGTTCAAGGTTTTTTCATTCCACCTCGCGACAAGCTTGTTCCAACGCTAAGCCTCTCTATTTAAAAAGAATCGCTTGTAGATAAAATGCTAAGCTCTAAAAAGAAATCGTTATGGATGGCAGTTAGCGACGGGTTGGCAGGCTCAATCAACACGCTCCCGTTCACAAGTTATCTATTCATGCATTACTTCTTCAAAGGAAGCACCGCACTATGAAGCGAATCATTTTTGGCACATTGGTTATTGCCCTTTTAAGCGCCTGTTCAAAAGATAACACGCACCAAGCGCTTGGCACTTTAGAACGTGACCGCGTAACGTTTACTGCCACATCTAATGAGATAATTAGAGCCCTTCCTGTCAAAGAAGGCAGCTTGGTCAGTGAAGGGGAAGTGTTGGTTCAGCTCGATACTAAGAATCAACAAGCAGTTCTTGCACACGCCGTTGCCGAGCAAGCCAAAGCGGGAGCGTATTTGCTTAAATTGACCAATGGTGAACGCCCAGAAGACATTGCTGCCGCATCGGCACGCGTAGCCCGAGCGGAAGCGCAGCTCACCGAAGCGCAGAAAAACTATCAACGCAAAGCAGAACTGGTGCGTAAAAAGCTCATCAGCCAATCCGAAAAAGATTCCGCTCTTGCGGCAAGGGACTCTGCGAGAGCGGAATTAGACTCAGCAAAAGAAGAGTTCAGTAAGCTCACCGCAGGTTCTCGCTTAGAAGACATCGAACAAGCTAAAGCCGCTTTAATGGCGGCAAAAGCCGAAGTGGCGTTGCAAGAGCAAAAACTGGCAGAACTCACCATCACGGCCACGCGTGACGGTACGCTCGATAATTTGCCTTACAACCTTGGCGAACGCGTACCAGTGAACGGTGTGGTTGCCGTGATTCAAGCCAACCGCGTGCCGTATGCGCGAGTGTATGTTCCTGCCGATTATCGAATCGGGTTTATTCCTGGGAAAACCGTGACGGTAAATGTCGATGGCCTGGAGAGTCCATTACAAGGCACCGTTCGTTGGGTGGCTAGTGAGCCGTCATTCACGCCCTACTTCGCACTAACCGAAGAAGAACGTTCACGATTGATGTATCTAGCAGAAGTTGATTTACCTGAGTCTGCAAAAACGTTGCCGTCCGGTGTGCCTGCCCAAGTAGATTTGGTGGAGTAAGCCAATGACCGAGTATGCAATTCAAGCTCAAAATGTAGTCAAAAAGTTCGGCGACTTTACTGCTATCAATAACATCACACTCAACGTGCCCAAAGGCAGCATTTACGGATTTTTGGGGCCAAATGGTTGCGGTAAGTCGACCACCATTCGTGTGCTCACCGGCCTTCTCAGTCCAAGCGAAGGCAGTGTGGATGTGCTTGGATTAGAAATCCCAAAACAATCCGAACAACTGCGGCTCAAAATTGGTTACATGACACAAAAGTTCTCGTTGTACGATGACCTATCCGTTCAAGAGAACCTCGAATTTATTGGGCAAATTTTTGGTTTAAGCAGCAAGTCGCTGAAAGAGCGGATAGAAGAGCAGCTCACCACTTACGGGTTGGATCAATTGCGCAAACAGCGCGTAAGCGGCATGAGTGGCGGACAAAAGCAGCGTCTTTCACTCGCCGCCGCGACCATGCATAAACCCGAACTGCTATTTTTGGATGAGCCGACATCCGCCGTTGACCCCGAAAATCGACGCGATTTTTGGGAGCAGTTGTTCGACTTGTGCGATCAAGGTACGACGATTTTGGTCACCACGCATTACATGGACGAAGCGGAACGCTGCCACCGTCTGGCGATCATGGAATCGGGCGAAATTCGTGCCGATGGCGAGCCCGAACAGTTAATGGAACAGATGGGCGTTAATATCATTGAGGTGAAAGCCGACAAACTTCGTGAACTCAAAGAAAAGCTGATTCAACGTGACGAAGTTCGCTCTGCGGCGCAGTTGGGGATTCGTTTACGCATCCTTATCCACCAGCATGTCGAGCAACCGATTGAATGGTTAAAGCAGACGTTTCCCGAACTTCAAAACACTGAAATGAACCACGCTCGCCCAAGCTTAGAAGATGTTTTTGTCAGCGTGACAGGGAAAGGCCGCCAATGATGAAACCTATCGCCCGCATGAAAGCCGTCATGATCAAAGAGATTCGCCAACTTTCCCGTGACCGAATCACATTTGGCATGGTGGTGATGATCCCGCTTATCCAGCTTTTGTTGTTCGGCTTTGCAATCAATACGGACATTCGCAACATTCCGGTAGGTGTTGTCGACCAAAGTGGCAGCACCGCCGGACGGATCATTACCCAGTCCGTCAAAGTCACTCAAGTGGTGGATATCAAAGAAACCTATGCCACCGCGCAAGAGGCTGAACAAGCGATTCAAGATGGTATTGTGCGCGCCGTGCTGATTTTGCCAAGCGATCTCACGCAACGCATGATGCAAGGTCGGGAGCTTGGGCAGTGGATTGTGGATGGGTCAGATACCATGATCAGCTCGGCAATATTGTCGTTGCAAACCATGCCATTGACCGATTTTGATTTCGAGATTCGCCCAGCGCCAAGCAAAACATTCGAAGTCGCACTCTACTACAACCCAAGTCGGCGTTCTGCGGTCAACATCGTACCCGGCTTACTCGGTGTGATTCTCACCATGACGATGATTTTGTTCACCAGTGCCGCGATTGTACGAGAACGTGAACGGGGAAATTTGGAGCTATTGATCACCACGCCCATCCACTCGATAGAGCTAATGGTGGCGAAAATCGTGCCGTATATCTTTGTCGGCTTAATTCAGGTTTTCATCATTCTAGGGTTGGGACATTGGATTTTCGGCGTGCCGATTAACGGTGCAATCAGCCAAATTCTGTTTGGAACCTTGTTGTTTATCGCCGCCAGCTTAACTTTAGGATTGGTCATATCCACCATCGCCACAACTCAGCTTCAAGCCATGCAAATGACGGTGTTCATTCTTCTGCCTTCAATTCTGCTGTCTGGATTTATGTTCCCTTACGAGGGCATGCCAGTCGCAGCACAGTGGATTTCAGAAGCCCTGCCCGCCACTCACTTTATGCGCATGATTCGAGGCATAGTGTTGCGAGGAGCGGATCTGATGGACTTATGGCGAGATACCCTTTGGTTGCTCGGGTTTACCGTATTTGGATTGGTCGTTGCGTCACTGAGGTTTAAGAAATCGCTCGATTAAACTTGCCAATTTTTCTCTTTCGCAGAAACAAAAATAGCCTCGACAATGAGGCTATTTTTGTTTGGATATTCAAATTTAGTTTTACCGGACTTAACTAAGCAACTCACCTTAATAATATTCGCCGTACGAGCAGTCTCGTAAGTCTGAAATACTGTAGTTTTTCAAAGAGTTGATTTTAAAGTTAAACACCACCTGTTTACAGACGACACCTTCACGATCAGTATAGGTAATAAAGCCTTCACTGTAAGCACGTTTGCCATCAGAAGACGTAACATCGGCCACGAGCTCTAAATGCCCTTTGTGCGCTTCTACGCGGTTCATCATTTCAAACACATCCATCCACTCTTCGCGATTTGCCATTTGTATCAACATGGATTTGGCCTGTGTTTCCAACTGCTGCGGATACACGTAATAACGGTTGTAACCAAAGTATGCGCACATCAGTACTAGAACGAGTGCAAATGAGGTTGTTCTTGTCATGCAAGCTGCCTCTTGTTGTTATAAAAATCCTGCTTCGTTAGTTCAGTATAGGAAGCAAGCAAAGTTTAGGTCATGGAACTTGCTCAAATAACAGAGAATAGTCAGAGACAGTCAATTCTATGAAAAGCTCAGTACCGGTTTTACTTATGAAACATGACAAACTCTAAGGGCTTTAACTATGGAATATGCGCACCGATCTGGGTTGTCACCATGCGGTGATCTGAGCCTTGTGGTAAAGCAGAGGATTCACGAGAGCATATGATTCGCTGTTCTTGCTCAGATTTTAGCCACAAATGATCAATGCCTATCATCATCGGCTCTGGCACGTTGATGCCTTTGATGTTAGTTGGCCAGCTCGTCACTGGCGCAGTTTGAAAACTCGGGAATAGCGCAGAAAAACGAGGGCTAACCGAGGAGAGATTGAAATCCCCCACAACCAACACCTCTGGCTCGGGATAAAGCGCGGTCAGCATTTCTATGGTTCGCACCAGCGCATTTCTTTGATGCCAAAGCTCGCTGGTTCTTGGTGACGGTGGATGAGCCGCAAACAAAGTGATCGGTGCTTGACCTTTAGGCAACCAAACCGCTCTGATGACTTCTTGTCCATTTGGCGCACGATAAACCGAAACCTCCGTGATGGGGTGTCGGCTAAGAATCATCAAATTTGATGGATACCCCACGTCACGTTGGCCACCATAATAATGCGGATAGACATCATCCAACATGTGCAAAAGGCTGCCAACACGCGGCGTCAGCTCTTGCATCACCACCAAATCAGCAGGATGCCTCAACAGATAGTTGATGAACTGATTGATGTCCGAGTTTTCGTAAAAAAGATTGAATTGAATGACGCTCAACGACTGTGAGCAAGATGTCACATGGCTGCGCTGCGACGGAACAAGTAACGAGACAAACAAAATAGCGACAAAGGCAGAAAATGCACTTTGCAACCATCGACGAGTGATGAAAAACGCCGAGGCTAAAGCAACGTAAGTGAACACAATGAGGGCGGGAATCGAGGTAAGATTCTCCGCCCACCAAATATGTTCAATTTGCCTGACCGCCAGCCAAATAAGAGCGGGTAGAAGCAATATGATCCACTTAAAAACGCTCGGCACACGCACTGCTCGTTTCGCTATTACATATCATAAGCTTAAATGCAATTTCTCAACTCGCCAGTGCGTGAAGCGTTGATGTTAGACGTGGTGTACCGCTTCCTCGACAGGCTCTGGTTGAGCAGCCGTTTCACTGATTTCAATCTTAACCGCTGCGACTTTGAATTCAGGAATTTTCGCATGCGGGTCCGTTGCCGTAGTCGTCAAGCGGTTGACCGGCGATTCAACGAAATGAAACGGGATAAACACGACGCCTTTTTGCATTCGCTTGGTAACAAACGCATCAATATCGATGCTGCCACGACGGGTCGACACTTTTAGGCGCTGACCATTATGGATACCAATTGCTTCGGCATCTTCAACACTGATCATCGCTCTTGGCCCAGCAAGGTTATCCAACCCTTTCGTTTTGCGTGTCATCGTACCGGTGTGGAACTGTTCTAGCACACGCCCTGTTGTAAGCACCAAAGGATACTCTTCATCAGGCAACTCAGCTGCATAGCGGAACGGCACGCCCACCATTTGCCCTTTCCCTCGGGTAAATTGGGTTTGGTGCATAATACGAGTACCGTTTGGATTGTTCTTGTTACTTGGCCATTGAACACCGTTCGGCGTGATCGCGTCCCAGCGCAACCCTGCATATTGCGGCGTTACACGCGCGATCTCGCTAGTGATTTCAGAAACGCACTGGTAATGCCAATCGCTACCCATCGCGTTTGCGATCGCTTGAATGATCCACCAATCTTCTTTCGCCTCACCCGGCGCTTTCACTGCCGCATTAACGCGCTGCACGCGTCGCTCAGTATTGGTGAAGTGACCGGATTTTTCCGCAAATGAACAAGAAGGCAATACCACATCGGCGTACTGCGCCGTCTCGGTGAGGAAGATGTCTTGCACGACCAAGAAGTCGAGTGCTTCCAACCCTTCAATCACGTGTGCTTGGTTTGGATCGCTCAGTACTGGGTTTTCGCCCATGATATACATCCCGCGAACTTCTCGTTTGCACGCCGCATCGATGATTTCCGTTAGGGTAAGCCCTTGCTCAGAAGGTAAGTTCGGCGCATCCCACTCAATCGCGAATTTCTGACGAACAATCGGGTTATACACTTTTTGGTATCCCGGATAACAGTTCGGCAATGCGCCCATATCACACGCACCTTGTACGTTTGATTGACCGCGCAGTGGGTTAATACCACCACCCTCAATACCGATGTTGCCACACAACAATTGCAGGTTTGCAATCGAACGAACGTTGTCGTGCCCTGTTGTATGCTGGGTAATACCCATTGAGTAATACACCGCAGTGCGTTTTGCCGTACCAATCATTCGCGCCATCGCGAAAATATCGTCCGCTTTTACGCCCGTAACTAACTCAACTTTGTCGAGGTTGTACGCTGGCGACATAACCTCTTGAAGCAAGGTATCAAAGCCGTCGACGCGCTCTTCGATGTATTCTTGATCATACCAACCATTTTTGATGATTTGCTGCATCACGCCGTTGAGCAACATAACATCCGTGCCCGGTCGATGCGCTAAGTACAGCTCTGCATGTTCGGCCATGTCCACTCGTTTCGGGTCTGCCACAATCAAGCGTGCCCCGTGATGGCGAATCGCCTGTTTGATGTGCGAAGCGATGATCGGGTGCGCAGATGTGGTGTCAGAACCGATAATAAAGATCACATCGGAATGCTTAATGCTTGGAATGTCGTTGGTCATCGCACCACTACCCAGCGATGCCTCAAGCCCAGTCACACTCGATGCGTGACACAAACGTGCGCAGTGATCAACGTTGTTCGTACCAAGTTCACGACGGATGAATTTTTGAAACGCGTAGTTATCTTCGTTAGTGGTTTTCGCTGAAGAGAATCCGGCCAGTGCGTTGCTACCAAAATCTTGCTTGATCGTCGAAAGCTTCGAAGCCACTAGCTGAATCGCTTCGTCCCAACTTGCTGGCTGCAACCAACCATCTTTACGAATCAGTGGTGTCGTTAAACGCTCTTCGCTGCTAATGAAATCAAAACCGAAACGGCCTTTCACGCACAGCATACCTTGGTTAACTGGCGAATCCGCACCTTTTACATAGCGGATTTTGTTTTGTTGCTCATCGACAAACATGGTCAACTTACAGCCCACACCGCAGTAGGTACAAATGGTATCGACGGCTTTTAGCTGTTCGGTTCTGCCTTGAGAGCGGTCACGGCTGTCCACCATCGCGCCCGTTGGACATGCCTGAACACACGCCCCACATTGCACGCATTTTGAATCGCCCATGAGCGTCAAACCGCTGCAACTTGCGCCTTTTTCATCGGAGCGGAATCGTGGACGATCATCTGGTCTTAAAGCTGGTCGGCCATTTTTATCCGACACAAAACTCAACACACCATGTACCGCTTGCTCGCGGCATGCTTGAATACACTGACCACAACTGATGCAGCGGTTAGCATCAAATTCAATGAACTCAGAACTGCGGTCTACTTCGTATTTATGACGAAGATCTTTCGCACGTAAATCGAGCCAATCTTGATGACCAATCACGTTAGCAGAGGAAACGTCCACGGAAACATCGAAATGTTGCTCGGCATGATATTCCGTTGAGTAATCTCGCAAGGCACAGTCGGTATTCGCTTGGCAACCACACTCTAAGCAGCGCGCCGCTTCTTTCATGGCCTCTTCGTTATCAAAGCCCAGTTCCACTTCAGCAAAACTCTGCTCACGCTGTGCTGGCGTCAATTCCGGCATGATTGAACGAGCAACTTTTTGGATATTTTCGAAATGAAGTGGGTCAACCTGCGCCAGTTTTTTCTCTTTACGAGAGTTGAACGCTGGTTTCGGCATGTCCGCCATATCGCCATCGAGGAACAGATCAATCGCTTTTGCCGCAACTCGCCCATCTCCCACTGCTTCAACCGCTGTTGCAGGACCACGACGAAAATCACCGATACTGAAGATATTGCCCGTACCCGTGTGCATGGTTTGCGAGTCGGACTCAGATGTGTTCCAACGCGTTAGAGGAATGGACAGCTCATCGTTTTCTAAGAAGCTGAGATCCGGCTTTTGCGATACCGCTGCAATCACGGTATCAAATGCTTCAGTAAAGAACTCACCCGTTGGTTTCGGGCTACGACGACCAGACGCATCTGGCTCACCTAACGCCATTCGTTCTAATCGAATTGCCTTCACGCGGCCGTTTTCATCCGCGATGTTTTCCGCCGGGTTCGTTAAGAAATGGAACTTCACACCCTCATGTTCAGCTTCGACGATTTCATAGTCTTCGGCTGGCATTTCGTCGCGAGTTCGACGATAGATCAAAGTGGTATCGGCACCCGCACGACGCGCCGTACGCGCACAGTCGATCGCAGTGTTACCACCACCAATCACGGCAACTTTTTTGCCCGTAACGTAGTTTTGTCCTGTAACGTAATCTTTCAGGTAATCAACACCGAGATAACAGCCGTCCAAGTCGCTACCAGGATAATTCATTTCTACCGCTTGAGACGCCCCCACAGCCAAACAGACGGCATCGTAGTCTTCACTCAATTGAGACAGCGTGAAATCAACACCAAGCTTTTTGTTGGTTTCAACTTGCATGCCGTTGCGGCACATCAGTTCGATTTCTTTGTCTAGAATGTCTTTGGGTAGGCGATATTCAGGAATGCCGTAGCGTAGCCAACCGCCTGCTTTGGGCATGGACTCAAATACGGTGACGTCATAACCTTCATTCGACAAGTAATAACCTGCCGTTAAGCCACCGGGGCCACTACCAACAACGGCGATCTTGCGATGCTTCGCTGGTTTTTTCTCTGGGACATACGCTTCATGCGCCGCTAAATCTGCGTCTGCGGCATGGCGTTTGAGTTGGCGAATGGCAATCGGCTCATCCACCAAAGAACGGCGACACTCACTTTCGCAGAATGCCGGACACACACGCCCAATCGATAACGGCATTGGTAGTGTGCGTTTAATAACTTCAATCGCTTTTTGATGATCGTTTTGCGAGATATGGTAGAGATAAGATTGGATGTCTACCCCAGCAGGACACGCCGTTTTGCATGGAGCTTCACAGTCTGCGTAGTGGTCCGTCATGATTCGGTTGAGCGCTTTTCTGCGGTGCTCACTCAGTTGTTCTGATTGTGTGACGACATTGAGACCGCGGTACACTTTGAGATCACAGGCGCGCTTAGTTCCGCCACTTTCCACTTCGACCACACACAAATCACACGGAATTTTCTCGTTACTTTTGTTCATTCCGCACAGTGAAGGGATTTCGACCCCGCACACTTTGGCTGCTTCCAGAAGGGTTAGCCCCTCTTCTACAATTCTATATTTTCCATCGATGACAATTTCTATCATACAACCCCCGAAGCAGGCACACTAAACCTTACATTCTATAAGGATAAACCCTACCATGGAAAGTTCGTGTGACAAAAAACTCACTAGCGAGATATTTCTTAGCGATTAATATGTCCAATTGACTTTAAGATGTAGAACTCATTATCTCGAAGTGGGGTCGGTATAATCCTTGACTTTACCCCTAGGGTAACCTTTATTATTTAGTGGTTACTCGATATATAAGCTCATTTTGACTGGAAACCGTATGCGTCTGAAATCATTGCATACAATTTGGCTAACGTTATGTACAACGCTGATACTGCTGGTATCTAGCGTGGTAAATAGTGCGCCTTTAATGAGCCTAAAAATGATGTCGAGTGATGCCATGATGTCTGCTCACATGACGGAAATGGCAAGCGAGAACGATCACTGCGGCTCCCCGAGTATGAGCATGGAGATGGCCTCATCGTTGAGCTCCGACTCTGCAGAGATTACCATGAGCTGTGTTGATGGCTCCGGTATGATCCACAATTGCTGTACAGCATCTTGCTCATTCGTTTTTGTCCCATTACCAGTCACTGACAGCCAGCTCTCCCCATTGGCTTGTCGCGCATCCATTGCCTCAGAAATTACCGCACCAGTGGTACAAGTCACCCATGATTTGTATCGGCCTCCGATAGTTTAATCCATACAAAGCATTCGACCCTGCATCGCTTTGCAGGCAGTTTCTTTGCGCCCAACTGATAGCGTGCTCACCTCAGCTATTCGCTCGTAACTCCATTTGTTACCTGCTATTTAGCGATAAAAAAGTGCGTCATCCGTTTGGCAAATACCAACGCTCTCCCGCTCGGTTCAATCGATCCCGAAACGCAAAAGAGCTTGGTATCAATTTGGATGTAAATTATGGAATTCAACCCAAATCGCTTAGTGGCACCAGTATGCTCACTGGCTCTGGTTGCCCTACCTGCTTTCAATGTGGTGGCACAATCGCCAGCCAATACGAAAGCACAACAAGAAGCGCAAGCTCAATCAATCCAAGCTCAGTCAACCAATGAGCTAGCAAACCTCATTAGCGTTGCGTTGAGTAACGATGGCAACCGTAAGCAGTTCTATGCTCAATCGGAAGCCATGCGTGAAACAGGCGTAGCCAGCGCAACCTTGATGGACCCGAAATTGAAAGTCGGTTTTGGTGGTTTGCCTGTCGATAGCTTCAAATTTGACGAGGATCCGATGACCAATATCTCCGTCGGTTTGATGCAACAGTTCGAACGTGGCTCGACGCTCGATCTTCAACAAAAGAAAGCCAATCAACAAGCCGATGGTTTGTCGTTGCAAGTTCACGCACGGGAGCTTGAAGTGGCAAACAGCATGACTCAGCTTTGGTTGGAGCTGGGCTATCAGCAGAAAGCAGAGCAAATTTTGCTAGAAAACCGTCGGCTCATGACGGAAATGGAAAACTTCATTCAAACCAATTACTCAATCGGCAAAAGCGAAGCGCAAGATTTACTGAATGCACAGCTTCAAGTGAGTAAGTTGGATGAAAAGCTGCAAGCCAACGCACAAATGCAGCGCCGTTTGGTCTCGCAACTCTCAGAATGGTTGGGCTCTGACTGGCTCAATACCTATACCCAAAACGGACGCTCAACACTTCAAGCCAGCAACACACTGACTTGGGCGTCATTAAACCAAAAGTTGTCTGCAAATAACGAAACGACCAAGCACTACCAACAGTTGAGTGAGCACCCGATGGTAAAAATGGCAGACGTAAGTATTTCTGCCAATGAAACTCAAGTGGACATTGCAGAGCAAGCTTACACACCTCAATTTGGTGTGGAAGTGATGTATGCCTATCGTCAAGCCAACAATATGAAAGGCGAACCAGCATCGGATTTGGTGAGCGCGTATCTAACGATGGACATTCCCCTGTTCACTGGCAATCGCCAAGACCGCAACTTAGCTGCCGCCCAGTATCAAGTGGGTGCCGCTCGTTCACAAAAAGATACGTTACTGACTCAGATGAACGCAAAGGTCAACACATTGCTGGTTGATCGCGCCAACTTGAGTCAGCGTTTAGAGCGTTATCAATCCACCTTACTTCCCCAAGTTCAAGCTCGTATTCACGCGGTAGAAAGGGGCTATCAAAACAACACCGCACAGTTTAACGACGTGATCATGGCAAGCACAGACGAGCTGGCGCTAAAGCTCGAACAGCAACGTCTTATTACCGATTTAAACATCGTAAACAGCAACTTAGCGGCTTTATTGGGTGGTTTCGAATATCAAGTATCCGCACCCAACATCACGACTGAAGCAAGCGCGAACTAAAACAAAACATGAGAGAACCCAAGTTTGGGGACGATGGCGAATGCACACCAATAAACAATCAACATCGCTGTCATGCCTCATGGGGAAAATAAGGAATTAGGAATGAGTTCAAATTCAATCAAGATAGCAACCATCGCTCTGCTTGTTGGCGGGGCACTAGGGTTTGGCGTTAATCAGTACCTATCTGGTGCAAACCACGACATGAGCGGCACAGGCGGTAGCGCTGCGAGCAGCTCAAACGAGCCACTCTATTGGGTTGCGCCGATGGATCCAAATTATAAGCGCGACAAACCGGGCAAATCGCCAATGGGCATGGACTTGATCCCAGTGTACGCTGAAGATCTCGCGGGTGAACAAGACAAACCCGGCACGGTAAAAATTGACCCATCAGTTGAAAACAACTTAGGTGTAAAAACCGCTCAAGTCTCTGTAGAGCAACTTTCACCTCGGATTGAAACTGTCGGATATATCGCGTTTGACGAAAGTCATTTGTGGCAAACCAACGTTCGCGTGGCTGGCTGGGTTGAAAAGCTTTACATCAATGCCGTGGGTGAAAAGGTCAACAAAGGCGACGTGCTGTTCACGCTGTATTCTCCTGAGCTAGTCAAAGCACAAGAAGAACTGCTGAACGCCTACCGAACTGGGCGTAATGGCCTGGTGAAAGGCGCGACAGAACGTTTAGTGACACTGGGTGTTGATCGTTCTCAAATAAAAGCCATCACTCAACGCGGGAAAGCATCGCAAACTATTGAAATTAAAGCTCCGGAAGATGGCGTCATCGCGAGTTTGAACGTTCGTGAAGGTGGTTACCTATCCCCTGCTCAAGCGGTGATCAGCGCGGGCCCACTTGAAAATGTATGGGTAGATGCCGAAGTATTTGAGCGCCAAGCTCACTGGATGAAAGCAGGAAGTAGCGCCACTATGACGCTTGATGCTATTCCAGGCAATGAATGGAAAGGGGTTGTCGACTACGTATACCCTATTCTGGATCCTAAAACTCGTACCTTGCGTGTACGCCTCAAGTTCCCTAACCCGAATGGCGATCTTAAACCTAATATGTTTGCCAACATTGCCCTTCAACCAGTCACTGATAACGCGGTTATGACGATTCCTAAGTCTTCCGTTATTCGATCCGGCGGTATGACCCGAGTCGTGTTGTCTGAAGGCGATGGTAAATACCGCTCAACGCGCATCAAAGTTGGGCGTGAAGCCGACGACAAAATCGAGGTGCTGCAAGGTCTGTCTCAAGATGATCGCATCGTAACCTCTGCGCACTTTATGTTGGATTCGGAATCGAGCCAAACGGCTGATCTATCCCGTATTTCATCACCTACTGAAGCCAAAGTAGAAACAGTTTGGGCTAAGGGTGAAATCACCGATGTGATGAAAGATCACCGTATGTTGACCATTAATCATCAGCCCGTAGCAGAGTGGGATTGGCCGGGTATGGTCATGAACTTTACCCTCGCAGATGACGTTGATGTGGGCACTCTGCAAAAAGGCCAAGCTATCGAGTTTGAAATTCAGAAAACAGAGTCCGGTCAATATGAAGTCGTTGACTACAAAGCCGATGACAGCGTTGTCGTGACTGACGTATGGATTACCGGAGATATCAGCATGTTGATGGCGGATTTTGGGATGATAACTCTCAACCACCTCCCAGTTGCAGAATGGAACTGGGAGGCAGGAGAGATGAACTTCTCTGTGGGTGATGAAGTGGATCTATCCGGATTCAAAGAAGGTCAGAAAGTACGGTTTTTAGTTGAAAAACAAGGAGCTGACTACGTCTTGAAGCAACTTGAAGCGGTTGAGGGCTAACTATGATTGGAGCAATAATCCGCTGGTCGATCAAAAACCGTTTCATGGTTTTGATCGCAACCTTAGCGCTTGTTTTAACCGGACTTTACAGTGTAAAGAATACACCTGTAGACGCCATTCCGGATCTTTCTGATGTTCAGGTGATCATCAAAACAAGCTACCCAGGCCAAGCACCTCAAGTAGTTGAAGATCAAGTTACTTACCCGCTAACCACCGCCATGCTCGCCGTACCAGGAGCGGAAACCGTTCGTGGTTATTCATTCTTTGGTGACTCATATGTTTATATCATTTTTAACGATGATACCGACATGTATTGGGCACGTTCGCGCGTTTTAGAGTACCTAAGCCAAGTAGCACCTAAATTACCACCGAGTGCAAAACCGACATTAGGACCAGATGCAACGGGTGTGGGCTGGGTCTACAGCTATGTACTGCAAGATAAAACTGGCAACCATGATCTTGCTGATCTACGCAGTATGCAAGACTGGTTCTTGAAATATGAGCTGCAAACCGTCGATGGCGTCTCTGAAGTCGCAACCGTTGGCGGTATGGTGAAGCAATATCAAGTTCAGATTGACCCAGCTAAGCTACGTGCTTACAACCTGACACTGCAACAAGTGAACATGGCGATCCAAAACGGCAATCAGGAAACGGGTGCCTCTGTTGTTGAAGTAGCAGAAGCGGAACATATGGTTCGCACTACAGGTTACCTAACGAGTATTGAGGATATTGAATCACTCCCGCTCACAGTGACAGAGAAAGGTACACCGCTCTTATTGGGCGACATTGCTGACATCAACTTAGGTCCGCAAATGCGTCGCGGCATCTCTGAGCTTAACGGCGAAGGTGAAGCGGTTGGTGGCGTTATCGTCATGCGATTCGGCGAAAACGCGAGTGAAGTCATCAGCAAAGTTAAAGACAAACTGGAAGATTTACAGCGCAGCTTACCGGATGGTGTAGAAATCGTGCCTACTTACGATCGCTCCACGCTGATTAACGCTGCCGTAGAAAACTTGTGGAAGAAATTGGCGGAAGAATTCATCGTCGTGGCGATTGTTTGTGCCCTCTTCCTATTTCACATCCGTTCGTCTTTGGTGATCGCTCTGAGCTTGCCCGTCGGTATTTTATCCGCGTTTATCGTCATGCATTCTCAAGGCATTAACGCCAACATCATGTCGCTCGGGGGGATTGCCATCGCCATCGGTGCAATGGTGGATGGTGCCATCGTAATGATAGAAAACGTCCACAAGCATATTGAACGAACGCCTCTCACGGATAAGAACCGCTGGCAAGTGATTGGCAAAGCCGCTGAAGAAGTGGGCGCGCCCCTGTTCTTCTCACTGCTTATCATCACGTTAAGCTTTGTGCCAGTGTTTGCACTGGAAGGTCAAGAAGGCAAGATGTTCTCCCCTCTCGCCTTTACTAAAACTTATGCAATGGCCGCAGCGGCAGGTTTGGCAATTACCCTCGTACCTGTGCTCATGGGTTATTTCATCCGTGGCAACGTATTACCAGAGCATAAGAATCCAGTAAATAGAGGCTTAATTGCGCTGTATCGCCCGTTACTGAATACCAGCCTCAAGTATCCTAAGAGTATGATCGTTATCGCTTTAGGTCTAATGGCGTCAGCTTACTATCCAACCAGTCAACTGGGTAGCGAATTCATCCCACCATTGGATGAAGGCGACTTGATGTACATGCCGACTACGTATCCGGGAATCTCGATTGGTAAAGCACGTGAACTAGTTCAGCAAACCAACAAGCTGATCAAAACCGTACCGGAAGTCAAAACGGTTTGGGGCAAGATTGGCCGTGCGGAAACGGCCACCGATCCTGCACCACTTACCATGATTGAAACAGTTATTCAGCTAAAACCTCACGATCAATGGCGTGAAGGCGTGACGACAGAGTCGTTACGCAAAGAGTTCGATGAACTGATTCAGTTTCCGGGACTCACCAACGCTTGGGTAATGCCAATCAAAACGCGTATCGACATGCTAGCGACCGGTATTAAAACGCCAATTGGGATCAAGATTGCAGGCCCAGACCTGAAAGAGATCGAAAAAATTGGTGCTCAGCTGGAACCTATTCTTAATAGCGTTCACGGCACCTCATCTGTATATGCCGAGCGTGTAGCCGGTGGCCGTTACGTAACAATCGACATTAAACGCCGCGCTGCTGCGAGATATGGCTTAAGCATCAAAGACGTTCAGCAAGTCATCTCAACCGCTGTTGGGGGTATGAATGTTGGAGAAACCATTGAAGGGCTAGAGCGCTACCCTATCAACGTCCGCTATCCGCAAGATTACCGTGACTCGGTTGTTAAACTGCAAAACCTACCACTGGTAACCCCCAACGGCGCACGCATCGCACTCGCAGACGTGGCAGATATTCGTTATGAAGATGGTCCACCGATGATCAAAACCGAAAACGCGCGTCCAAACGGTTGGGTTTTCGTGGATATCGAAGGTCGTGACCTAGGCTCATACGTCGTGGAAGCACAACAAGTAGTAGCAGATCAACTTGAATTACCTGCGGGTTACTCGCTGGCTTGGTCAGGTCAGTACGAATACATGGAACGCGCCAAAGACCGCTTAAGTGTCGTAGTACCAATCACTATTGCGATCATCATGATGCTGCTTTACTTCAGCTTCCGCCGTGTGGGTGAGGTGCTGATCATCATGCTGACGCTGCCTTTAGCAATGGTTGGTGGCTTATGGCTGATGCATTATCTGAACTACAACTTCTCTATTGCCGTGGGGGTTGGGTTTATCGCCCTCGCCGGCGTTGCGGTGGAGATAGGCGTCATCATGCTGGTGTATCTCAACCAAGCGTGGCACCAACGAAAACTGGATGCAGAAGAGAAACAACGACCGCTTCAAGCGCGGGATCTTACAGACGCAATTCGAGAAGGCGCTGGCTTGCGTGTGCGGCCTGTCATGATGACCGTATTAACGGTAATCATTGGTCTTATTCCAATCATGTACGGTGAGGGAACCGGCTCTGAAGTGATGCAACGCATCGCTGCACCGATGATTGGTGGCATGGCCTCTGCCCTGCTGTTAACGCTGCTTGTGTTACCTGCCATCTTCAAGCTGTGGAAACAGCGTGAAGTGAAATCAACTCAACACCAAGATAAATAACAACGAGCGCCATTATTCAGAAAATAATGGCGAGATAGCTCATTGATAGTAAAGGAAATCAACATGAAAAAGACTCTTATCACTCTTGCTCTAACCATGGTATCGGGTGGCGTATTTGCTCAAATGGATAACTCAAACATGAACCACGACAACATGGAGCATGATCAAATGGATCACGGTTCCATGAACATGGATAAAATGCCGATGGATCATGGAAAAATGGACCACGGTAAAATGGATCATTCTGGTATGAGCGGCATGCCGGGCATGTCAGCGGTTGGTATGCCTGCAAATGGCGCAAAACCAGACAAAGTCGTTCATGTACTTTTAACGGATGATATGAAAATTACATTCAAAAAAGACGTGACAATAGAACCGGATGATGTGGTTCAATTTGTGGTAATGAATACTGGCAAAATCAATCACGAATTTACCATTGGTTCAGCAGAAGAACAGCTTAAACACCGTGAAATGATGAAAACCATGTCTGGCGATCACATGCATGACTCCGGCAATGCGGTCACAGTTGAACCAGGCAAAGCGAAACAACTCCTGTGGCACTTCCATGGCGATAAAAATGTAGAGTTCGCGTGTAATATCCCCGGTCATGCAGAAGCCGGCATGGTCAAAAAAGTGGAACTGTAGTGAGACCGGATTAACGCATTCACACGGTTCATAGACGTTAAATGTAAATACAAAAGGAGCCGATTCAGCTCCTTTTTATTTCGCTCCAAATACTAGATTATCGCATCACAAACAGCTCTTCATGATAGTGATGTTCTATATCAAAACGATATGCCTCTAACTCTTTTTTCAGGGTTCGAGAGAATACCTCCGGTCCACAGAAATAAAACTCATAACGCGATAAATCGCCGCATTCCTTCGCAATTTGTTCAACATTAAGTCGAGTTGAAACCGCAGTATCTATCACGTTCAGTTTCACTTGTGCCTGACGCGCAGCATTCCACAGTTCATCCACTAAATGACTATCTAAGCCACGTGTGCAATAAAACAAATGCACTGGCGGATGTCTTTTTAACGCTTTCAGTGAAGATAAGATAGCAAAGAACGACGCTATCCCGACACCACCAGCAACCCAAACTTGCGGCTTGTTGACATCAAACTCTAAACGCCCATACGGTCCTTCAACAACAACCTCATCGCCCGCTTTCACGCGCTGGTACAAATTGGTCGTGAAATCGCCTAGCTCTTTGATCAAAAAGCGAACCTCTGGATCGTGCTCACCTGAAACAATCGTAAACGGATGTGGATCTTCATTACCAAAACGAACGTAAGCAAACTGTCCTGCTTTGTGCCCTTGCCAAGGTTTTCCTTGACCGTTATTGCTTGGCGCCAAAACCAACTCCATCACGCGCGCTTGAGGGAAGTAGCGAGTCGACACCACTTTGGCGGGATAGCGATTCGCTCGTCCGACAAAGCCAAACAAGCTATAAACGGCAGCCGCAGAGCCCATCAATGCAAAACCAAAAGCGATAAAATGAATGGGATCGCCCCAGTACGCGTGCTTGATCAGCAAAACGGAGTGAACAGCAACCATCAAATACACCACAGCCATTAAACGATGGGATAACTTAAACGGTTTGTATTTAACAACAGTCCAGAGTGACACTGCCAGCAATACCAATAGCAAATAAAAGCCCCACTCACCTAAATCCAAGCCTATATCACGCAGTTCTTTAACCCATAACTCAAAACCAACGAAGTTATTGCCTGATGGCCCTGCTCCAGTGTGTTTTACTGGTTTTTCCAACCAACCAGCAGCAACGAGCCATTTCGGCACTTTATACATAAGCCAATGAATCACACCCAAACTGACGCCTGCTATACCTAACCACTTGTGTACTCGATATGCCTTGTCCATGCCATGAACCCATTGCTCTATCACAGGTAAGCGCAGCGCCAGCACCATCGCAATAGACATCAAAGCTAACGACAAAACACCAGAATATTGAATAAGCGCGGAGCGCCATTGGAAGAATTGGGTCGAGGACAGCAGTTGCGGTTCACTCATCCACCACAACACAGACACGGCGGCAATTATCATCCATACAAAATTTCGTACAGTTTTCATGAACATCACTCTCAAATTGACGACAACTCTAGTTTAGTTTTTCTAGCGTAATGCAACGTCAATATTCGTAAAGTTGAGTAAACCCACAATAGACCTAAGGTCAATAACAAACTTGGAGGTATTGCGCAGAATCCTACAAAAAATCGACATGGATTTAACAGTGGTTAGAGTATTCGCTCGTTATAGTTTGCGTAACATCGCCACAGTGCGAACCAAAACCAAAATGAAGAACACGACGCATGAAAAAGTTATTTTTGTTGGCTGGGCTAATGGTTTGCTCAACCCTAAGTTACGCTTCCCAACTGAATGAAGACATTTCTCTCATCGAACAACAAACCTCAAGCAGAGTTGGGGTCTCGGTTTGGGATACGCAAACCGATGAGCGCTGGGATTACCGCGGCGATGAACGCTTCCCACTCATGAGCACATTCAAAACCTTGGCTTGCGCCACAATGCTAAGTGATATGGACAGCGGTAAGCTAAGTAAAAATGCGACCGCGAAAGTCGATGAGCGCAGCATCGTTGTGTGGTCTCCAGTGATGGACAAACTCGCAGGCCAAAACACACGCGTAGAACACGCTTGTGAAGCTGCGATGTTGATGAGTGATAATACTGCTGCCAACTTAGTATTGAATGAAATCGGCGGCCCTAAGGCCGTGACAATGTTTCTGCGAACTATTGGTGATAAAGCGACGCGCCTAGATAGATTAGAACCACGTTTGAACGAAGCGACACCGGGAGACTACCGCGACACAACCACACCTAACGCCATAGTAAACACTCTGCGAACCCTGATTGAAGGAGAAACGTTGTCTTACGAGTCTCGCGTGCAATTAAAAATCTGGATGCAGGACAACAAGGTTTCAGACTCGTTAATGCGTTCAGTATTACCAACAGGTTGGTCTATCGCCGACCGCTCTGGTGCGGGTGGTCACGGTTCGCGCGGTATTAACGCAATCATATGGAAGGAAAACCATCGTCCTGTTTACATTAGTATCTATGTCACGGAAACCGAACTATCACTTCAAGCCAGAGACCAGCTCATCGCGCAAATCAGTCAGTTGATTTTACAGAAATACAAAGATAATTAATTCACTGCTTACGTATTTACTTTCCTAAGTTCACCCTCTTTGCCCTTCTCTTCCCTGAAGGGCTTTTCATTCTTTGGTTCTACCTCAAAAACACCCCTTATTGAGTAATGACTTACTTATAAATAGGTATAACATTTATTCATTTAGGCGTGAGTTAACGCCCACATTAAGCAATTGAACACACATAGATGGCGATAAATAAACCATAATCTTACGTAGAAACGCATTTTTCTTGAAAATAGCTTCGTGTAACTTATTGTTGGTATTTGCAACATCGCAAGGAGATGTCTATTGAGACTTGAAAGAACTTTTAACCCTGATGACTTATCGATGCAGAACATGGAAAGTCCGATCTGTATGCCGATAGGGTTTGTTCACTTTTTAGCTCAATCGGAAACATTGCAGCAGGTGCTCGATACAGTCGCAGAATGGATAAATCGTATATTCAATTCCGACCGCGCGAGTATCACGCTTTATGAAAATGATGATCATCTAAAGGTCTACTCTTTCTCTGGTAATAAAGCGATTCCGGCTGAATTCTTGGTACCTATTCACCGAGCTTTTGTTGGCCGAGTGTTCAAAAAACAACAACTGATGATCTGTGACGATGTCACTCAATCTGATGAGGTCGATTGTGTGATGCTGGCATCCAATGGCATGGGGACGTGTATGGATGCGCCTTTAATGCACGGTAAAGTCTGTTTGGGCACGCTTAATGTTGCACATCACCAAACGCACACTTATACAAACGAACAAGCGGCACAGCTTCAGTGCATTGCTAACTGGATTGCTTTAAACATTGCTCTTCATATACAAATTATGAAAATGGAGCATCTTGCCACAACGGATGACCTGACTGGCATTCCAAACCGCAGAGAATTCATGCGACAAATCGAAAGCCGCCTGAATGAATACCGCACCCAAGGCATTGACTTCCATGTTGCTATTCTAGATTTAGACAACTTTAAGAGCCTTAATGATCGGTTTGGTCATGACGCTGGCGATAAATCGCTGATCCATGCAGTCAACACCATTCAAAGCCATCTACTTGACTGTGACTTACTTGCCAGAGTTGGCGGTGAAGAGTTTGCCATCGTACTAAGAAGCCGGTCATCGCAAGAAGCCCTAAACACATTAGAAACGATTCGCAATGCGCTAGAAACTACGACGATTCAACATTCAGGTCGTGATATGAGCTTTACCGCTAGTATTGGTGTAACTCAAGTCTGTAGCTTGGATGACTCGTTTGAACCACTCGTAAAACGCGCCGACTTAGCCCTTTACAAAGCCAAAGAAACCGGTAGAAACCGTGTTGAGGTTCATAAAACAGAAGAAAACTAGAAAAGAGAGTGATAAAAAAGGTAGCGACTTGTTGCGCTACCTTTTATAAATTCTAACCCGCCTAAAATAAGTAATACGAACTTTAAGCCAGTTTAGAAATAAGAGTGAGCAAATTTAATTATGCTTTCTTAAGATCTTTAGCTGGGTAAGTTAGCGTTTTCTCGCCTGCTTTTACGTGTGTGTAAAAACCGCCACTGCTTAAACCTGTAACAACCATTTCGCCAAGATCGATACCTTTAGTCGCTACTACTACGTCACCGATTGAAAACATATTGAATACCTTGTTTATTTAGATTAAGACACTAAGTCGTTGCGCGGTATTTAATATGATATTAGGCAAACCACCTAATCGAATTTTTTATCGTAAAGATTAATTTTTATTTGGCGTGAACTCTAAGTTTCCATATTGAAAAAACCACAATATTTCCCAAAAACAGATGCGCTATTCTTGTTAAATACGTTAAGATTTTCTAGCATCAATTGCGGAGGTTTACTCCGCCTCATTGGAGATAAATGATGAAGAAAGGCCTAAAAATGCGTGCACTAGAACGCTCTGATTTGCGCTTTATTCACGAACTAAATAACAACCGAAATATCATGGCCTACTGGTTCGAAGAGCCCTATGAATCTTATGATGAGCTCGAAGAACTGTACCGAAAACATATACATGATGACGCAGAAAGACGCTTTGTGGTTGAAGATGAAGACGGCATAGTGATTGGATTGGTCGAACTTATTGAGATCAACTACATTCACCGAAGCGCTGAGTTTCAGATAATCATCGCCCCAGAGCATCAAGGACGAGGTTATGCGACAGAGATGATTAATCGTGCATTGGATTACTCCTTCTCGATTCTTAATCTACGTAAAATATACTTATTGGTCGCAGTGGATAATGAAGTCGCTATTCATTTATATAAGAAATGTGGTTTTATTGAAGAAGGCCATTTAGTAGAAGAATACTTTATTAACGGAGCCTATAGCGATGTTAAGCGCATGTATATATTAAAACACCAATATCAGAAAAAGATCGAAGAAAAGAACGCGATTCACTAATTTATTCCATCAAAGTAAAAACGCAGCCATCGTTGCTGCGTTTTCAATTTACTCAAATTGATATTGGTAAGATAATGCGACGCGCCTATCTGCCTCATCTAAATAGGTGTTGTTGTCCATGACAAACGTCATTACGTTAAACGAGTGACGTTTATTCACGAGATAACCAAGGCCGATACCACCAAAGAAGCCTTTATAGTTCTCTCCTTCACTGTTTTCTGAGCCGTAAGTGCCTGCTGCGAAGCTGATTAACGTCAGCTCTTTGGTAAACGATTTCAGCGCAAATGCACCAACGTAACCACTGCTGCCAGAAGAGCTCATCAGATTGAAGCCATTCTCTGCACTTGGAGTGCCCGTAAAATTAGGCTCGCTACAGTGGCTACTTTCTGCACCGTCACATACGGGAACATCACCAGTGTTGTACGTATAGCCTGCCATTGGGAAAATTTGGAAGCCTGCTGGCTCAATCCCGAAATAACTTAGCGGCATAAAGGTACCAACGCTGTAGTTGGTTTGATCCGCGCCGTTTACGTATTCATTTTTACCGAAGTTGAAGTTCACGATACCGACCGGAAACAACCACGAGCCACCAATACGCCACTCGCTCGCATCATCATTGATACGCAGGTTAATTTTGCGCGCTTGGTCAAGCGCAAGTGAGCCCGAGAATGAGATGTTTTGATCATCAAAATCGTAGTTGTTTGCGTAAGACGCGCCAAATTTCGTGATGACTTTTGTTGGGTCATCCGCCAACTTGTTTTTATTGTCTTTTACTCGATGCTCGGCACCATGAGCCAGCGTACTGACCAACAAAGTCGTACACACTAACGCTAGTTTATTTTTCATTTTTTAGTCCTTTGAGATGTTGAATACCCGCACTTAGCTGCGCAGATACTTTTTGAATCATCACTCACTGGATGTGACAGAAGCGCCCTAACTACCTTAAGTGGCATGACAACATCCAGTGCAGGTAGTTAGGGTAGAATGGCCTGTAAGGAAGGCGTTTTAGCGATTAGGAGTGATTAGTTTTTCCAGTTGTAGCTCATGCTCATGAAGTACAGAGCAGGCTCATCAAAGCCAGCTTGTAAGCGTGGCGTTTCTGTTTCTGAAGACTCCATCAAGACCGCTTCAAACGCGAAACCAATTGAGTTTTCTGAATCCAATTTGTAATCAATGCCTGTACCAATGCGGTACGCCTTGCCAGTAGGGACGGTAATGTCACCGTTTGATTGGCTCTCATACATGCTGGTATCGAATGCAAAGCCTGCATTCCACATCATTTTTTCATTCAGTTTGTACTGAGTACCCAATGCGATTTGGTAAGTGTCTTGTGTCTCTACATCGACCAAATCTGCAGCCTTAAGCGCAGTTGTGTATTCGCTCCAGTCTTGCCAGTTCACATTCCACATCACCGCTAGGTCATCATTCACTTCATGGTAAGCACTGAAGATCAGTTGTTGCGGAGCAATGGAGTTACTATTGTCGAATTCAAATTCGGTTTCAGAAGAGTAAGACAGACCAAGACGCGTGCCTGGTGTTGCCTCATAAAGCACACCTACTCGGCCGTTGACTTGAGTATCTTGGTCTTCGTCTAAGTATTTTTTATGCATGTCAGAGCTAGCCAACGTCCCTTCAGCTTCAACTTCATACATACCGTACTGAATGCCAAGCGCCGCACCCACAGACCAGTGATCATTGATGCGGTAAGAAGCGGAAGGTTGAATGGTCAAGGCTTGTGTCGTTGCTGTAGGAATATCTAAATGATTATCCAAAAGACCTTCGTACTCGAGACCAAGGCCGTAGTTGCCATATAAACCAATACCCAGCGTCCATTTGTCGTTCACTTGTTGGCTGTAAAATGCCGACGCCATAGGAACAAAACCAATCACGTTGCCAGCATCGCCAGTCATCTTGTCTAGTTGCGCGTCACCGTAAAGGCCAATCAGGTTACCAGAGAAAGATTTACCAGAAACATTCGCCAGACCAGCCGGGTTTGCAGCCATTACTGAGGCATCTTGCGCACGAGCCGCCATACCAGCGGATGCCAAACCAATATCCGATGCTGTTGTTTCGTAAAGGTATAACCCACCCGCTTGCGCAGAAGCACACGTCAGTAGAGAGCTCGCTACGACGATTTTTGAAAGATTTTTCATGTTAAAACCTATTATTGTTAGGGGAACCCACGCTGCGACGGTGGTTGTATATCAATGAAAGGCATTGGCCAATCGCACACAGCGTGGGGGGGTTGTGGAGTCAGTTGAAATCAGCGTTATTGCTCGCTCACCTCAAGTTCAGTGGGTTTCTTTCGCTTAAACTTCTCGCGCAGAGATTGCATCATCACGAAGAACACCGGCGTCAGCAACGTGCCTACAAACGTAGAGAGAATCATGCCGCCGAATACCGCAAAGCCCAGTGAGTGACGAGATGCCGCACCGGCACCCGATGCAATCACCAACGGGAATACCCCCCAGATGAAGGCGAACGCAGTCATCTGTACTGCACGGAAACGGATTCGAGCAGCTTCTTTGGCAGCATCAATGATTGATAAGCCCTTTTCTTCTCGCAGAATTTTGGCAAATTCCACGATAAGAATCGCCACTTTGGCGGACATACCAATCAAGATGACCACACCAATCTGCACGTACAAATCGAACGGTTGTCCCACCAGCAGTAGCGTGCCCATTGCGCCGAGAATCGCGACTGGAACCGCCATCATTACCGCAGCAGGAATGGTCCAACTTTCGTACTGAGCCACCAAGAACAAGTAGGTGAACAGCAAAGACAATGCGAACGCGATTGGTGCCATGTTGCCTGCTTTCATCTCTTGGTAAGTCATGCCTGACCACTCGTACGAGTAACCACTTGGCAAAGATTCCGCAGCCAGTTTTTCAATGGCTTTTACAACATCACCCGAGCTGTAACCTGGCGCTGGCGCACCGTTCACGGTTGCAGAACTGAACATGTTGTAGTTCGATAAGGTATCAGGGCCGAAGATCGGCTTCACTTTCACTAACGTTGCCAGTGACACCATTTTTCCAGAGCTTGAGCGAACAAACAGATGGTCGATGTCGTCGATGTTGTCACGATATTGCTCTTCTGCTTGCACTTTCACTTGGTACGAACGACCAAACAAGTTGAAGTCAGAAATGTAGGCGCCGCCCAACTGTGCTTGCAGTGTGCTGAAGATTTCATTCAACGGTACGCCCATCGAAATCGCTTTATCGCGGTCAATATCGATGTAACGTTGCGGAATGTTCGCACGGAAAATCGAGAACGCTCGCGCCACTTCAGGCAGTTGATTGATTTGGGCAACAAAATCAGCGGTTGTTTTTGCCAATTCTTGTGGAGAACGGCCCAAGTTGTCTTGCAGCACAAGGTTGAAACCATCCACCGCCCCCATGCCTTTGATTGCCGGCGTCGCGAAAACGAACGAAGTGGCATCTGGCGTTGAGTTCAGCATTTGGTTAACTTTGTTCATCAACGCACGTTGGTGTAGCTCAGGGTCTTTACGTTTGCTCCAGTTATCCAGTTTGATGATCAACATGCCCGAGTTTGGAATCGACGCCATGTTAATTACCGAGAAGCCCGCAACCGAAACCACGTTCTCCACACCTTCCATCTGTTTTAGCTCATCAACGTACTTCTTCATTAATGGTGCAGTACGCTGCAATGCTGCTGCGTCTGGCAAACGCATTTCGACCATGAACACGCCTTTATCTTCGTTTGGTACGAAAGAAGAAGGTACGGTCATGAACGCAAACGCTAGCACCGCAATAAGCGCGCCATACACACCGATACTCAGCACAATGCGGCGGCTCAAGAAGCCAACTAAACCTTGGTATTTGCGCGTTATTGCTTCAAAACCTCGGTTAAACGCACGCAAAGGCGCAATAGGTTGCGAGTGAGTTGATTTCAACATCAACGCACAAAGCGCTGGCGTTAACGTTAATGCGTTGATCGCAGAGATCAGCACCGACACACAGATGGTGACCGCGAACTGGTTGAACATTCGACCAGAAATACCCGGCAATAGCGCAACCGGTACGAATACCGCCAACAAAATAAGCGTTGTTGCCAATACAGGACCCGTCACTTCTTTCATGGCTTGGATCGTGGCCGGAATCGGGTCTAAATGCTCTTCATGGATAACCCGCTCCACGTTCTCCACCACGATGATCGCATCGTCCACCACGATACCGATGGCGAGGATCAAGCCAAACAACGAGATGGTGTTAATGGTCATGCCCATCACGCCCATGATTGCGAACGTCGCAATGATGGAAACCGGAATCGCTAAGGTTGGAATGATGGTCGCTCGCCAGTTCTGCAAGAAAACGTACACAACGAAGGTTACAAGAAGTACCGCAATCACCAGCGTCTCGTACACTTCATCAATCGATGTCTCTACGTATTCGGTAGAGTCATACGCGATGTCGTAGACCAAATCATCTGGGAACGATTTCTCGTACTCTTTCATGGCCTCTTTCACGCGTTCCATCACGTCTAGCGCGTTCGCTGTCGGCAACTGGTACAAGGCCAGAACGGCGGCTGGTTCGTTATTCATACGACCATCAGCTTCGTAACCTTGTGCGCCAACTTCCACACGAGCCACATCTTTCAAGCGAATCAAAGAACCTTTCTTGCTCGCGCGGATGATGATGTTCTCGAACTCTTCCGCAGAAGTAAGGCGGCCTTTGGTTTGCAAAACATATTGATATTGCTGGTCACCCGGAGCTGGCATACCACCGATCTTACCCGCCGCCACTTGGATGTTTTGCGTTTTAATTGCACCAATAACATCGCTAGCAGAAAGCTTCAAGGTGGCCAGTTTATTTGGGTTCAACCAAATACGCATTGAGTAGTCTTTCTTACCCAGCAGCGTAATGTCACTCATACCTTCGATACGTTTTAGACGCTCAACGATATTGAGATCCGCGTAGTTAGAAAGGTAGATACTGTCGTAAGACTGTTTCGGGGAACGCAGTGTGATAACGCCTAGCATGTCGGAAGATTTCTTCTTAACCGTCACACCGATTTGGTTTACTTCTTGTGGTAGAGACGACGTCGCCTGTGCCACCAAGTTGTTCACACGAACCTGCGCCATATCGCCATCTGCGCCCACTCGGAAGTAAATACGCAATGTGTATGAGCCATCGTTACCAATCACAGAAGACATGTAAATCATGTCTTCAACGCCGTTGACTTTGGCTTCTATCGGTTGTGCTACCGTCTTTTTAACCACGTCCGCGTTTGCACCCGGATACATGGTGCTCACCGTAATTACCGTTGGAGAGATTTGAGGATACTCAGAAATTGGCAAGACTTTCAGGGCGATCATACCCATCAATGTCATCGCCAGTGAGATCACCAAAGCAAACTTCGGCCGGTGAATGAAAAATTTACTTAACATCAGTACTCACTCAGCCTTGTTCACTCTGTAGTTCAACGTCTTTCACCGTTGCACCCGGACGCACTTTTTGTAGACCATTGACGATGACTTTTTCGTTAGCCGCCAAGCCAGTCAGCACAGCACGTTTCACACCGTAGGTCTGACCGAGTTCAACGTTACGACGTGACACCACGTGATCATCACCAACCACCATGACGTAGTCACCCGCTTGGTCTTGCTGAACAGCCGCCGATGGGATAAGCAAACCATCAATGGTTTTGTTGCGCAACTTGATGGTCAAGTTGCCATATTCACCCGGCATAAGCGCGTAAGTTGGGTTATCGAATTGTGCTTCTGCTCGAATTGAGCCTGTTTCTAAATCGATCTTATTGCCAACGGCGTAGATCTTGCCATCAAGTGGATACAATGAACCGTCTGAAAGCGTCAGTGTTAAATCAACATCCAGTTTGTCATCGTTACGATGAGCCACATCAATGGCACTTCTTACTCGGCGGTAGAGCTTCTCATCCACATCAAAGCCAAAGCGAATTGGGTCGATTTGAGTGATCGAAACAAGAGGAACGAGTTGAATTTTCGAAATACGGTCACCCACTCGGAAGTTGCTGAAACCCACGCGGCCAGAGAAAGGAGCACGCACAGAGCTAAATTCAAGATCGAGCCTTGCTGAAACCAGCGTCGCTTTCGCCTCTTCTACCGAAGCAATCGCTGCGGCGTGCGCAGCAATGGCATCATCGTATTGCTGCTCACTGATGCTTTTATCTTTGATGAGTTTCTTCACACGTTCTGCATCACGCGTAGTTTGAACGAGTTGTGCTTTGGCTTTTTGCAACGACGCTTTTGCATACGCCAGTGCCGCTTTGTAAGGACGGTCGTCGATTTCAAACAGCAATTGGCCTTTTTCGACCATATCGCCATCTTTAAAATGAATCGCGGTTAATTCGCCACCGACTCGAGGCATAATATCAACGTCATTTACCGCTTCAGTTCGACCGATAAAAGTATGATAAGGAGTGATTTTTGTTTCGGTTAGAGTAACGGTTTCAACAGAGGGTGCTTGGGCTGTTTTCGTTGCGATATCGCCAGTTTTGCATCCTGATAGTAATGCAGAAGATATAGCAATAGATACCAACGCAAATTTATATTTGGCTTTCATGATAAACCTACTTTATGTAGAAAGTGCCCTAGCCTAAATGTTTAAATATATGGATAAACACACTTTCTATTCTGGAAATAAACGAGGGAGTTAGAATTGGTAGTTAAATTCGATACGGTGATCACCATCACCGAAATTAACGTGCTCATTCCAGTTTGCAAAGTAACGAATATTTGCGCGAGGATTAATTTGATAAGACAACGCAAACTCATGAGTTAAGATATTATCTTCACCCGCGTAATAAGTATCTTTATATTGACTAGACCCTGACAATGTATGCATATACATTGGGTTGTAGTTAATCCAGATTTTATCGGTTAATTCAATTTTTGAGTACATACCGACAACAGTGAAAGTACCTGGAATTTCATAACCTTTGTCATCACCACTAAAACCATTAGCAATAGTGACACCCGCACCAGCTAAAGGAAATAACTGCAACATGCCAAACTTAGGTAGGCCTTGAATAAAGCTATAAGATGCATCTAATTTATCGTTATCAACATCGTAGTTTACATCCAATTGACGGCCTAGACCTTTTGCGACTTCTACTTGGAAATTACGTAGTCGGAAAGAGTCAATGCTGTCATCAACATTGGCATACATTGGATCGTCATTGTCGCGAATGCCAAATAGCTCACCACCAATGCCTTTCATTTCGATGATGTTCATCGCCATGGTGCCAGGCTGGCTAGATTGGTAAGTTTGACCGATTTTGATGTTCGCGCCTTTGTCAGTAATACCAAAGCCCGCTTGGGTGTAAACCGCAAGTGGGTCAGACATGTCTTGTAGTTCTTCGTCATTATTTGTCTGAGCATAAGCAGAAGACGCGAGTTGAAGGGCTGCTGCCATGATAACAACAGACGGTTTCACTAAATTCATAAAACTGTATCCATTTTAATGATTATAAAATTATTCACGTCATGAGGTCATCATAAATAGCAAGCAACACAACTCGCTTTGGATAATATAAATTATCAAAGCAAATTTAATAATGACGAAACATTAGACGTTTTAATTAAAATAAAATAAAGCGTCGTAAAAGTTCAATCACTGCTACTTATATCTTATATAACTTGAAATTTGGTAAGCTTTACGAAGAAGGGAGTATTAAAACTTATGAAAATTCAATTATCATTAGAGCAAATGATTAATTAAATTTACCATATAAATAAGGAGTGCAATGGTGTTAGGTGATCGCGATCAAGTTTTATTTGTATCGTATATTACTCTTCAGGTAAAGAAGAGAGTTGTAATAAATTGCAAATACCTTAATTTAATTAGCCTTGCGGTCAATTTAGAATAGTTACTCCACAATAAATTGAAAGGAAATCACACTCTGTGATTCCCTTTTATTTTCGAGTGCAAAGAACCAATGCTTTTCGTTAACTAAAAACGCAAACGATTCGCACTATTGCAGTTTCTCTATCCCCATATTGAACAGTGCAAAGCTATAAATATCTGCATTTGTCTCAATTATTTTACGCGTTGGTGTGCCAGCACCATGTCCTGCATTGGTTTCGATGCGAATCAAGGTCGGATTTGAACCCGCCTGTTTTGACTGCAACTCAGCAGCAAATTTGTAAGAGTGAGCAGGAACAACACGATCATCATGATCACCCGTTGTAATCAATGTTGCTGGGTATTCCACCCCCGCTTTTACATTGTGCACTGGCGAATAACCTTTCAGATATTGGAACATCTCTTTACTTTGCTCTGCCGTACCGTAGTCATACGCCCAACCAGCACCTGCGGTAAAAGTATGATAACGCAGCATGTCCAGTACGCCGACTGCTGGCAGCGCCACTTTAAACAGCTCTGGACGTTGCGTCATAACAGCCCCCACTAACAAGCCACCATTCGATCCACCGTTAATGCCTAACTTGTTTGATGACGTTACCTTTTCATCGATTAGGAATTCAGCCGCCGCAATAAAGTCATCAAACACATTTTGCTTTTGCATTTGAATGCCAGCGTTGTGCCACTCTTTACCATACTCCCCACCGCCACGAATGTTCGCTACCGCGTAAACACCACCAAGCTCCAGCCAAGCCGCACGTGTCGGGCTAAAAGATGGTGTGAGGCTGATGTTGAAACCACCATAACCATATAGGATGGTTGGTGCACTGCCGTCCATCGGTGTCCCTTTTTTATAGGTGATGATCATCGGCACTTTTGTTCCGTCTTTTGAGGTGTAAAACACCTGGCGAGATTCATACAAAGCAGGGTCAAATGGCGCTTTAGATTTGTAGTACACCTCGCTATCACCATCTTTGATGTTCAGACGATACGTAGTGCTTGGCATCTTGTAGTTGGTGAAAGAATAGTAGACTTCGGTTTCTTCTTTTTTACCTGAAAAACCGTACGCACTACCAATATCAGGCAGCTTGATTTCACGGATGAGTTTGCCGTTCATGTCGTATTGCTTCACCATCGAGATCGCATCAACAATATAGCTCGCAAACAAATTACCACCCGCGGTAGAAACACGTAACACGTTCTTTGTTTCAGGTATCAAATCTTTCCAGTTTTTGGGCTGCGGCTGACTCGCATCCACCGTCACGACGCGTTTGTTCGGCGCATTAAGGTTCGTAACCAAGTACAGTTTCGTGCCTTGGTTGTCTATTACCCAAGTATCAGAACTGGTGTTATCTAAAATGGTTTTAAGCGGGCTGTTTGGCTTACTCAGATCTTTAAAGAACAGTTTGTTACCCGATGTCGATATGCTGGCTGAGATAAACAAGTAGCGTTCATCTTCCGACGTATAGCCGCCAACATAACGGTATTTCTCTTCCTCAAAGCCGCCGAAAATCAGCTGGTCTTCACTTTGTTTCGTCCCAAGCTTATGAAAGTAGAGCTTGTGTTGATCCGTCTTCGCGGAAAGTTCACTCCCCTTTGGCTTGTCATAACTTGAGTAATAGAAGCCTTGATTGCCGAGCCAACTGATGCCGCTGAACTTAATATCCACCAGCGTTTCGCCGACGGGCTTTTTGGTTTCTGTCTCTAGAACTATGACTTTTCGCCAATCGCTACCGCCTTCCGAAATGCTGTATGCAACTAAAGATCCATCTCGTGAAAAGCTCACTCCCGCTAACGATGTGGTACCATCTTCACTAAAAGTATTTGGATCGAGGAAAATTTCTGCTTCACCATCACCTAGCTGCCGATAAAGCACGTCTTGGTTTTGTAACCCGTCATTTTTGTAGAAGTAAGTGAACTTACCCTCTTTGAACGGTTGGCTTTGTTTTTCGTAATCCATGAGCTTAGTAATGCGCTCTTCAATCTGCTTGCGGTAAGGGATTTTCGACAGATAATCAAACGTCACTGCATTTTGTGCCTTCACCCATTCTGCGGTTTCTGGGCTGAGATCGTCTTCCAACCAGCGATAAGGATCACTCACTTTTGTACCAAAGTAGTCATCGACAACATCCACTTTTTGCGTGGTTGGATACGTGATGGCTTTCGGGTTTACCTGTTCAACCGACGACTGCGCCGCTTCATTTGCATGCGCCACAGACAACACACTTCCGAGTGCGAGAGCCGTTGCGAACGCTAGGGTGTTCTTTTTCATGAAATTCCTTTTTATTTTTCTGTTGTCTTTTTGTGCAATACATCAGAACTCTACTATATATCGACAAAATGAATCTAATTTCATTAAACGAGTTGTGAAAGCCATCCTAACTCCCTCATTTCCTGCCAGTTCTACAAACTAGTAAGTGGAAGTGTAGAACTTGGGAACAACACTGAAGAGCTACGATGGCGTTTACTCTCTTTCGTCTAAGTCAGCTCGATTTGGCGCAAAACCCCAGACTCAGAAGCGAAATCTTGGTCGTGACTAATCAGAACAAATCCACCTTTGTATGTATTTAACGCCTGACTAAGCATTATTTTTGACTCGAGATCGAGATGGTTATCTGGTTCATCAAGCAGCAGCAAAGGCTGGGAGTGTTGATGGCTGACGATCAGCATTGCGAGCTTCATCTTCTCGCCACCGCTTAGTACGCATCCCAACCGAAACACAGCGTCTCGACGAAAACCGATCCCCGCCAGTAAGGTTCTCGCTTCACTTTCCGTCATCTCTTGGCAGGTCTCCATTACGTTCTCAAGTAACGAAAGATTTGGATTCACTGCGCCAAAGTGTTGGTCGAGATAATACAAGGGAGTATTCACTTGCAGCTCACCACTCAGCAACGACAACTCGCCAAGCAACGTCTTTAACAAGGTTGACTTTCCGCATCCATTTTTCCCTTTGAGATGGACTTTGTCGTTCGCAAAAATCTGCAAAGTGATAGGAGTAGAATCCCCAAAAGGCAATATACCTTCTTGTATCGACAACACTTTTTTCGAACGGTTCGGATTATCTGCAAGATAAAGCTTTTGCGCTTTGAGCTGCTCATGTCGCGATTGCAACGCCCGCTCTTTGGCTTGTAAATGCACTTGTCTGAGTTGCTCATTCTTATTGCGATTTGAGGCGCTGGCGGTCGCGCTATCCTTTTTGCCATCAAGCAAAATTTTGGGCTGACTGCCGTCTTTGCGCAGTTTGTTCCCTTGCGCGGCGCGTTGGTCTGCTTTTTCGCGATTTTTCTGGGCTTGCTCAGCTAACCGTTTTTTCTGTTTATCGACCTGCGCTAACTGCCTTTCGACCGCTTGTAGCTCAGTGCGTTTTTGCTCGGCATACACATCGTAATTTCCACCAAAAACCTGTAAGCCTAGGCCCGAGAGTTCCCAAATTTCCTCCATTGCTCGAAGCAGCTCGCGATCGTGACTGATGAGTAAAATCGCGCCACCGAAATGCGTCATAGACTCTATCAACCATTGTTTCGCCTCGGTATCGAGGTGATTGGATGGCTCATCGAGAATCAAAAGTTCCGTTTCGTTTTCAAACAACTGCCATAACTGCAAACGCGCCAACTGACCACCACTGAGCCGAGCACAAGAGAAATCAGGGTCTTGCGGTAAGCCCATCGCAGCAAGCTGCTGTTTGAGTTTCAGTTCAATATCCCACTGTTCGCCAACCAGTTCGAACCAATGCTCAGAAACATCACCTTGTTCAATCTGCTTTAAAGCATGTAAGACCGAGTCTGTTCCCAGAAACTGGGCGATCGATTGCTGACCTGAAAGAAGATCAGACGGCTGCTGGCGATACATCATGAAAGAAGAGGGAGAAGTCACAACACCGCTGGCAGGTTGAGTTTCGCCCGCCAAAATGGAAGCCAAAAGCGACTTACCGATGCCATTGCGCCCAACCAAACCAACACGTCGTTTAGTCATGGAACAAGAAATAGACTGGAATAGCGTCTCGCCATTATCAAACTGATGGCTAACATTAAAAGCTTGTAAAACTGGCATAATTTGCCTCCTGTATGACAGGGACAACAGCCGTAGCTATGATTTGAGATTGAAACAAAACGCGTGCACAAACGCATTAAGCTTTATGTACAGCTCGACGATAAACGTCAAATCAAAAAGTCGTCTTGTTGCAAAGAAATATCGGAAAGTGAGCTACGCCTACTAACCCTGCAGATCCAAAAAATAAGTAAAAATATGGATAACAGGTTTAGTTCTTCATGTTGGCGTAATCTCCTAGAGAAATGATTTGCGAAGTTTAGCGGGTTTTCTGACTAAAAAGCAAGCAGCATTATTTATCAAAACTTTGAACGATTTCGAGATCTTATCTACACAAATTTTGCCCAAGCCATACTATGCTTACAGTAAAGCTAATCCACATAAGGGCGTGGTAATGAAATACAAACATATCCTTGTTGCACTCGAACTGTCCGATGAGAGCACTGTTCTGATCGACAGAGCCGTAGCGATGGCTAACTATCTCGACTCCGATATTTCATTCATCCATATTGATGGAACTCACGGGGAAATTTATCGTGAGCTCGTAGACATTAAAGAGAACCCAGACCAAAGGCCGCTGAATGAGCACTCTATGGAATGTTTGAGAACATTCAGTGAGTACATGGATTATCCACTCAAACACTTCTTCGTGGGTACTGGTGATTTAGCCGATAAGCTCGAAATTACCATCAAAGAGCAAGAAGTGGACTTGTTGATTTGTGGACATCATCAAGATTTCTGGAGCAAAATCATTTCCTACTCAAGACATCTTATCAACAAGTCACCAGTCGATATTTTAGTCGTTCCTATTCATGATTAATTAGAATTTGACGCTTGCCAAAACCACCAACTTATTTGGTGGTTTTTTATTGATATTGAAACAGCTTAAGCACTTTTCCAAGCTAGCTTGACGGCCATTTATGAGTTACATTTTCTAACCAACCTGCGCTCCTACCGGGCATGGTTATTTAGATAGCAAGGATCCTTATGGCGAATAAAAAAGTATTAATTCTCTTTGCTCATCCTTCCCAGCATCGTTCAGAAGTGAATACTCCACTTTTCAAAGAAGCTCAAAAAATTGAAGGCGTGACATGTGTTGATCTCTATGGTGAATACCCTCGTTTCGATATCAATATCGACCGTGAACAACAACGCTTGCGTGAGCATGATGTAGTGGTTTTTCAATTCCCACTATATTGGTATTCAACCCCAGCAATTTTAAAAGAGTGGCAAGATCTGGTTTTGGAGTATGGCTTTGCTTACGGCACTGAAGGAACCGAACTACAAGGTAAAACCATGCTGTGCGTGCTTTCGGCCGGCGGCAAGGAAGAAGCCTATAAAGCCGAAGGCTACAACCATTTTACGATTCGGGAACTGCTCGCTCCTATCGAGCAAATGTCAGCGCTCACGGGTATGCACTACATTGCGCCTCTTGCTTTGTTCGGCGCACGTACAGCCGAAGAAGAAGGACGAATTCCCCGTCATGTCGAACGGTACAAAAGCCTGCTAACAGCATTAGTCGAAGATAGACTGGATGTTGAAGCAGCTGCGTCATTAATCAAACTCAACAGCGCACTTCCGAAGCTCATCAAGGAGGCTTCATGACAGGGATATTCTTACAAGCCTTCGTGTATTTGATTGCCGCTGTGATTGCGGTACCACTTGCCAAGCGTTTAGGGCTCGGTTCCGTTTTAGGTTACCTCATCGCTGGTGTGGTAATTGGTCCAATTATCGGTTTAGTCGGTGAGGAAACAACGACAATTCAGCATTTTGCCGAATTTGGCGTGGTGATGATGCTATTCCTAGTGGGATTAGAGCTAGAGCCTAAAATGCTCTGGTCAATGCGAAATCGTTTAATGGGCTTAGGCGGTCTTCAAGTTGGCGGTACCATCGCGGCGATTATGGGTATTGCCCTGTACTTTGAGCAGCCTTGGACCATTGCCTTAGCCATCGGTTTGATTTTCGCCCTCTCTTCTACCGCGATTGTTTTGCAAACTTTTAGCGAAAAAGGGTTAACGAAGACAGAAGGCGGACAAAACGCGTTCTCTGTTTTGCTTTTCCAAGATATCGCTGTTATCCCGATGTTGGCCTTTATTCCATTGTTGGCACTGCCGGAGTTAGTCGAACAAGCACAAAATGCTGTTCAAACTGCTGCTCAGCATCATGACGATTTAAACCTCGTGGCAGATTTACCGGGCTGGGCGTACGGAATAGTCATCACAGCATCGATTGCGATTGTTGTCGTTGGTGGTCACTTTTTAAGTCGACCTCTGCTGAGCTATGTTGCTAGCTCTGGGCTGCGTGAGATTTTTACCGCCACCGCATTGATGCTGGTGATCGGCATCGCAGCACTGATGAGTTTAGTGGGCTTGTCTCCAGCTTTGGGAACCTTCTTGGCCGGCGTTGTATTGGCGAACAGCGAATTCCGTCACGAGTTAGAATCCAATATCGAACCATTTAAAGGGTTGTTGCTAGGTCTGTTCTTCATCACCGTCGGCGCAGGGATCAATTTCTCGGTTCTATTTGGTGACTTCTGGTTGATCATGGCACTGACCATTAGCGTGATGGTATTGAAAGCCTTGGTGCTGTTTATTCTCGCGCTGATATTTAGAGTGAAAGGCAGCAACCGCTGGCTGTTTACCTTAAGCTTGGCTCAAGCGGGTGAATTTGGTTTTGTGTTGCTAAGCTTCTCTGTGCAAAACCACGTCATTCCGTTTGAACTCTCGCAAACTCTTGCGCTGGTTGTTGCTATCTCAATGTTCTTAACGCCAGGCTTGTTCATTCTATTTGACAAATTAATACTGCCGCGTTTTGAAACCCAATCAAACGAAAGAGAAAGCGATACGATTGAGGAAAAAGGCACAGTAATCATCGCTGGTATCGGCCGCTTTGGTCAGATTGTTAACCGCTTGCTTGTTTCTAATGGTGTAACAACAGTGGTGCTCGATCACCAAGCCAACCAAGTCGATAACATGCGCCAGATTGGCACTCGCGCTTATTTTGGCGATGCGACTCGACCAGATATGCTGCACACTGCAGGCATCGAGCATGCGGCTGCGTTGGTCGTCGCAATTGATAACCAAGAATCGAGTGTGGAATTGGTGAAGTACGTCAAACACACGTACCCCAAAGTAACGGTGATCGCACGCGCCTTTGACCGTGGTCACGGCTATCTATTGCGTCAAGCTGGGGCTGATATTATTGAATCGGAAACCTACCATTCCGCATTGGAGATGGGCGGTCACACGATGAAAGCACTTGGTATTCATCCCTTCTTTGTTGAGCAGCAAAAAGCGACATACAAGCGTGTTGAAGCACGCAAGTCCGAGATACTCTACAAAGCTTGGGAAGATGATTCTGAAGGCGAACGTTATGACAACAATTTCCGACAACTGTTTATTCAGTTAGAGGAAAAAATGGCGGAAGAGATGCAAAAAGATCGCCATGACAAACTCTCGCGCTCAGAACGTGGTTGGACGCCACCGCCGAAAGGTTACGCCGATGACTTCAATGAAGATAACGTTCAAGAACTAACACCGCCGAGAGAAGAGCCGCTCTGACGGTAACTTGCTCAATATTAAAAACCTCCCGTTTGGGAGGTTTTTCTTTTTCAGTACCGAGTCACATGCCGTGCAGGATAAAATGATCTTCTCACGAGATTACATAAGATCATTCATTAAAATCTCATACTCTTCGTTTGCTTCTTCCACTAAGTGAGAAAGCTCTAACGCATCAGTAACTGCAAGATTGAACTGCCACGGAGTTGTGTCTTCTTTACCACAGATTCGAGTTTCACACCCACGGCTCTCAAAAGACAAATCATCAAACTCTGTGGTATGGCGCTCTTGAAGTTCTACAATCTCAACTTCTAATTTACCGACAGGGTTAACTTTAACGTGAGCATGTAAATCTGAACTGTTAGACAAACAATAATCTCTATGAACCGCAATCATGGCCGCCTCCTTGGTCTGCCAACTGACAACTCACCCATGAGTGTAGACGAGGGAGTTTGAACGTGGGGTGAAATAATAATGAAGATTGATCTGTCTCATTGGAGTAGACAATTATTGTTGTGCTGGTATGAGCCGGTATGAATCTCATCTGATTTAAATCGTTCCTAGATCACAAGAGTTGGCATTTACCGAGACTTTCCCTATTATCGAAACAAATTTACTGTAGTCATTCTTTAGAGGTCAGTATGGAGCTTGAAGCCGTCGCTAAAGCACTAAAAGAGTTAGGTCATCCTACTCGTTTAAGTATTTACAAAGAAGTTGTCAAAGCTGGATACAAAGGTATCGCGGTAGGCGGCGTACAAGAAAAGCTTGGCATTCCTGCTTCCACTCTCTCTCATCATATTTCTAGTCTAGCCTCAGCCGGGCTTATCACCCAACGTCGTGAGGGGCGAACCCTTTTTTGCGTTGCAGAGTACCAATGTTTAGATGATGTGATCGGCTTTTTAAAGGCTGAATGTTGCGTTAATGAGTGCTCATAACCTCATAGCAGAGGCGAAAGACTTCGGTTTTACATTAGACTTTACCCGTTCTTGAATGACCGCCGACAAACATAAACACCGAGCTCGCTAAGCTCGGTGTTTTATTTTTTAGTTTTCGACGAGCAACATTGAGGCTTTAGGTGGCACAATTAACTTACCGTCAGATGGAACGTCCTGCTCCGTCATCAAATCCACCCAGTCGCCATCCATTTTCAATGCCAAAGACTGCTGACGCTGCGATTTATTAAGCACGACAATGCCTTTGCTCCCTCGCTTAAGTACCAGCATATCATCGTTACCTTCAAGAACACTCATCGACTCGCCATGCGTCATATTATGGAATTGGATCATTTTCGCCATTCGCGGATCGTTCCATGCGCCTTGCCATCTTGGCTTGCCATTTTTATCTGTAATACCGCTAGTGTTTAAGTCGGTATAAACCAATGGCACACCACCATCGCGGCCTAGAATGTAGGCATAAGCTAACCATTCATTTTCCTCATCCATGATCAGATCAAGAAAAACGTCATTGTTAGGAATGTCATGCGTGACAACAAATGTAATCGCGCGACCGGGCGAAAGGGCCTGACCGAAACAGTATGGGTCAATCAACGACTTGAAACTGCCCTTTTTAGCGAACGCCTTAAAAATGGTCGAGAACAACGGGAAATCATAAGCGCCTAAGCGAGTTTCCTGTAAATACGGCTCAAGAAACAACTGATACTCTTCCTCTGTCGCACCGCCATCGGTAATAATTTCGCCAAATATATGCACATCGCGCGTGATGTCGTCTGTCCAAACACGTTTAAGATGCTCTAGCGTCATGTGTTTCGCGGCATCAATACGAAAACCTTTCACACCAATGGCTTTCAATGCTTTTAGGTAAGCGCGTTGCTGCTCAACGACATGGTCACAAACACGGAGGGTTGGCAAGCCAGGATCGGTTGGTCCACCTGTGATGCGTCCATTTTGTACCTGCCATTTATCTTTCCAGTCTTTAATACCGAATGCTTCAACAAAGTCCTCTTCATCAAAAAGCGGTTGAGATAAGTCGCCAAATAACGTTAGCGACTGATATTTCTGTTTGTTTTGTTGGTATTCCTCCAGGACCTCTTGCCTTGGGTATTGGAGGTCTCGGCGAAGGTGGGCCTCATTTGCCATATGGTTAAACACCACGTCAGCGTAAACCCACACGCCAACTTGCTCCAGTTCACGAACCATACGGATAAAGTCTTTGGTATCACCCAACGCATTGTCGATGACACGGTAATCTTGAGGTTGATAGCGCTGCCACCAGCGATCATCCTGGGCGCTTTTCATTGGTGGCGAAACCAGCACGGAGCCGTAACCTAGCTCGTGGATTTCTTTTGCTCGTTGGGCAATGTCAGCATACTTCCAATCAAACGCATGTAAGATAACATTCGCACCGAATGATTGTATTTCCTGTGAGCCACTCATGTTGTTCTCCTACTCGTTTTCACTCACGATTACTTGTTTGCATTTTTTTGTGAGTGAATTCAATAGTCGAAATTATAAGAGCTATTCATCAGACGCCCTCACCCTTTTCGCCCTAACTCAAGGCTGAAAATGAAGGCGTAGTGACTCCTCCATTGCCCAAGTAGAAACGGCTCTGGACGTAAACGAGTAGATGACATTCAAGCACACCGCACATAAAACAAACTAAATCATTGTTTTGTATTGCAAAAAATTGCATTCAAAATATATAAAAGAAAATGCCCGGGTACGCCCTAAAGGAGGCCAAAGACTAAAAACAGCCAAACCACTCTATTGAGTAACTAATTTTTAATAAAGTGAAACTGGCAGGTGGATCACGTTTGGCGCGTATTCAAAACAGCCCCCTTCTGCGTATCCCACCTTAAAACATGGAAGATTACCGTTTGTATCTATCCCGAAATGACTTCAAAATGCGGAACTTAGCTTATGCCTATTGGTATGAATTACCTTGGAGGGTAATCATGAATATCAAAGAGTTTTCTAGCCTCGTCGGCTTGTCTGCTCATACACTTCGATACTATGAAAAAATTGGCTTACTTAAACATGTCCATAGAAACGCGAGTGGGCATCGAGTGTATAGTGCGAAAGATCTAAGCTGGATTAGCTTCGTAAAGCGATTAAAAGAAACTGCAATGCCGCTTGAAGAGATTCTGGAATATGCAAAATTAAGGGAAGTCGGCTCAGAGTCTGTACGACAACGCCAAGCCTTGCTAGAGCAACACCAAGAAAACCTCAAGCTCCACATTGAACAGCAGCAAAAGCACTTAACGGCTCTAGAAGAAAAAATTGCCTTGTATAAAAGCGGAAAAGTTCGTTGACTTAGAGTTAACTCTAAGGATTAAGGTATGTTTGCATTTATTCACTAGGAACATATCGATGGAACAATCACGCTTTAACAAAGGATTAGAACTACTCTCTCACATTGATGGCGACGCTGGTCATAACGTCATCGAAAGCTTACAAGATATTTGCCCAGATTTAGCTCAGTACACCATTGAGTATCCGTTTGGCGATATTTATGCACGCCCAGGCTTAGACCTAAAATCGAGAGAAGTCTCAACCGTCGCCGCGCTAACGGCAATGGGGAATTGTACACCACAACTGAAAATACATCTCAATGCAGCACTGAATGTAGGCTGCAGCGAGGCTGAAATTAAAGAAGTCATCTTACAGATGTCCGTCTACGCAGGGTTTCCAGCGGCATTAAACGGCATGTTTGCCTTCAAAGAAGTGCTAGCGGAAAGAGCAGAGTAATCACGACGTTGAAATCAATTTAAAGGCAATTAAATTAAAAACGGCCCTTGGGGATCGGGCCGTGATTTAAACAACGAGTGAATTAGCGCTCAGGGGTTTCAAGCAGTTTAACCGCGCAATCTACCGCGTTGTTAATGCCTTGACTACTCTCCAACTTGCCTGAACTTGCAGGACCAAGGGCACAAGAATACAAAGCCAGCTGCTTATCGAACGGCAGATCCAACTGTTCATATAGATTTTGTCGGATTCTTGCATGTTGTTCTGGTTCTTGGTTAGCAAGGCTAATCAACGTTTCATAAATAAGCGTTTTCATGTCTTTCCCTTTTCACTTTATTGCACGGGGTGCATATATATTGTATCCGTTTGGAAAGCACAAATCAGAAGCTAGGTCACAGAACGCGTCGCTAAAAAAGTTTATGTGCACGGTAAATTGTAATACAAACCTAAAGCCGTTTAGAAAAAGAGCAAAGGATAACTCGATAAATCAGCCGATTAACTAGCATTCGCCGCTGTTTGATCACAATAGCGTCCGATACAAACAAAAACGCCGCTCAATGAGCGACGTTTTTATCTCGATTTCAGCTAATCAAGCATGTTTTAGTTGAAGTGCACTAACATTTCAACGTCATCACCTTGTTCTGGTGCTTGAAGAGAGAAGTGCACATAACCAGCTTCAGTAACAGGAATCGCAAGGTATTCGTTGCTACCTGCATAGTTGGACACGTACTCGTGTTGCTCAACCGTAGGCCAATGCTCTCTGCTGGCGTATAGATCGACATTACCCGTTTGAGAGTGAGCCGTTAGCCATACACGAATCTCTTCAACACCTTCAGGTACATACACTGCCGCATAACGCTGCTTGTGAACGGTCAGCATTTTTGCTTCACCAGACTCTAGTACCACCGGTGCCAAATCGTCTTGCACTTGTGTTGGCGGTGTTTGCGCTTCAACGTCTAAAGCAGCCACAAGATTCACAGAGTCATAGCTATCACGGCCAGTTAAACTGATGTAGTAACGACCCGCTTTAACGTAACCATCTTGCTCTGGTTCAAACACAATCTCTTCATTGCTGCCATCAGCATATTGACTCATTTCGAAATCATAGTAATGCGCGACTTTGTTGTAGCTCATGTAAAGATCCGCATCACCCGCGCCCTCAATAGATACATTGAAGTTAACGGTGTTGGCTGGAACATCAACGTAGAACAGTTTTTCGCTGTATGCTTCGCCACTGAGTTGAATGCTTTGGTTCGCCGTCAATTCAGTCACTTGTGCTTCAGGTTCTGTTGGTTCTATTGGCTCTTCTGGGTCAGTACCTGGTTGCTCTGGCTCCACTTCTAACGTATCCAACCAGCGTTCAAACTCTGCGTCATATTGTTGACCTAATGTCGTCACCTGTTGCGCCCACTGTTCAAACTGACCAGTGCGCGACAACGCCAACAAGCTTTCTACGTCTTGCGGATGATTTTCCAGCATGAATCGAACGGCCAAGTAACCCCAACGATAGATACGATTAGTATCGTGAGAATATGTGGTATCAAACACAGTTGAAAGGCTCAATTTACCGCCTGCAATCAGTTCGATCGCAGCTTGGTAGCCTTGTTTGTAATGCATGTATTCAGCAAAACCTTCCAGCCACCACACGATATGACCGTGGGCTAAGTTATCACTGAATGAGCCGTACTGGTTAAATCGCGCGTCCAAATAGTGCGTGTACTCATGCTCTAGATTCAAAATCGATAAATCTTCGCCATTCGCATAGCGATAAGCCACGAAACGGGCGGTATTGTCCGCTTTTGATGGATTCCCTTCAAGGTACTGACCACCGTTGTCCGTTGTATTACCAAACAGGAACGAAGAATAATCAACGTAGCTGTCGTTACTAGCAAACACCGCCACCTCAACACGGTCATTCAAGTCATCAGCGACAGGTTGATTGCCCGTATTCGCCACTTGATGGAAGTCGGCTTCTTTCGCAGCCAGCACTTCACACGCTTTCGCAGCTTGAGCATCGGTCAGATCTTCAGAGCGAATGATGGCAGGTCCCTGACACTCAAAACGATTTGGCATCACGCGCGCTGCTAGATCTTGCTTCGCTTGATCTAGGTCCAGACCGTTTAAACCTTCAGGTGCGTAGTAGCTCATCATCTCTATGGCAGCAAGCCACAGTTTGTCATGCTCACTACCCAGTGGATAACGCTGCATCACTTGTTGCATCACAGCCAAGGCTTTGCGTTTGGTCTCCTGATCTGGGCTCGCAAGCAAACGACCAGTTTCACGTAATGCATTGAAAACAATAAAGCTCGCATCCGTATCCAATGCCCAAGCGTTATCAGATGCGAATCTCGCTAATGTATCAATATGGTGAGTATTGTTTGCCATGTAGCGGTAGAACTCATCGTTTGCTACATGACCTGCCATAGAACGGAACAGGTTGTTTAAACCATCGACCCATTGCGTGTCCTGCGCGGTTTCACGGTTAAAGTGCATCAACGCGGCCATCATGCTATCCATGGTCAGCGGCAACTGCTTCACGTTATCAACCATCAAAGTCAAGCTCTTCATTGCGCCAACTTGTTCACGGCCTTGATCCAAAGCATGAGGGTTGTTAAGGAATAGGTTCGTCGACTGAGCAAAACGCTGACTCAACGCTTCTGAAAACTCAGGTGTACCTGTGCCAGCATTGTAACGAACGTAGTATGCAGCACGAATAAACTCGCCCAGATTTTCTAGAACACGAGCTTGCTCTGCTTCTCCACGATAGCGTGCAATTTCTTGATCCAACGCGACTTGGATACGGCTTAAGCTCGCTTCGCTGTAAATATCGTTCAGCGTTGCGGAAGGAGCTGAAAACCAAGCGTGGTAGCAATCATACTCAGCACCAGAAACGGCAGCAGCCAAGTCTCTCGATTGTTGTAAATCAGCAACAGCGCACTGGTTTTGTGCAAAAGAGAAGCTAGACACACTCGCTAGCATACAAGCAAGCGCCAAACGATGGCGCGGGAAAAAACGGATATGAGACATAACAACACTCATTGATTATTAACATACATGGAGTGGGGGTTTATATTCTTTACAGCTCAAACAGTGAAATCAGTGTCATAAAATTTATGAAATCGCTCCCAAAAATAGGCTTTTTACTCTAAATTTATGGGATCAATCCCAACCCAAGATTTCTCACAATTATCAATAAAAACATTAATTTACCTTTTTCTAAATAACGACTTTATGAGGAAAATTGCCCTTAAACGCCCCCCTTAACTCTTCCAGATAGAGTTCACGACAATCAAAGGTTCTAAATTAAATTTTGATGCTTGATACCATCTATTTTTATTTGTGACTCATTCCCAATAAGTCATCGAGTGCATATCAAAAGGTTGGCATTAATGGTAAATTCTCCGCCAAATCAAACACATTTACTCCTCGAGTCATTGATGAGTGAATAAAGCAGATATTTGGCTAGGGATAATACATGTCACTTTGGGGATTTTTGGGAGCGGGGATTGCCTACTTCATGACAACGTTTGCCTTTGTTTTTGGCGGCATTTTTTGGTTATGTGCTGAAGGTAATACATTAAGAGAAACAAAGCGCCAATCATCAATAATGTCCGGGGTTATTGCTTGTACTATTGGAACTTGGGTGCTTGCTTTTGGTGTTTACGTTTACGGTTACTTTTGGGATAACTCTTCTCACTATTATTTTTATTTGCTCGCTCCATGGGGACTTGCCATTTTTGGGGTAAAACTTCGTAACCGCAGGGTTAAGCAATACGCGCGTGTAAAACACGCAAAAGAAGAACAGTGGCAAAAGCGCTGGCGAGAATTATTAGGGGAAGATACTGAAGATCTTCCACCATATCCACATGATTACGAGCTCTACTCGGGCATTTGGCAAGCCAATGAAGCGCTCCGAGAACAGTGTTTTTCAGCCCTTCCTCACGGGAAAGCAGTCTACGAGAGAGTGAAAGCCTTCCAAACGATGGCATCCCCCGCTGGTGACATAAACAATCAAGTTTTGCTGAGTAAACTCGATCAACTAGAGGATGAAATCATTCAAGTTCTTGAGCAACACTCGCAAAAGAAAGTAAGCATTAAAACTGGCTCAGGTACTTTACGCAAAGAGTCAAAACGCAATGTTTATCGCCATGAGAATGGCCCAACAGAAGATCAACTGTGCGACTCAATCAATCTCCAACATGATTTGGATCGAGAGCTACGCAACATTATCTATGATCGGCTCGGTTACGATGGCGAAGATGAGTACTTTTTCCTCCGAGCGCCACTCGAAGAGCTTACCGAGAATGAAACCGCAATCAACTGGATGCTCTGGGGTTTAGTAAGCGACCATTTTGCTGTTGACCCATACCAAACGGCGTTGGATCTCAGCCTAATGAATGCGGAACCAAGATGGGGCCAAAATGAACGGTTTGTAATGATTACGGCTCAATAAACGCAAGTACTAAGTCTAACTTTAATACAACCTATTCTGAGACCACCCTCGCGTTGGTTAACTTAGCCAATAAGCCGCCAACGCGATCACGCATTTCACGTCTGTCCACAATCATATCTAATGCGCCATGTGCCAATAAAAACTCACTTCTTTGAAACTCGTCTGGTAGCTTTTCACGTACCGTTTGTTCAATAACACGCCTTCCCGCAAAGCCGATGCTTGCTTTAGGCTCACCAATATTGATGTCTCCCAACATGGCTAAACTCGCCGAGACGCCACCATAAGTTTGGTCCGTCAATACTGAGATATAGGGTAATCTGTGCTCAGATAAATGGTTTAACGCGGCGCTGGTTTTTGACATTTGCATTAGTGCTACCAAAGACTCTTGCATGCGCGCCCCTCCGCAAGCAGAAAAACACACTAGCCCAGATTTTGTATTAATCGCAGTTTCAACGGCGCGGACAAATTTCTCGCCAACCACCGCCCCCATCGAGCCAGCCATGAAAGAGAATTCAAACGCACAAGCTACAACAGGCAAGCCTAGCAACTTCCCCTGCATCACAACCAAGGCATCTTTTTCTCCAGTCGTTTTCTGCGCGATGGCAATTCGCTCTTTATATCGCTTTAAGTCTTTAAAACCCAAAATATCCTGCGGTTCCAACTCACTTGCCAACTCTTGCTGTGTTCCATGATCCAGAAAAGTGTTCAACCTTTGACGTGCAGCCATTCTCATGTGATGAGAGCACCTAGGACATACTTCCAAATTCTCTTTTAATGCCGCGCGATAAAGTATTTGTTCACATTCAGGGCATTTTGTCCAAACGCCCTCAGGAATAGACGCTTTGCGCGAACCTATTATATTCTTATTCTCAAATAACCTTTCTAGCCAACTCATGAGTACCTCATTATTGATCACCTCGTAGCACGACATCTGCATCGTTTGCCCGCTCTGACTGTTAAATAAAATTGTATGCAACTCAGTCTGAGGATAAAGTGCAATATGCTGGCTTGATAATCCAATAAAGTGGGACAATAGAATGTTTGATAACGTCGACCAAATCTGGTTAAAAAGTTTTCACTGTGTGTATGAAAACAACAGCTTTAAGCGAGCCGCTGAGTGTTTGAATATACCAACATCGAATGTCAGCCGACATATTGCCCTGCTTGAAGAAAAGTTAAACATCAGGTTGTTCAATAGAACGACAAGGCGAATGACGCCTACCGAGGCTGGAGAAGAGCTCTATAGCAGCACTCGTCCATTATTGGAACAACTCAACAACGCGCTAGAAACCGTGACTCGCCACTCGCACACTGTAACGGGAGAGCTACGTATTCTTATGCCAGACACACCTGTACTGGCCAAAGCGCTTGTCACCTTTTGCACGCAATACCCGTCAATCTCTTTGTCTTGCGATACAACGCTAAACCCAAAAGATGAGGTTATTGATAGCTTTGATGTCATTTTGAGTTTTCATAGAGGGACTTTGTCTGACAGCAATTGGGTAGCAAGGGAAATAAAACGCTGGCCCAGCGCTATTTTGGCTGCGCCTCAACTGCTTAATAAGTGCGGCCGCCCTTACAAAATTACGGATTTAAATCATGTTCCCTGTATTACGACACTTACTGCTGTAAATGGCGCTCCCTGGGTGTTTAAAAACCCCGACGGAGGTCATATTACGCAAACAGTACAATCATCGTTCAAAGTAAACAGTGGTCATCTCGCTAAATCTGGCGCGTTATCAGGGCTTGGATACGCAATACTTCCAATAGAGTCATGCAAAGACGAGATCGAGAGCGGCAAGCTTGAAGTCATCCCTCTAGAATACGAACCTGAAGATTTAGTGCTTTATGCGTTTTACTCTTCTAGAAAGCACTTAGCCAAGAAAACCTCTATGTTTGTTGAGCACTTAAAACAACTCGCGAAACTTAACGCCTAGTTAATCACTAATCATTTATCCCAATAAATATAAAAACTGGCATAGTAGAGCAATTCGACATGAGATTTTCTCAAATAAAAAAGCCAAAAAGCCAGCAATCGAGATTTACTGGCTTTTGCAAAAGGATTTCCGTTGGCGTTTAAATTCTAAACGCTCCTACGTGACGATCGAGAGTTCTCGATAATTCCGCAAGTTGTTGACTTGATTCTTCCAATTGCTCACTCGCCGTTAGCGCGTTTTTCACGGAGTGACTGACGGTATCCATATTCATGTTAATTTCATTTGCTACCGTCGATTGCTGTTCTGTTGCCGTTGCCACCTGAGTATTGATATCCAAAATGGTGGTCACTTGATCTGCAATAGCCTCTAGTGCTTGTCGAGCGAGCTCCGTTTCTGCAGTGCCTTCTTCAATTAGGGTTCTACTATTACTCATTGAATTAACCGCACTTTGGGCTTCGGTTTGCAACTGATGGATCATGTTGTCAATTTCATCAGTGGACTGAGCCGTTTTAGTTGCAAGATTACGAACCTCGTCTGCCACTACGGCGAAACCTCGTCCGGCATCACCGGCGCGCGCTGCTTCAATAGCGGCATTTAACGCTAGTAGGTTAGTTTGCTCAGAGATCCCTCTAATGACTTCGAGAATACTACCAATCGACTGAGTGTTGTCCGCAAGGCTTACGATAATATTGGAAGTACTGTTCATCTCGTTTTCAAGATTCGTCATCGCCGTCTTGGTGCGTTCTAGCGTCTTGTAGCCATCTTGAGTCTCATTACTTGCCGTACTCGCAGCACTCGCTGCACCAGCAGCATTTGACGCAATTTCGTTGACGGTCGCGATCATTTCGTTCATAGACGTGACAACCAGCATGGTTTGCTCATTCTGCTCCTGCCCTCTTGCAAGCGCTTGTTGAGATTGTCCACGCAGCGCGACAGCGGAACCATTCAGCTCTACACCAGTATTTACAACTTGTGTAATGATTTCATGTACCTTGCCAACAAACACGTTGAACGCCGAAGAAATTTGTGCGACTTCGTCATTACCTTTTGCTGGTAAACGAACCGTTAAGTCTCCGTCACCTTTCGAGATGTCTTGCAACGCCTCCTTAAGCGCAGATAGCGGTCGCATCAGCTTGTTGAGTAGCAGCGATAGAGCCAAAACACACAGAACGAAGATCACCACCATGGAAATCAGTTGGGAAGTAATAATTCCATTCGTCGCTTGGCTTACTTCTGTAATAGGAATACCAATATCAAACGTGCCGTACAACTGACCATTCACGTAGATCGGCGCCATGATATCAAACACCCACACTTTCTGGACATCGGCATACCACTTTGAATACTGTTGTACACCTTTGGTTGCACCTTCAACGGTGTAGTTATCATTGTAGGTTTTATTTAGCTTTTGCTTATCACTGTGAGCAACCGCCGTCACATTGCGATCAATTACGACTGCATAGCTTACGTCTGAACGTTGTTTCAAACCCTCAACGAGCGATTGTAAGTCTTGCATTGGATTGGCTGAGTTCTCCAAAATATAACTTGCATTTCCTGCTAAAAACTCAGCTTGAACTTGGGATTTGTTTAAGATGATGTCATCGATTTTCTGACTCGAAATTAGGTACGTTGATGCCATACTTGCCACGACAGCAATACCAAACATGGCGCAAACGGCTAATAAGATGATTCTTTTCATTTTAATTGTCTCGGTACAATTCAATGTGATGCTCACGACAGAGCGTTAAGCCTTTCGCCTCTTATAACCAACACAAACTGTATTTTTAGCCTGTCTGGCAAAGCTAGACGTAACTTTGTAGCCACTGTATCTGCCTGATTACCGATAACTTTAGAATGAAGGAAGAAAAGTCTTCAAAACGTCACATTTCTACGAGGTTTGACTGAAAAACAAGAGAGTAATCGATAACTTCAAGTAAGCGGCCACACTAGCATCGAGAGTTAAAAAAAGAGTTCTAGTTAGAGCCTTGAAAATATAAATAAGCGAGCGCTTCGACCTATATTCTTACAATTCTCCTTTGCTCAATTAAGTGAATTCTATTCCAAACTCTTTAATAACGATGGTCACAATGAAGAAACAAACGATTGAAATAATGGCGCAAATTCCCAAAGAGAACCAAAACGAATATCGGCTCAGTAAGAAAGGAAAAACTAGAAACATCGGCAATGTAGGCAGTACATACCAAAAAGTATAAAACGCGTGGTTCGCGAGCTTTTCCTGACCTTGCCCTTCAATATACATCCAAATTAAAGCTAAAATAGTGACCGTCGGGAGCGCGGCAATCAGCGCTCCCGCTTTATCACTTCTCTTGGCAACTTCAGATATCAGCACCACTATTCCTGCGGTTAACGCGTACTTAGTAATCATCCACAACATGAAAGAGCTACCTTTAATAAACAAAAAGCGACGTAATAATTACAACAGAGCTTAGCTCATTAACGTCGTAAACCCGTGCATGCCCATATACATACCAACGGCACTAATCAAGATCCCCGATAGATAAGGTGCACGACGAGCCACATCGTTCAAACCACTCCACTTCGATGTTGCTTTTTGAACGCCCACTGCCGCGACAACACCAACCGCAACTAAAGTTAACGCTAGACCAATACTGAACGACACCACCAAGGTTGCACCAAGTGTCATGGCCTTAAGTTGCAAACAAATGAGTAAAACAGTGACCGCCGCCGGGCATGGTATTAACCCACCAGTCAAACCAAACAGAAGTATTTGTCCATTGGTAACATCTCGATCGCCAAAGCGCTTTTGAATATCTAGAGCGTGAGCACGCTCATGAGCATCTTGGTACTCTTTATTCTCACTTTCCGAATGGGAATCCGCATGAAAATGCACCTCGAAATCGTGGGTGTGATCATGGTGCCCGACCATCAATGTGACGAAAAAATCATCAGAGGCTTCAATACAGGAGGCAGATTCCAAATAGCCATCGCGCTCAATAAAGTGATAAATATCAGAAGGCTGTCTGATTGCGTTGGGTAGCACTAGTTTAACGTTTTCAGCCGTTAAAGGCTTACCGTTAAGTGTGCGTAACTGAAAACGGCAGTGATGCCCTTCTTCTACGATAGAAAGCGATAGATGCCCATGACCAGTATCGACAACTTGCGTTCTCCAGTCTCGAGCTTGCTTATGAGCTTTGTGCCAAGCTCGCTCATCACTCCACGTTCTCCAGAACATCCATAAACCCGTCGAAACGATAATCACCCCAGAGATAAACTGCATCCATGGCTCCGCAGCTTCTGCAGTAAATCTTTGACTTATATACATCCCACCCGCAGCAATTATCCATACGATCGCCGTATGGGAAAGCGTTGCAGCCAACCCCAACATCACCGCCTGCTTCACTGTTCCTTTTACGGCCACAATAAACGCGGCCATCATCGTTTTTGAATGTCCTGGCTCTAATCCATGTAACGCTCCTAATAAAATGGCGCTGGGTATAAAAAACCATCCGTTACCTTGTTGTAATAATGTGACGAAATCCATTGTTATTCTCAATATGCTCTTCTAAAGTTGCCCTAAACTATACTCCCCCCTAGTATTTAATGCTACCCCCCAGTATAAGATGAGTGCTACATTATCAGTTAGAATCTCGCAGTCAGTAACTTAAAGAAGATAAGTCATGTCCCATACAACCAGAGATCAAAAGAAGCTCAATACCCGTGTCAGCAAAATACAGGGTCAGGTGAATGGTCTTAAAAAAATGCTGGAAGAAGAACATGAGTGCCAAGATGTGTTGCAGCAGATTGCTGCAATTCGAGGGGCTGTAAATGGCTTAATGAAAGAGGTGATCAAAGGCCATCTCATCGAACACGTCGTATTGGAGGAAGAATTAGAAAAGCGTGAAGCTGATATGGAAGTTGTACTTAAAGTGTTGGACTCCTATATCAAATAACACGATTTCATTAATTTTTTGAAGTGCCATTATCGATTTTCATTAAAATAGATAACGCAAGTCCTAAGGCGATAATTTGCAAATGCCTCGCTCGATATCCAATACATAAACATTTATTTTTATAAGACTCGAGTCGCAACGAACATATTGCCTGCATAGTAAACTCCATGCATTTAAACTGTACATGGAGGTTACTATGCCTGGTGCTTTCGCACATATCACAGCGGTAAATGAAGCTTCTGCTAATAATGCATTGATGAAGTTAAACATACCTCGAGAAGCAAAAAAGGCTTTAGCTCAAAATAAACGGTATTTAGAGCTCGGTTGTGTAAGCCCCGACTATCCTTACCTTGCTCTAATGAGTTCTGCGCAAAATAAGTGGGCAGATAAAATGCATTACAACCACGTTGGTAAGCTAATTGATGCTCTTATTCAACAGGTAAAAGCCGAAGATAACGAACACTTTGAAAAAGCCTTCTCATGGTTATGTGGCTTTGTAGCACATGTAGCAACCGATATTACTCTTCATCCTGTTGTTGAATTAAAAGTGGGCCCTTACGCAGAGAACGCCCAGCACCACAGAATTTGCGAAATGCACCAAGATGCTTATATTTGGCCATCCAGGATGCAACTCGGAAGTATTGGCCTTGCAGATAGAGTAAGAGAAAACATCGGCAGTTGTGTGGACCAGAGTAACAACAACCTAATAGATCCAGTTATTCGTACTATTTGGTCTAGTGCCCTTTCAGCTACTTACCCTGAATATGCTAAAGAATGCGAACCTGACGTAAACGTCTGGCACGAAGGATTTCAATCCATTGTGGATAATGCTGAGGAGTCGCATCGCTTATTTCCTTGGGCGAGGCATGTGGCTTCCAAGCTAGGGTTAACTTACCCGCTTCCAAACGAAGTTGACTCTACTTATATTCAAGATTTAGAAACGCCAGATGGTATTAAGCACTACGATGAAATTTTTGATAAGGCGATTAAGACAATCCAAATATTTTGGGAAAAGCTGGCAGCTACCATTTATGAAAACCAAGATACTGGCTTTTTTGAAAATTGGAATTTAGACACTGGCCGAAATGAAAACGGACAGCTTAGTGCTTGGGGAAATCTATGAAGCTAATCATCGTTATCACCCTTCTTCTCTCATTGACTTCTTGCGCCACCAAATCTCAATATTCTGAAGAAGTCATGTTTGATATGGCCTCGATTTTAAAAGATGTAGCCCAAGCTGTTGACGGTGAGCTCAAGTTTGGAGACACAGCAGGACTAACAGAGAAAGAAATATTCGAAAATGCGATGTCAGCTAATCCAGCTCAAATCACCAAACTCTCACAGTTAGCTATCGATGGAAACATTTCTAATTATCGAATTCTTTCAGAGTTTCAAGATAATAATGCAGTTATGTTGATATGTGACGGGGATACAGCATTAATGGAAGATGCAGGTTGCAACTCAGAATTTGATAAGATCTATTGGGACTCCCCAAAACCTTACTCATGCCAAATCAAACTTGATGCGGCGGCTATTTGTACTGATTAACAGTAGGGAAAATAGAGGAAATTTATGAGTAATACATGGCTTTAACTTATGCCTGTCATGTATTACTCACAATATGCAGAAACAGGTAATATTTAAAAAGCTCAAGCTTACCTGTAAGAAATCACTACGTTCTGTAAAGCACTTTTACAACATGCCAGCCGAACTTGGTTTTGACTAGATGTGGCGTCAGAACCTCGCCAGAAAAGCACACTTTGTCGAACTGAGGTACCATTTGACCACGGCGGAACTCACCAAGATCACCACCGCGCTTACCTGACGGGCAAGTGGAATACTTCTTCGCTAGTGTCTGAAACTTTGCGCCTTTTTTCAGTTGCTTGATAATGTCTTCTGCTTGCTCTTTGTGCTTCACAAGAATATGTAATGCGGCTGCTGTATTTGCCATTGATCTATCTCTCACTATTCTGGTCGCGCAAGTGTACCCAATCCCTTTTAACACGCCAAACATTTCTTGTTTATACCTAGGCGGCTTCAAGGTTCAAATACATGGGACTATCAAACTTTCGGCATAACACGATTAAAATACAACCAAGTTTTGCTCAGTTAATCACTATTCTTTAAGAGATTGTCTAAAAAGCTCACATTTGTCTCTCCGATGGTTGAAGCCTTCGTCTGATAAGATTAGATTAGACACAATTCGGTGGTATTTATAAGGTTATTTCATGGCAAAAGTCGTTAGTAAAGCGAATCAATCTCAGGGCATGTTGATGTTCAAACTCACCCTGCAACAGAGTTTCGCGATAGGCACGCTAAAAGTCCGTGAAATCGTTCCGTATATGCCAACCACGAAGATCCCTTACTCGCATCATCACGTCATTGGCACCGTTACAATACGTAACTTAACAGTGCCTGTGATCGACATGTCAGCGGCTGTCGGCTTTCGTCCTATCAGTGAAGAAGAATACAAAAATTGCTACTTGATCGTGACAGACTGTTTGCGAACCGTGGTCGCCTTTATGGTTCGTAGTATTGAGAAGATCATTGAATGCGATTGGAAAGCCATTGAAACCCCACCAGCGAGTGCCGGGAAAAATATTTTCGTAACGGGTATTACTCGCTACGAAGACAAAACGGTTCAGATGCTGGATGTAGAACTGCTGCTTTCCAAAATTTATCCGCAATACGAAAACTCAAAGATCCCGATGCTGACAGATGTTGAACGTGAGCGCCTAAAAGCATTAAGCATTCTTTTGGTGGATGACTCTTCCATCGCTCGTAAACAGCTGTGTGATGCTCTTGATAGTATCAATATCGGATACCAAATTTGTAAAAATGGTTTAGACGCACTAGAGCTGATGAAAAGCGAGGCTGAGGCTCATCGACCAATCGATATTTTGGTCAGTGATATTGAGATGCCAGGGCTTGACGGCTACGAGCTAGCATTCGAAGTACAAAATGACTCCGCTCTTAATCACTCATACCGCATTTTGCATACGTCGTTATCGAGCGAAATCTGTGTAGACAGAGCTCACCAAGTTGGCGCACACGAGGCGCTTGAGAAGTTCAATGCTGGTGAGCTGATTGAAGCCATGCTGCGCGGTGCAAAAGAACTAGAAGCCAAAGCTATGGCTTCTTAACTCTTAACTAAACAGCCAAGAAGCAAATTGTCGAATATGGTGTTTTGCGGCCATTTTTTCGCGCAGAAGCTTTGATGTTCGCAGCTGCTAGTTTCTCAGGTCACTTCTTTGGCATCGAGTAACTACGAGATACAAACTCTGTCTCTTCGACTTGATTGATGTGATTAATATAAGAAGCCAAGCTATAAAGTACATTCGCCAATAAGTTCGCGTAACGAAATAGAATGGGGGCAGGTTGTTTCTTACCTGCATGTTCGATCGCAACTAATGCTCGTACCGTTTTTTTAGCTTGGCAACGGCACAAATGCAATTGACTGGATGCTGGGTGCCCTCCAGGTAGAACGAAACCTTTGAATCCACCATCAATGCGTTGCTTAAGTAATTCATAATCTGCCTTTAGCTCTTCAACTTCCGCTTCTGTAATCGCTAGCTTTCCGCGAACCGAACCATTTAGGTGATAAACATTAGGCTGCATTCTTGTCAGTATATCGCGGCTAAACTCGTCCAGATCCATCGCGAGAACTAAACCAATACGACTACAAAGTTCATCTGCCGTGATTTCAAAGTCACAAACCGGACTGTCCTCGTAAATAAACGGATAGCAAATCTCGCTCAATTCCTTGCTCACAGGCTTCATGCTTTTGTTCCAATATAAAAAAGGGAGCCAGTATAACCTAACTCCCCTTATGCGTTCATTATTCCGAATGATCGATATTTACATGACCGATTTACAATCAAGCACTTTCGATTTTCTTGTGACCTTCTTGAAGGTGAACAAAATCTACTAAATCATCACCAGACACTTGATACGCCTGACCAAAGCCTTTAACAAATAGCCCCGACTCTGGCTTTAAGTTAAACAACACGAAATCCTCTAGTTGGCTGAGACCATCAATTATCTCCCCAAAACGTTCTTTCATTTGTCCAACAACTTGGTGCCACATCTCCGTGTCACGCTCAACCACATTTGCCACAGCATCAAAAGTTAAGCGCTTACGAGCAAACAACTGCTTTGAAGATTCTTCATCTTCGATCATCATCAAAGAAACGTTTGGGTTTTCTAGAAGGTTACGAGCATGACGAGCGATTTTAGAAATGAGTACGAAGTAGCCTTCCTGATTTTGGACATAAGGCGCGTAGCTTACATTAGGGCGAGCTTCTGCATCGACAGTTGCAAGCTGAAGCGTACGACGCTCCTGACGAAACTCTTTGATCTCTGGCCCTAAACGACCTTGCAAACGCTCTTGTTTAACTTGTTGATCCATATTGATACCTGACTTTACTAATTAGTATTCGAGTTGAGCCTCGATTATGTTTGTGATTACTTTTTCAATTCGGCTTGCAGGGCGCGGAATGCCGTGACTTGATCTTCAAGTAGCTCGCGCTTTTCGTTACGGCCTAAATAAACTTTGAAAATATTGCTTCCGCACTCAGAGAAAAAGCCAAAATAGTGACTCTCTCTGCCCATAAACGGTTTGCTGACCAATGCAACATTTTTAACATTATCTAGCTTCAAGTGACCGTGTAGCTCACCTTCTCTGCCCATTAAATTGTAATAGCCACGCGCTACTTTTCCCTTTGGGAATGGCGCTTTGACTTCAAAAATAGAGCCAAAAGAGTGAACAATAGTCGTCACTGGGCCGAAACCAACCAAACCTTCTAGAATGCTTTGTGCTTGCGCTCCTGGAGCGATGGCCACCATTTCCTGCGGCAAAGCCGCAACAACCTCAAATTCAGAAATACCGAGACGTTCTGCCATCGCTGCTGGCAATAATTGCGGTTCTTGCTCTAGTAATGCTTCAACTTGTTGTTTGATTGATTCCATATGTTTTCCGTCTTTTTTCAATTTTTTCATTAATTATTGGATACTTTCGGTACGGTTTCGTTCATCTCTGACGTAAGTACCTGAATACAACCTTGAGCCAATGAAACGGCCCAGAAACTGCCTGCAAGAGTAAGAAGTAGGCTACGTTCATGCAGTTCCACTAAACCTTTTTGCTGCCACACTTTAAATAGAGGCATTAAAAACCCGAACGTGTCCTCCCCCATAAACGATGGCAGTTGGTTTGCCTGAACGATACCGCGATCAAACCCGGATTTGAGTGCAGCAAATAGTGGCTCTAGAGGGCTTTGCTTCATCATCATAGCGATGGTGCTTTGCCCTTCTTTGATGGCTTTAATATAGGTCGCCAATGTGCGATGTTGCATCATTCCGTAACCACCGATATTACCTCCAGCGCCACAGCCAATTGGCAGTACCTCTGCATATGTCTTGGCTAAACTGTTGTATAAACTACGTTCACGGTTATCGATTGCCCAATGGTTCACACTCAGTTGCTTCATATGGTGTTTGTCCATAAAGTTCACACCGAGCTCATACATGCCTGCTTTTTCTGGCGTGGTAGCTGGTGGGGGGATTTTTCCTTTTTCTACAAGGTTAAGCATGGGTGCAGAACCACCGACTACCAACTGATATAAGTCCAACCCGTGTGCGCCAGTCGAGAGAAAATCATTTAAATCTTGCTCTAACACTTCTTTGGTTTGATAAGGCAAGCCGTAGAGTAAATCGATAATGACAGGAATTTTGTCATCGTTGGCAATCTCGCTAACTCGCTTTAGCACATCTTCTCTATCATCTAATCGTTTCGCGCTGCGACGCACTTGTGTATTAAAACTTTGTACACCAAAAGAGAAACGATTAAATCCACCGTCGAGAGCGGCTTGGTATAGCTCATCAGAAAAACGGTTGATGCGACCTTCTAAGGTGATTTCACAATCCGCAGCCAAAGGAAAGTGATCATGAATCGCCTGACCTAACACGCGAACCTGTGCTGGAGACAGATCAGTTGGCGTTCCACCACCGATATACACAGCATGGAAAATACCGTTTTGTGTCCAAGGCAATGCAGCTTTCTCCTTGAGCTCCTGCATCAGTGCGTCAAAGTACTCGTCAACCAGTGCGCGGCTCGCAGCATTTTGAAAGAAGTTACAAAAGGTGCAACGTACGCGACAAAATGGAACGTGAATATAAAGACAACGTTTATTGGTCGCTTTAACCGAGTTAGCGGTAACGCTTGAAAAAATTGCCTGTTGCTGAGGTGGAGGTACAGGCACGCTCGCTCCGCCAGCGTGTGCCGAATGTTTCTTAACAAAGGCAAATCGCAATGGGTCAGGGCTATCGCTTCCCAACACTGATTCGTCAAATTTATCGATATCGACGCTCATATATACTCGCTTAGCTCCCACCATATAAGGGATGGAGGCTGGTCTTTAAAAATCTGCAAGAATCATAATTTGAGCGTAATGATAATGCAATTGATAATTGATCTTATTTCGGTTGTGAGTAATAATCTGCTCAAGTTTTCATAGTTTCCCGAGATATTCCGTGAACGTACAAAGATATGTCATTGCAGGAGGTGCTTCCCTTGCCATCCATGCCGCACTTCTTTTTGTTTCTCAAGATACGAAAGTGTTCGCGATGCCTGCTGGAAATCCAGCAAGTTCGGTAAGTTTAAACCTTGTATCGGCACCACCACCTGCCGTCGAAAAATCCACACCAGGAAATGTGGCGCCACCAAAAGAGCCGCAGACTCAGGAGCAGCCTGAGCCAGAAAAGAAGATCGTAAAGAAACAGGTCGTCAAGAAAGACGCTGTTAAAAAAAAGGTAGTGGAGAAAAAAACAGAGCCGGTTAAACAATCTAAGCCTAAGACGGTGGAACCAGCCAAAGCCGTAACAAAACAAGAGAATCAGCCCGAAGCCAAACCGAAGAAAAAAACGGAACCGGCGAAGAAAGAGATGGTCGCTCAGCAAACCGCGCCAGCGAGCCAATCCAAAGGGGCAACGTCTCAACCTATTTTGGTCGACAAACCAACGTTTGTGAATCAACCAACTCAGCCTCGCTACCCAAGATCTGCACAAAGACGCGGTATCGAAGGCGTAGCCTTATATGAAATATGGCTCGATGAAAATGGCAATCAAATTAAACAGGTTTTGATTGAGTCTTCCGGCACAGAATCGCTGGACGCCTCAGCGCTTCGTGCCATCAAACAGTGGCAATTTACACCACATATTTCGGGCGGGCTAAAAGTGGCTCACCGAGTACAAGTACCTGTTCGTTTTAAGTTGGATGGATAATGGAACAACTACAAGAATTACAAACTCAACTTGGCCTAATGACATGGCCTTTGATCATTTGCTCAGCCCTCACCGTCATGATCATTACCGAGCGGTTATTCCACGTTTTGATTAGCCTTGGCGTCGGGAAACGAGCCATTCGCCAAAAGCTCATTGGATTGGACCCAACGAATGGAAACGATCTTGAGACGCTTGCAGAAGAATTGTCGCATAAGCGACCGCTCCTTTATCGTGGCGTTGCCATGTTGCTTGCCCATCACTCTTTCTCAAAGTCTCTAAGAGAAGATGCCGCAGGCATTTGGCTGCAAGAAAAACGTCATCAGCTGCATTCTGGCCTTCGCTTACTGACGTTGATTGGCGTCATCAGCCCTTTGATTGGTTTGCTTGGTACGGTACTTGGCTTAATTGAGATGTTCAAAGGCATCGCTGTCTCAACGGGGAATATCACCCCGAATGATTTGGCAGACGGTCTAGGTTTGGCCATGCGAACTACTGCAGCAGGCCTTATTATCGCCCTTCCTGCGATTTCAGGAGCACAAATCATTGGTTTGTGGGCGGATCGTGTGATCGCCAAACTCGAACACACATTAAACTATGTCAACTTATGGCTTGAAGGTATCTCTCTGCAACACGTGTCGCCAGACAATTCAACATTAGCAGTGCGCTCTTCTGCAAAGGTCGAGGCAGAAGCACAATGATTAAAACGCCACAAGACAACACTCGTAACGACTTAACTCCTGATTTAACACCGCTGTTGGACATCATTTTTATCGTAATGGTTTTCCTGATGTTAACTGCAGCGGTCAAGCTCGATTCATTAGATGTCAATTTACCGAGTACAGAATCTCAGGCCGTTGCAAATGTCGATAAGCAATCCATCACGGTAAATATTCTCAAAGACGAGCCTTACTGGGCCATTAACGGCAAGACATACATCGATTGGGACAACTTTACCCTCGCGCTGCTAGAAGAGAGTAAATCAAGCGATAAACCGATTGTGATTGGAGCAGAAAAAACCGCGAACATTCAGTCGCTAGTTCAACTTCTCGGCTTTTTGCAAGAAAACGGAATTCAGGCAACTCAGTTACTCACTGAAGAGCCATCATAAAAATAAGTAAGATAGAGATCCTTTCAAAATGAAGAACACACGTGCCACCATTCATGCTGTTGTTACGGCAGCCATTTCCCTACTTGCGAGTAGCCAACTTTTTGCCAATGAAACACCATCATCAGAGCGTGTTGTTAGTGCAGGCAGTGCCGTCACTGAACTGTTGCTTGAACTCGACGCCAAAGATAGCTTGGTTGCTATCGACGTAACCAGTCAGTTACCAAAAGGCATGGAACTGCCTAAAGTAGGCTACCATCGCCGCCTTTCAGCAGAAGGGTTGCTCGCCTTACGTCCGACAAAAGTCATTGGCTCTGATGAGATGGGACCGAAAACAGCATTGAACCAATTAAAAGCGGCGGGGGTAGATGTAGAAATCGTCAATACCGATGCCAACGTTGAGGGCCTTTACCAACGTATCGATCAAATTGCGAACCTTATGAATCGCCAGGCTAAAGCGGAAGATTTAAAGCAAGATGTGAAAGCGCAAGTTCAAGCACTCAATGCAAATCAACCTGCTCAAGCTCAGAAAAAGAAAGTACTGTTTCTACTCATCCATGAAGGTCGACCTGCGAACGTTGCAGGATCAGAAACCACACCCGATGCAATTATTCAGCTAGCAGGCGGACTAAACCCAGCTGCTGACCAGCTGTCTTCTTACAAGCCTTTATCCACAGAAGCCATGGTAGAGATGCAGCCTGACGTTATTCTCGTTAGCGGTCGCAGCTATGAAACGCTGGGCGGTGCCGATGCGATTTTAAAAGCAATGCCACTTCTCGCCGCAACACCTGCGGGAATGAATAAAAATATCATCACGATTGACGGTCACGCCCTTGTTGGTGGTTTGGGTCTTAAAAGCCTTGCAGAAGCCGAGCGTTTGAATGCGCGGCTTTACCCATAGAGACATGACATGTTGTTAAGACATATCTCCCTTTCAACGACGTTATCCGTACTTAGTGGCTTTTTAGCATTTGTTGCTATCGCCTCTATTACCGTTGGCCCAATGAACATTAGCTTTACTGACAGTTTGCGTAGCCTAACGGGAGGCAGTTCTGATCTCGCTCCTCACATTCAGTTGGTCATTAACGAAATCCGATTGCCTCGCACCATTTTGTGTATGTTCATCGGCGCCATTTTGGCGATTTGTGGCGTGGTTATGCAGGGCTTATTCCGTAACCCGTTGGCCGAGCCCGGCATCATTGGCGTGTCTGCTGGTGCTGCACTTGGCGGTGCGTTCGCTATTGTTGTATTTGCAGAGTTTAGCCAAAACTATCCGCAACTAATGAACTTAGCTGCGCTGCCTCTTTTTGCTTTCCTAGGTGGTGCGTTGACGACCATTCTCGTTTATAAACTCGGCACAAGTAAGTTTGGTACCTCAGTTACGATTATGTTGTTAGCTGGTGTCGCCATTAGCGCGCTTTCAGGAGCGGCGATCGGCTATATGAACTTTATTGCTGATGATCAGATGCTACGAGATCTGACACTTTGGTCGATGGGCTCATTAGCTGGCGCAAATTGGTCGGGGATAGGCCTATCCGCTGTTACGCTGGTCATCCTGTTATTCTGGTTCCAGAAAAAATCGATGGCGCTAAATGCTCTGCTGCTAGGGGAATCAGAAGCAAGACACTTGGGAGTTCCAGTCCAAAAACTCAAACGACAGCTTATTTTGCTCTCTGCATTGGGGGTTGGTATTACGGTGAGTATTAGTGGCGCAATTGGTTTTATCGGGCTCGTTATTCCTCACTTAGGACGCATGCTAGCAGGCCCCGACCATCGAACGCTACTGCCAATCTCTGCACTCATGGGAGCGCTGCTTCTTACCGCGGCTGATATGTTTGCTCGTATTGCCGTGGCACCAGCAGAATTACCCGTCGGTATCGTGACCGCCTTGATCGGTGCGCCCTTCTTCATCTACTTATTGTTCCAGCAGAAAGGGAAGATTTTGTAATGAACCAGATCGTTTTATCGGGTAAAAACATTTCGATGAAATTTGGCAAGCGCGTTGTTCTCGATGACATCAATATTGATATCCGAGCTGGTGAAGTGACCGCCCTACTCGGCCCCAACGGTGCGGGCAAAAGTACTTTGCTCAAGCTTCTGTGTGGTGAAATCTCTTCAAATCATGACATCGCCTACTTCGGTAAACAAAAGCATGATTGGGAGCCAGAAAAAAGCGCAAAACACATTGCGATGCTCCCTCAGCACAGTACGTTGACCTTCCCATTTTTAGCCAGAGAAGTGGTCGAATTAGGCGCGATTCCGCTATCGCTGTCCAATAAAGAAACCACTAAGTTAGCTTTACATTACATGGAACAAACCGATGTAATGCATTTGGCAGAAAGCCTCTACCCATCTTTATCTGGCGGCGAAAAGCAACGATTACATCTAGCACGCGTGATGACACAGCTACACCAATCTGGCGAGGAACGAATCTTGATGCTTGATGAGCCAACCTCTGCGTTAGATCTCGCCCACCAACACAACACGTTAAAGATTGCTCGTGAGGCTGCGAAAACACAGAACGCCGCGGTCGTTGTCGTGTTGCATGACTTGAATTTAGCCTCCCAGTACGCAGACCGACTTGTACTTTTGCATAACGGAAAACTGGTTTGTGATGACACACCATGGAATGCACTGACGCCAGAGCGCATTGAGCACGTTTATGGCTACCGCTCCATCGTGACAAAACATCCAACTTTAGACTTTCCTCAAGTTCACGCCGCCGCTTAGCGTGTATCTCTTCTGAGCCGTCTCTTCTGCTTTCCAAACGACAAAGGCCCGCAATAATCATATTGCGGGCCTTTGCTTTGATATTTAATCGAATCTTGGGCTCAAAAGAGCGGCGAGAAAATTACTGTGTTCTGCCTTGGCTTTACAACCAAAGCAGCAAACAAGTGTTCATCTAGCGCTCTCAATTGCGATTACTTACTCATTTGGATCAATGAACGACCAATCAACCACTCGAGCTCTTTGTCACCACCTGCGCCAAACTGGCTTTCAACCATTTTGTATAAACGGTCAATACCGTTAGCAGCAAATTCTTGCGCATTTTCGGCCGTGACAATGTGATGGAATAGCAGTCGTAAAATCGCGAGGAACTCAGCCTCTTCCAGTGCTTTAATCCAACTTTGTGAAAATGCACTTAGCCCTTTATCAAACTCTAGGTGTTCAATAAACATTTTAAAGATACGGCCATCCAGTGCGGCGGTGAAGTCCGTTTTCTTAGGGAAGTGATGGCTAATACCGGTACGAGATATACCTGTCTGCTGACTTAGAGTCGTGTACGACATTTTGTCGTAACCTAGTCTTAGTAGCTGATCAACAACGGCATCCATGATCTTTTGGATAGTGATTTCGGTATCTTCTTTACTACGCTTTGGCATATTTTAAGCTCTTCTCTTTGTAAATCCATCTAACTCACTATTAAATGAGGCCAGAATGAAATCATTCTTAGCATTATACCCAATTAGCCCAAGGCACTTCGTTAAGCGAAACCTAAAAATTGAACCGCTAACACCTGCGCATTAAGGCCGTTTGGATATATGTACTGCGACTACTTAATATAAAGTTAAGTTCCAAATCATAACGTCTTTACACTGCGTAATGTGCAATTTGCAGTTATGTTTTTGTCAATACATGCTACTCAAAATAAGGCGAAAAGTTAGTCTCATCAAAACCTTGCGCCAATTATTCATCGAAACTATTCAAAGACCAAGAATGATAATTATTAAAAATAATCAATCAAGAAATAGTCTTATAAATTGTCCATTAGTTCAACTGGGCTGAGCGAAATCTCGTCACTATGTTCGTTAATTGATTTTAAATGTTGATATATATCACATTAACGTTCTTGATGATTTAGTAATCCAATCTTTAACCCTTACTTAACAAGCGCCTATTCTGTTCTTTTTTTATTCAAAACTCGTCATTTTTGTAGATACAGATCAAATACCTGATAGAATACCCTTAGTATTTACAAGAGGATTCGTTATGAGTGTCGAATTAGAAAAAAACCAAGTATGTGAAGCTTGCGGCTGCGCAGGCGAGATTGGCTTCATCATCAAAGAAGGTGACGAAGTTGCCGACGTAACGGTTTTCGCACAGACAAAAACAGAGCTAGAGTCTGAACTACAAAAATACATTGAGCTCGCTAAATCAGTATGTGCTGATGTTGAATACAATGTTTCTGAAATAACAGAAGAGTCAAACCAAGCGACGGCTCGATTCAAATTTGAAGTAAGTGCTGAAAAGCTTATCTTTGAATTAAAAACTCGCTCAATCGCGCGTTAATGGAAAAAGCGAGCTCTGTGCTCGCTTTTTTATTTTTCCGTTATCCTAATATTAAACAGACCGTTTTTTGGCGTTTATTTATCTTTTTTGAATACCACCCACTTTAACGAACCATTCGTTTCAAAATCGTTCTCAGCTGTACACATCAGTAATACACCCTCAACATTAATCACGGCTCCGGTGGTGTAGGCTTTATCATCGTAGTAACAGATACGCTGACCTACCTTGCCGTCAGCGACCACCAGCGCTTTGCTTTCTGGCGTACTGTATGATTTAGCAAAAGCGGCCCCAGATAGTAGTACTGCTACAACACCAGCGGCAAAAATAAACACTCTTTTTAACTTCATGAAAATCTCCCTCAGACGCTCATGATACTAACAAGGACGCTTGTTCAGTTCTTGGCAGAACCTCATATTCTTCATATCTCTACTGATATTTTTCTCACATTTACTTTTAAATAAACTATATAATCAATCACTTAATCATTCCCTAACTTGCACACTGAAGCAACTCGGCATCGTGAGCGCGTGTATGCTTTCAGATAAAGCCCTAATTTGAAGTTCTTGGGCTAAAAATCAAAAACTGTTAACAAAGTATGCAGAATGAGTCTATTTAAGTATAAGATGAGCACTTAAGATCTCTATGTTTAACTAAGTCTCTGGCTATGCGTATTGTTTCCCTTTTCCTTACCTTGATGCTGCTCTGCTTCTCATCTTTCGCATATGAGCTAGATTACTACTCTAAGTTTGGTCACACCGATAATTACGGTAATCTTGATCTACGAAACAAACCTTACACCCAATTACCTTCTGGCTTAGTGGTCAAAGGCAACTTAAATATCTCGCAAACCCCGATCAAAAAGCTGCCTAAGGGGCTTGATGTTGGAGGCAGTTTGGAAGCAACCAACAGCGCACTCAAAACCATTCGCTCAGGTACAAAGATAAAAGGTTATGCGAATCTACTGGGTAGTAAGATCGAAAACTGGCCTAGGGGCATCAAACTCGGCGGTTATCTGAACTTGACGGATACACCATTAAAAACGCTCCCAGCTAAACTTCGAGTCAAAGGCGATTTAAGTGTTATTCGCACTCCTATCTCTGCTCTTCCTGAAGGATTGGTGGTTGATGGTAACCTTTATATAGGAGGATCCGCGCTACAAGTATTTCCAGACACGATGACGGTGAAAGGGAATATCTTTTTAGGTGGCAACAAGATTACCAAGTGGCCTAGCAATTTAACCCTTGGCGGGGCTGTTGCTCCTTAAAAAGTAGACGAAAAAAAGCCCCGGAAAACCGAGGCTTTAAGGCGTTCATAATCCATCAAGTTCAGTGATGAATATTACTCTTGATTGTTCACTGGGTTGGCATAGCTCGCCACCAAATAAGGTCTTGCACCTTCAGGTAACTGCTCCAATTTATCCGCGAGGTGACGCTTCACCGCCTCTGTGATGATGCTCGAATCTTCGCGTCCAGCAGCTAACAAGTTGATTGGGTACAACTTGTAGTTATTATGAATTTGGCGGTCGATTTCACCGGCAAGAGATTCTGGCGTTTCAAACTCTTGATCAATCACATCACCAAACGCGACATGCACACGACCTTTATAACCAATGATGCCCTGAATGATGCTTTCGATATCTTCAAATTCACCTTTTTCATAACGGCCATTTTCTGCTTTTTCGTACAGCTCTTTTGCTTTGGCAATGTCACATGGATCATTTTCATAGGCAATCGAGACAGGAACGATTTTCAAAGAACGCGTGTATTCACCAAAGCTGATCTTCTGCTTGCGGCCTTCAACATGGAACATTTTTAAAATCGCAGGATCAGTAAAGTCGTTTCCATCTTTGGCACGACCTTCCTTTTGGGCAATCCAAATTGAATTACCGGTATCAAGCGAGTGTTTAATGTAGCTCGACAGTTGTCCTAATGCTTTCATCATTTCTCTAGGCGCCTTAGCAGAGCGCTTAACGATGAAGCTTTTATTGAGTCGCATCAATTCGGTCGCACATGGCTTCTTCAGCAGGTTGTCACCAATCGCAATACGAACTGTACGGTGCCCACTTTGGTACAAGCCATAGTTTACTAGCGCAGGGTCCATCGCAATATCACGGTGGTTAGAAACGAATAAGTACGACGTGTTTTTATCCAGCTTATCCAAACCAGAAAAAGTGACGCCATCCGTTGTCTTATTCAATGTATCTTTCAGATACTTCTTCACTTCAATCTGAATCGCTTCTACAGAATCAAGCTTGCTCCATTTAGCTTTCAGGTAGATGCGCAGGATCGGGCTCATTAGCGTTTTAAACCACGCTGCTTTATTAGCAAAGCGATGATCGAGAATAGCAGTGATAAATTCATCATCTTGGATTAGACGATCCAGCGCTGCTGGAATTTCTTCGTCATTGTAAGGACGAATTTCAATATAAGGATCGGTATTGGCAGTCATTGTTCATTACATATCAAAAAAAGCTGGCACATTTTACGCATAGTTTTGCTGACAAGCAGCATTTCAACCCATACTTTTAACATGGTCATACCAGTTAGGCTACAATTTCTCATGCTAAAAAATTCTCTCAGCTGGTTGGAATCGTATAGGTTTAACGTTACCCTTAGCGCCAAAAAACACTGGTACTCATAATGAACTACGCAATTGAATTTCACGACGCTAAATACCCCTTTCTTGAAGTAGCTGCGCGCAAAAAAGCACTGAAGCACAGTCTACTGTCTGTCGTAGAAGGGTTAGCCGTCATTAAATTGGGTAAGCAGGAGTATGCCATTGAACCAGGCCAATATTTTTGGATTCCTCAAGGATGTTTGAGCTCCCTCACCTTTTTACCTAATTCTCGTGTATATCGTTGTGATTTTTCTGTGCGTTTAAATGATGACTTCTCACAACAAGCAGGTTTTGTGAAACCTTCACCGCTGCTAAAAGCCCTCGTCGAGAAACTAGCAACAACAGCCGAGCGCTCAGATCTGCAAACCGATCTACTGACGGTAGTAAGACATGAAGTATTGACTCTCTCTCCGAAACTAGCGCACTCAACGTTAACAAAAACCATCAATCAGTGGACGCCTGGTTGTGACATGGACATTTCTAAAGAGCTGTGCTTGGTACTCACACTCCGTGAAGCAAGAAAAATGAAGCTGTCGGGAAAAAAAGAAGAGCAGATTGTCGATACGCTTTTTGCGGGTAACACAGAAGAATATGAGCAACTTTGCTTTTTGGTCTTTGGAGAAGCGCTATAACTCGCATTCTAAAGAGCCATCTTTTCAGTATTACGCAGAGTGACGCGCGCAGAAAATAGAGACTCAGATAATAATAAAAAGGGCGTACATGGACGATGTACGCCCTTTTTATGTTCGCTCAAGGTGACTAGAAGGGAACTTCTATCTGCATCATCCAGTCAGCGTCGTAATATTCGTGCCAACGATAATCAAATCGCATTCTCGGCTGTCCGTCGGATTTATCACCAAAACCCACGCTGAACATCAGGCCATGACTACGGAGCCACTCTTCTGTGTCCATTTTGCTCTCTTCGTCTCGGAGCTCTTCCGGCATCCAAAAACCAAGCCCAAAATAATTCTTTTCTAGATTCTGGGTTAGGAGTGGTGTGTCTTCCGGCTTAATCGCCCACTCTTCCCAATAGTTTTCTGTTGGCCCTTCGAATTTCGCTTCCGCAGCATACCAAATCAACGCATCCGTACTTAATACGCCAATGGAATCTAAAATTTCTTCACAGATAGGAAGGGTGTTATCTTCAAACACAACAGAACGATCAGAAAAATAGTTACACGCAGAATGAGCTTGTGCGACCACAAGCAGCGCACATGCACTAAATACGGCTAATCTGACCATGAAAATCTGACCTCTCAGTTCCCAGATAATGTTTCTTTGTATAAGCCTTCGTTAAGCAACAATTCACAGACGGACGGGGTTGTGTAGGCGTTTATGTCTTCACCCGTAACCAATGCGTTACGTATATCCGTGCTTCTGACTTTTACTTTTTCAGGGCACGCCATAACAGTCCAACGTTCCATAATCTCTTCTGCTCTACTAAATTTAGCAAATTTGAAGAAATTATCAGGACCTATGACAAAAGTTATATCGGCTGTTGGGTAGATTTCTTGAATTTTTTCTAACAACGCATAGGTTGTCACACTTTGTCCGGGTTGGTACAAAGCTTGCTCTGCATCAGAACGCCGAACATTAGAAAGCCCCATATCTTTGATGAATGCATCAACCATTTTGCACCGAGTTGGGTAATCGAGCATATTCTTGCCCCAAGCGTGTGCAATGCTAGGTTCAAGTAGCACAAGGTCAAAGTGGCTCAATGACTCAATAACACTTTTGTGCCCTAAACTAGGTGGGTTAAATGCACTACCAAAAATGGCGATTTTTTTCATATCCGGCGATTACCTGGTTGAAGAGAGTTTTCTAATCTGATGATTTCGGTATGATACTACTAATCTTTACAGCTTTTGACCCTAAAGTCGTGTTTATCGGTCTCATATTGCATGGTTTATCACCATTTGAGCAAGCGGGCTTTGGTGTCTGAAATATTTGCAGGAAAAGGAACCCTAAATGGAACAATCCATCCGTGATGAAATGCGTGTACTCCCTTCAATTGATCCGCATTTTGAAATTGAACGCCGTATTGCTTTTATTAAGCGTAAGCTACAAGAAGCAGGTTGTAAGTCACTGGTGCTTGGCATTAGTGGCGGTGTTGACTCAACCACGTTAGGTCGCCTTGCCCAGCTTGCAGTAGAACAATTGAATGCGGAATCTGGTACTGACAAATATCAGTTTATCGCAGTACGTCTGCCTTACGGTGAGCAAAAAGATGAAGATGAAGCGCAACTGGCACTCTCTTTCATCAAGCCAACACACTCTGTGTCTGTGAACATTAAAGATGGTGTTGACGGTTTGCATGCGGCGACTGATACCGCATTGCAAGGGACGGGCCTGCTTCCGACTGAAGCCGACAAAATTGATTTCGTAAAAGGTAACGTAAAAGCGCGAGCTCGTATGATTGCACAATATGAAATCGCTGGTTACGTTGGCGGCTTAGTATTGGGAACAGACCACTCAGCAGAGAACATCACCGGTTTTTACACTAAGTTTGGTGACGGCGCGTGCGACCTTGCCCCTCTATTTGGTTTAAGCAAGCGTCAAGTCCGCGAGTTGGCTGCAACATTAGGCGCACCAGAGCTGCTTGTTAAGAAAGTACCAACGGCAGATCTAGAAGAACTAGAGCCGCAAAAAGCAGATGAAGATGCTCTGAACTTAACTTATGAACAGATCGATGACTTCTTAGAAGGCAAACCCGTTCCACAGCAAGTGAGTGATCGTCTGGTAACGATTTACAAAGCTACGCAGCACAAACGTCAGCCAATCCCGACGATTTACGACTAAGCGATATTTTCCGTTCACTTTTAAACTCAAAACGCTGCTAAAGTTAGCAGCGTTTTTATTGAGAACCGGGGAGCCTTCTCGCTTAGTTTGTTACCGTCACGTCCGTCTCTGGAACAGCACAACACGCCAATACGGTTCCCATCGCACGTTCCTCATCTGTCAACGCAGGCACGTCCGGATGATGTACTTGACCCGACGTAAGCTGAACCTTACACGCGCCGCATAAGCCAGCACGGCAGCTATTGCTAACAACCTTCCCTGCGTCTTCAAGCTGATCTAACAACGTTTTCTGATTATTCCCTACAACTTTCGTCCCATTAAAATCGATCGCTATGCTCTTCTCTAGTCTTGAAGTGACTGAAGATACGCCAAACGCTTCTTGATGGTAGTTTTCTTCTGGCAGCCCTTTTCTTAGTAGGAGATTTTTCGCTTTCTCCATAAAACCATCAGGACCACACACAAACACTTGGCGCTGTTCAACATCTTTGATTTGCTTAATGTGTGACAAACTTAAACGCCCTTTTAACCCAAACCAATCAACGGCAGGCTGCGTCAAGCAGATTTTCACTTCTAACCCCGGGTGCTCACGCTTTAACTGCTCCAACTCTGAGCGACAAGGAATATCATTTTCGGTCCGACATTGATGGTAGAAAACCACGTTCTCCAACTGATTATGATCCGCTAAGTAACGTACCATCGATAGCATTGGTGTTACTCCGCTACCCGCAGAGAGTAACAGCAGAGGCTGCGCTTCATGCGTTTTTAGGTGAAACTGGCCATCAGGTTGTTCTGCCTCTAAAACATCACCGACTTGTAAATTGTCTAAGAGCAAATTAGAGACTCTTCCACCTGCAATACGCTTAACAGAAATAGCATAGCGACCCGGACGAGACGGACTGGATGATAGCGTATAGCGTCGGCCCACTTTCTTACCATCAATATTCACTTCTATTAGCAGGTGTTGTCCTGGCAAGTAATTAGGCAAAGAACCTTTGTTTGGCTCTAACCATAAGGTCACGAAGTCTTGGGCGATTTCCTCACGCTCAACACATGTTAACGTCATGCGCACTGGCGAGTTATCCGCGTAAAACTCCGGTTCTTTATACTCCAATACTTCAACTTTATCGCCTTGACGAATAATGCCCTCATTTCGCGCGACAAGATTCTGACCAAAGAACACACCACCGACATCATTTGCACGGAACTGTTGTAAGGTTTTAAGTGGCTCCTTGCTCTCTCGGAACGTGCCTGTTTGAGTATTCACCGTAGTCAGGATACAGCGCTCGCAAGGTTTGAGAGACTCAAACTCTACCTCACCGATTCGTATGCGCTTCCATGAATCTTCTTCAAACGGCTTGGTATCAGAGACCACTAAGTTAGTACGGAACTGATCCATAGAGTGTTGCTCAGAGCTTCTTCGGTTCAGTTCATCAAGGGAAGCCTGGCTAATCACTAACACCGGATAACCATCGGCAAAGCTAACGTTTTGTCCTAGCTTTTCGCGAACACGATTCGATTGCTCACCACTAAACAACAACTCAACACGTTGACCCAATACACGACTAAACCAATCATCTGCATCATCTGTAGTGGTATATGCAGTAAAGGTGTCTTTCCAAACTGTTGCTGGCGTTTCCTGCATTTTAAAGTCTTGATAACGGATTTTAAGCGGCTCCATCCCCAAACTGCTAAACACAACCCCATCGGATAATAAGGCGGACTTAATGGTTACCATTTGCGGATACTTTCTCGCGGTAATCATAGCGCCATCAGCTTTCGCAATCATAAAACGACGATCGAAGCTCAATCCTTGCTTCTCAACCCATACTGACGACAGCGATAATCCGCCAACTGACTTAACCGGAAAAACATTAATTTGGGACAAAATGGGTTGCGACATAGCCTTCTTCCTACAGGGTGTTTTTTATTTGTTGCAGTATTGTATACCCAAATCACATTAAGGTGCAGAGTCTATTGCCGCTTCATCCAACTCAATTTTTTCTGAATGCTATTCTTATAAATTTGGTTTGAGCGACAAGTATTTACTACACTCAACATTCGCGTTTTTTAACATCGTTCTGACCAAATACCGTTTGATAAAGTGTGATACGGCACACATAATTCATCTGAGTTATCACTGCCCCCATTTATTGATTTGGAGCTTAATTATGGATACAAGAAAACTGGTTCTGATTTTGTTATGTATCTTTCTTCCGCCTGTCGCGGTGTTTATGGAGAAAGGTCTAAATAAAGACTTTTTGATTAACCTAATATTGACGTGTTTCTTCTTTCTGCCGGGTACGATCCACGCGCTTTGGTTAACAATGAAGTAATCACTTACACTCTCACTCTGTAGAAAAGTGAAAAATGGGATGAAATGTGAGGGCAATTCCTCTATCATCCTGTCGCCTAAGCGCAAGCGTTTGCTCAAAAGCAAATACGGCGCTTGGGCTCCAATCAGACAACTTTTCAATGGTGGGAGCAATTAATGACAACACTGACAATCACTCGTCCTGACGACTGGCACGTTCACTTACGCGATGGGGAAGTTCTTAAAGACACCGTTCGCGACATCAGCCGCTACAATGGCCGTGCGCTGATCATGCCAAATACCGTCCCACCAGTTACTACAACTGAGCTCGCCCTAGCCTACCGTGACCGAATTCTAAAAGAGCAACATGGCGAACAGTTTGAACCTTTGATGGCGCTTTACCTCACAGACAACACCACACCAGATGAAATACGTAAGGCTAAAGCCACCGGAAACATTGTTGCTGCCAAGCTTTATCCTGCTGGAGCTACCACAAACTCAGATTCCGGTGTGACCAATGCGACGAACATTTACCACGTTCTCGAAGCGATGGAAGAAGTCGGAATGTTACTTTTGGTTCATGGCGAAGTAACACATCACGATGTTGATATCTTCGACCGAGAGAAAGAATTCCTTGATACTGTCCTCGCTCCTATCGTCAATGACTTCCCTAATCTTAAAATCGTTCTAGAACACATCACCACTGCCGACGCAGCAAACTTCGTTAATAACGCCTCAGATAACGTAGCGGCTACCATCACTGCTCACCATCTTCTTTTCAATCGTAACCATATGCTTGTGGGTGGTATTAAGCCTCATTTCTACTGTTTGCCAATTCTTAAGCGCAGCACCCACCAGCAAGCGCTGATCGAAGCTGCAACCAGTGGTAGCAAGAAGTTCTTCCTAGGTACCGACTCTGCGCCACATGCGAAAGGGGCAAAAGAGTCAGCTTGCGGTTGTGCTGGTTCTTACACCGCACACGCAGCACTAGAGCTTTATGCAGAAGTATTCGAGAATGAAGGCAAGCTGGAAAACTTGGAAGCGTTTGCAAGCTTCAATGGTCCTGATTTTTACGGCATTGCGCGTAACACAGATACGGTAACATTAGAAAAATCCGCTTGGGATGTGCCGGAAACGATGCCATTTGGCAATGATATCGTTGTGCCTATTCGAGCAAATGAACAAATTGAGTGGAAAGTGAAGTAACCACTTTACTGACGTTCCATCCATAAAAGAGGGTCATGCCTTTCTGTGAAAAGAAGTCATGACCCTTGTTGTTCTTGCCTTGCTTTGGGCTGTGATTACTAGTGGCCGCGAATTTTTTCTACAGCAGCCCACACAGCAACCACAATCAACCCCGCCACAAAGCCGATAATGCCGTTAAGCAAAATAGGCAGAATCGCTGTAGCAACCGAATGACCACTAAAGTTCATAATAATCGGCTCTACAAAGTGATGAATGGCAGGTACGTTGTGCACTACAATCCCCCCACCGACTAAAAACATCGCGGCAGTTCCCACAATCGTTAACAACTTCATCAGCTTTGGTGCAAAAGCAACTAAAGCACTGCCGACTTTCGCCATCCAGCCCTTACCTTTTGAGCGAATTTCAAGGTAGAAGCCCAAGTCATCCAATTTCACGATGCCTGCTACTAAGCCATAAACACCAATGGTCATGATGACTGCAATTAAGCTCACCACTAAGATTTGCGTCACAAGGCTCGCCCCAGTCACGGTACCCAACGCAATCACAATGATTTCCGCTGAAAGAATAAAGTCCGTTCGAATCGCACCAGCAACTTTGCGTTTTTCATACTCTTCTATCGACTCGCCAGTATTAACTAACTCTTCTTTTTCTTCGTGCGGATGGGAGTGAGGGAATACTTTCTCAAGCACCTTTTCTGCCCCTTCAAAGCAGAGAAACAAGCCGCCAATTAGCAATAGTGGCATGATAAGCCATGGAATAATCGCGCTAATTAGCAATGCTGAAGGAACTAAAATCAATTTGTTTTTGAACGAGCCTTTCGCAACCGCCCAAACCACTGGAATTTCTCGCTCAGATGCAACACCAGACACTTGTTGAGCGTTTAACGCTAGGTCATCACCCAACACACCTGCGGTTTTCTTTGCCGCCATTTTCGACATTAAGGCGACATCGTCGAGTACCGTGGCAATATCATCCAACAGTGTGAGTAAACTTGCTCCAGCCATTTTTTGTCTCTTATATGAAATTGAGTAAGTAACAAAATGTAACACCAATAAATCACTCATCAAAGTGATGATTTTGCAAAGAATACTATCCCAAATGGTGTTTTATATTGCCGTTAAGATAAGACAGGTCTAGTCTTGTGATACCTTTCAGCAGTCAAAAGAAAAAAGTATAGATGAAAAGTGGATACATTTACCCAATCGGTACCCCTGGCCAACCTTGGAGCGAAGAGGAACGTAAAGCTTGGTTAGCAACGCAAGAAGTAAAACGTAGCTACCAAGATGAAGTCGTCAGTAAAATCGATGCCCTACGCGAGCGTTTTGATGTTGAACAATACGGTGCGCTCTCATACAACGAGGCACGTTTCCCTCTGTTTTGTATCAAAACTCGCAACTGGGATTCAACGAAGCCTGTTGTTTTGGTCACAGGCGGCGTACACGGTTATGAAACCAGCGGTGTACATGGCGCTTTAAAGTTTGTAGAAACAGAAGCAGAGCGCTACGCAGAGCATTTCAATATTGTCGTTGCACCTTGCGTGAGCCCTTGGGGTTACGAGGTGATCAACCGCTGGAATCCAAACGCGATTGATCCAAACCGCTCTTTCTATAAGGATAGCCCCGCCGAAGAATCCGCCAACCTCATGAAGCTCGTTGCGACATTAGGCGATGTATTAATGCACATTGATTTGCACGAGACGACAGACTCCGATGAAACAGAGTTCCGTCCTGCGCTTGCCGCTCGTGATGGCATTGAGTACATCGAGGGCATGATCCCAGACGGTTTTTACACAGTTGGAGATAGTGAAAACCCTCAACCCGAGTTTCAAAAAGCGGTGATTGAATCGGTTGCGAAAGTGACTCACATTGCACCTGCAGATGAAAATGGCGAAATCATTGGTTCACCAGTCGTACAGTTTGGCGTTATCAACTACCCAATGGTGAAGCTGGGTCTGTGTGGCGGCGTAACAAATTGCGTTTACGGCACGACAACGGAAGTGTACCCAGACAGCCCAACGGTGACCGACGAAGAGTGCAACGATGCGCAAGTTGCAGCCGTGGTCGGTGGTCTGAATTACGTTCTGGTTCAGTTATAATAAGCGGTTCTTATATTGCTCCGGTGTCATGCCGGAGTATTTCTTGAACATCGCGATAAAAGGGCTGGCTTGGTTATAACCTAACGTTAGCGCGACTTCTTTCACGGTCTGCCCTTTACGCAGCAACTCCATAGAATGCAAATAGCGTACACGTAAACGCCACTCAGTAAAGCTCATGCCCAACTCACTCTGGCAGTGTCTCGCTAACGTGCGTTCAGTGGTATGCACTTTTTCTGCCCATTCTGCCAAACTGATCTCATCCGTCGGCGATTCTTCTACTGCTTTTAAGATCGGTTCAAGATACTTGTTATCGGTCGTTGGTAAAAAGTGGTGTTCCACTTCTTGCTTTGCGAGCTGGTCCAATAACACCTGGACCAAGCGCTTGTCTTCATCACTTTGCGCCACGTTAATGTCTCGTTGGCGAAAGTCCTCAATAATGGACGACACGATTGGAGTCACTTTGATCAGACTCGTTTTGGTAGGAAAGTGCGCCGTCAATTCAGGGGCAATGTTCAAAGAACAATATTCGATAGGTTTACGGTTGTAACTAGTATGACGGATTCCAGCAGGAACCCAAATTGCAAGATGCGGAGGCGCTAGAAATCTTGTATCTTCTGCATCCATCTCTAGGATCCCACCGCTGATCAGCTGCACTTGCCCCCAAGGATGGCTATGAATTCGCGTTTCTGTATTAGAGAGAAAGGCTTCAAAATTCATAAATACATCCGATGGTGCGCGGTCGATTGATAATGAGGGATGAAGATTTCTGGCGCTCTTTTTCAAAATTGTCTTCCTATCGCTTACGATGTCTTTTAAGAGATACTTTTTATTATAAAGACCTGCCAGACTAGCGCCATCAATAATTGTGCTATAGGGTTCTCATGATTTATTTACTTCCGTTTTTCACCGTTATGATTTGGGGTGGTAACTCAATTGTGAATAAGATGGCAGCAAGCGCCATTGAACCAAGTGCGATGAGTTTCTATCGTTGGTTTGTCGCAATGGTACTTCTAACTCCATTTTGTCTGCCTGCGATCATCAAACAACGACACATTATTCGACCTTACTTAACTAAGCTGGCATTTCTTGCGTTACTTGGCATGGTGCTCAACCAATCACTTGGCTACTACGCTGGTTTAACGACAACGGCTTCCAACATGGCACTGATTACCTCTTTGGTTCCTTTGATCAGTGTGTTTTTAAGTGTTCCTCTGTTAGGCAAGTCTGTATCAATGTTAAGTATCGTCGGTGGTGTGATTTCGCTCGGCGGCTTGGCGTTTATGCTTGGTCATGGTGATATCACCTACTTTTTACATCAAGACATGACCCAAGGTGATAGCCTTATGCTGATTGCAGCCATGGTATACGCGGCTTATTGCGTGCTGCTAAAACGCTGGAAGATGCCTTTCAGTAGTTTGACTCTGGTTTACATGCAAGGCTTCTTCTCGGTTGTGATGCTTACACCACTTTGGTTATCTAGTGAGCAACTGTTACCAAGCCAAGACGCGCTACCATTAATCGCCTATGCTGGCATTGCGGCTTCCATTTTTGCGCCGTTAATGTGGGTGAAAGCGATTGATTCAATTGGCGCTGATTCAAGTGCCATGTTCATGAACTTAATGCCCGTGGTTTCTGTCGTACTTGCTTCAACGTTGATTGGTGAGAAAATTTACGCTTACCACATTATTGGTGGGCTGTTAGTCATCTCTGGCGTTATCCTGTCGCAAATAAAAATACGACACAGAAAGCAATTGCCCAATTCCGAGATTGCCTCCACCGCCAATTAATCCCAGTTCCCCAAGCCACAGAACTACGCTGTGGCTTTTTGTTTTCATCGTTCGAATAAAAGTTAATATTTTGTTTCATTCTCTATTCCCGAAAATTCATCTTGCTGCTAAATTGGGAAAACAATAACCCATCAAGGAAAGACAGATGAGCAGTGGTCAAAGAGACATTACCCTTCGCTTTTTAGCAGAACCCAGTGACGTCAATTTCGGCGGAAAAGTGCACGGCGGCGCCGTAATGAAATGGATTGACTTAGCAGCCTACGCCTGCTCTGCAGCGTGGAGTGGCAAATATTGCATTACTGCATACGCAGGTGGTATTCGTTTTGTTGCGCCGATTCATGTCGGCAACTTAGTCGAAGTTAGCGCGAAAGTCATTTATACCGGACGAAGCTCAATGCACATCGCGATTGACGTGCAAGCCAGTGACCCAAAACAAATGAAAAACAGACTCACCACCCACTGTATCGTTATTATGGTTGCTGTAGATGAGAACGGAAAACCAACCGACGTGCCGAAATGGGTTCCAGAATCTGATGAAGATAAAGCCTTGGAACAATCCGCGATCCGCCTTATGAACATGCGCAAAGAAATCGGGGAAGAGATGGAAGCGCACGTAAAGTATCTCAAGTGACCTACATCCGTTAAGAACGCTATTGACTACCTCAACGTTACATATATCCAGAGTGTGGAGCAACATCATGGTTTTGCTATTTGCTTCACACTCGGCCTCCTCTGTCATAAATCCTTCACCTAGCTTTGCTTAAATCCTTCCACTATTTTGAAGTTGGATAGAGTTTGGATCTTGAGACTAAAAGAAACGACCTTAAGTGAAGAGACGTTGACCAATTTAAAAGCGGTCGAGTACCAGTGGGTAAGAACCATGTACGTCGAGGGGTATAACGAAACAGAAATTAACCATTACATTCAAACCTGCTTTGGCGGTGATGTCACCTTTGCAAATTTATTTCGTCGCGTCGCACTACAGCAAGAAAGCTTATACACGCTGCTTCAATACGTTGGATGTGCCCCCTCCAGTCGAGAGTTTTAATCTTTACCTACCTCAATTTTACTGATACCTGAACTCAGGTTATTTATGTGAAGTGCTACGCAGGGCATTATTCAAGCCCTGTGTAATCCATTGCAAAGCCGCTAATCTTTATCCGCTTATTGAACAACTGTATTTAACAGGTATAAAAAAACCTGAGTCTAAACTCAGGTTATGGTTACAAAAACTGTTAGTGATTGAATCGTAAGGAACTAAGCTAACAGCCAGCTATGCGTAACGCCAATAAAAGCCAAGATATTACTGATCGGCGGCCAAACCAAAATTGTAATATCCGTGCTACGTATAAGGGCGACCATGTGGTCGCCCTTTTCTAGTTATTCTTATCAATCTCAGACCACAAGAGATTATCCTTTCACACCACCAGCAGTTAGACCACCAACCAACCAGCGTTGAGCAAGTAAGAATACGGCAGTGATTGGCACTGCTGAAAGTACAGCAGCTGCTGCAAAGTCACCCCACAAGTAATTTTGTGGATATAGGTATTGCTGCATACCCACTGCAAGTGTGTACGAGTCTACATCAGAAAGTAGTAGTGATGCTACAGGAACTTCACCAATTACCATGATGAACGACAAGATGAATACTACCGCTAGGATTGGCACAGACAATGGAAGCAATACCAAACGGAATGCTTGCCATGGTGTCGCACCATCCAGTGCCGCCGCTTCTTCTAACGAAGAGTCAATACTTTCGAAGTAGCCTTTAATCGTCCAAACGTGCAGTGCGATACCACCTAAATAAGCGAATATCAGACCGCCGTGCGTGTTCAGACCAAGGAATGGGATGTACTGACCCAATTTGTCGAACAACGCGTATAGAGCAACCAATGCCAATACCGCAGGGAACATTTGGAAGATCATCATCGCTTTTAGGATAGTGTTCTTACCTTTGAACTTCATACGAGCAAACGCATAAGCTGATGTGGTTGATAGCGCCACGATTAGGATTGCAGAAATACCACCCACTTTTACTGAGTTCCACAGCCATGTCATGACTGGGAATGGTGGCGGTGTAACTGTACCGTCTGGGTTAGTCACCGAGAAACCTAATGCCAATTTCCAGTGATCAAGCGTTGGGTTGTCTGGGATCAGGCTACCCGTTGCAAAGTTACCTTCACGGAATGAAATCGCGATGATCATCAGTAAAGGGAAAATAATCAGTGCCAAGAATGCCCACATCGCAATATGAGTAGCCCAAACACGATACTTTAATGACTTACCTTGTACCATTGCCATAGTAATCTCTCCTTAGTCCTGAGCTACTTTAGTTACGCGTAGGTTGATAAGTGCCAATGCGCCAACCAATAGGAAGATAAGTGTTGCTACTGCACTTGCTAGACCGAAGTCTTGACCGCCTGCACCTTCGAATGCGATTCGGTAGGTGTAACTTACCAATAGGTCTGTGTAACCCGCAGGTTCTGACGTACCAATCATGTTTGGACCGCCGCCTGTCAACAACTGGATAAGCACGAAGTTGTTGAAGTTGAAGGCAAAGCTCGCAATCAACAGTGGTGTTAACGGCTTCAACATCATTGGTAGCGTGATACGAGTAAAGTTAGTAATAAAGTTCGCACCATCAATTGCTGACGCTTCATATAAATCATCAGGAATCGCTTTTAGTAGACCCATACATAGAATCATCATGTAAGGGAAACCAAGCCACGTGTTCACAATCAGGATCATGGTTTTCGCCATGAATGGGTCTGAGAACCAAGCTGGGCTAATACCGAACAAACCTTCCAGAAGCATGTTGATCTCACCAAAGCTTTGGTTAAACAAACCTTTAAAGATCAAGATAGAAATAAACGCCGGTACCGCATAAGGCAGAATCAGTAAGAGTCGGTAAACCGAACGGCCTTTTAATGCTTCCCACTGAACAACACTTGCTAGAACAAGACCAATTACAAGCGTAAATAGTACGGTGAGTGCTGAGAACACAATCGTCCAGATAAAGATACTGATAAACGGCTCTTTGATACCATCATCTTTCCACACACGCTCAAAGTTGTGTGTGCCAATGTTCACCACAAAGCCAGGAGACACTGTGCTACCAACAAACTGACCGTTTTCATCGACAGGTTGGTAGTAACCTACTTCCATATTTGGACGTAACGTCTCTTCAGTACGGTTGTTGTAAAGCGTTTCGCCGTCTTCTTGCAGCGTGTACAAAGGCACAACTGCCGCAAACTTACGTAACCCGCTCATGCGGATGTCTTCACCGCTCGGCAGATGCAAATCAACACTGCTCAACGTATTACGGCTCTTAACAATCGTCTTGATTGATTCTTTCTCGCCCGTAGCTTCTTCAATTGGCGATAGGTCAAGATCCGATGCTGAAAGGCTATCTAGCTGAAAAGTGGGCGTAGCAAGTAGCTCACCATCTTTTTCAACCACAAGCTGATGTCCTTGATCCGTTTTATATAAAGTGAACGGGTAGCTATCACCACTTTGATAAGTTCTGTCCAAAAGTACGCTCTGCGCACGATCAAAAGAGAGTTGGTTTTTCGCGCTGTAGTTGGTAAACGCCAAACCTATGGTGTACGCCAGAGGGAAAAGAATGAAAAGGATCATCCCTGCGATACCAGGGTAGATGTAACGGTGTGCGTACGTCTTTTTACTACCAAAGATGAACAACGCTAAAGCGGTAAGAATGATCGTAAGTAGTGCAAACGCAATCTCACCGCGTGAATACATAAGGATTGTTGCGTAGCCATTGATAATGCCGACTGTGCCTAAAAGTGACCATTTCATGAACACTTTTTTGCTGCTCGGAAGGCTGGCTTCTGGTGCTGTCATAGCATTTGTACCTTGAACTGACTGCATAGGGAACCTGCTAGCGAATATAGAATAAATATAGAAAAGTAAGGAGGAGTTGCCTCCTCCTTAAAAAGGTCTTACTTAATTATTTAGTCATTTGTTTTTCTGCGTCTGCCAATGCTGCATCGACAGTTTGACGACCATCAACTACGTTGATGATTGCGTTCTTAGCCGCGCCCCAGAATGCGTTCATTTGAGGAATGTTTGGCATAATTTCGCCGTTCATCGCGTTGTCCATAGTCGCAGCGATACGAGTATCTGAATCTAGTTCACGTTGGAACGAGTTAAGCGCTACCGCACCTAGAGGCTTATCGTTGTTAACCATACGTAGGCCGTCGTTTGTTAGTAGGTAGTTCTCAATGAACTCAACCGCTAGGTCTTTGTTTGGAGACGCAGTGCTGATACCAGCCGTTAGAACACCAACGAATGGCTTAGAAGATTGACCTTGGAACTTAGGTAGCGTAGTCACGCCGTAGTTAACGCCAGACTTCTCGATGTTGCCCCAAGACCATGGACCGTTGATCGTCATCGCTGTCTTGCCTTGGTTGAATGCAGACTCAGATACTGAGTAGTCCATATCTGCAGAAATTACGCCTTTGTCTACCAAGCCTTTTACGAAGCTCATTGCGTCTTTAACGCCTTCTTTCGCGATACCAGCGTCTTTAACATCGTAACCTTCAGAAGTGTATTTGAACGCGTAGCCGCCATCAGCAGCCATTAGTGGCCAAGTGAAGTACGGTTCTTTTAGGTTCCACATGATTGCAGACTTGCCGTCTTTTTTAAGTTTTGCATCTAGCGCTGCAACTTCTTCCCAAGACTTCGGTGGGTTTGGAACTAGGTCTTTGTTGTAGATTAGAGATAGAGACTCAACCGCAACTGGGTAGCCGATCAATTTGCCGTCGTAACGTACTGCATCCCAAGCGAAATCAACAATACCTTCTTGAATGTTCTTAGAAGGTTTAATTTCTGCTAGCAGGCCAGCTTCTGCGTAACCACCGAAGCGGTCGTGAGCCCAGAATACGATGTCAGGACCGTCACCAGTCGCTGCAGTTTGAGGGAATTTGTCTTGAAGGCCATCTGGGTGAGCCACTGTCACTTTAATGCCAGTGTCTTCTTCGAATTTTTTACCAACTTCAGCAAGGCCGTTGTAACCTTTGTCGCCGTTGATCCAGATAGTAAGTTGTCCTTCTTCGATGGCAGCATTAGCACCAAAAGAACCCAAAGCAACAAGAGTACCTAGTGCTACAGCGCTTAACTTTTTCATGTTCGTATCCTTTTTATATTTTTGATGTAGGGCTAGTCCATTGAGGTTCAGCCGTATTTCGACATATATCATCTGAAATAATCCAATATGTCTCATCCTCCTAATCCCTACGCCCTTACAATTATGACGTATTTTCGTGATCTAAATCGCCAAGGGTAAGAGACTCAAATCACAAAACGGATACTTCCTGTGATCGGTTTCAACTTTAGGTGGTGCAATAATGTGATTTCCGACCAACTGCTTTATTCCTCCTCCTTTTTTACTCCTCCCTACCTACTCCCCCTACAATTATTTCTATTAGGAGGATGTCGCACCTCGCACAATCTTACAAACTTCAGTCATCCAAGAGTGGATGGTAAGAACCCTTTCCCAGCAGTGCCTACGTATTAGGAAAAAGATTTGCTGGTTTTGCATTGCCAGACGAGTGGAATGTCATTATTGGTGTTGTTTGTGGTAATTATTTCACGGGGGAGACAACACGAATAATGTGGGGGAGAGAAACTCGTACTTGGCTATGATGGGTAGCACTTCTATTCAGGACATTTTATTGAAGTGCTACCCTACTTTTCTTACCAACCGCAATAACTTACCGATTCCTACTGTTACTGCTCGCTAGATAATTCATATAATGATGAGCGGTGAATAATAAAAAATTGATCGAGGACGAGCTACATGGCGAGTGTCACGTTAAAAAATGTTTGTAAAGCGTATGGCGACGTACTGATTTCTAAGAACGTAGACCTAACAATCAACGAAGGTGAATTTGTTGTTTTCGTAGGTCCATCAGGTTGTGGTAAATCTACCCTTTTACGTTGTATTGCCGGTCTTGAAGACATTACTTCAGGTGATTTGTATATTGGTGACCAGCGCATGAATGACGTCGAACCATCCAAACGTGGTGTTGGTATGGTATTCCAGTCTTACGCTCTTTACCCACACCTTAACTTATATGACAACATGTCATTTGGCTTAAAATTAGCAAAAGCAGACAAAGCAGAAATCGACAAACGTGTTGAACAGGCTGCAGAAATTCTACAACTGGGTCACTTACTTGAACGCCAACCAAAAGCGCTTTCAGGTGGTCAGCGTCAACGTGTGGCTATCGGTCGAACACTGGTATCGCAACCTAATGTATTCCTTCTGGATGAACCACTATCAAACTTGGATGCCGCACTGCGTGTAAACATGCGTGCGCAAATCACTAAGCTACAACGTCAACTTGGTTGTACCATGATCTACGTAACGCACGATCAGGTAGAAGCAATGACAATGGCAGATAAAATCGTTGTACTAGACGGCGGTTATGTATCGCAAGTTGGTAAGCCGCTTGAGCTTTACCATTACCCACAAAACCGCTTTGTAGCAGGCTTTATCGGTTCTCCGAAAATGAACTTCATGAGCGTATTCATTGATGAAGTAGAAGCAGAGCGCGTCAAAGTTCAACTATCTAATGGCGTATCTTTCTGGATTCCAGTGGATGGCACGACGGTTAACCGTGGCGACCGCATGTCTTTAGGCATTCGCCCTGAGCACCTATTATCCGCTTCTGAAGCTGATGCAAGCATTCACGGTGAAGTGATGATTGTTGAGAAGCTAGGTAACGAAACTCAAGTATACCTAAACCTAGAAGGTGCGGACGCGGACGTTATTTTCCGTCAGCCTGACACGCTCGCAGTCGATACCGGCGATAAAATCGAGATTGGTATTCCAGCACACCGTTGTCACCTGTTCCACAGTGATGGTCGTGCATGCCGCCGCCTATACAAAGAAAACGGCGTAGAAGTCGAATAATTCTTTCGTCCTGATTCACAATAAATCCCTCTCACTTGAGAGGGATTTTTTTATCCTAATAAATATAAGTAATTCGATACTAAATCATTAATCGTTAACCCATAAGATCACCCGTTTCTTCTACCTTTACATAAACCATTGTCTTTGTACTGATACTTCATTTTTAATACTTTTCCTCATCCCTCATGAGTAAGTACCAGCTTTTTCCTAACCCGCCAAACTTAGCCAAAGGTCTAAATTTCATTCTTATTTCCACTTACCTCAACAACGCAAATTTTTACACTTATCAACGAAATTACACGTGACAAAAAACTTAGAAGCATTCGACAGAATGCTCTGTTCACCAACTACTAATAACGCTCACGACACGGCAATTGGGGGAGACACCCAAGGGCGGTAGCGTGTAAGAAGGGAAACTGAGTCATGAAACAAAAAGGACTTATCCGCTCTCACGAGATGGAGTTCGCTTTTTTATATCGCATCTCAGATCTTGCTGTCATCGTCTCTTTTATGCTGCTTTTAGTGTTCAAAGACATGAATACTGCGATGGGGAAAGATTACGTCATACTGGCTTTTGTTGGAGGCATCTCCTTTCTATTTATGGCAGAAAGCGGCAATCTGTACCGCTCTTGGCGAACCAGTTCGTTTAAAGAGCAGATGATTATTGTCTGTGTGGCCTGGGCAGTTACTTCCGCGCTTATCTTTATTGTTCTGTATTTTTCGGAAGTCTATGACTTATTTGATAACACTATTCTGGCATTGTGGTTTGCGATTACGCCCGCTCTACTTTTGGCATGGCGAGTGACATTCCGTACCGGATTAGCCTATTTAAGAAAAAAAGGATTCAACACTCGTACTGCAATAATCATCGGCCAAACTCCTCACGGCATTACCCTTGCTAACGAAATTCAAAACCACACTGAACACGGTGTGCTTTTTGATGGCTTTTACGATGAGCGTTCTTCCGACAGATTGCCAAATTCTGCTTACCCTATTAAAGGGGCAGTTGACCACGCTCTTGAGCGAGCCAAAAAAGGGGAAGTGGATTACGTCTATATCGCAATGCCAATGCACGCAAAAGAACGTATTGCATCGCTTCTTAACCAATTCTCAGACACCACCGCAAATACGTATCTGATTCCCGACTTCTTTACCTATAACCTTTTGCATTCTCGTTGGGCGCAAATCGGCCAAGTTCAAACGCTCAGCGTGTTTGATACACCATTTGCTGGAATTTCTTCCTGGGTAAAACGGTTTGAAGACATCTTGTTTTCGAGCATTATTTTAGCCTTGATCTCTCCAGTCCTGCTCACCATTGCGATTGGCATTAAGCTGACCTCTAAAGGTCCGGTCATTTTTAAACAGCATCGTTACGGCCTCGATGGACGCAAGATTGAAGTCTGGAAATTCCGTTCAATGACCACTATGGATCAAGGCCCTCACGTGAAACAGGCGACAAAAAACGACCCACGCATTACGCCTTTTGGTGGTTTTCTGCGTCGCACCTCTTTGGACGAACTGCCTCAATTTATCAATGTACTGCAAGGGACCATGTCTATTGTTGGTCCACGCCCTCATGCCGTGGCGCACAATGAAGAGTATCGCCAGATTGTTGACCGATACATGCTACGTCACAAAGTAAAACCAGGCATTACTGGCTGGGCGCAAATTAATGGCTATCGCGGCGAAACCGACACCTTAGAAAAAATGGAAAAGAGAGTCGAATTTGATTTGGATTACATCCACCACTGGTCGGTTTGGATGGACATCAAAATCATCTTCATGACCGTTTTCAAAGGGTTCACTGGTGCTAACGCTTACTAAGGTTGAGATTATGAAGAAACTGACAATGGCAATAGCATTGAGTCTGTTTTCAACTGGCTTACTCGCAGAACCGATGGCTTACCAAACCGAGTCTGGCATTGAGTTTATTCCCCTTGTAAGAACTTTCTACGAGGGCGATGACAACATCAACAAAGCGGAAAAATCCGGCAATGTAGAATCGGTCAATATTTGGGGTATAGAGCCAAGCTTATTAGCACGTATAGAAAGGAATCGCTATCGCGCAGATATTTTATACAAGTTGAAAGCAGGTCTTTCATCCGATGACCGCAACGACTTCGACGATCATACCTTTCAGTTTTCCAACTTCTTTGAGTTCAATCATCGTCATCGTTTAGTGGTTGATTATCGTTTTCGCGCCCAGCATGAAATTAGAGGGGAAGACATTACCGAAGGTAATGGTAGCGCAATAGACTCACCAATTGAGTTCAACCGTAACGATATCAAAACCAATTATGTCTTTGGCTCTAACGGTGCAAAAGGCAGACTCGAATTCGGTTTAGGCTACAGTGATAAAACCTATCAAAACTACCGTGACGGCTTGCCTGGGCGCCCAAACGCTAAAACGAAATACAACGATTTTCGAGCTCCCAATGCACACTTGGAATTCTATTTAAGGGCGACGCCAAGAACCTATTGGTTAGTTGGGACAAAACAAATAGTAACCGACTATCAGCACCGAAATTCTGCGCAGCCTTCCAAAGATAATAGCACCAGTTTCTATTACACCGGTGCCGAATGGGAAGTAACGGGAAAAACCAAAGGCATCGCTCGACTCGGTTATCAAATCAAAGATTTTGACAGCGCTCAACGAGAGACATTTAAAGGCTTCAGTTGGGATATCGGCTTTGAATGGCTGCCTCAAGAACAAACTCTAGTCAGCGTGAAAACCACTCAAGCGGCGGTTAACCCTGATCAAGATGGCGATTACAACCTACAAACTCGTTACCGACTGAACCTCAAGCACGATTGGAATAGTTACCTTGCAACTCGCTTAGGTGCTATTTATCAACAAGATGATTATACGGGGATCACCAGAAACGACGATCGCTACACCCTATCTTTTGGTATCGATTATCAAATTAAACGCTGGGTACAGCTGCAAGCCGACTGGCAATACCAAGATAAAACCTCTAACCGACCAGGTTATAGCTTCGAACAGAACATTTGGACTTTAAGCGCACAGTTTTCTCTGTAACAAGGATTATTAATGAAGTCATTCATCACATTCATGAGCGTCGCGTTATTGCTATTTAGCACCTTGGTAAACGCTGACTCAAACGAAGAAGATTACTTACTCGACACGGGCGATACCATTTCCGTGCAGGTCTATGGTGAAGAAGATCTTACGATTAAAAATATTCTAATAACGTCAGATGGCTATTTTGATTACCCCTACCTTGGCCGAATCAAAGCAATCAAAAAAACACCGAAACAACTCAAGTACGAAATAGAAACGGGCTTAAAAGGCGATTATCTCATCAACCCAAAAGTGATGGTCACCATCAATAACTTTCGTCTGTTTTACGTCAATGGCGAAGTCAGGAAACCAGGTGGATTTGAATATCGACCAGGATTAACTATCGAAAAGGCCATCGCTTTAGCTGGTGGCTTGACCGACCGAGCCTCACGCAAAGGCATTAACCTCACCAAACATAAAACGGGTCAAACGATAGAGGGTGTCAGTATGCACCGCAACGTTGAGCCTGGTGACATTGTATTTATCGACCAGAGCTTCTTTTAAGTGACAGGGAATCAAATGAACGGGACTCATCCAAATAATCTCCAGATGAACAAAGTAGAACTGATTCGTTTTGGCCATCACTTCAAAGCGATTAAAAAGAATTGGCTAAGCATCGCAGCATTCACGCTTCTGTTCTCATTAACTTGTACTTGGTATATCTACTCCAAAGCATCGATATACCAAGCTACAGCAACGCTACTCATCCAAGAAGAACAAAAAAGCGCCCTTTCAATAGAGGAAGTATATGGCGTCGACACGACAAAAAAAGAGTACTTTCAAACGCAAATCGCTATTTTAAAATCGAATCATATTGCAGATAAGGTCATTAGAGAGCTGAACCTAACTCAACTACCGGAGTTCACACGCTCAGGTGGATTAAATCAAAAGATCGACCAAATAAAGTCGATCCCTTTTGTTCAAGACCTACTGAATGTGGCTCCAAGCCCAAAAGAAACTGCCCAGTTTTCAGAGTCCTATTATCAAGCGCTTCAAGCTTTCAGAAGTAAACTCGATATTGAGCCAGTACGTAACACCCAATTAGTCAGAATTCGCTTTCGTTCTACCGATCCTAAGCTTGCTACGACAATCGCTAACGCGGTCGGCCAAGCCTACATTGACGCAAATTTTGAAGCCAAATTGGTCGTTACACAAAATGCGGCTACTTGGTTGACAAATAACTCACAAAAATTGGAGGAGCGATTACGTAACTCTGAGCAAGCGCTGCAAGAGTTCTTGTTAAAAGAAGGGTTGATCGATATAAACGGTATTGATGAAATTTACGCAAATGAGCTAGAAGAACTCACTCGAAAGCTAAATGTCGCTGTTAATAAGCGTATTGAAGCACAGACGTTAATCCAACTGTTAAGACGTAAATCCTCACAAAGTTTAGACAGCTTGCTGTCAATTGATGAATTCGCTAATCAAGCGCAAATCCGCGATCTAAAATTGTCGGAAGCACAGGCAGCCAAAAATCTCTCTGAACTGGCACAGCGCTACGGCCCCAAGCATGACCGAATGATTCAGGCGAAAGCGCAGCTTGCTGAAATTCAATCTAGAACCCAGCAACTCATTCGTGACATTTCCTTCAGTAAGCAACAAGACCTTCTTGCTGCAAAGGCGCAAGAGGACATGCTTCGAGCAGAACTCGATCACAAAAAGTCGGACTTCCAATCGTTAGGGTCACAAAAAGCGCGTTATGAACAGTTAAAACGCGAGGTTGAATCCAATAAGGCACTCTATGAAGCGTTCTTAAATCGTGAGAAAGAGACCAACGCCACCAGCGACTACAAAAATGTCACTGCACGCTTTACTGACAAAGCCATCATTCCTCTATTCCCGGTGGCACCGCAACGAATCAAACTGGTACTGATTGCCACCTTTTTTGGCTTTGCCATTGCTTGTGCGCTGGTCATCATCTTAGAAACGATGCGAGAAGTTACCCGAAGCACAGCCGATGTGCAGGAAAAACTTGGTGTTACGTGTTTAGGCGTGATTCCGATGGTCAAAAAACGCAATTTGCGTAAAAACGGCGTCAGTTATACCGCGTATTTAGATGATGAAGAAAAGCTATTTAGTGAAGCTTGCCGCTCCGTCAGAACCTCGCTTCTGCTCAGACTAACCAACACTAAGCAAAAGATATTGCCCTTTACTTCTGCCATTCCAGAAGAAGGAAAAACATCGACCAGTATTAATATGGCGGTGTCGTTTTCAAAAATGGAAAAGGTATTGATCATCGACTGCGATTTACGCCGACCTTCCATCGCAAAACGGTTTGGTATTGCTGAATCAAGCCCAGGCTTAACGCATATCCTGACTATGGATACGCCAATCAAAGATTGTGTTACACATATAGAAGAAGCCAACTTAGATGTATTACCGGCCGGTCTAATTCCGCCAAACCCACAGGAACTGCTAGCTTCTGATCGCTTTAAAAAGTTGCTCGAACATTTTCAAAATAAGTATGACCGGATCATTATCGATACACCGCCCCTACTGTCAGTGAGTGATGCACTTATTCTTGGTCAGTATGCCAATGGTCTGATTACCGTCATTCGCTCAGAATCGACAAAATCATCACTGGTTAACCTTGCGTTATCTAAACAAATACAACACTCAGTTCCATCTCTTGGCGTCTTAATCACACAAGCCAAGACTAAGGAAGGAGAAACGATTTATGTCCAGAAATACGCCTACTAACTCAAACGCATCTTGGTACCAAACGTTGAAAAGCCAAGAACAACCAGTTTTGATCTATCAAATGGGCAAAGTAGGTTCGAGTGCATTAGAACATTCCATTCCTAACTCGATTCACTTGCACGATCTTATGACTGTCGATGCGCAAAAACAGATATCCCCTGTGAGAGCGCAATTGCATAAGCCTCAGATCAATGCGTTAAAGCGACGACTAAAGCGTATAACGATGAGCCATATGTTAAAGCGCAAGAAAAAAGTTCGAATTATCTCGCTGGTGCGTGAACCGATCGGACGAAATGTTTCAATGTTCTTTCAAGCACTTCCTTTTTGGATGGCGGACAAATATCTAAAGGATGACAGCGCAATACGTACCGAACGACCGCAATTACTCCAAGAGGCATTTGATAAGCACATGAATCATCAATATGCGCTGCAGTGGTTTGACAACGAAATCAAACAACTAACAGGGATTGATGTGTTTAACGAACCTTTTAATCACGAAGTGGGCTATCAGACATACCATAACAACAACTTCTCACTGTTGGTCATTCGAAGTGACAAGCTAGCGAAGGCTAACTCCGCAGTTGAAGGCTTTTTAGGTTACCCCGTGGATGTCGTTTATGAAAATCAGTCAGACAACAAATGGTACTCGCCACTAATGAAAGAATTCAAAACGCAATTTCAACCTACACCCGAGTACGTTGAAGAAATGCTGAATTCTAAATTGACGAAGCACTTTTTCTCAAATGCAGAAATCACCGACCTTAAACAGCAATATCTGACCAATTAATCATGAAAACCAAGATTCTACATATTATTAATGATCTTTCTCAGAACGGCGGTGCTCAGAAGTTCTTAGTCGACCTTGTTTTGGAACATAAGCCTGAATACGAAATCAAAATTTTGGTCTTGTGTGATGAAAATGATTACTTACCAACGCTATCCGCCCAAGGGATAGAGTGTTTTAACTGGCGCACTTTGTCATTGAGTGAGAAATACTGTTTACTGCGTTGGCCACATGTCGTTCACGGGCACCTCTACCCTTCCATTTATCTAGCGCTATTGGCGGTAGGTAAAAAACGAATCCAGACTGAGCACTGTTCTTACAACCGTCGACGTGACTATCCGTTGTTTAAGTTCATGGAATACGTCTTGTATTGGGGCCACGACTTGACGGTCTGTATTAGTGAAAAAGTACAAGATGAACTGGTGAAGTTCATGCCTCGCTACCAACATAAATATCACGTGGTGCACAATGGCGTCGATTTAAAAAGGTTTCCTATGACGCCAAGATGCGCCAGCCACCTAATCGACAAGCCAGTCATCAAGATTGGAATGGTAGGCCGACTTCACCAACATAAAGATCATGAAACGCTTATCCAAGCACTTGTCCATTTACCGAGACGATACGAGCTCCATCTTGCTGGAGATGGCGAAAAAAAATCGCCACTGCAAGCATTGGCAACAAAGCTCAACGTCACGCAACGTGTTCACTTTCATGGGGTAGTTTCTGATGTTCCAGCGTTTTTGAACGGCATGGACATTTACGTGCAATCATCGCATTTCGAAGGCTTTGGCTTGGCGGCGGTTGAGGCCATGGCAGCAGGCTTACCCGTATTATCATCGGACGTACCCGGTTTGGATGACGTCACCGGACGTGCCGAATATTTATTTCAGGTTGGTAACTCAAATGAGCTGAGCCAGAAAGTGCTCCAGCTGTGTGAAAGTGTTGAGCGGTATGACGCTGCAAGTCAATACTCAGTCAATAGGGCCTCTCTCTACACCATCGATAAATTTCGTGAAGGTTACTATGGAATCTACCAGCAGCTTTGCGCCAACAAATAGTTCCGCGCCATCGAGCCACCGAGCCTCATGGTTTGCGGCATGCCTACTGGCATTATTCTTTATTCCCATGAAGTTTCGTGCTGGAGGAGTTGCACTAGCACCTTCAGACATCCTAAGTCTTTTTTCCATTGGTTTTACTGCATTAGTGGTATTGGAAGGAAAAGCTGAAAAACTCATGCATCCCTGCATGGGGTTCCTTGTACTGTTCACTGGGTATGTGTTCTTAAATGGCCTGCTAAATCGCGTCCCCTTAATGCCGCTAGTTATAGAAACCGTGCAATGGCTGGCGATTCTCTGCTTGCTTAGCCTAATGTACGCCTATGGCGTGTTTGATGATGAATGGGTAATGGTTTATTTCACTTATCTGCTGTTTTTCATCTGTACGCTCGTTGCCTTATGGCACTTTGCTCAAGGCTATCAAAGCGGGTTTAAGTTACTCGGGGTAAGTAAATACGGGTTCGGTGTACTTTGCTCACTACTGTACCTTTATCGGGATAAAATTCGCGCTTTCCACCTTTTGATGCTCGTCGCTTTGGTATTACTGGTGTTGTCGCAAGAAAGAAAAGCACTACTTGGTTTTTGTCTGCTTTTCTTCTTTGACCAGCTGCTCGTAAAAAACCTGATGAGAAAATCGCTTAATGAAACGTACACGTGGACGATTTTATTAGCCTTAAGCTTCATTGTGTTTACTGCAGTCACAACCACACTCTACGTTGGATTTGAAACGCTAGCGGACACATTGGAAATAACCCAAGAAGACGTCTTATTTGCCAACCAAAGTGAAGCACGCTGGGTATCGAATCTTCATAGAAAGCTATTACTTGCCAATGGGCTAGATATTTTACTTCAACACCCGGTGTTAGGTGTCGGCGCGAAAATGTTACCCAACTTTATGATCAGTTACTTTAACTATGATGAGCTGGCGATCTACACCCACAACTTTGTGTTAGATACCGCAATTGAATACGGGTTGCTCGGTATCGCCCTATTGTTTGGTGGTTATTTTCTGTTTATTCGCTTTTGCTTCCGTAGTCTCAATGACAACAGAAAAAGCCTCTTACTCGCGATATACGCCCTCATCATGGTGTTCTTCGTTGCGGTAAATACCACCATCATTTTAATACTCTTATTACCCGTCATGATAAGCATGAGCCGCGAGTCAACGGTCAACGGTCAACACCATTGCTCATACTTTTCCGGTAAACCATCACCACGAATTTGAATAATCAAGGATAGGATAGATGAAGTATTCAATCTCTCGACAATTTGAAAAGAACCGAGAACTCCAAGCTGACAATTTTGTTTTAGTTTACCAAATGGGCAAAGTTGGCTCATCGTCAATTGAGCACACGCTGGGAGAAAGAAATATCCCAAGCTATCACATCCACACCTTTGATGATCACGAAGAATTTCACATGTATCACAATAAAAAAGACGTGAGTAAATTTTTCGATTTCAAAAACCGTGCGCTCTACCGCTTAGTGCTCAAGCAACGAAAACGTATCTTACAAAAACGCGAACAGATCAAAATCGTCACACTGGTCCGTGATCCAATCGCAACTGTCTTTTCTCGTTTCTTTCAAGACCTCCATTTGCAATTTATCGAAGGCAAAAAGAATGATGCAATTCACCGAGATATGGCAGTCACGTATCAGCACCTCGAACATTGTTTCGATAACTATATCAATCTCAACTATTTTGCGGACTGGTTCGACAACGAGTTAAAACGTAACTTCAATATCGATGTGATGCGTCAAGAACTGGACAACACTCAACCTTTCTTCACATTCAAGAACGAGCAAGCCAACGTCATGCTAATCAAATGCGAAAAGCTCAGTTCTCTCGATAAAGAAATTGGTGAGTTTCTCGGGCTGCAAGACTTCGTGCTGAAAAACAGCAATGAAGCGAAAAACAAGTGGTACTCCAATATCCACCAGCACTTTAAGCATCACTACGACTTTTCAAAGCTGTTCTATATGTACGATCTTCCCTTATATCGCCACGTTTATTCAGAACAAGAACGTGATGCTTTCAAGCATAAATGGATGCAGACATCAGGAACAAAATCATCATGAAAAAAGTGCTCCATATTACAGAAGCCTTCGGAGGTGGCGTTCAAACCGCCCTCTATAGTTATGCTCACTCCTCTCGAGACGAACCCTATCAACATTTCTTGCTAGCCAGAGCTCGAGAAAACGACTTAACCAATGAAAACAACCATCATATTTTCACACAGACCAAATGGGTGGAAGGCGGCTTACTTCAATTTGTTCGCGATGCAAACCACATGATTGCATCACTTGCGCCTGACGTTGTGCATTTGCACTCGAGTAAAGCGGGATTTCTCGGGCGATTTCTAAAACTTGGCAAGGCACGCTTGGTTTATACGCCGCACTGTTATGCTTTCGAACGTGAAGATATCTCCGAATTCGCGCGCCAGCTCTATAGAGCGCTAGAGAAAGTAAAACTAAGCAAAATTGATGTGGTGGCAGGCTGTAGCCAACGAGAATGTGACTTGGCGATTAGTATTGGCGCGAAACGTGCTGAACTGCTCAACAACTACGTGTCCTATCAAAGTGAAGAGCGTTTATTGCGAAACAGACAAGAAGCGCTGCGACTTGTTGTGCTTGGTCGTGTCGCGCCCCAAAAGGATCCGCAATTTCTCATCGACACATTGCAACACCTTAATCGATATGCGCTTAACCGCCCATTAGATATCACTTGGATAGGTGGCGGTGACCACACACTCGAACAAAAATTGCGTACAGAAAATGTGGATGTGACTGGCATGTTGCCTCGTGATGAAGTGGTTAAAAAGCTCAAGGGTTCAGACCTTTACTTACATACTGCAGCATGGGAAGGGATGCCGTTAACTATTCTAGAAGCAGCCAAATTACATCTTCCTATGGTGATTCGAAGTATCGGCGCGACCCAAGATCTAAACTACCCATTTTTAGCGCTAACACCTGAAGAAATGGCCAAGCAGATCGCGCACTGTGTCAATCATTATGATGAAATTGATTTTTGCCAATATACAACAGCGTTAAACGACGCCTTCAGTGAAGAAAAACAGCGCCTCGCACTCAATAATATTTACGGTTAAATACCTCTATGTTTCATACTATTCAACAAAAATTACTGTTGATGCCCAGCGGTAAAAAAAGCTTGCTATCTACTGGATTGAAAACCGCAATCACGCGTGTGTTGAGTGCGCTATTTGCTTTTTTACTGACACTGATTGTATCGAAGGCCAGTGACGCTTCGACCTCCGGTCAATTTTTCTTTTTATTCAACCTAGTCTCACTACTCGCGATCGTTTCTCAGCTAGGATTTGATGTCTCATTAGTTCGCTACAATGCGATCGCCTTTAACAACAAAGAGACACTTCAACAAAGCCACAACTATAAAACGGCACTTTATCGAAGTATGGCGTTTTGCTTGCTAGCCATTGCCGTTTTGTTAGCAGGATTTAATCTGTTTCCTGAACAACTAAACCAGACCCAATCGCCAATGCATGCGATTACTTTAGGCTTGTTCTGCATACCGTTTTTGGTGCTTGCACAGACCAACAGTCGTGTGCTTCAAGCGTGTAGAAAGGTCGTGTCATCACTGTTCGCTTTACAGCTTGGCGTGAGTATGTTGATGGTCTTTTTTGTCTTTGGCTTGGACTATATCGGTCAGCAAAATATCAACAATCTGATGACCGCACTGCTTCTGGCGAGTATGAGCGTCGCGGTAATATCCAGTGTTAATTGGCTAGGTTCAGGTCAGTATCAGACATCAGCTTTCGTACCAAACAAAAAAATGGTCGCTTCTGCCAAGCAAGTCTGGATTGGCAGTATCTTCACGAACGTTCTTCAATGGGGAAGCCTTGTCATTGCGGGCTTTTTTATCTCAACAGCGGAACTCGGTCTATTAGCTGCAGCTCAACGTACATCACTACTGATTGGCTTTGTGCTGATTACCATTAACTTTGTGGTCGCCCCTATGTTTGCCTCTCTCTACAAAGAACGCCAAATGATCAAACTGCAAAGCCTGAGCCGTTTAGCTTGCCGAGCCAACGTTGGTTTGGCCATTGTGCCCGTGATTATTTGCACTCTATTCCCAGAGTTTGTGATGCGGTTTTTTGGTGAAGAGTTTCTTGCTGCTGCGCCACTGTTAGTCGTCCTGTCTTTAGGGCAGTTAGTCAATGTTGCGACTGGCTCTGTAGGATTTTTATTACTCATGAGCGGTCACGAAAGAACCATGAAATACATTACAATTTCCTCCGGCACAATCTCTATCTGCTTGCTCATTGCGCTTTGCCAAACGTTCGGTGTTATTGGTGCAGCATGGGCGATGGCAATTGGCATGGCAATTCAGAATCTAGCAGCGTTGTACTTTGTAAAACGTTACTTAGGCTTCTTTCCAATAGGTTAATTATGGTTTCAATACTGACACGGATAAGTTTTGTTTTCGTTCTGACGCTTACGGCTTCACTCTCTTTGTGGAAAAGCTCTGACTTACACCATGCCACTTACCTGCAAATGGAAACCTACTTAGGTGGATCGAGTACGCTTCACTTTACTTTCAGTTTATTGATCGGCTTTTTATCGGTCTTCACCTTCCCCTCTTTAGTAAGTTCAAGTAAAGCCGACGTCTTTGGCATCCGCCTTTTGCTACTGCTGTTGGCTATCGTTTCAATGGAAGAAATAAGCCAACTTTTTATTCCAAGTCGCTCATTTAGTTTTGATGATCTCAGTACCAACTGGATAGGCATTATCTCGGGTTACTTTAGTGCCAAGTTGATTCGCGTCCTGCGCACTCGCTCGTTCTCTTGAAATAAGCACCTCAAGGTTATTTGGGTATATAATTACGCCAAACAATCAGACTAACGAGTACATCATGTCATCCCACCCAACCAAGATTACCTTTTTTGAATTCTTAACCCCGTTGATCACATCAGGCAAAAAAACGATTACGATTCGAGATGAATCAGAAAGTCACTACGTTCCAAATACAGAGGTCGAAGTTTTTACCCTAGAGACGGATCGTAAAGTCTGCAACATCAAAATACGCTCTGTAGAACCACTCAACTTTGAAGATATCAATGAGTTTCATGCAGAACAAGAAGCGATCGAACTGCCAAAACTCAAGCAGTTAATTCGAGAAATCTACCCAAATACCGACACGCTATTTGTGATTGAGTACGAGCTAATCAAATAACCCACAACAAAAACTAGACGACTGGTCTAATTCATTCTATAGTACGCTTCATGAACGCAAAGACGAACGACACACGCCAACATATTCTCGACGTCGGATACGAGTTAATCGTAAACCGAGGGTTTACGAGTGTTGGCCTTTCAGAGCTTTTAAAAAAGGCCGCGGTGCCGAAAGGCTCGTTTTATCATTACTTCAAATCCAAAGAACAATTTGGTGAAGCGATGATTCAAGACTACTTTACTAAGTATTTTGAGCGTTTAAACGCACGCTTTACCAATACCGATCTGAATGGCTACCAACGCCTAATGAGCTACTTTGAAGAAATGGTCAAAGTAGAAGACGACGTATGTAATGCGAACAAATGTTTGTTGGTCAAGTTAAGTGCGGAAGTCTCCGATCTCTCAGAGCCCATGCGCCTAGCGTTACGCCAAGGTGCTGACAAAACCATTCAAGCAATGGCGGATTGCATTGACGTAGGCATTCAAGATGGCTCTATCCCAAATGGTGACAGTGCTTTATTGGCAAGGCAGATATACTACCTTTGGAACGGCGCAAGCTTGCTGAACAAACTGTATCAAGATCAGGCAGCATTAACGCAAAGTCTGACCTATACTCAACATCTACTGCAAAACACGCGAACTTGCCCATAGTAGGTAGCGTAAAAGTAAGATGAACACCCTACATGTGTTTCACAGTTGGTAATAACTCCTGTGATAGCACAATACACCTTCCCGCTCTATGAGCGGGATATTTTGAAATCAAAACTAGACGACCGGTCTAATCAATAAGTGAGATAAATATGACTAACGCAACAAATCGCAGAATCGTACTCGCGTCACGTCCCCACGGTGCACCAACAAAAGAAAACTTTCGTCTAGAAGAAGTGGCGAAACCGACTCCTCAAGATGGTGAGATGCTACTGAGAACCGTTTACTTATCTCTCGACCCATACATGCGCGGTCGCATGAGCGATGCCGAGTCATACGCCGATCCTGTTGCGGTTGATGACGTAATGATAGCTGGCACTGTTTGTCAGGTAGAAGCATCGAACCACCCAGATTATGAAGCGGGTGAATGGGTTCTTGCATACACTGTTGGCTGGCAAGACTACGCCATCTCAACTGGTGAGATGGTGATTAAACTAGGCAAAGAACCACAAAACCCTTCATACGCTCTAGGTGTTGCTGGCATGCCAGGCTTTACCGCGTATATGGGCTTGCTCGATATCGGTCAGCCAAAACCAGGTGAAACCATTGTGGTAGCAGCCGCGACGGGCCCTGTGGGAGCGACTGTTGGTCAAATTGGCAAAATCAAAGGTTGCCGAGTTGTTGGTATTGCAGGCGGAGAAGAAAAGTGCCGTTACGCCAAAGAAATCCTTGGCTTCGATGAATGTATCGATCACAAAGCTGACGACTTTGCAGAGCAGTTAAAAAACGCCTGTGACCAAGGTATCGATGTTTACTTCGAAAACGTAGGTGGCAAAGTATTCGAAGCTGTAATGCCACTTCTGAATACCAGCGCACGTATCCCACTTTGTGGTTTGATTTCTCAATACAACGCAACAGAACTGCCTGAAGGTACCGACCATCTTCCATTATTAATGGGTAAGCTGCTGACTAAACGAATCAAGGTGCAAGGCTTCATCATTTTTGATGACTACGGACATCGTTACAGTGAATTTGCGCAAGATATTAATCAATGGTTGGCAGAAGGAAAGATCCAATACCGTGAACATCTAGTACAAGGACTGGAGAATGCACCAGAAGCATTTATCGGTCTGTTGGAGGGTAAGAACTTCGGCAAGCTTGTAGTACAGATTAACGACCCATTATAAGGAAGGGATAAATAAATGATTAAACTTCACCATCTCAATCAGTCTCGCTCAAAGCGCATCATTTGGTTACTTGAAGAGCTAAATGTGGATTACGAAATCGTGCCTTATGTTCGTGACAAAGTGACTTTCATGGCACCGCCTGAGCTAAAGAGCGTTCATCCGCTCGGTAAATCTCCCCTGCTTGAAGATGATGGCGAGTTCATCATTGAATCTGGCGCGATGACCGAATATTTGATTGAGAAGTATAGTGATGGTGCGTTGGCTCCTGAGCGTGGGACGAAGGCGCACACTGAGTACCTACAATGGATGCATTTTGCTGAAAGTTCAGCAATCTTACCAATGTTGTTAAAAATCTTTATTAGCAAAGAGCCAAACGAAACTCAATTTCTATCAGGCTATGCTGACAAAGAAGCGATGAACGTTCTGGGTTACTTCGAGCAATCGCTAGAAGGCAAAACTTACCTAGTAGAAGAACGTTTAACTGGCGCAGACATCATGATGTCATTTATTGTCGAGCTCGTGCATAAGTTCGGTTTGGCTGGTCACTTCCCGAATATTGAACGTTATGGAAAACAACTTGCAACGCATCCAGCGTTTGAAAAAGCTGAGCAAATTGAAGTGAAGTACTCCTAATCACTCCGCCCCTTTGATGATCAATAAAGCGATATCAAAGGGGCGATTTCCGACATTAACCTTGTCAACAAAGCGCAATTCATGCAAATGCCAGCGTGCTCTTTTTACCCTTTTCGCCAATACGTTAATAAACCAATCATAAAAATCAGCTAAGAATCTGATTCTAAGTTACTTTTCATCATCGTTCCCACCTATTGAATTGATAAGCAGTATCAGTTTTTGCTTCCAGCTTTTCCGTAATAATCTTCTCTTCAGTTGCTAAGGTATTGATCCCTGGAGGGGAAGAAAAATGACAAATAAGAAATTAACCACCGCCGCAGGCTGTCCTGTCGCCCATAATCAAAATGTGATGACTGCAGGTCCTCGTGGTCCCCAACTACTGCAAGACGTTTGGTTCCTTGAAAAACTGGCACACTTTGACCGCGAAGTGATTCCTGAGCGTCGTATGCACGCCAAAGGCTCAGGCGCTTACGGCACTTTTACTGTGACTCATGACATCACCAAATACACGCGCGCGAAGATCTTCTCGGAGATTGGTAAAGAGACCGAGCTATTTGCTCGCTTTACCACCGTTGCGGGTGAGCGCGGTGCCGCCGATGCAGAGCGCGACATCCGTGGTTTTGCGCTAAAGTTTTACACCGAAGAAGGCAACTGGGACTTGGTTGGTAACAACACGCCAGTGTTCTTCCTGCGTGATCCACTAAAATTTCCAGATCTAAACCACGCGGTGAAACGCGATCCACGCACCAACATGCGCAGCTCGACAAACAACTGGGATTTTTGGACATCACTACCAGAAGCATTCCACCAAGTTACGATCGTTATGAGTGATCGTGGTATTCCAGCGTCTTACCGTCATATGCACGGCTTCGGTAGCCACACATTCAGCTTTATCAACGCAGAAAACGAACGTTACTGGGTGAAATTCCACTTTAAAACTCAGCAAGGCATCAAAAATCTGACTGACCAAGAAGCAGAAGCGATCGTAGGTAAAGACCGCGAAAGCCATCACCGTGACCTTTACGAAGCGATTGAGCGTCAAGACTTCCCTAAATGGAAGATGTACGTACAGATCATGCCTGAGCTAGAAGCGGATGAAGTGAACTTTAACCCGTTCGATCTAACAAAAGTATGGTCACAAAAAGATTATCCATTGATCCCTGTAGGCGAGTTTGAACTGAACCGTAACCCAGAAAATTTCTATGCGGAAGTTGAGCAATCCGCGTTTAACCCGGCAGCTATCGTTCCCGGAATTGGCTTCTCGCCAGACAAAATGCTGCAAGGCCGTCTGTTTGCATACGGAGACGCGCAGCGTTACCGCCTAGGTGTAAACCATCACCAAATTCCAGTTAACGCGCCTCGTTGTCCGGTACACAGCTACCACCGCGATGGCGCAATGCGCGTTGATGGCAACTTTGGTTCAACACTAGGTTACGAGCCAAACTACAAACAAGAATGGGCAGAGCAACCAGATTACTCTGAGCCACCTCTACGCATCAACGGCAATGCTGATCATTACGATCACCGTGTAGACGAAGACTACTTCAGCCAAGCAGGTGACCTATTCCGTCTTATGAGCGAAGAACAGCGTCAAACTCTATTCGACAACACCACTCGTGCAATGGATGGTGTGCCAGACTTCATCAAAGAACGTCACGTTAACCACGCCTACCAAGCGGACGAAGCTTACGGCAAAGGCCTTGAGATTGCGCTAGGCTTAAACAAGTAAACGGACACTGCACCAGCAAATGCTGTGATAAGAAGACATAAAAAAGGAGGTGCCCCAAAGCACCTCCTCATTCAAGTTCGTTAATCACACACTAATGTTCAAGGGGAACGATCATGATCAACTTAAATTTCTTCAAGCTCTTTGATACCAAAGAACTGTTTATCTACTACTGATTCTTAGCGACGGCTTTAATCAGAACAGACGTATCCATGCGGCCTAAACCATCACGCTGAAGGTCAGCGTATTGCTCATCCACTTTTTTAGTTAGTGGTAGGTTGAGCCCAACCCGCTCTGCTTCTTGCAAACAAAAGCCTAAGTCTTTGCGCATCCAATCAATCGCGAAGCCAAAATCAAACTTATCTTCCGCCATCGTCTTGGCGCGGTTTTCCATTTGCCATGACCCTGCTGCACCGTGCTTGAGTGTTTCAACTACTTGTTCAATATCCAAACCTGATTTCTGCGCGAGTAACAACGCTTCGCTCAAGCCTTGAAGCACGCCACCAATACAGATTTGGTTTACCATCTTACAACGTTGACCCTGACCATTTTCACCCAGAAGCGTCATTTGCTTTGCATATACGTCCATCGCTGGAGACACACGATTAAAAATGTTCTGCTCGCCACCACACATGATGGTTAGTACACCATTTTCTGCGCCTGCTTGACCACCAGATACCGGAGCATCAATGAAGTGATTGCCATATTTGGTACAAGCATCGGCCAATTCAACGGCTAAATCAGCGGAAGTCGTGGTGTGATCAACCAGTACCGCGCCTGCTTTTAGACCGACTAGAATGCCTTCTTCACCGTATACAACGCTACGCACGTCATCGTCATTACCGACACAAGTAAATACGATATCGCAACCTTCTGCCGCTTCTCGCGGTGTCTCACACGCAATGCCGTTGTATTCTGCAGCCCATTTATCAGCTTTGGCTTTGGTGCGGTTGTATACTTTGGTTTCATATCCCGCTTTGCTCAAATAGCCCGCCATTGGGTAACCCATAACACCCAAACCAATAAATGCTACTCGTTGTTTTTCCATTGCCCGCTTCCCTTAGTTCACCTGACTGAAATGTTTTGTAACATGCTACTAAAGAATTGAAAACATTACTCGTAATTTATCCTTCACTCGCGGCACAAATAAAAGCGAACCGCGATGTTGGAGTAAATACCAAAAGCATTCATCAGGGTCATCGAGGAGACATTTCTCAGAAGTTAAATGTTAAGACACTCTACGAGCTTGCAACAAAGCCGTGGCGTTCAACATGGCATCCTTGGTACTGACATCCAAGACTTGGATTTTTCGAAAACGTTCCGGTTCTTTAATCGCCACATCGTGAGCAAAAATCACAAACTTCGCTTTCTCGATGTCTTTCTCGGTAATTCGGTTGATGACGCCATTCGCGCCTTGGGTTTCGACTTTAATCTTAATGCCGAGTGCACAAGCCGCTTTTTCCAATGACTTAGCCGCTAAGAACGTATGTGCCACACCTGATGGACAAGATGTGACCGCCAAAACATCCGCCTCACCTTCGCCTTGAACGGAGCCATATACTTGAGAATGACCAGTGTAACTCTCATCTTCGGTGACGGTTTTCTTTAGTGCAATCACGATCAACGCCGTGGTAACAGAGCCCGCAATCGTGCCGATGATGTAACCAATTTTTCCATCCACAACAGGGAGAACAATCCAACCGCCCCACGGTGCATGGTTCATTACGTGGAACATAAAGCCAATCACGTTACCAACGATGCCACCCGCCACAATAGCTGGTAACACTCGCGCAGGGTCACCAGCGGCAAAAGGAATCGCACCTTCGCTAATACCGATCATCCCCATAATACCTGCGGCTTTCCCCGCTTCGCGTTCATCTCGCTTGAATTTACTCGGCGCCAAAAACGTGGCTAGTGCCATACCCAATGGCGGCGTACAAATCGCAATACCGACCCCGCCCATCAACCATGGTTGCGTGTTCACTTGGGTTTGAGCAAACAACGTCGCCACTTTGTTGATTGGGCCGCCCATATCAAACGCGGTCATTGCCCCAAGCACAGTTCCGAGCATCACTTTGCCTGAGCCCGCCATGCCCGTCAGCACCTCGTTCATGGTGGTCATTGCGCTGGCAATCGGAGCACCTATCACCCACATCACCGCGCCGCAAGTAACAAACGTACCGACTAGCGGATAAATAAAAATCGAGCCAAGCGAACTCATGCTGTCTGGTAACTGAATTTTCTTTAATAGCCAAACAACGAAGCCAGCAAAAAAGCCGACCACAATTGCACCTAAAAAACCCGTATTGTAATGACTGACAGCAATCCAAGATCCAATCATACCCGGCGCAAGGCCCGGCTTGTCGGCAATGGAATAAGCAATGTATCCGCCAAGAACGGCAGTAAACAATGTCAGGCCAGCAATCCCCATTTGGGCAATATCGGCCAAAATGCCCTCTTGTGGTACACCACCGTGACCAGAGATCATCACCGACAACGACAACAACACACCGCCCGCAACGATAAACGGGATCATGTGAGATGTGCCAAACAGCAGGTGCTCTTTAATGCGACCAAGTGTTTGCGCCCAAGGGCTTAGGGGTTCTGATGTAAATTCTAAAGAAGTTGGGAGAAATTCATTGGATTGGGTTTGAATATCAGTCAACATCTCAAGCGCTTCTTCTCGCGATTGAGCCAACTTGAGCTTTTCAACAAAGCCGTCTTCGATAATTTTGGTGGAAATTTGTGCCAATACTTCAATGTGATGATGATCATCACCATCTGGAGACGCCAGCATGAAAAACACATCGGACAGCTCGCCATCTTCGGCGCCATAATCAATCCCACTGCGGCTGATCCCGACCGCGACAGCCGGTTTCGCTACAGCATCACTTTTGGCATGAGGGATCGCAATACCATCATCAAATCCTGTGTTACCGATCTCTTCTCGTTTCCAGATATCTGCCAAGAACTGGCTTTGACTATTGAGCTTGCCGGCGGCCTCTAGCATCTCGACCAGCTCTTTGAGCGCTTCATCTTTGGTTTGAGCTTTTAGATCTAAACATATCGTTTCCAGCTCAATTAGGTTTGTGATGTCCATTGTTTTACCTTCCAATATTCACGCTCGAATATATACCCAAGTGAGTTTGAGATACAGGATCCCCTGGCTCGTATGCGTTCCTACTCATTTTATTTGGGCATAGATTAACCAGTGCCTACCCTTTGATATATAGGACTAAAAGTGCATTAACTGGATTAATGTAACATGAGATTCAAACTGTGATAGAGCTCTTGCGTTAATCCAGCTCAAATCAATTCAATCTGCGGTGGCTGTGCTAATATCCACAAAAAATAAAATGGATAGAACATGAAAATCGTAGCGGTGACAGCATGCCCTACAGGCATCGCTCATACTTATATGGCAGCAGATGCACTAATGAAAGCTGCGCCAAAACATAACGTGCAAATTAAAGTAGAAACGCAAGGTGCGATGGGGATAGAAAATCAGCTCACTCCTCACGATATCGCTCAAGCGGATCGGGTTTTGATCGTGTCGGATATTGAGATAGAACAACCTGGCCGATTCGAAGGGACGCGTAAAATTCAAATCCCCATTGAAGAGGTTTTGCTGAACGTCGACAAAGTATTCCTCGTTCACTGCCGCGACTAAATTTGCAGATGAACGAATACCAAATCACCTTTTTCGTCGATAATGCAAATGCCAGTGCGCACCTTGCTCAGCCACTCAATCGAGTGGCAAAGAAGTTCAAAAGTACCTTACATATCATTAATGTAACGCAAAATCGTGTTGCGGAACTCACCAAGTCCGTGGCGATTTTGCAAGCAGGTCTACAACAAGGTGATTTGTGTCAAATCACAGCGATTGGCATTGACGCAGAGCTGGCCTGCTTCGTCATCAAAGACATGATTGCTGAGCACTTTACTGTGGTGGGATCTCATATCAACTATGAGTTTTCTAGCCAACTGGCCGAGCGTTTACCACAAATTTGCCCACCTTGTGAAATCAAATGGCACTACGCCAAAGCGCATACCGAGCTCACCAAGTTTGAATGCCTTAAAGGATTAGCTCAGCTGATCCACCCCATTCATCCCGACGAACTGATTCTTGCTTTTATTAAACGCGAAGAACGTTCATCAACTTGCGTGACTCCGGGGATCGCTCTCCCACATGTGATGTTTTCAGGTGTTGACCACATTTCCATTGCCGTTATTGCAAATGAAAAGTCGATGGATTGGGCTTCAAAGATGGGTGATGTTCATCTGGCTATAGCACTGGTGATGCCAGAAAGGCCGACCCGAGATCAGATCATTGCGGCTACTAACCTCACACGAAATCTGCTTACCGATCAAATGGCGGAACGCCTACTACTAACAAAAAGCAGCGTCGACTTACAAGCGCTGCTGATGTACGCCATGTCGAGGCTGCTTGCCTAAACTTCTCTATGATTTACGCTCTCTGACTGAAGGCTTAAATCGAACCACGATATTCCGTCGGCGTTCTGCCTGTACGGTTCTTAAATACTCGGCAGAAATAGTTCACGTCTTTAAATCCGCAGCGCACTGACACGTCATTGAGTTTGAAGTTGTATTTCTTGAGCATAAACTTCGCACGATCCACGCGTACCCAAGTAATGTAGTCTGCCAAGGTCATGTGCCCCTGCTGACGGAACAAGCGCGACAAATGGTTCGAGGAAATACTGAATCTCGACGCAATGCTGTCACGCGTGATTGGGCGATGGAAGTTCTCTTGAATGTAGATGCAGATCCCTTGATAGAGATCTTGCACACGGCTATGTGACTGCTGCTCGACTGGTGCATCCAACATCGTCTTCGCGTATTGCAATAATGCTTGTAGTAAAAGCTCATCCATTGGTTTTTTAGTATTCTCACGAGCCAGTGAGCTCAACGCTTCTAAGATGTTATCTATCGCAAATCCTGAGCGCGTTTGAATGCTATGCTTTTGAATATCGTAAAAGTTTGCCTCACCTTTGCGTTTGCTCACCAAACTCAACCCAAGTTGTCGACGCCCAAACAAAATACTTAACACTGAACAATCGGTATCCCAGTCTGGTTTATTCCAACAGTTAGGTGGAATAAATATCGCGTCGCCTTTTTTAGCAACGATGTGCGTTACTTTTCGATCATGACTTTCCATTTCATTAATATATTCCCCATCCAGAACTAACTCTAGGCGAGGGAAATTAACTTGATAGCTAAATTCAGGCGGCGTATGAAAATCTCCTGCAAACAAAATATTATGAAATGGCTCTCTTTCATTTAATACCGCTGAAATCAAATCATGAAAAATCATTGTCTCACACTCTATATATGCATCAATGATGCTATTTACTATAGATATACACCGGACTGGACTTTTGTGCTATTGAGCAAAATCACAATTCCATTTTAATGTTACAAAAATCCAGTTAACGCATCAAATTTCCAGTAACAAAAACTCTATCAATAATACTCAATCCCTTTTCAAATGGGAGCAAAGCCACATTTCACTTATCGTTTAGCTTCTTATCCATCATGTCACAGATATGCAGCTAGATTTGTCCAGTGAACGATCTAAATCACACTATAGTGAGTCGGTTACAATCCTCCAGTAAATGCATTTTTTCTTCACTACAGTCTTTTTATCAGTAATTTAAAAATACCCCTGAAATAAAAATTATATTTATAGGGGTTCGACAATGATCACCAAACTAATAAATGAAGACTTAATTAAGCTTGATCTTAAAGCGTCTTCAAAAGAAGACGTATTTAAAGAACTGGTTGCCGTTCTTCATGCTCAAGGTCGTATTTCTGACCAAACAAAATTTCTTGAAGATATAAAAGCACGTGAAGAATTAGGAAATACCGGATTTGAAGATGGCGTGGCAATTCCACACGCGAAAAGCGCCGCTGTGATTGAACCGGCGGTTGTGATCGGCGTTAGCAAATCAGGTATCGAGTACGGCGCGGAAGACGGTTTACCTTCAAAGCTGTTCTTCATGATCGCTTCTCCAGACGGTGGCGATAACCACCACATCGAAGTACTTGCAGAACTGTCTTCAAAACTGATTGAAGATGGTTTCATCGATGCGTTCTTAGGCGCAACAAACAACCAAGACGCACTGGCACTCCTTCTTGCTAAAGAAGAACCGCAACCAGTGACAGATGCACCAGCAAACCAAGGCTTCATCATTGGTGTGACTGGTTGTCCTGCGGGCGTTGCGCACACCTACTTAGCAGCAGAAGCACTAGAGAAAGGTGCAGCGGCAATGGGTTACGAAATCAAGGTTGAAACGAACGGTTCAATCGGTGTGAAAAACAGCCCAACCGCAGAAGAAATCGAGCGTGCAGATGCCATCATCGTGGCATGTGACAAGCAAGTTGACATGAACCGCTTCGCGGGCAAACGCGTGGTTAAAACCAACGTAAAAGCCCCAATCCGCGATGCTCAAGGACTGATTAATGAAGCGTTAAACGCACCGACGTACCAAGCTGAGTCCAATGGCAATACGCAAGCATCGGTTGCCGACAAAGCTTCTCAAGCTCGTTCTGACTTATATCGCTACTTGATGAATGGCGTATCACACATGATCCCATTCGTCGTAACCGGTGGTCTGTTGATTGCCCTTGCTCTTGCTGTAGGCGGTCAGCCGAGTGAAGCGGGCATGGCGATTCCTGAAGGCAGCATGTGGAACCAAATCCTCAACGTCGGTGTGGTTGCCTTTACGCTGATGATCCCAATCCTTGCCGGTTACATTGCTTACGCGATTGCTGACCGCCCAGCTCTAGCTCCTGGCTTGATCGGTGGTTGGATTGCAAACAACGGTTCTTTCTACGGCGCAGACGCTGGTACAGGCTTTATCGGTGCCATCATCGCAGGTCTGCTTGTGGGTTACTTCGTGAAGTGGATTACGTCGATTAACTACCACAAATTCATCCAACCTTTGGTGCCAATCATGATTGCGCCAATCACAGGTTCGCTATTCATCGCTGGTCTTTTCATCTTCGTTATCGGCGCGCCAATCGCAAGCCTAATGGACGGCCTGACTGCGCTACTAACGAGCATGAGTACAGGTAACGTCGTTCTACTAGGCATCGTACTTGGTGGTATGGCTGGCTTCGATATGGGTGGTCCATTCAACAAGGTCGCGTTCCTATTCTCTGTGGGCATGATTGCGAGCGGTCAAACTCAATTTATGGGTGCGATGGCGTGTGCAATCCCTGTGGCACCTCTAGGCATGGCACTAGCAACAGCGCTTGGTCGCAAGTTCGACCTGTTCGAAGAATCAGAAACAGAAGCGGGCAAAGCAGCTGGTGCAATGGGTCTGGTTGGTATCTCTGAAGGTGCGATTCCGTTCGCAGCGCAAGATCCAATGTCAGTGATTCCTGCAAACGTACTTGGCTCAATGGTGGCGGCAGTAATGGCGTTCTCATTCGGCATTACCAACAGCGTTGCTCACGGCGGTCCAGTTGTCGCTCTACTTGGCGCGATGAACCACCCTGTACTTGCTCTGATTTGTATGGCAGCTGGCGCAACGGTTACCGCAGTAACGTGTGTAACGTTGAAGAAAGTGCGTAAAGCAAAAATGATGCAAGCAGCCGCTTAATCCCCCCTCCCCCAAATGGCTCCTATGGCTTGGGCAATGTCGCCCAAGCCATGATTTTCTCTCATGGTGACACTCTATGTCTGATTTAACGATGTCCGATACACAAACGATTCAAACTCAAGCTAAGCATCCGATGTTTTTCCTGATGAACAACGTGATTCAAAACTACGCTTGGGGCAGCACTACTTCTGTTAACCAACTGTTTGGCATTGAAAACCCAACGGGCGAACCACAAGCAGAAGTATGGATGGGCGCGCATCCAAACGGTTGCTCATTGGTGATGGTAAACGGCGAGGAGACCAAACTCTCTTCACTGATTGCTCAAGACATGAATGCTTTTCTGAGTGAAGAAGTCGTAAACCGTTTTGGTGAACTTCCATACCTGTTTAAAGTGCTTGCCGCTGAGAAAGCGCTGTCGATTCAGGTGCACCCAAACAAGCAACAAGCAGAACTGGGTTTTGCACTGGAAGAAAAACAAGGCATTCCCCTAACCGCTGCAAACCGTAACTACAAAGATCCAAACCACAAACCAGAATTGGTTTACGCGCTAACCGAATACCAAGCGATGAATGGCTTCCGCCCAACCAGTGAAATCATCAGCTTCTTCTCTGAGCTGGCGATTCCTGAGCTGCAAGGCTTGGTGGATGAACTTATCGCAAACCAAACGCCAACGGGCTTAGCGACCTTCTTCTCGGGTCTACTGTCACTAGAGGGCGAACAGAAAGAGATGGCGTTGACGGTGTTATTGGCTCAAGCTCGCATCACCGACTTACCTCTGTTCAACCTCATTCTTGAACTAGAGAAGCAATACCCTGGCGATATTGGTTTGTTTGCGCCACTGATGCTCAATGTGATTACCCTACAGCCGGGTGATGCCATGTTCTTGGATGCAGAAACGCCACACGCTTACTTAAAAGGTACAGGTCTTGAGATCATGGCGAACTCAGACAACGTGCTACGTGCCGGTTTAACGCCGAAGTATATGGATATAAAAGAACTCGTTGCATGCACACGCTTCGAAGAAAAACCATTCGACACCCTACTGCTCGCACCAAATGAAATCGACGACATGTTGGAATACCCAATTCCCGTAGACGATTTCAAATTCGCGATTGTAAAGCAGGCCAACCAACGAACGCTTGATGTAAGAACCGCAGAAATCCTGTTGCCGCTAGATTCCCCGCTCGTGATTACAGACGCAAATGGTGAAACGTGTGTAGTAGATAAAGGCCAATCTGTTTTCATCCCAGCTTACGCCAAACAATACACCTTGAATTGCGAAGGTCGCGTAGCACGGGCTTACAGTTAATATCGCTGATTAAGTTCACATGTCATTACTGCCAATAAGCAAAAAAGAGCAGAGAAACGTCTCTGCTCTTTTACTTAATATGCGCTTTTCCCGATAAATTCACGCAATAATCAAATTGTCTAGAAAGGTTTACTGCTTAGCGTGGAACATCGCTTGTCCACTTTTATCTTTATTCAACCAAAAGTTAATATTGAACTGTGCATCATCGCTCATTTCAATACGATGCCAATACTGTGGCGGGCTTGTCGCGAACTGACCTGCGTTGATCACGACGACCATTTCAGGCTCTGTCGCGAATTCATCTGCAAAACCATAATAGGTGACTTGCCCCTCCATTACGCATAACTGCCCAAACACGCCTTCGGCTGTGTTGTGATGAGTTAGAAGAGCTGGAGGCACACTGCCTTTGGTAAAAAATGGCGTCGAACGTTGAACCGTCCAGTCTTTCGGAATACGAAGATGTGACATGGTTATACCCTCTTTGAATATAAAATTGTGCTGCTTGAAGCGAGTTACGATTGCGCGACTTGAGACAGTTCACGCAGTAACGGAAAAGCCTGAGCCACTTGCTCACCCGTCACAACAAACCCTGTCAATATGCTTTGTTCATTTTCAGCTTTTGCCACGATGCCAGATTGAGAAATCTGCACATTCCAATTCGCGACAGCACCGAAGTCCCCGGCAAGCTGAATTGGGTAACTCGGCGTTTTGACTTTTACCATCATTGGCGGCAACTTCAATTGCGCTTCCTGCCCAAGCAACAGCTTACCTAAAACATTAGCGCTCAACACGATTGGCTGAAGGTATGGAAGCATACGCCCTTGTATCTCGGCGCAATCGCCCAGAGCGAATACATTGTTCGCAGAAGTCTGCAGCTTAGCGTCGACAGCAATGCCTTTCCCAACCTCTAATCCACAAGCATTCGCTAATTGAGTGTTTGAACGTAAGCCCGCGGCAGAAATCACTACATCAATCTCGCTCACTTCACCGCTGTTCAAAATCGCTACCAACGAATCGGCGGTACGATTCACCTCAACAACCCCATTTCCCAACGCCAGTTGAATGCCTTGTTGCTTAAGTTGGCTTTCCAGAGGCAACGCAACAAACTCAGGAATAAGATTGGCAAGCAAGCGTTGGTTTGATTCAACCACCGTAACGGCTTTACCGCTGCTCGCAATATCCATTGCAATCTCAACGCCAATCAAACCACCACCGATAACCATTACGCGCTTTGCTTGACTGATTCTCTCTTCTGCGAGCTGATACTCTTGTAACGAATTGAGCGTTAGGATATCGCCAGAAGCATCACCTCGCATTGGAGGAACAAAAGCTTTCGCACCCGTTGCAAAAACCAGTTTGGAGTACGCATAAACTTGTCCATCTGCTACCACTTGTTGGGCTTGCGTATCCACACTATCAATTTTAGTGTGGGTTAATAACTCGATATGATGCTCTTGGGCAAACGCTTCTCCCGTTTTTACCACCAGATCCCTCGCGGTCTGTTTTCTACTGAACACATGGCTCAAATCGGGCTTGTTATACTCCGCACCGTCATCAGCGGTGAATACTTGAATTGACACCAGTGCATCCATTCGACGCACAGTTTTAACCAGTTGATAGGCAGCAAAGCCACTGCCTATGATTACAATTGGTGCTTGCATCACAGCTCCTTAACCCTTGAACTCAACAAATACATCTTTACCCAAGTGACACTCAGGGCAAAGGAAGTAATCCGGAACGTCTGACCACGTGGTACCCGGTTCAATTCCTTGGTTAGGCTCACCCTGAGCAGGGTCATACACCCAGTTACAAACGGTGCAAATCATGCACTGGCAATCTGATGGATGTGCTTCTGAGCTTGGATTAATAAGCTCCCTTTCGACCACTGCTGGCGTTTCTACTTGTACAACGGGCTGTGATCGAACTTGCGGTGCAGACGCAGCCATCATCGGAGCCGTAACAGGACTTGTTAGTGGATGTTTCGCCCACAGTTTCGCGATGCTCTTGCCATGTTCACGACACTCACGCATCGCTTTACCATCTGGTCGCCATTTGGTTTTCAGGCTGACTGCCGTTTCAAAACCCGCATCGGTCAACCGTGCGTGGATACGGTCTACCGCACCACCATTCCAACCGTAGCTACCAAAGGCAGCGGCTTTTTTCGCTTTAAAGCGCAGACCGGTAATTTCTTCTAGCATGCCTGCGATCTTCGGCATCATGACGTTATTCATGGTAGATGAACCAACCAATATGCCTTTTGAGCGGAACACATTGGCGAGGATTTCATTTTTGTCATGTTTAGAGACATTGAAGACTTTGACCGCCACGCTAGGGTCAACATCGTGAATGCCCTGCGCAATGGCATCTGCCATCATTCGAGTGTTATTTGACATGGAATCGTAGAAAATCGTAATGCGATCTTCTTGGTAGTTATCCGCCCATTCCAAATATTGCTCGATGATTTGAACCGGATTATCGCGCCATACAATACCGTGTGATGTTGCGATCATGTCGACGGGCAAATTAAAGCTCAGCACTTCTTTAATTTTGGCTGTTACCAAGCTGCTAAATGGCGTTAGGATGTTTGAGTAGTAACGCAAACACTGTTCCATCAACTCATTTTGATCCACTTCATCATTAAACAAACGCTCATCACAATAATGCTGTCCAAAGGCGTCATTACTAAACAGCACCGCATCGCCGGTTAAGTAAGTCATCATACTGTCAGGCCAGTGCAACATCGGCGCTTCCACAAATACCAATTGTTTACCGTTACCAATATCAATGCTGTCGCCCGTTTTTACGGTTTTGAAGTTCCACTCAGGATGGTGGTGATGACCCACAATCGAATCAATCGCCGCTTCTGTACAGTAAATCGGCGTGTTCGGAATCTTCTCCATCAATGCAGACAATGCGCCTGAATGATCTTCTTCTGCATGGTTCACGACGATAAAATCGATCGTCTTAAGATCGATTTCCATTTCTAGGTTCTGGATAAATTGTTGGCTGAATCGATGATCAACCGTATCGATCAGCACCGTTTTTCCTTCACGAATAAGATAGCTGTTGTAACTGGTGCCTTTTGTCATTTTGTATTCTGTACCATGGAAATCTTGAACTTCCCAATCGCGTTGACCTACCCAGTGGATGTTGTTTTTTACGTGAATTGTCATAATTACTACCTTGAATGACGGGATAAACAAAAATAATTTCTTCTTGTATAGCACTGGGCATGCCAACTTTTAATTGCTATATATTTCAATAATTTAATTAAAATACAACTTTAACAACTGTCATTTAGACACAGTTGAAAATTGTCATTAAGACACTACAATAGTCATATTGACACAATTGGTATTGGCTATGACTTCTTTAATCGCGCAATGGCTACACATCACGCAAGACCTAAATTCAGCGCTCACTCGGCAAGCTCGATTTGATACCTTATTAACAACGATTCGCGAGATATTAAAATGTGATGCTTCTGCTCTTCTTTTGTATGAAGATCAGCACTTTAAGCCGCTGGCTATCAATGGCTTAGCAAAGGAAGTATTGGGACGCCGTTTTTCTATAAACCAACACCCGAGATTGGAAGCCATTGCACGCGCTGGCGATATCGTACGGTTTCCATCGAATAGCGACTTACCCGATCCCTATGACGGGTTAATTCCGAACCACGACGACAAGCTGCACGTCCATTCATGTATTGGCCTCCCTTTGTTGATCGACGATCAATTGATTGGCGCGATCACTATTGATGCCTTCGACCCGAATCAGTTCGATGGTTTACTCAATCAAGAACTACGCTTTGTAAGTGCGTTAGCCGCGGGTGGCTTGCACACTGCTCTACTACTGGAGCAGTTAGAAACACAAGCAAGCTTGCCACGTGAGTCTTACACTGAGAAACGCACGCTAAGCAACGAAATCATTGGCAAATCTGCTGGAATGAAAGCACTTCAAGAGCAAATCGATGCGGTGGCAGATACCGAGCTATCTGTGTTGATAATGGGTGAAACAGGTGTTGGTAAAGAGCTCGTCGCAAACGCAATTCATCATCGCTCTCACCGAGCCAATAATACCTTGGTGTACTTAAACTGTGCCGCGTTACCGGAGTCTGTCGCAGAGAGTGAGCTTTTTGGTCATATCAAAGGCGCTTTTACTGGTGCTATCAGTAATCGCAAGGGTAAGTTCGAGCAAGCCGACGGCGGCACACTGTTTTTGGATGAAGTCGGCGAACTTTCTCTGGAGTTGCAAGCCAAGCTACTTCGCGCATTGCAATATGGCGATATCCAGCGTGTTGGGGATGACCGCCATATTCGAGTCAACACACGCATTGTGGCGGCAACGAACCGTGTTCTGCATGAAGAAGTAAAAGCTGGCCGTTTCAGAGCAGATTTGTACCACCGTTTGAGTGTATTCCCTCTTCATGTCCCTCCACTTCGTGAACGTGAAGACGATGTCGTGCTACTGGCTGGTTTCTTTGCAGAGCAACTACGCAGCAAGTTGGGGCTGAACAGTGTTCGACTCTCTCCCACTCTAGTTCAAGAACTTAAAGATTACTCTTGGCCGGGCAACGTGCGTGAACTGGAACACGTCATCAAACGAGCGGGCGTGCTTGCCAAAGCTAGAACTCAATCGCTGGATATCGAATTGGTGGAACAAGATTTCGATATCAAAGCGTCGAACAATCAGCCCATCACTGAAGAGCCAGGTATACCTAGCTCTTCATTTGAACTGTCAGACGCTGGTTTAAAGCAAGCTACTGACACCTTCCAAAAAGCCATGATTCTAAAAGCACTAGAGCAGAATCAAGGAAACTGGGCTGCAACAGCACGTCAGTTAGAACTCGATAATGGTAATTTACACCGCTTAGCCAAACGGTTAGGTATAAAGTAAAAAAAGGATACGGACGGTTTGAATTCCGCAAGAAAATCTATCTCGCTTATGTCAAAATGCACCATCACAATCGAAAAGTCTGTAATGTAATGAACTACCAAGCTGCTATTTTTGATATGGATGGTTTGCTCCTTGATACTGAGCGCGTCTGTATGCGTATTTTCCAAGAAGCATGTGAAGTCCAAAACCTTCCGTTTTATGAAGATGTTTACCTGTCGATCATTGGTCGCAATGCGGCAGGTATTGAAGCAATTTTCCGCAAAGCCTACGGTGAGAACCTAGACCGCCTGCATCATGAATGGCGTACTCGTTACAATGCTGTCGTCAAACACCAAGCCATCCCAGTGAAAAATGGTGTTGTTGAGCTGCTAGAATGGCTGAAAGCACAAGGCTTACCAATCGCAGTAGCGACTTCTACGGCAAAAGAGGTGGCGAAAATCAAACTGGAATTAGCGGGTTTGAGTAAGTACTTCGACAACCTCACCACAGGCTGCGAGGTAAACCACGGTAAACCCGATCCAGAAATCTATTTGCTGGCAGCGAATCGTCTGGATGTAGAACCAAGCCAATGTTTGGCCTTTGAAGATTCCAATAACGGTGTTCGCGCAGCCGTGGCAGCGAATATGGTTACTTATCAGATTCCGGATTTAGTTGAACCTTGCGAAGAGGTAAAACAATTTGGTCATTCCATCGTGCCGTCATTACATGAAGCGTTAGATGCGTTGAAGCAAAATCGCTAAACGTAAACTGCCGCTCTAACTGTTAAAGCTCAGCAATTTGGCTGAGCTTTTTTATGCTTGAGCCTCTCCTCTCACCTTCTCTAATCTACTTCTAATAAACGCCAAGATACTGCTCCAAAGGCTTAATAAGATAGACCTTATCTCTGTACGGGGCGTATTCCTTTCTTTTTTGATTTACCTCACGCCATCGCATGAAATAGGGCCTATGAGTGATCAAATAGTGGAACTAACCAGTACAAGTTTGCAACAAAACGTCAATATACCGCTTGAAGCACGTTTTTCGAGTGAAAATTGGCTGATAATGAGAACTATTGGATGAGATTAATCCAAGTCAGCCCAAAATATAAAATGGAGAGTGTTATATGTCTTTACGTTTATTAGCAGCAACCTTCGCATTAGTAGGAATGAGCTTTGGTGCCCAAGCCAGTGCCGAGTGTGAAGTGTCCCTAGATGCTAACGATATGATGCAGTTTTCTACTAAAACACTGAGCGTTCCAGCCACTTGTAAAGAAGTAAAACTGACGCTAAACCACACAGGTAAAATGCCTGCACAATCAATGGGTCACAACGTCGTTATAGCAGATACCGCTAATCTACAAGCAGTAGGTACGGACGGCATGGCAGCAGGTGCAGAAAACAATTACGTGAAGCCAAATGACGACCGTGTATACGCTCACACAAAAGTGATTGGCGGCGGTGAAAGCACCAGCATTACTTTCAGCACTGAAAAAATGAAAGCTGGCGGCGACTACTCATTCTTCTGCTCGTTCCCTGGTCACTGGGCGATCATGCAGGGTAAATTTGAGTTCAAATAAGAGCTAACTAAGTCAAAACAAGACTCACTATAGGGAAGCCATCGCTTCCCTTTTTATTGCACCTTAGTTAAGCACGTCGATGGATAATCTCATCCAAAGGTACAGGCCTTGCTAAGTAAAACCCTTGAACTTTATCAACCCCACTTGACCGCACAAAGTCATAGTCAGACTGCGTTTCCACCCCTTCCGCTACGACCTCACAATTTGCAATATGTCCTAACTTAGCAACCAATCGATACAGTTGCCGTCCACGATGATCGTTAGCGTCCAATAGCAGCGATCTGTCTAGCTTAATCTTGTTAAATGGATACTTGAACAAATGAGGAAACGATGCGTAGCCCGTACCAAAATCATCCATTGTGATACGAACTCCCATACTCTGTAGAGCTTTCATGGTGTTAGTTAAAGAAACTTCATTGTCTAATACGGCTTCTTCAGTAATTTCAATTTCAAGCCATTCAGCCGGGATTCCAAAATAGACCAACCTGCCTTGTAAATGCTGAACAAAATCCACTTGTTGAATGGTAGCAACAGAAACATTAATGGCCACTCTTCGCTGCTCAGATAATCCCATTTCCTTCATATCCGACAACACCTTTTCGAGTACTAATTTATCGAGCAGTGGCATGGCATCTAATCGGTGAAAATCTTCAATAAACGTTGGTGAAAGTAAGTTTCCATCTTCATCTTTATATCGAATAAGCGCTTCGTAAGAATACTGTTCCGCATCCTTTGTTGAGTGCTGCTTTTGATAAAACATCACCAACTCGCCTTCACGAAGAATGGAAGTTAAACGCTTCTGCGCGGATGACTTGCTGATACTCGATGTGTTCGCATCTTTCACACTACTGAGTAGTGATTTAAATAGAGATTGTTCTAAACCATTGTAAGTATTACTTACACCAAGCTGCCCCACATATTTGCCTGCATAGGCTAGATAAAAAGGTCGATAAATTAGTACACCAATCGCAATCACCACCAGTTGAAGTATCGCCCCCTGTACCTGATGCCCCATTGCAACATAACCACTCAACAGAGGCGGTGTCATCCAGTTCACAATATTTTCAACAGGCGCAATTAAGCCGGAAGCAATCGCACAGTAGGTGATGATAAAACTTACCAGCGGTACTAATACAAATGGGACGACTAGAATAGGGTTAAAGATGATAGGCAAGCCAAATAGCAGCACTTCATTGATGTTGAACATCACCAATGGGGCTGCCGCTAACGCCAGTAAAATATGATTGCGCTCTTTAGCGAACAATAGCAGACACAGGAGTAAACTGATGCTATTCCCTGACCCGCCCATGGATAAAAATGCGTCGTAAAAACCTTGGCTAATAACGTTAAGCGACGCTTCGCCTGTTTGCCAAGCAGCCATGTTGGCTTCGGTCGCAGCGTATATTTGCTGCTTGATGGCAAACAACATGTTGTGACCATTAATGCCCGCCGCTCCTAATAAGCTCAAGATGGATTGATAAAATAATCCTCCTGTGAACGTCAGCGGATCAAAGTTAAGTCCAGCCACTGTTGTAGTAAAAGCATCCATCACCGCTGCGGTGACATGAGATAAGCAAACCGCAAATAAAACGAATACGAAAAAATGTAAGACATCTTTAAAAAGACGAGAAGAGAAGTCCATTGCTTGAGGATCAAGCAGCTCAATTCGGAAACTTTTACAATAAACGTATGACACTGTTGCACTAAAGAGTGCTAATAACGGGTTATTCGGCAACATGTAATTACTAGAAAGGCTGTCATTCTCTATTGAAATTAAATAGAACATGACCAACGAATAAATGATGATAATCGCGCTCGACACATTCACTTTATGCGATAAATAGTAACCAGCCACAATGCAAAACGCTGTGGGATATAAGTTGATTAAAATATCAGAAAGATGGAACAATAACTGAGAAACCTCTGACATCCCTAGGATTCTAGAAGCGTGACCAAAAAAGATGGCAAGTGCGTTAGATAGCGTCAGCGGTAACAGCAATAAGGCAATAGATGCGAGATCAGTAAGATAAGATTTAGATCCAAGTCGCCATTTATCTGTAAATACCGTTAGACGATGAAAGGGGTCAAATACGCGTTCACGACGAGTGTGCATGGTGAGTTCTTATATTAAGTAATAATCATCGGCTGCGAAATAGGCAGCCGTAAATGCAACGGCCAGACTCAGTAACGTATTATTTGGTGGATAATTTTTAGTGTTTCTATTGGCTAAAACAATAGTTTGAATTGCCAGTCACAGCGCAAAGATGTCGCAAGTGCAATTTAACGATTATATACCCCTTGATCCAATGAGATTATTATCCTTAACGATAAAAGCCATACCAAGCATCTCGATATGGCTACCGTTAAAACTGATGTATATACCCAAATGACTTCAAGAAGGAGGCTTCGGTGACACGCCCTTAACGAGCGAGTTGATTTGGCTCACATACACTGTGAACGATTTTTGATTTAGCACGAGTAGAACTTCAAGTCGTTGTCTCGTCTGTAAAACAAATCATTTAATCCCGTGTAGCTCTTTCCAGTTTCCTGGATGAACCACGTAACCGAATAGAGCATGCCCACCATAAACCAATTCGGTTCCTTCCGGGATCCACAGCATTTGACCTGGGTGCACAAAATGTGTCTCACCATTTGCGGTCAGCTCGAAACAGCCTTCAATCACAAAAATAACCTCATCATAAAGCACCGTCCAAGCCACTTGAGCGCCTTCCCATTTAGCAAAGCCTACGCCAATGTTTGGTGAGATTTCTGGGCTTAACGCTCGGGCTACGTACGCCATTCCCGGCGTATTACCACGAACATTGAAATCTAAATTTTTACTATCAACGAGTTTGACTTGCTTCATAACTCACTCCTGCTTTGCCATTTTGCTAATTGGATACGCGTTTTTACTCCCATGCCTAAAAAAGGCTCTGGCGGATTCAAACAAGGCATCCCTGTCACTTGCTGTATGTCATCCAATGATTTAGATGTCGCACCTACGACATAGTCAGCTAACAGCGTTCCAGAAATGGTTCCCCACGCAGCACCAACACCATTGTCACAAGCGCTGGCATAAACACCTTCATCTAATTGACCAAAAAAGTTAGTAAAGTTACGAGAGATGGCATATACCCCACCCCATGTGTGAGTAAATGGTATGTCGGCCAGCTCGGGGTAACGCACCAAAAAGACTTGACGATGATCGTCTCGGATTTGCTCTCTGACTTTATCGTTCATGCTTGAGCCATATTTCGGCACGTGTTTGTAAGTATTTCGGATCAAAATACGTCGATCTGCGGTCATACGTAACGTCGTTCCCGCATGATCTGCTGGAGTTAAACCCCAATTCAGCTCACCTCCGTATCGTTGCATTTCTGCGTCGGTCAATGGACGCGTCCAGCTTGCAAACGTCATCACTGGCAGTAATCTGTTTTTAAGGTAACCAAACTCACGAGTAAAAATGCTGGTGCCAAGTAACAGTTCAGTGGTTTCAACAGAACCACTATCTCCATGTAATACCCAGTAACCGTTTTCTTTACTGAGTTTGCGGATTGGCGAGTTTTCTAACACCTCGACGTTCTCTGGAAGGCTTTCCCCTAGCCCACGCACCAGAGCAGCAGGTTGCATTAAATAACCACCTGGCGTGTAAATTGCGCGGCTGTAGTAATTTGTCCCTAAGACTTTCGCCAGCTCACTACCATTAACATGGAAGTATGGTTCGCCAAGGTCTTTCATTAGGTGCTCAAAGTGATCGAGATACGCTTCACCGCGCGCCCCTACGGCTCCTTGATATTTGCCCTTTGCTGACCACTGACAAGAAATACTGTGCTTCGACACTAAAGTGTCTAGCTGAGCAATCGCAGAACGGTTGAGCGATAACAACTTTTGTTTGTGCTCAGGGTCGGGATGCTCAAGTGAAAACTTATGAGGCAAATCGATCACAAAGCCCGAATTTCTCCCTGACGCCCCTTGGCCGATACGTTGTGCGTCAATCAGTATAATTCGTGCGTTAGGCTGAAGCTCAGCTAAACGTCTTGCCATAGCTAGTCCAGCGAAACCGGCACCTAGCACGGCATAGTCAGCAGTTTGTTTACCTTTTAACGCTGGTTTTTCTGCAATACTTGGCAACGCATGGTACCAACCACATGTTGCATCATCATTGGGTAAATGAATCATCTTCTTTCTCCGTTACGCTGCTGACAGTTTCAATGACAATTGATCTAGCCAAGGGCCACGTAATGACTGTACTTTTCTTCCTAGCAACGCAAAGCCAAACATCGTTCCCTCAGGAGAATAAAACGCAGCGGTCAATTCATCTGCCTGACTCTCGATATACCATTGTCCCAGTTCATTCGGGGCAACCGGGAAAATAGTGAGTGGAAGAATCGGCGTTTTTACAATCACAGGAGTTGGCGTTAACGAGATTGACGCGACATCGCCTAGCAAGCTTTTCGCTACGGAAGGAATCATTTGATTAATCGGCGCAATATACGGCTGCCAACCTTGCTCGGTTTCAACACAGTCGCCTAGCGAGTAAATACTCTCATCACTCGTCTGGCCGAATTGATTCACTTTAATGCCGCGGCCCACTTCGAGCCCTGCTTGCTCAGCCAGCGATACATTTGGCTTGAGTCCAACCGCGCTTAGCACTAGGTCTGCTTCAATTTTCTTGCCACTGTTTAGATGCAAAACCGCGCTTGATTCGGACCTTGGCTCGATTCTGGCGATACTGTCTTGTAGAGCCCATTGCACGCCTCGATCGGCAAGTGCACTTTGTAATGATTCACCCAACTGTTGCGGGATCAAACGCTCCATTGGCCATTGACCTAACCCGATAACTGTTACTTCATAACCGCTTTCGATCAGGTCATTCGCGAACTCACAGCCAATTAAGCCATCACCTAGGATTGCGATGCGCTTTTTGTCTTGCAGCTCCGCTCTGAAACGCCGGTAATCAACTAAGTCGTTCACACTCATAACACAAGAGCGATCACCCTCAATTGGGATTTCAATCGGTGATGCACCTGTTGCCAGTACCAAGCGGCTGTAAGCGTATTTGCCGATAGAGGTGTGTAGCGTTGAATTGGCACGATCGATATGTTCAACACGGGTATGCGGGTAAACGCGGATATTGAGACGGCTTTCCCACTCCAACGCGCTTTCACTTTGTAGCGCGTCGCCGTCTTTGTTCATGACCAGTGCATTAGACAATGCAGGCTTGCTGTACAGTGCGCCATCATCAGCGGTAAAGACAGTGATCGGAACCGTTTCAGATTGCGCTCTAAGTGCCGCAGCCAACTGGTAACCACTGTGGCCACTACCGATGATAACAATAGGGTCAGCTGAAAATATAGGCTGAGTGACTTCAGATGGAAGTGGCTGAGCCGCATTTGGCTGAACAGACGATCCTACCGACACCGAAGACACTGCCGCGACCTCTTCTACTGGCTCATCGTCGGTGATTTCGATCATTTCAAAATCGGCCTTACCCACTAAACAGTCAGGACATAACCAGTCATCCGGTACATCTTCCCATGCTGTTCCTGGTGCAATGCCATCGGATGGCCAACCTTGTGCTTCATCATAGATTAAGCCGCAAATAATACAGAGCCACTTTCTCATCACTTTTACTCCAACTACCTTGTTCAGAATTTCCGTGTTTACAAACCGCTGTCAGATTTGTTGTGATTCCATCAACCTCGCCCTAGCTTGTGGTCTGAAATCCAAGTCGGTACGAGGTGATGAAAATCAAGTTACACGGTAGCTATACGTTGCTGTCTTGCTGCAAACGAATGGCAATATTGCGTGTCTGGACGTAGCTATATATCGCTTCTTGTCCTTTTTCTCGCCCAAAACCGGACAAGCCCACGCCACCAAATGGTGTTTCGATACCACCAGCAAACCATTCATTGATGAACACTTGCCCACCACGCAGTTGCTGCGCCACACGCAATGTTTGGTTTAGGCTTTCACCAAAGACACCAGCAACTAGGCCAAAATCGGTGCCATTCGCGATTTCAACGGCCTCTTGCTCGGTTTCAAACGGTGTAATTACCAGTACAGGGCCAAACACTTCTTCTTGAGCAATACGCATATCTGGTGAGGCTTCAATCACCGTCGGTGCGACAAAGTAACCCGATAAATCAGGTGCGTAGCCACCCGTCAGGATATTCGCGCCGTCGGCTTTTGCTTGCTCTATCATTTTAAGCACGCGTGCTTGTTGATCAGCCGATACCAACGGTGTGATGTCCGGCTGGCTTTCGCCTTGACCAATAGTTAGGCTTTTTGCCATTTCCACTACCACCGCTTTTACTTCTTCATAACGCTCTTTTTGAATCAGCAAACGAGACATTGCCGAACACACTTGACCAGCGTTAAAGAAAATACCGACCTGAACGCTTTTCAAAAGTGTTTCGAGGTTCGCATCTTTCAGCGCGATAGCAGCCGATTTACCACCCAGCTCCATCACCGATGGAGTAGCGCGTTGCGCTGAATCTTGCAGAATGCGTTGGCCGGTCGGTACAGAACCCGTAAAGACAATTTGATCGACCTCTTGATGCTGCACCAAATGACTGCCAACGACGGAGCCTTTGCCACATAGCAAGTTAATCGTGCCTTTTGGGAAGCCCGCTTTTTCAATCGCTTTAACCAACAACGTAATGGCAAGTGGAGAAATCTCTGGCGATTTGATCACCACTGCGTTACCAGCAGCTAATGCAGGTGCCAATGAGCGTGCACAAATAGAGACAGGGAAATTCCACGGCACAATCTGTACTGACACGCCAAACGGCACATATTGAGTGAAGTCGACATAGTCTTTACCCAACGGAATTGACGTGCCTTCCAGCTTGTCGGCCATGCCAGCGTAGTATTCGAAGTAACGTGCCGACTCTAAAAACTCATCTTTGGCATCTTGCAAAGATTTCCCATTTTCACGACAGGCAACTAACCCACCTTCATCAACCATTTCACGAATAGCTGCGGCGGCTTTTAACATCCACTCGGTTCTGACGGCTGGACGAACGTCCGAAAGAAGGCCTTGCTTGACCACTCGGCGTGCCGCTGCCATTGCGCGATCGGCATCGGTGATAGTGGCTTCTGCAATCGTCGCATACGCTTCGGCTGTGCCAGGATTCATGACGGTCAGCGCTTGCTCTGAATCGCACCACTCACCATCAATATAATTAAGGTAATGCATCATCTTACTGCTCCTGTGCCGCTTTCACTTGCTTTGCCAACCAGGTTTGGAAGAAATGCGTCGGAACATCCATTTCTGGTGAGAACACGCCACCACTAAAGCCAGGTGAGTAACGACCTTCCTGCATACCTTCGACCGCTCCAATATCTTCGCCGAACACGACTCGCCACGACTCAACGGTAGCAGTACGACACGCAGCAAACTCATCTTTCGTTGCTTCATCACCCACATAGAAAACACGTAGGTGCTCAACACTCTTATTCGCAGTGATTGGTTCAATCATCATTGCAAAGGCATGATCGGCTTGAATACCAAGCAACACGTTTGGAAAGAGTGCAACGTATTCTGCATGACGCAGTTTATCTTCTGGCCAGCTTGGAAATTTAGGTAAGTGTGTTCCTGCTGTATCAGAAAGGTTGTACGCGAGACTACCTTGACCAGCAAAGCGCTCTGCAAACATGATGTTGTAGTGATCCTCTAGGCGAGAATAACTGTTCAAACTCGGATGCACCCAAGGTAAGTGGTAAGCCTCGCAGTAGTTTTCTACGGCAAGCTTCCAGTTACTTTTCACTTCGATCTCTAAGTTGCCACCCATGTTCACGCGGCGAAGAAGCCCTAACCCATCTTCACCTAAGAATTGCTGCCAACGTTGCTCTAGTGGCGCGATATGATCTTCAAAGCTTTCTGCATTGCCCGATAAGTTAACGAATACCATGTCCATCCAAACGGCTGAACGAAGTGGCTTAAGGCCGTGTTTTTCACACTTAAATCGATCATCTTTGTGTTTTGCGATACCACCGATGTGTGGTGTGCCTTTTAGATTGCCGTCAAGATCGTACGTCCATGAATGGTAAGGACAGCGAATCATGCCTTGAACTTCGCCTGCCTCATGCACCAGCTTCATACCACGATGACTACATACGTTGTGGAAGACTTGGACTTCACCTTGACGATTTCTCATCATGAGTAGTGGAAGATTCATGAAATCAAGTGGCATCACATAGCCATTTTTAAGCAGGTCTGATGCAAAACCAATGCATACCCAAGTGTTACCAAACACCTGATCACGCTCAAAAGTAAAATACTCTTCGCTGGTGTAGGCCTGATTCGGCATTCCTGTTGCTTCACTGATTGGGTTCAGTACATTATCAACAAGTTCAACAGGAATAATGGTTTGGTTGACATTGCTCATATTCTTATCTCCGAGAGTCGAGTTGCATCCAGTGCGTACAACATCGTGTTGTGTTAGTGGAGATGATTTTGATTAACAACCCAGCAACAAACAAACGACTTTTTCGCCGGGTTTGGATGAGTTTTTGTCATTCATGCATTGATCTCGAACAACAAAATAACCTTTTAATTAACAAGGTTCTTCTTGTCATGATTAATACTCATTAACCGATGAGTATTAATCAGTTGAAACACAAAAGCCCTCTCTCTACTCTCTTTCAAAAATTAACAATAACGCAACAAACAATAACGCTAAAACAAAAGCACTGTGAGGGATGCCTATGAGAGCAACATCTGGGATATTGAAAGGACTCAATCCGACTGTGACTATCGCATCAAAGATCGTCGTTATCGGTTTTGTACTTTTCTGCGCCATTCTCGCCAACCAAGCGGGCCAATACTTCGAAACGATTTCCGGCATTTTGCTGCAGAATATGAAGTGGTTTTACATCGGACTTGTTTCACTCGTTGTCGGTTTTCTTCTTTATCTTATGGTTAGTCGATATGGACATATTCGTTTGAGTAAAGATGACGAAAAACCAGAGTTTAGTTATTTGTCTTGGGTATCCATGCTTTTTTCCGGAGGCATGGGGATAGGCTTAATTTTCTGGTCGGTCGCCGAACCGATGTGGCATTACGCTGACAACCCATTTACTCAAGGCCTGACCAATGAAGCCGCAACAACATCAATGAAACTGACATTCTTTCACTGGGGTCTACATCCTTGGTCTGTCTTTATCATTGTTGCACTCGCATTAGCCTACTTTTCCTACCGTAAAGATCTGCCTTTTACCCTACGCTCTATCTTGTACCCTTTGATTGGCGATCGTATTTATGGGCCTATCGGGCACACGGTTGATATCCTAACAGTCGCGGTGACTGCTTTCGGTATCTCTCAAACCTTGGGGATGGGAGTTATCCAAATAAACTCTGGTTTGAATCAAGCCTTTGGTCTAGACATTAGTTTGGGGATTCAACTCTTTATTATCGTTTCCCTTTGTACTTGTGCGGTTGCGTCGGTGCTATCTGGTGTAGGAAAAGGTATTCGCCGTTTATCAGAATGGAATATGCTGCTTTCACTCGCACTCGTGCTAGTTGTACTTTACATTGGCCCAACTCGCTATATCTTAAATACGCTACTTGAAAGCACGGGGCTTTATGCACAAAACATTGTCGGTATGAGCTTATGGAGCGATGCACAGAATGACTCTGGCTGGCAAAACTGGTGGACGGCTTATTACTGGCCTTGGTGGATGACTTGGGCACCTTTCGTTGGCATGTTTGTGGCTCGTATCTCTAAAGGGCGCACAATACGTGAGCTTATCGGCGGTGCTCTCATAGTTCCTACGCTGATCACGTTTTTATGGATTTCAGTATTTGGTGGCGCAGCGTTAAAGGTAGAGCAAGACGCTCGTATTGCTCATCAAGAGCAAGTCACTGCGGCACAAGAAGCCAAACAAACACCACCTGCAGATTTTTCTGGCGGCCCGATTCTTGAAGCGACCAAAGCTGATACGACACGCGCTTTGTTTACGCTATTCGACAACCTAGATACAGGTATGTTTGGTAAACTACTTAGCGTACTTGCGTGTTTATTACTCGGTACTTATTTCATTACCTCCGCGGACTCGGGTACCCTAGTTCTATGTACCCTCGATGCCGCTGGACACAGTGAACCTCCCACGTCTATACGGGTACTATGGGGGATCATGATCGCCGCCATTGCGGGAGTGCTTCTATATGCAGGAGGGTTAAAAGCAATGCAAACGGCCTCCATTATTGCCGGTTTCCCTATCGCGATTTTTATCGCGGTGATGAGCTTAACGCTGTTCCATAGTATTCGACGCGAACCTAAGCCATGGGCAATGCTTCCTGAGCATGTTCATCCAGAGCAAGAGAAACTTGATGGTCCTGTTGAACCGCTTGTTGAAAGCAAAACGGTAGCTTCTGAACCTATTACTTCAACATCCTCGCTGAAAGATGATTCGACACTCAATCAAGGACCAGCACTCACTTAGTGCGTCATTTCATCCAATCAATTCAAACAAAGCGGGAACTGATATTCCCGCTTTTTTAACATGACCAAACTCTGTTCTTTTCTCTGCTTATTGATTTAGGCTAGGCCTCGGTCACCCACTTCATCTGGCAACTGATGCAAAAGCCATTCTCTAAAACGTTTGACGCTTGCTGGGATTAAACCTCTATTTTTAGGTTCAAGCATAGAAAAATTAGAGGGAGTTGAAAGAACGTGTTCGACTGGCCTAACCAAAGCACCGCTTTGTAAATAGTCGTCCACTAATGAGCCCCAAGCTAACGCGATGCCCTGACCATTAATTGCCGCTTGTAACAGCATTGGATAGTTGTTGATGTTCATGCGATTACGAGGCGAAATATTTGGCAACCCTACACTCGCAAACCACTGCTCCCAATTCACCCAGTCTCTTTGAGACTCTTCCAGATAGAGTAACGTTTTATTGAAGATTTCTTCTGGCTCACTAGGCTGGCCGATTTTCTCTAAATAAAGCGGGCTACACACAGGGAATACCTCTTCTGAAAATAGCGTTGTCACATCCATTTCCGCAGGTGGCGTGCGACAATAAAACAAGGCGATATCGCAATCTAATCGGCGTAAGTCCAACACATTATCTGAGGCCAAAATCCTTATATCGATGTCATCATGTTCATTTTGAAATTGAGCGACCTTAGGCAACAACCACAAAGCGGCCATTGCGTTTGTCGTCGCAACCGTGATCTTTTGTTCGCCCTGCCACTTCTTCACTTCACCCGTGATTTGAGCAATATCGAGCAAAGATTGGCTGACGGCTTGATAATATTGAAGACCTGTAGGCGTTAAGTTAATGCTTCGATTGGCTCTCGTGAACATAGCCTTGCCTAAGTATTCTTCTAATTGTCTAATTTGGCGACTGATAGCACCTTGGGTCACGTTTAGCTCGTCAGCGGCTAACGTAAAACTCAAGTGCCGCGCCGACGCTTCAAACGCAACGAGGCTATTTAAAGGTGGGAGGGGTTTGATTTTCATGTATCTTCCAGTAAGGCAGTATTGTAATTATTTTTATTCCCGGCAATCTTATGTTGCACGTGGATAATGCCATTCTGGACAACACCTCAAAAACGACAATTTATAAATGATAAAAAATAGAGATGAATCATAAATTGTTGTGAGAGAGGCAACCGTATACAGTTTCGTGGCTACAACGAGCACAAAAAGAGGAGCAGTTACTCCTCTTTTGCCTAGCCTTTTGCTCACTTTCTTCGAGTTAGCCCATTTACCCTATTGCCAATTTAGTGCTCGCGTAACGCGCTTTTTTCTTTCTTGGACTGGCTAAGAAGTACGCCAAAGTAAGGGGGCCTAATCGTCCCATAAACATCATGAAGATGATCACTAACTCACCCGGTTCGGACAAACTGCCCGTTAAGCCTCGCGACAAACCAACCGTACCCAGTGCCGAGACCGCTTCGAACATAATGTCTAACATAGACGCTTTCTCTGTCAGTAACAGCGTGAAGATGGCAAACCAAGTCACACCCACCGAGATCAGAGTCAGCGCCAATGCTTTGCTGATGGTCTCTTTGGGAATCTCACGTTGAAAGGCATAGGTTGCTTCATCACGACGTAAATAGCTGTAAGTTGCCAAGACTAACACCATAAATGTCACAACTTTAATACCACTTGCCGTGCTCAATGATCCTCCGCCGATAAACATCAACACCAGAATGATCGCCGTTGTGGCATCTTCCAACTGATCGATAGCTAAAGTGTTGAACCCTGCCGTTCTTGGCGTCACCGCTTGAAACCACGATGCCCACCATTTCCCTGCTTCGCTCAACGGGGCAAGCGTGTTGGGGTTGTCATATTCGATCAGGTAAATCGCGATAAGTGCCACCACGTTAATGATCACCGTGCCTAAGATCATCATTCGACTGTAAACGGTGAGTCGGTGCCAACGGCGATTGCGTTTTAAGTCAATCCAAACCGAGAAGCCTAAACCACCAATAATGAACAAACTGGTAATGGTGAAGTTAACGACCGGGTCGTCCACGTAAGGCATTAAGCTATCGGCACTCAACGCAAAACCTGCATTGTTAAACGCACTGATGGTGTAGAAGAAACCATGGAACAAACTGGTTTTCCAGCCCAGCTCTTCACTCCAATAAACGCTCAAAATAGTGAAACCAATAAGTTCAACGAGCAGAGCGAACATCAATACAGATTTAGCGGTGGCAATGAGTGTCGATGAGTCAGTTTGGTTGAACGCCTCTCTCGCGACGGCTCTCTCCAAAAAGCCAATTTTTCCGCCCAGAGCCAGCAAGGTCACGATGGCAAACGTCATTAAACCTAGGCCACCACATTGAATCAGGAAAGCGATAACCCCTTGCCCAAAAGGCGTAAACGCCGTGCCCGTGTCTACCACAACTAATCCCGTCACCGTAATGGCCGATGTCGCAGTAAACAAGCTTTGAATCCAAGTGATGGGCTCTGTGGTGGCAATCGGCAGTTTGAGTAAAACTGTGCCGAGCATGATCAAGCACGCAAAGCTGAGGCTAAGTATCAGCGGCGGTGCGCCCAACAATTTTTTGCCCGCTTTGGGTTTTCGCTCGATCGGGATAATAGAGGGATGCCACAAAACCATGTTACACCAACCTCGGAGCGACGTATTTCAGCTCAGCGCGACTACCACAAAGCAACAGCGTGTCGAACTCATTAAGCACAAACTCATCATTGATATTGGTGTAGACGGCTTCTTCGCGCTTCACCAAGATAGGCTGAATGTTGTAACTGCCTCGGCTGATCAACTTAGAAAGCGGCGTATCGTGCAGATTGGATTTAACGTGGATTTCCACCACATACAAACCATGCCCCATTTCCAAATAGTTGTTCACCATCGGATAGTTGAGTGCCTGCGCGACTCTTACGCCCATCTCCTCTTCCGGATGAATAATGCGTTGTACACCCAGCTTAGATACGATGGTGTGGTGTGCTTTGGTGCTCGCTTTGACCCAAATAGATTTCACGCCTAAATTTTTCAGCGCCAGCGTACACAACAAACTGGCTTGCATGTCTTCGCCAATCGCCACCAACACCACATCACTGTTCGCTAACGCTAACTCTCTGAGTGCGCCTTCGTCTGTTGCGTCACATATGACCGCTTGCGTTAACTCTTCGACGTATTTTTCGACGATTTTCGGGCCGCTATCCACTCCCGTTACCGTGTGTCCAAGATGAATAAGTTCTAAGCTGGCGGCAACGCCAAATCGCCCTAAACCAATTACTGTAAAGTGAGCCATATCAATCCCTAACTGTGTTTTATGTATAGAAAATGCTAATGCGTTAAGGACTAGACTGATTTTCCGTCACGGAAAATAGGCAACACGAATCCTGTTCGAGTGCCGATAACCAGCACTAAACCTTGGCATTAACGTTGATTAAATTTGGACTTTAGTGGTGCTTGGACGTCTCAAGCACTAAACGATAACCCAGCCCCGGCTCGGTTTTTAAAAGTCGCTGTTCGTCAGCACTATCGTTCAGTTTTTTGCGTAGTTGACTCACTAGCACGCGTAAGTAGTGAGTATCTTCGACATGACTTTTTCCCCAAATCACCACTAGCAAATGAGTTTGCTCAATGAGTTTTCCCGGCTTGAGAATCAACTGTTCAATGAAAGAAAACTCTTTCTTGGTGAGTGGAATTTCCCTCTGATCCAACCAAAATTGGTGAGTACTTTTGATGATTTTGACTCGGCCAGCCACCAGCTCATCAGCGACGGTTTGCTCATCCACCAAATCTCGAACCAGCACTTTGATGCGCGCGATGAGCTCTTTTACGCCAAAAGGCTTGCTCAAGTAATCATTCGCGCCCGCTTCTAAAAGGCGGATTTTTTCCTCTTCTTGATCGCGAGCTGTCAGCACTAGCACTGGCGTTTTATGCGTCTGACGAAGTGTAGTGAGAAACTCCGTCCCATCGCCGTCGGGCAAGCCTAAATCTAGCAGAATGACGTGTGGCGAATGCGCTTCGAAACACGCTTTGGCTTCTGCAATGGTACTCGCGCCAATGTAATCAAACCCTTCAGCAGACAGCGAAATTCGAATAAAGGTATGAATGCGAGGCTCATCGTCCACGACTAAAACTTTGTAACTCACGCCTGCTCTGCTCCTTGATTGAGTGGAAGTCGAATGCGGATCAGCGTCCCTTCTGATACTGGCATAGATTGAATCTCTCCTTGGTGCGCGGTGATGATGCCTTTGGCAACCGCGAGTCCCATTCCGGTGCCTGAATCGGCCGATTTGTTGTTCGCACCGGAATAGAAAAGGCTGAATATTTTTTCCGCATCTTCAGCTTTGATGCCAATCCCCATGTCCCGAACATCAATCACGCACGACGAACCCTGCTTAGAAAGAGAAACCTCAACAGATTCATTCTCTGGCGAAAATCGCATGGCATTATCCAGCACATTGAAGATCGCTTGTTCGATAAGCGAACGACTTACTGATAAATAACCAACGGAATCATCCATATTCATGGATACTTTCTCGGTGTCGTTTGGCAAACGAGAAACCGCATCCCGCACAATATCCGCAATAGGTTCATCTTTTTGGGTTATTTTTAATGTGCCGTGCTGGAGCTTAGTCGCCTGTAACAAGTTCTCTATATATTGATGCAAGCGGTGGCTTTCTGAAGTCGCACTGTCGAGCAATTCTTTACGCTCTAAGTCATTGAGTTTGGTCATGTACTCGTTGAGTGTGGTCAATGTTCCAATAATGGTTGCCAGAGGTGTGCGTAGATCATGTGATACCGATAGCAGGATGCTGTTTTGCAGCTTGGTTTGTTTTAACTCGCCCTGCTGGCGACGATAAAGATCTGCAAAAGTGCTGGTGATAAATGCCACCACCATAAACACGACTAGATTAAAAATGTCTTCCGGACGAAACATCTGTAAAGAGTAACGAGGCGTCGTGAAAAAGAAGTTGAAGCTCAGCGCTTCGATCACCGCCGCCGCATAAGCGAATCGCGAGTTGCATTGAAATGCCACCACCACGACTGCTAACTGCAAAATCAGCAGGACCGCAGCGGTAGAGCCAAACAATTGGTCTAACAGCCATGAGGCCACAACCGCGCCAACAATCACGATGGCAGAAAAGAGAAATGTGTTATCTCGCCAATGAGCAAACATAAAGTACATCAACCAAAATTCGATGCAGAAACTTTAGCAAAAGCCAATTCGGAGTTCGCGTAAAAAAAGCGTAAAAAATGCAAGAACGACAGTCAGTTATAAACATAACCATCATTAAGTTGGCCTAACTCAATGAATAATCACAAGTAAACGTCACCCATTGACGCCTACTCACTCGGTATAAACGGCAGACATAAAAAAGAGGAGCATTTGCTCCTCTTTCGTATAGCGTCATATTAGATGACTTGCAGTTGAGCATCACTTTGCTCAGACAAAAAGCCGCCGGTTTGATGCTTCCACAACTGAGCGTAAACACCACCCAATTGCAGCAGCTCGTGGTGTGAGCCTTGCTCAATGATTTTGCCGTCATCCATCACAATCAAACGATCCATCGCGGCAATCGTTGATAAACGGTGAGCAATCGCAATCACTGTTTTTTCTTCCATCAGAACTTCAAGGTTTTCTTGAATTGCCGACTCCACTTCTGAATCAAGTGCAGACGTTGCTTCGTCCATGATCAAAATTGGTGCGTTTTTCAGCAGCACGCGAGCAATCGCCACACGTTGACGCTGACCGCCAGACAACTTCACGCCGCGTTCTCCCACTTCAACGTCATAACCAACGTTACCTTGCTCGTCTCGTAGAGATTGAATGAAATCATGAGCATGTGCTTTTTCAGCAGCTGCGATAACGGCATCCATTGAAGCATCTGGATCACCGTAAAGAATGTTCTCTTTAATTGAACGATGCAGCAAAGAGGTGTCTTGCGTGATCATACCGATGTGTTGGCGCAGCGACTCTTGTTCGACTTGAGAAATGTCCTGTCCATCAATACAAATTTTCCCCGTATTTACGTCGTAAAAACGCAGCAACAGGTTAACCAACGTGGATTTGCCTGCCCCAGAGCGACCGACAATGCCGACTTTTTCGCCCGGTTTGATAGTCAGATTCAAGTTCTCAAATACCGCCTTTTCATCACTGTAGTTAAAACCTACGTGATCAAAGCAGATCTCACCTTGAGAGATTTGCAGAGGCTTGGCATTTGGTATGTCTTTCACTTCAACGTCGTTTGAAATCGTATTAATACCGTCCACTACCGTACCGATGTTTTCAAACAATGCGCTAACTTCCCACATGATCCACTTCGACATTCCTTGTATGCGCAACGCAATACTAATGGCAATCGCAATAGCACCAATTGTTACAGCGTGATCTAGCCATAAATAAACCGAAATGGCACTGATAGACATCAGCAGTAAATAGTTGATGGCATCAACACTAAACAGCAAACAAGTCACCATGCGCATTTGGCGGTAAACCGTCACCAAAAATTGCTTCATGCTGCTTTCTGCGTATTCCAACTCTCGTTGCGAGTGCGCGAATAGTTTTATGGTAGAAATGTTGGTGTAAGAATCGACAATGCGCCCAGTCATTACAGAACGAGCATCCGCTTGCTCTGTCGCTACTTGTTTCATTTTAGGGATAAAGTAGAACTGGATAACCGCGTACATCCCTATCCAAATCACAATAGGCAACATCAGCAAACCATCGGCCTCGCCCATCATCCAAAGCATCGAAAGAAAATAAACGCTGATATAAACCAGTACATCCACCAACTTCATGACCGTTTCTCGTACCGCTAACGCACTTTGCATCACTTTGGTCGCAACTCGGCCTGCAAAGTCACGTTGGAAAAATCCAACCGCTTGTTTTAGCAAGTAACGGTGAATCAACCAACGGATAGACATCGGGTAGTTACCCAATAACGTTTGGTGCATCACCATTGAGTGGACAAAACCGAGAGCTGGCATCACAACCGCCACTAAGAACAGCATCATTAGCATGCGATCACCCTGGTCTTGCCAGAATGTTGCGCGATCTTGATTAGAGAGAATATCGACGAGCTCACCCATATAACGCAACAGCGTCACCTCAGTAATGGCAATAAGCGCACTGAACACAGCCATGACAAGTAAAGGGGCTTCAAAGCCACGAGTGTAAAAGCGACAGAAGCCAAAAAGTGTCTTCGGTGGCTTTTCGGTTTCCATCTGGGGAAAGGGTTGGGTCAGTTTTTCAAACCAATTGAACATAACAACGACTTTAAGTACCGCGAATGAATTTGCGAACGTTTTACTATCTTTTGATACAAAAGTCAGTAAAATACCGAAACAAAAGTTCAAATGATAATAATTACAATTAAGCTTAGCGTTAATCATAATTGTCGGGAATATATTTATGACAAAGAATAACTTACTGGCCATCGCGATCCGTAACGCGTTGGTCTGTGCTTTGGCACCAACAGCAGCAGTGGTTGCATTCACAGCACAAGCTCAAGAAGACGTTGTACAAGATGACATTATTGCAATGGAGACCATTACGGTCACCGCGCAAGCACTTAAAGTAGAAACCCCTGCGGCAGAAACGCCGCGCAGCGTATCTATCATTTCTGAAGATGAACTTCGTGTTCGTGCACCGCAAAAATTGGACGAAGCATTACGCTACACATCTGGCGTAACCGCTCAGCCTTATGGCGCCGACAACGACACCGATTGGTTCAAAGTTCGCGGTTTTGATGCTGCGACTTACCTAAACGGCAACCGCCTATTCCGCGATGGTTACTACACATGGTTAGTCGAACCTTACGGCCTAGAAAGTGTAGAAATCGTTAAAGGCCCATCAGCTATTCTGTTTGGTGAATCGGCACCAGGCGGTATCGTGAATGCGGTGCAGAAAAAACCAACGTTTACGCCTCAAGGCGAAGTAAAAGTCGAAGTTGGCAACAACCAACACCAATCCGTAGGTTTTGACATTGCTGACGAAGCAAACGACGCAGGCACCGTGCGCTATCGTTTGGTTGGCTTGATGACAAGCCAAGACGGTGAACTGGACGGCACAAATAACGAGCGTTTCTACCTAGCGCCAAGTGTCGAGTTCGACATTTCTGACCGTACAATGCTGACCGTTTTGGCTACTTACCTTCATGATGACGGTGTACCAACTAACCCATTCTTCCCGGCAGCAGGTACTCTGATTGGTTCTAACTTTGGCAAAATCGATCCTTCGACTAACCTTGGTCAGCCAAACTACGATAAATACGAACGCACGCAGTTTTCTCTAGGTTACTTACTAGAGCACGACATCAATGACACGTGGTCATTCTCGCAAAACCTCAACTACGGCTCCAATGAGTTGTACTTGCGCAGCTCTTACGCGTTCTCAAACAACGATCCAGCAAAAGAAGAGTTAACGCAAGGCATCGTATTCCGTGACGGAAAAAACCAGAGCATCACGTTCGATAACAATGCTGTCGGCAACTGGATGACAGACAACGCAGAGCACACAGTGCTTATCGGTATGGATCTGCAATTCCACAAAACCGATGGCGACGAGCAAGACAACTACGCATTTGGCACCATCAATCCGTGGAACCCAGTTTACGGCAACTTCACCCCGCTTGATCCTGCCAACAACGTGAAACGTGAGATTGAGAAATCTCAAGCAAGTCTCTATTCACAATACCAATTGAAACTGCATGAACAGTGGATTGGTAACATCGGTGCTCGTTACGACTGGGTGAAAACAGAAAACTCTGGCAAAGGCGCTACCGTTGATCAAAGTGAATCTCGTGATGATGGTCAGCTCTCTCTAAGTGCGGGTGTGATGTACCTTGCAAACAATGGCCTGTCACCTTACGCAAACTACTCTCAGTCGTTTGAAGTGATCAGCACTATTGATGCGGCAACCAATGAACTTTACAAACCGCTGGAAGGCGAGCAAGTAGAAGTGGGTGTAAAGTATGAGCCAAGCTTTATGGATGGCTTTATCAACCTTGCATGGTTCGACATCACGCAAAAGAATGCATTGGTCACTAACCCATCAACATGGATTGCGACACAAACAGGTGAAGTGACATCTCAAGGTATTGAGCTAGAAAGCACGGCGCAGCTAACAGACGATCTAAAACTGATGGCAAGCTACACCTACACTAAAGCGAAAACAGATGAGAGCTTTGGCCAAGGTAAAAAACAAGCCGCACTTATTCCTGAGCACCAAGCTTCTGCATGGGTAGACTACAGCGCCTACAGCCTGATTCCAGGCCTCAATATCGGTACTGGTGTGCGCTACGTAGGTGAGTCAAAAGATAACCCTAAGAGCTCGAACCTAACGGTTCCTTCTGTCACTCTTTGGGATGCGTCAGTCACTTACGACATCACTTCACAGTGGCAAGCACAGCTAAACGTGAACAACATCCTAGATAAAGAGTTTGTTTCAGGTTGCGATTACTGGTGTTACTACGGCCAGTCTCGCTCTGTTATGCTAAACGCAAACTACCGCTGGTAATTGTACTTCTACTCCCCTCTATTGAGGGGAGTTTTCTCCTAAGAGCCATCCATGTTTCAACTGTCTAATATTGAGATCGTACGAGGTGGACGTCAGATCCTCGGCATCGAACAACTTAACATCCCAACAAATGAGCTAACGGTCGTTTTAGGCCATAACGGTTCAGGTAAGTCGACACTGGTGAACCTGCTTTCTGGTCAAATGCCACCAGATAAAGGCACGGTAACACTAAACGATACTTCCCTTTCATCACTCAAAACCAAAGAGTTGGCAAAACAGATCGCCTATTTGCCACAAAAGCTGCCCTCTTCGGCTGGTTTAACGGTAGAAGAGCTAGTGCGCTTAGGTCGCTTTCCGTGGCGTGGGGCACTTGGTCGTTGGAAAACCGAAGACAAACAGATCATCACGCAGGCTATGGAACGAACAGGAGTTACACCTTTTGCTCAAGCTTTGGCGGATGACTTATCGGGCGGCGAGCGCCAACGCGCTTGGGTGTCTATGCTGTTGGCTCAACAATCACCAATTTTGATCCTAGATGAACCGACCTCCGCGCTCGATGTTCACCATCAATTTCAACTGATGGCGCTACTTGCAGAGCTAAATAGAACCGAGAACGTAGGCATTATCGTGATCCTGCACGATTTGAACTTAGCACTGCGCTATGCAACCCACATTGTTGCGCTCAAGAAAGGTCAAATTGCGTTCGAAGGCAACGCCGACATGTTGCTAGATGAGGAGCGCCTTTCTGAGTTGTATGAGTCACCGATTAAGCTCATTGATCATCCAACTCCAGCCAACACATTGGCGAGCCAAAAGGTGGCTGTTGTATGCGCATAATAGCTCGTTTACTTACTGTGGTTACACAATCTGCTTTTCTGTTGGCATTTTTTATGACTAATGCAAATGCAGTCATCACCGTTACCGATGAATATGGTGAGCATAGTTTTGAGCAAGCGCCACAACGCGTTGTTGCCTTAAACTGGGACATCTTAGAACAAGTTTTGGCGCTAAACGTAGAACCAATCGCAGCCCCAAATTTACCAGGCTACCGCCAATGGGTCGTCAATCCAACTGCACCAGAGTCAATTGAAGATATTGGAACCCGAGCAGAGCCCAACTTAGAAAAAATCGCCAGCTTGAAGCCAGATGTCATCCTTGCTGCGTCTCCACAGCAAGACTTGATTCCGTTACTCAAACAAATTGCTCCGGTTATATATTTACCTAATTTTTCTGAAAATGAGGCTGCGGCCGAGACTGCTATTCGTCACTTTCGTACGCTCGGCAAGCTATTCAATAAAGAGGCTCTTGCTGAACAGAAACTGGCAGAATTAGATGCTTCATTTGCGCAGATGCGCCAGCGAATTCGCCACTATTACTCTGAACCACTCAGTGTTCTTGTGATGCGATTTTCAACCCCGAATACTGTATTACTTGCAACCGAAAACTCCACCACTGACTACGTGGTCAGAAAACTGGGATTACAGGCTCCAATTAAAGAGGCCCCACGTGCGTGGGGGGTAAAGCAAGATCGGATTAATCGACTTCAAAACCTTCACAACAGCTATGTTCTCTACGTACAACCTTTCCCAGAAGAACGCAAACTGAAAGATTCGCCACTTTGGCAAGCGATGCCGTTTGTAAAGAAGCAGCGGGTAAATTCAGTCAGAGCAGTGTGGGCGTATGGCGGTGCTATGTCTTTGCAATACACCGCTGAAGCGATTACCGACAGTCTAATAGAGTTGGCACCAAAGCAATGAGAACGAAACATTATATTGGTTATCTGGCGCTGATTACGTTACTTAGCGTCTTTAGTCTACAAATTGACACTAATTTATCACTCTTCGAACAGTGGCAATTATTAACAAAACCAGAGGTAGCGAGCGAATTTCGTGACGTATTTTTTACGCAAGCTCAGCTTCCTAGGTTAAGTATTACTCTGCTTGTTGGTGCCATGCTTGGTCTCACTGGCAGCTTAATGCAGCAATTAACGCAGAATAACCTCACCTCTCCTTTGACTCTTGGCACCTCTTCTGGGGCTTGGCTTGCATTAGTCGTGGTAAACATTTGGTTTGTTGATTGGGTAGCCGACTACTCTGCATTAGCCGCAATGGTAGGCGCCTTAGTGGCGTTTGGCCTGATCGTATCTATTGCCGGTGTGCGTAATATGACGGGTTTACCACTAGTCGTTTCAGGGATGGTGATCAATATCTTGCTCGGTTCTATCGCCACAGCCATTATTATTTTAAACGCCCAGTTCGCACAGAATATTTTTATGTGGGGAGCAGGAGACCTTTCTCAATACAGCTGGGATTGGTTTGAGTGGTTATTGCCTCGCTCTGCTATTGCAATCGTAATTTTGATCGTCGCACCACGTATTCTGACCTTAATGAAACTGGGACAAGAAGGCGCAGCAGCCCGAGGCTTAGCGGTATTACCCGCGTTTGGTGCGTTAATGGTGATGGGTATTTGGCTGGTATCAGCCTCAATCACCGCCATTGGGATCATCAGTTTCATCGGATTACTGACCCCCAATATTGCCAGAGCGATGGGGGCAAGAACACCGCGCGACGAATTGATCAGCAGCATGCTAATGGGCGCAATGCTATTAATCATCACCGACTCTGCCGCCATCTCGCTAAGCTTATGGTTAGAGGAAACCATTCCTAGCGGCGTAGCGGCTGCAGCTATTGGCGCTCCCGCTTTAATTTGGTTTACTCGTAAAAAGCTGACGGCAACCGATCAACTTAACCTTTCAATGAGCCAAGGAAAAACGGCGCTTTCTAAACGCGCGGTATGCAGCATTGCGCTATTCAGTCTGGTTGGGATTCTAGCTTACTCATTCGTTACCCATGGTATAAACGGGATCCAATGGTCCGTGCCAGGGGAGTTCCAATGGCAATTACGCTGGCCGCGAATGCTAACCGCACTTTCTGTCGGTATTGCGCTATCCGTTGCCGGAATCATTTTGCAACGCATTGTTTACAACCCTCTGGCCAGCCCAGATATTCTCGGTGTGTCTTCCGGAGCCACGTTTGCCATTATTACGACAGGAGTCATCGCTGGGTCACTTCTCTCCGCATTTAACTGGGGTATCGCTTTTTTCGGAAGTATGTCCGTATTGATGTTATTGCTGATTATCGGTAAACGAAGCCATTTTAATCCATCTAACTTCGTGTTGTCCGGCATAGCACTAACGGCACTATTAGAAGCCCTTGTTCAATTTTCGCTAGCTCAAGGTTCTGGTGACAGTTACAAAATTTTATTGTGGCTAACTGGTTCAATTTATCGAGTCACAGCCGACACCGCACTGATGCTATGTTTGGCAATAATGGTTCTGCTTACCGCTGTATTCGCGATTTCTCGCTGGCTAACATTAATTTCCATCGGACGACAATTCTCAAATGCACGAGGACTTAACCCCACCGTAGCCAATACGCTAATGCTCACCATCGTTGCTTTATTATGCGCCTTTTCTACCGCTACAGTTGGTCCGATATCTTTTGTTGGCTTGGTCGCTCCCCATATGGCGATGATGTTAGGAGCAAGAAAAGTGAAAGAGCAACTAAGTGTCGGAGCCTTAATTGGTGCAACCCTAATGTTGTGGGCAGATTGGCTGGGACAAATCGCTATTTATCCAAGTCAGGTCGCAGCTGGCACATTGGTCGCTATTTTAGGCAGTACTTACTTTCTGTTTTTAATGCTGAAAAGTAAATTCAGCTAAGTATTCAGGGAATATAGTTAGAGCTGGAAATACCGTTAGAAAAACAAACCCCGCTATGTTTGATAGCGGGGTTTGTTTTAACTGGCGTACGACACTTCTCTATTTTTCACTCACCACAGGAAAGCGCTGCTCATAAAGTTCCATAAAGTCTTTACGAATCAAATGCTCCAAGTGGTTAGCTTTATCGGTCGGGCAGAAAATCATAACATGCAAAATCTGCTCACCATTGATATTACTAGAAATATGCATATGTGGCTCTGCACCGGGAAGATCGACCCCCGCGTGTTTTTCAATCATCGCATTGTAGCGATGCGCAACATCACTGAAGTAGCTACAATGCTCTTCAATCTTGTCGGTCAAGATTGGTAACAGAGGATACAAATTAACGAAGTCTTTCACCACGATAGAAAAATTGTGGTAGACGTAGCGCTTCATAAAATTGAGGTTCTTTACTGGGTAAGTAAAAAACATACTATTGGGTAAGGTCGCGGTTTTTCCGGTGTAGTGATATTGCCCATGGTGCAGGTCGATCTCTTGAATCACCGTCGCCATCATATTGTGCTCGATCACTTCGCCGCACAGTTTACCGACCTCAATCCAGTCACCGACACGAAAAGAACGTGAGCTTGCTCTTTGAATCGAGCCTGTAAAACACAAAATTATCTCTTTGGATGCCACAACAATGGCAACCGCTATCGCCGTGACACTTAGAGCAAACTCGTTTATTTCTGATTGCCATAAAATAAATAAAATCAGTAATGTAACGGCAAAAGTGCCGTTCTTAGTTCTGGACATCCAGCTGCGCTGATCTTCAGAAAGAAAGGCATGGTCACCACGAATCATCGATAAAATGGTACGACGAATTAACCACATAATCACAAAGATCAGTGCGGTAAAAATCAGTTTATGAGTGAGAAGAAAATCGACGACTAACTGCACTTTCTCCATTCCACGGCTCCCTTAGAATTAAAATACGGCCTAGTAACGGGTAACCATAACAAATTATTTTGTCAGTTGTCCGTGTTCACTCAAGTACTTTTGAGATTACTCCTCTCTAAAGGCGCGATTCATGCTTTCAGTGATTGGCTTTATTAAATAACTTAAAGGCGTTCGCGGTTCAGATAAAATAAGCACTTCCGCGTTCATTCCTGAAGTTAAGCGGTGTTTGGCTACATCTTCTTGCGAAATTGCAATTCTAGCGAGGTAAAAATCCTCTTGGTTTTCTTGTGAAAGCTTATCCGCAGAAATCGTTAACACCGTACCGTCTAATGGTGCCAACGTTCTAGCATTCAGAGCGGTCAGACGAACATGCGCCTGCTGACCTGGGTTAACTAAATCGATATCCTGGGGATTCACGCGAGCCTCGACTAACAACTTATCGTCTTGAGGAACCAACTCCAATAGCGTTTCACCCGAACCAATCACACCTTTTTCAGTAAACACCTGCATGTTGACCACACGGCCTGCAATAGGTGCATTGATGGTTGTTCTCGCTACAATATCTTGTGCTGAGCGATACTCTTCACGAATGGCGACGATTTCCTTTTTGGTGTTTCGTAGCTCCTCGACAATCTCATTTAGTCTTTCAAGCTTCAACTCTTCAATTTGCGCTTGGTTTTCATCCAACCTTTTGCTTACTGTAAGTGATTGTCTGTCTAACTGACTTAAGGTACTCCGCACTTCCGCCGCAAGACGTTTGAGTTGAAGTAAGGTGGATTTACCCGAAAAGCCTTTTTGAACTAGAGCTTGGTTACTGTCAATTTCTTCGGCGATAAAATTGAGTCTTTCTCTCTCAATTACTTTGGTTTGCTGGAGGTTTTCCAGCTCCAAATTTGCCCCAGAAATACTCTGCTCAATGATGCTCAGCTTACTATCAAAGAATCGCTTTCTCGCTTCAAAGATCTTGTTTTGAACCAGTTGAGCTTCTTGGACGATATCGACGCGAGGAATACTTTCAAGATCATCAGACCATACGATCGTTGGCAATTCATCTAGCTCAGCACTTAGACGGTTTTCCTTCGCTAGAGTATGAATAAACTGACCACTTAATGAATCCAACTTCGCCATAGCTTGTCGCTTAGAGAGTTGAATTAATAATTGACCTTTTTCAACTAAGTCCCCCTCCTGCACGTACAGCTTTTCAATAATGCCGCCTTCTAGATGTTGAATTTCTTGTCGCTTAGTGAGAACAGACAAATCGCCATAAGCAATTGCAGCACTCTCTAATTTCGCTGTCGCAGCCCAGTAGCCTAGGCCACCAAGAAAAATACTTAGCGTCACCACACCAAGTAAAATTGGTTTTCGAAAGCTTAGTTTCGCTTGCGGACTAAAACGATAAACGGTTTCAGACGGATGCTGATTAACGGCTGGCAGTTGATTGCTCATTTCTTACCCTTGGAATATCTGTTCTTTCTTCGCCCATCAAGCGTTTTAATACTTCATCTTTAGCACCGTATAATTTGACTCGACCTTCAGCCAAATACAGCAATCTATCCATTTGTCGTAATGTACTCGGATTATGGGCAATGACGATAATCGTTGAGCCTTGCGCCTTTAAATGGGCAATCAAACGTTGATATGCAGCCTCTCCTTCACCATCAAGGTTGACATTAGCTTCATCGAAAATCACAATAGATGGATCGCCATAAACGGCTCTTGCAAGTGCGATTCTCTGCCTTTCTCCTCCAGATAAACCACGGCCATTTTCGCCAATAACGAAATCATAGCCTTTGTTTTTCTTGAGTATTAATTCATGACATCCTGCTAGTTGCGCCGCCTTGATGACTTTAGCGGGGTCTTCTTCTTTGAAGCGCGCGATGTTCTCCCGAATTGTGCCAGGAAACAACTCTACTTCTTGAGCGAGATAACCAAAATGGGCGCCGCGATCTTCCGATGCCCAAGTAGACACTTCCATACCATCAAGCGTAACCTTACCTGCTAATGGCTTGATCGTACCTAATAACAACCGAGCAAACGTCGATTTACCAGTACCAGAAGGGCCAATAACTCCGACAGCGACTCCGGGAGGAATAGATAAGCTGATCGATGAGAGTACAGGCTCTGTTGTGCCAGGATGGCGATAAGCAAGTCCAGTAAGTTCATAGTGTCCTTTTGGCTTTGGCAGTGGCATATTCGATTCATCTTGACGCACGATTGCGTCGATTTCTTTTAGCCGTTTATACGCGCCTTTAGCAGACATAGCACTTCGCCATGTACCAATCGCCTGCTCCATCGGCGAGAGTGCCCGACTCATTAAAATGGAACTCGCGATCATCGCTCCCGCAGTAATCTCATGTTGGATCACTAACCATGCTCCGCCCCCCAGCAAAAAGATCTGTAGTGAACCACGTACAAACTTAGAAAAGTTAGCCATGTAAATGGACTTACCTGCCACTCGCTCTTCGAGCACATTGACTTCATTCACGCGCGACTGCCATTTCTCTAAAAACGCGTTCATCATCCCCATCGCAAGAATTGAATTGGCATTTTGCGTGGCTAGCTCGGCGTTGTTGATATGAGAGATCGCCCTAACTTCACTTTCTTGCATGGTTTTACGCGTCATTAGCTCATTGAGTAGCCCGAGACTAAACAATACGATAGACCCGAGTAACGCGATGTGACCCAATACTGGGTGCAATAAATATACGAACAAAATAAACAGCGGTGTCCAAGGCGCATCCAATAGTGGATAGGGTGCTTGGCTGCTCAAAAAGCTTTTGATGTTCTGAATGTCTCGCAGCGTTTGCGAGGTGTAACTCTTCCCTGTGTGCGATTGGTATTGAATGCTGCGCTTAAGCATAAAAGTGGACAGTTTGGTGTCCATCCAATAACCAAATGATTTACTCATTTGCGCGCGAGCGATATCAATAATCGACATAGTTAGTAACGCGACAATCACGATAATAGTGAGCAAGAGTAGAGTATCGGTTGAATAGGAGGATATCACTCGGTTGTACACTTGAAGCATGTACAAGGGTATCGAGAGGACTAGTAAGTTGATAAAAAGGCTAAAAGCGATTAGCAAGCCCGCAAGCGTGCATAGTTTTTGTCTCACTTCTTTGAAAACCGTTTTTTGCACGACTATTTCCGTTTAAATTGAAAATGTAGGCGCCAGCAAAAGCTAGCACCTAACTTAAGACAGCCTCAAATACACTCTAGAATGACCGAGTTAGTTCACCTCAGCGTGACAGAGCCACACAAACTAAATCCCATTCTGAGTGATTTAAGTCATTTAGATTGCAAATAAATCCGCACCGTAAGTATTGATGTCAGCTTCGGTAACGCCAATGAGTTTCACGGTCAGATCAGCACCATCGGTAAACACGGCATTACCTACAGCATCATAGCTAAAGCTTAAATCACCGAAGTCTGTGACCGAGTCGCTAATAATGTGCAAAGAATCTTCACCAATGGTGAAATCCACAACTTTTGCTTCGCCATGGCCACCAAACTTATCCGTGAACACAAACTTATCGCCATTGCTGCCGCCAACTAGAACATTATCACCAGAACCAGCTACAAGAATATCTTCACCGACGCCGCCATTTAGTTTGTTGTCACCCAACAAACCCAAAAGCAAATCATTACCTGTACCACCGCCGAGGTAATCGTTTCCTGTACCAGCCCTTAAGATGTCATCACCAGCACCACCAGTTAGGCGATCATCACCGTCGCCACCGATCACATAATCGTTACCGCCACCGCCAACAAACGAATCATTACCACCAAAACCAATAAACAAGTCATCGCCGCCATCGAAATCAGCAAATTGGTTATTTACACCTGCATCGCCTAGATACGTGTCATTGTCACTTGTGCTCATTTTTATTCCCTCTTGTCTTAATAATTGAATAGACCTTTTATTCTATGTCTGAGTAGATTTGTAACAGACATGAGAAGTCTAATAGTCAACCGAATAGGAATAAGTTTGAATATGGGATGATATTTCAGACTGACATTTTAATAATAAATATAAAACTTAGTACTTTATAGAGTATTTTCTTTTTATTACAGTAAGTTAATACTAGTACTACAGATTTCGCCTAGCCCAACTTGTTGCTTGCGTACGGTTCTTTACTTCTAACTTTCTAAAAATATTGTATAGATGTGATTTAATAGTATGCTCACTGATAAATAAAGAATCAGCAATTTCCATATTTGAGCCTCCTTCTTTCAACATTTTTAAAACTTGAATTTCACGCCGAGTAAGCTCTACCTCGATAGCAGGCTCAATAATGCTATTCGCTTCTTTTCCTCGATAATAATTAACCAGCTGATCCAGTAATCTTCGAGACAGCCAATTATCTCCTTTTATTATTGCTTTTAACCCCTGACACACCTTGTCCATGGAGTCTCCCGGACCGAATATACCCTTTACATGCGGCCATGAGGCGAGTTCTTCTGTGTCTAAGTCATAACCTAAATTAAGCATTATGGTTCCTAGTACTTTATTACTATCTTTTAAATAAACTAAAGTTTCGGATGGAATCTCAACTGAAAAATCAACAAGCAAAAAGTAGCGTTCCGGAATGAGTTCGTGATAACTAGGGTTTTTAGTATCTATGATCGTTATTTTAGTTTCTATATTTTTAGAAAGCATTTCCTTAAAGTTTTCACTCTGTAAACTTTGTTGAGTGAGCATTAGGACTTCAGGCTTTTCCATATACTGTTCCATAATGTTTCTCATACTTTCAGTGACTTAACATTCTTAAATTAGTCGTTAATCGTCCGCACTTAGTGTGATATGTAAGTGCTAGTCCACAGAGTAAAGTTATTTGCTACTTTTTTAAATTCCAAAGTTATTAAAAAGAGAATCAAAAAAAGTGTTTCTCATAAAAGAAACACTTTTAACACATTTAGGTCACAGTAATGATTAAGAATTCACTAAATTAAATAACGCAATATTTCAAGGACATTACACTGTTAACGAGTTATCCGAAATATTTTCTTTCGCCCAAATAAGTGCTTGGACTCTATTTTTTACTTCAATCTTCTTGAAAATATTGTGTAAATGAGTCTTTACCGTATTCTCGCTCACAAATAGTTGTTCAGCAATTTGTTGATTGGAAGCCCCCATAGAGAGAAAGGTAATTATTTGTTGCTCTCGTTTGGTCAAAATAGCGGGAACATTCTTATTTATAGGTTTGCAGTGGCGACGAAGGTGAGTAATGTATTGCTGAGAAAACTTACGGCTGAACCACATATCCCCCTGAAGTACCTTACCAATCCCAACTTGCAGCGTTTTTATATCATCAGAGGTATAGAAAATACCTGCTAGAGTACGCCAAGCAAAAAGATCTTCAGTCGAAATGGATTGATCACAATTAATTAAGATTTCGAGCGTATCTTTCTGTTGCGACTCTTTCAACTCCGAATAACACCGAAATATTTCATCAGTGATCACGCTGCAATCAACAATAATGGCCGACGCTAAAGGCGAATCTAACGCTCCGTGAATAAGAGAGTCTGGTGTGATTAGAGCAACACTAATACCGAGTTGGGTCTCCAATACATCTTTCAGCAGAGATGACTGCAGACTGCCCTCCGTGATTAAAATGACATTTCTTGTTTTTTGTTGCTCCATCCTGATCGCATTCCCTTGGTCGCTTTTATTGAAATACGCAATAGATTTAGATAGAGCAGTAGTATTGTCAAGTATGAAAATAACTAGTACTAATTAATAACTCGTTGAAGTGTCAATAATTTTTAAGTGGCAAGTATGTAAGAGGTATTAGCATTTTTCAGGCATTAAAAAAGGGAGCATACACTCCCTTTTTTGTATTTGAGTTGGTGATTTTGTCGCACCCGTTAGAGCCGAAACCTCACCCTAGCTTAGTGAACTGGAACAGAGTTTTTTTGGTTAAATTTACCAAAGTGTTGCTCTAACACTTCTGCCGTCAACTTACCTTCTGCTTCCAGCTTTTTTAGCTCAGCGACGATCGCTTTTTGCTCTTCTAGCGACGGCAGTTTTACTTCTGGCTCCTGAGCGGCTTCCTGAGAAATCTGCTCTAGTTCTTTTTCGAAGTCATTCATAGTACTTACCTAAATTTAGTTAGTGAACTTTTAAACTTCGGCTATTCTATCCAACTCTATAGCTTGAAGCTACCAACCATCTTGTCCAGACGTGAAGAGAGCGCTTGAAGATCACGACTTGCATCCGCCAGTTCTTCTGCCGTTGCCGTTGTCATTTCATTGATCGCGTTGATTTCTTCAATGTTTTGGTTAATGGTATGCACCACAGTGGATTGCTCTTCCGTCGCCGTCGCAACTTGCGTATTACGATCAGAGATGTCTGTAATTCGCTCAGAAATATTGACTAACACTTCCACTGCTTCATCGGTTGAAGCGACCCCTTCAATAGTGACCGCTTTACCCGCTTCCATCGCACTTACCGCATCTTGTGCGTCACTTTGAAGTTGGTTGATCATCCGTTGGATCTCTTCTGTTGAATCAGCCGTGCGTGACGCTAGGTTTCTTACCTCGTCAGCAACCACCGCAAAACCACGACCTTGCTCTCCAGCGCGTGCAGCCTCAATCGCGGCATTCAACGCGAGCAAGTTGGTTTGTTCTGATATGTCACGAATTACGCCCAGAATCGAGCCAATATCTTTAGTTGTCGATGCCAGCTGCGTGACGACAATATTGGTCGTTTCTACGTCATCAGCTAGGCGGCTAATCACCTCTTTGGCTTTCATAACCACTTCACGACCCGTTTGAGTATTATCAGAAGCCTGATTTGCCGTATCGGCAGCAGTAGCCGCGTTCGATGCAATTTCGCTGATGGTCGCACCCATCTGGTTAATCGCCGCAACAACTTGAATGGTTTGATCACGTTGCTCTTGGCTGTTGTCATGTGTGGATGTTGCTTTCGTCGAAACACTTTCTGCGGCTTGACTTAATGAGCCACTGGTTAAAGCAACTTCTTTCATTGTGGCGTGGATCTTCTCAATAAATCCGTTGAAGCCTTTTGAAAGCTGAGCAATTTCATCATTACCCTGAATTTCAATGCGCTGCGCCAAGTCGCCTTCACCTTGCCCAAGGTCGGTAAAACGATCGGCAATCAGTCGAATTGGTTTAGTAATACTATTTGCCAACCATACGCCCATCAGAATGAATACAACGGCGACAATGATGGTCGTAAACAGCATTTTTTGCGCAGTAGCATTTAGGTCCGCGAAGACTTCATCGACAGGAACTACACCAATGACAAACCAATTCATTGAAGGAACATACAAACTGGAAACAAACGTGTCCTGCCCTTCAAAGTCCACATTAATCAAATTGAAGCTGTTTTTATTCAGCAGTGCACTCGCATCACTACCAAATAGCTTGGTGATAGAAGTTTGGTTTTTACCTTGTTGACGATGTATTTGAATCTCACCCAGTTCGTTAGTGAGGAACACATAACCCGTATCTTCAATTTTAAACCCATTGAGCAGCGCAACCATGTCGTCCATCGACTTTGAAAGACCTGACATTGATGTACCATTTAAGTCTTGGTAGTTGGCAAACATTTTTACTTCGCCGTTTGCCTCTTGGAAAACGCTCACTGACGTTTCTTGACCAGAAGACGTAAAGCCAAAGAACCAAGCATCTTGAGTTCGATTAAGCTGACGCAAGAACCCGTTTTGATTCCAGTAATATGCCGTTTGACGATTGGCTACCGACGCATCATTAAGTCCGTACTGGGATTTAACGTTATTGAGCTGCTGAACTAACTGAACTTCTACCGACGGGTCGCGGTCTGTATTAGATACAGCTTCGACAATAAACTCGTTTGTTGCGAGCTGTTTTGCGGCTTGTTGCATCTCTACAACTTCGCGGTCAATTTCTGTATTGATTTGCTGCAGCATCGCAGGTAGTTCGATATCAATAAGACGGTGGCTCAACACATCTCTTGCATGACGCTGAGCCATAACACCAACGATAATTGTTGATGCTAAAACAGCAAACGTAATACCAAGTACAACCTTCTGTTTGATGCTCAAGGAATGAAGTTTCAACATATTCGGACCTTTTAAAAGAATCACTTGTTATTGGCCCCATAAGGGGAATCTGGTGCATATCTCATGACACGCACATCACAGAAACTTTATCGGCTCACATATACAAAACTAGAGGCATTTCTCACTATATTATGAAAAATAAATGTAACGCTCTGTCAGATAAGAACTTTCAGTGATAGCAAGTACTTGCAATTCTCTGCAGAGTCCCAATATTGAAAAGATAAATTGCGAAAGCGCATTGGAACTTTTTCCATCTGGAAAATGACCAATACTCAACACAAAAATCAAATGGATATCGAGAGTCCAAAGCATGCATAAATCTAACTTCGAAACTCTTCAGCAATACCTAGAGTCGCAGATCATTGGTCAGCAAGATCTAGTTAAACAACTGCTTGTTGCCCTTTTAGCAGATGGACATATTTTGGTTGAGGGCCCTCCTGGGCTGGCAAAAACCCGTGCAGTAAAATCGCTCTCAGATTGTGTTGAAGGCGACTTCCACCGAATTCAGTTTACCCCTGACTTGCTGCCAGCCGATTTAACCGGCACTGATATCTTCCGCCCTGAAACCGGAGAGTTCACTTTCCAATCTGGTCCTATCTTCAATTCTCTTATTCTTGCGGATGAGATAAACCGTGCACCGGCCAAAGTACAAGCGGCGATGCTTGAAGCAATGGCAGAGAAACAAGTAACAGCAGGTCGTCATACCTACCCGTTGCCAGAGTTGTTTTTGGTCATGGCGACTCAAAACCCGATTGAACAAGAAGGGACTTATCCACTACCTGAAGCGCAGCTAGATCGCTTTTTATTACATTTAGAAGTGGAATACCCAGATGCGGAACATGAGCTATCTATCTTGCGTATTAACCGCGGTGAAGCAAAAGGCGAAACTACCGTCGAGCGCCCAATGTTAAGCCAACAAGATATATTCACTGCGCGTAAAGAAGTGTTGGATATTCATATGGCCGAAACGATAGAGCAGTACATCGTCCGTTTAGTTATGGCAACACGTCGAGCCAGCGAATATGACACTGAGCTGGATAAGTGGTTGTCAATGGGCGTTAGTCCACGTGCCACCATCGCTCTGGATCGTTGTGCCCGTGCGCACGCTTGGCTTGCAGGTCGTGATTTTGTGTCCCCAGAAGATGTTCAAACCATGGCTTATCCGGTTTTGCGCCACCGTTTATTACTGAGTTACCACGCTCAAGCGGAAGGCATTACGGCAAACCAAGTCATTGATAAGCTGCTAAACCTCGTTGGCAGTGCATAAGACGAGGGAGTGATATGTCCACAACGCATCCATTGCCACCTCATACGAATGGGGTGACATTAACCCTTGAAGAGCTGCTGCAATACCGCACTCAATCTGTACGTTGGTTGCCACCAGCACAAAGTATCTGGTCGCAAATGAGCGGTAACCATACCAGCCGCCAAAAAGGGCGAGGCATGGATTTTATGGAAGTACGCCAATACCAACCTGGCGATGATATCCGCAGTATTGATTGGCGGGTAACTGCTCGTACAGGTAAAGCGCACACAAAGTTATTTGCAGAAGACAAAGAGCAAGCTGTGATTCTTTACCTTGACCTGAGTTCTAGCCTACATTTTGGGTCTAAGTATATGCTGAAGTCGGTTCAATTGGCTCACTTTGCCAGCGTGTTGATTTGGCTCACTTTGGCTAAAAAGGATCGCATCGGTGCGGTGATTGACGATGGACATCAATGTTTTGAGTTTCGCCCTTCCTCTCTACAAAAACAGGGGCTGCGGATTCTTAATGCTATCGTCGATACACATAACGCGCAGGTGGCTCGTACTGCCAACAACGAGGCTCGTACACTGCAGTATACTCAGGTGTTAGAAACACTTCATACACTGACACCTAAGGGCAGCGAACTGATTATGCTCAGCGACTTTGCCCACATAAGCGCAGCAGAGTTGACGCAGTTACGTCGACTAAAACAGCACAACAGTGTGAGGGCTATTCAGTTTTATGATCCTTTAGAAAGAGGTGAAACAAACTTTAGAGGTCAAGTAAAAGCCTCGGATGGACAACGTAGTCAATGGTTCAACTTTGGCTCCAAGGGCCAAAGAAAGGAACTCGAAACACACTTTACTCAACACCAAGAAACCATTAAACAGCAATGCCATTCGATGGCGATTCCATTTAACACGCTATCAAGTGGTTGGCCCTTGATTTCACAATTAAGCTAACAAACTGTACAAGCAGCATTTATTAAGCAGTAATAATAATGACAACAAACAACCAAAGCCTAGACCTTGAACCTCTGATTTTACCAAACGCTCCGGATTGGTTTCCGCTCGCTTGGGGATGGTGGGCAGTGCTTGCGGCCACCGTACTTTTCGTTTTCAGCATTTATCTTTATACGAAGTGGCGTAAAAAACGCCTACGCGCGCAAAAGGCAGCCTTAAAACTTTTAACTCAATCTGTCACACCTCATACCCCTTCCTCTGCTCTAGAAATATTGCGTCAGGCGGCATTGAGTTACTTTCCGCGTGAAGAAATCGCGCCATTAACTGGAATCGCTTGGTATGAATTTCTCGATAGCCATACCAAAGAAACTCGATTCGTAGACAAACAACATCAGTGGCAAGAAGCGCTGTATCAGAAATCCTCTCAAGAAAATCATCAAAGCTTGGTCGATGATTGTGTCTTTTGGATAACTCACGCTTTGCCACCAAAGAAAAAGGCAAATAACCGTGACTGAGCAAACACTCATAACCGATCTTGCCCAATGGCTAAACATTGAATTTGTCTGGTGGTGGGCACTATTTTTGCTGCCTGTCCCCTGGCTGGTATACAAGCTCCTGCCACAAGAATCTCAACAAGCCGAGATCAAATTGGCGTACTTACCAACTAATGAGAATGGCAGCAAGCCTAGGCAAGCCCTGCAAAAATCACTATCAATGGCGATCTGGGTTCTTCTTATCATTGCTTGTGCGCGTCCAGTTTGGTTTGGTGATCCAGTTGAGTTCCAACCCAAATATCGGGACTTGATGTTAGTCGTCGACCTATCTGGCTCGATGCAGCAAGAAGACATGGAGCTCAACGGCGAATACATCGACCGCCTCACCGCTGTCAAAAAAGTTCTGTCTGATTTCGTGGCAAAGCGAAAAGGCGACCGTCTCGGGGTTGTTTTGTTTGGCGATCACGCGTATTTGCAAACGCCACTCACTGCAGACCGTAAAACCGTCATGCAGCAGATTAATCAAACCGTCATCGGCTTGGTTGGTCAACGAACCGCCATTGGTGATGGTATTGGTCTAGGCACGAAAACTTTTGTAGACAGTGATGCTCCACAACGAGTCATGATTTTGCTTAGTGACGGCAGCAATACTGCCGGTGTGCTCGAACCGCTCGAAGCAGCGGAAATCGCAAAAAAATACAAAGCGACCATTTACACCGTAGGCGTAGGTGCTGGTGAAATGATGGTGAAAGAGTTTTTCATGACTCGTAAGGTTAACACCGCAGCCGACTTGGATGAGCAAACACTAACTAAAGTGGCAAAGATGACTGGTGGACAATATTTTCGGGCGCGAGATACTGATCAGCTCGAAAAGATCTACGACACGATCAACCAGCTCGAGCCCGTGTCAAGCGACACGCAAACTTGGCGTCCGCAGTCAGAATGGTTCCCATACCCATTAAGCGCTGCATTCGTACTGTCGGTATTGTTATTCCTACTGAGGAGAAAACATGGCTGAGTTTATTTTCCTTAACCCTTCTTGGCTTTTGGGGCTTATCGCAATCCCTATTGCGCTCTTGCTCAATCACAAATTTAGAGCAAAAAAATCGACACTGATTGCCCCTCACCTAGCTAAAGTGCTCGGACAAAACACGCAGTCCAAACACTATTTTATTCTCTGGGGCGTAGCTTGGGCGCTTGCCTGCATTGCGCTAGCGGGACCAAGCTGGCAATCCAACGCTCGCCCAAGCTTTGAGTTAAACCAAAACCGCATTTTAGTGCTTGATATGTCTCGCTCGATGTTCGCTACGGACATCAAGCCTAATCGACTCGCGCAAACACGTTATAAGGCGCTGGACTTACTTCCTAAATGGAAAGAGGGGGCTACAGGTCTTATTGCTTACGCTGGCGATGCCTATAACTTAAGTCCACTGACGACTGATTCCAGTACGCTTGCCGGCATTATCGAGAATTTGTCACCAGAGCTAATGCCTTTTCAAGGGGCAAACCTGCCTTCCGCAATTGAATTAGCGCTCAACCAGTTCTCTCAAGCAGGTGTGCAACAAGGCGACATCATCGTGTTAGCTGATGACCTTGATGAGTCAGAACTGTCTCGCGCGTTGAATTTAGTCGAAGGTAAAAACATTCGGATCTCTGTTCTTGCAGTAGGAACCGCTAATGGTGCTCCCATTGCCCTACCCGATGGTTCTCTTTTAAAAACTGCACAAGGCACAACAGTCGTAGCGAAAACAAATCTGAAGAATTTGCAAATACTAGCAAAGAAAACAGGTGGAATTTTTGTTCCTATTCAGCACACCAATCGCGATGTTGAGAACATTTCGGCCTTTACGAGCAACGTTGGCAGTCAACTTTCGGCCAAGAAGAGTGAAGAAGTGAGCACTGACTCTCGCTTAAACGGTGGCTTTTGGTTGCTGCCGCTGTTACTTCTGCCTGCAGCTTTACTGTTTCGACGCGGCCTGATTTGGATGCTTGTGGCAACAGCAATACCGATGACTTGGACACAACACGCCGAAGCAAATCCGTTCTTAAATGCCGATCAACGAGGAGCGGAACTCTACAAGCAAGGTGAGTATGAACAAGCTCAAAACCTATTTACAAACCCAAGCTGGAAAGGAGCCGCCAGTTACCAAAAAGGTGACTACGAAGCCGCTATTGAAGCATTTTCTCATGACGCCTCTCCTAACGGCCGCTATAACCTTGCCAACTCTCTGGCGCAAAATGGTCAATTAGAAGAAGCGGCAGAGCTTTATAAAAAACTGCTTGAAGAAAAGCCCAACTTTGAAGCTGCAAAGAAAAACTTGTCGGTTGTGGAACAGAAGCTGAAACAGCAACAGCAACAGCAACAGCAACAGCAACAGCAACAGCAACAGCAACAGCAACAGCAACAGCAACAGCAACAGCAACAG